>NZ_JBXHAR010000011.1:0-251338 GCF_056895195.1 Dyadobacter sp. HNCC25DJ185
GTTGCAAATAGAAAAGCATTACCGCTTGCAGATGCATCGATGTTTCCGATTGTCCTCATTCTAAAGGTTCCATATCCTAAGCCGTTGCCTGATGCTGAAACATTGATCAGCAGCCTTCCCGAGTATGCAAGGCTCTTTTGAATTCTATCAATATGGAAAACATCAAGTTCATTAACTTGAATGCTCGAATCGTCGTAGCCCTGACAATCTGTAATTTCAATTCTCGTATTCCTGTATACATTCTGGCCAAGTTCGAGGCGATATAGTCCCTGTAATTTTAAGGTTGTGTCACTGAAAGTATTGCCATCGATCTTGGAACCTATGTTACTGTATTTTGTGATTGTTGGATCCTCGGGCTCTAAATTTTGAAGAATCCATCCGTCCCACTGATTCGGGCCGTTGATATTTATATGGTGCAAACCGTTCCCATAGAAGTTGTTATTCCTGTACGAATTGTCGATACAGAAAGCAACATAACTTCTTTTTCTTCTAAAAGCCGTAGATAAAGCCCTTGTGCTGCTCGTTTTCAATGCAGCCTTACCGGTGTAAGGCCCATCCCCGGTATTATCATGTATTTTGTTATCGAAGGCACACATGTACCAGACAACTGGATGAAACACGTTTCTAAAGTCATTTCTGTTTACTACATTTTCATAACAGCCATAGGTTACTGAGTACTGATCCCCTGAGCCTGAGCCTACGAAATAGTCTGTCGTTCCGGTTATTGTAAAGGTCCGGTATACAACTATCCCATCCACAGTATCTTCTGCATCGTTATGGGTAATCGATAGTATTCGCGAATACTTGCCCTCTTTGCCAGATGTCATTGATGTCATAATAGTGTTGGTAAGTGTCGTCCAGTTTTGGGGCTCTTCTGTCTTAAACTTCACCAAGGCCGTGTCATTGCCTAACACATTGGTAATTTCATATCTGTTTCTGCAAGGCGTAAGAGTAGGGAAATTGGAGTCTGTCATATCCAATGCGATTGCCTCCTCCCGCAGGTTAGACATTCTGTTGTTACAAATCGAATTCCCGTACCAGCCTTTGAAACAGCTTGCCCGACCGGTGGTTTCGATCCAATCCCGGAAAGTAGTATTTACGATTGTCGGTCCGAATGCCATTGCAAACATGACGGCACTATCACCATTATCAATTTTGTTCCCCTCAATTTTGCTATTCACAGCACTTAGAAAGAACATGTGATGTCCTTTACTTCCAGTTATATAATTCGGATGATAAAATTCATTTGATCTGTCATAGCCAATGTTGCCGTCTTCTACCGACAGAAATACAATAGTCGTGTCATCCTTGTCGACCTGTGTGAATTTACAGCCATTGATATAGGGAGTGACCACTAAATTATTAACTGCGGGATGGGGCTCTACATTATCCAGTTTAAAGGCGTTTGCTTCTGCGCAAGTGAATTCAAATCTGAGAGGTCTAGAATATGGATTAAAAATGCTAATACGCCCCATATCTATTTTTCCGCTGCCTGTAACTGCGAAGTCCCCGGTTCCTAAAGTAAAAAAGTTAGTTAGAGTCACGCCAGTCTGGATATGAACGGAACAACCCTCGCTTAGCGATTTGTAGTTTTTGACATTAATATCTGAGATCGGAACACTGACACCGTCGTAGTCCTGGTTTGTTTGTGTCAAATTTTTGTCTACTATAAAGCTGGTCTCTACAAAAGAATTGAAGAACCATTCAGGAAAGGTAGTTTCGAGAAAAAAATCAGACATTAAAACTTTATTGTAATCAGACACAAACATTCCGTTCAAGAAGAATCCTGGAATCGCCCCGTTTCCTTTCGGTGTGCTGATAACCGGAAATGTTTTTTTATCGGTACTGCCGTACATGGCAGGAGAATTAATAGCAGAATATTGACTTACTTCAAATAGGTCAATATCAGTCTGACCTGCGCCGATTGTTCTAATTGACAAAGCCGTTGAGGTTCCTGTATAAACTGCATATCCTGTAAGGTCAAAAGGTCCCGTACTCATCTTGCGCGCAAAGATCACTGCACTACCTACGTCCAAAATGTAAATAGAATTAGCTGTCGTAGTTCCTTTAATCCTGATCCGGTAGATCTTGCCTGGCGTAAGTATGTTGGATCTTTGAATTCTGCCGTTCGAGGTCGTTTTGAAACTATTTGAATCTTCCTTAGATGCATCGCCGCTTACTGTCCACTGGCTGGCCGTGAAATCAAGTGGCGGAGGTAATTTGGGAGTTGGCACCTGGATGAATTCTCCTCCTGCACTAAACTTCAGTTTGATACCTGCTGGCAGATTAATGTTATCCAATACTTGATGTACGTTGGAAATCATCATCTCCGTATTAGCGTAAGACGATAAATCCGCAGACCAATCGAAATCCGCCGGGACAACGAAAATCCTGGATTCCAGAGAAGGGGCAATTTGCTCTGCTGTTGCCTTGATCCAGGCAGTTCCATTCCAATAGACCCCTTCACCTATCGCGTAACTTAGCGAGATGCCGGTGATGTCATTGGTGCCAGCTGTATCTGCTACCCACAATTTAAACCTGTCCTCGCTTGTATCTTCAAGCGGTGGGTTTTGGTGTGCAAGGTCGGGATCGCTTGTTCCCGGTTTCCAATAGGCTTGAAAATTGAATGCTAAATTGGCCATGAGCTAAAAAAGGGTTTGAGTAAAATCGGGCAAAAAAAACTGACACAAGATTTCTGGGCAGCCGAATTTTCGTATGCGCTGTACAGATTTTAAAATTGGATTGTCATGGCTGGTGTGTGATCAGCTGCGGCCGTCAGCTGACTTGGTAACTCCTGAAATGTAACTGGTCGCTACATTGACAATAGTACCCAATTTCGGGGGTATGGAGAAAAATTTGACGTGAAGATATCAATTGACTTATTATTCGGTAAGCAGATCGCGTGACTTGGTGTTTCGATATTTCCACATACCCGAATTATCAGAATGAAGCAAATCGAAAAAGGCGGCATTCGGCTCCGGGATATGTCTCACGAACAGAATTTGAAGAAATTTTAAATCAACAGAAAATGGCAGCTCAGCCTTTTGTCCGCTTAACTGTCGCAATTCCGCTCCAACTTTCCAACGCTTGACCCAACAATTCTGTCTGTTCGAAATATCACGTTCCTGAGCTCAGCCCATGAAAACTTCGCTACCCATTTTCCTTATTTTAATGCTCTTATTTTCCTGCAAAGAAAAAACGCCCTACGCTGCAAATGATATTTGCGGTGTGAAGGACCCGGTTCGGAACCTCGGCTGGTTGAGCAATATGGTCAACGAAGCCAAAAAAAGGAAAGAAGAACCAATGATGAATATTGTCGCTGTGAAGGTCAGGGGCGAAACGATTATCAATTATAATATGCTTTACATGTCCTGCATTGGCTGCATCGGCTATCGGTGCGACGGCGGGCGTTTCGATATGAGTACTTTGACGCAAGCCGAAATGAAACAATATCAGGAGGATATCTGGGGAACATCCGGGAATAGAATTGTCCTTTGGCCCGAGAAATAATACTATTTTTAGCTCATGACAAACCATGAGCAATTATCCATTCGCGAGGCCACAGACAGTGACAGGGATTTGATCTACAAGATGATCTGCGGTCTGGAGAACATCGTCCTTGACCATCAAGGCTTTGATTCCGCCTTCCGGAAAAATATAGTCAGTACCCACATCAGGTATTTCATTGCTTTCTATGACGAAAAGCCGGTAGGCATGGTAAGTTGCCACGTTCAGCCTCTACTGCACCACGCGGCATTGGTTTCGGAGATCCAGGAAATGTATGTAGAGCCGGAGTTTCGGTCGCGTCAAATTGGCAGTGCCTTGATGTCGAGAGCCGTAGCGTTTGCGAAACAGCAGGGGGCCATTCAGATCGAGGTAACATCACGCGACTACCGGGAGCAGGCTCACCGTTTTTATCAGCGGGAAGGGTTCGAAAAATCGCATGTAAAGCTGGTGCGGTATTTTGAAAGCGACCAATAAAAAACACCAGGTCAACGACCCGGTGTTTTCTGTACTACCCTAAACCTTCAACTGCCATTTAATATCTGTTTCTGCGATCACGTGCCCAATGGTCACCCCTTCGGCTGCTCAGCTGGCGCGTTTCCGCCATCAGCCTTTCAAGGTCTTCGCGCAGGATCCGTGCTTCCCGCGGCGATACACGACCATGGTGGCTGTACCTCATTTCCCGGGCTTCGATGCGCTCATATTGCTCCATCAACGCATTGGCTTCGCGTGAGCTGAGCGTACCGCGTTGTATTCCGTTTGCGATTTGCTGGCGGGCTTCCCTCTGAAGGAAGTTGATGTCAGTCATGGGCTCGCGCCGGTATCCATCATGGTAACGTTTGTGGCTACGGTCATCATTCCTTGGGCCGTATTGGGCTGATGCTGATGTGAATCCCAGTGCAAGAATCGCTGCGGCGAAAAGTATCTTTTTCATGACTAATAAATTTTAAGGTTCTAAATTCTGAAGTTCATGGGTTAGAGAGTGATCAGGGATGTTGGTTTAAATGGCGGTTGTTAACGATTGTTAAGACCATGGACATAAAAAAAGCAGATCAAATCGATGATTTGGATCTGCTTGATGATCAGATTATTAACTATGTTTTGTGTAAAAATGAACTAAAAACTAGGCCGGAATAGAAATCACTTTTCTGATGGCTTCCTGCGCCTCTGCGAGGACTTCATCCACTTTACGTCCTGCGGGTTCGATACCCGGCAGCACAGTAAAGGTAAGTCTGGAGAATGATTTGAGCGGGAATA
Source organism: Dyadobacter sp. HNCC25DJ185 (assembly GCF_056895195.1). Lineage (NCBI taxonomy): Bacteria > Pseudomonadati > Bacteroidota > Cytophagia > Cytophagales > Spirosomataceae > Dyadobacter > Dyadobacter sp. HNCC25DJ185. The sequence continues at coordinate 4,762 of NZ_JBXHAR010000011.1, forward strand.
TACCTTTGGGGTTCATTGCTCCGGTACCGTCGATAGCTACGGGAACAATCAGGGCTTCTGGCGCCCGCTTCAGTAAAGTTGCGACGCCGCCTGCGACGAATGGTTTCATAATCCCGCTTGCTGTACGGGTTCCTTCGGGGAAAATCACAGCAGAAGATTTTTCGTCGTGGATCAGCTTCCCAAGCCTGGCTATTTCCGAGATAGCTTGCTTTCCGTCCTTGCGGTCGATAATGGCGGCACCACTTTTTCTAAGGTTATAGGATATGCTCGGAACGCCTTTTGCCAGTTCGATTTTGGAGACAAACCTGGGATTGTACCTCCTGAGAAACCAGTAAACCGGGGATATATCGAATGTGCTCTGGTGATTGGCAACGAAGATGATCGTACGGTTGCCGGGTATATTGGATTGATTGCGAAGGATGATATGGGCACCTGTAAAATAAAGTCCGTAAGCCAGCGAAAAATTGAGGGCATTCACCACGGATCTATGCGCTTTCCTTCCAAAAACGTTGAACGCGATGACCTGGGCCACATGAAATACTAAAAGGGTGAAGCCAAAATGAATCAGATAAATGCAACTTAAAAGGTAATCGAGTACTTTTTTCATTCTTATTTTTTCTGCAAAAATAGTTTAAAACTCATTTGTTTTATTCTTCTTTGCGAGATTCGAAATGATAATTATCATGTAAAACTTACTTATAATTACCGTTATTTGTAAAATAGTATTTGGAGTTTTTTAAACAAAGTAACAATGGAACCCGCACTTTCAGCAGAACGGCTTGAAGTCATGCAGCACATAGGGAAAGACCTGGATGGTTTGATGGCTGAATACCTGAAACCCATAGATGAGAACTGGCAGCCGGCTGATTTCCTGCCGGATTTCAGGAATGAGAATTTTGCGGGTGAAGTCAAATTGCTGCAGGAAAGTTGCCGGGATTTGCCTTACGATTATATCGCCGTATTGATTGGGGATACCATTACGGAAGAAGCGCTCCCGACTTATGAGTCCTGGCTGGTGGATGTCATTGGGGTCAATCAGGTAGATGAGCCAGAATCTGGGTGGGTGAAATGGGTGCGCGCCTGGACAGCCGAGGAAAATCGCCATGGCGACCTTTTAAACAAATATTTATATCTGTCGGGCCGTGTGAATATGCGGGCCATGGAGGTTTCAACCCAATACCTGATCGCCGATGGTTTTGATATCGGCACTGACAGGGACCCATACCGCAATTTTATCTATACTTCTTTCCAGGAGCTCGCCACCAATGTTTCGCATCGCCGCACTGCTACCCTGGCAAAGAAATTCGGTAATCCTCATTTGTCCAAGATCTGCGGGGTGATCGCGTCGGATGAAATGCGCCACGCTAAAGCATATAAAGCATTCGTGAGCCGGATCCTGGAAGTAGACCCGTCGGAATTGCTTTTGGCGCTGGAAGACATGATGAGGAAAAAGATTGTGATGCCAGCCCATTTTATGCGCGAATCGGGGGTTAAAATGGGCGAGACTTTTTCGCACTTCTCGGACGCTGCCCAGAGGCTTGGGGTTTATACCACTCAGGATTATATCGAAATTCTGGACGCGCTATTATTGGAATGGGAGATAGGGTCAGTGAGGGACATTAATGAGAAGGCGGAGAAAGCACGTGACTATCTGATGGCACTGCCTGCCAGGCTCAGAAGGATTGCCGAACGGACTAAAATTCCGGATTTGCATTATGAATTCAGCTGGATCAGCTAATTGATAAGAGGAAAATTTTGGAACGTCCGCTGTGATGGCGGACGTTTTTATTTGATGAGCTGCACAGAACCCTTTTTGTGAATAGTCTGGCCCTTGACCGATATTCCCTCAATTTCCCAGACATAGGTGCCTGTAATCGGCACACCGCCTTTAAATTGTCCATTCCAGCCGTTGTTGAGCTGGTCTGTAAAAAAAACGACTTCCCCCCATCTGTTGTAAATCCTGAAATAGCGGATAGATTCAATACCATATGTAATCGGGACCAATACTTCGTTTGTGCCGTCACCGTTCGGTGTGAAGGCAGTTGGCAAACTGATATTATCATGTCTTTTAATTGTCAGGTTCACCTTGCCCGTACCTTTGCAGCCCATTCCTGAAGTAATTTCAACATTGTAAGACTGATCCTCGCGCAAAACTGCAATCGGACTGGGGCTGGCGGGGTTATTAAGGCCTGTCGGCGGTGTCCATGCAAAAGTAGCTTCCGTAAGGTTGGTCACCTGGGGCGAAGAGGCGATCAGCTGAAACGGGACGTTGTATTCTACTTCTGAATCAGGCGTCACATTGACGTGGATTGGTGGGGCAACATTGATGACGACCGTATCGGTCTGTGTGCAATAACCTCTGCGGGCCGTTACAACATATTGCGTTGTGCCCGGCGGCGTAGCGATCGGGTCTTTGACGGCGGGATTGTCTAGCCCGATTTGTGGTAACCAGTCAAACTTTTCTGCATTGCTACTGGTGAACAACGTGATAGGCTCACCGTAGCAAATTGTGGTGTCGGGCCTGATATTCACTTCTATATCGCTGGTAAACTGGACCTCTACATTTTTCGCAAGCGTACAATTATCGCCATCTTTCACATAAACTCGGTAAGTGGCAACAGGTACTTTGAAAACATTGTCCGTCTGATAATTCACTGAATCCAGCGAATACTGGTAGGGCGGGAGACCCAAGGAGCCTGTTAAGGTGAGTGTTCCGTCATTCCCACTTTCGCAGCTGCCCGAAACAACGGTCGCGGTAAGGTCCAGATTGTTGATCACCGCCTGCTTTCGGTTATACAGTGGATTGCCACATACGTTGTTGGTAACGGTCAGCGATACATTTTTGCTCCCACCTGTATCCCAGCTAACCACATACGGACCCATTCCCGAGCCGGATATAACCCTTGCACCATCCCATTCCCAGGTAAATGTGTACCCTGTTCCGGGAGTAGGGATAATGCCTGTATACTGGATTGTAATGTTCTTCGGAAACCCGCAGCTCGGATTTGGCGATATCGAGAAGTCGGCGTAAGAATTGATATTGGCCGTGAAGCAAATATCTTTAAAGGACTGATCTACATCTGCTTTTGAGAGATATTTATTATTGAACGCCAGATACGCGAAATTAGCCGCGCCAGACTCGCAGGAGACAGACGAATCGTCCCTGAAAATGTAGATAGGAGCACCGGCAGTGCCCACATATCTGCCATCGGCGTCATTGTAAGAGGCAAAAAGCGTATTGTCGACATAAACATCCATGATCCCCGTCTGCCCGTTGCGGGTGAAAGTGAGCAGGTAATAAGTGGATTTATTAAAAAATGGACAGGCCCCGGCAATACCGTAGGGATAAAAGTCGATGCAACGATCGGACGAGCCGTTTTTATCTTTGAAATAAATACCCTGGTCAGAAGTTCCGTTGGAAAAGTCAATGATCCTGGCCCAGGTTTTCCCCCAATCAGTTACCTTGATGTACATCTGAATGGTATAGGTATCTGTGATTGCACCTTCGGTATTTGGGTACATCAGGCCCCAGTTTACATTATTGTGGTAAACGGTGCGTTCTACGCCGCATGGCAAAACATCTTCAACAAAACTTCCGGGTTCTGTGCCGGCATCGCAGGTGCCCAGTGCCTTGACTTGCTCTACATTGAGACCGCACTCTGGTTGGGCTACATTGAAATTTTTGTAAAAACGATAGGTATGTTTGATCGTCTGGCTAAATGAGACGGGCAAAAATTGTGTAAGCAGCGCAAGTGTGAGTAAAACTTTTGATTTCATAAATCAGCCACAGCCAGTCCAAACGTGAGTAGAGAAACGGGTGATAAAATTACGGCAAATACGCCAGAATAGATGCGGGGTCTCTCTTTTTTTGATTTTGTATGCATAAAGAAAGAGACCCGTGCGGCGGGCCTCTCTCAGACAAACGGGATAAAGGGTTTATTGGCTGATCGGCTTTAATGATCGTGTTTTGATCATCAGGTCTTTACGGATTTTAAGATCGTCGCGCAGCAGTTTTTTGAAAGAGTCTACTGTTTTTGAAGCAGCTACACGCTGGCCCTCTGGTGCAGGGATACCCATCACGTCCAGTACTTTTCTGAATAAAGTCTCGTTTTCATCCCCAAACGGCTTGTAGGGAACAGACGAATCTTCGACGATATAATCAGGCGTCATGCCGTCTACGGTTCCGTAGTTCGACTCTCCGTTGGCATTGGCAGTTTGACCAAGCATGACGTAGGCACCCCATTTCCAGCGTTCCATGTCGTCGCTGATCAGAGAACCGAACAGATTCTTGCCTGCCGTATTTTCACCAACCAGGACGACATCCATATAAGGTCTCAATCCATTGATAACCAGTTCGCTGGCGGAAGCCGTTCCGTTAGAGGTCAAAACAAATACGCGACTCAGGTTGCTCCCGATGTTATTTGCCTCATTCAGGAAAGTATAGGTCAGGGCGTTCGGGCCTTGTGTTTTTTGCCAGTATGCGGTGTATTTATCGTTCCATTGCTCGGTATAGAAGGTTTTGGAAGCGGATACATTCTTCCCGATCAGCGATGCCAGCGTTTCCGCAGAACTGATATAGCCACCCGGATTGAAACGCAGATCCAGTACCAGCTCATTTACGCCTTTGCTTTTGAAATCGGCAAATACCTGGCGTAACTCATTATCATATTTTGACTCGTCGGCAGTGGTACCGGGCACAAACTGAGTGTAAACCAGGTAACCGATAGTCTTTCCGTAAGCGGACTTGGAAATCACACTTGAAAAAGCGACCGGATCTTCACTTACCTCGGCTTTGGTAATTGTAACCGTATTTGAAGTAGCCGAAATGGCAGTTCCGACCAGTTCGCCAAGTGTAAATGTCGCTGTCTCGCTGCTGCCCAGCAATGTTTTGTAGTTGTTGGCGGTGAGCTGTGTGCCATTTACTTTTAGCAGGATATCTCCCCTTTTCAGGCCGGCGGTTTCGGCTGGGCTGCCTTTTACGACATAGTTCAGGAAGATACCTATGTTGGACATGCCGTTGTCAATATACGACAGGGAGTAACTGATCCCGAAAATTTTACTGATCCCATTGAATTCGTCCTCTAGCGCATCAATATCATCGGTCACGGCTGAAAACCTGTCGACGGTTTCCCGTTTGTAAATCAGCTTTTCAAAATAGTCGAAAGGACTAATCGTTGCGTCGAGACTTGCCTCAGCAGGCATATCTTTATACCAGAAATACGCATCATTCATAATCTCATACAACCAGCCGTTAACAGCTTTATAGTTAGAAGCAGCGGTGGAATCGGTGGTTTCTACGACTGGGTCAACTTGTTTATCCTTACAACCCAATACCAACGCCGCAGACAGCAGGACAAAAAGAAAATTCAACTTTTTAAAGTGTAACATATTAGTCGGTCTATTAGAATTTACGTAAACGGCTGCGTCATAAAAGGGGCTTTGTGATTTAAATGTTGTTGAACGAATGATATTGGTATTACGTATGAGGGGGACTTTATGTGGCGGGTCTTAATGAAATTTTAATATTGGTAACAAACCGGGTATGTGCTGCTTGGCACAAAAAAATAGAGCATGGATTCCATGCTCTATTGACGTTATCAAAATTTGCTATCCGAATTTTTCAGATTCCAGTCAGCTTCCTGAAAAAATTTCTTGCCATGATCGCGTATTCCAATGGATTGGCCTTGGCGGGATCCTGTTCGGCTTCCAGGACAATCCAGCCGTGGTAGTCGCTCTCTTTGATCGTAGCAAAAAGTGAGGGGAAATCAATGCAGCCCTCAGGATCTCCCGGAACGGTAAATACGCCCTTCTTGACCGCAGTCAAAAAGCTAAGCCTTTCGTCATGAACTCGTTGAAGTATGTTCGGCCTTACATCCTTGAGATGAATATGGGCCGTTCTTCCAATGTATTTCTTTAACGCTGTAACCGGGTCTTCTCCGGCAAAGTGGAAATGCCCGCAATCGTAGTTCAGGAATACATGGTCTGGCTCGGTCTCATTAAGCAGCCGGTCTGTTTCCTCCATACTCTGAATGCAAGTACCCATGTGGTGATGAAAAGCCAGCTTCATCCCGCGGTCCCGCGCGATTTTGCCCAGTTCGTTTAATCCGAATGTAAAGCTGTCCCATTCATCTTTGGTATGCAGCATGCCTTTTCCTTCAAAAACAGGCACATCCATCTGCCCTTGGCAGCTATTTCCGGTTTCTCCTCCCCCGATGACCTTCGCTCCCATGATTTCGAGGAAATCCAGCAATTCGGTAAAAGTCTTGCGGTTTTCGGCGAATGTTTTGGTCGTCAGTTCATAACTGTTCCATTGGTTACAAATCTGTAAGCCTCTCATATCCAGTGCCTTTTTCAGGACATTGGTATCTCTGGGAAATTTGTTGCCTACCTCGCATCCGGTAAAGCCAGCCAGGGCCATTTCGCTGATGCATTGCTCAAATGTATTCTCTCCGCCCAGTTCGGGCATATCATCATTGGTCCAGTTGATCGGAGCAACTCCGAGTCGAATATTGTCGAAGTTCATATTATAAGAATATCCGTTGTGTTTTCTTGTTTTCGGTATAGATTTCAAAGGCTTTTTGCACACCGGCTATGGTCGACACTTCTGCAACCGGCACTTCCCACCAGGCATGATAACCCTTAACGGTCCGGTAAAGGCTTGTTTCAATATAAATGACGGTTACCCGGTCTGCGCTTTTGGATTGGGCCAGGGCCTCTTCCAATGATTGGCGATCGGTTGCCCTGATTACATGTGCACCCAGACTTTCTGCATTTTTGGCCAGATCAACAGGCAGAAAACTACCCGAAAGATGGCCGGAGTTTTCGTCGCGGTATTTGTACATCGTCCCAAACCTTTCACTGCCGATGCTCTCTGAAAGGCCGCCAATGCTTGCGTAACCGTTATTATTCAATAGTAGAATCGTGAATTTGACTCCCTCCTGGATGGCAGTGACGATCTCATGATTGTTCATCAGGTAACCGCCATCGCCACAGATCACATATATCTCCCGGCTCGGGTCGGCCATTTTGGCGCCCAGCCCGGCTGCGATTTCGTAACCCATACATGAGAACCCGTATTCCAGGTGGAAATTCTTGGGGTCTGTGGCTCTCCAAAGTTTATGCAGGTCACCCGGCGCGCTTCCGGAGGCGTTGATCATCACATCCCGATCATCCATAAAGCTGTTGAGCGCCCCAATTACAATGGCCTGGTCTATCGGGGGAACGGTGGCGTTGCCTTCGGCGTAGATCTGAGTCACCTCGTCGTCCCAGGCTTTGTTCATTTCCGCGATGCGCTGACGGTAGGCGGATTGAACTTCAAAATCGCCCAAGAGGATTGATAATTCCTCCAAAATGGCTTTTGCATCGCCGGTAAGCGGCAAAGCGGCATGTTTGAAAGCATCAAACTCATTGATGTTGATATTGATGAATCTTACGTCCGGATTCTGGAAAATCGACTTGGACGCAGTTGTAAAATCACTATACCTGGTCCCAATACCAATCACTAAATCAGCTTCATTGGCAATGTCGATGGCATATTTCGTACCGGTTGCGCCAAGCCCGCCGACGCTGTAAGGCGCATCATACCTGACCGCACCTTTTCCGGCAAATGTCTCCCCGACAGGGATGCCGGTTTTTGCCGCAAACTCATGCAGCAACCCACAGGCGTCACTATAAATGGTGCCGCCGCCAGCTACGATCACCGGTTTTTTTGAATTTTTTATCCACTCTGCTGCCGTTTTCAAGCTGCTCAGATCGGGCCTCGGCCTGCCGATATGCCACACTCTTTTCCGGAATAATTCCTCGGGGAAATCGTAGGCATGTGTTTGCACATCCTGAGGCATCGAGAGGGTCACGGTACCCATTTCTGCCTGGGAGGTCAGCACGCGCATCACTTCCGGTAATGAATAAATCAGTTGTTCCGGCCGGTTGATGCGGTCCCAGTATTTGGAGACAGGTTTGAAACAATCGTTGACGGAAATATCCTGTGTTGAGGCACTTTCCAATTGCTGTAAAACCGGGTTCGGCTCGCGGGTAGCAAAGATATCGCCCGGTAAAAGAAGCACAGGAAGCCGGTTGATGGTGGCCAGGGCAGCGCCGGTGATCATATTGGTTGCACCCGGACCAATGGAAGTTGTGCAAACGAATGCGCCAAGCCTGTTCCTGACCTTGGCATAGGCTACCGCCGTATGCACCATGGATTGTTCATTCCTGCATTGGTAATACCTGAAATCCGGATTTTCCTGCAAGGCCTGGCCCAAGCCGGCCACGTTGCCGTGACCAAATATGCCGAAACAGCCTCCAAAATAGGGTTGCTCTGTTCCGTCCCGTTCTATATACTGGTTTTTGAGAAAAGTGATGGTAGCCTGGGCTACAGTAAGTCGTCGGGTCATAATCGTTGAATTTTTACTGCTTAGGACAGTTTTAGACTTTCGTTGAATTCATGGGCTTTGCCGGAGCAGCCGAATAGTTCGAATTTCTTCATCATAAATCGCTTGTATTCTTCCATAAAGATTTTTCCGGGACTGGTTGGTGCAAATTCCTCGGGCTTATCCCTGAAAAACTCGCGGTTGACCATCGTCCAAAGCAAGCGGGTATCGGTGGCGATGTTGATTTTGCAAATACCCAAAGGGATTGCCTTCCGGATTTCTTCTTCCTGAACGCCTTTCGCATCTGTTTTCAATTTTCCTCCGGCAGCATTGATCCGCTCCACAACCTCAGGCACCACATTGGAACCGCCATGTAAAACCAATGGAAACCCTGGCAATCGCTTCTGGATTTCTTCCAGAATGTGAAACTGCAAACCCTGCCCGCCCGAAAATTTATAGGCACCATGGCTGGTGCCCACCGCAATCGCCAGACTGTCGCAATCCGTGGCTTTCACGAAATCTTCAACCTGTTGCGGATTGGTATAGAATGAGTGTGCAGCGTCGACCGTCAGGTCATCTTCGACACCGGCCAGAACACCCAGTTCAGCTTCCACACTGATGTTTTTTTCGTGTGCCCGCCTTACTACTTCTTTTGTCCTTGCAACATTTTGGTCAAAAGGATCGTGTGAAGCATCGATCATGACAGAGGTGTACCCGCCCTTTTCTATTGCATCAAAAATATGTTCCTCGTACCCATGGTCCATGTGGATGGCAAAGGTCACATCCGGATAAATCCTTGAAGCAGCGCGAATCATGGACAGCAACATATCAGGATGTGCATAGTCTCTTGCAAAAGGGGTTGTCTGCACAATAAAAGGTGCATCGGCCTCTTGGGCTGCTGCGAAAAGACCATGAATTTCTTCCATGAAAAATACATTCACGGCAGGGATCGCGTAGCGGCCGTAGCATTGACGGAAGAGTTGTTTGGTTGTGAGAAGCTTCATATGCTACCAAAAGACGGTGTAAAGCGCAGCGATTACGCCGCAAATCAGGATTGACCCTACAACAAAACTTTTGCCTGGGCGGAACATGGAAGCGTCTATCGCCAGGCCTTTCGGATTGTCTTTGCTTTTGGGATCTGCCAGGGTCATGACCACAATCACCCCGCAAAGTACCAGGAAAATAATGCCCATCCGGTCCAGGAAAGGAATTTCCGGTGCCAGGAATTTTCCTGCAGTTGATAAGGGTATGGTCAGTATGGCGGCCGTAAGTGCAGCCGCAGACGTGGTCCGTTTCCAGAACATGCCCAAAATAAATATCGCAAAGACACCTGGGGTGATAAAGCTGCTGTATTCCTGGATAAACTGGTAAGCCTGATCCAATACCCGGAGTTGCGGGGCAATGATTATACCAATTCCCATCGCTACATATATGGTCACCCTACCTATCCTGACCAGTTGCTTTTCACTGGCTTTTGGCGCAATGTATTGTTTATAAATATCGAGTGTGAAAATCGTGGAGATACTGTTCGCTTTTCCTGCCAATGAAGCAACGATCGCCGCGGTAAGCGCGGCAAAAGCCATTCCTTTTAAGCCAGCCGGCAATAAGTTCAGCAATACAGGGTAGGCGTGATCCGGTTTGACAGCACCCGCCGCATCCAGCATTTCTGCCTGAAACATGCCATTTTGGTACAAAACAAAAGCCGCAATTCCCGGAATAACCACGATGATCGGAATGAGCAATTTGAGCAGTGCGGCAAACAAGATCCCTTTCCGGGCAGTGGGCAAGTCGGCGCCCAGACTGCGCTGTATAATGTATTGGTTGCACCCGAAATAGGCCAGGTTATTAATCCACATGGCACCAATAATGACCGATAAGCCGGGCAGGTCCTTATAAAAAGGGCTTTCTTTGGGCAGGATCATGTGAAAATGCGAATCGGCTTGTTCGCGAAGCAATCCTAATGCATTGAAAATACCGGGTTTGTTGAAATGTGTTGATACCAGGTCCAGCGCAAGGTAAGTGGTCACCAGGCCGCCAGCCACGAGTACGATCACTTGCACGACGTCGGTATATCCGATCACCTTCATCCCGCCGATTGTAATGATCACGGCAAAAATGCCGAGACCAATGATCGCATAATTAAAATTGATCCCCGCCGTGACTTCCAATGCCAGTGCCCCCAAGTAAAGAATGGATGTGAGGTTGACAAAAACATACAACAAAAGCCAGAAAACAGCCATGATCGTCGCTACAGTGGGACTATAACGCTCCCTCAGAAATTGGGGCATGGTGTAAATCCTGTTTTTGAGATAAACCGGCAGGATAAACAATGCAACGACGATCAGTGACGCGGCCGCCATCCATTCGTACGATGATATGGCCAGCCCGATCGCGAAACCGGAGCCGGACATACCGATAAAATGTTCTGCGGAAATGTTAGAAGCGATAATAGAAGCGCCAATTGCCCAGAAAGTCAGCGAGCCTTCTGCAAGGAAATAGTCCGTTGAACTTACTTCCTTTGAACTCTTCCTTTTGTAAATCCAGTATCCATAAGCGGATACGCCTATCAGGTAAATAAAGAAAACGACGTAATCCAGCGATTGCAAACCGGTATTGGACATTCGAATGAAGGGTTAGTAATGAAAGGTCAAAGGTTAAACTGTTGCAAGCTGCAAAATCTCTTCCATTTTTACACTTCTGCCTTCTGTCAAAGACTTCATTGCGGCTATTCCTATTGCGGTGGCCATGAGCCCGTCGTGGGCGTTGACTGGTGATGGCGAGTCATTTTGAACGCAATCAATAAACGACTTTAAGCAAACACGATATGCGGTTTCATATCTTTCCAAAAAGAAATGCAGCGGTAATGAGCTGTGTCCGCCGTCGTTGCCGTAGTGGATAATCGTATCGCCGGTGTTATTTTCAGCTTTCGCCATTCCTTTTGACCCAAATATTTCAAGTCGCTGGTCATAGCCGTACACCGCTTTGCGACTATTGTCGATCACGCCGATTGCGCCGTTTTCAAATGTCAGCACGATCACAGCGGTATCTATATCGCCGAATTCCTTGATCTCCGGATGGATCAGCGCGTCGCCTTTGACAAAAACCTCCTTCACTTCGCTGCCCACAATATAGCGCGCCATGTCGAAGTCGTGAATCGACATATCCAGAAAGATGCCGCCTGAAACTTTGAGGTATTCAACCGGCGGGGGCGCCGGATCGCGGCTGGTAACACGCAGGATATGGGGATCGCCGATTTTACCGGCTTCGACGATAGACCTGATATTTTTAAAGTTGGTGTCAAACCGACGGTTGAACCCCAGCATCAGCTTGACCTGGTTTTCATTTACTGCTTTTTCGGCCTCCTGAATCGCCTCCAAGGTAACGTCCAGTGGCTTTTCACAAAAGACATGCTTCTTCTGATTGGCCGCGGCAACCGTGTAGGGTACGTGGTACGGGGTAGGGGAGCAGATGATCACCGCCTCCACTTCGGGATGGTTGATCACATCGTATGCATCGGTCGATACGTTTGCCACGCCGAGGTTATGCGCAAAAGCATGGGCGGCAGGCGATAAATCCGAAGCGATAATCACTTCGGCATCAGGCATATGATGCACCAGATTGCTCAGATGGATCTGTCCAATCCTGCCCAGGCCGATCACACCGGTTCTCAATTTCTTTGTCATTTGGTTGGGGATGGTTTAAATGCTTTTTAGCTGTTTGCCTTTGGATTTTTTTAATCTAGTAATAGTCATTCCCGATCTCGGCCGATAAAAAGGTGCTGATAGCTAACCCAATGATCACCTCAGAACTTTCTGTGCCATTCTTTCAACCATCGCTCAATTACCACTTTAGTCTGTGTGAAAAACTCGACGGCATGTTTGCCTTGTCCGTGTAAGTCGCCGTAAAAGCTTTCTTTCCAGCCGGAGAAGGGGAATTGTGCTACCGGCGCAGCTACGCCGATGTTGATCCCGATGTTTCCGGCCTCTGCTTCGTGGCGGAATTTGCGTGCGTTGAGACCGCTGCTTGTGAAGATACACGCCATATTCCCATAACGGCCCGAATTGATGAAGCGGATCGCCTCGTCGATGGTATTGATATGCACCAGGCTAAGTACCGGGCCAAAGATCTCCGTTGCCGCGAGCTCGCCGTCGAGCGGAATGTCTTCAATAATCGTAGGCTGGATGAAATTCCCGTTTTCGAAACCGCTTATTTTCGCATTTCTGCCATCGACCAGTAAACGGCCGCCTTCGCCGATGCCTTTCTCAATCAGCTCTTGAACACGATTTTTGCTCTCTGCGGTAATCACCGGGCCCATTAACACGTCGCCGTCGAGGCCAAAACCTGTTTTCCGGTTTTTCGCGGACTCAACCAGGCTTTCGGTGATATCCTTGTGCTCACCAACCGTAATAATGGTTGAAGCGGCGAGACAACGCTGGCCCGCGCAGCCGTAAACGCTGTCGATGACAATTTGGGATGTCATTTCAATATCCGCGTCGGGCAATACGATAACCGGGTTTTTCGCGCCACCCTGGGCCTGTACGCGTTTGCCGTTTGCAGCTCCTTTGGAATATACATATCTGGCGACATTCGATGATCCTACGAAGCTGATCCCTTTGATAACAGGATGTTCCAATAAAGAATCTACTACTTCTCGTGCTCCCTGAACCAGGTTCAGCACTCCTTTCGGAAGGTCAAGTTGTTCCATCAACCCCACGATCTTGGTCATCGTAAGCGGTACTTTTTCCGAAGGTTTGATGATGTAACTATTTCCGCAAGCCAATGCATAGGGCAAAAACCAGAAGGTGATCATACCCGGAAAATTGAATGGAGCAATACATGCGCAAACTCCCAGCGGCTGGCGGATCATATATTCATCGATACCTTTGGCAATATCCTCTGAAAATTCCCCCTGCATCAAAGCCGGCATTCCGCAAGCGTTTTCCACGTTTTCTATCGCTCTGACCATCTCGGCTTTTGCCTCCACGAAAGTTTTGCCGGATTCCAGAACGATGGTTTTTGCAATGTCGTCGAGGTGGTCTTCCAGCAATGTTTTTAGCTTAAAAAGGTACTGCACCCGTTTGGAAACCGGCGTGCTTCTCCACTCCTGAAATCCCTGTGCGGCGGCGGCGGCGGCATCGGACACGTCCTGCTTATTGCCGTAAGGTACCAGCGCGAGCACTTCCTGACTGGCTGGATTCAATACATTTTCAAAGTGGTCGGAATGACTGTCGACCCACTGACCATTGATATAATTTTTTAATTTTTCCATTTGCTTTTTTATCCCGTCCTTGAAAGGCCCGGTTATTGATTGTTTTTTTGGTTGAATGCAGTTTCCTACTGCATATACTTTCTTCTGCCGGATCAGAGGCCTCCGTAACTTTCAACAAACTTCATTACTTCGCTGTAGGTCGGCATAAAATTCGCGCAGCCTTCACGGGTCACAATGATCGCGCCACAGGCATTTCCCATGCGAACACTTTTATAAAGCTCCCAGCCATTGAGTAGCCCATAGGAGAATCCTGCGCAAAAGGCGTCGCCCGCACCCAGGACATTCAAAACCTCAACCGGAAACCCGGGCACTTTTACTTCTTCTTTTCCTGGCTGGAAAATCGAGGCACCGTCTTTTCCTCTTTTTACGACCAGGGTCTCCACACCTGAGGCCAGGATTTCCTGGATCGCATTTTCGATATTTCCGCGGATTTCAGGCGCCGATATTTGCTGGTGCTTGATCAGCAACTGTTCTTTATCGGTTAAGAAAGTGGCAAGTATCTCTTCCTCGGTCCCGACCACAATGTTAAAGCTGCCCAGTGCTGCCCGGATTGTTATGCCAAAAGCGCGGGGGTCGAACCACTGGTCGGCGCGAAAATCGATGTCGAGTAATCTGGTCACATTGTTCTTCCTGGCTAGCTCCAGTGCGAAAAACATGGCGGTACGGCTAGGGTCTTTGCTGAATGCGGTCCCCGAAAAAGCTGCAGCCCTGAAATCCTGGAAAGGAACAGCTGCTACATGATCTATATTCAGGTTAATATCCGCGCAATTCTCACGATAAAAAACCAATGGAAAGCGGTCGGGGGGCTCGATACCCAGGATCACCGCCGAGCTTCTGGTACCTTCAATGGTGGGCACCCAATCGGTGATAATTCCCTCCTGGTCCAGGAAATGTTTGATAAAATTGCCAACCTGGTCATTTCCAATTCCAGTCAGAATCGCTGTTTCCAGTCCTAGCCTACGGCTTCCCGTAGCGATGTTAAGCGGACAGCCGCCCACAAATGCATTAAACGCTTCGATTTTTTCAAAAGGGCTTCCCACATTAGCGGAATACAGATCAATGGAAGAGCGGCCGAGAGTAAGCAGGTCGTATTTTTTCATTGGGGATGGCAACTGTCTGTCAGCTTTCAGCCTTAGCCGTTAGCTTTTAGGCGTTCGCGTTTAGCTTTAAATTTGTCGTGAATTGTATTTTTGACCACTGGAAATGACAAGTCGAAAGCTAGTCGCCGTTCATGTCTGCTGTCACAATGGGTAGCCTCGGATCCGAACCTTTCCAGGTCCCGTAGATCCAGTCATGATCGGGATCGGAAGTATTGGCCAGAGACTGATCGCTTCCTGCCAGGAAGTTGAGATAATATACATTGTAGCCATGGCCTGCGACAACGGGATGGTAGCCTTTCGGGACAAGTACTGCCTCGTTGTTCCTGACCCTGACAATCTCGTCCAGTGAGCGGTCTTCGGTATAAACCTGCTGGATCGCATAGCCCTGCGGCTTATCGATTTTATAAAAATAGATTTCCTCGAGGTTCGCTTCGATCAGAGTGCCGTCCTCGGCTACTTTCCGGTCGTCATGTTTGTGGGCCGGGAACGAACTCCAGTTCCCGGATGGCGTATATACCTCGACGCAAACAATTTTATGGCAATCAAACCCCGGTTCCAATAAGCTGTTGATCTGTCGGTTAGCATTATCCCCACCGCGGAACTCGATGGCTGCTTCTTCCGGGCGTTTCATCCGGGGAGGATGGTCTTCGTCAGAGAGTACCTTGCAGATCGCGATGTCCGTATCGGGCGATTGTGCGGTCAGTACAAACGGTGTGCGACGCGAAAGATACATCGCGTGGCCGATTCCGCTGAACACATCTTTACGCCCGTTTTTGGTTTCCCAGGTCTGCCCGGCCGCCTCGATTTTAAAATTGCCACCGAGCAAAACAATGCAATATTCGTATTCCAGGGTGTTGCCCGAAATTTGTTCATTAACATCCAGTATTTTAGCCTCGAAGTTCAGATACGTCCATCCGGCCTGCGCGGCAGAGAGCGAATGGTAAGTCTTATCAGCTTGGGGTTTGATCAGCAGGTTACTCATTAGGGTAAAATCAAATACATTTGCACAATGATAGCGTTGTATAAATTAAACACAAAATGTAAATATGTTTATATTGAATGCAAACGTTTGAAAAAATTCACAAGAAATATTCGCTACAAATCCACTCATGAATTCCTCCCGACCCGTTACGATTAAAGACATTGCACGCCGTTTCCGCTGTTCGCCTTCTACTGTATCCAGGGCGCTGAACGACCATCCCGCCATCAATGAGGATACCCGGAAAAATATCCAGGAATATGCGAGAGAAGTAGGTTACCAGCGCAATGAAGTGTCTTTAAGTCTCTTAAATAAAAAAACGGCATCCCTGGGAGTGGTTGTGCCGACCATCAGCAATTATTATGAAACCGCCGTCATTGAGGGCCTTCACACCGCATTGCAGCCGTTGGGCTACACCTTGAATATCTGCGTGACCAATGAAAATTACCTGCTCGAAAAGGAATATCTGTCAAAGTTATTGTCCAACAGGACTGAGGGTATATTTCTGTCGGTATCCCAGGAGACTTATGATTCAGGCTATTACGAGCATTTGGAAAGCGTAATCCAACGGAAAACACCCCTGATTTTCATCGACCGTGAGTACGAGGATTTCGAAACAAGCCGTGCTACCGTGGACGATTACCATGGCGCATTTGCGGCTGTGGAGCATTTGATCAATATCGGCTATAAGCAAATCGCTCATTTGAAAGGCCCGAACGGGCTGACGGTTTCGGAGCAGCGTTTCAAAGGTTATGTGGATTGTTTGAAAAAATATGACATGCCAGTCCGTGAGGAGCTGATCATCAACACCAACTTCAAAGTTGAAAGTGCAATTGTGCCTACCAAAAGGTTGTTGGAAATGGCCTCTCCTCCCGACGCTATTTTTGGTGTAAATGACCAGGTTGCGATTGGTGCGATGCGGGTAGTCAAAGATAAAAATCTCAAAATTCCACAGGATGTCGGCCTGGTTGGTTTCGACAATTCCCCGATTTCGGCCTATACTTTTCCTTCCCTTACGACAGTCAGCAGGCCTGGCCGTAAAATTGGTATGGAAGCGTCCCGTCTTTTCATGAACCAGATCAATGGTTCCGGGGATTTCCTGCACGAGAGTATTGTACTTCCCTCGGAACTGGTGATTAGGGAATCTTCGCTGCGTATTTAAGTTGATTGGCTGCCACCTACGGAGATTTTTAGGAGAAAATTGTTTTTGTTATTCAAATAGCTTCGGAATGACGGAGCTGCTAATAGACGATAAAAAATAGGTGCTCAATCCGGAAGAGAATTTTCGGGAGTTGCGGAGGAAAGCGGCACTAAAATCGAAGCCTGAAAAAATGTTCTCGGTGTCGGAAGCTCGTGAGTATGGCAAAAAGCGTATCCATGAATGGGCGAAAGGAGAGTAGTTATTCGCCATCTTTGGCAGACATTATTGCTGATATCGCCTGGTTGATTAAGTCAAAAGGCCTAATACAAGCTGCGGAAAAGTTTTCAGATGACTTCCTTGGCAAACTGGCTTGACCAGTCAGGATTTACAATACATGTCGCGACCCGGGCCGCGCACTTCTCGGTTACAAATGCATTTCTTTCAATAAATACACGATTGTATTTATTGAATCCGAAGAAGAATTGCTGATTTGTGAGTCTTTGCCATCCAAATTAATTCATTGGTAGGCATATTGTTGCCTGCCTTCCCTTTGAATTCCGTAATTTCGTGCATGCAGCAATCAGAAGTTTTAGGTAGAGAGCCCGACCGGTTTGTTGGGCTGCCGGAAGGGGCGGCGCAGTTCAGGGTTTCGGGGATTGGGGAGGATAATTGTAGTCTGGCCTCTTACAATCGGCGGGATTATTACAAAATAAGTCTCATTCTGAAAGGCGAGAGTGAACTGCTTTACGCGAACCGCGGCATTGAAATCCGCAAGCCTGCATTGGTTTTTACTACGCCTTTGGTTCCTTATTCATGGGAGGGGATCAGCGGTCCTGCGGGCGGTTATTTTTGTCTTTTTGCCAGCGAATTTCTTTATGGCGGCGGCAGAATGGAAAGTCTTCAGGAGTCCAACCTGTTTAAAGTAGGCGGCGATCCGGTCTATTTTCTGGACGAAGATCAGACCCAGTATCTGGAAGGTATTTTTGTAAGAATGCGCCGCGAAGTGGATACGGATTACCTTTATAAATACGATGTTATCCGAAATCAGCTCAACCTGATTATTCATGAAGCAATCAAAATGCAGCCTTCCGTAGCCTATTTCAACCCTCCCAATGCCGCTGCAAGGATCGCTAAATTGTTTCTTCAATTACTTGAAAGGCAGTTTCCTGTCGACTCGCCCAGCAATGCAATTGCTTTCAGAAAAGCGGGGGACTATGCGAGTCAGTTGTCCGTACATGTCAACCATCTGAATGCAGCCGTGCAGGAGGTAACTGGCAAGTCCACCACCACGCACATCAATGAACGGATTCTTGCCGAGGCCAAATCATTGCTCGCTTACACCGATTGGAGCGTAGCCGATATTGCATTCACGCTGGGTTTCGAATATGCTTCCTACTTCAACCATTTTTTCAAAAAACATACCTCACAAACACCGCTGGCTTTTCGCAGAATGCTTTGAAAACTATAATTATTGCTTTGAAAGGTTTAACCCCCACGAAGCATTGTCACACTAATTTTGCCTTTGTAAACAACAGATAAAGCAAAATGAAAAGGACAAAATTAGGAAGTCAGGGATTGGAAGTTTCTGTGGAGGGATTGGGGTGCATGGGCATGACGACCCTTGCCGGCGGCGACATATATGGTAAAGCAAATGAGCAGGAATCAATTGCGACAATCCACCGCGCATTGGAACTGGGTATCGATTTTCTGGATACGGCCGATCTGTATGGTCCTCTGCTGAACGAGCGACTGGTGGCAAAAGCAATCAAAGGCAGCAGGGACAAGTATATCATTGCTACCAAGTTTGGATATGAGGTAGATGACAATGAGCAACTTACCTGGGGTTTCAATGGAAAGCCGGAATATGTTAAAAAGGCGATTGACCGATCACTGAGAAATCTGGGAACAGACTACATTGACCTTTATTACCTCCACCGTCTTGACCCACAGACACCTATTGAGGATACGGTTGGTGCGATGGGCGAGCTTGTCCGATCAGGGAAGGTCAAATACATTGGCTTGTCGGAAGTTTCTTCTGATACGATCAGGAAAGCGCACCAGGTGCACCCCATATCAGCGATCCAAACCGAGTATTCTCTTTTTGAACGCGACCCGGAGGCCAATGGTGTACTGGATGTTTTGAAAGAACTGGGAATTGGCTTCGTCGCTTATTCTCCGCTCGGACGAGGTTTTATCACCGGAGAATTAAAAAGCCCGGATGATTTCGCGGCCGACGATTTCCGCAGGCAAATCCCGCGTTTTCAAGGAGAGAATTTTTACAAAAACCTCGATTTACTCAAACAGATCCAGGTGATCGCTGCCGAAAAGGGCATCACAGCTTCTCAGCTGGCATTGGCCTGGGTACTTTCCAATGAGGTGGTAGCCATTCCGGGCACAAAGCGGATTAAATACATTGAAGAAAACGCCGCCGCAGCCGACATTACCCTCACTACCGAAGAAAAGGCAAAACTGGAATCAATTATTCCCATCGGAACAACAGCAGGTACACGCTACGATGCGCAGCAAATGCAGTTTGTGAATGTGTAGGTAATTCAGCTTTTGAAAAGTTACTTTCGGCTCGGTTCATGGTACCATCGCCGTGAACCGGGCTTTTTTGCGGAAAAGTAGTTGAGAAAAAGTAACCAGTTACTTGAAATTCATTCGGGAAACCAACAGACTTTAACAAGCGAAGATCAGGCTCGGATCGAATATCTGGCGGGTATTTTGTTTTTTTGACCCAAACCGACTGGTAATTTTACTGACTGGTTTTCAAAAGGAAACAGACAAAACACCCAAACAAGAAGTCGATAGAGCGTTGAAATGATGCGCGCATATTTTGACTTTAAAAGCACGCCATGAAATTGGAGAAAGTGGCCTCGGCGAAAAGATGAACATACTGTCACAGTTTTGACCCCGAAAAGTAATCAGCCATTTGAGGTTTACCGGAATATTTTTATTTTAGTAAATCCTTCATCTCTATTGTGGTTAACAAATTGATCATCGCCTCCTTCCGCGCCAACACCAGACTGTTTGCTTGTTTATTTCTTGTTTTTATTGGATTTCAGTCACTTGCGACCCCTTCCATTGGCGTTAAGCCTGCTCCTGCCTGGTTGTCGCCGGTCGTTCCTGGAGGAAATCCAGCCTCCGCCAAAGATTTCTCGGAAGGTTATTATACCTCGTTTTCGGAAATGCAGATCCATCTAGAGAAGAGGGCGACTTACCAGCGGTTCATCCGGCAAATTGTGACGGAGAGCGGTATCCAGAACGGCTCTGAGATCAGCATTACTTTTGACCCGCTGTACGAACACATTGATTTTCACGAGATTTCGATCTGGCGTAACGGCGAGCGAATTTCCCAGCTGGAGCTGTCGGAATTTAAGGTATTGCCGCTTGAAACGGACCGTCAGCGATTTATTTACAATGGATACTATGCGGCCTCACTTATCCTGAAAGACATCAGGAAAGGGGATAGGGTCGATGTATCGTACACACGCACCGGCTGGAACCCTGTTTTTCAAAATAAATATTCCAATATCCTGAGTTTTTATACCTACGACTACGTCTCCCACATTCACTACGCCATCATAGCAAAAAAAGGTAGGGAGATTTTTTTCAAGGATTTTAACAAACCTCCTTTGAAGACGGTGCGAGCTGGCAGTGAGAATATAGTGTATGAATGGGACCTCAAAAATGTAAAGAATGTAGCGTACGAGGACAACACGCCCGGATGGTACACCAAGCACCCTTTTGTACAGGTGTCGGAATACAAAAGCTGGAAAGAAGTAGTGGACTGGGGCCTGAATTTTTATCAGACCCCCGTGGTTTCCGGCGCGCTAAAAGCGAAGGTGGAAGAGTGGAAGAAGTCCAGCCAAAGCACTTTCCAATACATGGAGAGCGCCGTCAGGTTTGTACAGGATGAAATTAGGTACCTGGGTATTGAGACGGGAGAAAATTCGCACCGGCCTCACCAGCCCGATGAGGTTTTCCGGCAGCGGTACGGCGACTGTAAGGATAAGGCTTTTCTTTTGTGTGCAATCCTGAAAGCAAACAACATCGAATGTGATCCATTACTGGTAGATACCTACAAAAGATCGCACCTGTCCGACTACCTGCCTTCGCCAACGGATTTCAATCATGTTGTGGTCCGCATCAGGACCCGGGATAAAGGGCAGCGCCCGGAAGAAACAAACGCATTTGTATTTATCGACGCCACCATTCCATTGCAGGGCGGCGTTATTTCCAAGATTAATTTCCCGCCGTACGGGCAAGGATTACTCCTGAAAGACGGTCAGGTCAGCCCGCTCGCCATTCCGATACAAAATCCTGGTTATCTTACCATTACAGAGGAGATTTATCTGCCAGACATGGCGGATACTTCACTTGCCGGGTTGCTGGAGGTGAAGACGGTTTATTTTGAAGGCGAGGCAGACGATTCAAGGTCATTTTTCCAGGATGCGGTTATTTCCGAGACAGAGCAATCTTACCTCAACTATTACCGGGATACCTATAAGCATGCCGAATTTGAAATATCCGACACGCTGGAATTTTATGATCAACGCGAGGCCAATAATTTCTCGCTGGTTGAAAGATATGCGATGAAAAACGCCTGGCAATACGACAGCACCAATGAGAAACGGCATATCAATATTCTTGGAAAACAACTTTATGATCAGCTGGTGATACTGCCAAACCGGCCGCGCAAAGATCCGGTATCTCTTAAATATCCTTACCATAACACGTATACGATCCGGGTCCACATGCCCGGGCCCTGGAACGTCCCGGACGACTCCTGGAAAATCGAGCGCGCGGCTTATAAAGTAGCATTCAAGTCCCGGCTAATAGCGGACCAAAATGTCTGGGAGCTTTCCTATGATTATGAGACCTTGCAGGACCATGTGCCGGCTGGCGATGTGAAGCAGTTCCGGGCTGACATGGACAGGCTGGCAGAAAATCTGGAATACCAACTCAACGCACCCGGTGCAGACCTCATGCTCAGCTATGACAACCTGAACGGATGGATGGTATCTCTGGGCTTATTAGTAGTCCTGGTTTGCACTGCCGCATTTTACCGGCTTTATCAATTTTCCCCGGGAGGAGAAGGACGCACAGAACCACAGAAAATTCGTAGCTGGCTGATCCTGGTCGGTATCGGGATTGTACTGGCTGCTGTATCTGCCCCGATTTATTATGTCTCGGTCGAAGGGGGAGGATTTTTGACCAAATCTGGCTGGAACAGCATGGCCCGGACTTCGGACCTGCATCAATGGGGCTTTCGGACTTTGCTGGTTTTTCAAACCGTTTTCAATATCTCCCTATGGTGTTTCTCAGTATTCCTCTCGGTCCTGTTTTTTAAGAAACGGGATTCTTTTCCTACACTTTACTGCACTTACCTCGGTGTTAACCTCGCTTATGTCATCGTGAATGCATCTATTGTTTACACCGTTTTTGCTGATGCTTCCGGCCAGGCTTTCGATGGAAATCTGAAAGAGATTTTCAGGCAGGTTTTCTTTGCTGCCATCTGGATACCCTATATGAATAGATCGGTCAGGGTAAAGCGGACGTTTGTGAAAGGCTACAGGCACAACCCTGTTCTGACGCCTGGCCCGGACACCGAAAAAGTAGAGGAACTGGACGTCTGACCAAAAATAAAGGCGACCAGGAAATCCAGGCCGCCTTTTATTTTTTAATCTCACAAATCAATATCCGTCATTCTGTTTCAGATAGCCGGGGAGATTGGAGGCTCCGTCAATGGCAGTCTGCGGGATCGGGAAGATCCTTTTCTTCACGTCGGCATTGGTTTTCTCCGTCCATTTGCCTTCGTATTTCCCAAAACGGATCAGATCGCTTCTGCGCAGCATTTCCCAGTAAAACTCAAATCCTCTTTCGCGGAGAAGCAGATCCAGTGTCATGCTGGTCAATGCTGGCGGCGCCAATGTTGCTGTACGCGAAGCTCTTACAATGTTCACATCGGCCAGTGCGCTGGCGGCATCATTGCTCTTGCGCAGTTTGGCTTCGGCGCGCATCATATAAATGTCAGCCAGACGCAGGATTACGATATCCGCATCACCTTTGTTACGTCCTGTGTTTGATTCGCTGCCAAATTCATATTTCTCTACCCGGTAACCTGTGTTGTAGTTGCTGCCCGCAGTCGTAAAGTCGATCAGCTCGGTGAAATTCACCGCGAGGTCAGACCGGTTGCGGGTTACATAAGTCAGTTTTCCAACTTTCAATTTTCCATCGGCGCATCTCACAAATGCACCATTCACACGCAGCGCGCCATATTGCTGACCTCTCAGGATACCACGGTTAATCTTGTAATCGGCATCATTCAGGCAGGTATCTGCTGCATTGGTATAGATGGACATATTTTGTTTGTAAAAACGCGGATCGCGGCTGGGATCTACCGCGCCATAAGCCTGCACCCATGACTGGTAAAAATCCGAGGTTATTGCGGGACCATCAGTACCATTTGCGGCTGGGTAAGCAGCTAGCGGGAACTGGTCGCCAGAGATCGAGAAATAGGCCATACGGTTGTGTCCGTTCAGATCCGCGCGCTGGTCTACCGCGAAGATCAGTTCTTCATTGGTATGGTTCGCGTTGCCGAAGATCGAGAAATAGTCTGCGGATAATTTCGCCTGACCGGAAGCAATGATCTTGTCCGTATAGGTGACCACTTTATCCATATCCTCAGCCTTGAAATCGAATGTTGGCGAGTAAATGTTACGGTACACCGCAGCATTCAGATAAAGTCTTGACAATAA
This sequence comes from Dyadobacter sp. HNCC25DJ185, assembly GCF_056895195.1. NCBI lineage: Bacteria > Pseudomonadati > Bacteroidota > Cytophagia > Cytophagales > Spirosomataceae > Dyadobacter > Dyadobacter sp. HNCC25DJ185. The sequence goes on from NZ_JBXHAR010000011.1 coordinate 28,378, forward strand.
ACCCCATACCGCAGCCTGGTTCAATCTGCCAGGACCTACTGCTGATTTTGGCTGTACAATCGGCTCCACTGCCAGCAACTCGCTTTCAATGTACTTAACCGCCTCATCGCCACGGACTATCACCGAAGTTGTTCCCGGATCTTCTTTCACAAAGGCGATCCCGAACATATCAAGCAGCACCATGTTATAGTAGGCGCGCATCCCCCGCGCTTCCGCCGTGTATAACGCTGCATTTGCGTCTTTGGAATCTTTCAGGCCCGTCATCGCCGTGATACATCTTGAGATGGACTGCACCAGGTAATTCCAGGTGTTGTTCACATTCGGGTCGGTGCTGGTGGTGTTGTGGGCGTGCAATGCCAGGTAAATCCCGTTGTCGCCCCAGTCGGTGCCGCCGCGATACGGCAGGATCGCCTCGTCGGTCGAGATCTCGTTCAGTGCGAAGTAGGTCGTATGCTGGAACAGGTTAGGCAGCAATGCATAAACGGGGGCCAGAAGACCATTTGCCGCGTCTGCGTCAGACAGTTTAGCGCTCAGCGTTTCGTCAAGTACTTGTTCTTTCAGGTCGGTACAGCCGTTGGTTACAAAAAGCAAACCGGCAACCGCAAATATGTATGATAGTTTCTTTTTCATCTGGTAAAAATTAGAAGCCAATGTTCAGGCCAAACAGAACTGTTTTAGCCTTTGGATAACTGAGATAATCGATTCCGTACGAAGTAATGCCATTGATCGAGCGGTCGTTGTTTACTTCCGGATCGTAGCCATTGTATTTGGTCCAGACAAACAGGTTTTGAGCGGTAACCGACAGGCGTACAGTCTGCACCCATTTATTGATGCCAAGCTTACCTGTATTCAGGTTATAACCCAGAACCAAATTGTTCAGCCTCAGATAGGAGCCGTTTTTCAGGTAGCGGGTCGAAACCGGGGCAGAGTTATTGATCGATTCTGCCTGATCTTTAAGCGCTTCCGGCGTCACATTCACGCCCTTCGATAATTTCAGTTTGTAAAAATTGGAGTTGGAAGTGTTGTCATACACTTTGTTTCCGGCTACACCATTGAAGTTGGCGGTCAGATCAAAACCCTTGAAGGCAATGTTACCGTTGAAGTTGTACATCCGGGTTGGCAGTGCAGTGCCCGACGCAACACGGTCTTTGTCGGTGATAATGCCATCGCCGTCCACGTCCCTGAATTTGCTGATACCGTTTTCGTCAAAACCGATAAACTCTTTCAGGAAGAATGTTCCGATCGGCTCATTGTTAATGTATCCGTTGATCGTCGCCGAAGTCAGACCCGAGCCCTGGGCCGCGCCCGAGGGAATTACCGAGTAGGGAGAGTTTTTAACATTGTTTTTGATAAAGGTAATGTTACCGCCCACGCCATATCTCAGGCCATTATCCAGCGACTTCCTGAAATTCAGATCCAGTTCCAGACCCTGGTTAACAATCTGCATATCAGGTACATTAGTCCAGAATGTGCCGGCTGGCTGGACGGGGTCGGCAGGGATCACTTCGAGCAGGATCTTTTTCGAAGTTTTGGTAAAATAATCGATCTCACCGCTCAATGCGCCTTTGAACAAACTAAAATCAAGACCTAAGTCGGTTTGCTGCGATACTTCCCACTGAATGTTCGGGTTGGCCAGACGGGTGTAGGTTGTTCCGGCAGGATAAGCGCCGGTTCCCAAAGGATAGCTCGTGGTTCCTGATACTGTAGAGGTAAAACGTGCCTGGGTGATCTTCGAAGGGATTTCCTGGTTACCCGTAGAACCCCAGCCAGCGCGCAGTTTCAGATCCGAGAATGGCGAAGACTTCATGAACGCCTCTTCCGAAATCCGCCATCCCAGCGAGAATGAAGGGAACGAACCATATTTATTATTCGCACCGAATTTAGATGAACCGTCGATCCTCAATGTTGCGGTCATCAGGTACTTGTCTTTGAAACCGTAGTTAACACGTCCGAAGAACGATTGCAGCTCGTTGATCGTCGCGTAGCCACCGGGTTGGTTCAATACCAATGTCAGATCCTGTCCGAGGCCGGGGTTGTAGATCGGCTCGATGTCGGAGATAGGGAATTTATTAATGCTGAAATTCTTGCTCTGAATAAAAATGTGCTGGTAGGAATGACCGAGCAATGCACTGAAACTGTGGGTTTTGTTATTCAGCGTATAAGTCAGATAGTTCTCGATCAGCTTGTTGGTATTGCGCATGCCATAGTTTTCCAGGCGGCCGACTTCCAGGGGAACCGTGCTTGGCAAAGTCTGTTTATCCTGCGTCGAAGTCGAGTTATCGATGCCGAAATTCAGTTTGTAAACCAATCCGTCGATGATTTTTACGGAAGGCGAAATGCTGGCGAGCACGCGGTTGGTCGTCAACAGTTCCTTGTATTGCTGTAACACGAACAGCGGATTGGTAAAGTCCTGATACTGAACAAGCGCACCGTTCGCGTCGTATGGCGCGTAAGTAGGGTTGATCGTCAGGGCGCTCCCGATCATGCTCTGGATGTTTGGACGCTTGTTTTTTGTGTTGGTCGCGTTCAGGTTAATGTCTAGCGTAACCCGGTCATTCAACAGTTTTTGCGAAAGGTTCACACGGCCGGTGTAGCGGTCCTGCTGGCTGCCTTTCAGCACACCCTGCTGTTTTTGCACACCGAAAGAACCGTAGTAGGTCATTTTATCGGTACCGCCGCCAATTGAAATGTTGTGGTTGTGGGTAGTGGCAGTTCTTGAGATCTCTTTCTGCCAGTCGGTATTTGCTTTTCCGTCGATCACCGTAGCTCCCAATTTCGAGGCCTCCGAGAGAAATTCGGGTCCCGACAAAACATCCAGCGGACGCGCCATAGTGGAAATACCCAGCGTTCCTGAATAGGTGACGCTTGCCTGGCCCGATTTGCCTTTTTTGGTTGTGATCAGAATAACCCCGTTAGCCCCTCTTGCCCCGTAAATGGCAGTTGCCGAGGCATCTTTCAACACGTCCATCGACTCGATGTCCTGTGGGTTCAGAAAGTTTAACGGGTTGGTATCGCCGCCTGTTCCGCTGTTGTCGAGCGCCATACCATCCACTACGAAAAGCGGTGTGCTGCCCGTGCGTACGCCACCGGGGCCGCGAACTGTGATGCTGGTTTTCCCGCCCGGTTCGCCAGTCGCTGACGTGACGTTCACGCCCGACACTTTTCCCTGAAGCAATTGCTCTGGGGAGTTGATGATACCCGAGTTAAACTCAGTGCTTTTCAAAGATTTGACAGATCCTGTAATATCTTTCTTTACAGTACTGCCATAACCTACAACCACCACTTCCCCCAGGTTGGAAGCCGATTCTTTTAATCTTACCTCGATCGAATTGGCGTTGGCATCGGTCAGCAGGAAGTCCTTTATGGATTGTTTCTCAAATCCGATGTAGCTGAATTCCAGGTTATACCTTGTGTCGGTCTGCAAATTGGCAAAGGAGAATACGCCTGCTTCATTGGTGGTGGCTCCTTGTTTGCCACCCCCGTTTACGTCGGTGATGACAACGGTGACGCCGGGTAAGCCTTCGGTAGTGCCGTCGGTCAGCACTTTCCCGGTCAGCGTTATTTCTTTCAAACTTCTGATGTTCATTTCAACATGAGAAGCCGGATTTCTCAGAGCAGGATCTGCAATGGCTGCGGCGGCAATCGGGCCGAAAAAAGTAGCCTGTAGCATGCAGCTCATGATAATTCCTGATCTGACTGGTAGAGTCAAAGTTTTGATCATAGTAAGTGGATTGTGATTGTCATTAGGAAAATTGAGATGAATTTTATGGGTAACTGGAGGTTATTCTACAAGAATACAAATTGTATTTTTAAAGTAAATTATAGAAACTAGGCAATAGCAAATGCAAACGTTTGAAATTTTATGCAAACGTTTGAAAAAAAATTAAGAATAAATTGGATAGAAAGGGTAGTCAAAATCGCGACATTGTTTCTGATTGGGCGGCAAAAGTCACCTTTTCTGATTAGAAAAGGGCATTTGGCAATTTAAGGAATTGTTAAATCGGGCGATCTCCTAAACGTCCTGTCTCAGCACCTCCAAAGGTGGCCGTGACAAAATACCGCGGCTGTTGACCAGGCCAATGAATACAGTCAGGAGCGACACAAACAGGAAGATGCCTACTACAGGCAAGATTTCAGGCTTAAATTCTGCTTCGAAACTGAATTTGGCCAGGGACCAGCTTCCGGCGGCGGCAATCAGAATACCGGTAAAAGCAGCCAGCGATCCGAGGAAGAAATATTCCAAAGCGGTGATCACGAATATTTGCTTTCTGCTCGCGCCCAGTGTTCGGAGTAACACGCTTTCCTGTAACCGCTGGTATTTGCTGATCAGGACAGAGGAGATGAGTACGATCAGTCCGGTAAGTATACTGAAACCCGCCATAAAGCGGATTACAAACCCGATTTTATTGAAAATATCGTCCAGCAGCCGAAGTACAAGTGCCAAGTCTATAATGGCGATATTGGGATATTTTCTGACGAGCGCCTGCTGGAATGCGGCGGATACCTGCGGATTGGGCACATGGGTGAGCATGGCATGGAATTGCGGTGCATCCTCCAATACCCCGGTGGGGAAAACGACAAGGAAGTTGGTTTGTACTTCGCCCCAGTTTACTTGCCTGAAACTGGTTACAGTAGTGGTCATAAGCGTTCCCTGGACATTGAACACCAGCGTGTCGCCGAGCTTGATCCGGCTCCTGTCGGCGAAGCCTTCTTCCATGGAGATCGGGATCAGGCCGGATGATTTATCATAAACGCCCTGCCATTTGCCTTTTGTGATTTTTTCTGAGGAAGTGGTCGAGTCCCTGAACGTTACCCTGTATTCCCGCCCGAAAATCCGCCTCGACTGATCCGCGGTGGTATCTCCTTCGAAATCGGCTGCCGTTTTGCCATTTACTTCTTCCAATCTCATATTCACAATCGCAACGCTCTGGTTAACAGGTACTCCCTGCGCTTTGGCGATGGCAAGAACGCCTTGTTTCTGACTACCCTGGATATCAAAAAGAACAATATTGGGCTGGTTGCCGCTGGTCGACAGCCTCACACGCTCCAGTAAGATACTCTGGACAAAAAACAGGGTGCAGATCAACGAGGTGCCCAAACCAATGGAGACGATCAGAATGGAAGTCTGGTTATTGGGGCGGTAAAGGTTGGCGAGGCCCTGGCGCCACAAATAGCTCCACGATACCGGGAAAAAGCGGCGTACCAGCCAGGTAAGAAGTATTGCAATGCCGTAGAGTACCAGAAAGGCGCCTAAAATGCAGATGGTGAATACCAGTGCTTCAACCCAGGTGCGCATTTGTAAAAATGCAAACCCGAAGATGAACACAATGATGAGCAGGTACAAAAGCCAGGTCAGCGGGTCGCGATCGAGCTTAACAGGTTCCAGTGAAACCCTGAGTACATTCAAAGGAGAGACGCTACGGATCGAAAGCAGCGGCGGCAAAGCAAATAATACGGATATCAGCACACCAATCGCCAGGCCTTGCCCGATTGCCAGCCAGGATATGCTCGTGGTCAGCTCAAATGGCAGCAGGTCTTTGATGACGATCGGTAAAAATTGTTGAATAGCTGTTCCCAATGAAGCCCCCAGTACAGAGCCAATGATGCCAATGCCCAGGATCTGGATGAGATAAATGAGAAATGCCTGGCTTCCTTTCACCCCAAGACATCTCAGAATCGCAATAGAGTTGAGTTTTTCACGGATGTAGATGTGAATAGCGCTAGCCACCCCAATGCAACCCAGTAGTAAAGCCACAAAGCCTACCAATGCGAGAAAGCGGGTCAGGTCGGCAAACGATCTCCCGGTATCTTCCTTTTGTTGCTGGACGGTGTTGTAGTCCAGGTCATAGGCTTCGAAACGTGGCTCTAACTTTTTAGCCAGTGCTTCCACATCTGTTTTCGCAGGATACTTGAAATAATACCGGTAGGCGACGCGGCTTCCTTTTTGCATTAAGCCGGTTTGGGCGAGGTATCGCATTGGAATATAAACAGTCGGCGCGACAGAACTCGTGATACCCGTCGATCCCGGTGCCTTTTCCAGGATACCGGCAATCAAAAATGTCACCTGGCCGATCTTGATCGAATCGCCTACTTTGGCCTGATATTGAAGCATCAGGGTCTGGTCTACCAACGCCTGTTTTCCTCCCCGAAATGTTTGCTCTGCAGCGACCGGTATGGTTTCAAATTTTCCATAATATGGATATGCGCCCGAAATGGCTTTGACCTGCGCAAGGCGGTTACCGCCGTTTTTGGTAAAATAAACCATGGAAGCAAAGCTGCGCTCTTCCGACCGGTTTTTACCCAATGAATCGACCAGCTCTTTTGCTTTTCCTTCCACAGGCCGGTTTCCATATAAGGCCAGGTCGGCCCCAATCAGTGTTGCTGCCTGGTTGTCGATGTTATCTTTAAGGTTATCTCCCAGGGAGTAGATCGCCACCAACGCGGCAATACCCAGAATAATGGAGGAGATAAAAAGTACCAGCCGGGAACGGTTTTTCCGGCTGTCACGCCATGCCATTTTCAGCAACCAGGAGAAATTAATCGTATTTCGCATGTTATTCTGCCAGTTTGCCGCCTTTGATACGGATAATGCGTTGCGTTTTTGCAGCCAGCTCCAGATCGTGTGTGACGACCACCAAGGTAGTACCGGCTTCTCTGTTCAAGTCGAAAAGCAGCTTAACGACCTTTTCGCTTGTTTCCGCGTCGAGATTGCCGGTTGGCTCATCCGCAAACAGTATGCGGGGCTGATTGGAAAAGGCCCGGGCGAGGGATACGCGTTGTTGCTCACCGCCGCTCAATTGGGTAGGATAATGGTCGCTTCGCTGGGCAAGACCCACTTTGTCCAATAGATCCAAAGCCCTTGACTTGACATTTCTTTCACCGCGCAGTTCAAGCGGTACCATCACATTTTCGAGTGCTGTTAAAGTGGGCAATAACTGAAAATTTTGGAAAATGAACCCTACATACTGGTTCCTGACCGCAGCAAGCTGGTCCTCGTTGAGACCATTCAGCTTGGTGCCATGGAGCTCGACGACGCCCGAAGTAGAGCGGTCGAGGCCGGCGCAAAGGCCTAATAAAGTTGTTTTGCCGCTTCCGGATGGGCCAACAATCGACATCGTGGAGCCGGCTTCGACCGAAAAATTGATATTGTCTAAAACTGTGAGGGAACGATCCCCGCTTTTATATATTTTACTTACCTCCTTCAGATCGAGTACAGTATTCATCGATTGTTTTTAATGTTATGTTTGCGTGGTGCTAAGCTTGGGCAACTGGTTTTATTCTAATTTGGTTCTTTTCGTTTTCTGTTGCATATAAATATAGTTTAAACGGCGTTTAAAACTCAATGAGTGGCCTTTGGGTTTCTTTTATCTCATCTATTATGACAAACCGCTTTTCAATTGTTTTCAAAATCTTGTTCCTGAGTGCTTTCTTGTTTTCCTGTAATCGTGAAAAAAAGGAAGAACCCGCGCAAACGGCAGATACTGCCCAAGCCTCGGCAAAACAGCCGGCCGCGAAGAAGAAAACAATTGTGTTCTTTGGCAACAGCCTTACCGCCGCATACGGCCTCGACGATCCCTCGCAGGGATTTGCCGGCCTTATCCAGAAGCGGATCGACTCTCTGAAGCTTAATTATAAGGTGATTAACGCGGGAGTGAGCGGCGAAACGACCGCCGGGGGGAATGGCCGGATCGACTGGCTTTTGAAACAGCCATTGGATATATTCATCCTCGAACTGGGTGGTAACGACGGTTTAAGGGGGATTCCTGTTTCGGATACGAAAAAGAACCTCCAGATGATCATTGATAAAGTACATACCAAATATCCGGAAGTAAAAATAGTGCTCGCCGGTATGCAGATCCCGCCAAACCTGGGCCAGAAATATGCTTCGGAATTCAGGGCTGTTTATGCTGATCTTGCGGACAAGAACCACATTACTTTGATCCCTTTCTTATTGGAAGGCGTTGGCGGGGAAGCCAGGCTCAACCTGCCCGACGGCATCCATCCTACCGCGGAAGGTCATAAAATCGTGGCCGAAAACGTCTGGAAGGAAATAAAGGGACTACTCTGATCAGGCTGTGTAATTTTCGTTGCCGTGAAGCGGCTTTGCGCCGTAATTGTTCCAGGCAGTAACGATTTCGAGCCGGTCTTCAATGGTTTTAGGAGTAAATGAGATCACAAACCCATTTTCTTTCACAACCGACTGAAAATACTCCGCATGCTCCTGAAAACCCAACGGGCTGTGATGTAGCGGATGGCTGGCATCCGATGCCACCACATGGATTTCCTCAGGCCGGTAACCCCGATCAATCAGTTCATCATAAGCCTGTTGCGCATCAATGCTGTTTGCAAATACGGCGTTCACCAACGAAGGATAATCGTATTCAAAAGTATTTTCCATGGTCCTCGACATTAAGTTTTGATTGCCTGACTCACCTTTTTCAAAGAATTATGCCAATTGGGGGTTTGTTTTCAGGCGCCATATCTAATTTTTTAAAACCCTGAAGTTTTTAGAATAGCCGCCGTTTTCGTAAACACGAATGTGATAGAGCCCTTTTGCCCAGGTGTTTACTGAAATTCCTTGTGATATATTCTCCGTAGAGATTGGCATCCGTGTACCTTGGGCGTCGAAAATTTCCAGCAGGGTGGTAGACGTGCGCGTCAGTTCCGGAAGGAAAAGCCGGTCGACTGCCGGGTTGGGAAAAATATGTGGAATGGTACCTTCATCGAATGCGCCTTGTTTTTCCATGGTATTGGACCAATGCTGCCACGCTGAATTTCCATCCTTCACGATATGGAAAACGGTCGGGACCACGGGTATTACATTTTCGCAGGCACGTGCCAGGGCGGCTTCATTAAGGCAGTCACCAGTATTGCCCGAAACATTCAGATAAGTGAATGCTTGGTGAACTTGCAGGTAATCACACACAGCCCGGACACTGCATAAGGAGAGTCGCGCGTTATTCTTGATGGTAAGATCACCTGTGATATCAATTGGATTGTTCAAAGCACCCAGATGGGTGAGCAATGGGTTACCAAGGATTACAGCAGAGCCTTCAATCGATCTAAGGCCGTTCAGCCCATCGAGAGTTGTCAGGGAATTGTTAAACGAAATTTCAATTCCCTCAGTTGTCCGAAGATTCTGCAGTCCATTGAGCGATGCCAGAGCCCGGTTTTCACTGACCGTAACAACGCCCTGAACGGAAACCAGGTTTTTCAGCGGTCCGAGGTCCGTAATTGGATCAGATACGAGGCTCGTTATATACACATTTCCAGAAATCGATTTCCAGTTTTGGCCCCAGCTGTTCAGTGTCGCCTGATTTGTGAATTCGACGTTCCCAAAATAGGTCTGGGCGGAGGCATTGATGCAGCAGACCAGCCATAAAAGCGCAGCTATCCCTTTTTGCGCGCGCAAAGCAGCTTTAGGTAAAATCATTATCATAGAGGAAGCCTGTAACACAATACGGCGGTGAGCATTTCAACAGAAAGTTAAGATATTATCTGCAAAAAGATAAAGGCCTGGATGCTGCAAAACAGCAATTCCAGGCCTTTTGAAATATCTTGTTATCCCGATTCTCTACACAACCCTGTCGCCACGAATTACACGAAGAATTATTGCGACGACTGCAATCACGAGTAAAATATGAATAATGTTACCCATTCCGAAGCTTGCAAAGCCGAAATAGCCTATCAACCAAATGATTACAAGAATGACAGCTATTGTATAAAGAAGATTTCCCATTGTCTTAAAATTTGAGTTAGAGATATTTTAGATTTGCCTGGATTATATCAATTTGAATGCCAGCAGTTTTAAACCCTCATTGCGCGTCAATATTCCCCGGATTCTACAATATTTGCGTAATCCAAAAAAAATGCCCCGTTAAGTTGTAGAAAATAGTCACAAAGTAATTTTACGAATGAAAAAAGCCATTTTACCAACTCTCTTTCTTTTAGCGATGTTCGTTTCGGGCTCCCGGGCGGCGGTCGTGGACACGGTGGAAACTTACAGCGCCGTCATGAAAAGAACATTGAAGACTGTGATTATCAAACCGGATCAGTACGCTTCCCTTGCCGAGCTGCCGACCGTATATCTCCTGCACGGCTACAGCGGGAATTATGCCGACTGGATTAAAAAAGCCGCTGGTTTTCAAAAGGCTGCGGACTTACATAACATTCTTATTGTGTGCCCGGACGGCGGCTTCGGAAGCTGGTATTGGGACAGTCCTGTGGACCCGCAATCGCAGTACGAAACCTATGTCTCCAAAGAGCTGGTCGCATTTGTCGATGGCAAATACAAGACGATCAAATCCCCGAAGGGCCGTGCAATAACGGGGTTGAGTATGGGCGGACATGGCGCGTTGTACCTTGCCTTGCGTCATCAGGACGTTTTCGGGGCGGCCGGTAGCATGAGCGGCGGTGTAGACATCCGTCCGTTTCCCAACAATTGGGATATGGCCCAAAAACTTGGCAAATACGCAGAGCAGCCCGAACGCTGGGAGCAAAATACGGTGATCAACATGCTGCATCTGCTGACTCCCAATGCGCTGGCGATTATCATCGACTGCGGAACAGACGATTTCTTTTTCGAAGTGAATGAAAAGCTGCATGAACAATTGCTCTACAGAAATATCCCGCATGACTACATAACCAGGCCCGGCGCGCACAACTGGCCTTATTGGACCAACGCGGTGCAGTACCAGATGCTTTTCATGCGTAATTTCTTTTCAAAAAAATAACCGTCCCACTTACTGATCCCTCATGAAAAACCGACGGGACTTTCTGATAAGTGCCTTGGCAGGTACTTCGATTTCCACGTTATTTCCACAATCTGCCTCATCCCGCCCGGCGCGCGTTTCGGATTTAAACCCGGCGGGGGGCATCACGGTACTTTTTCAGGGAGACTCGATTACCGACGGCAACAGGACCAGAAATACGGATTGGAACCACGTGATGGGGCACGGCTTTGCCTATCTGATCGCTAGCAGGCTTTGGTACGATTATCCCGAAAAAGGGTTCCATTTTCTTAACAGGGGTATCAGCGGCAACCGCATTACCCATCTGGCGGAGCGCTGGCAGGCAGATACGACCGAACTGAAGCCGGACTTTCTAAATATCCTGATTGGGATTAATGATACGGAGGCGGCACTGAAAGGTAACACGGCCTGCACGCCCGGGCAGTTCGAAAATGATTACCGCGCATTGCTCAAATTGACCAAAGAAAAACTTCCTGATGTGAAACTGGTCCTTTGCGAACCGTTTATCTTGCCAGTCGGCAGGGTGAAGGACAATCTGCAAACCTATCAGCACGAGCTTTCTGTAAGGCAGGCGATCGTCAAAAGGCTGTCGACCGAATTCAATGCCATTCATATCCCGTTTCAATCTGCTTTCAACGAGGCGTTGTCAAAGGCTCCGGCGGAATATTGGATCTGGGATGGTATCCATCCCATGCCGGCCGGGCATGAACTGATGGCCCGGTTCTGGCTGAAAATTGCGGGGCCTTCCCTGGGTTTGCATGCAACTGCTTCAAGTGCCTCCCTGCCCGATCCGCTTTTATTTACCAATGGAGAAAGGGTAAAGTCTGTCAACCAGTGGCCATTGCGCAGAAAGGAAATCCTGCAAATCATGACTTCCCAAATGTACGGCACGTCTCCGGGGAGGCCAAAGGATATGCGCTTTGAGATTTTTGATACAGACAAAAATGCGTTGGCGGGAAAAGCAACCAGAAAGCAGGTAACCATCCATATCAGAGAAAAAGATAAGGAGGCCAGTTTTGATTTGCTGATCTACATTCCGAACAAAGCAAAACATCCTGTGCCCGCCATTATGGGAATCAATTTTATAGGAAATCAGGCGGTGATTGCCGATCCTAACGTGAAATTAACGACTTCCTGGGTGGAGAACGGCAGCATGTTTCCATGCTCACCGGAGGGCCGGGCAACCGATCAGTGCCGTGGCGTGAATGCCGGCCAGTGGGCCATAAACGACATGCTGGACCAGGGTTATGCGTTTGTAACCATGTACAGGGAGGAAATTGCGTCGGACCGGAAGGAAGAAATGTTTACAACCGGCGTGCACGTGCTTTATCCGGAACTTCAGAACCGGGAAGATAATTTCAGTACCATGGCCGCCTGGGCATGGGCGCTTAGCAGGGGCATGGACTACCTCGAAACAGATAAAGCCATTGATCCAAAGAAGGTAGCCGTTTTTGGATTTTCAAGACTGGGTAAAGCGGCACTTTGGGCAGGTGCGACCGATCAGCGGTTTGCGGTGGTACTCAGCAATGAATCCGGCGCAGGAGGGGGCAAGCAGTTCAGGAGGGGGATTGGCGAGAATATCCGGCGGCTTTGCACAGTTTTCCCGCATTGGTATGCCAAGAGCTTCCGGAAATACATGGATAAGGATACCGAATTGCCTTTTGACCAGCATTTTGTGACAGCGCTGATCGCCCCGCGCCCCGTGTATCTGGCTACTGCGGAAGATGACCGGAACGCCGACCCCGAAGGAGAATTTGAAACAGCCAAAGCATCAGACGGCATCTATAAATTTTTGGGTACCAAAGGTTTTCCGGGAACTACATTTCCAGCTCTTAATCAGCCAGTTTATGGTCAGATCGGCTTCCATATTCGCCCAGGCGGTCACGATGTTACCAACTTTGATTGGATACAGTTTTTAATTTTCTCTAATTTACATTTCGAAAAATAGACCTGACCTAATATTTAATTTTACTATTCAGCTAAATGAGCAACTCTTCCTCGTCTGTCCAATCGGGCGCTCCAAAGTTTACAGATCATAAATATGTGGTAACCCTTATCTTCGTGACTTCCCTTTTTATGTTCTGGGGAATTGCGATTACCATGGGCGATGTTTTGAACAAGCATTTTCAGCATGTGTTGAGTCTTACCAAAACACAATCAGCATTTGTCCAGTTTGCGATTTTCGGAGCTTACGGGGTGATGGGTATTCCGGCCGGCTTGTTTATGAAACGTTTTGGCTATAAAAACGGCGTGCTTTTCGGACTCGGGCTTTTTGCTACCGGGGCATTTCTATTTGTTCCTGCGGCGGCGGCAGCGTCGTTTCCGTTTTTTGGGATTGCGCTTTTCATCCTCGGTTGCGGGATTTCTACCCTCGAAACCGTTGCGCACCCTTTTGTAGCTTCACTGGGTGATCAGCGGACCAGCGACATGCGCATCAACTTCGCCCAGGCATTCAATGCATTGGGAACGATTATCGGGCCTGCTGTAGGTACCTATTTTCTTTTGAGGAATAACGTCGAGGGCGGCACCGACCTGACTTCGGTGAAAACATTGTACATCGTAATCGGAAGTGTGATCGCTACGATTGCCGTGCTGTTCTCCTTTGTAAAAGTCCCTGAGCTGATCGATCCGCACGTTACCGTCGCAAATCCCGACGCAGCCAATGTGGATATCCACCCTGAAAAAGGGCTTTTCCAGCACCGGCATTTCAAGTGGGCAGTATTGGCGCAGTTTTTCAATGTAGCGGCACAGGCCGGGACATGGGCATTTTTCATCAACTTCGGTCACGAAAAAATGGGCTTTACCGACGTCGTTGCAGGTAACTACATGATCCTCTTTTTCGTACTGATGCTTGCTGGCCGCTTTATAGGCACTTTCCTGATGCGCTATATTGCCCCGCATTCATTGCTTGCCATTTTCGCTGCCTGCAACATCGTCATGTGCCTGATCATCGCACAAAGCCTGGGCTGGCCGTCGTTCATTGCCTTATTGATGCTGAATTTCTTTTTCAGTATCATGTTTCCGACCATTTTCAGTCTCGGTTTGAAAAATTTGGGCGCGCATACCAAACAAGCGTCTTCATTTATTTCAATGGGCGTAGTGGGCGGCGCATTTTTCCCGTTCGCCATGGGTGCGGTAGCCGAATCGAACGTGGCGCACGCCTACTACCTTCCGATTATCTGCTATACGGTGATTTTTTTGTATGGTTACAAATACTATAAAGTACAGTGAATACGAGCTTGCCGCTTAAAGCCAACAGCTAAAAGCATAGCGCTGTGCGTTTTTTCAAATTTAAGTTTTTAGAAAAATGAATCTTTGGGGTATTGACCTGGGTGGTACTAAAATAGAATGCGCGGTCCTGGATTCGACCAGGAACCTGGAAGTGGTGGCAAGAATGCGCCTGCCGACTGAATCTGCGAAAGGATATGAGCATATCCTGGCCCAGATCAAGAGATTAATTGACATGGTTTCGGAACAAGTGGGGGAGAGGCCCACAAAAATAGGATTTGCCACTCCCGGCGTTCTGGAGCCCGACTCGCAGCTGATGAAGAATTCCAATACGACCTGTCTGAATGGTATGCCGCTCAAAGCAGACTTACAGGAAATACTCGGCGTGCCCGTGCAGCTCGCTAACGACGCGAATTGCTTTGCACTGGCCGAAGCGCTGATGGGTGCCGGGAAAGAACATCATACTGCCGAAGTTGTTTTCGGAGTGATCATGGGGACCGGCGTTGGCGGTGGTTTGGTTGTTAATAATAAGATCATTGCCGGACATCACGGAATTGGTGGCGAGTGGGGCCACAATATCCTGGAGGAAAACGGAGAACCTTGCTACTGCGGAAAAGCAGGGTGTGTAGAACAAGTCATTTCCGGACCTGCGCTGGAGCGCTTCTATGAGCGTGAGAGTGGTGAAAAAGCTACACTGAAAACCATTCTAGAAAGGTTTCATGCGGGTACCGATGAGTATGCCAACGCAACGATCGAGCGACTCCTGGAATTTTATGGAAGGGCTATATCAACCCTGATCAATGTGATCGATCCGGGCCTGATTGTGATTGGAGGCGGTGTCGGCAATGTTGACCTGCTTTATACTGCCGGTTACGAGCGGATCCGGAAATATATTTTTAATAAAGGGGTTGTTACCACGCCCATCGTGAAGCCTAAGTTGGGAGATAGTGCCGGTGTTTTCGGGGCCGCACTGTTATAAGTATCTGGAAATAAAACCAATAATGAACGCCGCGAAAGCCGCTCTCCTGAATTACCCAATCCATTTGACCATAAACATAAACAAGCAATCCTTATGAAGAAATCATTTCTGTCACTGGCCTTTATTGCATTATCCCTGACCTCCTTTGCCCAATCCACCTGGAAAAACGACAAAGCACATTCACAACTGAAATTTGATATTACCCACTTGGGCGTATCAACTATTTCCGGAGCCTTTACCGACTTCGATGCGACCATTACTTCATCCAAACCGGATTTTAGTGATGCCACATTCGTACTTACCGCAAAAACGGCCTCTATCAACACCGGTGTTGATCGCCGAAATGAACATTTGAAATCGGCCGATTTCTTCGATGTTGCAACAAACCCCGAGCTTACTTTCAAAAGCACCGGACTAAAAAGTGCTGGCAAGGATAAGTATACCCTGACAGGCGACCTGACCATGCATGGCATTACCAAACCGGTAACGTTGGACCTGACTTACCGCGGGACCATTGCCAATCCGATGAACAAAAAGCCGGTTGCTGGTTTTCGCGCTATTGGAACTGTAAAAAGAGCCGATTTCGGAATCGGCCCGAAGTTTCCCGCGCCAATGCTTAGCGAAGAAGTTACCATTATCGCAGACGGGGAGTTCGGTCAGCCTTAATAATTGCTGACGATCACCAGTTTTGAAAAAGGGATGGCTAAAAACCATCCCTTTTTTGCTTAAGTGGCCCAACACAGCATACAGTAAATCAAGGTATTGTGTCACTTTTTAGAAGAATGAAAATGTAATACTCACCATTTGATATGACGACAGCAGGCACACTGCAGCGCATTAAATCCATTGATACGGTTCGGGGTGCCATCATGGTCATCATGGCGCTGGATCATGTCCGCGACTTTTTTCATGAGTCCGCGTTTACTGCTGATCCTACCGACGTTCAAACTACCACGGGGATTTTGTTTTTCACAAGATGGATCACCCATTTTTGTGCGCCTTCGTTTATGTTGCTTTCAGGGATTTCGGCCTATCTGTCCGGGCAAAACAAATCCGACACGGATACTTCTTCTTTCCTGATCAAACGCGGTTTCTGGCTGATCCTGGTCGAGATCATTTTTATGACTTTCGGTTTTTCATTTGATGTTACTTACAGGACCTTGTTCATGGCCGTGCTTTGGGCATTAGGCTGTAGTATGGTGCTATTGGGTATCCTGGTACGTTTCGTATCTCCCAAAGCAATCCTTATCGTAGGTTGCGTGCTCATTTTTGGGCATAATTTGTTGGATTACGTCAAAGTTGCGGAGAACTCGGCGCCGGATATTCTTTTAAGAATATTTTTCACCGGAAGGGGTACATTTCTGCCCAGGGGCGACGGGGGCTCCATTGCTTTCCTGTATGTGATTTTTCCCTGGGCCGGTATCATGATGGCAGGTTATGGGTTAGGGATGCTTTATAAAAAAGGGATTCCGCAAACTGAACGGCAAAGGACGCTGATGATAACTGGGATCGTACTTACGATCCTGTTTTTTATTTTGAGATTCATCAATCTGTATGGCGATCCCTCCCACTGGGAAATGCAGAAGACCGGTTTGAAAACACTTCTTTCTTTTTTCAATGTCACCAAATACCCGCCATCGTTATTGTTTACGCTCATGACGCAAGGCCCGCTCCTGATCGCACTCTCTTTGACGGAAAGCTCGGCCAACAGCATTGCCAGGATTGTTACTGTTTATGGCAGAGTGCCTTTTTTCTTCTTTATGATCCATTTTTACCTGATCCATATTGTTTGCATGATTGCGGTACTTTCTTCCGGGTACACCTGGCAGCAGGCTACGGATGACAAGTTATTCTTCAAATTCAGGCCGTTTGACTTTGGCTATGACCTGGGAATAGTATATGTGATATGGGTCCTCATCGTGGCGTCTCTTTACTTCCCCTGCAAATGGTTCGGGGAATACCGCGCCAGAAGCAAGAAATGGTGGCTGAGCTATTTATAAAGTTTCCTTACAAAGTCTGTGGCTAATTTTACCGGTACTTAACTATGAAACCTTTTTTTACAATCTTTTTTTTGGTTACAAGTATACTGACGGCCCATGCACAGGCGCCGGTCGAAAATTATCCCGTCGACCCTGCTTCCGAAGAGCAGGCGGGCGTTCCCAAAGGGGAGGTACTGAAATTTACTTTTGATCAATCCAAAATATTTCCCGGTACCTGGCGAGAGTATTGGGTGTATGTTCCTGCGCAATATAAGCCCGACCAGCCCGCTTGCGTTTACGTCAATCAGGATGGCATCCAATGGAAAGCCCCCACAGTTTTCGATAACCTCATTTACAAAAAGGAAATGCCCGTCACCATTGGTGTTTTTGTCATGCACGGGCGGGTCAGGGCGGCTAACCCCAGTGAAGCCAATGACCGTTTCAACAGAAGCTTTGAATTCGATGGATTGGGTGATGCCTATGTGAAATTTATTTTAAACGAAATTCTGCCTGAGGTCGAAAAACAAAAAACAAGTGATGGAAGGCCCATTAAGTTATCAAGGAATGGTAACGACAGGGCGATTGGCGGATCGAGCAGCGGGGCAGTTTGTGCTTTCACCGCTGCCTGGGAGAGGCCCGATGCCTTTACACGGGTTTACAGCGCGATAGGAACGTATGTAGGACTGCGTGGCGCGGACCGCTACCCTACGCTCGTGAGAAAATTCGAACCCAAACCACTGCGCATCTATATGCAGGATGGAAGCCAGGACCTGAACATTTATGCCGGTGACTGGTGGATGGCCAACCAGACAATGCTGCGTGCGCTGACTTTCGCAGGTTACGAGGTAACGCACCAATGGGGCGAAGGCGGGCATAATGGGAAACAAGGAACTGCGCTTTTCCCCGAAGCGATGCGGTACTTGTGGAAAGGCTGGCCGGAACCGGTAAAAAAAGGTTTCAGTCAGAATCAGGTTTTGGCCAGTATACTTGTTCCGGGTCAGGATTGGGAGTTGGTGGGAGATGGATACAGGTTTACAGAGGGGCCAACGGCCAGCCAGTCGGGGGAGGTTTTTTACCAGGATATACCCAATTCCAAAACTTATAGGGTGGGGCTGGACGGAAAGGCCACCGTAATCAATGAGGATTCGCAAAGGGCAAGCGGCACCGAGTTTGGCAAAGATGGCAAACGGTATGAGGTTGCTCCGAAAACGCTGTCCATTATCTCTTATGATGCACAGGGCAATAAGCAGGAAATAGCAAAAGGAATTGAGGGCAATGATCTGACGGTTGCGAACAATGGAAATGTATACGTTACTGTGCCGGACGGTCGGGAAAAGCCCAGCACGCTCTATCTGATTAAACCGAACGGTGAAAAAGTGGAAGTCGACAAGGGGATTCTATTTGCCAACGGCGCTGCGTTATCACCGGATCAAACCTTGCTCTATGTTACAGAATCGGCCACACACTGGGTTTGGTCGTACCAAATCCAGCCCGACGGAACATTAAAATATAAGCAAAAATTTGGCTGGCTCCATGTCCGCGACAGCGAAGAGAATGCCTGGGCCGATGGGCTTACCTGTGACCGTGAAGGACGCATCTACGTAGCGACGAGGTCGGGTGTGCAGATTTTGGATCAAACCGGCAGGGTCAATGCGATTTTGCCGACACCCAATGGAGCCGCTTCCAATGTGGCGTTTGGCGGGAAAGATTTTGACGTGTTGTATGTCACGGCCAATGATAAGGTCTACCGCCGCAAGTTGAAGACGAAAGGGGCAAATAACTGGGACGTCCCGAATAAACCCGACGCACCGAAATTGTAGGTTATCCCAGATAAGGCCCACCAGGGACGCCCCAACCCCATTTGGGCATGGGCTCCTCGTGGTCCATTTCAAGACTTTCCAAATTGGAGTTCAGCACCGCAATGCGGGTGCCCCATTCGATATAAGCTACAAATGCAGAGCGGAATGCGGGATCGTCGGGCAGGCTGATTTCATCCGCAGTCTCCAATAGCAAGGCAACCCAGCACTGCCGATGTTTTTCTGTCAGATGTTTGGAAAAATGTTTCTGGATCATCTTGAAGTGGCTGCCGTCTTCCTGGCTGTACATTTTCGGCCCGCCGAAGACTTCGGCGATAAAGTGGGCAACATGTTTTTGATGTTCCAGGGACATATGCTTAAAAACCGGCTCGAGCAATGGGTCGTTGAGTACCTTTTTATAAAACAGGTCGGTCAGTTTTTCAAAAGCAGGCATTCCGCCGGCCCATTCGTATAATGTGGGAATTGTCTTTTGTATGTCGCTCATGAATCGATTTTTAAATGATGTTTTAATTCCATTCCATTACAACCCCTTCGAAACCTTCCAGTTTGCTGATTTCCAGATCAATAAAACCATTTTTCCAGGAAAATCTGACCGGCCCGTTATTGCTGAGGGTAAACACTTTCTTTGGCTTTCTGTCTGATTGAATCTTAAATTTTAAATCAGGCAACGGTATGGGTTCGAAATAAGTATTGCCGCTGAACCCTGTAAGATTTACCAGGTGCAGGATCAGGCCGTTACTGCTTTGGGTTTCCTGATTACTGACGGTATTCTTCGAAAATTCCTTTAAAATGGTTTCGACTCGGGCGGGGGCGTTCGTTTGAATAGTTTCCAAGGCTTCTGGCAAAAGATAGCTGACCGCATCCAGTAAGATCTGTTTATGCTCCTGATAACCATGCATATAGTAGATTTTTCCAAGGTTCATGGGGAAAATGACCGCCTTGCTCTTTTCGTGATTTTTGATCCCCATCGCGTAGTACCCGGTAGGATCGTGACCGCCAATGATTTCGGGCGGTCCGGGCCGACCTTTAGCTAAAACGGGGAGCAGCCGTCGGTCGGCACCCGAAAGGTCATACAACCCCAGATTGAATTTCCAGAACAACATGGTCTGGCCTTTGAAGCTCTTCAAGATCGAACGGTCGTCGGGTACCAGGTAATTGCCGGTGCCATCATTGTCTTTTTTTGCTATTTTGGCTCCGAACAGGCCCAATAAGGTTTCTGGACTGTCGAACAGGCTACGGTTAGTAGCGATCAGACTGGTGCCTTGCTTGCTGGCGTCATTCAAAATCCGCAGCGCTTCCGGTTTGAGATAGGTTATTTCCGGAAGGATCAGAAGTTTGTAACTTTTCACTTGATCGGCGAGATTCCCGATCTGTCCGTCTTCAATAATGTCAAATGGAATGTGGGCTTCCCTCAGCATCAGCTGAATGCCCCGGTATTCCTGCATCGGATCGCCGTTGGGCCAGGCACCGGGAGCAATAACCGCAATTTTGGCTAAGGATTTATAGCGGCCGAAGTAGGGTTCATGTTTTTTATGGAAGGAATAGACCTTTTTCAGAACATCATAATTTCGCTCGTCTTCATAACCCCTCATGTCGCCCATCATACTCATATCCAGGCCCGAACCATTGGCAATGTTCTCATAAAGCCGGATCTGCACTTCCTGTGGCTCAACCGCATTGTAGCGCGACTGAAAGGAAATCTGCTGAATGCTCGCATTGCTGATGATGTGATGGGGGAATGAGTTAACGGCATTGCCGACATTGTCAGAAGCGGTATACGGCCAATAAGGTAAGGTGGTCATGCTTTGCGACTCGTGCCGGATGATGTCAACAAATTTGTCGGAATAAGTGCATATCGCGATCTGCTCGTTTTTTGATTTAACGAGCTTGTGCAGCCGTTCCGACCAATCTTCTACCGTTTGTTTTTTGAATTCCAGGTATTGCTGAAATAGCGGGTCAGCTTTATTTTCTTCGGTAGGTAAAGTTTTCCCTCCAGAGAATTCCGCAAACTTCTTTTTGTCAAAATCATTCTGGTCGATCCCATGGTATTTGCTTTCATAGGGGTTGCTGACTTGATAACCAGGCATATTCAGGAAGATGCCGTCGATGGGAAACATGTCAATCACTTCTTCGATAATCTTGAATGCTTTTTCCTGGACATAAGGCGCATTGATGGAAACCACATACATGTCCGTATTAATGATCCGCTCACCTTTTGGAGAAATATAGCACCATTCGGGGTGCGCTTGGAAAATGCTTTCGTGCACCCGGCTGAAATCAAACCGGACGATGACTTTGATATCATTTGCATGGCATTTCCGGATAATGTCGGCCAGGACATCGCTTTTCATGTAGGGATTGGTATAATGAAAATCCAGCTTCGTGGGATAAAAAGCCATGATCCCTCCCGCATTGATCAGCAATGTATTAGCGGAAAACGCTACCAGGTCGGCTACAATTGAATCGGCGTTGATGGTCGCCGCCTCATAGGAAGGTAAATTCATTTGGATAACCCTGAGGTTATTTCTTTTCCACCATAAGCCTTTTTCCGGGATGCTTTGAGCAAGGGCAGAAAAGGCATATAAAGCGATATAAACCAGGAACAGGCGTATTATCATGAGCTTGGCTTAATTTTTTTACTGGATGAATATTCTAAATAAGATCTCACCCAAAATACACAGGATTTGCGTACTATAAGAGTTTTTGTACTGCTTCTTAATGGTATAGTCGCGAGTCATTTTGCAAATGCCCAGGACGGATGGTTTAAGCGGTTTGTCCAAAAAACAGTTTCAGATACGACGGCCCCTGGGGAATCCAGTTTCAGAATTTATCCAACATTGGGTTATTCTCCCGAAACCAGCTTCGAATTCGGCTTATCCTCCTTGTTTCTGTTTCAGGCCAAAAAGGATACATTAAACAGGCTTAGTGAAATTCAGGCATTCACTTTTGTAACCTTGGAAGCGCAATATGGAATCTGGCTCGATAACGCGATTTACGGGGATAAAGACAAATGGTTTTTTCTGGGCCGCACGAGATTCCAGCGGTTTCCATTACTTTATTATGGGATTGGTCCTGAAACACCGGAAAAAGATCCGGCCCTGATCGATGCCAATTATATCTTATTAAAGCAAAGGGTTTTACGAAAAATAAGGCCTAACCTTTTTATAGGCCCTGAGATTGATTACCAGCAATTATATAACACGCATTTCAATCAGCCCGACAATCATGTTTATGACAAACCATTAGGTAATGATGGCACACGTAACATCGGGTTTGGAGCTGCGTTGGTTTATGATAACCGCCACAATGTATTGAATGTGCGGAAAGGATTCTTTGGCGAAGTCTCTTTTTTGAAATACAATAGAGCACTGGGAAGTGATTTTGATTTCCAGGCGGTCAATGTTGATGTGAGGTCATCTCACCCGACCAGTGTGAGAAACGTGCTGGCCTGGCAGGTCAACGGGACTTTCACTTCCGGGAACGTTCCATTTAACCAGCTTGCGTTAATGGGCGGCGAAATGATCATGAGAGGATATTACTATGGCCGCTATCGTGATAAAAACATGGTCGCAGCCCAGGTGGAGCACCGCTGGCTACCCTTTGGCTTTAGTAAACGGATTGGCGCCGTTGCGTTTGCCGGTGCTGCTATAGTAAGCCCGAAAATAGCTTCGTTCTCAACTGCTTACACGCGACCCTCCGGCGGGGTGGGGCTAAGATATCTGCTGTTTCCCAAAAAAGATATTTTCCTGAGGCTCGATGTGGGCTTCACAAAAGACGGGCCGGGTTTTTATTTGTTTACGGGCGAGGCATTTTAACTGCTATTCCCGGTGCCGGTAAGTGAAAGCTACCAGGAACAGTAGTCCGCCCACAATGCCAAGGGCTACAGATAGTGAAGTCATTTCAGCAATAACCCCAATCAATGCTGGTCCAGCCAGCTGGCCTGAGTAGCCAAGAAGCGTTACGCCGGACAAAGCGAGGGATGGAGGGATATTTGGGATTCGCCCGGCGGCTGTAAAAAAAACAGGTACCACATTGGCGGCACCGAGACCGACCAGTACAAACCCGATCAATGCGGCGGCGGCCGATGGGAGCAATACGGCGATCAGAAATCCGGAGCCAGCTAGCAGCGTCCCATATAAGACCACCTTCGCAGGTCCGATCCTGTGGATGATGCCATCACCGGTGAGCCGCATAACTGCCATTGCCACGGAAAAGGACGCATAACCAACCCCCGAAAGGGAGGGGTCAAAGCCTCTTGAAAATTGAAGAAACACGGCACTCCAATCCAGCAGAGAGCCCTCGGCTAAAAAAACAATAAAGCACATGATACCCAAAAACAAAACCGGGCCTCTGGGCAAGACGAGGCTTGTGGTGTCCATTTGGGCCTCTTCCGAATGTGGCAGCAAGTATCTGAACTGGCTCAGCGTGATCAGGATCAGAAGAAGGGAAATGCTGACAGCAGCGACAGTAGGGGACAGACCTGCTTTAATCAAAAAGCCTAGTCCAATAGATCCCATTAAGCCACCGAGGCTGAACATACCATGAAAAGACGACATGATGTGACTACCATGCTTCTCCTGCACCAGCACGGCCTGGGCATTCATAGCGACATCAATGGAGCCAATGCCGGCACCAAAAACAAAAAGGGCGACGGCGAGAAGCAGCGGGGACGTTGCCTGCAGTAACAGCGGAAGCAACACGGCAATGATGAGGGCTGAGATCAGCGCCATGTTTCGGCTGCCATATTTGTTGATCAGCAAGCCGGTAAATGGCATGGTGAGTATTGCCCCGGCGCCAAGCGAGAGCAGAACGATACCAAGATCTGCTTCGTTAAGGCCTAGCTTTAGTTTTGCAAACGGTACCATGGGCGCCCAGCTGGACAGGCCAATTCCGCAAACCAGAAAAATGAGCAGCACTGCCCTTCTTGCCCTTTTGATCTTCGCTTTGTGATGCATAACGCCGTGACATATTTGTGTTTGCGAAATACTGCAAATTTGCATTAATTTGCAAGAAAAAATGAGGCAATGATCAGGGAGAAACGCTTTGCACACATTCTTGCCAAATTGCAAGACCACCAGGAGGTTAGTTTTACGAAATTAAGCAACGACCTGAATGTCTCGGAAGATACGATCAGGCGGGATATAGACGCTTTATCCAACAATGGCTTACTGATGAAAGTCCGGGGAGGGGCGATACCACGTGCGCACAATCCCTTGACGTTCAAAGAAAGGATCGGGTACCTGAAAGATGACAAGGAAATCATCGCGCTCAAAGCACAGCCTTTAATTAAAAGCGGCCAGACCATTTTTCTTGATGGGGGAACTTCCGTTTATACCCTGGTTTCGCTTCTGCCGACGGATATCAAACTTACGGTTATTACAAACAATACAGCCATTATTCCCGCGCTTTCTGCATATCAGGGGGTTAAGCTGATCTTGCTTGGCGGATTGTATTTTAAGGAATCGGAAACGATCGTCGGATTAACGGCTGTTAAAATGGTCGCAAGTTTCCAGGCCGACGTTTATTTGATGGGTGTCTGCGCGCTGGACACGCAAAAAGGTGTGACTGCAAATTATATGGAGGAGGCAGAACTGAAGCGGGCCATGTTGGAGAATTCCGGAATTGCAGTGGCATTGAGCACCTTCGATAAACTTGAAACGTATGAAAGCTACCGCGTTTGCCCGATAGGGAGTCTTGATTATATCATTACGGAAGTGGATGCCTCGGATCAGAAACTGAGGGCGTTTCGGGAAGCGGGGGTAAAAATTTTGTAGTTAAGACTTACCAGATTTCTGAAACCTGGCAAGTCTTAACTACAAATTAAATATTCTTCTTCTTCGATTCTTTAACTGCGAAGTCTACCGCGCGGGCCGTAAGCGCCATGTAGGTCAGTGACGGGTTCACACAAGAAGCGGAAGTCATTGCGGCCCCATCTGTAACGAACACATTTTTAACCGCATGAATCTGGTTGTTCCCGTTCAGAACGGATGTTTTTGGGTCTCGACCCATTCTGGCGGTACCCATCTCATGGATAGCCATGCCAAGGTAAGAACCGTTGTCGTACGTTTTTACATTCTTCACCCCTGATTTTTCAAGCATTTCAGCCGCATCATTCATCATATCCACACGCATTTTCTTCTCGTTTTCGCGAAGGTCTGCGTCAAAAACAACGGTCGGAATGCCAAACTTATCTTTTTTCTCTTTGCTGAGATACATGTAGTTTTCGTGATAAGGCAGTGTTTCGCCAAAGCCTCCAAAACCCATGGTCCAGTTCCCAGGAGTAGTCAGCTCGTCTTTGAAATCGGCGCCAAAAGCAAGCTCTGCTACATTGCGCTGCCATCCCTGGCGACCGCCGCCACCCTGGTAGCCAAAGCCGCGCAGGTAATCACGTTTGTCGGAACCAATATTTCTGTACCTCGGGACATAAATCCCGTTCGCGCGGCGGCCAAAGTAGTATTTGTCCAGATCACCTTCCCAAACACCGCTGGCACCGGTACGGAAATGGTGGTCCATCAGGTTGTGCCCAAGCTCGCCCGAATCATTACCCATGCCATTTGGAAAACGGTCCGAGGTAGAATTCAGCAGCAACGCCGTAGACGCGAGCGCGCTTGCACAAACAAAAATGATATTGGCAAAATATTCCTTTTCCTGCAGTGTAGTGGTATCCACAACCCGTACGCCGGTTGCACGTCCGCCTGATTTTTTTCCGTCATAAATGATCTCGCGCACTGCGGAATCAGGGCGTAATGTGAGCAAGCCCGTTTTGACAGCCGGTGGCAAAGTACTCGACTGCGTGCTGAAATAAGCGCCATACGGACAACCATAGGAGCAACGGTTGCGATACTGGCATGGGGAGCGGCCTCCTTCCAGTTGTATTTTAGTAGGCTGGGACAAGTTAGCAACCCTTCCAATGGTCATGTTACGTCCTGGAAATTCCTTTTCTAGTCTTTTCCGGACTTCTTTTTCAACGAAATACATTTCCATCGGGGGGATAAAATCGCTGTCGGGCAATTGTGGCAGGCCAAGTTTCTCCCCCGAAATACCTACGTGTTTTTCCACATAGGAATACCAGGGTGCAATGTCTTTATAGCGTATTGGCCAGTCGACCGCGATGCCGTCTTTGAGATTCGCCTCAAAATCTATATCGCTTAACCGGTATGACTGGCGTCCCCACATGATGGATTTGCCACCGACTATGTTAGGCCTGAACCAGTCAAATCGCTTCTTTTCTTCGTAAGGGGCATCCATATCGTTCATCCAATACTTCTCCGTCATTTCATTGTACGGGTAGTCACGGGATAAAAAGGGGTGGGTTTCTTTTTGTTTTACTGTCAGCCGGCCGTTATACTGCGTTTCCCACGGCGCTTTGAGGGCGTTTTCGTAGCCGGTAACGTGTTCGAGGTTTTTGCCTTTTTCGAGCATCAAAACCTTAAGTCCTTTTTCGGTCAGTTCCTTTGCGGCCCATCCGCCCGACACGCCGGAGCCGATCACGATGGCATCATAAGTCACTTCTTTTAATGCATCAATATTTAAATTCGCCATTATTGATAGTTTTAATTGGTCAGGGTTAAAATTACAGGGCCCAGCTCTTTTGTCCTTTCGGCATGGGCCAGCTTCCTTCGAATCTGCCGGGGATCGGCAGATAATCGAGGGCCTGCGTTGCCCCAATCTCCGAGGTGAAATAGCCTGTTACCGCAAAACCTTTCATTTGCAAAAAGAATGGTTTATCCGAAACGGTAGTTTTCCTGATGATATCTGTCTTTTGGGGCGAATCCAGAGCGGAAAAAGGTTTCGAATAGGTTTCTTTACTGAGGGCGTCAATTTTGTCAAGACCTTCATAAAATTTCTTCTGCTCGTCGATCGGATAGCAGTCTCTCAGAACGCGGGTAATGAATTTCTCTGCACCCGCTGCTTTTGCTCCGGGCGTGCTGGTTGTGGGTATGATTACATCCGCAACATCCGCCAGCAGGGCTTCCTGCCCGGCGGAAATTTCAAGTGACGGGCCGAAGTTCAGTTTTTCGCCCATAATGCCTGCCATCAGGGGAGCTGAAAGGCTGCCTCCCAAAAGCAGGGTTATTTTTTGAACAGCTTCTCTACGGTTCATTGGTTAAGGTTTTAATGTCGGTTAAAATTATTCTCTAAATATAATACGGATCTTGGATTCGCAATGCAATCAATTAATAAGATGCAAAAGTTTGAAAATTACTTTTTAATAGCCCATTTCTCCGAATGTTAAGCGAATGTCACCGGTTGATAATCGAATTTCCCATTAACGGATTGGAAGGAGCATATTTGATTAATATTCTGAACCAAGGCTAGGCGGAACGCCAGGTGCTTATCTGGCGAGCGAGTTTAAAGGTTAAGTAATAGAGGAACGTTGAGTAAATAATGCAAATAACTTCTCTGAATTTCAGAGAAGTTATTTTTTTTGCCCTGATTTCCACGATCCTCAGTTTTACTTAACGGCGGAATCTGCCCCGGTGAGCAGCATTACTTGTTTAGGTCTACTGGGGTGGTATTTTACTTTGACCTCTGTTCCAATCTTAATCGCCTGAAGCTGGACTATGCTGAGCTTCTGGTCCAGCTCTGTCACATAATTTTCGCCTTTCCCTCGGTTAACCAGCAGTCTGATTCGTACAAGCCTATACGTCGGGCCTTCGGAGTCTCCCAGTTTTTTTATGCTGAGCAGGGTTGCCGGTGATTCAACACCGTGCCGGTGTATCAGACGTCTGAAGTGTTGCCTGCTAAACCATTTCAGGATCGATATCGTACTAAAAATTGCTAACGCAAGCATCAAAACAAAAAAGCTCCAAAGTGTGAAAGTCTGCATTATTTTTGATTTATTTGAAACAGTTCAAGGAAGCTTAACCATGGATATTCGCCAAAAAGAATGAAGGAATGGTTAGAAGTAAATGATTAACGGTTGAGAAATTTATTATTAGGTTGTAGTATTTGTTTGAAAATGATTATGAGCACTCTTTCACTTTATCGATGATCTGATCATGGAATACAGGCAATTGGGAGGTTCCGGTTTGAAAGTTCCGGTCTTCAGTTTCGGGACGGGTACTTTTGGTGGCGGCGGTGATTTTTTCAGAGCATGGGGTAATACCCAGGCAGACGAGGCCGCCACTTTAATAAACCTTTGTATGGATGCCGGGCTCAATTTCTTTGATACGGCTAATGTGTATTCCCAGGGGATGTCTGAGGAGATTCTGGGTAAAGCGATTATCGGACTGCGGGATAAAATCATTTTGTCCACCAAGGCAACATTCAGAATGGGGAATAATCCGAATGACTTTGGCTCGTCCAGGTTTCATCTGATCAAGTCTTGCGAGGACAGTTTGAAGCGGCTTAAAACAAGCTACATCGATATTTATCATATGCATGGTTTTGATGGGACTACCCCGGTAGAGGAGACCTTAAGTGCCCTGGATGACCTGATCAGAGCTGGGAAAGTGCGCTATATAGCCTGTTCCAATTTTTCGGGTTGGCATTTGATGAAATCGCTTTCTGTGTCGGAAAGGTATGGTTGGGCTAAATATATCGCACACCAGGCCCACTATTCCTTATTGAGCAGGGAATTCGAATGGGAACTCATGCCCCTTGGACTTGACCAGAAAGTGGGTACTATAGTATGGAGCCCTTTGTCTGCCGGTAGGCTTAGTGGAAAGTACAGAAGAAACCATCCTTTGCCGGCTGACAGCCGCATTGCACAGGGCGGGGGCGAAGGACCGGCAATCCCCGAGGACTTTTTCTTTCACTTAATTGATACCCTGGATGAAGTGGCAGCCGAAGTTGAAAAAACGGTGGCCCAGGTTGCCTTGAACTGGCTATTGCAGAGACCAACAGTTAGCAATATAGTCATAGGTGCGCGAAATGAAGAGCAGTTGAGGCAGAATTTGGGAGCGATTGGCTGGAACCTTTCCTTAGATCACATCAAAAAACTGGATGAAGCCAGTGAAAAGGCTCCTATTTACCCTTATTGGCACCAGTGGAAAAATCCTGCATTAAATCCCCGCCCCGATTTTTACCGAGCCGGATTGTAAACGAATTACTTCCCCTCGGGTATGTAAAGTTTGTGCTGTATTGCATAGACAATTAGGTCGGTGGTACGCTTCACTTTCAGTTTTTCCATAACGCTGCGATGGTAATATTGTACTGTATGTGCGCTTAGTTTCAGGTCATAGGCAATTTCTTTGATCGTTCTTCCACTACATACCTTTTGTAAAACCTCTTTTTCCCTTGGAGACAGGTGGAGCGCGATTTGATCGTCCGTAAAGACGCTGTTAATCAGATTTTCCCGTAACTCCTTCCCAGATATACTGCTTGCCCGCGCCAACCTGAAGGACGGCCTCCTGAAATTCTTCATAAGTAGCCGATTTTGATATAATTCCGTTAGCCCCTCTTTTGATGGTGTGTTTGATGGTCAGTACATCAGTCACCAGAGAAAAAACCAAGATTTTAAGTTCAGCAGGAAGCAAAGCACGACAGGTTTCCAACGCCTCCATGCCGTTTAAGCCGGGAAGGGCCATATCTATCACGAGCAAGTCTACGGGGATGCTGGCCTGAACAAGTTCCTTTATTTCTGTATATATGTCAACTTGTGATATTTCAGGTGTAACAAGCAGCAGATTTTTCAGTGCATCTGCCAGAAGCAGGCTTTCATCTATTAAAACTACATTCATAGAATTTATTGGGTTATTTTCAATTTAGCTGTGTATGGTGTATGACAGAACAACTTCTGGTACCGTATGAGCAGAAAATACTAGCTCTTATTACGCAGGTAAGTTGCCATAGTGCAACATTATACTTCAATTATTCAAATTAATACGCACCTTCTTCGGCTTTTGAAGTCTGAAACTTATTTAACGGCAAATTTTGGGATTCTACGGATCATTCTTGTAGAGAAGCATTAGAGGCGTGTAGCTAAAATTAATTCTATATACCCCACAAATATCGGGTAGCCCAATAGTAATAATATGTGGGTTTTTTTTGACTTATTTATAGATAAATTTGCAATTAACTGATGCTATCGTGGCTCTAACCTAGTTAGCTGGATAGAAGTTATTTGATTATCGGGGATAGTAAATTTTCTCATCACAAAATTTTAAACCGTATGAAACAATATTTCCTCCGCTTTTTAACAGCGCCCTAATCCGTCTCCCACCACAATTTTCTGATTGCCCCCATACTAACGTATAGCAACGTCAGTAATGGAGAAACTTTGCCCTCACGATACCGACGTCCCTTTATTTAATAGTCCAACTTATCCTTTTTTTATGGCAACATTTCTTCAAACTACCTATCAAATCGGCCGGAAACATCAGAGGCCGGTGAACGATTTTTGTGGCGCGGATTCCCATTATAAATCCGTTTTAGCCTGTTTTTCGGTCATTTTATTTTTGAGCCTGGCGGCGCTCAGCATAAAGGTCTCCGCTCAGCAGGCGAACCTTGCCTGCAACGATGAAACAAGTTTTTCTTTGCCAGCGATCAGCGGTCTTACAGTTACGCCAACGCTGACCCCGGGTACAACCTTGTCAGGTTCAGGTAGTCTGATCGACGATTCCCCTTCCGGGGCAGCTACTCTAACACTCAACGCCACCAGATCGGGTGGAATATGTACCGCTGTCCAGGACGCGACAGGGACAATCAGGATCAGTGGAGGGACCTATGACATTGGTAATTATATCGGATTTATAACCAGTAACAATCTGGCAGACTTTAACTCAAGGCGGATTTCCGCTATGTCGGGTTCTTCGGAAGTGTCGTTTACAACATCTCCTATTATTACGCCAATTGGAGGAGGCTTGTTTGAAGTTGGCTTTATCACATCGTCGGGAAGCGCAACAACATTCGACGGAATTCAGATCACTTTGACGAGGAACGCCCCCCTAGTTTGCGGTACCAATACGGAAAGTGTTGACATCTATCATGCGTTTCAGGTAAAGTACTGCACCACTCCGGGTTTCCCGCCGAACGTCAGAACGAATGCCAGCGTTCCTGACTTTAACGTAACCACTGAGAGCAGCGGAGGTAATATAGTCTCGATTCTGACTGTTGGCGGGGTTATTAATGACGAAAATGCCATTAGCCGGGATACTCAGGACTATGCGAGATTGGTGCAAGTACTGACAAACCTGGGGACGAAATTTTTCAGGGTGCACGACAATGTCACAACATATCCAAGCGGCACATTTGCCGGATTTGAGATCAGTTCTGCCAGTGCACTCCAGCTAAACGTTTTAAGTGAAATAACAATCCGGACAAAGTTGAACGGTACAAATGTTGATTTTGCAACTGGTGCTGGCCTTCTGGTATCGGGCGCAGCGCTGACCGTGGGTACAAGAAACACAATTGGTTTCACTTCGTCCGGACCTTTCAATGAAGTAGAGATCGTCTTTAATGCTGTTGGTCTCCTCGCGGGGGAAACGCGGATTTACAACGCGGTTTTCGAGCGTTTTACCGAGGGGCCAGCTTTGATATGTAATGTTCCCACACAACTTTCATCCCCAACTTATCCGTTAACTGTAAGCCTGAACAATACAGGCATCAGTGGCGCAGCCTGCGTTAGCTGCTCGGTGTCAAATCAGGATAATGTGATTGATGGCGACCTCGATACGCCCGGGACAATCAATGTTTTGGCTGCCGTAGGTGCACAGGGCTCCATTTCTGTCAAGAAAGAAGGAGTGCCTTATGCGGGCGGCACATTTGCCGGGTTTTCAGTGGGTAATGCACAATTGGTTGGCTTGGATTTGATTAGCAGTATCACCATCACTACTTATCTGGAAGGAGTTCAACAGGAGTCTAAGCAAGGGAGCGCAGGGCTTGCCAATGTAGGCCTGGTAACAGGGTCACGTCAAATTCTGGGCTTTTTAACCACGGCGGATTTTGACGAAATTAAAATAACGGTTACTCAAACGGTTGGCGTGACTCAGACAACCGCTGTTTATGGTCCTGTGGTCACCCGCTTTTGCAATGACGGAGCGCTTACCTGTAATACCCCGGTAAACCTGGTAAATCCCAATTACTCTGTATTTGTAAACTCGGCAAATACAGTGATTAACACCGCAGTTTGCGTAAACTGTAGCATTACAAATACCCAGAATGTTGTTGACGGATCGTCTACGGACGACTTTGCCACCATTAATGTGGGTGTCACTGTTGGAAATGTGGCTGGTTTCGCGGTAAAGAACGCTATTACTAATTATCCTGCAAATACTTATGCGGGATTTGATATATCCTCCGTGTCTCTACTGAACGTACAGGCACTGGCAGCGATCCGGATTCGTACCTATCTGGAAGGGGTTGAAACAGCTCATTCTGTCAGCCCGGGATATAGCGGCACTAGGTTGCTTGTCGGCGCTGCTTTGCTCAGTTCTTCCGGTCGGCAGATCGTCGGTGTGGTTGCAGAGGATATTTTTGACGAAGTTAGGATTGAGTTCACCAATACAGTTGATGTAGATCTGAGTACATTAAGGATATATAATGCAGTTATTCAGTCACTCTGCAACAACAATCCAATTATTTGTGGAACAACCAAATTCCTGACCACTCCTGAGCAGCCCGTTGTTATCGAGAATTCGCGCACAGGCCTGACTGGTATATGTGCCCTGTGCGAAGTAGCCAATCCGGCAAATGTGATCAGTTCAAGTACGTCGGATTTTGCCACAATCAGCATACCGGCGGGAGCGGCAGGCACGGCATCAATATCCGTGAAAAACGGTGTGGTAGATTATCCTGCTAATTCAGTCGTTGGCTTTACGATCAGGGACCTTCAAAGCATCGTGCAACTCCAGTTGCTGCAGTCGCTCACCCTGACCACCTACCTGAATGGCATACAAACAGGTGAGTCTGCCAGTGGAAACACCCTGCTTCAATTGCAATTGTTGCTACCACTCATCGGCAACGGTACGGAAACAGACATTTATAACGTCAACTTCAAGCCGACTATGCCTTTCGATGAAGTAAGGCTCACCGTGGCCGGCGTGGCTGGGGCATTGAATGCGATCGAAGTTTATGGTGCATTCGTTACTCCGTCCGCAGATGGCAGCGGAGGCGGGGGGTGTGCGACCCCTGTCCTGACCTTCAAGCCGATCCCCTACGATGCCTACGTGAACAGCCCTTACAATGATGGCACCCCTCCGTCGGATGTTGCGGATTATACCGGTGTAAATGAGAAATATTCGGTTGTCGCCGGAAGCAGCTTTGATAGGTTACCGCCAGGCTTGTCCATGGACGAAACTGCGGGTGTGATTTCAGGGACACCTACGGGGCCGGTGGGTATATATACATTCCTGGTGCAGGTGAGGGATGAAGGCGGAACATTGATTGGTCAGAAGGTTTATCAAATCAACGTTAACAATGCGCTGCCTGTGAAGTTGGTGAGTTTTTTGGCCAAAAAAGAAGGCAGTACCACCTTACTCAATTGGGTAACTACCGAGGAAGTTAACAGTGAGCGCTTTGACGTAGAAAGGAGTGATAACGGCAAATCATGGTCAGTGATTGCGAGCCAGGCAGCCATGGGTGAGAGTCGTGCGACCAAAAAATATTCGGTCATTGACGGCAGGCCATTGGACGGGCAGAACTATTACCGGTTGAAAATGATCGATCTCGATGGAACATTCGCTTACAGCCGGATTGAGTCGCTCAACTACGGGCACAACACTGAGGCTTCCGTTTTTCCCAACCCGGTTGGGCAGTCGGAGTTCCTGATCGTTAACATTTCCGATTGGACCAACGTGGTCAGTTTAAAAATAGTGGATGTGAACGGCAAAACGGTTTTTGAGAATTCGGGAGAAATGGGCGGGAAAATCAGTACGCGAAGTTTTCCATCCGGCCTCTATTTCGTAAAAATTTTCCGGAGGAATGGAATGACGAATACGTACAAGTTTGCCAAGCAATAGTCCTGTTCTACACGATACACAGCCAGGCCGTTGGGGGATATCCCGACGGTTTGTTTTTTATATCCTCTGTTAAATCATTTGGTTGACGTATAAGGAGTATATTTAGAATTCTGATCGGTATATTTGCCGTCAGAAGCTCAAAATTTCAATTTACCAACGTTCGTCAGGTACCTATGGCAGGAAGAAGAGGCAAAAAGGCCAAGTATAAAAAAGTTTTCATTCTGTTATTAAAATGGATTAGCGCTATTGTCCCCGTCTGCGCACTTATTTATATCCTTTATTACTACAAGCAATTCGATTTCCTTAAGCCCGAGCCGGTGATTGTTTCAAAAACGGAAGTCGTGAATCAAAAGGATTCCACCGATTTTGTTTCCATGGCAGATAAAGAAAAGTTACTGCAAAAAATAAAGATACTTGAAAATGAGTGGCACCCGGTCGGTGGGATTGCGATCCATAGCATGACAGTCGAAAATGATGCAGATAAACCGATATCCAGCATTGAGGTGGAATTCAAATATTTGTCGGATACGCAGGCGGTGCTTACATCTAAGATTATCACTGTGAAGACGTCGATTTCCCCCGGCAAATCCGCTAAGATCTCGGGCATCAGTGTAGGCTATGTGAGTGGGGCAGCCGTGGGATGTGATACCAAGGTTGTAAATGCCAGATTTCAGTGAGTCATATGAGGTGATAATTCCACACTCTCGCCTTGTAAAACAGCGAATTAGCTGGAACAATTTTTTTGTTTATCAGGAAAAACAATTGAAAACCTGACTGAACAAAATCTGATATGTCACAGCTCATTCAAAGCATTTATGCCGTCGCGCCTTATCTGTTTTTTGCGCTCCTGATTGTTGCTGCAAGCACGGGTGTCTGGCTTATCCTTCAATTGAGAAAATCAAACGACAACAGTCGTTTCTCCGTGAGCGATCGATTATATATAAAGCGTAGCGCCGCCAAAGTACGGAATCTGCAACTTCACTGAATCAGTCTGTATCTCTGTATAGTATAAAAAAAACATCCCGGTTGCAACGCACCCGGGATGTTCGATTTTACTCAACGTTATTGAAAACCGTTACTCGGCTTCCAAAGACAAATTTAATAATTTCTTCATTTAAAACATTGCTTTTTGTCGAGAAATTATATTTTTAGCGCTCATTGAAATTCAATAGTTTACAGTGGATTTCCGGTATATACCTGATCACAAGACAGTCTTATGGACTGGGCCAACGGCGTCGATAAATTTTTGAATATCCGCCGTGGTGTATTGTGTTTTTTTCTGGGTCTCATAGTCATTGAATACTGCTAACATGCGGTTGTATTTGACCAGACACAAGTTGTTATGCGCTTTTAACTGGCGTCCTTTATATTCGCCATGCTCATCCATCCGATCGACCAGATAAGACATCATATAGTAGTGCATGCCGCTGCCTTGGTCAAACCCTTCAAATTCCAGAGAGGCTAGGTCCAACAATTCTTTATCACCATCCGTCAACAGCCTGACCGAGTCGTTGATGCGGCTGTACATCTTCATAATATCCGAAATCTCATTATAAACGCTGATCGGTACTTCTTCATACAGCGTATTGAATACTTTGGGGTAAAGGCCCGTGTAGCCCTTTTCGAGAATTTCTATTCTTTTTTCGTTAAGTTCTTTTTCTTTTTCGTCACTTAGTAAAGCCAGGATTTTGCATTGGTTGATAAGCAATTGCCTTTCAAGCAGCGGGATACTTTCAGGGATCATCTTTTTACTTTCGAATGTTATAAACGGTTTACTTTCGAATGTTATAAACGGTCTATATTTGTAGTCGTGATTCCGGTCTTCGCCAATATTTCAATGGTCAATACCGGGAAAAATTAAGCTTTTGGATGCATCTTTGCAAAGATAACAGACTCAAAAAATCCTTTATTATTGCCTTAGATAAGTTATGAAAGGAGCCATCAAAAATGAAAAAGGGAAAGAGCAGGGGCAGGATGCATCCTTGCCTGAAGACCAGGATGCCCGTGAGAAAGCACTTTCCCAAATGATAGGGGAGAAGGAAACGGCGAAAAATATCGAAAAACTGGCTGGGAGGCTGTCTGCTGAGTGGCAGAAGCAACCAAGGAAGAAGTCGGGTAAGCCAGATCTTTCGTATGCGCAGTTCCAGAAGAAGCTAAAGGAGCAGGGCGATCAATAGCCATACCAGTCGCCCCACCAGGACTGTAGTTTTTTTCGGATTTCTTCCTCTCTGGCATTCAGCCCCGGTTCGAAAAACCTGCTTCCCCTGATTTCGTCCGGCATAAAATTCTGCTTAGCGAAATTTCCTTCAAAATCGTGTGAATATTTATAGTCTTTGCCGTATCCGATCTGCTTCATCAGCTTTGTGGGCGCGTTCCGCAGGTGCAGCGGCACCGGAAGGTGAGCAGTATTTTTGGCGGCTTCCATGGCATTACTGATTGCCATATAGCTTGCGTTGCTTTTAGGCGAAGTGGCCAGGTAAATGGCTACTTGTGACAGAATGATCCTGCATTCGGGATAGCCGATTACGTTGACAGCCTGCATACAGGCATTGGCCATGATCATGGCAGTTGGATTAGCATTGCCGATATCTTCTGAAGCCATAATCAGCATGCGACGGGCAATGAAAGCCGGATCTTCTCCGGCTACAATCATACGTGCCATCCAATACACTGCAGCATTGGGGTCGCTTCCTCTTAACGATTTGATGAAAGCCGAGATAATGTCGTAGTGCTGCTCTCCAGACTTATCATACCGTGCAATATTTTGCTGCGCAACTTCGGTAACCCATTCATCAGTAATCTCGATCTTTTTTGCTTCTCCTTTCCCCAAAACTGCCAATTCCAGAAGGTTAAGCAGCTTGCGGCCATCGCCACCCGAGAGCCGCATCAGCGCATCATAGGATTTGAATTTGATGTTCTTTTCTTTTAGCCACTGGTCTTTTTCAACGGCACGGGCAATCAGGTCTTTGAGCTCCT
The DNA here is from genome assembly GCF_056895195.1 of Dyadobacter sp. HNCC25DJ185. Lineage (NCBI taxonomy): Bacteria > Pseudomonadati > Bacteroidota > Cytophagia > Cytophagales > Spirosomataceae > Dyadobacter > Dyadobacter sp. HNCC25DJ185. Next base: position 65,011 of record NZ_JBXHAR010000011.1, read on the forward strand.
TTTCACCAAAAGCTTCCAGAATATAGACCTGGCAGCGCGACAAAAGGGCCGAATTGACTTCAAAGGAAGGGTTTTCCGTAGTCGCGCCAATGAGCGTTACCTGGCCTTTTTCCACAGCACCCAGAAGAGAATCCTGCTGACTTTTGTTATACCGGTGAATTTCATCAATGAACAATATTGCCGGAAATAATCCGGAAGGCCGGGACAGCACTTCGCGCAAGTCTTTCACGCCGGAGCTTATGGCGCTCAGGTTGTAGAATTGCCTCTTAGTAGTTTCGGCGATCAATAAAGCGAGGGTGGTTTTTCCAACGCCCGGCGGCCCCCATAAGATCATGGAGGGAATTGTATTTTGCAGGATGGCTCTGCGAAGCGGGCCTTTAGGCCCCAATAACTTTTCCTGACCTACAAAATCGTCTAGTGTTTTGGGACGAAGACGTTCAGCCAGGGGAGTTGTTATCAGTGTCATTCCATTTAGTTTGTTGTGATTATTTTTTTAACACAAAAAAAGCGCGGCATAGTTCGCCACGCTTGCACTCGTATTTTAAAACAGACAGATTTTCAGAAAGTAAGTCTGTCCAGGGTCATTTGCTTTTTCAGGTTACCTAATGCGCCAAAAACAAGGTTGTAAACCGACTGAATGTTGATTTTCATGAGATCAGCGATTTCATGATTGTTCAGGTTCATGTAAAATTTCAAGAAAATGGCTTCGCGCTGACGGCGCGGAAGTCCGTTGATCGCTACGTTCAGATGCTGGTTAGTTGATTCGAATTCTTCTTCCGAAATCAGGTGATTTTCGTGGGAAGGGGTGTTGATGTGCCAGTATTCGACCGGTATATCTTCATTACTAGTGTGCTTTTGCTGCGCATTCAAATGGCGAACCAGTTTTCTCTTGATTGAGGCCATAAGATAAAACCGAACGGAAGTGGTGTCACCCAGCGTCATTCGGTTTCTCCAGAGTTCCACAAATAAGTCGTGGATGCAGTCCTTAATCAATGGTTTGTCAATCGTGAATTGCGAACAGTACTGGTAAAGAATGTGAACGTAAGAGCGGTAAAGGCATGCATAGGCATTTTCATCGCCTTTTCTGAACTGATCCCAAAAACAGAGTTCTTCTTCTTGCTTGTAGCGTAGGTGAGCCATTGTTTGGAAAGGATTTTGATTGGGGTTAGGAAATTGATATTAATAAGGGTCATTATAACACTTGTAAATATATTTATAAAAAAACATATTAAAAAAATATTTTCATTAGAAAATTATATTTCAAAGTTTAATGATGCTATTCGTAAAATTATGTAACTAATTAAATACTTAATGGGATAAATTGAAACTTTTCTCCATCAAAAAGGCCCTTGTCGCTCAGTTTTAAGGATGGTATCACCAGTAATGCCATGAACGACAAAGTCATAAATGGTGACTGCAACGTGGATTTTAATTGATCTTTCACAAATCTGTCGATGGTTGTATACCGATCAGCTACCTGATATCCGTCCAAATCGCTCATTAATCCCGCAATGGGAAGTGGTAACAAATGGCTTTCAACCGGGCCCACGGCAGAAACTCCGCCTTTCGCACCGATAATCAAATTGACAGCCTTCGCTATACTTGCATCGTCACAGCCAACGCATATTATATTGTGAGAGTCATGTGCAACCGACGAAGCGATGGCACCCTCTTTTAAGCCAAAGTTTTTTATGAATGCAATGGATGGGGCGGTGTCCGCGTAGCGACTGAGGACGACAATCTTGAGGATATCATTGTCAACATCGGAAACCAGTACCTGTCCTTCTTTCTTTGCCTTCCAGCTCAGTTGCCGGGTGACTAATTGACCTTCCAAAGCTTCGATCACCCTTATTTCAGTCGAATCTTTTTTGCCGGCGCATTCAAAGTCAGCGGCTGTTTTTGCTTTACAATCAAACTGATTGGGATGGGGGCTATGCAAATCGGGGAGCCTTGAAATGCCATTTTCTGAAACCAATTCTCCATTAAGCCAGGTTTGCAGGATGTTAAGCTCCAATAGGTTATCGACACAAATAAAATCGGCGGCGTCATTTTCCCGAAGCAACCCCACCGGCAGTTTGTAATGGAGCACCGGATTGATACAGGCAGCCAGCAAAATGTTCCAGATATCGTATCCCAGCGTCAATGCACGTTTTGCCAAAACATTTATATGCCCTTTAATCAAGCTGTCGGGGTGTTTGTCGTCCGAGCAAAACATGATTTGTCCCGGAAATTCGGAGATCAAAGGAATTAAAGCATCGAAGTTGCGTGCTGCGCTTCCCTCGCGGATCAGAATTTTGACACCATATCCTATTTTTTCCCTGGCTTCGTCGTATGTGAAACACTCGTGGTCTGTCGAAATCCCGTTCCCTGCATATTGTTTGGCAGCCTCCCCACGAAGACCGGGTGCGTGGCCGTCAATAACCTTATTATAGTGCTTTGCCCAATCGATCTTGGCCATCATATCAGGATCGCCTTGCAATACGCCCGGAAAATTCATCACCTCGGCAAGGTAGCCAACATCCTCCATTGCGAGCAGGCGACCCACCTGTTCGGCATCAATAACGGCACCGGCTGTTTCGAAAACAGTGGCCGGCACACAGGAAGGAGCGCCGAAGCAAAATTTAAAGGGCACCCGCTTGCCGTCTTCGATCATGAATCTGACCCCGTCAACTCCTAACACGTTTGCAATCTCATGTGGATCGGAGACCGTCGCCACTGTTCCATGCGCCACCGCGATCCGGGCAAACTGGGATGGCGTCAGCATTGAACTTTCAATATGAACATGCGCGTCGACAAATCCCGGCAGGATATAAGACAGAGTGGGGTTTTCAGGTCCGAAGTCCTCCACCTGACTGATTATTTTTCCCGAAATATGAAGCGCTGCTTCCCGGATGGTCTTATTAAAAACATCGACGATGTTAGCTCTCATATTGCAGATTGAATTGTAGACAAGTGGTTGGTTATGGGTATTTTACGGAACTCTTTTTGGTACTGTAGCGGACTTTTTCCGGTATGTATTTTGAAATATTTATTGAAATTGGCAAAATTATTGAAACCACTTTCATAACAAACCTGGGCTACAGGTAAGTGGCTTTCCGACAACAATTTGCAGGCATGCCCAATGCGGAGTTCCAGCAGAAACTGGGAATAAGTCTTGCGGCTGCGGCTTTTGAAATACCGGCAAAAGGAATGCGGACTGATGTTTGCTACTTCCGAAATTTCCTCAATGGATATCTTCTTTTGAAAGTGGCTGACCGAATATTGGTAAATATGGTTTAGCCGGTCGGTGTCAAACTGGTCAAATTCGTGCAGGTAATGCGTATTAGATAGCAGTTTGATATCCGTACAATGCGCCAGTGATTCCAGTATCTGCAATAAAGAAATGATCTTGTTGCCACTGGTCTGATTCAATAAATCTTTCAGAAGTGTTTTAACGTCTTCAGTTCCTTTACCCGAGATTTTCATACCCAGTCTCGCTTTAAGAAGCAGTTCGCTGATCGCCTTGTTCTCGGGGAGGTCCAGAAATGTTTTCCCAAGCAAATCTTCCGAAAAATGAACAACAGTAGCCTGGGCATACAGATTACTTTCCCTGTGAAAGTATTTTTCGTCGCAACGCCAGTAGTGGGGAAGGTTTGGCCCTATCAGAAGGAGGTCGCCGCTTTGAAAGTTCTGGATATTGTCCCCGACAAACTGTGTCCCTGAGCCCTGCTCGATATGAATGAGCTCTAACTCAGGGTGATAATGCCAGCGATTGTAAAAATAAAGTACCACGTCCCGCCGGATGCTGAAAGATTTTTGTAAGCCTTTAGGGACTTTGAGGAGTTGGGGTTTCACAAATAATTACACTTTTGAACTATTAAACGGAAATATATGCCAATATAGTTGAAAAATTTGCTACAATAATGATCCGAGGTATTGAAATATTTATGTTGTTTTGTTAATAAGTTACAATCCGATTCACCACGATAGCACTGTATTAATTGCGTTAAATTATGGCTTCACAGCTTTTAAAAGTACACCCTTCTGACAATGTGATTGTTGCCCTCCGGGATATACCGGCCGGAGCGGAAGCTTCCCTGGATGGGGCTCACTACGGCCTGCAATATGGGGTTTCAGCAAAGCATAAGTTTGTTACCGAAGATATTGAAACCGGCGGCGCGATCATTATGTATGGTGTCTTGGTGGGCCGGGCTACGCAGCCGATCAAAAAAGGAGAGCCCATTACTACTTTCAATCTTAAACACGACGCGCACGAATACAGTACAGCAAATCGTCAGCCGTATACCTATGTCCAGCCGGATGTCACAAAATGGGCAAACAGGACATTTAAAGGATATCATCGTGAAGATGGTCGGGTAGGAACTTACAATTACTGGCTGGTACTTCCGCTTGTCTTTTGTGAAAACCGCAATGTGCTGATCATGAAGGACGCTTTTGAGCGGGAACTGGGCTACGCGCAGACGGATATGTACCGCGAGCAGGTCAGAGAGTTTTTGCATTTATACCAGGCGGGCGATATGCGTAGGATCAAAAGCCTGGAACCGTTTACTGAATCGCCGGTAGAGGTCAGGAAGCCTAAACGTCCGTTTGCTAATGTGGACGGAATCAAGTTTTTGACGCATGAGGGCGGATGTGGCGGTACCCGAAATGACGCCAATACATTGTGCGCGCTTTTTGCAGCTTACGCGGTCCATCCGAATGTAGCTGGGATCACTGTCCTGAGTCTTGGTTGCCAGAATTCAGAGTTGAAAACACTAGAGGACGAAATCAAAAAAAGAGACCCGCATTTTAATAAGCCCTTTTTTGCTTTTGAGCATCAAAAAGGAACTGAGTACTCGCTGATGTCCGGGGCAATCAAAGAAACATTTATGGGTCTGACTAAGATCAATGAATTTGAAAGGTCGGATGCGCCATTATCCAAATTGTCGGTAGGCTTGAAATGCGGTGGCTCGGATGGATTTTCGGGGATTTCTGCCAATCCTGTTTTGGGGCATTTGTCTGATCTGGTCGTAGGCTTAGGCGGGCAGACACTGCTTGCCGAATTTCCGGAGCTGAATGGTGTTGAGCAAGAGCTGCTGAACCGTTGTGTGACCGAAGAAAAAGCCGCAAAATTCGAAAAACTGATGCGGGATTATGCCGGTAAGGCAGAGGCAGTGGGTTCTGCATTTGCATTCAATCCTTCTCCGGGAAATATCAAAGATGGTCTTATCACAGACGCAATAAAATCGGCCGGAGCTGCCAAAAAGGGAGGTAATGCCTACATTTCCGACGTTTTGAACTATACTGAAAGAGCGACGGATTCTGGTTTGCAATTGGTGTGCACGCCCGGCAACGATGTGGAGGCAACTACCGGACAGACAGCCGCAGGAGCAAATGTGATCCTTTTTACTACTGGTTTGGGAACGCCAACGGGAAACCCGATTTGCCCGGTCGCAAAAGTGGCGACCAATACAACACTTGCCAAAAGAATGCCTGATGTAATCGATTTCGATTGCGGGCCGGTTGTGGACGGGACGCAAAGTATAGAACAAAATGCGGAGGCACTGCTCGAATATGTAATCAGAGTGGCCAGCGGCGAACTTACCAAGGCGCAGCAACTGGGACAAGATGATTTCATCCCCTGGAAAAGAGGAGTTTCCTTGTAGGCCGGAGGCGCTGCGATCATTTGCCCCGGACTTCAGAACTGAAAGATTTTAGACAATCATATTGATATAGTAGATGTTTGATTTAACTGGTAAAACCGCGCTTGTAACAGGCGGAGCAAGTGGAATTGGGTTGGCCATTTCCAAAACCTTTGCAAAGCAGGGAGCATACGTACATATTCTCGAACTGAATATTGATCTTGCCAATCAGGTTGTTGGCGAAATTGTGGCCGAGGGCGGTCAGGCCGAGGCGCACGCGCTGGATATATCCAAGCAGGCAGACGTCGTAAATATTGTAAACGCAATCGCAACTGCCCATCCGATCAACATTTTGGTCAACAACGCAGGCGTGGCACATATTGGAAAGGCAGATACCACCGCAGAAATTGATTTCGACCGCGTGATCAACATTAATGTGAAGGGTGTTTACAATTGCCTGATGGCGACTATCCCGCACCTCAAAACCAATGGCGGCGGTGTTATTTTAAATATGGCATCTATTGCCGCGACAGTAGGAATACCTGACCGCTTCGCTTATTCAACTACAAAAGGGGCAGTTTACGCGATGACCCTTTCGGTAGCAAGGGATTACCTGGCTGAAGGTATCCGCTGTAACAGCATTTCTCCGGCAAGGGTACATACGCCATTTGTGGATGGTTTTATTTCAAAAACCTATCCGGGCAGGGAAGAAGAAATGTTTGAAAAGCTTTCTAAAACCCAACCCATCGGAAGAATGGCGAAACCGGAAGAAATTGGTGCATTGGCACTTTACTTGTGCTCTGACGAAGCAGGCTTCATTACAGGCTGCGATTACCTGATTGACGGTGGATTTGAGAAACTGAACAATTGAAACAATTTATATATACAAAAAGCTAACCGCTAAAAGCTTACAGCTATTACCCTATGAAACTTTTTCGATTTGGTGCATTTGAACAGGAAAAACCTGGTGTTGAACTTCCCGACGGTACAAAACTGGATGTGTCTGCTTTTGGTGAAGATTTTAATGAAAAGTTCTTCGTAACCGACGGTTTAACCCGTTTGAGCGAATGGCTCGATTCAAATTCTGCTTCTTGTCCCCAGGTGACGGAAGGGTTCCGATATGGATCCTGCATTGCCCGTCCTTCCAAGATCGTATGCATTGGTATGAACTATGCAAAGCACGCATATGAATCGGGTGCTACCGAATTACCGAAGGAGCCTATTATTTTCTTCAAGTCGACTTCGGCTTTGTGCGGGCCGTTTGATCAGGTCATTATCCCAAGAGGCTCCGAGAAGACAGATTGGGAAGTGGAGCTGGCGGTGATCATTGGTAAGAAAACAAGCTACGTGGAAGAAGCGGATGCATTGGATTACGTGGCGGGATATGCAGTACATAATGATTACTCGGAGCGAGCCTATCAAATGGAGCGGGGCGGGCAATGGGTCAAGGGCAAAAGCAATGATACGTTTGCTCCGCTGGGGCCTTATCTGGTAACACCCGATGAAGTTGGCAATGCTAATAACCTCAACTTGTGGCTCATACTGAATGGGGCAAAAATACAGGATAGCAATACGTCCGATATGATTTTCCAGGTGCCCTTTCTGGTAAGTTACCTGAGCCAGTTTATGACTTTGCTTCCGGGGGACGTGATCACTACCGGTACACCCGCCGGTGTGGGGCTTGGGATGAAGCCGCCTGTTTACCTGAAGCCAGGTGATGTGGTCGAATTGGGGATTGAGAAATTAGGTTCGCAAAAACAAGAAGCTATAGCCTGGAAACCACTATGACGATCGACAGCCATCAACACTTTTGGATATTCGACGAGGAGCGCGATTCGTGGATAACGCCGGAAATGTCGGCGATCAGGAAAAATTTTCTGCCGGAAGATTTAAAACCGGTGTTGAAATCCAATGGTATCGACGGTTGCGTTGCCGTACAGGCCGACCAATCTGACTCGGAAACTGAATTTTTGCTGCAACTGGCTGAGGCAAATGATTTTATAAAGGGCGTTGTTGGCTGGGTAGACCTCCGTTCGCCGGATTTATATGCAAAGCTTGAGCGATATTCCCAGTTTGAGAAACTGAAAGGCTTTCGGCACGTAGCACAGGGTCAACCCGAGGGCTTTTTATTGCAGCCGGACTTTATGAAAGGGGTAGGGCAGTTGGTCGCATTCGGTTTTACTTATGATATCCTCATCTACCCCAATCAGCTCAAAGAAGCGTTCAATTTTGCCGTGAGGCTCCCCAATGTTCATTTTGTACTGGATCACATTGCAAAACCACTTATTAAAAAGAGCGAGATAGTTACCTGGACCAACGATATGCGATTACTGGCCGAACTACCCAATGTCCAGTGCAAGGTGTCAGGAATGGTAACTGAGGCTGACTGGCAGGATTGGGAAAGAGCGGATTTCAGGCCCTATCTGGATGTTGTTTTCGAAGTATTTGGAACAGATCGCCTGATGTTTGGTTCGGACTGGCCTGTATGTTTGGTGGCTGCCCAATATGAAGGCGTAAAAGGCATTGTAACCGATTACCTGAGCATGTTTTCAGATTCTGAAATGCAGAATGTGATGGGCAGGAATGCAGCCAACTTTTACAATCTGGATATATAGTTCCTGAGTTATGAAAAAATACTGCCTTGCCGTGGACCTGGTGGACGATCCCCAAATGATTGAGGAATACGAAGGATATCACAAACAGATCAGGCCCGAAATTGAAAAAAGTATTAAGGAAGCCGGTATCATTCAAATGGAGATATACCGGCTCGGAGATCGTCTCTTCATGATCATGGAGACAGAGGACGATTTTAGTTTTACTACAAAAGCAGAAATGGATGCTTCCAATCCAAAAGTGCAGGAATGGGAGCAGTTGATGTGGAAATACCAGAAAGCGTTACCCTCCGCAAAACCAGGAGAAAAATGGGTACTCATGAACAGGATATTTGCCCTTAAAGAATAAAGAAGATTCTTAATTAGCGTTGGAAGGATTTGGTCAGAGCAATTTATCTATTACTCATTTTTTTTATCTCGTTCACCTTGATGGCATCACAGCCAAGGCGCGCCGTGGAAGTGAAAGTAATGAGCTTTAACGTCCGTCACGGGCTTGATACTTCTGATGAGCCAAACCTGCGGGACATATTAAGGATCATCAGCGAAAACAAGCCGGACCTGATTGCATTGCAGGCTGTTGATAGCCTGGTAGATAACGGTAAGGTGCAGTTTCAGTTGAGGCAAATTGCAGCGCAAACGGGAATGTACTATGTATACGGGGTTGCGGATCGGTCTGAAAATGGTACCCAGGGTGTGGGGATCTTATCCACGTGGCCGTTTGAAAAAACACAGTTGATCGATTTGCCGAGAACTGCTGGCTCCGACCCCAAAGTGCTGCTATGCGGATTGGTAAAAGCAGGAAAGGGGCCGACGTTCAGATTTTGTAATTCAAGACTTGAGTACGCGTCGGTAATGGACCGCGCTTTACAGGCCGCATACATCAATCAAATGCTTGTAAACAGTATCCAGCCTGTGTTACTGGGCATGGATATGGGAGCCAGGCCAAACGAGCAACCTTATTTTTCTTTTAGGAAGAACTGGGAAGATGCAGCGCAAGGGTCCCAATTACAGACCTGGAACGAAGGACTGCCGGGCGACAGGCTGGATTACATATTTGCTTTACTCAACAATAAAGTGCGTATCAAAAACTACAAGGTAGTCAGGAGTTACCCTCACGTTTCGGACCACTATCCTATACTTGCCACCATTGAATTTTGGTAAAATGAATTACTCCAACTTGAAAATCGGATTGTTTATCCCCTGTTATGTGGACCAGTTTTATCCCCAGGTAGGTATCGCTACATTGGAATTGCTGGAAAAGCTGGGGTGTACGGTCACGTTCCCAATCAGCCAGACCTGCTGCGGACAACCCATGGCTAACTCGGGATTCGAACACTTAACTACTTCCTGCGACAACCTCTTCTTCGATCTTTTTGTGGATTGCGATTACGTGGTATCTCCATCGGGAAGCTGTGTGCTGCATATCAAGGATCATTTAAAAGCTGAAAACCGTGCGGACGAATCCAAAGTCCTGCGAAAGAAGGTGTATGAACTCGTGGAGTTTATCACAGATGTTTTGAAAATCGATTCTATTGAAGCCGAATTTCCGTACCGTGTCGGATTACATCAGGGTTGTCACGGACAGCGTGGGCTCCATCTCGCACAAATGTCGGAGCTTAATGCTGCGCCATTTTCAAAGCCGCTCACTTTATTGAAAAAAGTAAAAGGATTGGAACTGGTAGATCTGGACCGGACAGATGAATGCTGCGGGTTTGGCGGTACTTTTTGTGTGAGCGAAGAGGCTGTTTCTGTTAAAATGGGCAAAGACCGCGTTTCCGATCACATCAGACACCATGCCGAATACATTACGGGATCCGATATGAGCTGTCTGATGCATTTGGGAGGTATTTTGAAACGAGGCAACTCCCAGGTGCAGGTCAAACATATTGCGGAGATTTTGAACAGTGCCGTAAAAAAACAAATACCGGTACCCATTCATTGAGCACCGGCATTTTACAAAGTTTACGGTTCAGAATCTGAGAAGAGCCTGTCGTTTAGTTAATTGAAGAAACAACGCGGCTGGTTGTAGTCAAGATATCAAACGATTGTGAAGCTTTCTCTTTGCCATCCGTGATTTCAAAGGTATAAGTACCATCTACCAGGGTCGACAAATCGAAATATTTCAAATAGTTTGTATCAACACGTTTGTTCTCTGAAAAAAGGACATTCTTGTCGGTATCCAGAATACGAACGATTACATTTTTGGATGCTGAGTTATGATATGAAACGCGGAATTGCATGGGTTTAACCTGCAGAACGCTCAGTTTAGTGGAAGCTGATTCGGTTTTATCTGCGGTAGCGATGTTGGCCTGAGCATTGGATGTGAATGCTGCAGCTGACAGAAACAAGCCAGTTAAGGCAGTGATAATAAGCGTGTTTTTGGTTTTCATAGGAGTTTTAATTTAATGTTGTCTAAAAAAAGTTAAAATAAACTTAATCCAGACTCCGATACACCGATCGAAAAACTTTGTGATTCAAAAGTATAACATATTGCAATACAATAAAATAGCTTTTTAAAGGATTTTAAAAAGTTGTTTATTAAACAAATTGCAAACATGGAATAGTACAATGAATGTGAAATGTACAATTCTTATTCTTTAAAAAATACTATTACTAAATTGTTAAGATAACTATGTCTAAAGCAATAATAGAGCACGCCGCGGCATCCGAGGTTTTCAACAAAGACGAGCCTTATGTGAACTGGCATGACGAGACGTTGTGGTTTGTGCGCCAGAAACGTGACAAATCGTCCAAGCTGCTGCCGGAGTGGGAGCAGCTCAGGGAAGCTGCTTCCGGAATAAAGGAGTATGTTTTATCTCATTTGGACGAACTGTTGATCAGTTTTGAACAAAAGGCGAGGGAGAATGGTGTGCATGTACATTGGGCAGCCGATGCTGCCGAACACAACGAAATTGTATTGGGACTGCTCAGGCAGCATCATATTGACAAAATGGTGAAAAGCAAGTCTATGCTCACCGAGGAATGTCACATGAACGAATTCCTGATACGGAACGGCATTGATGTAATAGATACCGATCTGGGCGAAAGGATTGTGCAGTTGAGAAACGAGCCGCCCAGCCACATTGTACTTCCGGCCATCCATTTAAAGAAGAAGGATATCGGCGATCTTTTTCATGAACATTTAGGTACCGAAGCAGGGGCCACTGACCCGCAATATCTTACAGAGGCAGCCCGTCAGCATTTGAGAGATAAGTTTCTGACCAGACGGGCGGCTTTGACGGGAGTCAATTTTGCGATTGCCGAGACGGGCGGATTTGTAGTTGCGACCAATGAGGGAAATGCGGATATGGGAGCGCATTTGGCTGATATCCATATCGCTTGTATGGGTTTTGAAAAAATCATCCCTAAACAGGAGCATCTGGGCGTTTTCCTGAGATTGCTTGCGAGAAGCGCTACCGGACAGCCAGTGACTACTTACAGCAGCCACTTCAAAAAGCCAAGAGAGGGGCAGGAGATGCACATTATCATTGTAGATAATGGCCGAACAACTCAGTTGGGAAGGGCAGATTTCAGAAATTCACTGAAATGTATCCGCTGCGGTGCCTGCATGAACACCTGCCCGGTGTATCGGAGGAGCGGCGGGCATAGTTACCATAATGCCGTGGCAGGTCCGATCGGTTCAATTCTTGCGCCAAACCTGGATATGACCAAATATGCCGACCTGCCTTTTGCCAGTACGTTGTGCGGAAGCTGTTCCAATGTTTGCCCGGTTAAAATCGACATTCACGAACAACTCTATAAATGGAGACAGGTGCTGGCCAAAGGCGGACACGTGCCACAGGCCAAAGGAATAGGTGTAAAGGCGATGTCTGTTGTATTGTCCCAACCCCGGTTTTACCAATGGTCGGGCAGACTTGGAAGGGCGGTGATGAGGACCATGCCTTTTGTGGTGAATAACAACTTGAATCCCTGGTATAAGCAAAGGGATATGCCTGACCCGCCGAAAGAAAGTTTCAGAGATTGGTATGTCCGTAACAGAAAAGAATAACGATGAGCTCCCGAGATAACATACTCCAGAAAATCAGGCAAAACAAGCCTGCCGAGACGGCATTACCCCCCGTGACGCACTTCAAAAGCCATTTTGAGGATACGGAAAATAAATTTGTCGAGACTCTGAATGCGATTTACACGGAGGTAATCGTGGTCAGAGACCTTGCCGAACTGGCAATGAAGGCCGAAGAATTGTATGGTAAAGTCGTTAACAGGGCAACCACCATCCCTGCATTGGGCAACTGGGCCGATTTCAGTCTTAACGTTTTTGATCCCCACGAATTGGAAACCATTGAAATTGCTATTCTGCAGGCGGAGTTTGGGGTGGCAGAAAATGGCGCTGTCTGGATTTCAGATTCGTACCTTCCGCATCGTGTGCTGCCGTTTATAACCCAAAATCTCGCCTTCGCGATTCCCAGGAAGGCAATTGTTAACAATATGCACGAAGCTTATGACCACCTTTTGGATACCACCGGCTGGGGATGTTTCATTGCCGGGCCGTCTAAAACGGCGGACATTGAACAATCGCTGGTGATCGGAGCGCACGGTGCCCGGAGCATGGTGATATTTCTTGTTGAGAATGAAGGAGTTTGAATTTGACTATGCATGAGATAGTTACATTAAGGCCTTTCGAGCGGGAAGTGGCGGCCAGGCTTGCTGAGCTCGCTAATAATATTCACATCGTAGCGCAAGTCAGGGATAATTTCCCATATCCCTACACCATATCGGACGCACATTACTGGATAGATTTTTGCAAGAAAAACCAGGGTCTCGATCATTTTCATCGGGCGATTTTCTGGAATGGTGCGTTTGTGGGCGGCATTGGCGTTTTAAGACAGGAAGATATCCATCGTTATAATGCCGAAATCGGATATTGGCTGGGCGAACCTTACTGGGGAAACAATATTATGACGCGGGCAGTATCCCAAATGACATCCTGGATTTTTGAAAATACGAACATCAGGCGCTTGTATGCAGGCGTATTCGAAACAAACCCGGCGTCCATGCGTGTGCTCGAAAAATCGGGTTACCACCTCGAAGCAATTCACCGAAAAGCGATTGTTAAAAACGGTGTAATATTGGATGAACATTTGTTTGTCAGGCTGGCTTGACTTTATTTGTTCCCGAAATCGGAAATCCAGTCAACAAAGATCGAATGGAATGAATATGCTGGGTGAAATTCACAATAGGTAGCTATGACTGAAATAGATTTTGATTATCTCATTGTAGGTCAAGGCATTGCAGGTACTTCTCTTGCTTTTCATCTGCAAGATCTAGGCAAGCAGGTTTTTATCGTAGGTGACTCTTCTGCACCATCTTCTTCGAAAGTAGCGGCGGGCATCTTCAATCCTTTAACGGGTAAAAAGCTGGTCAAAACCTGGCTTGCCGACGATCTTTTCCCCTATGCGAAAAAATTTTATGAGGGCCTTGAAGAAAGGCTGCAGGCCGAATTTTTTCATGAATTGCCTGTTTATCGCCCGTTTAGGTCCATAGAGGAACAAAATACGTATCTAGCCCAGACGGCCGACCCTGGAGTTGTACACTATGTTTCGGATAAGACAAGCGGAGTCGATGTTTCGGCTTACATCAGGGCATCATATGGCGGATTGGAAGTTATCCGTTCCGGATGGGTTGACCTCCCGGCTTTATTGGAAAAAAGTAAAGAATATTTTGCTCAGAAGAAGCAGTTTGCAGACGAAAAGTTTGACAGTAGCCAACTGCAATCGGAAAATGGGCAGATTGTTTGGAACGGGCGCAGATTTCGGAAAGTGATTTTCTGCCAGGGTTTTATGGCATTGGAAAACCACTTTTTCAGCTGGCTTCCTTTTGCCCCTGTGAAGGGGCAAATTGTGGAAATTGCCACAGAGAGGCCCGTAAAGCCGTATATTATTAACCAGGGGATCTTTATGCTGCCACTTTCTGCAAATGTCATGAAAGTGGGGGCAACTTATTCCTGGGACCCTTTGGATTGGGAGCCAACTCAGGAGGCAACTACTGAGCTTGTCGGCAAGCTGGAAGCATTGATCAAAGTGCCTTATTCTGTCAGATCGGCAATAGCAGGGATCAGGCCCTCGGTGAAAGACCGGCGGCCGCTGATCGGTATGCACCCTGAATATGATAACGTTGGTATCTTTAATGGCTTAGGCACGAAGGGCGTCACTTTGGCCCCTTTCTTTGCAAAGCAGCTGGCAGAGCATCTGGAAACGGGCAAAGAATTGGATTCGCTAGTTAATATTAAGAGGTATTTTTCGTTATATTTCCGTTGAAGTCAGCCTTAGTAATATGAGCAATAGATTTATAATCAAGTTGACCTTATCGGTCAGTCTTTTAGCGGTTTTGGGATTATGTACCGAATCAATAGCACAACGCTATCCTTCCCAGGAAACATTTGGAAAAAACCGGGTACAATACAAAACTTTCAGCTGGAAGATTTTCAAAACCACCAATTTTGAAATCTATCATTACCAAGGCGGTACCGCGTTAGCGAAACTAACTGCTCAATATGCTGAGAGTGAATTTGATAAGATCACGGATATACTTGGTTGGACGCCATATAGCCGGGTAAAGATATTCCTCTACAATTCCCCTGCCGAATTGGAACAAAGCAATATGGGGTTGTCTACGCTCGACAACCTGAACGAGCAGAAACTGGACCTGTCCCAATCTCGCGTCGAAGTCGCCTATACTGGTGACCAGATCGGCTTCCGGAAGAAACTGGTGAAAGATATCAGCCTCCTTTTTGTCTACGATATGCTTTATGGGGGAAATATGAAAGAAGCTTTGCAGAGCTCATTGCTGCTTACGCTTCCGGAGTGGTTCATGTCAGGGACAGCGGCTTACATTTCGGAAGGCTGGTCGCCTGAGTTGAATGATTACATGCGTGATTTTTTCAAAAACAGAAACGTCAGGAAACCCACATTGATGACTGGAAATGACGCAACCCTGATTGGTCATTCGATCTGGAATTACATTGCTGAACGCTACGGAAAAGATAAAATTTCTGATATTCTCAATCTCACCCGTATCATCAGGACGGAGCAGACCAGTATCACGAGTACTTTGGGTGTCCAATCCTACAACCGTTTCCTTCGCGACTGGAGGGCTTATTATCTGAACCAGAATAAAAACGCGGAGCAATTTTACACCGATCCCAATCCAACCTGGAAATATAAGCTGAACGAGTTCAGCGTTTCCGATGCAAGCGCCGTGATTAAAGTGTCGCCTGACAAGAAGTTTACAGCCGTAAGCGAAATAAAAAACGGCAGGTACAAAGTGTATTTGTTCGACAGCGAAAGCGGTTCGAAAAAAGTAATCCGCCAGGGTAAGCTTGATTTTATTGGTGGACGTGCAAAAACACAGCCGCCACTTTTGGGCTGGTCGAGGAACAATACACTATCTATCCTGGCATCTGAAAATGATCGCAAGAATTTTTACATGTATGAAAATCTGGGCACTAAAAAGGTCAGAATCAAGCTAAAACGTAACATCCGCGGGCTGGATCAAATTGTGGATATGGATGTATCCAATGACGGTACCATGCTGGCAGTGAGCGCTGACAAGGGGGGGCAGAACGATTTGTTCCTGATTAGCGTGGCAAGGGCTTCTGCCATACCATTGACTAATGACCTTTATGATGATTTATCACCGAGGTTCGTTCAGGGATCGTCACGCAGGTTGGTGTTTTCGTCCAACAGGCCATTGGATTCTCTGGGGACCGGCGATAAAGGCAGTTACAAATCCATTACTTCTCCGTTCACTATTTTTGAACACGATGGAGCGCCCCGATCCGAAAATATAGTGAAGCTTGTACAAGCCGATGGCAAAACCAAAATATTGCCGGTGTATGCTGATGGGAATGATCTGGTTTATCTTTCCAATAGCAAAGGGGTTAATAATCTTTTCAGGTACAACCGTGCTACTTCCACCAATTCACAAATCACCAACTACATCCAGAATATCAGGAATGCAGATTTGACAACTAAGTCGGGTGGGGGGCTGGCGTACACTTATCTGAATGACGGCTATTACACGGCAGCTTTCAAAAATGGTTTCGATATCAACACGACAGTGAATACGCCTTCGCTGAGTGCAATTGCTTCTAGTACTTCGGGTGATGGTAAGGGCGCGGTATTGAAAACGGATTCGGTTAATGTTACGAAACCGGCGGAGGCACCCAAACTCGTTTTGAAGGACGGCGAGGTTGATACTGAAAATTACCAGTTTGACGAGGACATCCTTAAAAGCTTTGAATCCAAAAGAAATCGGGGTTCTTTTCCAACTACGCCAAGTGCACTTTCCCGCGTAAAAACCACCAGGGAAAATATCTCAATTAAAGGCCCATATGCGTACAAAGGGCTATTTATTACAAATGATGCGAACTCAGACTGGCGCATTGATCCGATACGTGGATTTGGTTACGCTCAGTCCATTTCGATGAACGATCTTCTGGAAAACCATATCATCAAGGCGGGCCTTTTTATTTCGTCTAATTTTCGGAATAGCGACTTATTTGCCGAATATTCGAACAACACCTATCGAATTGATTTTGGTATGAGGATTGACCGCAGGGCTTTATACGTGGAAACAGAGGGAGCGCCGCAGAAATACCGCTTCAATCAATTGATGTTTACAGCTTCCTATCCGTTCTCGACGACAAGCCGTTTTTCCGTATCGCCTATGTTCACATCGACCCGCATGATCGATGTTTATATCCTGCCAAATCCTGATCTGGCCTCAAGCTACGGAGGTTTGCGAAGTGAGTATGTATTTGACAATACACGTGTGAACGGCATGAATATGATGGAAGGGACCCGTTTCAAAATCCGTTACGATCTGTATCAGGGGTTAACCAATGGGAATGAGAGCTTTAACCGCATCAGTCTCGATTTTCGTCACTATCAAAAGATACACCGCGACCTGATCCTTGCGGTTCGCGCCTCCGCAAGCCATTCGGGAGGAAGAGCGCCGAAACAAAATATCCTGGGAGGGATGGAAAACTGGTTAGGCAATAAAAAAGAGACCCGTACCGGTGATAACCCGCTCAATTTTCAGAAGGACAACAGGGACATTTTCTTTGCCGATTTTGCAACGAACCTCCGCGGATTCAATCTGAATCGTCTATCTGGTACAAGTTATATGCTGCTGAATGCGGAGTTGCGTATTCCTTTGGTTAAATACCTTTACCGCGGCGCAATTACTTCCAGCTTCCTGCGTAATTTTCAGATCGTTGGGTTTGGCGATATTGGTACTGCTTGGACGGGAAAGGGGCCGTTTAGCGAAAACAACAGCCTTAACACCCAGATCATTGGTAGTGAAGATGATCCCTTTCGGGCAACGGTTACAAACTTTAAAAATCCTTACCTGATGGGTTATGGAGCGGGTGTCAGGACCACATTGTTTGGGTTCTATGCCAAGTTCGATTACGCCTGGGGTGTCGATAATGGTTTTACGAATAAACCAATTCCTTACGTCACATTGGGTTACGATTTTTGATCCAAATAGGGAGTATAAATACTTAATGTGCGAGTTCTTAAGATGGCAAGGGATCATTCTCCTGCCATTTTTAGTTTTTACAGTTTTCAAAAATCATGTATGATGAACACACATTGCATATTGATCAGGTTATGGTTGGTCGTGATGATGGGGATTTCGGGGTTAACCGCGTTTGCGCAACGGGAAGTCCTCTATGAGCAGTATGTCCAAAACCCGATGGCCATTAATCCTGGATTCACAGGGGCGAGGGAAGATTTCAATATGACTGCCATGTTTCGCAGAAAGTGGTTTAATATCCCCAATTCTCCGTCCAGCCAGACATTCGCGGCAGACGGAACTTTCGGCTCTGGCAGATACGGTGTTGGCTTTCAGGCGCTGAATGACCAGACCAGCTATTTCACCACCACGGGCCTTTCGGCGAGCTTTGCTTTTCACCTGGGGATTTCTGATGACTGGAAATTGGGCTTAGGCGCGCAAGGAGGGATTAATGTTTTGCCCGTTTCGGACCTGTCGTATAATAGTACAAACCGCGCGTTGGGTAGCTTCGGGCTGGGCGCCTGGCTGCGTTCGGACCAGCTTTATCTGGGTATCTCAAAACCAGAACTTCTTTCACAATCGTTTGGCAACCAAGCCATCAACAATTTCTACCGACGACCTTTATATATCATGGCGGGTGGAAGCCACGATCTCAGCGAAGACGTAATGATGCTTCCGCATATACTGGTTATTCAGGAAAAGGACCACAAACTGCGTGTCGATTTTGGTTCGCGTTTCTGGTTTAACGAAAGAGTGGGGATAGGGGCTTCCTACCGGGTCGGAGGTGGCTACAACGCTTTTTCGGCGAAAGTGAACTACCTGCAGTTAACGGCCGAAGTCCAGGTGGGAAAGAATGTCAGGCTGGGATATTTTTATAGTACGAGGCAAGTGGAACAGATTAATACGTCTTATTCAGGGCCAAAAGGTATTCATGAACTGATGCTGAAATTTATCCCCAACCCGAAAGGATTCCAGAAATACTAGGCGAATCAAACCGCCGTAAATCGCGTTTTGACCTAAGTTAAAAGACGATTTTATTCGTAATGTTTACATAACTCTCGTACCTTTGTGCGGTAAATGAAATATTCACTTTTGTGATGGATAAATACACTTATATAGCAAATTCCGACGCCGCTTATATTGACGAATTATATAATTCCTATAAGCAAGATCCAGCTTCAGTTGATGAAGGCTGGCAGAAATTTTTTGAAGGTTACGACTTTTTTCAAAAGTACCCCGTTAACGGTAACGGCCATACAAACGGTGCTGCAAATGGCAAAGAAGCAGCCACAATTTCAAAAGTAGATCCTTCCCGTATCCGCAAGGAAATGGAAGTCGTGCACCTGATTCGTGGATACCGTTCCAGGGGTCACTTAATGGCCACGACGAATCCGATACAAAAGCGAAAAGACCGCCAGCCGCAATTGGATATCGCAGATTTTAACTTAGGTCAGGAGGATCTGGAAACAGTTTTCGAGGCTGGGGTTGAAGTTTTTGGACGTCCCGCAACACTACGCGAGATCGTCGATTCACTCAAAACGATCTATACCAGAAACATCGGGTTCGAATATCTGTATATCCGGGACCGTGAACAGAAAAGCTGGCTTCGCAAGAAAATTGAGAAGGAAGCTTTGAATATGACATTCTCCATCGATGAGAAAAAGCATATTCTTTCTAAACTCAATGAGGCGGTTGTTTTTGAAAACTTTCTTCATACCAAATACCTTGGTCAGAAACGCTTCTCGCTGGAAGGGGGGGAAACGACCATTCCTGCCCTGGATGCGATGATCAACAAAGCTGCAGAAATGGGTGTGGTGGAAGTGATGATCGGGATGGCACACCGCGGACGTCTGAACGTTCTCGCGAATGTCATGCAAAAAACCTACGGGCAGATCTTTAACGAATTCGAAGGCAACTTACCTGACCAGGTTTGGGGCGACGGTGATGTGAAATACCACATGGGCTTTGCCAGCCAGATCACCACCAAAGAAGGGAACAAAGTACATCTTAAACTGGCTCCTAACCCATCACACTTGGAGGCCGTTAACCCTGTTGTAGAGGGATATATCCGGGCAAGGGCCGACGGCATGTACGATAGTGACTACGACCGCGTTCTGCCAGTGCTGATACACGGTGACGCCGCCGTTGCAGGCCAGGGGATTGTGTACGAGGTTACACAAATGTCTGCATTGAATGGTTATTATACCGGTGGTACCATCCACTTTGTAATTAACAACCAGGTTGGTTTCACTACGGATTTTATCGATGCGAGATCGAGCATCTACTGTACCGATATTGCTAAGATTGTTGACGCGCCGGTTTTGCATGTGAACGGTGATGATCCGGAGGCTGTTGTGTTTTGTATGCGTCTGGCTGTAGAATACCGTCAGAAATTCAATAAGGATATCTTCATTGATATGGTTTGCTACCGTCGTCACGGTCATAATGAGGCGGACGAACCCAAATTCACACAGCCGGTTTTATATAAATCCATTGAAAATCATCAAAATCCCCGCGAAATCTATCAAAAGACTTTGGCAGAACGCGGTGATGTGGACGCCCAACTGGCGGCTAACATGGATAAGGAGTTCAAGCAACTCCTGCAAGAACGTTTGGACATGGTGAAGCAAAAAGCGCTGCCCTATACGCTTCCCAAACTAGAACAGGAATGGCATAGCCTGCGCAAATCAAAGCCTGAGGATTTTGAGAAGTCCCCCGAGACAGGCGTACCCCTCGAAACGCTTGAAAAAATAGGTAAGGCATTGATTTCAACTCCTGAGAATTTCAACAGGTTGAAACAAATTGACAAGCTGCTCAAAGATCGTGAGCAGATGATTTTTGATAAAAAGGAGGTAAACTGGGCTACCGCCGAGTTACTGGCTTACGGTTCAATCCTCGTTGAAGGGAACATCGTAAGGTTGAGCGGCCAGGATGTACAGCGTGGTACTTTTTCACACCGCCACGCAGTGCTTCGGGACGTGGAGACCAACGCTCCTTACAGTAATCTTCAGCACATTCAGGAAGGACAGGGGCCTTTCATGATCTATAACTCGTTACTTTCCGAATATGGTGTCCTGGGGTTTGAATTTGGGTATTCCATGGCTAACCCTAACGCGTTGGTAATCTGGGAGGCGCAGTTTGGTGACTTCGCGAATGGCACGCAGGTAATCATCGATCAGTTTGTCACTTCAAGCGAAACCAAATGGGATCGCTGGACTGGCCTGGTCATGTTACTACCGCACGGATACGAAGGTCAGGGGCCGGAACACTCCAATGCCCGCCCGGAGCGTTATCTGCAGCTTTCGGCCAATTATAACATTATCGTGGCTAACGTCACTACCCCGGCTAACTTCTTCCACCTGCTCCGCAGGCAGTTGAAATTCCCGTTCAGGAAACCGCTGATCGTGATGTCGCCGAAATCAATGCTGAGACATCCGTTATGTGTTTCGCCGATGGAAAGTCTGGTACATGGCTCATTCCAAGAAACAATAGGGGATACGTTCGCAAATCCTGAAAAGGTTAAAAAGGTGTTGTTGTGCACCGGCAAGCTTTATTACGAACTTTTCGAAAAACAGCAGACAGATAAAAGGGACGATGTCGCGATTATTCGTCTTGAACAAATGCATCCCTTCCCGCAGAGCCAGGTTGATGCACATCTCAGCAAGTACCCGAACGCAAAAGTGTATTGGGTACAGGAAGAGCCATTCAATATGGGTGGCTGGACATTTATGCTCAGAATGTACAAAGGAACGAAACCATTGGAAGTGATTGCCAGGCAGTCCAGCGCGTCACCGTCAACCGGATTTTCCAAAATCCACGCTAAGGAACAGGCTGAGATTATTAACAGAGCTTTTGAATGATTTTCCTATAAATTTTAGACAAATTCGAAAACAAGATTGCACATAAAATGGCTGAAATTGAAATAAAAGTACCGCCTGTTGGCGAGTCAATTACCGAAGTTACCATTGGAAACTGGTTCAAAAATGATGGCGATTTTGTAAAAATGGATGAGGTCATTTGCGGGCTTGATTCAGATAAAGCAACATTTGAGTTGACCGCGGAAGCAGAAGGTATTTTGCATATCAAGGCTCAGGAAGGCGACACACTGAACATTGGCGATATGATTGCAACCATTGAATCATCAAACGGCGTTTCTCAGCCCAGCACTCCCAAACAGGAAACGGCCACTCCAGAAGAAACAGAACCAGTTGAACCTGCCGCAGAAAAGATCGAGGATAAGGCTGCTGAGCCTGTATCGGTAGCCCCGGTTACAACTTCTGGCAAAAAATATGAAATGAAAGTTCCGGCGGTAGGAGAGTCTATTACCGAGGTTACCATTGCTTCATGGAGCAAAAAAGATGGTGACCACGTAGAAGTGGACGAAATTCTTTGCGAGCTAGAGTCGGATAAAGCGACATTCGAATTACCCGCTGAGGCAGCCGGTACTTTGAAAATCATTGGTAAGGAAGGAGAAACACTGGCGATCGGTGCCGTAATCTGCACGATCGAGCAGGGGGCGGTAGTCCAAGGCGCTACATCTCAACCTGCTGCTGCGGCGGCACCCACTTCGGCGCCAGCTTCGACAGATAAGAGTTTTACAGAGAAACATGCATCACCAGTTGCCGCTAAAATCCTGGCAGAAAAAGGAATAGACCCGAAAGATGTAAACGGGTCCGGTTCGGGTGGCAAAATCATGAAGGACGATGCTCTGAAAGCGGGAAGTAAACCAGCTGCTCCGGCGGCTGCTCCTCAAACTGCCAGCGCACCTGCTAAGACGGCCCTGGCACCTGTGGTACCCGGTTCCAGAAATCAGCGTCGCGAAAAGATGTCTTCACTTCGTAAAACGATCGCCCGCCGATTGGTGGCTGTGAAGAACGAAACGGCAATGCTCACCACTTTTAATGAAGTGGATATGAAGCCTGTCATGGATCTGCGCTCTAAATTCAAGGACAAATTCAAAGAGAAACATGAAGTGGGTCTGGGCTTTATGTCTTTCTTTGTAAAAGCGGTTACCGTTGCGCTGAAGGATTTCCCGGTTGTGAACGCCAGCATTGATGGAGATGAATTGGTTTACAATGATTTCAGCGATATTTCAGTGGCAGTATCGACACCGCGCGGATTGGTTGTTCCTGTGATTCGTAATGCGGAGACATTGTCATTTGCAGCAATAGAGAAAGAAATCGTTCGCCTGGCGGT
This sequence comes from Dyadobacter sp. HNCC25DJ185, assembly GCF_056895195.1. NCBI lineage: Bacteria > Pseudomonadati > Bacteroidota > Cytophagia > Cytophagales > Spirosomataceae > Dyadobacter > Dyadobacter sp. HNCC25DJ185. The sequence goes on from NZ_JBXHAR010000011.1 coordinate 87,980, forward strand.
GCGCGCACGTGACGGAAAGCTGGGACTTGATGAAATGACCGGCGGAACTTTCACCATCACCAATGGCGGAACTTTCGGTTCCATGATGTCGACCCCGATCATCAATGCGCCTCAATCGGCCATTCTGGGTATGCATAACATTGTGGAACGCCCCGTAGTTGTGGAAGGTCAGATCGTAATTCGTCCGATTATGTACGTGGCGCTTTCCTATGATCACCGCACGATAGACGGAAAAGATTCGGTTAGCTTCCTGGTTAGGGTTAAGCAGCTTTTGGAGGATCCCATGCGGTTGTTACTTGATATGTAATCCTGATAAGGAAATACGTCTAAAACAGGGCCAGAGAAATCGGGCCCTGTTTTTTTTGCCTAGCCCAATCTGGGATTTTCCTTGTGCCTGTCTTTGTCCCGGGCGGTTTTTTTCTCAAGATTCTTTTCAAATGCCTCAGTCAGGTTGATGCCTGTTTGATTGGCGAGACATATCAACACCCATAGCACATCGGCCATTTCGTCTCCCAGGTCCTTACCGAGATCAGATTTCTTAAATGATTGGTCGCCATATGTTCGCGCCATGATCCTCGCCAATTCTCCGACTTCTTCCGTGAGGATAGCCATGTTGGTCAATTCCGAAAAGTAGCGGACCCCATAGGTTTTAATCCAACTATCGACCTGTTTCTGGGCTTCATCTAATGACATTTTGACTGAGATTTAGTTACTGAGTAATTTAATATATGAGCAGAAGTTAAATTCGGTTTTTTGAATCGATGATGATCGTGACAGGGCCATCATTGAGCAAAGCAACCTTCATATCAGCCCCGAATCGGCCGCATTGGATAGGTTTTCCGAGTTCTTGTTCCAAAAACCGGATCATTTTTTCATATAAAGGTAGGGCGACTTCCGGCCTCGCAGCTTCAATAAAAGATGGGCGGTTTCCTTTTTTTGTACTCGCATGAAGTGTAAACTGGCTTATCAAAAGGATGTTTCCATTTGTCATCTTTAAATCGAGATTCATTTTCCCCTCGCTGTCCCCAAATACGCGCAGTCCGACAATTTTCTTGCCTAACCACTCAATATCGTCCGTATTATCCAGATGGGTTATTCCCAGTAGGATCAGAAAGCCATTTTCAATCGTTCCATGAATTTTTTCTTCAATAGTTACTGATGCGCTGCTAACCCGCTGAATTACTGCAATCATAGAAAATAGCTTGTGACAAAATATAACCTGAATGCCAAAATAACTCTATTTGGCCATTTGCAACGTCTCGCGGGCTAAAAAAGGATTGATAAGCTACGAAACTTATGCATGCTAAAGATCAAAAGTGGGATACAAATCCTAAGTCATGGCCAAACAACTGCTCTTGAAATTGTGAAAAGCAGGAGCAGAAAATAAATGTGGCAAGGTTAAAGGAAGGGTTGTACATTGTAGCGATGAATAGCGAGAATGTCGGAAGGTAATTGTTTGCCTGGCACCGGTTACAACAGCATCATGAAAGAAGAACGCATATCCGTTTTTGATATCTTTAAAATTGGGATTGGGCCTTCCAGTTCTCATACGCTTGGGCCTTGGCGGGCTGCACAGCTCTTTTTACAAAAGCTAGCCCTTTCGGTAGGGCTGCCCAAAGTGCATTCGGTTCAGGTGCACCTGTATGGATCTTTGGCAAAAACAGGAAAGGGGCACGGTACCGACATAGCGGTTATTCTGGGCCTGAGCGGCTATGATCCGGTAACTGTCGAGACGGGCGCCATTGATAAGATCCTTTCTGATATTGCGGCCACTGAAAGTACCCTTCTTCACGGGAAAATGAAAATTGGCTTTTCTCCCAAGCAAGACGTGATTTTTCACAAATCGGAATCTCTGCCCTTTCATCCTAATGGTCTCACATTTGTTGCGGATTGCGGCCCATGTGGCAATTTTCAGGAAACCTATTACTCCATCGGCGGCGGCTTTGTAATCCAGGAAGGTGAAAGCGACGATGCGATTACCAAACCGATAACCTTACCTTATCCCGTTGACTATGCCTCGGATCTTCTCCAATGGCACCGGATATCCGGAAAGGAGATTTGGGAACTGGTTTTGGAAAACGAAAAAGTATGGCGGGACGAGCAAACCGTACGAAAAGAGCTGATGAATATCTGGCATGTGATGCAGGAAAGTATCTTCCATGGTTGCCAGAATAAGGGTATACTTCCGGGCGGGCTGCACGTTCAGCGCCGCGCTGCTGCCTTAAATCAAAAGTTGCTGAGAGGCGTGATGTGCGTTGGATGCGACGAATGGGTTGAATCAATTCGGAAAGGGGGCGCGGGGTTCAATTACACATTGGACTGGGTTAGCTGCTTCGCATTGGCAGTTAATGAGGAAAATGCATCGTACAGCAGGGTTGTCACCGCCCCAACGAACGGGGCTGCCGGGGTGATTCCCGCCGTTCTGCAATTTCACTTAACTTTTTGTGGCGGAACCAGTGAGGATATTTTCAGATTTTTGCTCACCGCCGGTGAAATAGGCAGCATATTCAAAAAAGGCGCCACGATATCGGCAGCAATGGGTGGTTGCCAGGCAGAGATCGGGGTTTCGTCTGCCATGGCCGCTGCCGGACTTACCCAAGTCTCGGGCGGGACGGTGGAACAATGCCTGATGGCTGCAGAAATCGCTATGGAGCATCACCTGGGCCTGACCTGTGACCCCGTAGCCGGACTGGTCCAGATCCCATGTATCGAGAGAAATACAATGGGCGCGATCAAGGCCATAACGGCGTCGCAACTTGCCTTGCAAAGCAACCCGCAGGATGCGAAAGTTTCTCTGGACAATGTGGTGCAGACGATGTGGCAAACGGCATTGGATATGAACCACCGTTACAAGGAAACTTCCGAAGGGGGCCTCGCAGTCAATATCCCCATCAGCCTTAGTGAGTGTTGATGCCAGTTGTTTAGAGTTTCAGCAACACATGGGCGAGCCCGAAGTAAACCCCGTAACCGATCAGGTCATTGGCCGTTGTGATGAATGGACCCGAGGCGACGGCGGGGTTGATACCGATTTTTTCAAGGAAGATCGGCGTGATCGTACCCATGAACGAAGCCAGGAAAACGACGGACATCAGTGCGGTAGATACCACCAAGGCTAGCTGTAAATCATTTCCTATCAGTAAGTTAAATCCAAAAACAACACAGCTGATAATGATGCCGTTGATAGATGCGACCGCGAACATCCTGATTAATCTCTGACCTACGGTAGTATCCAATCCTGTTTTATCCGCAAGGCTCTGCAGAATAATCGAGGAGGTCTGGATTCCCACGTTCCCGCCTGTTGAACCGATAATAGGGATAAAGGCGGCCATAGCCGGAATAATCTTAAGGTCACCTTCAAAAAAACTGATGAATTTAGCGGCCAGGATACCTCCCATAATACCTACCAGCAGCCACGGAAGGCGTGCTTTCGTTTGCTGCCAGATCGTGTCATCTTCTTCCACATCACCAGTGATACCCGCCATCGCCAAGGTATCCGAACTCGCCTGGTCGGTGATCACGTCAATCACGTCATCAATGGTAATCCTTCCCAACAACTTGCCCTGTACATTCACGACGGGCAGTGCATCAAGGTCATACCGCTGCATCAGTTCGGCCACCTCTTCGGCTGGCCGGTAGGTTTCCACGAAAATGACGTCCTTATCATAAAGACTTTCGATTTTAGTGTTCTTATGCGCGAGTACAATTTTCTTGAGCGAAAGGATGCCATGCAATTTTCCGAAATCGTCCACTACATAAACCGCGTAAACTTTCCCGACATCCTCGGCCTGTTTGCGCAGCTCCTCAATGCATTGATTCACATTCCAGTTTACGTTGGCCTTCACCAGCTCTTTCTGCATCAAACCACCCGCGACATCTTCGTCATAATGCAAAAGATCCAGGATAAACCGTGCCTGTTCCCGGTCTTCCAGCAAAGCGATCACTTCTTCCCTGACACGGATGGGCTGTTCATTAAGCAAATCCACGGCATCATCCGAATCGAAAAGATTCACGAAATGTGATATTTCCTCAGAAGTGAAGGCTTTCAGGAATTCACGCCGCTCACTGGGGTCCATATCCGCCAGGATCGCAGCCCCGGTTTCAACGTTCAGCTGACTGATCAGGAATTTGGCGCTACCGGTTTCAAGTTCATATAACAAACTGGTAATATCAGCGGGGAAAAGGTTCTCCATTTCTGATCGGATGGACTCAGAATCCTGTTTCTCAATCAGTTCCTCGATGTGGTCTACGTATAGCTGAGTTAATTCAAAAGTCATGATTCGACAGCTTTTTAGCAATTTTCGACTGGCTTACAGTCGTTGGTTTTAAGCGGTTTGGCTTGCAGCTTTTCAAATTTGGGAATGTGGCACTTATCCGACCAGACTTTCCGCAATCTTCGTCAGGAAAACGAAGTCGCTGACACTTAACTGTTCCGCACGCTTGGTCAGCAATGGATGGTCGGGAAATTCGCCTATTGGTTTCAAGGCGTTCCTTAGTGTTTTTCTCCTTTGGTTAAATGCTGTTTTAACAACCCTGAAAAACAATTTCTCGTCGCAATCCAATGCCGCCACTCCGTTACGCCTCAGCCTTATCACGCCCGACTGGACTTTGGGTGGTGGGTCAAACGCTCCAGGAGGGACAGTGATAAGGTAATCAATGTCATAAAAAGCTTGGAGTAATACACTCAGAATCCCATAATCCTTGTTGCCCGGCGGCGAAGCGATTCTTTGCGCTACTTCTTTTTGTAACATACACACAATTTCCGGGATCCTGTCCCTGATCTGCAATGCCCGGAAGAAAATCTGCGAAGAGATATTATATGGAAAATTGCCAATGATCGCGAAGATGCCTGGAAACGAATCCTCGGGATTGAATTTGAGAAAATCGCCTTCGATGATACGCGGTGAAAGCTCCGCATAATTCTTTTGCAGATAGGCCACCGACTCGGTATCAATTTCGATTACATATGTAGCAAAATCGGCCCTGCCAAGAAGAAACTGGGTTAAGACTCCCATTCCCGGCCCTATCTCGAGCACGCGGTCGTAACCACCATGGCCGGTTAGCCCGTCTACGATTCGTTGAGCAACATTCAGGTCTTTTAAAAAGTGTTGTCCAAGGTGTTTTTTTGCCCTAACCCTGGACTCGTCCCTGTTTTTATAATTCATTTTCACGGATCAAAATTAAGGCTTAATTCGTAGATTTATCGAATAAAGAATCGGAGCAAAAGTAAATTTGAGATTATCCTGATACCATGGAAATGATTTTATCCCACGCTGACTGGCAAACTATACACGCAACACTTCAGCATTTAAACCTGATTGGGATCACCTTTTCGCCCGACTTTACGATCCGTAACATTAGCGCGCACGCTTTAATGAAAACAGGGTGGCAGGAGTCCGACCTGGTTGGTCACAGTATATTCGAAAAGCTTATTCCAAAGGAAGAAGAATATGAAGTGCGGCAGATGCTGGAAGAAGGTATACAGGGAAAACGTAAATTGGAACAGAGAGAAATTCCGTTTCTTGCTCAAAAAGGGACATTGCGGACATTTTCGATCAACTCGGTGCTGATGCATCAGGAGCAGGGCGACGTTGAGTGCGTAACATTGGTGGGAGATGATATCACCCGGCGCCGGAGAATGGAGTCGTCTATTGCCAAATCCAATTCACAATTGCAGGACCTTGTTGATAATACCAGTGATCTGATCCAGCTGGTAGCGATCGACGGCAAGTTCATATTTGTGAATAAAGCCTGGCGGGAAGTGCTGGGATACGGGCTCGACGAGATTGCTTCCATGCGCATGGAGGATATCCTTCATCCTCAGTATAAGGAGGGAGCACTGGAACAGCTCAGGCTAATCGAGCTGGGAAATGCAAACCCAAATTTTGAGGCAGTCTTTTTGAGCCGGGAGGGTCGGAAGGTTTTTGTCTCTGGAAGTGTCAATTGCCGCTACGACAACGGAAAACCCACAGCGTTCAGATGTATATTAAATGATTTCACAGAAAAAATAAGAGCTGAAAAGGCGCAAAATCTTTATTACAGCATTGCGAACTGGACAGTTAACACGCAGAACCTGGATGATTTTTACCAAAGTATACACGAAGAGCTCGGGAAGATCATCGATGTCAAAAACTTCTTTATTGCACTTTACGATCCAAGTAAAAGTTACATCTATTTTCCATATTACGTCGACCAGTATTTTCAGGGAAATGTACGTTTCACCAAGCGTAAGCTGGGCAATGGACTTACAGAATATGCCATTGCATCCAACAAGCCGCTGTTTCTTTCGGATGAAAACATTGAGCAGCTTGCCAAGACCAATAGCCTGTATCTGTATGGGGTGACGCCGAAGCTATTGCTCTGTGTGCCGTTGCGGATCGGAGACCGGGTTACGGGGATCATCGGAGTCAAATCCTACGACGATCCTAATATGTTCGATACCCGTGATCTGGAACTGCTTGAATTTATCTCCGGCCAGGTAGCCATGGCAATCGCCAGGAAGCAAAGTGAAGAGGAACTAAGCAAATATGTCGCTAGGCTTAATGCGATTTTTGACAGCAGCTCTCATTTGATCTGGTCGGTAAACAAATCATTGCAGTTAACATCCTTCAACAGGAACTATGCCGATCTGATCCAGAACCAGCTGGGGGTAAGGCCCTCACTACAATCCAGTGCTGAGAAATTCGGCTGGCGGATGGTCGGGAACAACAACCGCAGAACGCTCGAAACCAAGTACCGTCAGGCGCTGCGGGGTGAGCCACAATACTTTGAATTCAGGATCGACCGGAAAGACGGAGGGGAAATGTGGCTCGAATTTTATCTCAATCCAATCCATTATGCGGATGGAATGATTGAGGAGGTTTCGGGGATTGCGAGGGATATTACAAGAAGAAAAGAGGCGGAACTTTCACTCAGACACAGTGAGGAGCTTTTCAGAGGGATTTTTGAAAACCTGCAGGATATTTATTGCAGGATCAACCGGGAGGGCGAAATCACCATGATCAGCCAATCGGTGCTGAAAAGGCTTGGTTACCTTCCTGCGGAAGTTATCGGACACAAAGTGACCGAGTTTTTCCAGGACAGAAAGAAGATACACTCAGCACTGATCCGGCTAAGAAAAACCAAGAGCCTGCGGAATTTTGAAATCACCATGTTCCGCAAGGATGGAACGGAGCGCCAGTTCATGATCAATATGCTCATGTTCACCAATGACAAGGGAAAGCCAACCGAGGTGGCGGTATTGGCGCGCGACATTACGGAATTGAAACGTAATGAACTTGAGTTATTAAAGGCCAAAGAGCATGCAGAGCGTTCGCTGAAGGTGAAGGAAGGCTTTTTGGCCAATATGAGCCATGAAATCCGAACACCAATGAACGGTGTGATCGGCATGATTGACCTGCTAGGTGAAACACCGCTGAATGTGGAGCAAAAGGATTATGTGCTGACCATCAAGCGTTCTTCCGAGACCTTGCTGAACATTTTAAATGATATCCTGGATCTGTCGAAAATTGAGGCCGGGAAAATGGAGCTGCATGAAGCGCCGATCGCAACAGAAGAGCTGCTATTGAAGCTGGTATCGCTTTTTGGGCAAACAGCCAAAAGCAAAAACAATACGCTGACCTATGACATCGCCGATGACATTCCGAAATTCATCATTGCTGATCAGACCAGGCTCCTTCAGATCTTGTCGAACCTGACTTCTAATGCATTGAAATTTACCGAGAACGGATCGGTAAAAGTGATCCTGACGCTGATCGAAAGGAACGGACCTGTACATAAGATCAAAGTAGAGGTGAAGGATTCCGGAATAGGGATCAGTGCGATGGATAAGCAGATTTTGTTCACTTCTTTCACCCAATTGGATAATTCTTCACGCAAGTCGTTTGGAGGGACCGGGCTGGGCCTCGTGATTTCCAAGCAGCTCACGGCACTGATGCATGGTGATATTGGCGTGGAGTCGACAGTAGGGGAAGGGAGTACTTTCTGGTTTACCTTTGAGACCCATGAAACAACGATTGCGCAAGTCAGCACGATCACCCAGTTTGAGGATACGCAAATTGAGAATGTATTTGCAGAATACCACCCTAAAATACTCCTGGTAGACGACAATGCGGTAAACAGGAAAGTGGCGAATGAAATCCTGAAAAAATCCGGATGCCAGGTGGATCTGGCCGACAGTGGATTTAAAGCGATCGAAATCGTTGGGGCGCAGCAACAGTCGGGCGCGAAAAGCTATGACATCATTTTTATGGATATTCAGATGCCGGACATGGACGGCGTGCAAACCTCGCAGGAGCTTAAACAAAGATATCCTAACCTGCTCCCCCCGATTGTTGCCATGACCGCATATTCCATGAAAGAAGACCGAGACCGCTTCATCAACCAAGGATTGGACGACTATATAGCCAAACCAATCCGGGCACAGACGCTGATACACAAAGTAAAAGAGATAATGGGCCAAAAATTAGGCAGCGGCGTCGATCAAAAGGTTCGGGAAGCGGTTCAAGAACCTGCATTGCCTATCCTAGATAAAGTAATCATCGATCAATTGAATAGTATTGGCGGGGCGGACCTGGTGTGGTCCGTTTTTGAAGATTTTGTAAGCGAATCCAATGACCTGGTAGCGGGTGCCTTGGAGGCTTATGAGCACAATGATATACCAACTGTGAAGAGTAACCTGCATACATTGAAAGGCAGCGGTGGGACCGTGGGCGTTTCGCGGGTTGCTGAGATTGCGAGGGATGCGGAGTGGCGCCTTAAGTCAAACGATACAAGCACCTTATCCGAAGCCCTCCCTCAATTGAAAGAAGCTTATGCAGAATTTTTGGAGCATTATGAAGAACTTTTAAAGGACTGGCTTAAATGATGATCAACCAATTCTTGATGCGACTTTTTTCGTCGGTTAAAAGGATCATTTAATCTATGATCTGATACTGTTCCGTCGATTGTGAAGGTAACTTGTAAAGTTTGATTAAACTTTTCCGAAGCGTGCTCCTCTAAACTGCACAAACCTTTACAGAAATCATGAACAGAATTACATCGTTCGCCCTGATGCTAGTCGGCTTGACCTTGTCCAATTTTGCCGAAGCACAAAACGCGCAGATCACCGGCACGGTTCTGGATAGCGTCAATCACTCCGCTGTGGTGGGCGCCTATGTGGCGGTAAGCCGCAATGCGCCGGATGCTAAACCAGAATATGTGACGACCGATGTAAATGGTAAATTTGCCTTTACTGGCCTTACCAAACAGGTTTCCTATCTGGTAAAAGTGTCCTATCTCAGCTACAAAGACTTTTCCCGAACAGTTACTCTCAGCAATGACATCCTGGATCTGGGGACGATACAACTGACTGAGGCCGTCGCCAACCTGAAAGAGGTGAAGGTGATAGGGCAGGTTACTGCCATGGAACAGAAAGGGGATACCACCCAATTCAATGCAGCCGCATTTAAAACCAACCCCGATGCAACGACAGAGGACCTGATCCAGAAAATGCCCGGAATTACGGTGACAAACGGAACGGTGACAGCGCACGGAGAAACTGTGAACCGGGTTCTGGTGGATGGAAAGCCTTTTTTTGGGGATGATGCCGCACTTACGTTGAAATCCCTCCCAGCAGAAATCGTCGATAAAATTGAAGTTTTTGACAAGCTCAGTGATCAGGCCCAGTTTACCGGATTTGACGATGGCAGTGCGCAAAAGACGATCAATATTGTGACAAAGGCGGACCGTAAATTGGGGCAGTTCGGAAAAGTTTTTGCGGGATACGGGTTGGATAACCGTTATCAGGCCGGCGGAAATATCAGTTTTTTCAAAGGTAATCAACGTATTTCGGTGATCGGGCTGAGCAATAATATCAATATGCAGAACTTCTCCAGCCAGGATTTGCTGGGAGTAACGGGTAGCACCGGCGGCGGGGGCAGGGGTAATGCGGGTGGCGGCGGAGCGGCCAACAACTTCCTGGTGGGCAACCAGAGTGGGATCACTGGTACCAATTCTTTCGGTCTTAATTACTCGAATAAGCTTGGCAAAAAGGTGGACGTGTCGGGAAGTTACTTTTTTAACCGCACCGGCAATACCAATGCGCAGACCACCGAACAGGAATATTTTATATCTGGCGGGCAGGGTAACCAGTTTTACAATGAGAGCAGCCGCACCTCCAGTGTCAACTCCAATCACCGGCTGAATTTCCGCGTTGAATACAATATCAATCCCAATAATTCTCTGATTGTTACGCCAAGGCTTAGTTTTCAGGACAATACATCAAACAGCGCTAAAACAGGGTTGACAACGCTGGCGAGCGGTAGCAAGCTAAACGGCGTCGACAATACACAGCACAATCTCAACAACGGATATAACTTCACGAACGATGTTTTATACCGCCATAGCTTTGAGAAAAAAGGCCGCACAATCAGTTTAAACCTCAATACGCAGCTGAACAACAGGACTGGGACAAGATATCTTTATTCCAGAAACCTCTACTACAATAACCTGATTACACCGGACTCGTTAATCGCAGCGATACAAGGTGACACAACCGACCAGGTAAGTTATACCAAGTCCAGCGGTAACACGTGGGGAGGGAACCTGATTTACACAGAGCCCATCAGCAATACGGGCCAATTGCAGTTCAATTATGGCCTGACGCTCAGTAACAGTAATTCCAGCCGGGAAACGTACAACATGAGTTTTGATGCTAACACCTATTCGGACCTCGACACTTTGTTGACTAATAACTTTGATAACCGGTATGTGACAAACCGCGCAGGACTGGGCTACCGGTACCGTAAAAACAGCTGGTCTGCGAATTTTGGCCTCGATTTTCAGAACACTGGCTTGTATAGCCAGCAGCTTGCACCTACCAATAATAAAGTGGACCAGTCATTCACTAATTTCCTGCCCAATTTTATGGTGAACTATCGTTCACGGGAAGGTGCCCAGTTCAGGGCGTTTTTCCGCAGCTCGACCAACCAGCCTTCGATTTCACAGTTGCAGAATGTGATCGACAACAGCAATCCGTTGTCATTGACTGCGGGCAACCCTAATCTGAAGCAGGAGTATCGTAACAACATTAATGTCCGGTATTCCCTGACCGGGGCGAAACGACCATACAGTCTGAATGCGATGGTGTTTGTAACGCAAACCAATAACGCAATCGTTAATTCCACATTTATTGCCCAGGAACCAACTACGTTGCCAAATGGAATTGTATTGGAACGCGGCTCTAAACTTACCACGCCGGTTAACGTCGATGGTAGCTGGAATGCAAGAACATTCCTCGCTTATGGAAAGCCGGTCGCGCCGTTAAAGTTGAATGTAAACTTAACCACCGGTTTCAACTACGTAAGATCGCCTGGGATGATCAACAACATTGCCAATTTTTCCAATACCTATGCTGTTTCGCAAGGGCTCGTGATTAGCAGCAACATCAGCGAGAAACTCGATTTTACGGTTTCTTATTCTGGTAACTATAACATTGTGCGCAACACCATTCAGCCGAATATCAATAACAATTATTACACACAGGGAATATCCGGTAGGGTAAACTGGATTTTTGGAAAGGGTTTTGTGATACAATCGGATATCAATAACCAATCTTACCGCGGACTCGGCGCTGGTTACAATCAGAACTTTACGCTATGGAATGCCAGTGTTGGCAAGAAGTTCCTGAAAAACAATGCGGGGGAACTGAAGCTGACGGTTTTCGATATACTGAAACAAAACAACAGCATTAGCCGCAATGTGACGGAAACTTATGTTCAGGATGTTACCAACCGCGTTTTGACACAATACGCGATGCTTACATTCACTTACACGCTGAAAAATTTTGGTAAGATGCCCACCAATGACAATAACCGTAGAAGAGATTTCGAAGGAGATGGGGGCGGTTTTCGTCCTGGTGGATTTGGCGGGGGCAGAGGACCGGGCCCAGGCGGCAACTGATTATTCCTAAATCCTCATATCAAGTGCAAAGAAAATCCCGGAGCAGAATTGCCTCGGGATTCTTTGTTTGAAGAATAGCTTCTTTTTATTTTCTATCGGGAAAAGGGATGATCAGTTTCTCACCTCTTTCGGAAAAATCGCGGGTTTTGCCGTTTGCTTTCATGATTGCTTCCTTGCTAACGCCATATTTGCCCGCCACCACTCTCAAAACATCGCCGGGGCCAACTGTGTGAACTGCTTTAACTTGGATTTTTAGTTTTGTTACACCTGCTTTCACATCGGAAACAGAAGGATTTAAGCCTTGCAGGGTTTCAGTTTTTAAATTGTATCTGGACGCAATACTCGAAAAAGTCTCACCGCTCTGAACGGTGTGCGTGATCTGCTCTCCTCCAATGGACGCCGCGGATATGCTTGGTTTTTCTTCTTTTGCAGGTGTTTTAACTTCCTCTTTTGCAGACTCTTTGGGTTTCTCTTTTTCATCTTCGCTGACCTTCTCCACGGGCGCCGGCTCATCGGTGATGGGTTCTCCTACTGTTTCTTCGAGCGTTGAATCCACCACAACCGAAGTAAGTTCTTCTGAATTGGACGAACTGTCGGAAATATATTCATACCCCACATAAAGCATCGCCAATACCAAAACAACTAAAACCAATAGTGTGACAATGGGTAAATTTGACTTTTCAGTAGGACGGACATTTCTTTTTTTAGGGAACTCGTCTTCCATAACTAGTCGGGATTCAATTTTTTAGTGGAGTTAATTTTATACGAAAATACTAAAGACACATTACTTTACAAGTTGATTTCTCAATTCGTCATTCATCATGGCGACTTTTTGCTTTAGGCTTTCTTTGAACAAATCAAGGCGTTTTCCAACCTCCAAATCGCTTGCTCCGATGATCTGTGCAGCCAGGATTCCGGCATTCCTCGCCCCGTCTAAAGCGACCGTTGCGACAGGAACCCCCGACGGCATCTGCAGAATGGAGAGGACCGAATCCCAGCCATCAATAGAATTACTGGACAAAACCGGTACACCAATCACCGGCAGGGAAGTAAGCGATGCCACCATACCGGGCAAGTGGGCTGCACCGCCCGCGCCGGCAATGATTACCTTTAACCCACGGTTTCGGGCGGAGGATGCATATTCCAACATCCGCTCAGGGGTGCGATGGGCCGAAACGATCTCCATCTCAAATGCAATACCCAATTCGGAAAGCGCATCAGCGGCTTGCTGCATGACCTTTTTGTCTGAAAGGCTTCCCATAATAATTCCAACCATCTAATCAGTGTTAAGATTTTGTACTAATTACCCGGATATTCCTTTTTACAAAATCAACTTTTTCTCTTAAAGCAGTCATATTGGAATCCATAATGGTAATATGACCCATTTTTCGGAAAGGTTTTGTCATCGCCTTCCAGTATAGAAACGGAAAGACCTGCTCGGTGGCCAGAAGCTTTTCCATTCCTTCATAAACAGCAGGTCCCTCGGAACCGCTTTCGCCCAATAGATTGACCATCGCTGACGGACCATAAGCAATGGTGCTGCCCAAAGGTAAATTGAGTATCGCGCGCCAGTGCTGCTCATATTGGGAGGTGGCGTTAGCGCGGATGGTATGGTGCCCACTGTTATGCGGACGTGGCGCCACTTCGTTGATCAATATTTCACCGTCGGCCGTCAAGAAGAGCTCAACAGCCAGCAAACCAACAATTTGAAAAGCCTCGGCAGTTTTTTTTGCAATTTCTTGCGCTTTCAGATTGACCGTTTCTTCAATTTCCGCAGGGGCGAAAAGGTACTCAACGAGATTATGCTCCGGATGGAAGACCATTTCGACGGTTGGGAATGTTTCAACTTCTCCATCCGCATTTCTCGCGACGATTACCGCCAATTCCTTTTCAAACGGTACCGCTTTTTCCAATAAGCCGGGCTTATCGAACGCCTTTTCCAAATCAGCCTGGGAGGTGAGACGTTGTACGCCACGACCGTCGTAGCCGTCTTTACCCAATTTATGGAACGCAGGTAAAAAAGAAAGATAATTGCCTACATCCTGCTGATTTTCTGTTAGTATAAATTCCGCGGTAGGCAGATTGTGATCAAGATAAAATTGTTTTTGGATCCTTTTGTCCTGGATCTGACGGATCACGGCGGGTTGAGGATAAACCTGTTTGCCTTCTTTTTCAAGAGCTTCCAGTGCCTCGACATTGACCTTTTCTATTTCGATGGTAATGACATCAAGGTCTTTTCCAAAATCATAAACGGTTTGGTAGTCTTGTAAAGAGCCCTGGTGAAAATGGGGGGCGATTTTTCTGCAAGGTGCGTCGGCATCCGGATCAAGGACGTGGATATCAAGGTTCCAGTCGACGGCGGCTTGCAAAAGCATTAACCCAAGTTGCCCGCCGCCAAGTATTCCAATTCGGGATGAAAGCATTTACGAATTAAATAATGATATGCAAAATTGGTTTAAAAACCGCTAACATAAAACTTGAATCCGCATGTTTTGGCTAAAATGTAAAGAATTTCGACAAAAGCTGTCGCATCATTTCATAAGCCTGATCAGGGCGATTTCGGTGAGCAGGAAAAACAAGGCAGCATACAGGAAATATTTCCAGAGTGTCGTGCCTCCATTTTGTTGTTCAAAAGCGGTAGAGAATGCATCGTCGTCGATCCTGTCGAAAACCTGAATATTTTTTTGCCCTGAAAAAAGCGTTCTTAATTCGGCCGGTGCATAGTATTGCAGCCTGGATTCGGCATTATCATGATTCAAGGCAATAATTTGCTCAACCTTATTGTCCTTTATCAGTTCATAGTAGCCTGCGTCAAGGCCTTCTCCCAATTGACCCCCTTCCGGAATTTCCAGCAAGAGCTGATTCCCGGTCACGTGTTGTACCGGTATAATCTCAACCTTGTCACGTCTCAATTTGTAAACCGGGTTCGGTCCGGCATTTTCTATGGTTAGATTGATTGGATTTTCATCGAAAGTGTAGGATGTTCTTTCGGCACGGACACTGGAAGCGGCAATTTTGTACATGATTGGGACGAAAATCGCATGCTGGGCCATTGTTCCAAACTGCGGGTTAAATGGAGCTGCAAACAGGTAGACCCTGCCCTCGCCAGAAGATACTTGGTTAAGGTAAGTTTGGCCGTTTCGCAAAGACAATAATAACTGGCCCGCATTGGCCCAGCTCCAGACAGGTGATGCAAGCGGGAGACTGAGATTGGCTTCCTGACGCACCGATTCTTCAAAAACATCGCTGAAAAACGGGTTATTCCGGTCGGGTGCCGCTAATTCCACTGGAGGAGGAGCGGAGTTACCAGCGAAATGAAATCCACTAATACCGTAACCGCCCAAAAAACGCGTATAGCTGTCCGGATTCGGCGATGCAGGAGGGACAATGGCAAGGCTGCCGCCTTTTTTTACAAAATCCAGTAAATCCTGTGGTAAAGTGCCGGATAACTGGGTCACGCCTTCCAAAATGACCAGGTCTGCATTACGTATCAGGCCGGGGTCAACGTTTTGCGCATTAAAGCTTTGCAATGAAAACAAGCTGTCATTGTCATACACGTTTTCGATATAATTACCGCCGAACTTTTCGCCATAAATATGGAGGACATTGATCAGCGGGGAGGAATTCAAGACAAAATAGTAGGCATTGTCAAAAGTTACCGGAAAATCGTCGAAAGTGATCTGGCCTTTCTTGAAACCTTTGCCTTTCAGGTTGAAATTGAATTTTGCAGTGGCGCTACCATTTGAAGGTATATTAACAGAGGCCGTAGAGGCCTGTGTATTGTCGAGACTAAGCTTCAAAACCACATTCCTGGCTTCCTGAGTACCTGAGTTACTCACTTTTACAAAGAGGATATTGTTTTGCAACTCACGAATAAACGGGGTGTTCAGCCAGGCGGAATCCACGAATACGTTTTTCTCAGCTGCCGCCTGTATCGGCACCAAAAAAAGTTGACTGGCCGTGTCGATTTTTAAAGCTGAAAGATTACCGGCAGTACTTTTCTGAAAGTCGGAAAACCAGAATAGCTGATTTTTGCCACTGCTTTGATGCCTTTCGATCAGGTTTTGCTGCCGCTGATAGATCTCCTCCAAAGTCCTAGGCGAGTTGGATAGTCCAATGGTAGTGAGGCGGTCCCGGATCTTTTCAGCCCGATATAACCCTTGTTCCTGCGCCGAAAAATCGTTGGTAATCAGTTGAAGTGAAGTTGCATTCCTGAAAACTCCGAGCAGATCACTGAGCCGGCTGGTTGCGATATCCAGGTATCGCTTGTTGTTCAGCTCTGTCTCCATACTCATTGAATTGTCCAGATACAGGCTGGTGATCCCTTTTTTGTTGACGGCCAGCTTGTTTTCGGCGGGAATGAATGGCTGGGCAAATGCAAGTGCCAGGCAGGCTATCGCGAGCGTCCGGGCCGCTAGTACCAGCCAATGCTTGATTTGGCGGATCGACCGCGTTTTTGTTTCAACGGCTCTGAGGAAAGCGACGTTGGTAAAATAAACTTTCTTGGTGCGTCGGAAATTAAAAATATGGATGGCAATGGGAACAGATACGGCCAGCAAACCCCACAAAAAAGACGGAAAAAGAAAACTCATTTAGTTTTTGATATTATCGTGTTTCAGGGAACATCGGCGATCCAGACTGAGGATTGCTCATCCAAAGGTTCAACGCAGTTACCAAAGACAAATTACGCTAAATTCTCATAACTACTTTTTATTTCCCGGCCTTTCTCATTGTCACCCGCTTTTTTCTAACTTTGCACTTCATTTTCGGAAGGTTTAAATCGCCGCTTGCATCCGGGAAATCAGAATAGCTAATTTAAATGAAGTTATGGCCAAAGTTTCGGTAAACAAACACCAACCCGTCTATCAAATGCCTACGAACCCGGCTGCGGTCCGTACCAAAAAATACGCTTTACCAACCAAGAAGTACATCACGCTGGCCATGCGTTATTTTTTTAAAACGCAGATGAAATGGGGCCTTATTCCGCTTGCATTAATCCTGATTAACGCGGTATTGAACCTGACTGGCGTTTATCCTAATCTCTGGATTTATATCACCGTTTTTGTAGGGGCAATCTTATATGTTCTTTTTTGGCTGGTACAGTTCACTGGCATTACCCAATTGGCGCAGTACAAACCGATGTTTGAGAAATTCCAGTATGAAATAGATAATCGTCAGATTCTCATGAAGTTGAACCAGAAAGAAGGAAGTGTGATGAAATGGGAACAAATCCAGGAGGGGTATAAAGACAAAGATGCTTATGTTCTGGTGATATCAAAGGGACAATTTCTTCACCTGCCGTTCACAATTTTTACTTCTGAACACGATATCAAGGTTTTCGAACGTATCATGAAGCAGAAAGAACTCTTGAAAAGTTAAAAATCGACGTAGAATAATATTGCCTGATTTGTAAATGCAAATCGGGCTTTTTTGTGCCCTTTTATAAAGCTGATGCCGCTATGTTGGAAAAGAAAGAAATCGAAATATGGCCCGTGGCGGTTGGGGATATGACCGTATTACAACTTCTTTACGACGAAGTAAGGGCGCAGACATTTACCTGGCTCGCCAAAGAGCAACTCGAAACAGGTTCACTTGAGGCGGATACGCAGGGGGAGAAGATTTTGGTAGCAAAGAAAGACGACGAAATTGTGGGTTTTATTTCACTTTGGGAGCCAGATCGCTTTATCCATCATTTATATGTCAGCAGCCAATTTCAAGGGAAGGGGATTGGTCAGATGCTGATTCGCGCTGCATGGTCGGAAGTTGGGGGGACATTAACGTTAAAATGTCTCGCGAAAAACAAGAGGGCCGTGAAGTTTTATCTTAAACACGGCTGGCTTGCCAAGTATAAAGGACCTTCAAGTCAGGGCAATTTCATTTTATTTGAGCTACCGCCGGTAGGCCTATTTTAAGCTGGCCTCCTCGTGGTGTTTGGCAAACTTTTTCTCCCCGGCATTGATCTCCACAGCCAGGTGATTGGCCATCGGAGGGATCGGACAATTATATCCGTCGCTATAAGCACAATAAGGATTGTATGCTTTGTTGAAATCCAGCACATAGGTGTTGTCTTTCAGATCGGTCGTTTTGAGGTCAATGTAGCGTCCGCCGCCGTAAGACACCATCCCATTGGTTTTGTCTTTGAAAGGGATAAAAAGGTAGTCCTTGTATTTCGCGACAGTTTGCAGGCTCAGACTCCGGTATACATTGAGTGACTGCCTTCTGCCGTTGATCCTGAATTTCAAGGTGCCGTATTTTACGTAGGTTTTTTTTACCCCACTGTAGGTGGGCATTTCGAACGACTGGCTCTTGCTTTTCTCGAACCTGGCAATCACGCGGTAGGAGGAGTCGGGTTCAAAAAATTGGAGGAAGCGCAGGTCCGCTTCTTTGAGCGGGGAATTGGTCGAATGCAGGAATTCCTCTTTATACTTTTCCCGAAAAGCCTCTGTTTCAGCGCTGAAATTTTGTGCGCATAAAAAGGAGACCGGGATAATCAATAAAAGCAGTGTGTTTACAATGTTCTTCATATGTCAAAAAAGGAATCCGGTAAACAAGTTACCGGATTTTTTAAATAATCTCAAAAGTCATACCGCTATTGGGCTGATACCTTCCGGATTTTCGATTCATCAATGTTAAAATGTTTAACCACAGCATTGTAGTCCTTGAAATCAACCGAACCGTTGGTACGGGCAGCGAAGTCAGCAGGTACGACCACAATTCTAAAATTTTGTTTTTTAGTCCAATCATCTGCCAGCGTGCTTAACGTAACGTTTCCATCCAGGAATATCGAGAAGTCGTTCTTGGTTTGATCGTAATTATAAGTTAATATTCCGCCATTGGTAAAAAAGGCCGTTTGGGGCAGTAATCGGTAAGCAGCTACTGTCTGTCCACCGGAGGTAACATTTTCCCAATGTATATAAACCAACACCGCGTCCGACTCCAGCACCGTCACTTTTGCATCGGCATAGGACAAAGAGTACTGAAAATTATTGGCACTGGTGAAGTCCACGTTGACAAGATCAAAAGTCGTGCCTGTGACATCTATGCTTCCGCCTTCTGGCCCCGGAGGTCCTTCCGGTCCGCGGCATCCCTGGAAAAGGGCGACAAGAAGAATGAGCAGGGGGATGAGTTTTTTGTTCATGATTGCGCTAATTAAAATGGGAAACTGGATTGAAATTTGGTTTTAGATTGTAATGCAATTATAAAGTTTAATTCCCGATCGGCTGTTAACCTTCATTAACTAAATCGGGCCTTTCGCGGGAATGGCAGCGGCATAGTCTGGAACACAGACGGGTAGCCTTTTATTGTCTTGTTTAATGATATAATAATTTGCGTAGATGGCCGATACATGTTACTTTTCATCGGAACAAGTGTATTCTCAATAAATAAATTAAATTTTAAAAAAGAAGCCGATATGATTAATCGTAAAGCAACAGCAGTCTGGAAAGGTACGGGAAAAGAGGGTACGGGAACGATCAGTACACAGAGTACTGTCCTTGAAAATACCCAGTATTCTTTCAACACCCGTTTTGCAGACGGCAAAGGAACAAACCCGGAAGAGCTCATCGCAGCTGCGCACGCCGGGTGTTTTGCTATGAAACTGAGTTTTGAATTGAACGCCGCAGGGTTTACCGCTGACGAATTGAATGCCACCGCAACTGTTTCAATGGACCCAGCCAAAGGCCAGGTGGTTAAAAGTGCCATCGATTTGACAGCGAAAGTCCCGGAAATTTCATCGGAGCAATTTGCTGAGATCGCTGATAAGGCTAAAAAAGAATGCCCGATTTCACAATTGCTTAATGCGGAGATCACCTTGAAAGCAGAGCTGGTTTCTTAGCCACAAAATTATCAGTAGCAACCTTAACCAAAAACGTCACCTCGAAAACTTCGAGGTGACGTTTTTCAATGCATATGACCTATTCCCAATTCCTCCGGTTTTTCTTATATCCTGTCCTGGTGGTTTTCCAAAATTTGTCGGCTTATTCTCAGTCGGCGCAACCTGGAAAGCGCCCGAATATCATTTTTCTGCTGACAGACGATCACCGTTGGGACGCCTTGGGTGCAATGGGAAACAAAATAATCCATACCCCGAACCTGGATGCTTTGGCCACCAGGGGGATACTTTTTAAAAAAGCCTATGTCACTACCGCGATTTGCTGCGTGAGCCGGGCAAGCCTGCTGAGCGGTCAGTATATGTCGAGGCATCAGATCAATGATTTCAGTACTGACTTCACCGTTAAAGCGCTCTCAGAAACATATCCTGCCTTGCTCAAAAAAGCAGGGTACAAGCTGGGTTTTATCGGTAAATTCGGAATTGACATGGAGAATCAACCCGATTCCCTTTTCGATTACTGGGCCAGTGCAAAGGAAGGCCAGCCTTTGTACGAGTTGGTGAATAAAAGCGGGAAGATCATCCACCACACAGACAGCGTGTCAAAAGACATCACGCAGTTTTTGGACCGTTTTGCCGGAGAACAGCCGTTTTGCCTGTCAGTAAGCTTCAAGGCACCGCACGAACTGGACGGAAATCCGCCTACCTACCCTGTACAGGAACGTTATAGAGATTTATACAAAAACGTAGCAATTCCTGATCCCGAAACGGCAGATCCAAAATATTGGAACAGTTTTCCCGACTTTTTCCGCACCGACGCAAACATCGGCCGAAAACGGTGGAAGCCACTTTTATCAACGGCGGAACTCCGGCAGGAAACCACGCGCAATTATTACCGGCTTATCACAGGAGTGGATGAGGTTGTGGGGAATTTGGTGAAGCAATTAAGGGGCCTTCATGTGGATGAAAATACCATTATCATCTTTATGGGCGACAACGGGTTTTTGCTTGGAGAGCATGGTTTGGAAGGTAAATGGTTTGGTTTCGAAGAGTCGATCAGAGTGCCGTTGATCATCTCAGGAAAGGCTCTGCCATCTGGTTTGGCTGGGATAAAGACAGAGCAAATCGCATTAAATATAGACATTGCGCCTACGATACTGTCTTTGGCCGGCGTGGCCGTTCCCTCCCGCATGCAAGGCCGCGACCTGCTTGGCACTTTTAAGAAAAAATACCCGGCCCGTAAAGACTTTTTTTACGAACATACCTTTATGGGCAGTCCTGGTCTGCCCAAAGTGGAAGGGGTAGTGGGTACCGAATTCAAATACATGCGGTATATAGAACACGGCTACGAAGAACTTTATGACACACGCAAGGATCCTCATGAAACGACGAACCTGGCTTTGAATAGAGCTTATAGTGCGACGCTTTATGCCATGAAACAGCGCTATAACCGGCTCAAGACGGAGGTGAAATAGTGCGGATAGATGCAATTACAGTAAACCCAAACTCAATAATTTACTAGAGATTTTCCTGAATCGAGGCCTAGGTCCCGTTAGCGGGTTCTTTGATCCAAGAGGTTTTGGTAGTGTTGGGAATAAGATCTCTAGAAACGAATTTACCGCGTACAGATCGGAAGAGTTTTTACCGTTTCAACAACACGTAATTTCCGGTTTTTTCGTCCATTAGTACTGAATAATTTTCCGCCAACTGGATGGTCCAGCCATCTCCAGTTACTTCAGAGCTTTGAAATGCTATCGGACTTGTCAATGTGAGGCGATCCCAGCCAGGACTCATTAGGCCGCCCTTGGTTACGGTAAGTATACCCCAATTGTCGGTAATCCGCATGGTAGGATAAATCGTCCCTAGGGTATCAAGCGGCATAATATTGCGGGGATCAAAGGACACACTCATATGCTCAAATACAACATCAAGGTGTGGTTTTTTCACAAAATTCTCCATGTAATTTGATCTTAATGCTTTAATTGTTGAGTCGCGCTTCTCCTCTTCCGGGAGAATTGTTCTAAGGTCATATCCCTCGCTCACTGAATCGGCAAATTTTTTTAAATCAGCGGGTAGTAAAATTTTAAAGCCGTTTATTAAAATGTCGGTTAGGTTACTATTAGAGGTAATTCCTTCATTCCAATTTTTTTGAGTCGAATACAGAAGGAGGCCATAAATAGGGATTGTTTGGTATGCGAAGGAGCGGACATATGTTTGATTGCCCGAGAAGCTGTTAAGCGCTTGTAGGAAGTGCCCGCGCTTTTTTTTGTAGTTTCTGTTACTTGACAGGACCCCTGTATATTCTGCCAGCCCCTCATTTAATTCAAGTATATTTTCAGTGCTATCGGATCCCGGGTAAATAGAATTTCTATATTTCCTAAATATAAATGCATTTCTCAGATGGTTCTTAGCTCTTTTTTTATCGACAGACATTAGCGCCGCTTTAAGGGCTTCGAGTTCCAAGCGCAGATATATTCTTCCCATTTTTTCATCTAAATGATTGTTATCTGCATTATGGACCTTGAATCCGAGGCTAGCCTGTGACCGATGAAATAGCTCGTGAGTCAGCAGCGTAATCATTTCCTCGCGGCTATTTGGAAGCGGCAGCATAACCATCGCCTAATCTCTTCCACTCCATTTTATCGCCGTATTGGCAATATTTATATTCTCAGGAAGCGCACCTATATAGATTTTTCCTTCTCGTCTGAGAATTTGTGAAGAATCGGATACGTTGGCGAAAATTTCTCTTGTAATTGGATCAACAAGCATGATCGGTCCATACAAGTCCCTGCCCCAGGTTTTTGCGATATTTTTTGTGGCAGTTCTAACTTCTCGAAAGTATAAGTCAAAATCCTGATGCGTTTGTTGTTTCTGCGCAACGGCACCTTGGGAGATAACAAGCGACTTAATAAGGAACGTCAATTTTACAATAGATATCGGGCAAAAAAATCCTCTAAGGTATCTCATATCGTTTCGTTGTTTATCCGTGGCATTGCGGTTACACAGGACATTCTCTATAAGATAGCCAGTATTCTTCTGATCAACATTTACGAATGAATTATCGGACTCCCCAAATTATTTACCGGGCTTACGGATTGATTTCGTAATCCCTGAATTCCACCGACGCGAAATAAAAAATGCTAAACTCTTTTGATACTTAAAAACTTTATTTCATCTTTGTCTATCGAATTAGTAGATTTATAAAGAATGAAGGGAGAGGTTAGGCTCTACGATCTTCTGGCAACCTGGGACTTTTAAGGTGCCCCAACCTAATTCTAACGATAAATCTGAATATCCAACCACCGGATTGAAACTGTATCGAAGCTGACTTTTCCTTTTTCGGAGGGATTGACCAGTTGTATGCATTTTTTTACAGCGAATCGGAATGTATTCGGGTTAAGATATTGATAATCAACAGGGATAGACCCAATAACTTAATGTAAGGGATATGGAAATTTATTGTGACAATGCCGCCACCACCGCGTTGGATGCTGAGGTAGTTGAGGCGATCCTGCCTTTTCTGACAAGAAATTACGGAAACCCGTCGTCTACCCATTGGGCAGGGAGGAGAGTGAAAGAGGCCATAGACCGTGCCCGTAAAACGGTTGCCGAAACATTGGGGGCATCGCCGCGTGAAATCTTTTTCACGTCTGGAGCGACGGAAGCAAATAACCTTGCATTGACCGGCGCCATCCAAGCCTACGAGGTCAGCCATGTGATCACCAGCAAAATTGAGCATAAGGCGGTCCTGCAAACGCTTGCCCGGCATGAAAAAGAAGGGGACATCGAGATCAGCTTTGTGAAACTGGACGAAAGGGGACACGTAGACCTCTATCATCTGGAAAACCTGCTCCGCGCCAATCCCAGGACACTTATCTCTCTGATGCATGCAAATAATGAGATCGGCAACATCACCGATATTCATGCAATCGGCATTCTGGCCGAACGCTACGATGCCATTTTCCACACCGATACCACTCAGACGATCGGAAAACTTCGCTTTGATCTAGGCCAGGCGGGTATTGACTTCCTGGTTGGATCGGCCCATAAATTCCATGGCCCTAAGGGTGTCGGATTTATTTATATCAACAAGAAGCACCGGATCAAAGCACAAATGCTGGGCGGAGGCCAGGAGCACGGGCAAAGAGGAGGGACTGAAAATGTAACCGGGATTGTGGGACTTTCCAAAGCGCTGGAAGTGGCATACCGTGACCTGGAAGCGAACCAAAGCAAGATTTGCCGGTTAAAGCAATACTTCATCTCTAAACTTGCTATCAGCGGGATCCCCGATGTCTGCTATAACGGCGACTGCAAATCAATCGACAATAGCATCCCTAATATCCTGAATGTTTCATTGCCCTGTCTGAGCACAAGCAGCGTCGTTAAAAGGCTCGATGCTGTGGGTATTGCGGTTTCGGGAGGGAGTGCCTGCTCTAATCTTGGCAGTGGCGGTTCTCATGTGATCAGCGCATTACCCTGTCAGGAGGATAAAGAGAATGTCCGTTTTTCTTTCAGCAAATTCAACACCTTCGACGAAGTGGACGCGATGCTCGATGCACTGGTCGGTTTGTACCAGTCCGGTCCGATCCTTCAAAACAAGAAATTTCAGTTCGCCATTTAATCAGCAAACCAATGAAAGATACTTTTCTTTTAAAAATTATTTATCGCAACGCGATCAGCCTTCACAAAATCACCTCGATCGTCGAATCCGTCAAAGGAGCACGGATCAAACATTTGAATTTCATCAACAGAGGCAAAACCTTCGTGGGTATCATTGCCTTCGAAGTCTCTCAAATCATAGATTTCGAGCAGATTATCGTCTTGATCAGACGAAACGGCGACATTTCTGAAGTAGAAAGGGTTTCGGACCCGACCTTATGTTACTGAAATAGGGACAAAACACATTCACCCGAGTCTTTTGGTCAAACAGCGCTGGTTACCAGTGCTTTTGGCTTTTTGTAGCGATGCAGGTTGACCAAAAGGACACTCACCAGGATCACAACCAGTCCTGAAATCTGCATGAGGGTGATGGATTCATTGGCGAAGAATATTCCCAAGATGACCGCAACGACGGGGTTGACATAGGCATAAGTACTGACTTTGGTGGCAGGTTGCACTTTCAAAAGCCAGACATATGCGCTAAAACCGACAATTGAGCCAAATACGACCAGGTAAGCTGTGGCAAGCCAGGTGTCGGTCGGTACCGCCTTGAGATCCAGCGTATTGGATTCGCCTGAAATGAAGATGCCCGGAATGAATGCGATACCTGCGGCAAACATTTGCCATGTTGAGTTGACTGTCGCCGAATCGGAGCCAGAGTTGTATTTAGAATACAGCGATCCGCCCGCCCAGGCCACAGAACCCAAAATTACCAATGCCATCGCAAACAAATCGCGGCCGCTGTTCAGGGATGCCATTGTTGCCATGATTTTTTCGCTGAATAACAGGATTACACCCGCAAATCCAATCATAAGTCCCAGGATCGCCGATTTGTTACTCAGGTTTTCCGACCATTTTGGCCGGTCCAAAATAACAAACCAAAGTGGTGAAGAGGATACCATGATAGCGACCATGGCGCTGGGCAGGAATTGTTCTACCCAGATAATGATGCCATTCCCTACAAACAAAAGCAGCAAGCCCGTCACGATCGCCGGTTTTGCGATTTTGAACGAGAAGACTTCCTGTCCCTGAGCAAGGCTCCAGCCCAGCATCAGCAGGCCTGCCACAATGAAGCGAAAAGCCCCTAAAAAGAAAGGAGGCAGGCCACTCAATGCTTTTTGTATAAAGAAATAAGTAGAACCCCAGACAATATAAACGGTGGCGAAAGCAAGCACCACCAACAGGGTAGACGGAGTTTTATTTTCGGTTGCCATGACTGATTATTTTTCTGGTATTACTAATTGTTGTTCTTCTTTCACCGTTTCCAGAACGATAGTCGTACGGGTGGAAAGGATATTGGGTATTTTACTGAATGAGTTCCGCATTAAGTCCATCAGCGAAGCTGAATCGGCCGTCCTGACCTTTACGAGGTAACAATCGTCCCCGGCAATGTGATGGACTTCTTGAACTTCGGGAATTTTTGCCAGCTCTTTGGTGGTGACATTACTGCCAATTCCCTCCGAAGACCTGATTGAAATAAAAGCCAGTAGCTTCTGCTGCAATGCAACCGGGTTGATGCGGGTTGTGTATTGCATGATTACATTCTTTTGTTCAAGCTTTTTGACCCGTTCAAGAACAGCGGAAGGGGCCATTTCCAGCTCGCGGGCCAGGTCGGCATTTGAAATACGTGCATTCTCCTGCATCAGCCTCAGAATGTTGAGGTCTATCTTGTCCAGTAAGATTTCATTCGCCTGCATAACTTTCAGATCCTATTCGAATTTTGTTCATTTTTGCATGCACTATTCTGCATATAATTCAGTAATTACAGATCAAACGTGTTAATAGTTCTCCATTGTGCGCTTTTTTCTGAATTTTTTATTTTGGTACACGATGTAGAGCCTCAGGTGTCCTGAATCAATTTTTTTTCTTATTTGCAGACACCATATCCAATCGCAGATTCTATGAAAATACCGGCTTATTACCTCATCCTGTCCGCACTTTTTTCGGGACAGATTGGTCTCGCGCAGATTGATCAGAAAGCGACCAAAGAAACGGCAGCATTGTATAAGAACCTGCGCGTGCTTGCACAAGAACATATTCTTTTCGGACATCAGCATGCCACGGAGTACGGGCATGGCTGGATAGGGGACGATGAGCGGTCGGATGTAAAGTCTGTTACAGGCTCGCATCCTGCCGTGATCGGCATTGATCTCAGCGGACTGTCGGGAAGGCCGGACCACGAAATCGAGAAAACGAAAGAAGCTTTGCGGAAAAATGTGACCGATACTTATAACAGGGGAGGCGTTACGACTGTTGCGTGGCACTTCTCCAATCCTGCCTCGGGCGGTGGTTTTTATTGGAAGGATTCGGTATCTGTGGCGGCCATGGCGCTGATCAAACCAGGCGGGTCGCATCATGAAAAATATAAGCAGATTCTGAGAACAGTTGCCGATTTTGCCCATTCCGCCAAAGGTAAGGATGGGACGCTGGTGCCTATGTTGTTCAGGCCCTATCATGAATTTGATGGAGACTGGTTCTGGTGGGGTAAGGGCCACACTTCCCGGGAGGATTTTATTGCAGTATGGCGCTTCACGGTGTCTTACCTGAGGGACAGCCTGAACGTTCATCAGTTCATCTACACTTTTTCTCCGGACAACAAGTTCGCCTCAGAAACCGAATTTCTTGAAAGGTATCCGGGTGACGAATGGGTTGATATGGTAGGCATGGATAACTACGGGGATTTCGGGCGCGACGGGAAGTACAATCTGGCATCCGGGCTTAAAAAGCTGAAAATCGTCGCGGATTATGCTCAAAAAGCCAATAAACTGGCGGCCTTCACTGAAACTGGCCTTGAAACCATCCCTAATCCTACCTGGTGGACCGAAACTTTGTTAAAAACACTGAAATCCGAAAAAATGAGCCTTTCGTATGTATTGGTCTGGCGAAACGATCCGAAGAGCCCGACCCATTACTACGCACCCTTTCCCGATCAGGTAAGTGCACCGGATTTTGTGAAGTTCTACAACGATCCGTACACATTTTTTGAGAAGGATTTGAGGAATATTTACAAATAAGCCGCCGCACATGTTCATCGACCGCAATACAATCAAGCTTCTGAGGATTCCTTTCTCCTTTTTTCTGATGCCCCTGTTCCTGTTTGCGTACAGCCAGGCGGAAATGGTATTGCATCGCCAGGCTTTATGGGCGTTCCTGATCGTTCATTTATTGATTTATCCTGCCAGCAATGGCTATAATAGCTTCGTCGATAAGGACGAAGAAAGTATTGGCGGCCTGGAAAAACCACCCATGCCGACGATAAAGCTTTTTTACCTGACGCTTTTTCTGGATGCAGCCGCAACCCTTTTGGCCCTCATTTTCGTAAATGCTTTGTTCGCGGTTTGCCTCATGCTGTACATTGGCGCTTCAAGGGCCTATAGTTCAAGGCAGATCAGGCTAAAAAAGTACCCGATTGCCGGATTTCTGACTGTAACGTTTTTCCAGGGCGCCTTTACTTACTATATGTCGATAGCCGGAGTTTCTGGTGCTGCTTTGCCCCTGACACAAGTGAACATGTATGTATTGCTGGCGTGTACGTTCCAGATCGCCGGCGCATACCCGCTCACCCAGGTTTACCAGCACCAGCAGGACCTGAAAGACGGGATTACCACCCTAAGCTATAAATTGGGCTATCTGGGCACTTTTCTGTTTACCGGACTGATGTTTTTGCTCTGTAATGTATTTTATTATTTGTATTTTACAGCTAAGGATCTTGGAATGATTTTTTATATCATTCAGGTATTCTTTATCCCAATTGTCCTTTATTTCGGCTACTGGTTTTATCTGGTTTGGAGAGACAGAAGACAGGCCAGTTTCAGAAATACAATGCGGATGAACTGGATTGCGGCGATATGCATGAATGGTTGTTTCCTTGTATTAATTATTATCAACAGAATCCCTTTGAGTTACCTATCAGCCATTGAGGCAGCCGTCCCCGACCATTGCTATTCGCAGGAAGCGCTTTCCGAGTTTTACGCCAGATCAACAGAAGACTTCACTAACAAAAGAAAGATCAGGATCATGGCCAGGAAAACGGGCATTGAAAAACGTTATTCGGTTCTTTCTGATTTTCATAAAAAACCGGAGGATTACGAATTTTTCAGTAAGTCCGCGGACCTGCTTCCCGAACCGAGCCTGACGCAAAGAATGCAGGTATATCAGGAACATGCCACGAAGCTTTCCGTCAAAGCTATCAAGAAGATCCAGGGTTTTGAACAAATAAAAAATAGTATAACGCATTTGATCACAGTCACATGCACGGGCCTATTTGCCCCTGGATTGGATGTTGAACTCATGCGGGAACTGGGGCTTAAACCTTCCATACAACGTAGCAGCATTAATTTTATGGGCTGCAATGCTGCTATCATCGCCTTAAAAAATGCAGATGCGGTCTGCAGAAGCCAGCCTGGCGCCAGGGTACTGGTGGTATGTACCGAGCTCTGTTCCATTCATTTCCAAAAGCAGTATAGCGACGATTACCTGCTTTCTAACTTGCTTTTTGGCGATGGCTCGGTTGCTGTGCTTGTGGATTCAAAGCAGACAGACAGTTATCTTCATGGCGTCCGGATCGACGGATTTAACTCCATGATCCTGCATAATGGATATTCGGATATGGCCTGGCGCCTCTCAGAAACGGGCTTTATTATGAACTTGTCATCTTATGTCCCAGACCTGATCCGGAAAAACATCAGGCCCATGCTTTCGTCGGTGGGGCTGAATGCAGAGGATTACAAACATTGGGCAGTCCATCCTGGCGGTAAGCGCATTGTAGACGATTTTGCAGCTGAATTAGAACTGGACAAGTGTTTGATGGCACCTACCTATCAAATCCTTAAAAATTACGGCAACATGTCCTCACCGACGGTATTATTTGTTTTAAAGGAAGTGATCGACAAAGCCAAACCGGACCATATGGGCAACCGGATTTTCGCAGCCGCTTTCGGGCCCGGGCTGAGCATAGAAACCATGCAGCTCCGGTATGTTTAAGTCGAGAAGTACCAAAAAGGAGCTTCTGGACCAAGAGGAGATCCCCGCAGAAGATTTATTTCAAAACCTGAGGGAGCTGGATTTCATTAACCACTGGCTGGGAGGGTATAACATCTCCTTTTCTGCTTTGAAACGTGTTTTGAAAAAAGGCAACTCGTACATCGTGGCCGATATCGGATGCGGCGGCGGAGATACTTTAAAACGGATAGCAGACTGGAATACGAAGGCAAAGTTCAGCCTTGACCTGTATGGGATCGACCTGAAACCGGTTTGCATTGCATACGCGGGACAAAATCTGAAAAACAGGCCTGTTCAGCTGATCTGCGATGACTACCGCAACCTGTTTGCACATTTGAAACATGTCGACATTATCCACGCATGCCTTTTTTGTCATCATCTGGCCAGCCAGCAGTTAGTAGGGCTAATGCATTTTGCGTTGGAACATCGGGCAATATTGGTTATTAATGATCTGGAACGCAATCCATTGGCTTATTATTCTATCAAATGGCTTACCCGGATTTTCTCGAAATCGTACCTGGTCAAAAACGACGCGCCGCTTTCGGTCCTGCGGGGCTTTAAACGAAAGGAGTGGCTGCAGCTCATCAGGGAGGCTGGAGTGGAAAAATTTTCTGTACGGAACAAGTGGGCTTTCAGGCATGAGGTGATCATTTATGGAAACTCCGGCGAAAACGTATGATTGTGCGATAATCGGTGGCGGCCTGGCTGGCTTATGCCTGGCTGTCCAGCTGGCGGACCAGGGGATTTCGGTTGTCCTTTTTGAAAAAAACAGCTATCCTTTTCACAAAGTCTGTGGCGAGTACATTTCCATGGAAAGCCGCGGATTTCTAATCAGCCTGGGGTTACCCTACCATGACCTCCATTTGCCGGTTATTAACCAATTGGGCGTCAGTTCCGAGCGGGGGTTTATGCTGGAGCACGACCTGGAAATGGGCGGTTTCGGGATCAGCCGTTATAGCCTGGACCATTATCTGGCCGGAATTGCTGAAAAGAAAGGCGTAAGCGTGTTGGCTGGCTGTCGGGTAAACGATGTGAAAAACGTTGGGGGGAAGTACTACGACATTCAAACGAGCCATGGGGCTTTTCAGGCCAGGATTGTTTGTGGGAGTTATGGCAAATACACGCCCCAGTTTATCAAACTTAGCGGGGACGAGCTCGTAGGAAGCAGTGCTGCCCACCAGTATATCGGGGTGAAATACCATATCAGAACAGACTTGCCACCCAACCGGATCGAACTGCACAATTTCAAAGGCGGCTATTGCGGCGTTTCCAAAGTAGATAAGGACTGGCATTGCCTGTGTTATCTCGCAACCGCCAGGAGTTTACTGGAAAACGGAAAGGATATCAAAGCTATGGAAAGGAATGTCCTCCAAAGAAACCCCTATTTGAAAAAGTATTTCTCCCAATCTGAATTCATTAACGAACAGCCCTTGGTGGTTAGTAATGTTCACTTCAACAAGAAACAGACTAATTCGGAGGGGATATTCTTATTGGGCGACGCGGCCGGGTCTATTACGCCACTATGTGGGAATGGGATGAGCATGGGTATGCGCGCCTCAAAATTACTGGCTTCCGAGCTGTTCTTATATTTTGATAAAAAACAGACAAAGGAAGAGGCATTGGTACGCTACGGTAGAAGCTGGGACCAGGCGTTTCGCCGAAGGGTTACGGCAGGGTACTATCTTCAGAACCTATTTGGTAAGAAAACGACGACCGACATCGCGCTCAGGGTGTTGTCCAAAATGCCTTTACTCACGAACAGGCTGGTCTCATTGACCCACGGTGAGAGTTTTTAAGCTGCTTTTTTGGCTTCGGACCTGCGCAGGAACAATTCAAACAGATAGGTATTGAGGAGGAGCATCAGCATACCATAGAAGATATCCTCAAAAGGAATGGTAAGCAGTCGGATCCCCATGTTTTCACTGTCATTGTACCAAACGACCGGTTCGTCGAGGCCTGTCCCGGTGAGGATCCCGTTCACGATCACGAAAGGTATCAGCAAAAACAGGTGGGAAAAGTAGAACAGGCTCAGCCATTGCACTTTGGCTTTAAATTTCAGAAATAACAAAAACAGAACAAGGCCTATTGCCGTATAGGTCGTGTAATCACGCCCGAAAAATACAATTCCCATTAAGCCCGCAAACACAAGAAAAAGCCATGTGAGGAGATTTTCGCTCCGGATACGGTAACCGGTGCCGAAATGGGTCCGGAAACAGTAATAAGTAAAAACGCAGGCGTAAGGGATGCATATAAAGAAAAGTATTTCTTCAATGGGCAAACCCGCGAAGCGCGGTCCTGTCAAATATCTCGCCGTAAATCCCCAAATGCCCATTTTTGTAAAATAACTGTCCCAGATAATGAATGGGGTTGCAGAAATCAGGATGGCAAGCCAAAGCAGTTTCCAGTGCTTATAAAGACCGATTTTGGGGTGAAAGGAGAAAATGATGGGGACAATAATGGCGCAAATGTCGATAATTAAATATAGGGACTTCATTTGGCGGCCGTGTTTTTCGCTTCCCGGAAATACTTCAGCGGGACCCAAAGCATTCCAAAGCACTCGCCTTCGTGTTTTCCCAGATGTTTGTGATGCATCTTGTGCGCACGCCGGATCGCTTTCAGATAAACAGAATCGGTATTCCGGAACATTTTGAAGCGCTGATGAATAAAGATATCATGAACCAGGAAGTAGGTAAAGCCATAAATAGTGATGCCCAGACCGATCCAGAACAGGTAATTGAGGCCATCATTAAGCCCCAGCCACAACAGCGTAATGCCGGGAGTGGCAAAAATGACGAAAAAGTAATCGTTTTTCTCGAAAAAATCGCCGTCATCGCGCTGGTGATGGTCGTGATGTAACGACCATAATGCACCATGCATCAGGTATTTATGTGCCAGCCAGGCCACACACTCCATCGCTACGAAAGCCGCAATCACAATCAATGGGTTTAAAATCCAGGGGCTCATAGAATTTGTTTAACGGATACCGGTTTTGGCTGCTATTTTATCGACGACCTCATCCAGGCAGATCTTAAACCATTCGGTGTAATCGTCGGGGTTATTGATCATATCTGCCTTTATTTCGGCAGGTTTTATATATTTGTAATTGTGTACTTCGGAGAGGTCTAACTCGGGGAGGGCGTCCGAGATTCCCCAGAAAACGTGATCGAGCTCATTTTCGGTCAGGCCGTTTTCGAGGCTGGCGTGGTATTGAAATGAAAACAGAAAATGCAGGTCTGTGGCGATACCCATTTCTTCTCTCAGTCTCCTGACCGCCGCCTGATGTGCGGGCTCTTCGGGAAAAGGATGGCTGCAGCAGGTGTTGGACCATAGTCCCTCCGAATGGTATTTGCCGTATGCACGCTGCTGAAGGAGCATTTCCCCTTTTGAATTGAAAATAAAAACCGAGAATGCACGGTGCAATGCACCTTTCTGATGCGCTTCAAGCTTGGGCATCAGGCCGATGGCCATGTCGTTCTCGTTGACTAAAACCACTTGATCATTCATAAAATAGGAGTTTAGGGCCTCAATAAGGCTGGTATGACGTTTCTTTGTTCAAATCGACAACAAAAAAACGTCATAAAAGATCAAATTGATGCCTTAACAATGATCTAAACATTAATCCGATTTTGTCGTAGTCGGGGATTCTGATCCGCGCGTCCATGACTTTTTCCGGAGGTATTTGTTTGATCCTCAGGAATAATTTCCTGTAGTAATAATAGGCGAGGTAAACGCCCCTGCGTGCACCCGGAGGTAATTTCTTGATCCCCACGAGCGCCTGCCTGAAATCATCCTCTATCTCGTGCTGGATCAATTGCTTGTCTGCATCCGAAAAACGGCTGAAATTGACGCCTGGAAAGTAAGTCCTTCCCAAAACCAGATAATCTGCACCCAGGTCACGCAGAAAATTCACTTTTTGAAATGCGGCGCCCAGCTTCATAGCAAAAGGTTTGAGCTCTTCATAAAGCGCAGTATTTCTTTCTGTAAAAACGCGGAGGCACATCAGCCCTACCACCTCTGCTGAACCAAGCACATATTCCTGGTAGGAGTCTGGCGAATGGTCTTTCTTGCGCAGATCCATTTCCATACTTTTGAGAAATGTGTCGATCAGGTCCCATTCAATCTGGTAAGCGTGTATCACATGCTGAAAACTGTTCAAGATCGGATTGATACTGATGCGCTCCCGGATTGCCTCCTGCGTGTCATTCCGTATCTTGTTCATCATCAATTCTTTATTGTAGCCATGAAAGCTATCCACGATCTCGTCTGCCAGCCTCACGAATCCGTAGATCCCATAAATGGGCTGGTGAAATTCTTTTTTAAGAAAGTGGATGCCCAGTGAAAACGAAGTGCTGTACAATTGCGTGGTTTTCTTGCTACATGACGCCGATAAGGTGTCGTACAGGATTTTCATGACTTATTTGTTTAGGAATTTCAACAATTCGGTTGCTGCAATCTGGCCTGAAATAATGGAAGGCGGAACGCCAGGCCCAGGAACAGTTAACTGGCCCGCATAAAACAGGTTTTTAACTTTTTTGCTTCTCAATTTCGGTTTGAAAATGGCGGTCTGCATCAATGTATTGGCTAGCCCGTACGCATTGCCTTTATACGCATGATAGTCATTCACAAAATCAGACACGGAATAGCTCTTTTTGAGCACGACATGATCGCGGATGTTTTCACCAGCAAATCGTTCTAGTCTGTCCATCAGTATGTTGTAATAATTTTCCCGTACAGTTTCGGGATCTCTCAACCCCGTTGCGATAGGCATCAGCACAAAGATATTCTCGCTGCCTTCCGGCGCGACCGCAGGGTCCGTTTTGGAGGGGCAGCACACATAAAACAAAGGTTTAGAAGGCCATCTCTTATCCTTATAAATCTCAATGGCATGTTTTTCGAAGTTTTCATCAAAAAACAGGTTATGATGCCTCAAACGGCTGATTCTTTTGTTGACCCCCAGGTAAAAGAGTAGCGCGGAGGGGGCGAAAACACGTTGTTCCCAGTATGATTCGGTATAGGAGCGATCATCAAAATCAAGAAGCTGCGTTTCAATGTGGTGATAGTCAGCACTGCCAATGACCGCCTCAGTACTTATTCTCGTTCCGTTGGAATGGATATGGGTGATGAGCCGGTTATTGGTTTCCAGCTTTTCCACATTTTGCGAAACCGAGAAGTTGACCCCTGCATTCTCCGCGATTTTGCGGAATGATTGCGCCACTTTCCCAAACCCTCCCATCGGGTAATAGGTCCCCTGCTTCAGTGCCGAAAAATTCATAAGGCTGTAAAGGGCCGGGGTTTCCTGCGGCATCGCGCCCAGAAAAAGCACTGGGAATTCAATCAATGCCAGAAGCCTGGGATCTTTAAAGTACTGCCTGGCATGCGTGCTGAGAGAAGTGAACAGCTGCAATTTCAGGGCGTCGCGGAAAAGTCTGAGGCTGAAAAATTCGGTTACCGAATGTCCGGGCTTATAAACCATCTCCTGCATGCCTGTGATGTATTTGAATTCGCCCTCTTGGATGAACTTCCGCAATTTGCGGGCGCTGCCTGGTTCAATGCTTTCAAAAAGCGCACATATTTCTTCAAAGTCCGCAGGGATATCCATGACGTCCGCAACGCCGAAAATGATCGCAAATCCTGGGTCAAGCTTTTTTAATTCGTAAAAATCCGAAGTGTTCACGCCGAATTGCTGGAAAAACCGCTCGTATACGTCCGGCATCCAATACCAGCTCGGACCCATATCAAACAAGAAACCATTTTGGGAAAACGTCCGGGCCCTTCCGCCAACCTCACTGTGTTTTTCGAAAACCGTAACATTGGCACCATTTTGCGCAAGAACGGCCGACGCCGCAAGTCCTGAAAATCCGGAGCCGATTACCGCTACATTTGACGGTTTTCCAACTGACTTAATACTTTTACCCGACATGTTGCTTATTCAAAATCCCAATCAACTGCTCTACGGTATGGATCCTGGTCAGCCTGTCTGACCCTGGCACCGCTTTTAAAACTTCATTTCCTCCGGAAATGCAAACCTGTACGTCGAAATCCAAGGCAAGCTGATCTGGCAATCTTTCGACTTCTATCTCAGGCGGCAGCATGAAAAAGGAATAGATATGTGTTGCCCTGACCTGCTTTACAACGTCGGAAAGATCGGCCAATGGAACTCTTGCGCCCAGGTATACCGCTTTTTTTCCATATTGGCGGATCAGGTAATAAGCAAAAAGGAGTCCTATTTCATGTTCTTCCTGTTCGCTCAGGAACAATACCCAGGTTTGGTCCGCATCCCCGGCAGGCGGAAGCGAATCGATCGCTGCGAAAAGTTTCTGACGGATCAGGTTGGACAGAAAGTGCTCTTGCGCTGGTAAGAGATCATCTTTAATCCACATCAGTCCTGTCCTTACCAGGAGGGGATAAATGATCTTCTCATAAGTTTTCTTCAACCCGAGTTTTTTCAAGGCATTTGAAAACAATTCGTTGAAAAGGCCGGTGTCATAAGTGGCAATGGCGATCAGCAATTGGTTGATAATCGCCTCAATGTGCATATCGCCCTGGAATGACCCTGCGATAATCGTGTCAATCTCCTGGGCAAGCTGCGTTTTGGTGAGCTTGCTGATCCTGGAAATTTTGATCCCATGGTTTATTAGGGTGCATACATTCAGCAACTTTTTGAGCTGATCATCATTGTAGACCCGGATATTGGTATCTGTCCTTTCGGGATCAAGCAAATTGTAGCGCTGCTCCCAGATCCTGATCGTATGGGCTTTGGTGCTGCTGATCCGTTCGAGGTCTTTGATCGAATAATGACCCATTTTGTTTAATATTTTCTGAGAAAGATTAAACAAAAATACTCGAGAAGTATGACGTTAAAAAAATAAAACCGCTTTTTATTTTTGATATCATAAATATCTTATATTTGATTTTTAAAATATCAATCAATATGGGAGCTCAGGAAATATTTTGGTCTGTGAATATTAAATTCCTTCGACTCAGGCAAAGACTGAGCCAGGAGGCACTGGCAGAGAAGCTGGGGATCAGCAGGGTTAAGCTCAATGCGCATGAAAGTGGCAGAACGGCAAACCCAACGGTTGACGACCTGATCAATTTCTCCGAATTTTTCAGGATGAGCATTGATAGTATCCTGAAAATAGACCTGACAAAGCTTTCCGAACAGAAGATCAAGGACCTGGAAGAAGGTAGCGAGCTCTTCATGAAAGGGGACAAGATACGTGTGCTCGCCATTACGGTCGATAAAGAGGATAAGGAGAATATTGAATATGTTCCGGTACATGCAAAGGCAGGATACCGCTCTGGCTACAGCGACCCTGAATTTTTATCAACATTGCCCAGGTTCAATTTGCCTACAGTTCCCAAGAATGGCACCTTCCGCATGTTCCCCACTGTTGGGGATTCCATGCTACCGGTTCCGGAAGGTGCGGATATCATCACAAGATATGTTCAGGACTGGACTTCACTGAAACCTGAAACGCCCTGCATTGTCATTTTGAAAGGCGATCAGGACTTTGTTTTTAAACAGGTTACCATCAACAAGGACGGAACGGTGCTTTTGCAATCGTTCAACAAACAGTATTTTGCTTACACCGTGCCGATCGCCGAGGTGATCGAACTTTGGGAATATTACAGCTTTCACAGTAAAGAGCTTCCCGAACCGCAATCCGACATGCAGCAGCTCATGCGGATGTTGCAGGAAATGCAAAATGAAATTAAAGAAATCAAGGGGCGCCAAACATCCAAATAATGGGATAACGGCCGTTTTTATACAGACAACGGACTGATTTCGCCACTGATGCCACCACGGTTTAATTATATTATTAAATTCAGGTTAAAAAGAACCTCGCGTGGTCGTTCTTGTAGTAATAA
The DNA here is from genome assembly GCF_056895195.1 of Dyadobacter sp. HNCC25DJ185. Lineage (NCBI taxonomy): Bacteria > Pseudomonadati > Bacteroidota > Cytophagia > Cytophagales > Spirosomataceae > Dyadobacter > Dyadobacter sp. HNCC25DJ185. The sequence continues at coordinate 125,277 of NZ_JBXHAR010000011.1, forward strand.
TCCAATAAATAAGTACATAGTTTCTATTGATGGGTAACTTTTTGTAGAAATATATGATTTATTTACCGAAATTGGTCGACTTGCTTTGCTATGTAGTTCCAGCTGTGTATTGGTATTGTATTGAATAAGTACAATTTTAAAAATGTGGAAACCCCGGGAAACACGGTTGTTACCCCAAAGTTTATGGGACTGGTCACAAAAAAAATATGAATGTTTAAGGGCAACATAATTTCGTCGAGAAATAAAAACTCGACTCGAAAATGTCCTCTAAACTTTTACTCTTTTACGCACTAGCTTCCCTTGTATTAAATCTTAATCAAGCCCAAGCTCAAAGTCCGACGGCGGCCGCGCAGCGGTTTAACATTTTTGTGAAAGGTGACCTTACAGTATCACCGAATGAAACGGAAGGCCCGATCGCAGTGGGAGGTAACCTGATCACTAACCAGTATCAAATTACTTTTAATAAAAGCAACGGCGTATTTTTTGTCGACGGCGTTTCCATCGGATTGGCAGTGAGGGGGGCAGTGAAGCTCAACAGCGGCTCCGTAAAAGTGGACGGCGGAAATTACGTGAAAATTGGAAACGGCACTCCAAATAACAGTTCGGTCGGAAATAATCTTAAAATCTGGTATAAAGACAATAACAATGCAGAATCCAACATTCGTATCACTGATGTCAATGGCGGCTTCGACAGTTCTCCCAATTTTATCATCAACACCAATGCAAGTGGTTTCAAATCAGGATATAAAGTGAGCGAATCCAACAATCCTGTTTTTGAAAATGTGTTTGGATCAAGCCCGGGCCAGATCGATATCGATGCCGCTTTTACAACACTTATCAGAAAATCCGGCCAATTAAAGGACCTTCCGGATAACCTTCCCATTCTCAAAGAGAATCGCACGCCAATTCCAGGAGCAGCAATCGGACCTTATCTGACTACCGGCATATTCGATCAGAATCCGGTTATCAAGGTCGATCCGGACAAGATAAATGTGCTTACCGTTTCGGCTGCTGTTTGGAACAGCCTTAATAACGTCATTTTCGAAAACATGCCGTCTGGCCCGCAACTGGGAACAACCGACGAGCAGTATAAAGCGTCGGGCGGTAAATTTGGGTTGATCATTAACATTGTGGACTTTCCGACCTTTTGCGCAAGCAAGAGTGGAAATAATGAGTTGAAATTTCCGAATGTAGGCGGCCTCGACGATCCGAAAAGTAACTTTATTGTCTATAATTTTCCTGACGCATCAAAAGGGCTGACATTGACAGGTGCTGTAATCTGGGGCTCAATCCTGGCTCCGCAGGCAGATGTCGCCAAGAAGAATAACGGAAACCTGGTGGGCCAGGTGATTGCGAAAAGCTTTATTCACGATGGGCACGAAATCCATTTCCGACCATTTATTCCAACCGTTGCTGAGCCGGTAGAGGATGCTATTGAGGTTGTTGCCAGTTCCAAATGCTATAAAAATGCCCCCTATCTTGATTATACGGTTACACCTAATTATGATGTAAGAGGTAAAAAGGCCAAAATTGAGTGGATAGATGCGGAGGGCAAAGTAATACAGGAAGATAATGACCAGGAATTGACCGGGAGTATCTTATTTCCAGGCGCCGCGCTCGATGTCGACGGAAACGGATCGGCCTGGCCCGGTTGGGAAAAGGTTGGGGGAAAATGGCAGGAGGTTGCCGACCGTTTCGGTTCATTGCGTAACCCGGGTGCTACGATCAGGGTTACGGTTGATCCCTGGAAGATCATTAATATTACCTATCCCGAGTCTGCTGGTACTTGCTACACCAGCCCGCCTCCCGGAAATACTTTGCCGGTAACCCTGGCCAGTTTTACAGCCGAAAAACAAAATTGTAATATCCAATTGAAATGGGTAGTGACCGAAGCAAAGAATTTCTCACATTTCGTTGTGCAGAGGTCGACGGATGCAAGGACATTCAGTTCCCTGGGCGACATCGGCTATCAACCGAACCAAAGCAAATACAGTTTTTCAGATTCTCCCTTTGCTTCCGAAACGGTTCCCGCCAGGTCTTACTATTACCGTCTGCAACAGGTTGATACCGACGAAACCTTTGAATACAGTGCCATCCGTAGTGTGGATGCCGGTACCTGTGACGCCAGACTGGCCGTTGATTTTTACCCTAATCCCACTCAGGATGAAGTGAATGTAAAAAGCTATTCGCCGGTTAAAAAGGTGGAAATATTCACCTCGGGTGGAAAGAAAGTGTTTCAGGCAACACCGGGGCAGCATGAAACTGAATTGAAAGTAAATGTCCGGGCATTTGCACAAGGGTTGTACATTGTGAACGTGGTCAATGCGGAAGGTAAATTTTCTTCAAAGCTTCTGAAAAGGTAAAATCTTATATAGCGTTATATGACTATTAAAATGCCTGCGCTTTTGCAGGCTTTTTTTCGTTAGATCAAACCAATTTTCTTCCTTTCCATTCATATTGAGGCTTTTGTGCGGCTAATCCAAAAAAACAGACATAAAATGGATATATGATTTGGGTAACGGGAATGTAAAGAATGGATTTGGGCTTTTCCAGAAAATTCAGCACACTCCCCAGAAAGATCCATTCAGGTACCCATTTGGCAGCCAGAAGTGCTACAAAGGTCTCGACGGGCAAAAAGCCTGTAACCCATAAGAAGCCACTTGCGATCAGCGTAAAATTACAGGCGAAAACGTAAAGAGCGAGTGTCAGTGGGGTTTTGCTCTGATAATGTTTCCATTTGCTTGCCCATCTTTTACGCTGTCTGAAAAACTGTGACCAGTTACGGTGCGCTGCTGTACGTACTACCGCGTTTTGATCTTTTAAGAAAAAAACGCCACCGGGGTATTTCGCAGCCACTTTATGCATCAAAAATTCATCGTCGCCTGAGGCAATGTGCCTTATGCCTTCAAAGCCGTTTACTTCCAGGAATACCTGCTTCTGATAAGTCAGGTTTGCCCCATTGCACAGAGATGGATAACCTGCTTCAATCGCACTGGCACCGCTGCCGATCAGGCTCGCGAATTCCACAGTCTGGAGGTGATCTGTCAGAGAAATTTCAGGGAGAAATGTGACCGGCGCACTGATCAGTTTGGCCCCAGTTTCGGAATAAAAGCCGGCAATGGAAAGCAACCAGCCTGGTTTCACTCGACAGTCGCCGTCGGTCGTGACGATCAGATTGCCCCTGGCGTGCATGATCGCGGTTTCGATGGCGCGCTTTTTGGGAGATGTTGTTGCCGCATTGGGCAGCGAAATGAGTTTGACAGTACAAGTGTTTTGCAGGCTGAAATGCTCTACGATCCTGGCAGTATCATCGGTAGAACCATCATTGACAACCAGCACTTCAAACTGATCGGAAGGCATGGTCTGTACAGCCAGATCCCGCAAAAGCGCGGCGATATTGTCTGCCTCATTGCGAACCGGGATTACCACAGTGATAAAGACGGAAGACACGTCGGAACTGGTGCGCCGCTTTATTTTTTTCCAGAACCAGGTCAGGATAAAAGTGAACGCCGCATAACTGCCAATTATAGTCCAGAGTGCCCCAATCATAAGCGGATCATTTTCCATTTGTATTTCCAGATCAGAAAGATTCCCACCAGGATTGGTCCCAGCACATTCACGACCCAGACAAGAAAAGTTGCTGCGACGATTTTTTCGGCAGGCAGATCGTACGCGGCAAAAACAACCAATGCCGTAAATTCTCTTAATCCCAGATCTCCCAATACATTGATAGCGGGTATCAGTGTTTTTACAAGAAAAATAAGGGAAACGCAGGAAGCAAGATCAAGTATACCGATGGGGAAATTGGATAAGGACAGGATGAGGATAAACTGGCTTAAAAAGACCAGGTAACGCATCGCCCCGTAAAATGTGGACCACGCCAGTTCCCGGGTTGTGTAGGTTCCGGCAATGTGCAGGTATGAATGCACTTTTATGGAGATGGGTTTCTTGGGATTCCAATTAATCAGTGACTTTCGGAAAATTGCTACCATTAGCCCAGATACGATGATCCCGAAAAGCAATGCGCTCACCAACTGTTTTGTAACTAAAGGAATAGGTAACTGGTCTTTGACAAATAACCAGCCGAAGGTCCCCGCCAGGGCAGAAACGTAAAACTGGATACCATTGGAAACCAGTGCTGCGCCAATTGCTTCCAGCCTTCGATCGGATTTCAGCGAGGCAATCCTTCCAATAGTGTCGCCTACCTGGGCCGGCACAGCTACACCCACTGCAAGGCCCGTCAACGTGCTGCGGAAAGCTTCTCCAAAAGTAATGTTCATCACTTTTTGCGCGAGCTTCTGCCATTTAAGGCTTTCCAGCGCCCAGTTAACCGGAACGAGTGTGAACACGGTGGCTAGTATAGGTAAGTTGTTAATAGTTAGAAGGTTAATCAGGACGGCCGTTACTTCTCCCGCTCCTGTCCGCTCATTTTGGAAAGTGCGGTATATGTATCCCAGGATCAATAGTGTGACAGTCAGCTTTCCCAGCCAGAGCAGGTTCGGCTGCACGATCTTTTCTTTTGGAGTAGAGAGTTCGTTATCTTGCACCATGATCAAAACGCAGCAAACTGAGGTTACCGAAAAGGTTATTATTGGGGTCGATCCAGGTACGCAGGTGACGGGATATGGTGTGATCTCGGTGAAAGGCCAGCAAATTACGCTTATTCAGTACGGTGTGATTCATCTAAGCAAATATAGCAGCCATGAATTGAAGTTAAAGAAAATCTTTGAACGCATTACCCAGCTGATCGTGGATTATCTGCCGGATGAAATGGCGATCGAAGACCCTTTTTACGGTAAAAATCCACAGTCCATGCTTAAACTGGGTCGTGCCCAGGGCGTAGCGATGGCGGCGGCACTGGCCAGGGACATTCCGATTGTGGAGTACTCACCTAAAAAAGTTAAGCAATCGGTCACCGGAAGTGGCAGCGCATCAAAAGAGCAGGTGGCCTATATGCTCGAAAAGATTCTCAACATGGAGCTTAGCAGGGAGTTTATGGACGCTACCGATGGCATTGCGATCGCAATATGCCATCAATACCACGCGAATTCTCCCGCGTCTCTCTCTTCGGGTACTTCCAAAAAAGCGAAAAAAGGGGGCTGGGGAGCTTTTGTCAGCGAAAACCCGCAGCGGGTGAAATAAGCACTTATCTTGTTCATTTTCAATATTTTAGTTTTTTTTTGCCTATCGTTAGCCGGCAAATGTAAGGAGAGGCGACTACAATTCGGCCTTTCAGCCCATGACCTTTTGCCCACGTATATGGAAGGGTTCCAGTTCCGCTTGAGCGGCATTCGGAAGACAGAACGCGATGGACATTTTGCATCGAACGGGATCGGCTACCTTACGTAAGAGCCGCAAGTCGGTCGGCCAGTCTGTCTTGATTAACAAATGACAGCAGCTTTAATTTTATCATTAAATTTTTTTTAATGGTACTAATCGAATAATTACTTCTAAGAATCAAACGATTGTTTAAATAAATCAAACAAGTGTTTGATTTATATTCCTGATCCTTTTAACTTTGAAGCGTCATTCAAGAATGATAAAAGTAAAATATTGTTAATGAGGAAGTTAAATGGAATACAACACCAAACAATTGCAAATTATAGAGGTAGCGGAGCAACTCTTTGCTCAGAAGGGTTTTGCAGGAACTTCGGTGCGTGACATAGCCCAGGAAGCCGACGTGAATGTATCGATGATCTCCTATTATTTTGGATCCAAGGAAAAACTCATCGAAGCCCTGTTCCAACTGCGGATGACCGAGTCGCGGTCACGGCTGGAGACACTTTTAATGGACGAGGACCTGGTTCCGATGCAGAAGATCAACATACTGATAGAGAGTGTAATAGATCGTTTGATGGGGAATCAATGCTTTCATAACATTATGCTGCGGGAGCAGCTTTCCTCGGAGAGGACGCCCATTATTTCGGAACATATTATGAACCTGAAGTTGCGGAATGTTGAGCTGATGCAGAAACTGATTCTGGAAGGGCAGAATGCGGGGGTTTTCAGGAAAAATATTGATATGAGCCTGATGTCCACCACACTATATGGCACGATTAATTATGCGATAGCCACACAGGATTTTTATAAAAAAATAAATAATCTGGAATCTTTGAGCGAAGAAGATTTTCAGAAGTACCTCAAACGCAAACTTAGCCAACACCTGAAAAGTTTATTCAAATCGACAGTTACTAATGAACACCACATCGAAAATTAAAAGAATGCTAGGGGGCGCAGCCGGATTTTTCTGGCTATTGACCGCAGCTCATTCATTTGCCCAAACCGCACGCACCATTACGTTGGAAGAGGCTATTGCAATGAGTTTGAAAAACAGCAAACAGCTCAAATTAAGCCAGACAAATGTAGATGTCGCCGGATTGAACATCCGGCAGATCAAAGAAAACCAGCTTCCAACGCTTAGTGTTTCGGGTTCTTATCTCCGCGTTAACACGCCCAATATTAATCTTAAAATCAAACAAAGCGGCAATGATAGCACAGGTACCAGTGGAGGAAGTACGCCGCCTGTCCATCAGGCGATGTACGGAATGGTGAGTGCCTCGCTTCCGATCTTTTCGGGATTCAGGTTCAAGTATGGCTTGGAGTCGGCACGTTACGTAGAACAGGCTGCGAAGCTCGACGCGGAACACGACAGGGACGCCGTGATCCAAAATACCATAGCTGCTTACGGGAATTTATATAAAGCCAAAAAATCGGTTGACCTGGTTTCGGAAAACCTTTTACGGGAACGTCAGCGCGTTGAAGAATTTACAAACCGTGAAAAAAACGGTATGTTAGCCAGGAACGACCTCATGAAAGCCAAGCTTCAGGAATCTAATGTAGAACTTGCCTTGCTGGACGCTGAAAACGATTTGAAAATCACCACGATCAATGTAAACCTGTTACTTGGGATGCCGGAAAATACGGCAATCCTGGCCGATTCGAGCAGTTTCATAAATCTCAAAGAAGAAGGTAACGCAGCGGATTGGGAACAGACAGCATTAACACACCGGAAAGACTACGCGGCCAATGGCATTCGCCAGAAAGCCGCCAATACGGATATAAAGGTCGCCAAGGCCGACTTTTACCCGAGCGTGGCGCTGACAGCAGGTTATGTGGCGCTGAATATTCCGGGGGTTGCGGTGATACCTAATGCGGTCAACGCGGGCATTGGCTTTAAATATGATATTGCGGCGCTATGGAAGTCGGGGGCGAAACTTGCAAAAGCCAGGACAGAGGTTTACCAGTTAAAAACCAACGAAGAAATCCTCGCGGACCAGATCCACCTCGAAATCAATACGGCTTATTATAATTATGTATTGAGTAAAAGGAAGATCGACGTGTATGCCAAGGCTGTGGAACAAGCCAATGAAAATTATCGGATTACCAAGAATAAATACGATAACAGCCTAGTAACCACAACCGACTTGCTCGATGCCGATGTAGCCCAGGTCCAATCCAGGATCAATTACGAATCGGCCAGAGCGGACGCCATCGTAGCCTTTAAAAAACTGGAACAAGTCGCAGGTGTAATCAACTAGCATTCAGTTCCCGCACCGGCATTCCGGTCACTCATTCAATCGTTCAAAATTTAAGAATCGGCCAATCGGTCAGTCAAGAATCAAAAATATGGAAACCAAGCAAAACACAATTGAAACGGAAGAAGCACCGAAAAAGAAAAGTTACCGCTTCGTCATTATCCTTGCCGTCCTGATCATTGCAGGTGGCACCTGGGGATTTACCAAATACAATCATGGCCTGCATCACGAAGAAACCGATGATGCGCAGGTCGACGCAAATATCAGCCCGGTTATACCGCGGATCTCCGGATATGTGACGGAGATCAGGGTAAAAGACAATCAGAATGTTAAAAAAGGAGATACCTTGATCGTACTGGACAACCGCGACCAGTTGATCAAGCTGGAACAGGCCAAAGCATCCCTTGCAGGTTCGGAAGGAAGCCTGGTTGTGGCCAATGCAACAACCAGTGCAACAGCTGCCAGCGGGATTACTTATGAGGCGAATATCAGCATTGTGGATGCACAGATCGAACAGGCAAAAGTGAATCTCTGGAGAGCAAGCCAGGATTACACCAGGTACGAGAATCTGATCAAGGACCACTCAATCACCCAACAGGAATTTGAACAGGCTTCCGCAGCAAAACAAACTGCGGAGCGTCAGCTCGCCGTTTTACAAGCACAACGGAATGCGGCTGAACGCCAGGCTAAAGCTGCCGGAAAACAAACCAAAGCCACGTCCGTACAAACCAGTGTCGCCAATGCGAATATCAAGGCCCGTCAGGCTGAAATTGCCAATGCTGAGCTGAACCTGTCCTACACCGTGATCACGGCGCCAACCGACGGCCGCGTTTCGAAGGTGAATGCGCAACTGGGCCAGTACCTGCAGGCAGGTCAGTCGCTTTTCAGTATCATTTCAACTACAGAGCCGTGGGTGGTAGCCAACTTCAAGGAAACGCAGCTGACGAAAATGAAACTGGGGCAAACCGTACGTGTGCATGTCGACGCCTATCCTGATCATGAGTTTGAAGCAAAGGTGGCCTCATTTTCTCCTGCGACAGGCGCGCGCTTTGCATTGCTTCCTCCCGACAATGCCAGCGGGAACTTCGTAAAAGTGGTACAACGCCTACCCGTAAGAATTGAGTTCGCCAATCCGCAGGACAAGTTTATTTCAGAATTGCGTCCGGGAATGAATGTATTTGTGGATGTTGAACTGAACTGAGGATCAGTATTTTGATTCTAAATCAATATTAAATGGAATTACAGGAATCATTGGTTGAATACGGTTTCCGGAGGGTGATCATCACCATTACCGCTGTATTGTGCGCCTTACTGGAAATCGTTGATACGACGATCGTGAACGTGGCGCTCAATGACATGCGGGGAAACCTGGGCGGCACTTTGTCGGAAGTAAGCTGGGTTATTACAGCTTATGCGATCGGTAACGTGATCATCGTGCCTATGACCAGCTGGCTTTCACAGCAGTTTGGCCGGAGGAATTATTTTGCAGCTTCCATTATCATTTTTACCGTTGCCTCATTTCTTTGCGGTAACGCGGATAATATCTGGGAGCTTGTGTTTTTCAGACTGATACAAGGGCTGGGAGGCGGTGCCCTATTGGTTACTGCCCAAACGCTGATCACGGAAAGCTATCCTCCCGAAAAGAGAGGAATGGCCCAGGCCATCTACGGATTGGGCGTTATTGTAGGGCCTACGTTAGGGCCGCCGCTTGGAGGTTATATCGTGGATAATTACAGCTGGCCTTACATTTTTTACATCAATATTCCCCTCGGTATCATAGCTGCAATGCTTACCCTGCAGTTTGTAAAAAGCCCCCGTTTTTCGCTGAAGAAAAAGGCCAGCGAAATTGATTGGCTGGGTATCTTTTTGCTGGCTGTCGCAGTCGGGTCTTTGCAATATGTTCTTGAAAAAGGCCAGGAAGAAGATTGGTTCAACGACGAAATCATTACCACCCTCTCGGTAACGTCTGTTTTCGCATTCTTTTTCTTCATCTGGAGAGAGTGGACTTACAAGAATCCGATCGTAAACCTACGCGTGTTGTCCAATGGAAATCTTCGGGTGGGAACAGTGCTTTCCTTTATCCTCGGCTTTGGGTTATACGGTTCTACCTTCATCATTCCACTGTATACACAAGCTACTTTGGGCTGGACAGCGTCGCAATCGGGAATGCTGATGGTCCCGGCAGCCGTTGTTACCGCCATGATGATGCCGGTTGTAGGCCAACTTTTGCAAAGAGGCGTTAAACAGCAATATCTGGTTGCCCTGGGAATGATATTTTTCTTCATTTATAGCTATTGGGGATACTTAATATTAACCCCCGATACGGGCAAAGATGCATTTTTTAATATGCTGATTGTTCGTGGTATCGGATTGGGACTGCTGTTTGTTCCGATCACGCTGCTGGCATTATCGACTTTAAAAGGACGTGAAATTGGCGAAGGAGCGGCATTCACAGGTATGATGCGGCAATTGGGCGGATCGTTTGGGGTGGCGGTGATCACCACTTTCATCGCCCGGCAGAATATGGTGCACCGAAACGACCTGGTCAGCAAGCTGGATATCAATAATCCGGCAGTGCAGCAGCGTGTCGATGGTTTGCAACATTCTTATATTGCGAAAGGTATGGCCCCTGACATCGCCTTGCAAAGCGGCTATAAGATCCTGGACTTTACTGTTTCGAAACAGGCACAGGTGATGTCCTATATGGACGTGTTCCTTTACCTGGGCGTGATGTTCCTGATCTGCGTCCCATTTGTATTATGGACCAAAAGCGGCAAAAGCAAAGTGGACGCTTCGGCAGCCCACTAAACAGCCGCTCTCACAAAAAGCATTAACATTTTTAAGTGTAGTAGTGTTATTGAAGAAGCTTCCCGGGTTTGGGAAGCTTCTCTTATTTGGCGCCCCCGGGATTTACGCTACCCGAAAAAACGCCAGCATTTTGTCGAGCGCGCCGGGGCTATGCATCCAATCCCCGTTTTCTAAGGATATTTTCGCTGCCTCCGCTGCCCTTTTTTGCATACTTATTTCGTAAGAGGAAATAGCTTCGCGCAAAGTAGAGTACCGGTCAGATGTTAAACATGTACTTAATTCCAGGGCATCAAACATGGCCAGGTTCGCGCCTGCTCCGGCAGAGGGTGGCATCACGTGCGCCGCGTCTCCAAGCATGGTCAGGTTGGGTAAGGCTTCCCAGGTTTGATCCAAGGGCATACAATAAAGTGGGCGGGGTACAAAAGGTGCTGCAGCATGTTCAAACAGGCCGTACCAGATACTGCTCCAACCTGCATACGCTTGTTTGAACCAATCCAGCATTTGTGTATTGTCAGAATAATCCAGTCCATTGCCTGCCGCCCAGCTCTCATCTGTCTTAAAACTGATGTAAAAAGTCAAATTCCCATCGCCTTTCAATCCCATGAACAGATTTTTCGTGTTACCGAAAGCCAGCAATGCTCCGCCCTCGAGCAACCCGCTGATAGCAGGCGTTGCCCTTTCGGCATCATTAACATTGCCTTCAACCATGGTAACACCCGTGTAAAAAGGCTTGATGCTGGTCATGTAGGGCCTGATTTTAGAACGCGCGCCATCAGCAGCAATAACAATATCTGCGTAAGCAGACTGGCCGTTTTTGAATTGCAGCAACCAGCCCTCATTTTTCATTTCCATTGAAATAAAATGCATGCCCCACATAACCGTTTCGGGCAGGAGGGATTCCAGCAACATATTTCTCAATGAAACGCGGTCTATCTCTGGGCGAAAAAGCACACTTCCAAAATCTGCATCAAGTTCGGTCTTGTGGTTGCTGAACAGTATTTCAGCACGTTCATTGACGATCACCTTTTTAGCTGCAGCCGGGCGAAAGTTCTTTTTAAATTCGTCCAGCAAACCCGCTTGGCGCAAAGCTGCCATTCCTGATTCGTAGTGCATATCAAGTGGAGAGCCTACTAAACGGGCATTTTTATCAAAATCCCTTTCGTATACTTTTACGGTTGCGCCTTTCAGTTGTAAAAGCCTTGCTAAGGTTAGTCCGCCGGGACCGCCGCCCACTATGGCGATTTGTTTGTTTTGTACCAACATAACTTCTGTCTGATGTTTGTGGTACAAAATTCCGGAACGCACAACAGTCAGTCTTGTATAAACGCGACAAAATAACTGAGCTCAGGCACAACCAGGAGCCACCAGCCTGGTAGTGAGCAATGAGACCTTATTGGGCAAGATGCAAACGAAACGGTGGTGGTTATGCCGTTTCGTTTGTTCAAGTGGGCAGGGAAAGTCTTTGAGTGATAGCGAAGTGTCAAATCACCTTTGGTTGCGTTCTTAGGCAGGTTCCCATAGTTCGATCTTGTTGCCTTCCGCATCCATAATATGGATGAACTTCCCGAAGTCGTAAGTTGCTATGCTGTCCAGGATGGTTACCCCGTTTTCTTTGAGTTTTTCAACCAGTCCTTCAAGGTTCTGAACCTGGTAGTTAATCATAAAATCCTTCTGGGAAGGGGAGAAATATTCGTCTCCTTTTTTGAAGGGCTTCCATTGAAGGGAATTGATCTCATCGGGCCTGTCTATATTCCTGGATTCAAAACTTGAAGAGCCCCAATCATTGATCTCAATGCCTAAATTTTTGGTATACCATTCTTTTGCTTCTTTCGGATTTTCTGAAAAAAAGAAAATACCGCCAATTCCTGTCACCTTCGGTGTTTCGTTTTTGTCTTTCATATGGTTTGTTTTTTAATTGTCGAATCACTGCCTGTAAGAAGTGTTACAAGCGATATTATTGTCAATAATCTTTGCCTGAGGTGAAAACTCAGGTTTCATAAGACTTGGACAAACAAATTCTCACCAAGCCTTCTGAATTTGTTCGCGATTATTCGCCGTAACAGTAGCATTGGGCTACTTGATCGCCCATTTACTCCATGAAATATTCAAATTTCCATTGCAATCATTGCTGATTATAATTAACCTCCCTTGACATGTAAATGAGGAAGGCCATGATCTCTCCTTTTGTATAGTGTACAATTTGCACCCCATCCTTAATTACGATAGTTTGAGGTGGGAGCGTCGGCTCTGTTAACAAATCATTAGCTCTTCTGGAGATATCAGAAGCCACCTCTTTGCCCGCCTTGCTGACATCATTGGGGTCTGCGCCGGATTGTTTGTAAGTGCGGGAAATGATGTAGTTGCGGCTGTTGGTTTGCTGGGCGCTTAAATCGGGTACCTGAATTTGCAGCAGTAACGTAAAAACAACTAGTTTGCTTAAGCCCACCCAGCTTTGGGCGGAAGTACAAATGCGTTTCTTGAATCGGGTCAATAACCCCATAAAAACGACGATTAAACGAAAAAATAATTAGGCTATTCACTTAGACGCAGGGTTTTTAAAAGGTAACAGGTTATGCGGAATAAAGTCAAATCAATTTTCTAACGGCCTGAAATGCAGGTTTTCCGGTAGGTTTGTCGCGGATCATTTGTGGCTGTTCAAACGAAAAATTTCAGCCCGGAGCAAAATCTCCCTAAGTTTGCCCGAAAACAAAGGGTACCCGTGCATCAGAACTATTATTTCTTAAAACACCTAGCTCCCCGGCTGCATGAACAACTGGCCGGAAAAGTCTTTATAGAAGCTTTTAGCCAGGAGAAGGACGAGTTGGTGATGGTATTTGCAGCGTCGGAAAGCCCGTACCAGCTGGTTGATCCGTTTTTTATCAAGGCCACGCTTACATCCCGGTTTTCTTGCCTGAGCTTTCCCGAGAAATTTGACCGTGCACGCAAAAACAGCGTGAACTTGTTTTCCGATTTCGAGAACGTGCAAGTCGATTTTGTAAAAGTTTTCCGGAATGAGCGGGCCATTCAGATTGAGTTTGCTGACCAGAAAAAACTGGTCTTTAAACTTTTTGGAAACCGCTCCAATCTCATCGGATTTGACGCCGGTAACAGGGCGACCCAACTTTTTAACAATAAGTTATCTGCGGATAAAAATATTACAATAAACTCCCTGGACCGGGATATTGATCAATCATTTGAGGCTTACATTCGGCATGGGATGAAGCATGAAGCCCTTTTTCCGACTTTCGGGAAGCAGGTAAATGCCTATGTGAACACCTTGCTGGCAGGCAATGAGGATCCCGTCGAACGCTGGAAAGTGATCCAGGGAGTATTGGCGGAACTGGATGCTTCAAGGTTTTACATCAGCAAAATTGATTTGGAACCCGTTTTGTCATTGGTTGAGACAGGCGAGATCATCCAGGAGTACAGAGATCCCGTGGAGGCGCTGAACGCATTTTACCTTTTATATATCCGACAAAGCGGGATAGAAAAGGAAAAAGCGGATATCATTCGGATTTTGAGAAAACGCATTCAGCAAACTGAAAACTATCTTGAAAATACATTTGGCAAGCTGGTCGAGCTCGAAGGCGCGATTAAAAATGATGAAATAGGCAACATCCTCATGGCCAATCTCAACCTGATACCCGAGCGGGCCGAGAAAGTAGAGTTGTACGATTTCTACCGCGACCAGCCCATTATTGTCAAATTGAAAAAGGACCTCTCGGCCCAGAAGAACGCCGAAGGTTATTACCGGAAATCAAAGAACGAAAAAATCGAGATAGGGCGCCTGAACGAAAGTCTGGAGGCCCGGGAAGCGGATAAGGTGAAGTTGAATGGCCATCTGGCACAGATTGAGGCAATGGAATCGCTTCGGGAACTGCGTGCTTATATCAAGACTAATCACCTCGACCAGGCAAAAGCAACTATTGCCGTACAGGATTTATTCAAAAAAGTAGAGTTTCTTGGATATACCATACTCATTGGACGAAATGCAAAGAATAATGATCTTTTAACGAAGCAATATGCCGGGAAAGAGGACCTGTGGCTGCATGCAAAGGATGTGACCGGCTCGCACGTCGTGGTTAAAAACCAATCGGGCAAAAACTTCCCTGCTCCTGTAATCGAGCGGGCGGCCGAACTTGCCGCGTTTTATTCCAAACGTAAAAACGACTCGTTGTGCCCGGTTATTTATACCCCCAAGAAATTTGTCAGAAAACCCAAAGGCCTGCCTGAGGGTGCGGTGGTTGTAGATAAGGAGAACGTTTTGATGGTAGTCGCGAAAGGAGAGTAGTACGTAAATGATTTATTCATCATTAAAGACTTTGCAGAATTTGCCGGATGCCAGGACTTTGATAATTCTTTTGATATGACGATCTTCGTGTGAAAATTGGAACAGGAATTTTAGTGCGGAATGCTTGAAAATCGTCGCTTTGTAATCATTGGCTTTTTTGCTTTAGTTGGTTTAATTTATTTGCTGCGACTTTTCTACTTACAGGTTTTGGATGAAAGTTACTCCATCGAATCGTCCAGCAATTCCATTAAACGTGTTATTGAAATCCCCTTCCGCGGTCAGATCTACGACCGCACAGGAAAGCTGATCGTATACAATACCCCTGTTTATGATTTACTGGTAACGCCTTACAAAGCACGGGTGGACGATACCCTTCGTTTTTGCCAGGTACTTGGGATTGAAAGGCGGGATTTTGATAGTCTAATGGCCGCCGCAAGTGCCTACAGCCGTGTAAAGCCGTCGTTGTTTTTGCGCCAGCTATCCAAGGAGGACTTCGCTTCCATTCAGGACGTGATGGTCGATTACTCGGGATTTGAATTTGCCAAGAGTTCCCTGCGTACGTACACTGCACCTACGTTGGCGAATACTTTGGGTTATGTGAGTGAGATTACCAAGTCGCAACTCGAAAAACAGGAGGAGCCCTACTATCGCCAAAGCGATTACATTGGGCAGAGCGGGATCGAGAAAATCTATGAAAATGAATTGCGGGGAAAGCGAGGGACTAAGTTCGTAATGCAGAATGTAAGCGGTGTTTACAAGGGGCCCTGGAAGAACGGGGAGCTTGATACTATGGCAGTTGCCGGCGAAAACCTGTATTCCGGCATCGATCTGGAAGTGCAGCAATATGCCGATAGTTTGATGGTTAACAAGGTAGGTAGTGTTGTGGCCATCGAGCCCAAAACCGGCCGCATCATCACCATGGTATCGGCCCCGACTTACGATCCTAATTCTCTGGCGAGCCGGTATTTTTCGAAGAACTTTGCCGCTCTCGCCCGAAATCCTTACAAGCCTTTGTTTAACCGGCCGGTCATGGCAAGTTACCGGCCCGGATCAACATTCAAATTGATCCAGGCATTGATTGGTCTGCAGGAGGGTGTAATTACCCCGGGCAGTGGATTTACACATGCTAATTGCCCGATGCATTGCCACAATCACCCGGCAACAGGGACAGTAGCTCTGGGGGTGATGCATTCGTGCAACCCTTATTTCTACAATGTTTTCAGGCGGATTATTTACAAAAACAATATCAGAAACACTTTCAGGGCATCGGCTGTAGGGCTCGATAACTGGCACGACCGCATCGCCAAGTTTGGGATCGGGCAGCGGCTTGGCATTGACCTGCCGAGCGAGTACAAGGGTAATTTGCCGGATAAAAAATATTATGACCGTTTTTACGGGGAATACCGCTGGAAGTTTTCCAATATTTATTCGCTCAGCATTGGCGAGGGAGAGTTGTTGATCACCCCACTGAAAATGGCCAATGTCGCTGCAATCATTGCCAACAGAGGTTATTTCTACACGCCCCACGTGATCCACGGCGTGGGCGATAAAAGAACGGTGAACCCCGAGTTCCTGATCAGGCACGAAACCGGAGTCGACGCACGGAATTTTGAACCTGTCATTGAAGGAATGATCGGTGCCGTTGAAGGCGGAACGGCCAGAAGGTCCAAAGTGGAGGGCATCGAGATTGCTGGCAAAACGGGCACCTCGCAAAACAAGCGCGGTGACGACAGTTCCATTTTCATTGCCTTCGCACCGGTAGATGATCCCAAGATAGCGATTGCCGTTTTTGTGGAATATGCCGGTGCCGGTGGATCCGCAGCAGCGCCGATCGCCAACCTTTTGATCGAGAAATTTCTCACCAGGAAGATCACCAATAAGGCATTGGAAGAGAGAATGTTCAAAGCGGATTTTATGAGCAAAGTGGTTTTGTCGGGACAAAAGAAACCAGCTCCGGTTGATACGACCAAAAAGAAGCCTTCTATTACCGTCAAATCGCCGGTTAACCAGCCTGTTTCGATAGATAACTAGGATTTCATCAACGATATAAAATTTCAATTTCAAAGAAATGGCTGAAAATAAACCCATCACCAAGAATGTAGACTGGGTAGTCGTACTCATATATATCGCTTGCCTTGGTATTGGCTGGGTCAATATTTATGCGGCCGTGTACAATCCGGAAGTGCGCACCAGCATGTTCGACCTGTCAAACAATGCCGGTAAGCAGTTGATGTGGATCGGCACCGCTGCCTTGCTGATCATCTGTATCCTCGTGATCGACTATAAGTTTTACGAAACGTTTTCCTTCATTATCTATGCCGTGGTTATCCTGTTGCTGGTCATGGTTTTGTTTGCAGGGTCCAATATCAATGGTTCCCGGTCATGGATCAAGATAGGCGCGTTTTCATTGCAGCCGGCCGAGTTTTCCAAACTAGCGGTAAGTTTGGCTATCTCAAAATACCTGAGCGACCCTGCCATAAGCCTTTCCAGGAAGCTAAAAGACTATTACCCGATTTTAGGGATCATCGCATTACCGGCGTTCCTGATCCTGGCGTCCAATGAAACCGGCTCCATGCTGGTGTTTGCCTCCTTTGCGATCGTGTTATACCGGGAAGGTATGCCCGGTTTTATACCGGCGATCGGTATTGTAATGGCCGCTTTGCTGATCATCACTTTGTTGTTCGTCAAATGGTATATCGCAGGAGCGATCATTGTTATTGCAGGGCTGGTGATCTGGCTAATGCCTGTGATGACCAGGCGCAGAGGTGGACTTTGGGCTACCGTGATCGTCGCATTTGTCATGATCGGGATTGTTTTTGGGGTTGACTTTTTCATGAACAATGTCCTTCAAAAACACCAGCGAGGCCGGATTATGGTGCTTCTGGACCCGGATTCGGACCCCCGCGGAATTGGATGGAATGTAATTCAGTCTAAAATTGCGATCGGGTCGGGCGGTTTTACAGGAAAGGGCTTTTTACAAGGCACACAGACGAAATTCGATTTCGTGCCAGAACAAAGTACCGACTTTATTTTCTGTACGGTGGGAGAAGAGCACGGTTTCGTCGGAACAGCGATAGTGGTTTTTCTTTTTATTGCGCTGATTTCCAGGCTGATCATCCTCGCTGAGCGACAGCGCAGCCGGTTCGCGAGGGTCTACGGCTATTGTGTCGCGGGGATTATTTTCTTTCACTTTCTGGTAAACATAGGCATGACGATCGGGTTGATGCCCGTAATCGGGATCCCTCTTCCGTTCTTTAGTTATGGAGGGTCTTCGTTGTGGTCATTTTCGATTTTGCTCTTTATTTTTCTTAAAATCGACGCACAACGTCCGTTCACCTTATCCAGGGGCTGATTACAATTTGCCCGCAGCCATAATTAATAGAACCCAGCCCGCAATTAATGCCACGCCGCCGATAGGAGCCGTTGCGCCAAATTTGGTAATGCCCGTAAAGCAGATCGCATAAAGTGAACCCGAAAAAATAATCACCCCTGCCGCGAATGCATTGCCCGACCACCCAAGCAATCTGACCGAATCTTCACCGGCCCGCTGCATCAGCAAGCCCACCAAAACCATGGCTAATGCATGGTAAAACTGGTATTTGACAGCGGTCTCGAAAGTGTCTGTCCGGTTTGACGCTTCCAGCATCCCTTTTAGCGCGTGCGCTCCGAACGCGCCGAGTGCGACGGCCAGAGCACCCAGAATACCTCCGGCCTGAATCATAAATTTCATAGTGAAGAAGTGATTTTATTGAATTGAAAAAATATAAGAATACCCAGAGCCCCAAACAAGCAAGCTGTTTGGGGCTCTGGGCAAAGTTAGACCGTGGACGAGGGGCAACCAACTGTTTGAATCAATTTTATTATCTTGCGGGATTGGAATTAAAGCGCCGCAGCACTCGTCGCTTTTCGTGGAAAAGATTTACAAAATGGCGTTAGAAAGCTTTATCCAGCTCTGGACTCATCGTTATAAGAAATACTCACACATTTTTAAGGCCCATTTACTGGGCTATAAAGCCGCGCTTCATTTCAGGGGTGTTAAATCCCGGTTAAAAAAGGGGCAACAGCTGATCGCCATCGTTCGTACGGAACATTTCGGGGACATTATTGCGGCTGAGCCGATTTCCAGGTATGTGAGGTCATTGCATCCGGATGCGCATATCGCCTGGTTTGTAAAACCGTCTTATAACAGCCTTGTTGCGCTAAATCCTGCTGTTAACGAGGTTTTTAGTGAATTCTGCGTGACTCAGAGAAAGGTGCTTTTCCAGTCAGGTGTATTTGATAAAGTCTTCGAATTGCAGTTCAGAAATAATAACCACTGTCCGGTTTGTAATGTATTTGTAGAAAACCCTGTCGCATTGCGCAGGAACATCAATATCTATAATTATTTCGATTACGGAAACCTGCTGGAAGTTTTCGCCCAAACCGGCGATCTGATTCCGGAAAGGGGGATATTTCCATTTGATGACCAGCCGCGACTTTATCTGGAGGATGCGCATCGCAAGAAAGTAGATTCGCTTGGGCTTCCCGAACGTTTTGTTGTATTGCATTGCCGGTCTAATTATGCGCCTAAAGATTGGCCATCGGAACGTTGGGAACAGCTAGTCGAATGGCTTGCTGACCATTATGACTATGGTATCGTTGAGATCGGGCAGGCCAGCGACCTGAGAGTCAAAACAAAGTCTTACCGGAATCTTTGCGGGCCATTATCGATACTCGAAACGGCTGAGGTGATCAGAAGGGCAGGCCTGTTCATCGGATTGGATAGCGGGCCCTCGCATCTGGCCAATGCGACCGGCACCTATGGGGTTATTTTAATGGGGTCACTGAACAATTTTCCGGACTATAATCCCTATTCAGGGGCATTTGGCCGCCAGGAAAATGCTGTTTTTGTCCGTCAACACGGCGTACCTTGCCGCGAGTTGACATTTGAATTTGTTCGGGAGAGGGTGGAGCAGGTATTGAGCAGTGGTCTGAAAATTGCTTAAACAGGATCAACGGGAGCCAAAAATGGCGCTTCCGGCCCTCACAAGCGTACTGCCTTCTTCCATTGCAATCAGATAGTCGCCGCTCATTCCCATAGACAGTTCTTTCATGACGACACGGGTGCTTTCATACTTCTTCAAAGATTCAAAAGTATTTTTCAACCCTCGGAATTCGGACCTTACCATTTCAAGATCATCTGTATTGGAGGCCATGCCCATTAATCCGATGATCCGGATGTTTTCCAACTGGTTAAGTTCAGGGGATTCGAGTATTTCGACGGCCTCATCTTCTGACAGGCCAAACTTGGTTTCTTCCCGGGCGATAAACATCTGCAGCAGGCAGTCAATGACACGCTGGTTCTTAATAGCTTCTTTATTGATTTCCTTAAGTAATTTAAGGCTATCCACCGAGTGGATCAGGGCAACGAAGGGAGCAATGTATTTGACTTTATTACTCTGGAGATGACCGATCATGTGCCACTCGATGTCTTTTGGAAGGACTTCGGATTTGGAAACCATTTCCTGAACCTTATTTTCCCCAAACCTCTTGGAGCCAGCGGCATAAGCTTCCAGAAGAGCCTCAACTGGCTTGGTTTTTGTTACGGCAACGAGTTTCGTTTCCTGTTTTAATCCTTTTTCCAATCGGGCAATATTCTCGGAGATAGAAGGCATTGAGCGGGACTAATTTTTTGATAATTAATTGATTAAAGCAAGAAATTACCTATTTGCTGCCAGAATTCGATGTTAACATATTTCAAAATTGAAAAAAACATAGTTCTTTTACCAACTAAATTCAAAATTTAACCTTCTGTATGGACTACAACCAGGAACAAAAGCAAGATCGAAAGACACTGTTATGGGCAGCTTTGGCAGTTTTACTATTGCTTAATTTGGTGCTTGTGTACTTTATATACCACGAAAAACAGGAGAATCTTGCCAAGGATGAAATCATAACAGCCAAAACAGAGGAAGTGTTGTCGATTAAGACCAAACTGGACTCTATTTCTGTCGAATTGGATGTGAAAATAGCGGAAATTCAAAAGCTGGGCGGAAGTGTGGATTCGTTGATTTCCCTGAAAGCACAACTGGAAAAGGACAAAAGGGAATTAAAAAATGCAAGCACGTATTCTGCCGCCAATTACAACAAGAAAATCAGGTCTTATGAATCGGTTTTATCCGAAAAGGATGGGGAGATAGCAAGGTTGAGAGAGGAATTGGGAATAGTCACAAGTAAAAATGAGGAGCTTAGCCAAAAGGTGACCGGCCTGGAAACAGAGAAACAGCAGCTGGCCGACTCGGTCGTCAACTATTCCGTCCAAAATAAAGAGTTGAGCGAAAAAGTCAATATTGCTTCTGCATTAAGGGCGGAAAATCTTACGGTTAATGCCGTTTCTGCAAAAGGCAAAGAGCGGGAAGGCGGAAAATACAAGGCTAAACGCATCGACAAGCTCAAAGTGAATTTCAAGCTGGGAGAAAACGCGTTGGCGAAACAGAATGAAAAAGAGATTTTCTTACGGATACTTGATCCTGACGGGGCGGTTTTGTCGGATATGGCAACTGGGTCGGGTTCTTTCATGGTAAATGGCAAGGAGCTGATTTACAGTTCTAAACAAACAGTAACCTTCACAAACACCGGCCAATCCGTAGATATTTTCTATGGCCGCGGCGGAATTCCTCTTAAGGATGGAAAATATGCGATTGAAGTCTACAGTGAGGGCTTCAAAATCGGGCAGGGTGATTTTACAGTCAAATGATATTTTGACTGAATAACTTATAGTTATGTCTGATGGCTGCTTGGAATTTTGAATTTCAAGCCGTATTTTTGCACCCTCATTTTGGTAGTTACTCCAATATGAGGGTTTTACATTTATAATAATTAATCAATTACCGTATGTCTAAGCAATATGAAACGGTGTTCATTCTAACTCCCATTTTGTCTGAGGCCCAGGCAAAGGACGCCGTTGAAAAATTCACTACAATCCTCACCTCAAATGGTGCGACGATTGTACATGAAGAAAATTGGGGATTGCGCAAGCTGGCCTACCCCATCCAAAAGAAAAACTCAGGTTTCTATCACGTTGTGGAATACACCACAACAGAAGGAAACGTGGTCGACGTTTTGGAAACTGAATTCCGTCGTGATGAGCGCATTTTGCGTTTTATGACTATCGTCCTTGACAAGCATTCGATTGCTTACAACGAGAAGAAACGTAAAGGATTGGTAGGAAAGAAAAGAGAAGAATCTACCGAATCTAAAACCGAAAACGCATAAGCTATGTCACTAGTAAACGAGCCGGTTGAAAAAAACAATAACCGCAAAAAATATTGCCGTTTTAAGAAAGCAGGCATTAAATATATCGACTACAAGAATCCTGACTTTTTGTTGAAGCTGATCAACGAGCAAGGAAAGATCCTTCCACGTCGTCTGACCGGAACCAGCCTGAAATATCAGCGCAAAGTGTCCCAGGCAGTTAAAAGAGCGCGTCATTTGGCGTTATTGCCATTTGTTGCTGATCAATTGAAATAACAAAGAAAGAGCTACAAACAATGGAAATCATACTTTTAACTGATATAGCAGGAGTAGGCTATAAGAACGATATCGTAGCCGTGAAAGCAGGATACGGTCGTAACTATCTTATTCCTCAGGGATATGCGCTTTTGGCCAATCCGTCAAACCGCAAGATCGTTACTGAAAACGTACGTCAGGCGGCCCACAAAGCTGAGAAACTGAAAAAAGATGCAGAAGATATCGCATCGGCTATCGGGGATCTGACAATTGATATCAAAACAGTGGTTGGAGAAAGCGGACGTATTTTCGGACGCGTTACCAATACCCAGGTTGCGGATATCCTTAAAGCGAAAGGCTTCGAGATCGACCGCAAGAAAATCACCGTTGACGATGTAAAATCGATCGGTACTTATTCTGCAACAATCGACCTTCATAAGGAAGTGAAGCACAAGATTACTTTGAACGTCATTGCACAGGAAGATTAATCTTTTAGAAAGCATAAAAAAAGCAGCCCTTGAAAAAAGGCTGCTTTTTTTATGCTTTTATTGTGCCGGAATGCGCAGTACTTGTCCGGGGTAGATCTTATCCGGATCTGTCAGCATGGGTTTATTTGCTTCAAAAATAATCGGGTACTTCATCATATCTCCATATACAGTTTTTGCGATCTTCGAAAGGGTGTCCCCTTTTTCCACAGTATGATAAGTCGCAGCCGGGGCGGCAGTAGCGACCTTGAGCCGGTCATCGACCACTTTTACACCTTCTACATTGCCCACGGCGAGCGCAATTTTTTCAGCATCTTCCTGTGTAGCCACGTCTCCTTCTATCGTGACGGTATCACCGGACGTTTTAACCGTCAGATTTTTGTATGCAAGACCGAGCGCCTTCACATGCGCCAGCAATGCGCTCGCACGGAGGGGCTCCGCAGCAGGGGCAGGGGCGGCCGTTTCTTCTTTTTTGAAAACTTTTTCGCCTGTACCGGTAAAAAATGATAGTAAACCCATGGTTTTGAAATTTTATAATGTGACAAAGAGCTGAGAAAAATGCTCAGACTCATTGTAGTGCGAGCAATTATTGTACCATGATTCCGAATCTGATTAATATCATATGGGTGATCATGCCGCACCGCCTATCATTAGAATCCATTTCAAGTTTAGAAACGAGTTCAAGGCCAGGTCAGCAGTAAATGGTAAGGGCGGGTATGTGAGGCAGATTACAGCATGATTTATGAGATTCAGGACAGGCAATTGCTCATTGGTGTCATTGCACTGGTAATAGGAAGGATATTTGTGAATGAAATAGATCTTGATTAATGTCCCTAATTTAGCTATCCGAAGCTTTATCAATGGCTGCTTTTAACCCCCTACTTCGTACTTTTGAACAGGCATAATTTATACAGACCTATAATGAACCGCATTGAATCTCTCGAAAGGCTGAAAAATGAAGAGTTTGATATTTGTATCATTGGTGCCGGAGCGAGTGGTGCCGGCTGTGCGCTGGATGCGGTATTGAGGGGATATAAGGTCGCGCTCATCGATAGAAAGGATTTTGCATCCGAAACGTCGTCGCGGTCTACCAAGCTGATTCACGGTGGAGTACGGTATCTGGAACAGGCATTCAAGAAGTTGGATTTTGCCCAGCTCAAGCAGGTCCGCCATGGATTGGAGGAGCGGCATATTGTGCTAAAAAATGCGCCTCATCTGGCACGGCCCCTTGCCCTGATGACTCCCGTAAATTCCTGGTTTGAAGGTTTGTACTTCAAAATTGGCTTGCAGATGTATGACGCTTTCGCGATCAACGATACATTGCCTAAAAGCAAATGGCTCAACAAAAACGAAGTTTTGGCGAAGATTCCGACGCTTAACCGGAAAAAACTGCATAGCGGTGTGTTGTACTACGATGGTCAGCTGGATGACGCACGTTACTGTCTTGCGCTGGTGCAGTCAGCATCAGAAAAAGGGGCTGTTATCGCGAATTATGTGAACGTGTCGGGATTTGAAAAGGATGAACAAGGGAAATTGAATAAAGTGACCGTAGAAGATGCATTAAGCGGAACGCGGTTTAGCATCAGATCGAAAATGGTTATGAACTGCACCGGGCCATTTTCGGATAAGGTAAGGCTGATGGCCAACGCGGCATTGCCGGAGCGCCTCAGGCCAAGTAAGGGTGTCCACATTATGCTGCCACCCGAAACCCTCAACAGTGAGTATGCCATGCTGATTCCCAAAACTTCGGACGGCAGGGTGGTGTTTGCAATTCCATTTGAAGGGGCGACGATGATTGGCACTACGGACACGGAATGCGATGACATTGACACTGAGGCTACGCTGAATGAAAAAGAAAAGCAATACCTGGCCGATACGCTCAACCCGTATCTTGCCAATCAGATTGATATCAGCCAATTGAAAGCCGGTTTCGGCGGATTGCGCCCTTTACTATCGGCCGATCCTTCCAAATCAACAAAAAGCCTTGTGCGGGATCACGAGGTCGAAGTGGATGCGGTCTCTGGCCTGGTGAGTTTACTGGGAGGTAAATGGACTACCTATCGGCTCATGGCAAAGGACACGGTCGATCAGGCGGATGAGATTTTTGCCAGGAAAAATGTTTGCACTACCGGCACTCACGTCTTGGCAGGTGGGGAAAACTATAACTTTGATCTGTGGAAAGAATTGGCTGAGCAATATGGCTTATCGGAAAAAATCAGCCAGCACCTGGTTAGAAAATACGGTTCAAGGGCATGGTCAGTGGCTGACTTAACCCGGGACAATCCCTCATGGAAAGAAAAGCTGGTTGACAAATATCCTTATATCAAGGCAGAGGTGATTTATGGGGTCCGGAATGAAATGGCCGTTGTGCCCAGGGACTTCCTGGCGAGGAGGATCAGGCTGGAAATCACCGATTGGGCCGAAACCCTCAACTGTTTGCCCAAGGTTGTAAGCCTGATGGCACAGGAATTGGGGTGGAGTGAGGAAGAAAAGCAAAAGCATGCTGATCAATACGAACAGGAAATCCGCAGGTTTATCTCGGACACCAGGTAATCGGCTGCAACCATCAAACCCATTGTCATTTAAGGATGTATATTACCAACACCGCCTGCATATCGCCTCAGCAAACATTCGATGATTCTTTTTTTGACGGCAGGATAAAGGTTTATCATGGCGACAGATACCCCGCTATCGAGCCGGATTATGGCGGGCTTATCCCGGCAGGGTTGCTCAGGAGAATGGGCAAGGCGGTGAGAATGGGAGTCGGTGCAGGGCTTCCGCTGATTCGATCTTCTGACATTGAGGGTATTATTCTGGGAACAGCCAATGGTGGCCTGGAAGATTGCCTTAAATTTCTCAACCAGATCGTGGATTACAATGAAGGTACGCTGACGCCCACCAACTTTGTGCAGAGCACCCCCAATGCGGTTGCGGGTAATCTCGCATTGATGAGCAAAACAACGGGATACAATACCACGCATGTACATAAAGGCCTGGCTTTTGAGGCTGCTTTGTTGGATGCGATGATGTTACTGGAAGAGAAAAAGGGGAAAACGCTGCTGGTTGGCAGCGTGGAGGAAATATCAGACTATAATCATAATATAGATTCGCTGGGAGGTTCCTTCAAAACCGGGGAATTTACCTCGGAAACATTGCTTCATTCCGACAGCCCTGGATCTGTGAATGGGGAAGGCGCTGCAATGTTTGTAGTTAGCTCCGAAGATAAAGAGGGAGCAATTGCACGCCTGGCAGATGTGTTTCAGAGCAGTTATCTTTTACAGGAAGACCTTGAAAGGAGATTGGAGGCTTTTCTACATCGAAACGGACTTATTTTTTCAGACATTGACACCCTGGTGCTTGGGATCAGCGGCGATAACCGAACAGATCATATTTATAAAGATGTACACCAGAAACTGTTTCCGAACAGCAATACTTATGTTTACAAAAACATGGTAGGCGACTATCCTACGGCATCTGCTTTCGCTACCTGGCTTGGGGTTAACCTTTTGGGCGGGAAGCAGATACCCGCTGCGTGCATTTTCAGTCGTATTTCAACAGAGAGTCCCCAAAATATATTGATTTATAACCACACAAAAGGCGTTCAACACGGCTTCATTTTAATGGACAAAAAATTCAGGTCGCCTGCTCTTTCATTCGGATGACTTTGGCCAATGTAGGCAAAATGGTGTCATGCTTTTTTACGAACGGATTACTTTGGTCCCATACATATCCCGCTAATACCGAGCAAATCTGGTTTTTAATATCATTATCAACTTCGCGCGCGAAAACGATGGTTTGGAAATCGCCGCTGTACCAGCCTGTTACGTAGCTTCGGAACACATCGATTCCTTTTTGGATCACCTCTTCATATTCTGTCTTCCAATCTACTTTTTCTCCTTGCAGGTGTTTGTGGGCCATTTTGGCTGACAGCAACCCGGATGCCGTTGCGAAGGTCACACCGGAGGAAAATATAGGGTCCAGGAATTCGGTACTGTTTCCGGAAAGTACGAAGCCTTCTCCATACATTTTCTTTACTCCGATCGAATACCCCAGAATATGTCTCGGCTCAAACTTGAACGCTGA
This sequence comes from Dyadobacter sp. HNCC25DJ185, assembly GCF_056895195.1. NCBI lineage: Bacteria > Pseudomonadati > Bacteroidota > Cytophagia > Cytophagales > Spirosomataceae > Dyadobacter > Dyadobacter sp. HNCC25DJ185. The sequence goes on from NZ_JBXHAR010000011.1 coordinate 151,967, forward strand.
ATCCCTGAACCGGCCGTGTAAATCTTCAAAATTCCGGATGAACTCTTTATACTTTTCGCCGTCATTCTCTGCCAGTTCTATGATCTTCTCCTTGTCCCCGACAATTCCGACAGACGTTGATCCGTCGGAGAAAGGGATTGCCCAGATCCAGGACTTATTGTTGTCGAAGGAGTGAACGAAAATATTGTTGCTTGCTTTTTCAGTCCTGTTTTTATCTTCCAAATGAGAAAATACGGCCCCTCTGGGCATAAAAGCCGAAGGCTTGCTAAGGTCGAACAGCCTCGGTAGAACGCGCCCATATCCGCTGGAGTCGATAATGAACTTGCATTGGACGGTATGATGCCTGTTTTCGTTGTCCCGGTATTGGAGGACCTGCTTCTCCGAAGAGCAGCTTACACTCAGCACTTCACATTCAAAATTAACATCCACTCCTTTTGCGCGAGTTTCCTCGGCCAGGGCTAAGTCAAAGTCTGCCCGTTTTACCTGCCAAGTCCATGTCCATCCTTTGGTAAACTGCTCCGAAAAAAAGAATTCGCAACGCTGGTCCCCCTTCATAAAAGCGGCGCCGGTTTTTTTCTGGAAGTTTTTCGCTTGTACGGCTTCCAGTAAACCCGATTCTTCCAAGTGCATCATGCAACATGGCAGAAGGCTTTCCCCAATCTGAAAGCGGGGGAATTTTTCTTTTTCCAGGATGGTCACATCGTAACCCTGTTTTTTTAAATAAGAAGCTGCTACAGTTCCGGCTGGTCCGGCACCAATGACAACCACGTCAACCGTTTGTATGAGATCAGGCATTTTTAACTTTTTGGACTAGTATTTCTTTATCAACGAAGGAAAAGCAAGTAATAAAAGCACTTACCGTGACACCCAATATCCCGTGAAGGGAAATATTCTGCCCGGTAAGATGCAAATTGGGAATTTTGGTCTTTGTATTGATCTGCGTTCTGGCCGAAGATCCGGAGTCTTTCAGTATACCGTATAAAGAGCCGTCGCGATTGCCTATATAATCCCGGAAAGTCAGCGGGGATGCACTATGGACCGCTTTTATTTTGGAGGATATCCCGGGAAACACCGTTTCCAGCTTTCTAATGACCTGGGCTTCTTTGGCCTTTTTAAACTGCCCGTATTCAGCATCCCTTTTTCCCGGTTCTGCAACAGTACTGAACGAGTCGGCCCACTGGGCGGTTTCCTGCGCGTTCATATAGGTCATGATGGACATGGAATCGGCATATTTATCGGTTTTAGAGATATAGGGTGTGCAAATGAAATAGGTTTGCGGCCAGGTCTGTTCATCATAGTCAATTCCATCCCATACGTCGTCGATGTGATGCTGGTAAATGTTGTAGTTAAGATATTCAAAACTTTTTTCATGGAAAGAAATGTGGACCAGAAATGTTGAAATACTGTTCTCCAATCCTTGTACGCGGTTTTTATAAACGTTCAAAAAACGCTCGGAACCGAAAATATCAATGGTTACAGCGGGATGTACATTGGAGATGAACTGTTTTCCTTTGACCGTTTCCCCATTTTCGAGCACTACTTCTGTGACCGCGCCCAGGCTGTTGTAGTTGGCCGAAACTACTTTTTTATGTTTATGGATCTCTCCCCCGTGTCGCCGGATCACCTTGCTCATCTGGATGGCGATCTGAGAGCCGCCGTCGATGAATTTATAGGCACCGGACAAATAGCTTTTCATGATCAGTGCATGCACATAAAAAGGGGTCTTTCCTTTTACACCGGCGTATAACAAATTAGACCCGGCCAGCACATTGCGCAGGCGCACATTATCTGTCAGCGATGCGATGTAATCATGTGCGTTCACGCTGGTAACATCCCCGTCCATCTGATAGTCGGCATGGGATACTTCGAGGTTGTAGAGCGGGAATTTGCTGCATATTTCCTTGATTTTGCTGCAATAAGTTGCAATGGCCGTCTTTTCCTCGGGGAAATAACTTGTGAGTTGCTTTTCGAAATGTTCAAAACCCTGCGCATACCAGTACTCGCTACCGTCATCAAAACGGATCACATCAAAACGATCGTCATCCATTCTTTTCAGTTTCAGTTTATCCAGTATACCGAAATATTTGAAAAACTGAAAAAGATTCTCCCCTTCATCCATGCCGCCGACATAATGGACGCCCGTATCATAAATGCTTTTATCCCTGCTGTAAACCTGAAGGTGCCCGCCGATCTGATGGTTTTTTTCCAGGACGATCACGCTGTGACCCTCCATTGCCAGGATACTGGCACATGCCAAACCGCCGAGGCCGCTCCCTACAATCACGAAATCATACTCTTTTTGAGGCCTGGAAGATTGCATTTAAGTTGTTAGAGTGATAAGGTGAGATTTAGTGTAGCCAGGTATCAGTTTTTCCGCAAAATGAACAGAACATTGGACGTATTGCTGGAATGTTCCATCATTTCGTAACTGAGGCTGTATTTTTCAGCAAATTCCTTTATGTCCCCTGAGGAAATGAAATGGAATGCTTCGGCTTTTTTATTGAATGAGAACAGGCCGGTCGAAAGAGCTTCGGTTTTTCGTGTGTTCCGATGCCTGTCTTCCAAGTCAGTAATCCCGTCACGGACAAAAATAATTCCGCCTGGGTTGAGTGCCGCTGCACATCTGTCCAGCAAGTTAACTTGTTTCAGCCTGGATAAATAATGAAGGATATCATTTAAAAATATCACGTCTTTTTTACCAAAATCCGCTGCCATAATGTCCTGGTAAACAAAGCTCAAATGGTCGTTTTTGAGATAGCTGTTCTGTGCGATCAGGATTTTCTCTTCATCGTAATCAATCCCGGTGACCATCCTGTCCTCATTCTTATAGTGCAGATAAAATGACAGATATCCATACCCGCAACCTATGTCCAAAATTGCTTTACGATCTCCGATCCATTCATTGTAAGCCTCGTAATTTTTGCTTTCCAGCGTCCATTTAATCTTAAAATACCATTCCAGTACGGGCCCTTTGAAGACATAGTTCGCAAAGATCTTATACTTCATGAAGTCTGCATCTTCCATTTCATATTCAAAAGCCTCGAATTTCTTCCTGAAATAGGTGGTGATATTTTTGGTCTTTTCCCGAAGCGTGTTACCCCAGGATATGTCCGCGTAATGGATACGCGGCAATACACGTACGTTTAACGCGCCCGGGCGGATCAAAAAGTCGTTTTTGGGGAGCACGTACGAAGCTCCGTGAATCAGAATGGGCTGGATATCAAGGTTTAGCTGCTCAGCAAGATAAAATGCGCCTTTGTGGAACCGGGCAATTTTCCCGTCTTCCGATCGTGTTCCCTCAGGAAATATCATTACGGAGTAGCCGTCATTGACCAGCTGTCTTACCTTCTCAATGTTTTCTTCGGGGCCGTCGTCGGTGTAAATATATCCTGCGTACCGGATGATCGGGCCAAAAAAAGGCGAATTGTAAACCCAGCCTTTGACCATCAATACAATCTTTGGATGCAGCATGATCGCCAAAAGAATGTCCAGGAACGAGGTATGGTTGGCGATGAAAATCACGGGTTTGTTCATATCCAGATTTTCGAGCCCTGAGAAGGTCTTCTTCACATGAGGGCCTGAGTAGATGACCGTTTTGGCATAAAAAGAAAGCGAACTGTTGATCATGGCCTTCTTTCTTTTTTTCGAGATCGGCAATATCAGGATGGTGACCAGCTTGGAATGCAGGAAAAGACAGCCGGACAGAAAGTAGGTAAAGCTCGAAACACTGATCAGGAAGGGCAGCATGGTCACCGGCGCTTTCTTGCGTGCAATGCGGTTTTGGACAAAAAAATCAAAAAGTACCGGCTGGAAAACGAACGAGATAAAGAGGATGCAAACAATCCCGAGGACGCTGATCAGCGAAATGGAGTGAATGGCGGGATGCTTTGCGAAAAACAATACGCCGGTCCCGATGATCGTAGTGGTTGCCGATAGTGCAATGGCGGACTGATAGGAGCGGAGTGTGTCTTTTTTGTATTTGTATTTGCTTAGCAATCCGTCGGTAACGAAAATGCTGAAATCGTCGCCCAGGCCGAATATGAAAGTCGTTACGATCACATTCACGAAATTGAATTTAATGTCGAGGATCACCGCAATGCCAAGTATCCAGATCCAACTGATGACCATGGGTAGAAAGGATAGCAAGGTGAGCTCGATTCTACCATAAACTATCAATAAGGTAAAAAAGACGATAGCTGCGGAAATCAGCAGCAGGTAATTGAAATCGTCCCTGACCATGGAAAGCATTTCACCGGCCAGCTCGCCCCGGTCAAAAATCTCCACACCCTTGATTTTTCTTAGCTCTTGTTTGACGCCCGAAAGCTCGCTTTGTTTCAGGATAACCGTAGAAATGAATGTGGTGCCCGACGATTTGGAGTCGATCAGATTGTCGATCCCCAGCTCATTAAAAAGAGTATCGAGCGAGACAGAAGACTGTCCCCGCGCGGCAGTCCAGCTTTTGAAATCATCGAATGCGTACCGGTTAAACCCAGTCGCCGACGCAGCTTTATCGAGCGTTTTGAAAGTAGAGTCTCTGCGGCCCGGATTCCAGAATTCGTGCCAGCGCCTGCTTCTTTCCAGCCTTAGATCCTGGGGGATTAACAGGGAACCAGATGAGACAAAACTGTTGATACGCCCTTGATGATGGAGCGAACTTAACTGTTGATAAACTTCGAAATTGACTTTCTCAGCGTTTGCTCTTGTTGGATCGGAAGCGAAAACGTAGATCCTTTTTTCTTTTTTCGGATCAATCCCAGTCAGTGCCTCCTCGCGCGTCCGCAGGTCTTCGTCCTGGATACTGAGATTTTCAAAACCACTGTCGAATTCGGTGAAACGGGCGAAATACAGAAAAACCAATGTCAGGACGGCGATCATACCCAGTATGGCGGTACGCCATCGGGTGGGAATGGCCGGAAAACTGAACGTCCTTTCTGTATGCGCGGCTTTTTGATAATCAAAAGACGTGGCGGCTAATATGACCGGCAATGCAATGAGCGTGAATAGTGCAGCGCCCAGCAAACTCAATGAAGAAAAAAGACCGAAATCCTGTAAAACTGTGGAGTTTGCAAAATGCAGTGCGCTGAACGCCATCACAGTCGTAAAACTTCCTGTAAGGAGCGGTGCGCTGACTTCTTTGATTGCCGTCGGAATGGAATGGGTATGTCTTAAATGGGTAAAAAAGTGGAACGCATAATCCAGCAGGATACCGAAAATCACGGCGCCCGTAGCCAGCGAAATGCCGGAAACATCGGGCCGGATATAACCAATGATCCCTAGTGCGAAAATGGCCCCGAACAGCCCCGGAAGAATGATGTAAACCGGGATCAGCATTTTCCGGTAGTAAAATACCAGCAGCAGCAAGATGCCGGCAAGCGCAAAGAAGGAAGTATAATAGGAATCCTTTTTTACCTGGATCGCGTTTCTGGCCGATATTTCAAAGGTCCCGAAGTAGGAAAAATGGTTATAGCGATGCTGTTTATTCCATTTTTCCTTAAATGCTTCTGTCAGATCAAATAACGCCACATTGTTCTCCGAGTTACCCGAATCGTAGCTGGTCGATCCGAAAACGAGGACTTTCTTGCGGTCTGCGGTGAACATCATGCCGTCGTCCATCACCATGCCACCCGCATTGTTGCTGGCGTTGAGTTCACGGAAATATCGGCCTGTTATTCCCAGCGGATCATTGAGGATAAACTTTTTGAGGAATGAGCCACCGGGCGTTAGCAGTTGATTGTAAACAGATTGTACCGAGAACCGGATCGAGTCGGGCAGGAGTTTGGGGCTAATATGCTGATAGTATCCGGCATCGATCAATTGTGGGAAATGGCTGTAAACGTATTGATAAACATCTTCCTGCACATTGGGCCTTTCGGCCTGGATGTTGCGGATCAAACCTTTGGTATGCCGTCTGAGCGAATCGGAGAATGCCTCAGTAACCAATTTCGCATCATCCGTTGTGGTCTCTGCAGGAAGTTCAATGGAGAAGACAATCTGGTTGATGATGTTTTTGCTTTCTACCAGCCGGTTGAACTCTTCAAAGCTTTTGCCTTTGGGCAGGGTTGCAAAAATACTTTCGCTAACCCGGAGGCGGGTAATGCCGGCGAGTAGTGCGATGATAATCAGGATCAGACTAAGAAAGAACGCGGTCTTGTGGCGGGAAAGAAATTGATTCAGTCTTAACAAAAAATCTCCAACCATTGAAAGGTAAAACGTGAGTGTCTGACAAAATTAATGAAATGTATAATTCCGGCAACGTTCATCCGATGGCTCATAAGGGGGTGTCCTGGTTTGCCAAAACCGCAAAAAAAGATTTATTTTACACTACTAATCACGCCATCCCTAAATGAATCGTATTTCATTAGCTCAGATCGAGCAGTATGCTTTTGAAAAGAAGGAATTTATCTTAGCCGAAGACGCCCTCAATCAAGTATCAAAATCTTTTGCCTTTTTAACGAATTTTTCCAAAGATAAAATTATATACGGAATCAACACCGGCTTTGGCCCTATGGCGCAATACCGGATTGAGACCGACAAACTAAGTAACCTGCAATACAACCTGATCCGCAGCCATTCCAGCGGGATCGGGAAGCCGCTGAACGATATCTATGCCAGGAGTGTGATGGTAGCCCGGCTGAATTCTTTTTTGCAAGCCAATTCCGGGGTAAGCACGGGGGTAATCAAGCAACTGGTGGCATTTTTGAACAACGGCATCACACCCGAAATCTTCGAACATGGCAGCGTTGGTGCGAGCGGCGACCTGGTCCAATTGTCGCATTTGGGCCTGAACCTGATCGGGGAAGGGCATGTGTACGAAGGCGGGATCAGGAAGAAGACAGCGGCAGTACTGGAGGAAAAAGGCATTTCGCCACTCAAAATGGAGCTGCGGGATGGTCTTGGACTGATCAACGGGACGTCTTGCATGACAGGTATGGCGGCAATCAACCTGATTTACGGGAAAAGACTGGTTCAATGGGCGGTAGCGGCGTCATCGATGCTGAACGAGGTGATCGAAGCATTTGACGATTCTTTTTCAAAGGAGCTTAATGCGGTTAAACACCACAAGGGCCAGCAATTGATCGCCCAGCAGATGCGCGATTTCGTTGCCGGAAGCGGGATGATCCGCAACCGGGAGGAATTGTTCAAAGACGATACCGCCATGCAGCGTAAGGAATTTGAAAGGAAAATTCAGGAATATTATTCCATCCGCTGCGTTCCCCAGATACTCGGGCCTATACTGGACACTTTGCAATACGCACAGGAAGTGGTTGAAAATGAGCTGAACTCTACCAACGACAATCCGATTGTGAGCCCGGAGGACGACAATGTTTTTCATGGCGGTAACTTCCATGGCGACTACATTTCATTGGAAATGGACAAGGTCAAAATTGTCCTGACGAAATTGTCGATGCTCATGGAAAGGCAGCTTAACTTTTTGATGAACAGTAAGTTAAATAACAAGTTTCCTCCTTTCCTGAATGCCGGTACCTGGGGACTTAATTTCGGTTTTCAGGGCGTACAGTTTACGGCGACCTCTACAACCGCCGAGAATCAGGCCCTTTCCAATTCTGTTTACGTCCATAGTATTCCAAACAACAATGATAACCAGGACATTGTGAGCATGGGTACCAACAGTGCCGTATTGGCTAAGCAGGTTTTGGAGAACGCGTTCCAGGTGATGTCTATCCACATCATGGCGATCTGCCAGGCGATCGATTTGCTTGATCCCGACGAAAAAGAAAGATTGTCGCCCAATGCGCTGTCTGTGTACCGTCAGATTAGGCAAAAGGCCCACTTTATAAAGGAAGATCTGCCCCAGGCCGAAAGCATTGCGGCTGTTTACGAATATATTAAAGAAATCCCGTTTCAATTATGAGCTGTGCATTGGTTACCGGAGCATCCAGGGGGCTTGGCAGGGCTATCGCGGTTCAGCTGGCCAAAGACCATGGGCTCTATATCCTCGTGAATTATGCTTCAAACCAGCAGGCTGCTGAGGAAACACTGGCTGAAATACAGTCCGCTGGCGGAAACGGAGAACTGATTCAGTTTAACGTGCAGACCAAATCAGAAGTGGATGAAGCTTTAAACGGCTGGAAGGCGAAAAACGAAGATAAACACATCAGTGTCCTGGTGAATAACGCCGGAATTACCCGTGACGGGCTGTTGATGTGGATGCCGGAAAAGGATTGGGACGATGTGATGAATATTTCGGCTAAGGGTCTTTTTAATGTAACCCAAAACGCCATTCAGCAAATGCTCCGGAAACGTTCCGGCCGGATTGTCAACATTGCGTCTGTTTCGGGAATGAAAGGTGTGGCCGGCCAAATGAATTATTCGGCAGCAAAAGGTGCGATCATCTCAGGTACCAAGGCATTGGCGCAGGAGGTCGCGAAACGTAAGATTACGGTCAATGCGGTTGCGCCCGGATTTATTACCAGCGATATGACCAAGGATCTGAATGAAGAGGAATTGAAACAAATGATCCCGATGAACCGTTTTGGGAAAGCAGAGGAAGTGGCGCATCTGGTAAGCTTTCTGGTATCGGATAAAGCGGCATACATCACCGGCGAGGTGATCAATATCAACGGGGGAATCTATTCATAATCCATGGGTCAAAGAGTTGTCATTACCGGAATTGGAATTTATTCTTGCCTTGGCGAAAACCTGGAAGAGGTGACAAAATCACTGCATGCCGGGAAAAGCGGGATTATATTTGATCAGGTAAGGAAGGACTTTGGCTTTCGCTCTGCGCTGACAGGTATGGTGAAGGAGCCGGACCTCAAGAATTTTCTTTCCAGAAGACAACGTGTAGGCATGCACCAGCCCGCGATATATGCCTACATGGCGACGAAAGAAGCGCTGGAATTATCGGGCCTGGACATTGATTTTCTTGAAAAGTCCGAGACAGGAATTATCTATGGAAATGACAGTACGGCCGCGTCCGTGGTTGAGGCTATAGATAAAGTAAAGGAAAAACACGATACGACGCTGATCGGAAGTGGTGCTATTTTTCAGAATATGAACAGCACCGTCAACATGAACCTTTCGACGATCTTTAAACTGAAAGGGATCAATTTCACACTAAGTGCAGCCTGTGCTTCGGGTTCCCACTCTATTGGGATGGGTTATCTGATGATCAGTCAGGGATTGCAGGACAGGATCATTTGCGGCGGTGCCCAGGAGATCAATGCAATTTCAATGGCGAGTTTCGACGGACTGGGTACCTTTTCGGTGCGTGAGTCCGAGCCGTCGAAGGCTTCACGTCCGTTCGACCGCGACAGGGACGGACTTATCCCGAGTGGCGGCGCGGCTACGGTCATCCTCGAATCATATGAGTCGGCAGTGAGCCGCGGTGCACCGATACTTGCCGAGTTGATCGGTTACGGGTTTTCTTCCAATGGTGACCACATCTCCAACCCGAGCATCGACGGGCAGGTACGTTCCTTGCGGATGGCTTTAAAGCAGGCGGGAATCACGACCGGGGAAGTGGATTATATCAACGCCCATGCTACGTCCACGCCGGTGGGCGACGGAAGCGAAGCACGCGCGATCTATGAGGTTTTTGGTGAAAAAGTACCCGTCAGCTCCACCAAATCGATGACAGGCCACGAATGCTGGATGGCCGGCGCAAGTGAGATTGTGTATTCCCTGCTGATGATGCAGCACTCATTTATCGCCCCAAACATTAATTTTGACAATCCTGACGAGGATTCTGCCAAAATCAATATCATTCCTCAAACCAAGGAGCAGGGCATCAATTGCTTTCTGTCTAATTCTTTTGGATTCGGCGGGACCAACTCTACTTTGATTCTCAGAAAGATCTAAATTTCACTTCAGTCTTACCCTGATCTTCTCAAGCGGCAGTTTCTGCTGCTGGAAATTTAGTATTTTTGTTCACCTTGAATATACCTGGTTTGGCAATGAATTTGGTTTGAAATTATTGTATGGCCGCGTAGCTATATTTTAAAATTCGGGAATATTTTTAAACTATCAGTCAGAATAAACTAATTTTGCAGCCATGCATGATAACGACGTAAAAATGAGTTGGGAAGAAGTAATTGAAGAGACCAGAGATTTTTTATCTGAGGAATTTGAGGTAGACCGGGATCTTATTCTTCCTGAAAATAGTCTGAAAGATACTTTGGATCTGGACAGTCTTGATTATGTAGATCTGGTCGTTTTGATAGAAGAAAACCTGAACGTTAAATTAACCGGCGAAGATTTTAAGGAAATTGTCACCTTCGGCGATTTTTATCAGCTGGTCCGCAAGAAACTTTCATTGTAAAAAATGAGCCGTTGGGACGGTAAGACCAGGGGATCCCTAACGGGATACAAGATTTTTCTGTTTTTCATCAACTTCCTTGGTCTAGAGTTTGCATATCTTCTTTTAAGGATAGTTACCTATTATTACTATCTGTTTGCGGACAAACCTAAAAAAGCACTCTTAGATTTCTATCAGGATACATTGCACGTCTCGGGCCGGGAGGCCCGGAAACTAGTCCGAAAGAACTTCTACATTTTCGGGCAAACCCTGGTAGACCGGGCCGCTTTCCTTCTCGGCAAGAACAAGAAATTTACCCATGTCTTTGAAAATGAACAATATCTGATCGATATCCGTGATCGGGGCAAAGGAGGGATTTTGTTAAGTGCGCATCTGGGAAACTGGGAAACCGCGGGCAACCTGCTCAAAGGACGGATTACGCCAACCATCAATATTGTGATGCTCGACGCCGAGGTGGAGAACATCAAGAAATATATGGACCTGTCCACAGGCGGTTCACGGTTTAAGGTCATCCCGATCAAGAATGACCTGTCGCACATTATTTCCATTCGCAATGCCTTGGTCAACAACGAATTTGTTGCCATACATTCTGATAGGTATATGGACGGCGCGAAATACATTGAGCTGGCCTTTCTGGGTAAGAAAGCCAAGTTCCCGTATGGCCCATTTGTCATTGCGGCTAAATTTGATGCGCCGGTTACTTTTGTTTTTGCCGCCAAAGATGGTAAGTATAGCTACCATTTAAGTTCGACGCTGCCGATTACGAATAAAATGAAACCCGAGGAGATTGCGGGTCTCTACGTCGCTGAATTGGAGAGAAAAGTGAAAGAATATCCTGAGCAATGGTTTAATTACTTCAATTTTTTCAATTGATGGTTGTCCCGAAAGAAACGATTACGCAGTTCATTCCACATCGTCCGCCGTTTGTGATGATAGACAACCTGGTACGAGTCGGGCACGAAAGATTTGAAACGGATTTTTTCATTGAACCGGACAATATCCTTGTCGAAAAAGGATATTTACAGGAGTCCGGACTGATTGAGAATATTGCTCAAACCTGTGCCGTCTCGTTTGGATACCTGGACCGGGAAGCGAATGGGCAGCCTAAAATCGGATTTATCGGAGCGATCAGCAAGCTAGAGGTTTTCGAACTTCCGCCGGTCCATGCAACCATTCAGACGATTGTTACCCCCACACATCAGCTGGGAAATATTTACCTGGTTAAAGGGGAAAGTTTCATGGAAGGGCGTATATTGCTAGGATGTGAAATGAAGATTGTCGTTACCGGCTAACCCCTAATTTGAAAAATATGATTGCGTCGGAAATCGAGATAGATATACGATTTAGTGAGACAGATGCCATGGGAGTTGTGTGGCACGGAAATTACCTCAAATTTTTTGAAGACGGACGTGAAGCATTTGGGAAAGCATATGGACTGGAATACCTGACCATCTTTGACAAAGGTTATTTTACGCCCATCGTAAAGTCGGAGATCGATCACAAAGCACCTGTGTACTACGGACAGGTAATCAAAGTGATTACCCGATATATTCCTGCCAAGTCTGCAAAAATTCAGTTCGAGTACGAAGTAGTCAATCTTACAACCGGTGAATTGTGTGCGGTTGGCAAAACCATGCAGGTTTTTCTGGATAAAGAAACCAGGGTGCTGGAATTGATTACGCCTGATTTTTACAGGCAATGGAAAGAAAAAAATCGGGTTTAGGCCTTACTCGATCCACACCCTAATATTTTTGCATTGAAAATGACACACATAGGTGCCGAAGTGATCATTAGCCCATTGGGAGAAACGGCCAGCGAAAACTGGCTGGGCCTTTTGAAGAACCACACAGGGATTTCGCTTCTTGAGAACGCAGGCTTTAATAAAGAAAACTTGTATTTGTCCAGAATGATAAACCTAGACAGTGCAAATCGTTTTACGCAGCTGATCGTAAGAGCCCTGTCGGAAATTGCAAAGCATATCGACCCGCTTATTCTGACTTCCGACCGCACGATCGTCCTGCTCAGCTCTACCAAAGGCGCTCTCGATACCGATGTAAGCGATCAGTTTGAATCCTCAAAAACCAAAATCGTTTCCACTTTCGGGCTTGCAAATGAGCCTGTCGTGGTTTCAAATGCATGTATATCCGGCGTTTTGGCGATCAATGCGGCAGGCAGTTTCGTACGCCAGAAAATATACGACCATGCTATTGTGATTGGCTGTGACGTAATTTCGGATTTTGTCTTGTTTGGTTTTCAGTCGCTTTTCGCGATCAGCGACAAGCCCTGTGCACCTTTCGATGCCGCAAGAAATGGGATTACCCTGGGGGAGGGTTGTGGCGGCGTAGTGGTATCAGCAACAAAAGAAATTTACAAAAACCCGCCTTTGAGGTTACTTACTGGTACCAGCGCCAATGACGCCAACCATATTTCAGGGCCTTCACGGACGGGCGAGGGGCTTTTCAGGAGCATCAGGAAAACGTTGGAAATGAACCGGGTAGATCCAGCTGAAATCGACTTCGTATCTGCTCACGGAACGGCTACCGTTTTCAATGATGAAATGGAAGCCATTGCATTCGATCGGGCAGGGTTGAGCGAAACACCTTTGAGCAGTCTGAAAGGATATTTCGGACATACGCTTGGCGCCGCCGGTGTTATTGAAACTGCCGCGTCCATGCAAATGATGAGACATGGAGTGTTGGTTAAAAGTGCAGGGTACGAGCATGCGGGAACTTCCCGGCCGCTTAACCTCATCACGGAAAACAGGAAAAAGGCCATTAAAACCATTTTAAAAACGGCATCCGGATTTGGCGGTGGAAATGCCTCTTTGTTGATCAGGAGTTTATGAGTGTAATTACAGCATATTGTCATTTAAGTGAAGATACCTGCTCAGTAAACGGAGAAATCGTTGCAGAACGGGACGTTGACTCCGACGACTCCTGGTTCAAGCAGATTTACAAGGCGCAGGAGTTTGTCTATCCCAAATTTTACAAGATGGACATGCTGTCCCAGGCGGGATTCCTGGCATCTGAATTGATCAAACGTGCCAATCCCCATATCGTTACCGACTATGCGGATGACGAAATCGCTTTGATTTTTGCCAACAGGTCGTCTAGCACCGATACCGATTTGCGGTTTATCAACTCTTACGAAAAGAATGGGTCGCCAAGCCCTTCCTTATTTGTATATACATTGCCCAATATCGTACTGGGCGAAATTGCAATCCTCAACAAATGGTATGGTGAGAATATGTTTGCCGTTTTACCTAAATTCGCACCTGATTTTTTTCTCAATTATGCCCGGATTTTACTGTCCGGCGGCTCAAAGGCCGCACTTTGCGGGTGGCTTGAAATTTTAGGGGACCAGATCAGTACATTCCTTTTTCTGGTGGAACAGAGTGGCGATGGCGCTTTAAAATTCAACCGGGAAAATTTACTTGGTGTTGCCGGTAGGAGACTAACAACAATTAACTGAAGCTCAACTCAATTTCTGATGGATCAATTAAAAGAAGACCTCAAAAAGCAAATCATAGAACAGCTTAACCTGGAAGATATTACACCCGCCGACATTGGGGACGACGTATTGTTGTTCAATGATGCCGGCCTGGGGCTTGACTCGATCGACGCCCTGGAACTTATCGTGCTACTGGAAAAATACCATGGTATCCAGGTTACAAATCCGGATGAGGGAAAAGAAGCCTTTAAGTCGATTGATACGATGGCTGACTACATCCGAAAAAGAAAAAACTGATAAACCTGTTTTTAATGGGCGTGCGCATTACCGGAATTGGCATTGTTTCTGCAATTGGATTATCCGTGGAAGAGAACCTGTTTTCCTTGAAAGAAGGAAGGACAGGGATTGAAGAAGTGGCCTTTTTGGATTTGAAACGTTCGCTTTTAGTCGGAGAAGTTAAGTTGTCAAGCGAGGATTTGAAAAGAGATCTCGCAACCGGCCCGCGTAGCATTTCCAGAACCTCGTTATTGGGCCTGAAAGCGGCCAGGGAAGCCTGGGGCGGCAACAGGCTTTTCAAAGAGCTCCGGACCGGGATTATTTCGGCCACGTCTGTCGGAGGGATGGACCGTACCGAGGTTTTTTTCAAAGACTATCTCTCCCGATCTGATCCGGACTTTTCGATTTTAAAGACCCACGACAGTGGCAGCACTACTGAGCGCATCGCCGCTGAATTGGGTATTTCAGGTTATATCAATACCTTATCCACGGCCTGTTCCTCGGGCGCAAACGCAATCATGTTAGGTGCACGGCTGTTGCAGCAGGGCAAGCTGGACAGGGTTTTGGTGGGAGGCTCGGATGCGCTTACCAAATTTACCATCGACGGTTTTCGTTCGTTAATGATCTATGACGAGCAATGGTGCCGACCTTTTGATGAATCCAGAAGTGGATTGAACCTCGGGGAAGGCGCTGGTTTCCTGCTACTTGAAAACGAGAAAAGTATCCAGATCACGGGAAACAGGGTGATCTGTTTTGTGAATGGCTGGGCAAATGCAGCGGATGCATACCATCAAACCGCCTCATCGCCGGAAGGAACCGGTGCTACCCTGGCCATCAAGAACGCAATTAACAAATCGGGACTTGATTTAAAGGATATATCTTATGTGAATGCGCACGGAACGGGGACAAAGAACAATGATTTGTCGGAATCGGTGGCACTGAAAAACGTTTTTGGAGAAGATATACCTGCATTTAGTTCAACTAAAGCTTTCACCGGCCATACACTGGCCGCCGCCGGGGCGATAGAAGCGGTATTTTCAGTGCTTTCTATTCAAAACCAGTTCATTTACCCAAACCTGAATTTCAAAGACCCGATATTGGCAACGGGGCTCGTTCCCGTTACCCGTATGCAAACCAATATACCAATACACGCAGTCCTTTCGAATTCATTTGGTTTTGGGGGAAATAATTCATCTTTGGTCTTTACAGATCACATTTAAAACCCGGTCCCGTGCCCTATATCTCAGCTGCATCGACAATCTCTCATCAACCTACATTTCAAAATGCGGGATTTTCGGGTAAGATTGTGCCTATACAAGCTGAGTCGGTGCTGATTAGTCCTGATTATAAAGCCTTTATAGAGGCTGGCCTGTTGCGCAGGATGAGTAAGATCCTGCGAATGTCCGTCGCCTGTTCAAAAGATTGTCTGGAACAGGCCGGCATTGATCAGCCCGGAGCGATTTTGGTAGGTACGGGATTAGGCTGTCTGCAGGATACAGAAAAGTTTCTGAATAACTCCATCACGGTAGAGGGACTGCTTCCTCCGACATCATTTATCCAGTCGACACATAATACAATGGCCGGCCAGATTTCGCTAAGCATCGGCAATCACGGATATAACATGACGCATACCCAGAACACGCTCTCGTTTGAGCACGCATTGCAGGACGCGATGATGCTGTTGGAGGAAGGGGAGGAATGTATCCTTGTTGGTGCAGCAGATGAACATATTGAGTTTCTTGATGAGGTTTCTGAACGGCTGCATGTCTATGATCAGGCGAAACTGACTTCCGGGGCATCTTTTTTTGTGGTATCCGATGAACAAAAACCAGGTTCTCTCGCGAAGATCAAAGACGTGCGGTCGTTTGGTCTGGTGAATGATGCACATACTGAAATAAGGGCATTTTGCGATGAAAATGACATCTTGGAGCCTGACCTGGTTTTATACGCTGGGAGCATTGGGGCCGAATTGGAATCAAAAGGAATGAAACCGGATAAATTGGTGAATTACACCGATCTTGCAGGGGTTTACCCTACCGCTTCCTCCTTCGCTTTACATTATGCAGTTGATATAATCGGGCGACGTGAAGATATAAAGACCATTTTAATTTATAACTCGCTGTTAAAAGGTAATTTAGGGTTAACGCTAATCCAATCCGTTGAAACATAACATCACCACATTTACGTCCATTACCGTTTTTGCTCTCAGTGGAATCATTTTCTGGGAGACGGATTTTTTATGGCCTGTTTTAATTCTGATCATCCTGCTTTACATGGGCGCCACAGCTTATGGTTCGTTCAAGATCCAGGCCAATTATTTCCTGAAATCAATTAACAGCGGGAAGACAAAAGCCATTGCGCTGACGTTCGACGACGGGCCCAATCCGGATACTACGCCCAGGATTTTGCAGGTTTTAAAAGAAAAGAATATCAAGGCAACATTTTTTGTGATCGGCAAAAATGCGGTACGCTTTCCTGAACTGCTCCGCCAGATGCACGATGAGGGGCATGTGATTGCCAATCATTCGTTCAGCCATCATTACCTCATTGGTTTTTTCTCTCCCAGAAAGCTTAAAACCGACATCGCGCATTGCAATGAAGTGATCAGGGATGTGATCGGCAAAACGCCGGTGCTTTTCCGGCCGCCTTTCGGTGTTACCAATCCGCGCTACGCTTCCGTTTTGAAAGATCTGCAGCTGAACTCGATCGGCTGGTCTTTGAGAAGTCTGGATACCAGGGCCAAAAGCAAATATCAGATTATTAACAAAATAATAGCAAGCCTGAAAGCACGTGATATCATTTTACTGCACGATCACCTGCAAGTAACTGCAGATGCCCTGGAAGACGTCATTGAGCATTGCTTACATACAGGTTTGAAAATCGTACCTCTTCCTCAACTCATTCAGAAAGAACCCTATGATCAGAATTAGGTCTCTGGCCGCGCTTATTTTTAGTTTTCTGTATCTGTCGCAGTTGTGTGCGCAATCATTCAAGCCAGTTTCTAATCCTGAAAAGATACTGGCAGAGCTGCGGAGAGCTTCCCAGGAAACAACGTCCATACAAGCCTCATTTACTGAAGAAAAATATCTTTCTGTGCTGAAAGAACCGGAAGTCTCGTCGGGTATCTTTTTCTATAAACAAAAAGACAAAATGAGGTGGGAGCAGAAGGCGCCCTTGAAGTATGTCATTTTGATTAATGGAAACCAACTACGTGTGCAGGAGGCGGGAAAAGAGAAAAATGTTGGCCAGGCCGGCAGAATGGCCGGGCAGATTAAAGAGCTGATGATTGGCCTTGTAAACGGTGATTTTCAGCAAAATAAGGCTTTTTCGTTATCCTGCCAGGAAAACGGAGAACAGTACCTGATCGTGCTCACGCCGGTGAACAGGAGACTGAGGAACATTTATTCGAAAATCTCCCTGGTGTTTTCGAAAACTTCGCTGAAGTTGAAAGAACTGGCATTTTTCGAAAAAGCGGGTGACAAGAGCATCATGAAGTTTCAGAACGAAAAATTTAATCAGGACATTAAGGATAGCCTTTTTCAGGATTTGTAAGTAGTATGTGTTAGCCAATGCTTGGAAACGATCTTTACGCTATCATAAGCATCGGAGAAACCGATGAAGGCCTTTTTTCGGAAGTACGGATCAATGCAGCGCACCGTGTTTTTGAGGGACATTTTCCTGGTGCTCCGGTTACCCCGGGGGTGATCCAGTTGGAACTGGTAAAGGTTGTTTTAGAGCGTCAGCTGAACAGGGACTTTCGTTTGAAGAGCATCAGGTCCTGCAAATTTCTGGAAGTCCTGGACCCGAACCACACACCGGTAGTCAACATCCATATCAGATATAAAGATATGGGCATGTTGGATATCGTAGCATCGGGGGAGTACTCCGGAACAACTTTTTTTAAATTACAAGCCACCTATTTTTAAACACACACCTCTCTTTCTGCAATCTCAACGGACGTTAAATTATTTCAGTTAGTTTATTTAACTTCTCTATGACGCTTTCCGATATCGAGTGTTGCATTATCATTCCTACCTACAATAATCAAAATACGCTTAGAAGGGTTATAGACAGCGTGCTTCAGATTGCAGGAAAACAAACTGTCATCGTCATCAATGACGGTTCCACGGATCAGACCATTTACATTTTATCGTCATACGGTTTAAAATTGACCGTGCTCACGAATAATAGCAACCGAGGCAAAGGGTATTCGCTCCGCAGAGGCTTTAGGGAAGCAATCAAGCTAGGCTACAAAAATGCGATCACCATTGATTCGGACGGACAGCATCTTGCATCGGATATACCGGTTTTCGTGGAAGCAGCCATGCAAAATCCGGGCGCTTTGCTGATGGGTTCCAGAAATATGGATCAGGAAGGTGTGCCAGGCAAAAGCTCATTTGGAAACAAATTCTCTAATTTCTGGTTCAAGTTTGAAACAGGTCTCACTTTGCCGGACACGCAGACCGGTTTCCGGCTATACCCGCTGGAACCACTGAAAACGACGAAACTGTTCACCACCAAATTTGAAACAGAGATTGAAGTAATCGTCAAGCTGGCGTGGAAGAACGTGCCCATCCTCCCTGTAAATATCCAGGTGATTTACGATAAAAATGAACGGGTTACGCATTTCCGGCCATGGAGGGACTTTACTCGTATCAGTATATTGAACACCTGGCTGGTACTCCTGACGCTTTTATATTATCTGCCCAAAAGACTATGGATCGAGTTGCGAAAAAAGGGCCTCTGGCAGGTTATCAAACACGAGGCGATCAAACCGGAAGAGTCTAATTTCAGTAAGGCTAAATCTATCGGCTTTGGTTTTTTCATGGGAATCCTCCCTATTTGGGGTTTTCAGCTGCTTGTCGGCATTCCGCTTTCCATTTATTTCAAAATGAACAAAGTGCTTTTCCTGACTGCCGCCAATATCAGCATCCCGCCGCTAATACCTTTTATCATATTCGGGAGTTACAAATTCGGCGGCATATTTTACAAAAATGGTGTGCAGCTTGATTCCATGGACGACCTTACCCTGGAATCGATTCATGTCAATTTCGTACAGTATTTTTTGGGAGGGATTTTACTCTCCGTATTGATGGGGGGGGCCAGCTTTGTGATATCCTATGCATTGCTTTCAATTCTGCGTCCGAAGCACAAAGCTGGGTAGACTTCGTCCGGCAAGCCACAGGTGTAGTCTACAAAATTTCATAAAATCTATACGAATTAATCAAAAATAAGCTTTTTGCGATTTTGTTATGATGCACCATTCTCTATATTTACGAAATTATAAAACCTTTAACCAAATATTGAAACGCGCATGAGTAACATTACCTATTTAGTGCCGGCATTGGGTCTAATTGGCTTGCTGGTTATGTTCTTTAAACGAGGCTGGGTGGTCAAACAGGATTCGGGGACTCCTGAAATGAAAGAAATTGCGGACGCTATCGCCGACGGAGCGCTCGCCTTCCTGAAAGCCGAATGGCGCGTACTCATCGTTTTTGGTATTATTGTCAGTATTTTATTAGGTTATTCAGGCACGCTCGTTGAGAACTCCAGTGCTTTTATTGGTATATCATTTGTGGTCGGTGCGTTTGTTTCTGCTTTTGCAGGTTATATCGGGATGAATATTGCTACCAAGTCCAATGTACGGACTACACAAGCTGCCCGTACAAGCCTTACTAAGGCGCTGGAAGTTTCATTTACAGGTGGTTCGGTAATGGGCATTGGGGTAGCGAGTCTGGCTGTGATCGGTCTGGGAGGGTTATTCATTATACTTTATTCCGTATTTGTTGATCCCAATGACGTCAATGGGCTGGGAATGGAAAAAGTGCTTGAAGTACTGGCCGGTTTTTCTCTTGGTGCCGAATCCATCGCGCTTTTCGCGAGGGTAGGTGGCGGGATTTACACCAAAGCAGCCGATGTTGGAGCCGACCTGGTTGGTAAGGTGGAGGCGGGGATCCCTGAGGATGATCCGCGCAACCCGGCTACCATTGCAGATAACGTGGGCGACAACGTAGGCGATGTTGCGGGTATGGGGGCCGATTTGTTTGGATCATATGTGGCTACAATTCTGGCTACCATGGTTTTAGGTCGTGAGATCGTAGCACAGGGAACAGATAATTTTGGAGGCATTTCACCTATTCTTCTGCCAATGGTCATCGCCGGAATGGGGTTGATCGCGTCGATCATCGGTATGCTGCTGGTACGGGTAAGCGATGATAATGGCAACGTCCAGGCTGCCTTGAACAGGGGTAACTGGGGATCTATCATCATTGTCCTCATTGTAAGTTATCCGCTGACAATGTGGATGCTGCCGGAAGGTACCCTGACAATTCGTGGCGTCGATTTTACGTCAATGGATGTATACCTGGCTATTTTGCTCGGTTCAATTGTAGGAGCGATCATGTCGATGGTGACAGAATTTTACACGGCCATGGGTAAGCGTCCCGTCCAATCTATTGTAAATCAGTCTTCCACTGGTCATGCTACCAACATTATCGGCGGACTTTCGGTGGGTATGGAATCGACGGTTATTCCAACACTGGTGCTGGCCGCCGGTATTTACATCAGTTATGAATTTGCCGGTTTATACGGAGTTGCCATTGCAGCCGCCGGTATGATGGCGACAACCGCCATGCAATTGGCCATTGACGCGTTTGGCCCTATAGCAGATAATGCCGGGGGGATCGCCGAGATGTCGCATCTGCCCGAAGAAGTCCGCGGACGCACAGATATTCTGGATGCCGTGGGGAATACCACAGCTGCGACAGGAAAAGGCTTTGCGATCGCATCCGCTGCCCTTACCTCGCTTGCCCTGTTTGCAGCTTTTTGTGGAGTTGCAGGCATTAACTCCATCGATATTTACAAAGCAAATGTGCTCGCCGGCTTGTTTGTTGGGGCTATGATACCATTCATATTCTCCTCATTGGCGATTGCGGCGGTGGGTCGTGCAGCCATGAAAATGGTGGAAGAGGTTCGCCGTCAATTCCGTGAAATTCCCGGCATTATGGAAGGTACCGCCAAGCCGGAATACGATAAATGCGTTGCTATTTCCACACAGGCATCTATCAAGGAAATGGTTGCCCCAGGCCTGATCGCGCTGATCGTGCCAGTGATTGTCGGATTTTTGTTTGGCCCTGAAGTGCTTGGCGGAACACTGGCAGGTGTAACTGTTTCAGGCGTATTGATGGGTATATTCCAGAACAATGCCGGCGGTGCCTGGGACAATGCAAAAAAATCTTTTGAAAAAGGAGCTGTTATCAACGGGGAGACATTCTATAAAAAGTCTGAACCACATAAGGCAGCTGTAACCGGGGATACAGTAGGCGATCCGTTTAAAGATACTTCCGGCCCCTCGATGAACATCCTGATCAAACTGATGTCTATCGTTTCCCTCGTAATTGCTCCGCATATCGGGGTCAAAAAGGTTGAAATGCACGGTTTTAATGTGAAGGAAAAAGCTGTGACAATTGCGGTCACAAATGAAAAGTCGCCGAAAACCCATGCATTGTTCGCAGCTGACCATAAGCCTGCGACAGCGTTGAAATAAGTATTAGGAAAAAAAGAAAGCCCGGTTGTTTCATGACAGCCGGGCTTTTCTTTTAAGCGGCGTCGCTAACTCTTCTCAACAGCGGATATCCTCCATAGTTCTCCCAAAGCCCCAGGATCAGCTTCTTTTCTTTTGCGGTATGAAGCCCGAAATCGATCAGGATTTCACCATCCTCGATTCTTCGTTGAAAGTACTCGGAATAATCGTCGGACATCACGGAACCCGACAATGCTCTGATCCCTCCTTCATTTAATTTCCCGACCACTACAAGTGCCAGTCCCGGAATCGCCACAAAACTTCCATACACATCCAATGCATCCGAGATCCTGGTAACCTGTAGCTTTTTTGCTTGGCTTAATAAGTGGTTTGTATAAAAATCTGCTCCACAGTGCTGATAAACCTTTTCACAGGTAGCTTCCGACATGATCAGAACGATTTCCGTTGCATCGTATCCCAATGCTAATAATGTCCGGTACGCATTTTCGGCATCTTCCGTCGTTGCGAATACCCCGGTTATTGTGCTAATGCCTTTTTGTTGATGTAATGCCTCCATATCAGTTCAGTGTGTTAATGTTTGAAAGTATCGACCTATTAGAGATCGACAGGATCCGCACATTCACCAATTCCATGCCGGAGCTATCATTTGCAGCCATACGTTGGGCCTATGGCTATAATAAGCCACTTTTTTACCAGAATTTCTTCAGTAAAATATGAGGTATTTGTTCCACAAAAGCTAAAAAACCAATTGAGAAACAGTAATTACAAATTCGCGGATGCTTATATCCTTTGCCGGTTACCGGTGCCTCACCAAACTTGACTGCTCCAATGCACCAGCTTTTTATCAAAATACAATTCAGCGCCATTTTACAGGCCGTACTTTTATTTTCAACCGTCTCGGTGTCTTATGCGCAGGTAGGCGTAGGTATCAAAGCGCCAAAGGGAGCAGAAATGTACCTGGATGGCAGCAGAAAAATGCTTGATGACAAATGGATTTACTGGGAGGGACCCAGGTTTTCAGCAAAACCACCGATTAAATGGACCGTTGTAAATGATCCGGTCGATAAAGGGACAGTGATTAATTGTAATGACCCGGCATCGGCGGGAGGACTGTACGGTTCGGCTGATATTGTGACTAAAAAGCAATTCAAAGATTTCCGTGCACATGTAGAGTTCCTGATCACGAAGCCGGGCGGTAACAGCGGCGTTTATCTTCAGAACAGATATGAAATTCAGGTATTGGACGGAGATACGACCTCTCATGGAATGGCTGCGGTAATCAATGAGTCCAAGTCGCCTTATTATGCCTATAATGGGATCGGAAAATGGAATTCTTATGACATACTTTTCCGCGCGGCGAGGTTCAAAGACGGCAAGCTGGTCGAACAACCGATGGTGACACTTTATTTCAATGGCAAAAAAGTCCATTCAAACCAAAAAATCAGCCAGGTTTGGGGCGGGCCTAATTCAGGTATCGATGGTGGAAATGATGGCGGAAAGGGAATTACCGATAAGCCCGGCGGATTAAAGCTGCAATCGGAGGGTCACGATGTTTATTACAGAAATATCTGGATCAAAGAAATGCAGCTGGACAAACCGGATACCGATTTTTAAACAGTCATCCTGCACGAAATGACATTAATTGATCTGAGCCATACGATTTTTGATGGCCTGGTTACCTACAAAGGTCTTCCCGCACCCATTATCTGCGACTTCCTGAGCCGGGAAGATTCCAAAGGCAAATATGAGAAAGGAACGGAATTCCAGATCGGAAAGATCGAAATGGTGAGCAACACCGGCACCTATATCGATTGCCCGTTTCATCGCTACGAACATGGAAAGGACCTGTCTGAAGTGGGCTTGGAGGCATTTGCGAACCTGGATGCGATTACCATTGATGCAACAGGCCAGATTGAAATAGGCATTTCATTTTTTGAAAATGTTGAAGTACGAGATAAGGCTGTGATCGTCAGGACGGGTTGGTCAGCGAATTGGAATACAGATGCCTATTATGAAAACCATCCGTTTCTGACTGCGGAGGCAGCCGAATATCTGAAGAATGAAGGCGCGGGGCTGGTAGGGATAGACAGTCACAACATCGATGACACCCGCGGCACCAGCCGGCCTGTACACACGATCTTATTGGGGGCCGACATCCTCATAGTCGAACACCTTTGCAATCTGGACCTTTTACCCGGGAGCAATTACTTGTTTAGTGCGGTACCGCCTAAATTTAAAGGGGTAGGGACATTTCCCGTCAGGGCTTTTGCCACTTTAGCCTAACTAAAACTGACAGTTTCGTGGGCGTGTTCGGTGCTTCTTGGCATGGAATTAATGGTCTTGTGCAAAAAGATATTCACATGACCATTTCTGAAAAATTCAATTTGGCAGGGAAAACCGCCCTCGTGACCGGCTCAAGCCAAGGAATTGGCAAAGGTATTGCACTGGCGCTGGCTGAATACGGGGCTGATATCATTTTGCATTACCGCGGCGACAGGGAAGAAGCGGAAGCAGTCTCAGGCGAGATACTAAAATCAGGTGTCAAAACCTCCATAGTGCAGGCCGATCTTTCACTTGCGGAGGGCGCGGCGTCTTTGATAGAAGAAATAGTCAGGTTTCGCAAAACGCCGGATATTGTAGTTCTGAATGCATCTGTCCAGATTCCGAAGAACTGGGCCGACATTGGTTCCGACGATTTTGACCAACAAGTAAATGCCAATTTCAAATCCACTTTATTTCTGATGCAATCATTTGCAGGTGAAATGGTAGGTAAAAAGTGGGGTAGGATACTGACGATTGGAAGTGTTCAGCAGGTTAAGCCGCACCCATCCATGCTGGTTTACGCGGCTACCAAATCAGCAGTGCTGAACCTGGTTCAAAAACATGGCAATGCAACTGGCGGATAGAGGTATTACTGTAAATAATCTGGCCCCCGGAGTAATTGGGACGCCGCGTTTGGACCAGGAAGTTCCGGAAGTGGAAGAGCGTATCAATAAACGCATGGAGACACCTTCCGGACAGATTGGTGATCCACAGGATTGTGCCGCAATGGCCGTCCTGCTGTGTTCGGAAGCAGGACGGTTCATTACAGGGCAGAATATTTTTGTGGATGGCGGAATGAGCCTCTAAGCTACTTTTTCTTGTAATCGATTTTGAAAATCGTGCCGTTGAGGTCGTCGGTCACATATAATGAACCATCTGGACCCTGTGCCAAACCACACGGGCGGTGCTGAATAGGACCCGTTGGTTTCACAAGGTCAACACCTGCAAAATTGTCGGCAAAAATTTCCCACTTCCCTGCCTTGCCATTCACAAAAGGTACAAATGCCACCAGATAGCCTTTTTTGAGCTCAGACGACTGACTGTGGAACGCGATGAAAGCCCCGTTTTTGTAACGAGCGGGAAATTGAGAACCTGTGTAAAACATCAGCGCATTGGGCCCCAGGTGCGCCGGAAAAGCAACTAATGGGTTAATGGCCTTTTCTCCCGAGGTTTTCTTGCCGTCGCCACCATACTCAGGGGCAAGAATTTTCTTGTTTTGAAAATGATCGTAATAAATGTATGGCCAGCCTGCATCATCACCTTCTTTTAGACGGTAGAATGTCTCGGCAGGGAGTTCCGAGCTTTGCTTTGGGGTATAATACTGCGGATACATGTCATCGAATTTGCCCCTTCCGTGCGAGGTCACATAAAGTCCGTTCGTTTTAGTGTCCCAGGCAATCCCGACGGCATTTTTAACGCCCGTTGCAAAACGTGTCCCATCGGAAAACTTTTGGTTGAGCTTGTCGGCCTTGAATTTCCATACTCCGCCAGCTGAATCCAGTATGGTGCAGGGGGACATGCCTTTGGCCGATCCGGCCTGCCTGCAATTGTCATTGTATGATCCAACCGTCACGTATAGATTTCCGTTGTTGTCGAGCGCAAGCGGTTTGGCGTTGTCGCGTCCGTGGTCCACAAGGCCCTCTACGATCAGCTCAGGATTTTCAAAATCAGTGATTTCTTCCTTGTCGTTCAGCTTGTACCTGTAAACACCTTTGTTTGACGAGCTGTACAAATATCCGTTTTTAATGGTGACACCAGTACCCGGAAAATCTCCGAACAGTTTTTGCTCGTCGATCGTACCGTCACCATTGGTATCCCTGAGCAGATACGTGCCTTTTCCGTCCTTCAGCTTAGAGAGTTTGACATAAATATCGCCACTCTTTCCTACGGCTATATGCCTGGTAGCACCAAGATCGCTGGCCAGGATTTTTGCTGAGAACCCAGCAGGAAGTTTAATGTCTTGTGCGTCAACCGGGACAATGGGTTGTTCTTTGACAGGAACGTTTCCCGAAATGTTTTGATAGGCAAACAGGCATGTTGTGGCAGCGAGTGCCAGCATCATACCGGTTGTTTTCACTAAATTTTTCTGCATGCAGCGAATAATTGAATTGTGAAGATTAAATTGAAGAGCGATTTGCCCGTTCTTTTTCAAAAGAAAGATTCGAAAGTTTGCTACTTGAAGATACGGTCATTTTTAGGAGAAAACGGATGGAATGGTTTTTTAAACCCAGTCAATAAAACTTAAATCTCAATTAATATGAACCCAAGAGATGATGATGCCGACCAATATGATGATAACCTCCCGGGCAACTATCCGCCCGAAGAGGATATATTCAGGCAAGGCCTTGTAGAAGAAGACATTGATCCCGAGAATATAGACCGTATCAAAGATTCGCCAGAAGCAGATCCGGAAGAATGGAATGAAAAATCGTTTGCGTCCGACTTTGTGGGGGATGATCTTGATGTCCCAGGTTCGGAACTGGATGACGAGAATGAGATCGTTGGCAATGAAGATGAGGAAAATAATTACTACAGTCTCGGCGGGGACAACCACGAGGCACAAGAAGAAAATCAGGGAGATTGAGGTCTTATAGTTGCTTTCTTACAAAGGCTTGATAGTTGATTATCAAGCCTTTCCTTTTGTGGTAGCACCCTTTTGTAAAATAATTTAATAATTGCAGGAATCTTCGTTACTATTTCAACGAATGCTCCTTTCTGCCTTGCATCTTCCGGGGGAGTTGAGATATATTTGTCGGCAACGACACAACTTTCCTCCATTTTATGAAGATTTTCCCATGCCTGATCCTGGGCGTTTTGATTTTCGCAAACCTGACCTGCTTTTCACAGACACAATACGAACTGAATTCGGGCTGGAAATGTGCGCCCGTTTCGAAGGTCAAAGAAACAGGCCAGGCCATTTCTCAAAGTACATTTTCCACGGGATCATGGGAATCCGCGGTTGTGCCTGGCACCGTGCTCACGACCATGCTGGCGAATCAGCAAATACCTGATCCGTTTTTTGGAATGAATAATAAACTGATTCCCGATATTTTCAATACCGGAAGGGATTATTATACCTATTGGTTTGTAAAGGATTTTGAAGAAACCGCGTTGCCGGGACAAGAGGTGTGGCTGCATTTACGCGGTGTCAATTATAGCTGCGACGTTTTTTTGAATGGTAAGAAGCTAAACGCACAGACGCATTCCGGTATGTTCCTGCGCCAGTCCTACCTTGTCACTTCCGTGATCAGTAAAACCGGGAAAAACCGTCTGGCAGTGATCGTATATCCTCCCGACCCAGTGGGTAACCCGAACGGCGGACAGGGTGGCGACGGTACGGTGGCCAGGAATGTAGCGCACCAGTATGTAGCAGGGTGGGACTGGATACAACCTGTCCGTGACCGCAACACCGGGATCTGGGACAAAGTTTTCATTGAAAAAACCGGGAAGGTAAGTATCAAAAATCCACATATTGTCACATTGGTACCGGGCAAAAGAAATCCGGAGGGGCCGCAGCAGCCGGCTACTCTCAAAGTCACGGCAGAACTTGAGAATGTGTCTGCTACAGCTCAGAAAGGTATTTTGCAGTATTTCATCGATGGGAAAAAGATATCGAAGGAAGTAACCGTACCTGCGGGAAAAACCATTGAAGCAGCGTTGCCCGACCAGGTTATTGCCAATCCAAAGCTTTGGTGGCCTAACGGCTACGGTAACCAGTTTCTGTATCCGTTCAAAATGGAGTTTGTATTGAACGGAAAGTTATCCGATAAGGAAGAATTGAATGTAGGTATCCGTGAAATCCAGGCAGACTGGAACATCAGCACGAAGAGCAAGCAGATCTCTGTGAACGGACAGCGGGTTTTTATAAAAGGAGGCAATTGGATCATTTCGGACGCCATGTTACGCTTTTCGGAAGAGAGGTATGACGCGGAAGTACGCTTTCACCGGGATATGAACCTGAACCTGCTGCGGATATGGGGCGGCGCGCTGACCGAAAGGCCGGAGTTTTACGAGGCCTGCGATAAATACGGCATATTGGTCATGCAGGATTTCTGGGGCTCTGGCGATTGCAATGGACGCTGGGTAGATCCCATGAAACTGGACGATCAATGGACGAGGCGGAAATATCCGGACGATCACGACCTGTTTCTGAAATCGGCGGCTGACCAGATCAAAATGATCCGCAATTTTCCTTCGCTTGCCATCTGGTGCGGTGGAAACGAAATCACGCTCCCCATCGATATCCAGACCCCGTTGAGGGATTCGATCCTGCCAAAACTCGATGGCACGCGCTGGTTTGTAGATTACTCCAATTCCGATGATATGTCGTTCAATTCGTTGGGAGGAAATGGCGACGGGCCCTATGGTATTCAGCCGCTGGCGCGTTTCTGGAACTACAAAACCTGGCCTTTTAATTCTGAAATCGGCTCTGTGGGTGTAGGCGATTACGAGTCGCTTGAAAGGTTTTTGCCCAAAGAAAATCTCATGGCGCCGGTTTATTCTCCCGAGACCAGGCGGGAAAAAGTCGATTCTGTTTGGCAGTATCACAAATACATCGGTTACGATCAGTACATCGATTCCTACGGAAAAGTGAAAGACGCCCGGGATTTTGGCAAGAAGGCCCAGCTCGTCAATTTTGACCAGTACCGGGCCTTGATGGAAGGTTTCAGTGCGCATATGTGGGACTGGTACACAGGTGTGATCATCTGGAAAACCCAAAACCCATGGACGGCGATGCGCGGCCAGATGTACGATTATTACCTCGATCCCAATGCCTGTCTTTATGGCTTACACACTGGTAGCGAGCCGTTGCACGTCATGTACAACCCAGCTGATACGGCTGTGGCAATCGTGAACAATACTTTTAAGCATCAGTACGACCTGATGCTGGTGATGAACACGTATGATATGAAGGGCAATGCGAAAAGTATGGGGCAGGTTTTCGTTGAGATCGGGCCGTCAACAACGCGCATGATCATGGATATTACCAAACAAATCCGGGAGGCTGCTCAGAAGGAGGGCGTTTTTCTTTCGTTGCGGTTGCTAAACCTCAAAAAAGAAATCCTCAGCGATAACTTATATTGGCTGCCCGATGCCAAGGGTGAATACAGCGGTTTACAGAGTATGTCGAAAACCAAAGTAGCAATGACAAGCCGCGAAGTTGCCAGAGGCAAAATTGAAGTGACGATTTCAAATCCCGCCGGAGCGCCGATCGCATTTTTCAACCGCATTGCATTGCTGGATCCGGCCACTAAGAAGCGCATCCTGCCGGTTTTTTATGATGATAATTATATTTCGGTCTTACCTGGTGAGAGTAGAAAGGTAGTATTGGACTACAAATCTTCAGAAAAGGTAGCGCCACTTATTTCGCTTGAGGGATGGAATGTAGAGGAGCTAGCGGTGCCGGTTGGGAGGTAGTTGAGCTTCCGGTCTGGAGACCAGCGTCGCCGGATCGTATTTAAGGAACTACGACCAACTTGGCGACAGGTTGAACGCAGTTCTTTCACAAAGTTCGAGTGCGATCAGGTAGCCGGACCGGCAAGTAAGAAAAATAATCTCGTTGCTTTTTTGTAAAACGACATTACAAAATGGCCGCATTTACTCCCGAAGCATTCAAAAAAGAACTGATCGCAATTCTCGATTATTGGGAAAAATACGGGCCTGATCCGGAGAAAGGCGGCTTTTATGGAAGGGTAAACTACGAAAACCAGCCCATTAAAGATTCAGACCGCTCGGTAGTACTTACCGGCCGGATTCTCTGGACTTTTTCACTGGCACACCGCCTGCTCAAAGAAGCCAAATACTTAACCCTGGCAGATCGCGCTTATCACCAACTCGTGAAGTATTTCTTTGATACAGAATATGGCGGCGTTTACTGGTCCGTGAAAGCAGATGGCACGCCGCTTGAAACCAAAAAGCAGATTTACGGCAATGCATTTGCCATGTACGGACTCAGCGAATATTACCGCGTCACCCACCACAAACCTGCGCTCGAGCAAGCCAAAGATCTTTTCAATATCATCGAAAAATATGCATTTGACGCCGTAAATGGTGGTTATCGTGAAGCATTCGCGCGCGACTGGTCCCCAACCGACGATTACATCCTGAGTAAAAGCCCTTGGATCAAGAGCATGAACACGCATTTACATTTGGTGGAGGCTTATACAAATCTGTACAGCGTTTGGCCCGACAGCAAACTAAAGAAACAGACTGCCAATATGCTGGAAGCTATCATCACCCATATCGTGAACCCGGAAACCAACAGCATGCAATTGTTCTTCGACGAGCAATGGAAAGCAAAGGATAACATCATTTCGTACGGGCACGACATTGAGGCTTCGTGGCTGCTCTTTGAAACGGCGGAAATTCTTCACGATGAGAAGCTGATTGGGAAAATGAAGAAGAAATCCATTTTAATGGCAACTGCGGCAACCAAAGGTCTCAGTCCCGACGGGGCCCTTAATTATGAGTATGACCCCGAAACCAAACACCTGCAAACCGACCGCAGCTGGTGGGTTGCAGCGGAACAGCTGGTAGGGTTCTACAATGCCTATCAGCTCACCCGTGACGCGCAGTTCAGGGCCAAGGCTGAGAAAAGCTGGGATTACATTGTCAATGAGTTTGTCGATCAAGACAGGGGCGAGTGGTTTGGCACGGTGAAGGAGGACGGTACACCTGTGAAAGGCGATAAGATCAACTTCTGGAAATGCCCTTACCACAATGCCCGTGCATGCGCCGAAATGTGGCGAAGAGTTTCAAAAGCATAATCAGACTTCCGATCAATTTAGGAACATCTCGTCAACCAGGAGCAACGCCTTGTTGCCTTTGCTGCGATGCCATTCCGGGATCTTAGCCAATGGTTTTGCCACAATTTTCAGGTAGGAAACACGCTGAGGTTTGAATGTTCCCTCGACTCTTTTCAGTGAAGGCTTATCGCCTTTGGAAGGCATAGCAGCTTTAAATTTTGTCATTAATTTTAAATTCGCGGCATCAGGCCCGCCCCAAACTTCTACCAGTTCGGGAGGGAAAATGCCTGTATCTTCTTCTACCATATAATGCAGGCCGACGGAGGATAGCAGGATTGGCTTCTTGAATTCTGACACAAAAGCCATGTCATTGTCTCTAACGCCCGCCCAGTTGTTAGCCCAGGCGGGATTGTTAGCACCGATAACACCCAGTTTATGATCGAAAAAGGTCTTCGCGCCTTCGGCCTGGTGAACCCTGTTCAGCGGGGCCAATAAATTCACACTGTCGGGATTATAAGCGCTTTTGAAGAAATCAAATGTTGCGATTTCGCTGCCGTACCATCCTGCCTTGTACGCCTTTGCCTTGACGGTTTCGCTTTTGGTAAAAACCGTGTTGTGATTAAAAAGCGGTGATTTGATGCTGTCGGGCTCGGTCCCGTCCGTTGTAAAGCGGATATCCACACCTTTGATAGGATGTTTCAGATCCACGTTAATAGATTGTGCGAAAATAGTCGAGCTGTTTTTCACCTGCGGAGGGTTCAATTGCAAAGGATTTTTGCCGTCGTCCTTAAAGCCACCAATGATATTCAGGTTTTTGTGTGTTTTTTGTAATTGCGCTACATCCGCTGCCGAGAGCTTCGTATCCCATACCGCGATTGTTTTCAAGCTTTTCAAATTTGGCAAAAGGCCTTTCAGATCTCCGAAGTTTAGTTTTGTGCCCGAAAGCGTCAGGTTTTGCAGATGTTTCAACGACGATAATTCTTTCAATCCGGCTGCGGTCACATCAGTAAAGTTCAGATCCAGTTTTCGCAGGTTTTCGAATTGGCTGATGCTTTTTATATCAGAGTCTTTTACTGGCATTTTGTTGAGGTTCAATGCTATAACCTGTTTCTTAATCCCGCTCAATTCATCCAGTTGCTTCACATTGTATGCGGCGCTGTTATAAATATTTACTGCCAACGCGGGAGATTCCCTCGCAAGCGGGAGAATGGTACGGTAATCGGTATTCAATTTGGCAACTTCCTCTTCGTCCACAGCAGGGAAGTCGAATTCTTCCTCCTGCTGGGCTGGCAAAAGGTATGCAGATGCCAGTATTCTTAACGAATCATTTTCGGGCAGATCAATCAGCTTTTTCCTGAAATCGGCCTTTTGTTTAACCCACAAGGTCAGTAAGGAAATTTCCTGCAAAGTCAATTGGGTTTTTCCGGCAGGCGGCATGTGCTTTTTTTCCTCCTGAGGCAGATGAACCCTTTGCAGGAGCAAACTAATCTGAGGATTTCCGGGGACCAGCAATTTCCCCGACTTCCCTCCCTTTAATATCGATGTCGGGTCGGTCAGGATCAATTCGCCTTTCAATTTATCGGGGTTGTGACAGCTGGTACATTTCTGGTCGAAAATCGGTTTGATCACGTTCATATAAACGACCGCCTGGTCCAATGGTACGGCCGCCATTTCCTTTTCAATCGAGACCGGTTCCCAAATAAAATTGCTCCCGTGGGTCAGTGCGGCGCCATAGTGGCCGGTCATTACCAAACCAGCTACCGTAATGAAAGCGCCTGCCTTCGCCAGGGGCGCTTTGTACCAATTCGTATTTCGTATCCAATAAATGATCGAAGCAATGAAGAAAATACCGGCGCCTGTCCATTTGTGATACGTGAGAGTGGGGCCTTCATAACCGTCTTCCCGGGATAGGAACAAGCCCATGATGACTGTCACCGCCGCAAAAAGGGCACCTACCAGCAAAAGGCCCTGTAAAAAATTCCTGTAAAACTGGTTGGTTGCATATTCGGGCTTGAAACGGAAAAATTCCAGCAACATCGCCAGCAGGAGGATGACGATTGGGAAATGCAGGATCAGCGGGTGCATGCGGCCTATTGTTTGCAGCCATGGCGGAATAACCAGTTTGCTCTCGAAAAGCAGCAGAAATAGAATGAAAATATTGGACGCAACTAAAACTTGTTCCGCAAACCCCCTGAATCTCAAATGCATTTAAAATTTACCAAATATTTGATCAATAAATAAGACGCGCAGGGATCAGCTGATAATATCCCTCACCACTTTGCCGGAAACGTCGGTTAGCCGGTACCTTCTTCCCAAATGTTTGAAAATAAGCTTCTCATGGTTCAAACCAAGCTGATGCAGGATAGTGGCCTGAAAATCATGCACATGAACAGGATCTTTGGCGATATTATACCCAAGCTCATCAGTCTCTCCGTAAACCATTCCCGGTTTGATACCTCCGCCAGCCATCCAGACTGTAAAACACCTTGGGTGATGGTCGCGGCCATAGTTGTCGGCGGTAAGTTTTCCCTGCGTATAGCTGGTGCGACCGAATTCACCTCCCCAGATTACCAGCGTCTCGTCCAGCAATCCACGCTGTTTCAAATCTGTGACCAATGCAGCAGAGGCCTGATCGACGTCCATGGCCTGTTTGGCAATTTCAAAAGGCAGGTTACCGTGCTGGTCCCAGCCCTGGTGATAAAGCTGGACAAACCGCACACCGTTTTCCGAAAGCTTGCGCGCCAGCAGACAGTTTGCAGCATAAGTACCCGGAACAAGACATTCCGGACCATATAATTTAATGATATCGTCCGATTCTTTCGAGAGATCCATTACTTCCGGCACGGCAGTCTGCATCCGGTAGGCCATTTCATACTGTTTTATTTTGGCCGTAATTTCCGGGTCGCCAAATTCCTGGTAAGACAGTTCATTTAACTGGGACAAATTATCGAGCATGTCCCGGCGGTCGTGACGGTCCATACCTTCCGGATCACGTAAGTACAAAACAGGGTCTTCGCCTTTGCTGAATTGAACACCCTGGTGAACAGAGTCTAAAAAACCATTTGACCATAATTTGGAATAAACACCTTGTCCGTTACCCACACCTCTGGAAAGCAATACGGTGAAGTTGGGCAGGTTTTTGTTCTCATTACCCAAGCCATAACTCAGCCAGGAGCCCATGCTGGGTCTGTTTCCTTGTTGCGAGCCGGTTTGTAGGAAGGTCAGAGCGGGGTCGTGGTTGATAGCCTCCGTATACATGGACCGGACGATGCAAATGTCATCCACGATTTTGGAAGTATAAGGCAACAGGTTGCTTATCCAAGCCTGCGATTGTCCGTATTGTTTGAAATCCACAAAGGACCCGACCAGCGGGAATGAAGCCTGATTGGCCGTCATCCCGGTCAGGCGCTGCGTACCTCTTACCGACGGCGGAATCTCCTGTCCGAGCATTTCCCGCAGTTTTGGCTTATAGTCAAACAGTTCCTGCTGGGAAGGTGCCCCGTTTTGAAACATATAGATAACCCTTTTTGCTTTGGGTGCAAAGTGGGGTATGCCGGGTGTAAAGCCTTCTTCTTCAACCCCGCCTCCGTTCAATAGATTGGGCATGAGCAACGAGCCCAATGCCACTCCACCAATTCCGAGGCTCATGCTGGAAAGGAAGCGTCGTCTGTTAAAATTGAATCCGTGTTCTAAGATTTCTTTTTCCATGGTCTCGCGGGTAGCTATCGGCTGTTGGCCTTAGGACTTTGTTATGGTTTCTTCCAGATTGTAAATCGTCGTGATGACGCGCATTAGCGATGCCAATGTTTTCTTATCCAGGTTTTTCATCAAAGGATATTCGCCGATGGCAATCATTTTTTCGGCCGTTTGCGGTTTGATCGTTTTCAACTGCTGATCGTAATAATTAGTGAGCACTTCCAGCTCTTTTTCATTGGGGGTACGGCAAACGATCAGCCTGAATGCTTTGATCAGCTTCGCCTTACTGTCTGTTTTTTCCTGCAAAAGCTTGGTGGCCAGCACTCTGGATGCTTCCAGGACGGCAGGGTCGTTCATCATCACGAGTGCTTGCAGCGGAGTATTGGTTTTCAACCTTTTTACCTCGCACAGATCTCTGTTACTCGCATCAAAAATGCTCATTGTCGGCGGCGGAACAGTCCTCTTGATCAGCGTGTACATTCCTCTCCGGTAAAGGCTCGCGCCATGATCCTGGTTGTAGACAGACAGCAAGCCTCTTCCGGAAGTCGCGCCTTCCCATAAGCCGGCCGGCTGATAAGGTTTGACACTCGGTCCTCCGATTGTTTTATTGAGTAGGCCGCTGCTGGCAAGGACAAGGTCTTTGATGAATTCGGCGTGAATCCTGTAGCGAGGGCCGCGCGCCAGCAGGATATTGTCGGGATCGACAGCCAGCTTTTCCTTCGTTACAACCGCCGATTGCCGATAGGTGGATGACGTGACCATTTGTTTGACAAGCCGCTTGATATCCCAGTTGTGCTCCATAAAATCAACGGCCAGCCAGTCAAGCAGGGCAGGGTGGCTTGGTAATTCTCCCTGCATTCCGAAGTCGCCGGAGGTTTTTACAATGCCTTTCCCAAAGAATTCCTGCCATAGAATATTGACATATACGCGGGCGGTCAAAGGATTTCGCTTGTCGAAAAGCCATTGGGCTAGGCCGAGCCTGTTTTTGGGATACTTACTATCAAAGGGAAGGATCGACGAAGGTGTTCCGGGCTGTACTTCATCGCCGGGCGCATCATAAACGCCTCTTTTCAGGATATAGGTCTTCCTCGTCGTATCCAGGTCGCCCATGACGGATACAATCAGTCTGTTGGTATCCGGCTTGTTGACAAATGTCAGTATCTTTTTGACGTCGTCGTTGCTGATCTCCATCAGCGGTTTTTTGGCATAGGTCTCGGGCCCGCCAATCACAGATTCTATTCCGACCTCTTTCACATTGTTAAAGAAGGCGAACATCTGGTAGTATTCTTTTTGCGAGAACGGGTCGTATTTGTGATCGTGACAGTGCGCGCATTCCAGCGTTACACCCAATAAGCCCTTGCCAAACAGGTCGTTACGATCTGTCACATACATAATCCGGTATTCCTCCGGAATGACCCCGCCTTCTTCCGTTATCTTGTGGTTGCGGTTGAAGCCTGTTGCAAGTAATTGCTCCTTGGTTGAATTGGGCAATAAATCGCCGGCCAGCTGCCAGGTTACGAAGTCATTGTAATGCATGTTCTCATTAAATGCATGAATAACCCAGTCCCGCCAGGGCCATTGGGTGCGGTAACCATCGTCCTGATAACCATGTGAATCGGCATATCGCGCGAGGTCCAGCCAGTGAATGGCCATTTTCTCACCATAAGCAGGATTTTTCAAGAGCTGATCGACCATTTTTTCATAGGCGTCCGGCCTTTTATCCGCCATGAAATCGTCCATCATTTTCAAAGTAGGAGGCAGCCCGACCAGATCCAGGCTCAGGCGTTTCAGCAAACGTTCCTTATCCGCTTCCTCATTGGGTTCGAGGCCCTTTTGCTCCTGTTTTTGCAGAATAAAATGGTCAATTTCATTTCTTGGCCAATCTTTATCGTCTACTTCGGGGATGGCGGGTTTCTTGGGGGCTACGAAGGCCCAGTGTTTTTCGTATTTAGCTCCCTGCCTGATCCATTTTTCGATCAGGTCTATCTCACGCTGGGTCAGTTTGAGGTTGGAGCCTACGGGCGGCATACGAAGTGAAGTATCTGTGGTAGTGATCCGGAGATATGCCTGTGAAAGCTCCGGCTTGCCCGCAACAAGCGCGTGGGCTTTTGGATTTTCCTGTAATGCCCTGAATGCGCTTTCGGCCACGTCCAATCTCAAACCGGCTTCCCGTTTGTTGGCGTCAGGCCCATGGCAGGCCAGACATTTATCCGAAAGAATGGGACGGATATCAAAATTGTAGCTTACAAGTTCGGGTATTTTCTCTTCCCTGGGCTGACCTGAGGGGGCCTGATTACACGATTGAAAAATCAATGCAGCCCACGCTGACAGCACGGTAAAAACTAATCTTGACTTAAAATTCATAATACAGGTTCAGGATTCCGTTTACACTTTCTCGCTAAGATCAATAAACTAACTAAAAAAATGTAAATTTATTGATACAATAATGCATATTTC
Organism: Dyadobacter sp. HNCC25DJ185; assembly: GCF_056895195.1. Lineage (NCBI taxonomy): Bacteria > Pseudomonadati > Bacteroidota > Cytophagia > Cytophagales > Spirosomataceae > Dyadobacter > Dyadobacter sp. HNCC25DJ185. The sequence continues at coordinate 188,736 of NZ_JBXHAR010000011.1, forward strand.
CTGCGGGTCAACTATCCTGCTGTATACTGTTCCTCACTGTTACAATAATATTTTTCTGATGAAACGACCATTACTTCTATCTCTGTTGCTGACAGTTATCGTGCTGGTAAGCTTTGCACCCGCCCAAATTGGTGTTTTTGAAACGAACGCGGACATTGGTAATCCCAAGCTGGCGGGGGCATCGCGGTACGATACGGCGGGCAAAACTTATTATCTGAAGGGCTCGGGCTACAATATCTGGTTTGACCGTGATGAATTTCAATATCTTTTTCGGGAACTGAGGGGCGACTTTACAGTTACCGCAGATTTTGAGCTGGAGGGGAAAGGGACAGATGGCCACCGGAAAGTAGGCTGGATGGTCCGGGAATCATTGGCTGACGACGCTTCGCACGTCAGCGCGGTGGTGCACGGCGACGGTCTGACGGTTCTGCAATGGCGGGTCGCGAAAGGGGAGAAAATGCGGGACCCCGAAGACGAGATTTTTAGTAAGGAAAAAAAGACCCGTACAATCCGCATTGAGCGGAAGGGAAACACCTATACCATGTTCGCGGCCGCAAAAGGGGCGGATTTACAAGAGGTAGGGTCCCACGAAATGAAAAATTTAGGGGACAAAGTATTGGTGGGCCTCTTTATTTGCTCACATAATCCGGATGTTGCAGAGGAGGCAAAAGTCACCCAGGTCCGAATCGTACAGGGGAAGAAATAGGCAGGTTGGAAATGTACGTGCAGGTACGGTAATTTTGTGCATTACCATTTTCAACAAGCCATGGGATTGAGGACCTACATCAGGGAAAATTTTATACTGGACATCAGGCCTTATAAGCCTAAAAACCTACGCCAGCCCAACCACCTTCTGGAAATTGTTTCCGCCTGGAAAGGATTGGAAATGATTATTGAGGATATCATTGAACAATTTGGACTGGAACGAAACCGCTGCATAGAATTTGGCGTGGAGTTTGGCTATTCTGCTGTCGCTTTTTCCAATTATTTCCATTCCGTCACAGGCATCGATACATTTGAAGGGGACGAGCATACGGTCAACAAAAATGAGCATTACGAAGAAACCAGCGCCAGGCTTGCACCTTACCCGGGTATACAGTTGTTTAAATCGGACTATAAAGACTGGATTGCAAGAGATAAGCAGCGGTACGATCTGGCGCATGTCGACATCGTACATCATTACGCGGAGACGTTCGAATGCGGGCTCTGGGCCGCCAGGCATAGCGATTGCACTATTTTTCATGATACAGAGAGCTTTCCGGCCGTAAGAAACGCCGTTAAGGATATTGCAAAAGTGACGGGCCAGGAGCTTTACAACTTTCCCCAGCACTACGGTCTGGGGATTCTGGTTGATAAAAAGTCGATTTTCAGAAGACAAGCCGCCAAGAGATGATCCGTAAAATTCCGGTTATCATAGATTGCGATCCCGGGCACGACGATGCCCTGATGCTCATGCTGGCCTTTGGAAGTGACCGGTTTGACGTGAAGGCTGTTACAATTTCCGCAGGCAATCAAACACAGGATAGGACTCTTTCCAATGCATTGAAGATACTCACGCTCGTCGGAGTCCGGGTACCGGTTTATCGTGGTGCAGAAAAACCATTGTTCCGTGACCTCATTACGGCAGATTACGTCCACGGTGAAACAGGGCTCGACGGGCCGTCTTTACCTCAGCCTGCTTTTTCCGCGCAACCGGAAATGGCAATCGAAGGAATCGCAAAGGTACTTGCAGGGGCATCGGAACCAGTAACAATTGTCCCGACCGGCCCTCTCACCAACATAGCGGGCTTCCTGCAAAGTTATCCCCAGTTAAAAGACAAAATTGAGCGGATATCGCTGATGGGGGGCGGGATATTCCGTGGCAATATGACCCCACTTGCCGAGTTCAACATGTATGCCGACCCCGAAGCGGCCGCCATGGTATTCCATTCTGGTGTGCCCATTACCATGTGCGGTTTGGATGTGACACACAAAGCACTGGTTTTCGAGAGAGATATCGGCTTGTTCAGGTCACTTGGAAATAAGTCGGGTGCCGTTGCCGCAGACTTAATGGATTTCTTTTCAATTTTTTACAAAGAACACCGGCTTGAACTGGACGGTGGAGCAGCCCTCCACGATCCCTGTGCAATCGCGTGGCTGATAAACCCGGCGATTTTTAAAACAAAATCGTGCTATGTAGACGTCGAGACTAAGGGCGAATTGACGACGGGGGCAACGGTTGTGGATTTTTACAATGTTTTGAAAAGAGAGCCCAATGCCACTGTGGCGTATGATCTCGACCGTGACGCATTCATGGATATGCTTTTTAATGCTTTGAAGAACCTGCCTTAGACGGTCAGAGCAGAACAGAAACTTCGTCTTCCACATCCTGATGTCTTGCCTGATATTTGACCACTGCATTTCCTGCAAGCAATATGATCAGGCCTCCCACCGCGCAAAACACCATCATGCCCACCATTGGCATCGCTGTGTGATTATGAAGAAAGCTTACAACCGCTGAAATAAGCGCCCCGGCGCCCATACGCCAGCTTCCCAGCAGGGCAGAGGCACTGCCCGTATGTTTTCTGAACGGTGCCAGCGACAAAGCCGACGTGTTAGGCCCTGTCAGTCCCTGGCCTGTCAGAAAGAGAAACATCATTCCGATCAAACCCGATAACCCAAACCAGTGATTGTACACGCCAAAGACTAGAATCAATCCTAAAAAACTTTGGTAAAGCAAGGTAACCTTGATGATCTGCTCACTGGTGAATTTTCTGAGCAGTAAATGGTTCAATTGAGTAGAACCGATCATAGCGAACGCGAGAAACGCAAAGATCCAGCCGTATTGCTGTTCGGTTACATGGTATATATTCATAAAAACATCCGATGAACCCGCAATGTATGCAAAGGTCGCCGCGTTGGCCAGGCCGCCTGCTGCGGTGTAAATCGAAAACTGCGGCTGTCTGATCACGGTCGCATAACTGGACAGCACCGCCTTGGGCCTCAGGGAGAGAGAAGTATCGGGCGCTTTTCCGGTAGGTAAGAAGAAATAAACGCACATCACAATGAGACTGACGATGCCGGCCAAAATAATAAATATCCATTGCCAGGCTATATTTGAAGTAACATAACCGCCTACCGTAGGGGCGATCATAGGAGAGACGGCAATGACCAGCGTGATAAACGAAAAGGCTTCTGCCCTGCGCTCGATCGGAAAAATATCACTCACAAGGGCCTGTGAAGCCACCAACCCGGCACATCCGCCCATCGCCTGCAGAAAACGCATCCCGATCAGAGCATCGACTGAGGAGGTAAGCGAACAGCCAAAAGACGCGATGATATAGATCATCAGTCCCGTATACAGCGGTTTTTTGCGGCCAAAGCGATCTACCAAGGGGCCGTATAACATTTGCCCGATACAAATCCCGATAAAATAACTGGTGAGCGAAAGCTGAACTTTGTCGATCGTTGTGTGAAGGTCCTCGGCGATACGTGGAAAGCCGGGGAGGTACATGTCAATTGAGAACGGGCTGACTGTTGCCAGCGAACCCAAAATGAGGATTAAAAAAAAATACTGCTTGTGATTCATGGCTTGTGCAATTTCTTTTTTCTTAACGGGGCGTAATCGCGATTAAGTTCCTGCTGGCCAATAAGTCCAATAGTTTCCCCTATCATCCATAGTGGACGCATCCTTTAAGACTCCTGTCCGTATAAAGAATATGCCGGCTGGCTACGAACCCGGCTTGTTTTTTGCATATATTCAGGTATCTATTAATCATTATTCCAAGCAACAGACCTATGGGGACTATTTTCGTTCTACTGACTATTTACATCTTTAAAATGTTCCTGCCGGAACTGGAGCAAGAGCATAAACCGATCCCGGTTTGTTACGCCCCGGCGGTGGCGTCTGCAAATGGCATGTCGGATTTGGCTGCGAATCCGGCTTTCGGAATGCTCCATGAAAATCCGGTCCCTTTTCATTACCAGGGGGCTGGGGAAACAGTTACTTTCCCGACGCCCGATGGTAAAACTGCCTCCGGATTTCTTCTGAAATCTTCTAAAAAATCAGACAAATGGCTTTTTGTGTACCAGGAGTGGTGGGGTCTTAATGACTACATTAAACAGGAAGCGGCCAAGCTACATAAGGATCTGGGCGACGTGAATGTGCTTGCGCTGGATATGTATGACGGGAAAGTAGGTGCTACGCGCGAAGAAGCGGGCAAGCTGATGCAGGAGGCCGATGCGGCCAGATTGTCGGCAATTACAAAAGGCGGGATTCAATATGCGGGCAAGAGCGCAAAAATTGCCAGCATTGGCTGGTGTTTCGGGGGCATGCTATCTTTGCAGAACGCGATCGCCGGTGGTAAGCAAATCGTAGGCTGCGTGATGTACTATGGCCGCCCGGAAAGCGACATTGAAAAGCTAATGACGCTTAACACAGACGTACTGGGCATTTTTGGGAGCCAGGATACCGGCATTCCTCCGGCGACCGTCAGCAAGTTTGAAGAAGATATGAAAGCTGCCGGCAAGAAGGTGACCATTAAAATGTACGACGCAGTGCATGCGTTTGCAAACCCAAGCAATCCCAAATATGATGCTGCCGCTGCAGCAGACGCTTACAAATTGTCTCTCGACTATCTGAAAAAGAAATTGAGCTAACCTATGATAAACGAAAAATCCCGGCTGCTTATGGCCGGGATTTTTTGATATATCAGGTCAGACTATTTATTGTCAGTCTTATCTTTGATATCATCTTTCAATTCTTTGGCTTCTTTTTTTGTTGCTTTGTAGGCTTTCTTGGTTCCTTTTTTAGTCGCGTCATAGGCTTTTTCTGTGCCGTCTGCTACTTTTTCCGCTCCCTTTTTTGCGCCGTCACCTACTTTTTCGGCCCCCTCTTTGGTTTTTTCTCCAACGACTTTTGCATCCTTTTTGATTTCTTTTCCTGCTTTCCTTCCAGCAGATTTGGTTTCAGCTACCGCTTTTTCACCTTTTGTCTGTGTGGTATCCTGGGCAAACGCCGCTGATGACAATCCTATCACTAATGCAGCCAGAACAAATACTTTTTTCATGATTTCTTAATTTGTTGGATAAATTTTCCCGGGCATTCGAAACAAGATCAGACGCCCCGGTTCTATCCTTTAACAAAAATCATTCCGTCGATTATGGGATAGGTGTTTTGAAACAAATTATTGTCTCAAAGCTTTTCCTCAAAAAGCTTGAGTATCCTCTTGTACTCGTCCGTCCAGGAAGAAGCTTCTACAAAACCGTGGTCTTCCATAGGGTAGGAAGCAAGCTCCCAATTGTCTTTTCCCAATTCTATGAGGCGCTGGGACAGACGGACTACATCCTGGTAATGCACGTTCACGTCTACCATGCCATGGCAGATCAGCAAATGGTTCTTCAATCCCGACGCGTAGTAGATCGGCGAGCTTTTCCTGTAGGCCAGGCTGTCCGATTGCGGTTCGTTCAAAATATTTGCAGTATAGGGTTGATTGTAGGCGGCCCAGTCGGTTACCGGGCGAAGCGCAGCCCCGGCTGTAAATACGTCGGGTGTCGTAAACAGGCTCATCAAAGTGATAAAACCTCCATAAGAACCGCCGTAAATACCGATCTTCCTGGAATTGATCTTGTAGTTCTTGACAAGCCATTTGGCGCCGTCAATGTTGTCTGTCAGATCTTTACCTCCCATAAACCGGTAAATGCCGGTCCGCCAGTCCCTTCCATAACCGGAACTTGCTCGATAGTCCATATCCAACACGGTGTAGCCTTTATCAGTGAGCAGGTTATGGAACATGTATTCACGGAAATACTGGCTCCACCATTTGTGCGCATTTTGAAGATACCCGGCCCCGTGGACAAATACAACTGCTTTTCCATTTGATTTTTTGGGTTCGTAAACGCGGGCATAAACGAGCTGACCGTCGGTTGCCTTAATGGTTACAATTTTTGCCTCACGCCACTTGTATGACTTAAACTCCTTGCTGACGGATTCAGTAATGCGTTCAGGAACTGTGTTTTTGGATTGTGCCGAGGGGTTATCCATGAGGTACAGTTCCCAAGGTGCGTCGCTTTTGGAATAGCGAATGGCAAATTTTGTTTCGTCGGGCGATAAGGTTACTTCGTGCGCCCCAGGCATTTGCGTGATGCGCTCCCGTTGGCCGCCGGAGGCCGCCATGCGGTACAGATGCTGCTCGCCAGGGTGTAATTCGTTGGTAACCAGGTAAAAGGTCTTTTTGTCTTTCGAAAGTGTCACATTTTGAACCTCAAACCTGCCGGATGTCAATGCCGTTTTCTTTCCTGAGATCACATCTATAGAATACAAATGGGAATAACCGGTCTCTTCGCTTTGAAAATAGAAAGTCTGATGGTCGATCCAGCCCGTTTCCCCGGCACTCATGGCATAACCGCCTATTCCCGGCCCGCCAATCCATGCTTCATCCCGCTGGAGGTCCAATGGTTTCAATGTAAGCGACCCGGGATCGAACGACATGATCCAGCGGTCTTTATTGTCCAGTGAGCGGATCACCACAACGGCATGTTTTCCGTCGTCCGACCAGTAGGGTCCGTGGATAATCGTTTCCCTTTCTTTGTTTTTCCAGGCGGAATCCTGCTGGGGATAGTCTTTGAGGTAGTCGGGCTTGTCGTGGATGCCGGGGACGTCTTTTACGAGAACTTTTCTGGTGGTGTCTTTCTTGATATCATAAACCCAAAACTCGTACCCCGACGCGGGTGCACCCACTTTGGTCCTGGCAGGCAAATCCTCGGTAAAACCAGACTCGGTGACGTAATTGGGCACAATAGTTGATTTTGACGTTTTGTCGGTTTGGGTAAGCCGGTAAGTGATAAAGCTGCCATCGGGACTTAGCTGCTGATTGGATACCGTTTTCTCGCTCAGATAAATTTCTTTGGGGCGCGTCGGCTTCTCAGCATCGGTTACCTTCTTTCCTGCGTCTTTTTTCTCTTTTCGCTCTTTCAGGATTTCGAACATAGCAAGCTGATCTTTTTTAAGATGCTCTTCCTGTATGCCAGGTTTTGAATCGGGTTTTTTTGAGCCAGTTTTAAAATCGGTTAGCTGGGTCAGCAGGCCGGTTTCCAGGGATACGCTGTACAAGTTATCAGCACGCTCGAAAACGATATTTTTCTCATCGCCGCTGAACGTTGGATTGCTCTCACGCTCAACGGTATTGGTGATTTGGCGGATCGCAAAATCCGGATAACCAATCATAAAAATGTCCCCATTCTTCTCATAAAGCCTTGCTGTATGCAACCGGTTATACGCCCCATTTCTGCCTGCCATTTTCTTGCGGTCGGCAATCTCAACTTTGCTGATCTTCTTGTCTGCCAGCGAGTAGCCATAAAGCGAATCGGAAAAATTCTTGTCCGGGTTCCAGTTGAAATAAATGGTTTTGGAGTCGTCGGCCCAGTTAATGTCGCTCGGGGAAGTCCCAATCCAAACCTTCGGGTCCCTCATGATTTTTTCGACGGAAAGGGGAGCGAGGGATTGGGCTTTTAACGGGTTGGCATTAATCAGTAAGATGAAAATAATGAAGCAGATAGAATATTTCATATTTCGCAACAAGGAGTGAGTATTTTATAGGTCAATGTACAGGACCGTTTTTATCCTGGTAAGGTATGGCTTTAACAAGTCTGATATGGTTGTATTCTTCAATGACCACTGTATTTTCTTTTGATATAATCCCCCGTTTGATCCAGTTGCTAACAGTTTGGGTATTGGGGATATGGAAGCGCTTGCAATATTCCGCGATTGTGATCCAGTCGTGCAATTCATATTTTTTCCCGTCCTTCGCAAGGTAATTTTGCCCCTCAGCAAGTGAATCACGGGCATCCGTCAATAATGCCTGCAATTCGTCTTTTGGCTTTCCGATTGTTTTCATGGTTCTATCTTCTTACTATCCAATTCTTTTGAAACTTCCAGAATTTTAGCGATCACATCCAGAATTTCAGCAACTTGTTCAGAAGTAAGTATCTACTAATTGTATCTTAAATAGTGGCGTAGTGCCATCAATCTCATTCTCAGATCAAATTTCATTCATCCATGAGTACGTGTTAATGTAAATGTAAATAAAATCTGTTACGAAACGTAACGAATTGAAAACGCTTTATGCCGCCTGAAATCAACCGAAATATTACTTTTGAAAAAAACAGAACCAGCCTGATGAAGATTTTACTCTGCGTTTTCGCCTTGATCGTCACTTTTGCTTCCTGCCAACCCAAATCTTCCCCGCCCGTAAAGGGCGTTTCCTTCGCCCTCAATGAATATCGTAAGAAAACCATAGACAGTGTTCGCTACGACATTGAGCTGGATATTCCGGCTCAAAAAAGTGAGGCGATACAAGGGAAGGAGACAATCACATTTCAGCTGAATGCCCTGGATTCGGCACTGGTGATCGATTTCAATGTCGATGGTTCGCATATCCGGGAAGTGAGGGTTGGGGACAAGGAAGTTTCCTACGAGTTTGTTAATGAGCACATTGTGATTGGGCCTGCGGATTTGAAGAAGGGCACAAATCAGGTCCGCATTTCATTTGTAGCAGGAAACCTTTCGCTTAACCGCAGTGACGAATATTTGTATACGCTTTTCGTGCCGGATCGTGCGTCGACCTGTTTCCCGCTTTTCGACCAGCCTAATCTGAAAGCAGTTTACCAACTCACTCTGAAAACCCCCAAAGCGTGGGAAGCGGTTTCGAATGGCAAATTGGCGTCCAGGAAGGAAGAAGGAGATCAGCTGACGTACCATTTTGCTCCTACCAAGCCTGTCAGCTCTTATTTGTTCGCATTTGCGGCGGGCAAGTTTTTCAAGGCGACAAAAAATATAGAAGGCCGGGAAATGACTATGTATTACCGCGAGACGGATACTGCCAAAGTAAACCGGAATCGCGACGAAGTTTTCAGCCTGCATGCCCAATCGCTGACCTGGCTGGAAAAATATACGGGCATCGATTATCCTTTCGGAAAGTTCGATTTTGTGCTCGTGCCTTCATTTCAATACGGGGGGATGGAGCATCCGGGGGCTGTTTTTTACAATGAGTCGGCTTTGTTTCTGGATGAAAATCCGTCGGTCAATCGCCTGCTTTCCAGGGCAAGTGTGATTGCACACGAATCTGCGCACATGTGGTTTGGCGATCTGGTGACGATGGACTGGTTCAACGACGTCTGGCTGAAAGAAGTTTTCGCCAATTTCATGGCTGCCAAAATCGTCCATCCAAGCTTTCCCGAAATCAACCACAACCTGCGGTTCTTGCTGGCGCATTATCCCAATGCGTATGATATCGATCGTACGGCAGGTACCAACCCGATTTTACAAAATCTTGGAAACCTCAAAAATGCCGGTACGCTTTACGGGGCGATCATTTACATGAAAGCGCCGATCGTGATGCGCAAGCTGGAGAAAATGATCGGGGAGGACCTCATGCAAAAAAGCCTGCGGGAGTATCTGAAAACCTATTCCTTTAAAAATGCGCGCTGGGATGACCTGATTGGCATCATCGATAAAAATACGCCCGAGGATATCGCAACTTGGAGCGACGTTTGGGTAAAAACGCCCGATATGCCGGAGTACCGGATAACCGATAACGGAAAAGTATCACTGACGCAAGTTAAAGACTCGGTTTCGGGAAGGGTATGGGGCCAATCACTGGTTTTTGAGGCGTTGCAGGCGGGCTCAGGGAAGGTGATTTTTCCAAATTCCGATGGAACGGGTTATGGTTATTTCGGAATGGACAGTGCCAGTAAAGCCTATTTCATTCAGCATTATGCAAGCAAGGATTCGATGTTCGCAAACCCGGTTTTTCGCGGCGCAATGCTTGTAAATATCTGGGAAGGACTGCTCAGAAGCGGCAATCCCAAACCACGGGACCTTGTAACCCATATTTTGACAACCTTGCCAACAGAAGATAATCCTTTGCTGCTCGATTATTTGCTGGGCAACCTGCAAAGTGCCTGGTGGACTTTCCTGACGCCGGAACAGAGGGAAGCTGATCAGGCCAATGTGGAGGCAACTCTTTGGCGGCTTTTGGACAGAACAAAGGACAAGGGCGTGAAGACTTCGTATTTCCGGGCATTCAAAAACCTTGCTGTAAGCGATGATGGCTGGAAGAAAATGGAAGCGCTATGGAATGGCAAACTGGCGATGAAGGACCTGGTACTTTCGGAAGACGACAAAATATCGCTCGCTTGTGAACTCGCACTCAAAAGCGACGATGGCTCCAAGTCCATCCTTGACGAGCAGCTTAAAAACACAAAGAATCCTGACAGGAAGAGCAGAATGCAGTTCGTTATACCGGCGCTGCATCCCGATGGTGCAAAACGTGACGCTTTTTTTGAGACATTAAAAAAAGAGGAAAACCGTGAAAAGGAAGCTTGGGTGCTGGAGGCGTTATCCTATCTGCACCATCCGCTCAGGCAACAATCCGCAATAAAGTATTTGCGACCGTCACTCGACCTGTTGCAGGAAATTCAGCTCACTGGAGACATCTTTTTTCCCACACGCTGGCTGCATCAAACTTTTGCCGGGCATTCATCCAAAGAAGCAGCAGTAATTGCACAGGCTTTCCTAAATGAGCATCCGGACTATCCTTACTTTTTAAAAAATAAGATTTTGCAGGAAACCGACATGTTGAAAAGGGCGGTGAAAATTAAAAAGGTCACGCACGATAAATGACATTCTCCGGTTCATTTTCTGCCGGTCCCGATTGCCGGGATATTCGATTTGTTGTACTGGCCCGAAACAGGTATTCGTCAGACTGTTATTTGCGGATTGGCTGAATATTCCAATATGTTAAACTGCGCCAAATCCACTCAAAAGGCCCGATCCGGAAGAAACGCAGCCAAACAAAGCTGAAAATAATATTCAATGTCCAGACGCAGGGAACGACGAGATAGAGCTGATATCGTTCGAGTTCGTTGAAATAATTGAACCCGAACCCGTAGAAAATCAGCCCGCAAGTGATGTTTTGAAGCAGGTAGTTACTGAAAGCCATCTGGCCGACCTTCGCCCAAATGTCGAAGATCCATTTGAATAAACCTGACTTGTAAAGCAGCATCAGCATACCTAAATGCCCGATTGTAAGTCCAAGCCGACGGATTTCATAGGTTTGGATACTGAACTGTTCCAAGTATTTGATCACGTCGAACCTGATAACAGTTGAAAATTTCAATTGAAAATAAATCAATGGAAAAGCGACCAGATACCCGGCAATCGCAAAAAGGAGGTAGAAGATCGGTGTCCTCTCGCCGGTCATGATTTTAAGTTGATAGAATGCGATGCCGATGATCATGAAAATGAGACAATCCAGAAACCCTGATTGATAAAAATCATTGGCTTCGAGGTAGGTATTGATGTCGGCATAATGAGACCAGAGTGTCGTGTAAGAACCTTTGGTCTTTCTGATTTCGGTCTGTACCTGTTTTTTCTTGTTTTCGAGCTTTTGCCTTTCCTGAAATCCTTTCCATTTTTCGACCAATTCCTTCTCTGCCAGTGTTTGTTTTCCGGGGGGTAATTTCTTTTTCAGGATGGCCTCAGCTGCGATCTTATTCCTGAGGGGTTCGCCCCGCTGGTAGGTAGTTTTAGCGACTAAAAATAGCATCAAAATACCCGCAATAAGGAGTAAATGTCTTGGTTTTATGTTTTTTAACGGAAATAAAAATAACCCGCAAATCGCATAGGAATATAGGATGTCGCCTGGCCAGAGGATAATATAAGCGTCTATCAAGCCAAACAAAAGCATCCAGATCAACCTACGATAGTATATTTCGGCAGCACTGTCTACATGGATATTATGGGACAGGCGCGTTGTGAGCAACACCATCCCGGCACCAAACATCATGGAAAAAAGCCCCCGCATGGATCCTTCAAAGAACATATTGATGATCCACCACGCGTAATAGTTCGGTCCGGAATATTCATTTCGGATGTTCAGATTGGATACCGTTTCTTCTGGAAAAGCAAAATAGGGAATGTTCATCAAAAGAATCCCCAGGAGCGCAAAACCGCGGACGGCGTCTAACACATGGATACGTTCGGACGACTTAACAGGCTGAATCAGAGTGGAGGTTTCCATGATCGAAGGTTGAGGCAGGCACTATTTTTTAGGTAATTTAAACAAAAAAATAATCGCTTATGGACAATTCAGCATTTGTAAACGCCTACATTAAGGAATTGGAAGCGGAATATACGTCTTCCAGAAAATGTCTGGAAAGAATTCCCGAGACAGTCTACGGTTTTAAGCCGCATCCTACTTCCATGGACATGAAGTATCTGACTTTATTGACAGCCGAAATTCCTTTATGGATCACCTTTATGATTCGGGATGGCGAAGTAGATTTCGCGACTTACAAACGTTTTGAATGGAAAACAAAGGAAGAGTTGGTTGCCCATTACGACGAATGTTTCAAGGGGGCAATAGACGCACTGAAGGGGATTACAGATGAAGATTTAAAAGGTGAATTTCATTTGAAAAGAAATGGGGAAGTCCTTTTCACGCAATCCAAAATGGATGGGATAGGCTCGACGATCAATCACTGGGTACACCATCGCGGGCAGCTGACGGTGTACATGCGGATCAGCGAAATACCTGTCCCAAGCATTTATGGCCCTTCTGCGGATGACAGAACGTTCTAAATTCAGTTTGACGGCCCGAATCTGGCGAACTGTTCTTTTTTCAGGTCTTCCAGGATTTCCCTGGTTGATTCGAAGTCTTTATGCTGGAACGCCCGCAATCCCAATCCTTTGGCAAGATTGGCGAACATAATCCGGTCATCGAAATAAACGCATTGACTTGGAGTCGCCTGGGCTATACCCATAGCCAATTCGAAAATGCGCGGGTCAGGCTTGCGCATTTTTACTTCGCAAGATGAGATAAATGCATCAAAGCAGGTATGTAACTTGAATTTTTGTACCCGGTAGTCATTCAACTCCTTCCCTTCATTGTTGATAGAAATGACCCGGAAGCCACAGTCCCGTTTCCACTCTTTCAGCCAGGCCAGCATACCCGGTAGTTCTACCGACTGTGAATACATAAATTCCTTGAAGTCTTCCCGAACAAAATCTCTTGGGTGGTTAAATATCACGGTATCCAGATACTGATCAAGGGTAATGCTGCCAATTTCGTACACATTGAAAATGAAGTTGTGCAACTGGTCCATTTCCTTGTAATCCAGGCCAAATTTTTCGGCTGCCAGTATCCGGGACTCGTGTCCCCAGCCATTACTCAGCAGTACACCGCCAATGTCGAAAAACAGGATTTTGAGGTCGTTGACTTGCATATTTTATCAGTTAATTTTTAACATAAACTGCAAGCCAAGATAATGCATATTCAGTTTGAAAAACTATTTACCTGAAGCCAATTTGTGTGTAAACGCGATTTTTGAATTAGATAAATTCCATTGGGCCAATTCACTTTTTACAAGCTCCCCATGCTTCCTGCCAGTATCCCGCAAAGCATTTCCGACCGACTTTCTCAGATACTCACTCTCTTCGCTCTTGTTAACGCTGATCAGCTGGATGGCAACTTCCGGATTTTGTTTAAAAAAAGGCCTGTTCGTCCAAATCCGTAAACCTTCCGTAATCGCTCTTCTGACATTGGGATCATCGTCAGAAAGCCATTTTCTGATTTCAGGAAGCGATTTTTCATAACCTTTTACGCTGCAATAGTAATCCAATGCCTTCGCCAGCATTTCCTGAACGCGCCAGTTTTCGTCTTTGGCTACCGTCTCAATCAATGTATGAAGGGCCTTTTCCTGTGTTGTTGCGAGTCGGCCCAGGATATGCGTCGCAAGCATTCGGGCCTGGTAACTTTCGTCTGCCAGTAAGTCAACAGCAATTTTAAAATGATCTGCGCTGGAATCTTTTAAAATCCCGTCACCAGCCTCTACGATGTGTTTGAAGCCGTGCTCGGTTTGTTTGAGTTTTTCAATGATTTCTTTTATCATAACTGGCTCTTGTTAGTGAGATTACCTTCTGCACGTTGTTTCACAACCTGCAAAATGTTGTTCTGAATATCCTTCATAATCCATTTTGCCCACCAGCTTGCATAGAAGTTGAAAGTGGTGTTCAGCTTGAAATGACTGTATAAATGAAGTCTGTAAGTTTCATTATCAAGCTTTTGCAACTCATAAGTACCGTTTAGCACATCAAAAAACTTACCGCCAATTACTACGTGTTCATCCAAAGTCGCCGAAGGTATCTCATATGGGTAAGCCTTAATTGAAAAAACCATTTTCTTCTGGTGCGTATATTGGGATACGGTTTCGTGAAATACGAGCCCGTTTGTAAAAATCGCTTCACGATAAGCGCCCACGCCCTCGTAATTCAGCTCGGCTTTTACCGGTCGGGGAAAGCCCAAAAAATCTGTTAAATAACCCTTATCCTGACTTTCCGGAATCTCAGGCACTCTGGTTACATTGTTCCAGATCATTGCAGCTGGTGCATGAATATCAATAGCTGTGTAAGCTTTATAAGTGCCGGGAATGTTTCCGGCAAAACTTTCCAGAGGGGCCAAAAAGAGAGGTAGCAGCGCAATCAAGGATATCTGAATGTTACTGTTGCGCTCAATTCTGCGAATTTTGAGATATCCGCCAATCAATCCTCCAATAGAACACGCGACCATAAATAACGGCAAAACCATGATCCAGCATGCCCACCCCTCGGTGTAGGTAACAAGCGTAACAACGACAAATGCGAAAAGAGGTATCCAGGGCACAATGATCCTATAAGCCCAATTGCGCGCGTTGGTTTCTGAGGAAAAATAAATGGTGATCGCGCCCACTGCCACGGGTATGAAAAACAGGAACGAAACGGTCATGACGCTAAGAAGGTCCCGCCAGGTAACCATTGTAAATAGTCTCTGCATGAAGAGCGCGTAGACAAGCGGAGCAATAAAAGCCATTGGAGGGATTGGTACTTTTTTTGGCATGCAAGGATAGGGCTCGGTTGTGAAGGAAAATTAAAGCTTTTAATCTATATGGAAGAAAAAAGACCGATTCATTATCTGAAACGGTCTCTTCATTTATTCATAAGGAGTAATGATCAAAAGTTGCTGCATCGTGGTAACGGTGACCTTATTCCCGGATTCAAAACCCAGATTTCGAAGCCATTCCCCGCAAAGCTTGATCTCCGGGACGAATGTTTCTTTGTAAAAACTCTGCCTGACTTTGGGTTGGATTTTGAGGCTGCGGACTTCGGGGCGTTTTGGTTTGATGGGTTTGAGGGTGGTTTTTGTGTTGGGGGCGGTTTTTGATTTCTTAGTTGATCGCATTTTTTTAATGTTTAAAGTGAAACCCGACAGTGCTGCGATCAACCAGGACCGGCCTTGAAGTACAGGACTTACACCTGCTCTCTGTCGGGTATATTGTGAAACAAAACGTAGTTGGCATGCTAGATGCCGGAATGGTAATCGCATTTGAAAGTTAGGAATGATATTGTCTTTTGTGCGGCAATTTGAGTCGCGGATTCTTTATCGGCAGGAATGGGTTAACTAACGGTTATAGACCTGCATTTTATAAAACATATACTTGTAAAAAACTTTCATTCATCGTCTTGTACGGTAATTATTCGTACATTTAATCAGAACAATATGGTTACACGACAATTAATGCAAAATATGGCCACTGTGATAAACGACCGAATTGATATCAGGATCAGCAGAGAGCAAAAGGAATTAATAAAATACGCGTCAGAATTAAAGGGTTTCAAAAGCTTGTCAGAATTCGTCGTGTTTTGCGTAAGCAATGAGGCGAACAAGATTATTCAGGAAAATGAGATTGTTTTAAAGTCCTTGGAAGACAAAAGAATTTTCCTAGATCTAATATTGAACCCTCCCGCACCAAACGAAAAGTTAAAGGCTGCCTTTTTAAATCAACATAACATTATTGATTCGGATGATGTTGAAAGTTGAAATTTTAGAGAGTAAGCATGAAAAGAAAGATTTTGACTGCGGGGCACCAATGTTGAATAATTATATCAGAACTCAGGCAAAACAGGATGTAAAACGTGATTTGTCGGCTTGTTTCGTCTTAGTGAATGAATCCAATGTTGTGCATGGTTACTATACGCTTTCAGCAAGTTCGATCAGAATCAGTGATTTTCCGGATGAGATGCGAAGAAAACTACCGGCTTCGTATGAATCTCTTCCGGCTATTTTGTTGGGGCGATTCGCCGTTGACAAGAAAATGCAGGGTAAAGGGATCGGGCGCGACCTAATTGCAAATGCATTAAAACGATGTCTGAAAATTTCCAAAAGTGTAGGTTCAATAGCGATTGTTGTAGATCCAATAGATGAGAAAGCGCAAAAATTCTATTCGGTCTATGGCTTTGTGGCGTTGTCGGACACTGGTAGAATGATGCTATCGATGAAAACGGCCATGCATTTGGTAGAAACTCTTGAACAGGAGTTTCCCAAGTAAAAAAGGCTAATCACAATCTTTCGTTTTCAGGATATATTAAGCCTAAACAGTACTAGCCTAACCTGGAAAATCCAATGCGCGAAAGATTCAATCATTCAGAATTCTCTTGGACATTCGTTTTGTTTCTCCTTCTAATCTTGTCAACTTTTCAGATTTCACCTGCTACTGCGCAGGCAAAATCTGTTCAGCCTTACACGGAAGCGCCACTAGGTTCAATCAAACCAAAAGGCTGGCTGCGTGACCAATTGGTGATCATGAAAAATGGTACTACCGGGCATTTGGATGAGGTTTATGCCAAAGTAAAAAATGACAATGGCTGGCTCGGCGGAAAGGGCGACGGCTGGGAAGAGACTCCTTATTGGCTGGATGGCGCGGTACCTCTGGCTTATTTGCTGGATGATCAGGAGATGAAGGAAAAGGTATTGAAATACATCAACTGGACGATCGACAATCAGCGTCCGTCCGGTTATTTTGGTCCGATTACAAAAGATGAGCGCGAAAAGAATGTGCAAATCACTCCCGAAACCTGTGCATCCGGGGAAGACTGGTGGCCTAAAATGGTGATGCTGAAAGCAATACGCCAGTATTATCAGGCTACCAATGACAAGCGGGTCATTCCTTTTATGACTAAATATTTCAAATACCAATCGGCTGCATTGAAAAATTGCCCGCTTGGGAAATGGACCGATTGGGCGGAGTCGCGTGGTGCCGACAATGTGATGATGGCGCAATGGCTTTACGGGATAACGAAAGACAAGTCACTGTTGGAATTGGCCGCGCAGATTGAGTCACAAGCGTTTCCATGGAGCGACTTGCTGGGCGGCCAGAATTGGGTCATGAATGCAGCGGCACAGCAAAACAGCGATAAGTGGATGCAACGGCATGCCGTAAACGTTGGGATGGCGCTCAAATCTCCGGCGATCAATTATCAGCGGACGAAGGATGAAAAATACCTGAAATCCCTGAAAACAGGCTTCACTGACCTGATGCACTTGCATGGGTTACCAATGGGCATTTTCTCAGGTGACGAAGATTTGCATGGCAATGCCCCGACACAAGGAGTAGAACTCTGCGCGATCGCCGAGGCGATGTACTCCCTGGAAGAAATCATTGCGATCACCGGCGATATTCAATATATGGATGCGTTGGAAAGGATGACTTTCAATGCATTGCCGACGCAGACCACTGACGATTATAACGGGAAGCAGTATTTCCAGATCGCCAACCAGGTTCAGATCAGCCGCGGCGTTTTTGATTTTTCATTGCCTTTTGATCGGGAAATGAACAATGTGCTAGGAATGAGAAGCGGTTATACCTGCTGCCTGGCCAATATGCATCAGAGTTGGACGAAATTTGCGAGCCACTTGTGGTACCTGACTCCCGATAAGGGTTTGGCGGCGCTGGAATATAGTCCCAATGAACTCAAAGCAAAAGTTGGATCTGCGGGAACCGAAGTGATTATCAATGAAACAACTAATTATCCTTTTGAAGATAACATTCAATTTGAGCTGGAGACTGCTAAGGATGTCTCTTTTCCACTGCAATTAAGAATTCCTTCGTGGTGTAGAGAAGCAGTCATTTCGCTGAATGGTAAGGAGTTGAAAAGAGAGAGGGGCGGGCAGATTGCAATTGTGAACCGCGTTTGGAAAAATAATGACAAGCTTTCTTTGCAACTGCCGATGGAAGTTTTTACATCCAATTGGGGGAAAAATTCGAGGAGCATCGAGCGCGGGCCGCTGGTTTATGCTTTGAAATTGGAAGAAAAATGGGAAAAGGACACGCAAAAAGAGGAGGGGGAATACTTCAGCGTCTATCCGAAATCCGATTGGAATTTTGGACTTGTCCAGCAGACGGTTAAAGATCCTGTTGGCAATCTTACTGTCAATGTTGTAAAACCTGTTAACTCAAACTTCGTTTGGAATCTGGCGCACGCGCCTATTGAGATAACAGCTTCTGCCAAAAAGATACCGAATTGGAAAATCGTGGATGGCCTGGCGCGACAGCCGGTAACGGATCGCGAGGGAATTTACAAAGGTGAAGTAAGTCCTGAGGTGGAGAAAATCACGTTGGTGCCTTATGGCTTTACGAAAGTGCGTATTGTCGCCTTTCCTGTGGTCAAGTAGCCCCTTCTGCGTTGTCAGCAGAGTTCAGCCCAGTATCCGGATTAGCGCTGCTATATATGTAATGCTGCGGTTCGCTTACAATCCCCGCCTTGACGGGATTGTTCCAGATATACCTGGTCCTTTGTATTATAAATCGGCGGGAAACGAGAGAAATCGGGTGATTATGATGTTGCCAGAACTGAAATTCGCACTTCGGACTCGATCCTTTGGCGAAATACCGGAACATATACAATAGCCATTCCTTGCGACTTTCCTGAGGATTTTCATCAATTAACCGAATGATTTCCTTGGCGGTAAAGCTTTTGAAATCTCTTATCAGCTTTCCAACTTCGCCATCCTTTGCAGCACAAATCATATGCAAATGATTGGGCATGATGCAGAATTCATAAATTTCCAGGCCTTTGTGTTCGATGCAGTAGTTTAGGTTTTTGATGATTTCATCGGCGTATTTTTTCTCGTGAAAACGTCAATCCAACCGACTACGGTCATAGTGACAAAGAAAAGGCCGTCTTTGTGGAATCTGTATTTTTGGGACATAGCTTGCGTTTTCTACTTTTGACGTGTAGGGTACCGGTAAGTAACGCATTTTGTCAGGAATTTTTTCGGCCGGAGGCCTGGGAATAGGCGGGACGAACCTGGAGGTTCGCGCCAGCGCTGTTTGCGCTATTTTACCGTCCTTTTTGCCCAATTGAAAATAGTCGAGTACACCTCATCCCGGACGGGTTGTTTGGAAAGAATCAGGTCATGCATGCCGCCTGGAACGGCCTGGATGCTGTATTGGCCAATGATATTGCGAGCCTGAAGATCTATTTGAGCGACGTCTAGTACGGCATCTCCGGTAAACATGACATCGCTCCATTTCTTTTCATCAATGGATTTCGCCGAATGCAGTACCAGAACAGGTTTGTTAATCTGTAGCCCCTGCGCCAGTTTTTCGTGACCTAAATGAACTGCCCTGATCCAGCCGAAATTGACGGGAGGAGCAATATGGGGCTTGAAACCCAGACTATAAGACCATTCGCCGTGTGCATCTTTGTGCAAACTTTCACCGTAAAGAGGGCTCAGACCGGCGTCAATACCCGTTTCGGGATGTTTTTCGGCTCTTTTGACAATTAAAGGAAGGGCTGTTTTCTTTAAACCGGATTTGGTAGGCAAATCAAAAAGGGGGCTGTTCAGCAAAATAGCATTGAATAATTCCCTTCCATTGCGCGCATCGGCGTACAGCGAAATAACCAGTCCCCCCAACGAATGCCCGCTCAACAAGACTTTATCCGACCCCTCGTTTTTTATGATTGCCAAAGTGGTGTCCAGGTCCGCAAAATATTCGGAAAGATCACGGACGTTATTGAATTTCTGATTAGGGAGCCACGAACGCCCGTATTTCCGCAAGTCGACGGCATAAAAGTTGAAGCCCTCTTTGATAAACCGCTCCGCCATTTCTTCCTGAAAGAAATAGTCGTTAAAGCCGTGGACATATAAAACTGCTTTTGTACTTTTTTCAGCAGCCGGTTTTTTGATGATGGTGCATGTCACACTGCCCTCATAGTCCGGGGCCTGTACGATAGTGGCCTGTTTGAAGCCTTTTCCAAGAATATCTGCAAAATAAGTGACTTGCCCAATACTATAAGCGGAGGACAATAGCAGGAAGAAGATGCAGTGTATGATGGTTTTCATTTTCGGCAAACCTGAAAGAAATATAAATATAACAATAGTATGGCTTTGCCGACAAAGGATGTTATTCAATTTTCTTCAGTTCCGCACCGCGGTCAGGCCGGAGGTTTACTTTTTTGAACTCCGCATTGGTATTGTTTTCGATCATAAAGCCCTTCGCCATATCGATTTCAATGATGACCGAATCTGTTGTGAAATTAAAAATATGTCCGCCTGATTTGTGATCATTGGCCAGATAATGCAAATGAAACCCGGGGACATTTGTTCTCGCCAGATAAGGCGGAAGCAGGAACCCATTGCAGATACCTTCGGAATTTTGCAGGTTAAAAACGGTTTGATTTACTTTGAGATGCTCAGGTAGAGTCGTGTAGGGCTGTTTTGCAGGCTTTTCCGCACGGGTTGTCATGGTTGCAAATTTACCCCTGATCCTTAGTGCATAAATAGCATTCGCATTGAGCTTCTCAACCAAATATTCCTGGACTTTCTCATAGCTTAAATCCTTGCCCGCCAGGTGAATGACCGTATCCGCTTTGAAAAATTTGACGAATGCTGCGGAGGTGCTGTCCGATTCGGGGACTTCTTTTACAGAACCGTCGTAGCTGATTTTATAAACATGCCCCTGGTCCATCATCAGTTCGCCGTCCACTCTATTGAAGGTGCCAATGCCGAAATCGCCTTTCGTTTTGAGTTTGCCGATGGTCATATCGCCGTCGAATACACCGGCCATGAGGGCGTCAATGATTGAATACTGATACATGAAATCCTGGTCAGCGCCGTTGCCCGCTGTTACGAAAGAGGTGGTCTGTATGGATCTGCATCCGGTCATGGTGGTCAGTACCGGGATGCATGCCCATAAAAGGAGCGATTGGAAAGAAAGACGTTTCATAAGGGTCCCAAAGGGTGGCTAGGCTAGTAACTAAGTTGTTTTAACTTATTTCCATTCTCACTGTCCCTGATCAAAGCTTCGAGTCTGCTCTTTCTGGTTTCCTCTCTTTTGGCGCTCATGACGATATGGATTGCCGTATTTTGATAACTTGGACCTTGTTTCTTGAAGAACTCCCAGGCTTTTTCATTTTCCTTAAACCGCTTTTCGAATTCCTCGGAGAGTATGGCGGGTTCTTTTTCATAGGAGTAAACGCTCGATTTTGCCTCTGTGCGCTTTTCAAAGCTGGCAGTTCCGGCGGGCCGCATTAACCCTTTTTCCGTCAGGTCTTCAATTTTTTTAATGTTGATCTTGCTCCAGATACTGCCAGATTTTCTTGGTGTAAAACGGATGCTGTAACTTTCGCGATCGATCGATTTTCTCACGCCGTCGATCCAGCCAAAGCATAACGCCTGGTCAACCGATTCGGACCAGGACATGCTGGGCTTGCCGCTGCCTACTTTGTAAAAACCCACCAACAGTTCTTTTTCCGTCTGATGATGTTTTTCCAGCCATTGGCGGAAGTCGGTCTGGTCGGCAAAGAAGGTAGGGGCCATTCTCGTATGAGGATTTTAATGTGAGCGAAAACAATACAAATAGAGGAAGATTTCTTTAAAATACGATAAGCTGAACCGTGAATTGAATATAGGCATCAATATTTATCAGTATCCCAAGTAATCCCGCACCCCAGTTGATTTTCCAGAAAAAAAAGGTCAACTTAAAACCTCTGCATTTCTTTCACCAACCACGCATGACTGACTAAGCCGATGAAAAAGATCCTGTTTCTGCTGTCGTTCCCCATCGTTGCCTTCGCGCAGTCAGGGACGACGATCATGTCCCCCAAAGCCGCAAAAATTCACGCGAGGGCATTGACGATTGATACACATGCCGACGTGCCTATTAACATGATGCAGCCGGGTTTCGATATTACTGTGGAGCACAGTTATGAGAAGGATAAGTCGCAGATCGATTTTCCGAGGATGGTCAAAGGCGGGATGGACGGGATGTTTTTTGCCGTGTACCTCGGTCAGGGCAAGCGTACCGAGGAAGGAAACGCGGAAGCTAAACAGAAAGCGCTGGCCATTTTTGACAAAATCCACGAAACCGCGAGAATGCACCCGGAACTCGCGGCCATAGCAACTACTTCAAAAGATGCTTACCGCCTTCAGAAAGAAGGAAAAAGGGCCATATTCATAGGAATGGAAAACGGCTGGCCAATCGGTAAGGACCTTTCTAATATCAAGCTGTATTATGATCTGGGTTTGCGGTACATCACACTTTCGCACGCGTTGAACAACGATATTTGTGATTCATCCGGAGATGGCGACGGCCCCGAACATAACGGGTTGAGCGCTTTTGGGGAACAGGTGGTTAAGGAAATGAACAGATTGGGGATCATGGTCGATATTTCCCATGTTTCCGATTCGACTTTTTACGACGTGATCAGACTGACCAAAGTACCGGTTATTGCTTCCCATTCTTCGTGTCGTGCACTTTGCGATGTTCCTCGTAATATGACCGATGAAATGATTCAAATGCTCGCCAAAAACGGCGGTGTGATACAAATCAATTTTGTGCCTGGTTTTGTTAAAAAGCCTTCTCAACCCCATGAAATGTCCATGAAAGCGCTGCGTCTGAAAATTCGCCAGACCGATCTTTCAGACGCCGACAAAAAGGCCTTGCGCGACGAAATGAAGGCTATTGACGAAAAATACAAGTCGGATATGCCCACGATTCAGGATGCGGTAGACCATATTGAGCACGTCATCAAGCTCACCAGCGTCGACCATGTCGGGATTGGTATGGATTTGGACGGAGGAGGAGAAGTGATTGGGCTGACGGATGTAAGCCAAATCGGCGCGATTACCGAGGAATTGGTAAAAAGAGGATATTCCGGTAAAGACATTGAGAAGATTTGGGGAGGTAATATCATGAGGGTACTGGATCAGGTAGAAAAGTCGGCCGGGACCTTGTAACTATTCTATTTTAAATTGCTGGTCGAAAGAAAAGGCAAAAAAAATAGATACATTTTAAGAAATAGTTTAATAAAATTGCAAATCTTACATCTCTTTAAGCGTATCATTCATCGAAATATAATAAATGGCTAAGTCAACGGGGAAAGTAAAAACAAACTCGGCACAGGAACCAGCAGAAAGTCCGGCTGGCAGCTCGGCTGGAAGCAATGCGGAACAAATCCCGGATCAGGCATTAAATGCGGTAGAGGCAGTAAGTCGTTTTACAGATTTTGATATTCATCTTTTTCGTCAGGGAAAACATTACAAACTTTATGAAAAGCTGGGTTCCCATGTGATGGAATTCAAAGGTGTCGTAGGTACCTATTTCGCCGTATGGGCTCCGAACGCGAGCTATATCTCGGTGACAGGTAATTTTAACGGCTGGAACCACAGCAGTCATCCTCTGGCGGCGCGCTGGGACAGCTCGGGGATTTGGGAGGGCTGGATTCCGCATGTAGGGGTAGGGGAAGTATATAAATATTATGTTGTCTCCCAGAATGGGCAGCATCTGGAAAAATCCGATCCCTTCGCATTGTGGTGCGAGGTGGCGCCACGGACCGCATCCATTGTATGGGATACCTGGTACGAGTGGCAGGATTCGGATTGGATGAAGCTGAGGAAGGAAAAAAATAAGCTCAATGCACCGATCTCCGTATATGAAGTTCACCTGGGTTCCTGGCAACGCGACCCCAGCGATCCTGAGAGATATCTTACTTATAAAGAGATAGCCGTAGGCCTCGTTCCTTATGTAAAGGAAATGGGCTTTACACACGTGGAATTGATGCCGATCATGGAGCATCCTTATCCGCCTTCTTGGGGTTACCAGATCACCGGTTATTTTTCGGTCGCTTCCCGGATGGGCACTCCCCAGGAATTGATGTACCTGATCGATCAGCTGCATCAGGCTGGAATAGGCGTTTATATGGACTGGGTGCCATCCCACTTTCCGGGTGACGCACACGGCTTGTTCCGCTTCGACGGTACAGCCCTTTACGAACATGAGGATCCCAGAAAAGGATATCATCCAGATTGGAAAAGCTATATTTTCAATTACGGAAGGAACGAGGTCCGCTCGTTCCTGATCAGTAATGCCATTTTTTGGCTGGATCGTTACCATACCGACGGACTTCGTGTCGATGCGGTGGCCTCCATGCTGTACCTGGATTATTCCAGAAAGCACGGCGAATGGATACCCAATGAATTCGGTGGACGGGAAAACCTGGAAGCTATTTCGTTGCTACGTGAAATGAATGTAGCTGCCTATACGGAGTTTCCGGATATACAAACCATTGCAGAGGAATCAACAGCCTTTCCGGGTGTTTCGCGCCCCGTTTTTGTCGGCGGTTTAGGGTTCGGAATGAAATGGATGATGGGCTGGATGAACGACACCCTGAAATATTTCGAAAAGGATTCTGCATTCAGAAGATGGCACCAGGATCAGCTGACATTCAGTCTCGTTTATGCATTCTCTGAAAATTTCATGCTGCCGTTTTCGCACGATGAGGTGGTGTATGGAAAGAAATCGCTGATCAACAAAATGCCGGGCGACGAGTGGCAGAGATTTGCCAATCTCAGACTGATGTTTGCCTATATGTTTACGCATCCGGGAACAAAACTGATCTTTATGGGCGGTGAATTCGGGCAAACTTCCGAATGGAATTTCCAGCAAAGCCTGGACTGGCATTTATTGAACTTTGCGCCGCATATCGGCATGAAGGAGTGCGTTAAGGCCCTCAATCACCTGTACAAAACAGAGCCTGCGATGTTTGATTTCTCTTTTGCCCACGAAGGATTTGAGTGGATCGATACGCAGGACAGGGAAAATTCGGTGCTGGTTTACGCGAGAAAATCATCCGATTCCGCTCAAAATCTGGTGGTCGTACTCAACTTGACGCCTATTCCGCGTACGGGATATCGGGTAGGGGTTATCTCTGATGGCAGTTGGAAGGAAATATTTAACTCTGATTCGAAAGTGTTTGGAGGAAGCGGGGTAATCAACTACGATGCTATCAAGTCCGAAGACCATCAGTGGCATGGAAGGGCTAATTCATTGATCCTTGATCTACCGCCAATGGGTGCAATCGTTTTGAAAAAAGAGAAATTCAAAGGATGATTACTTGACAAATAGCGTAAAGTACGCTGGTAGTTTACTTAATTTGCTCATATCAAAAGGCAGGGAATAGAATCTCTGCCTTATTTTTTACACATTTCTTTACCTTTGCCTATCACATTATTAAGAAACAGATGAGGAGCATCCAATTCGTAGTATTTTTTGTTTTTTTGAGTTCATTTACCGCATTTTCACAAAGTCTTTCAAGAGTTACAGCAGGCGTCGACCTGGGCCTCGGATACCAGGACAAGGTTTGGGTGCCATCCGTTACATATCATCAGGAGTTAAGTCTCAGTAATTTTTCGTGGTTTCGCGTGGGCTGGGGGGTAAGGACATGGGGCTACTATGCCGGCAGGACTAACCTCGTTCCGCAAAATACTGCGTTTTCCGATGATACACTGAAATTTGGCAAGATCACGACCAATGGTGTCAGCTTTTTAATGGGTGCTAATTTCAGGCTATGGAAATTAGATATCGGAGCGAATACAGACCTGGTGGGGTTGGCATTCGGAGTGAAGAGACGAGGACTTTATACCAAATCGACGCTCTTTGAGGGGCAAGGGGCTGACTACTACAACGATTATGTTTCGAGCGGACCTAGTGCCTTGAATTTCCTCCCTTTAGCGGTAGATAAGCAAAACGGGCAGTCTGAAATATATGTACGCTTCTGGATTACCGATCGTATCGGTCTCAAAGTTGCCTATGTGCATGGAAGGACAACCTACACCACGAATGTAAAGCTGGACAACGGGCAGAACCGGTTCTCCACCAACTATAATATCCCCTACGCAGCCATCTCTTTTCCACTTTACAACTGAACTGCCGATCAATGCATACCGAAAAATTGATTGACTCTCACAAGTACAACCTGTGGAAGAAGAACCTGGAGAAAAATGGACTGGATGTCCATCGGATAGACGAACTCTACACCCGACACAATGGGGAGGGCGAGGTATTATTTTCCCTGGTTTATACAGATGCCACCACTCCGGAAGGAAATAAGATTCCGCCCATATGCTTTTTAAAAGGCGAAGTAGTGAGCGTCCTGATTTGCTTTATCGATTCGCTCACAAAGGATAAGTACCTCCTTCTGGTTCAGCAGCGGAGGATTTGTGATGGTTCTATGACTTACGAGCACCCCGCGGGGATGCTGGACAGCGAGTGTGACGCAGCTGTTGTGGCCGCCCGGGAAGTGTTCGAAGAGACGGGGATTGCTGTAGAAGTTTCCCAATTGGTAAAGGTAAACGAAGAGCCGTTCTTTCCATCGACGGGAACGAGTGACGAGGCCATGTATATGTTCTATTGCGAACTGGAACTGACAACCGATGACATTAAATCCTACCATAACAAGGCTCAGGGCCTTATTTCGGACCATGAATATATCAATACTTTTGTCGTGCCGTTTGCCGAAGGACATCGCCTGATTACCAATGTGAATGGTATTTTACTGGATTACCTTTACCTCAAAAATGTGGAAGACTGGGCTATGCTGAAGAAGTTATAGCGCCCGTTTCTTTCAAAAATATCCAAAGTAATTACGAATCCCTTTGGTCAAAAATTAAATTAGGGCCTATATTTGCACCCCGTTACAGGCATACGGCCTGCACAAAGCACCCATAGTTCAATGGATAGAATTTCGGTTTCCGGTACCGACGATATGAGTTCGAATCTCGTTGGGTGCACTAGATAGCTCATCAAAATCAATCAAAACCCTGCAAATCAATGATTTGTGGGGTTTTTGTTTTTTGAAAAAGTGTCAAAACATGCAATTGTTAGCAAAATTCTGGTGAGTAATTCGAGAGTCGGCTCAAATGGGAGTATTGACTCACCAGAAGTGGCGTAATGTATTGTATGACAGCTAGTTTACCTCGTAAATATCTTGATTTTTTTGTACTGCAAACCTACTTTTATTCACATAAAAAAAGTATGGTATGCTTAGTAAAACATTTAATCTGCTCTTTTATTTAAAGAAGCCCAAGAACTATGTAAATGGCAAGATGCCCATTTACTTACGCATTACAACGGATGGCGGCCGTTTTGAAATGGCTGCAAAAAGGGATTGTGAACCGGATAAATGGAATCCGGCATCAGGAAGGATGGCCGGGACGAAACCTGACGTTCGAAGCGCTAATGCATATCTCGACACTCTGCAGACCAAGGTGTATGAAGCTCATCGGAAACTGATTGATTCTGGCAGGGAAGTAACCGTGGAATCAATCAAAAATGTGCTGCTTGGGATAGATGACCGTTGATCAGCTTTCGCTCTTTTTTAAAGCCGCCGACCTGTCCAATATTATATCCGGGCGCTCCTTATCGACAATTTTCAGTCGGTGGCTCCCTATCTGTCAACCCCACACCGCACAGACATTTCCCAAAGTAGTTTGAGAGCGAAAAGTTATTCGGTTGAGGAGCGGGATAAATCCTTGTTAATTGAGATAATGACCAGGTTGACCAAGCAAATCAGGGATTTGTGAAGCGAATTTAAAATAACCACCAACCGTGCCTATGATCATTAGCGGAAATCAAAAAGATGGCAGCCCGAAGCTCAGGACAGGGCTGCCGATCGGGCAATAGGTTCAGAGGAGATCAGACAGGTTTTTTGGAAGGTTCACGACACGTCGCCGGAAGGGGCTTACGAGATGAAAGAGCATATCGACTACTGCTTTACATGCATCTCAAAGACCTTACCTATAGAAAACCGGATTGCGCTTTTTCTCATGAATATCTATGATTTTCCGATAAAAGAAATAGCTCTTATTCTGAACAAGACGGATGCTGTCATCAAACACCTTTTAAACGATGCCAGGAATACGATGACGGATATTTTCGAGCACCGGTGCGCGCTGATCAACAGAAACGGAGTTTGCTACCGGTGCAGCCACATCAACGAAATATTTAATCCTAAACAAAATCAGCAGGAAGAAGTCAAGAAACTGGAATTGGTAAAAGCTTCAAAGAAATATAACCGGGAGCGGCTTTTTACGCTACGAATGCTGCTGGTAAAATCAATCGACCCCCTGCATGCTGCCGGTACCGGCTTTCATGAGGAAATTATGAAATGTCTTAGGACAGCAATTGGTGAGAAAAGTGGTTATTCTTGAATAATAAAAATTCCTACGGTGCCCGGTTTGGCCGTTCTGCGCGTAGGAATTATTTGTTTTGTTTCGGTAACTTTCCATCTGCGTCAGTATTACTTGACGGCAGGTGGTAAAATTATCCCATTGAATGGAACGCAACTTTGTTTCCCTCTGTGTCAGCAAAATAAGCTACAAATCCATTTTCGCCGATCGAAGTTTTGGCAAGGATAATTTTGCCACCAGCGCCTTCGACCTTTGAAAGGGGGACATTCAGATCGTCCCCGCCGTTGAGATAAACCAAGGAGCCAGACATCGATGGTTCGAACCCTTCTCCATAAACAATGCCACCACCGACACCGCCATTTTGCATATCTGCTGGCAACATTCCGTACCGATACTCGTTGCTGGGCATTTCTGTAATGGCTGCACCCAGGATCGTTTCATAGAAAGCTTTGGCCCTGTCAAAATCTTTGACCGGGATTTCAAACCAATTGATCGCGTTTAACATAGTTAATAATTATAAAGTGATTGCCTATTTATCTGTCGGAAATACTTGCCGGAAGCCACTCTTATTATGGATTAAGAGTTAGCTCTCTTTAAATCATACTTACCAGGGACAAAGATTAATTCTATGGGCGCCGCCGATAGGAAGGCCCCATTTTGATAAGGGATGTTTACCTGAAAAATGTGGTTGACGGCACACTCAAATATCAGAAATCAAGACGGACAAGGAAAACAAGCGATGGTGATTGTCAGCCGGGCTCACTGCGCATGTTTAAGTGTGTTGCTAGAGTTCATATTTGAAGATGTAACGTTGGCTTACTTTTCCGATCCGTCATTTTTACGTATACCATGTTAATATTTTCTCTTCTGCTTCCATTCTGAAAAAATACAGCCGCCGCTTCCCATACAAACGATTCGCAAAAATAGGCTGAGCTGGTATCCAAGGCTCTTTACAAGGTTCAAAAAACAGCCTGAATTGATTTGTCCGGTGAAGCATTTGACTTAGAAATGCGCCAGCTGGGGAATTGACGTGAAAGTGGTGATGCCAATAAGCAGAGCAGGTGAAGACTTTTTTTCTCAAAACGGCAGCACGGTTAAGGAAGATGAACAAGGCTTTGTAAATTGTCAAAATCTCAGGAATTACTTCTGTGGAGAGATAAATGCAAGCTGCCTTGTAGCTGTTTCACTGATGAGCCGATCAAAGATAGTAGTTGCCGTTAACGCCCTTAATTGCAAACAGATCAGATAAAGCTCCCGACAGACGAGCCTGTCATTTTTGCCGTAGTCCCAGATTTTGGACGATTTAAAGACGTACGGATTGGTCAAACGTGGTGTGCTTGGCGTTTCATTTCCCGCTCCATCTGCTGAGGATCAGTATATAATCCAGCAGGGCCTTAACCCTGCCCGTATAAATGGGGTGTATTTGACCGGGGTGCAGCCTGGAAGCGCAGCTTCGGATGCGGGCCTGCGGGAAGGGGATATCATCCAAAGCATAGATGGTTTCTCATTGAACTCGTCGACAGAATTTTCTGAACGCATAGCCAGGCACAAACCAGGTGATGTGGTCAAGCTGGGTTATCTTCGAAAGGATGAAACAGGGAATTTGTCGGTTACCTTGAAAGGGGAAGGTGCCGCAAAGCCTGTCGCCAAAGTGAACCGACCGCTCGAATTAAGAAGCAAGTTAGGGGCTGGCTTTGCCACGCTTACCGATGAAATGAAGCAAAAGTTTGGCTTGAAAGCTGGGGTACAGGTAACAAATGTCCGAAGAGGGGGCTTTTTTGATCAGATAGGCATACCTGCTGGAACTGTTATCGCTTATATAAACGGAAAGTCTATTGATAGTCCAGCGGATATTGATGCAGTGCTTTTAAGTGCAGAAAGTGGCCTTGTGCGGATTTTTGCAATTGCACCTGATGGATCCAAGGTGGTCTTTGAGCTTTCCCTTGGGACTTAGGCAAGAGGAAGACTTATGCGGGTTGTCAAATCCACATTCTAGGAAAATAACTGTGAACAGACGCTGATTTACAGGAATAACACCTGCATGGATGCCTGTCTGCAATGCGCAGCCATTGTAACCACTGCGCTTCATCCTGCACGCAGCAAGAAGATGTAAACATGTGTATTCAATGGCGCATGGAACGTGCTGCTATTTGTTACTCTGTGGCCCAATTGATGATGTTTGGAGGCGGAAAAGCAAAAGGAATTTGTCGCATCTGTGCTGCTATTTGTGAAGCCTGCGGTGCTGAACGTGGTAAAAAATCAATAAGTGATATTGCATCCTATAATCCTGGATAATTTTTTAGCAATCATCATTTCAAATAGTGTCGAAATCTAGGCACAAGTATTCTTATACAGAAATCAATACATCCAATCCTTACCTTACAAAAGGTGCACTGGCAACATCCTGATAGACACCTGGAACACGCCTGGTCAAAGTGCTTCTTAGAGTTTGTGGTTTTGCGACAATCCTTGCACCAGTCCAGGTAGAAGCGATGACCATTCCTGCGGCAATAAGAATGATGTCCTTGATAATATACTGTGCTTCCAGGGTTGGAGCATGTGTGGGACCGGGGAAAAGCTCTGAAGTGTATAGTAGGATTGGGGACATCGCACCGATCATTTGAAGAGCCAATAACCATACGCCGACACGTAACAGCATTCCAGTCAAAAAGCAGACGCCAATAATGCATTCAAGGGCGGCAACAAACAGCATAGCGTTATGCCCCGAAAACACGCCCAAAGTGAGTGTTGTTGTCGTACGTGTTGCCAGCGACTCGATTGGGCTTATGCCGCTGAAAAATTTAAGAACACCAAAACCGAAAAATACCAGGCCCATCGAAAAGCGGAGCAGGTTAATGCTATTGGCCACCAGCCACTTGTTAATTGAAGTATCGAGCTGGTCGAATCGGTCGAACAAATTGTGTGTGGTTTTCATGATCAGGACGCTAAGTGTTAAGTCTGGATGATGTACGTCCGCGACTGGGTAAAAAGATGAGTCGGCTTAGATAAATTGTCATTCAATGCCGGCAATTGTCCAAGCCCCTTGACTCGCATTTTTCCTGTTCCGCCCCTTCAGTAAGCAAATCTGGCGGAGGATTCAAGAAAGTTGCCAATAATTTTTCGGAAGTAAATAATTGATTTTTGAAAAACCAACCGACTCATCAGTTCATCATCCCCGGCAATATGGTCATCATTATTAGTCAGCACTACATTCAAGTCTATTTCCAGACGTAACCAATCAGTAGATGGCGGTATAAGGTCGGATTTTTTTGCCGCAAAAATAATGTGTTTGCGTTTGATGAATAATCCAATTTTAATATGTTTCGGGAAGTAAAAACGGACTCGCCAGTGTTTTTTCAATAAAGCAAAGATATGAAAAGAGAAGATGCTGAGCAGCTGATGAAACAGGCCGAAGACTTTATTGGAATGTGCAAGCCGGTTGTTGCCGAAAGCCAGTTGGGCCTGCCGTCAACTGTTGAGCCATGCAAGTTTGATGGAATAATAATGAGAGAGATGAAAGGCGAGTTCTTCCCAATGGCGCGCATGATCTCGATTGAGACACCTGAGCTGGTTTTGCATGAGGAGCTTGCGACAACCCTGGACTATCTCAGGCGGCAAGCCAACTGAATTGTCAAATATCGCTAAATAATCAGTCTTACCCCGCCAAGATCTGAAACGCGGTGTGAAAACCTGTCACTGGGCGAACTGATGAACATAAAGTTGATGGGAATATTCCATTCCTTGCTAAGCTTTTCAATGATCTCCGGCCCAAATATCCCGTGTATCTTAACGTATTCGATCTTGATCTCGGGATATGCGCGGTCAAGGACTTCGAGATCCCTTAAAAAATCTTCTGAAACATGGCTGCCATCCGGTAGCACCGTTACAATTTTAAGCTTTTTGGTAATTTCATTTTCCTGCACGTAAATCATCACCTTGTTAAGAATTGAAATGTCGTCACCTTTTGTGAAATAGATGAATTCCTGTTCTGTCAGCCTCTTCAAGGCACGGGTTAAATGCAATTTGCTCAATGCAGCCATTCTTCTTATCGAGGTGAAAAAGCTGTCTACGAAAACCAGCATGTATTGTAACAGCTCATTTCGGTTAAGCAGGAGCGAAATCACAATAATGGAAGGCAGGAAGTATTGCAGAAAGACGATGAGATAATCTGCATGAAGGGTCACATTCCCATAAAGGGCGATCATTACAGCCAGTACCGCCAGTGCCACAGATGGAATCGAAGCACGTTCAGGTCTTGGTAATCTGCTCCTTTTAATTTTTAACAGGAAATTGCCGAAGCCGAAATAAATCATCACTAACAGAAAGGAGATGGTATACACACCCGCAAGCGGGCCAAGCTGTCCCCGGGTGATGATTAAAACAGATAAGCAAAGCAGATAAAAGAGGATTAATATCCTGGGAGAGCTTCCTTTGGAATTTTCCTTTAAAAGAAATTGGGGCAAAATCCGGTCCAGCGTCATTCGCTTGATCAGACCATTCACCCCCACATAAGAAGTTAGCAACGCGCCGCTCAAAACGAGCACAGCATCGATAGAAATAAATGTCCTGAGCCAGGGACCGGCAGTGATACCCCCCATGTGCGACAGCAAAGCTTCCTGGTTGACGGCAACTTCGGGGAGCGGCAGTACAGCTATTGCGGCCAGGGCCATCAGGGGATTGATCACCGAGACGGCCACCCACATATTTCGAAGGGTTTTCCTGAAAACACCAATTTCTTGTTCTTCCACGAAATTGGCCGAGCTTTCAAAACCTGATATGCCAAGCATCGCCGTGCTGAACCCTAGAAACAATGCGGTAGCAAAACTTCCATGAGCAGGCATTTTGAAATTCATTGAAGCAACATCCAGTCCATTGACCTTCACATACCATACCGCACTGACGATGAGGGTGATCATGGCCATGATGTGCAATATGAAAATGACAATGGCCACAATTGAAGATTCACTGATCCCGGACATCACCAGAAAAAGAAAGACCGTAATCAGCCCGCCAGTCGCCAATAGTACTGGAACGGATGGAAGGATACCATGCAGATAGTGCATGGCTTCGCTGGCTGAAATCACTGCCGTTGCCATGTAAGACAGGATGGTCAGGCAGGCAGCGATGGAGGCATTGCTTTTACTGGTCGTGTTCAAAAGAACATTGTAGGCCCCCCCGTTCAGCGGAAGTGCGCCCACTACCTCGCCGTAAATCTTTCTGAATAAAAACAGGACCAAGGCTACGATCAGCAGTGCCAGCCAGGCGTACTGGCCGGCGTAAATGATGGTCAGGGAAGAAACATACAAACAGGAGGAGGTAATGTCATTTCCGCAAATTGCAGTCGCGGCCAGCTCATTCAATTTTTTTTGATGATGCATAAAAGTTCGGTTTCAAAATAAACCGTTTACCAAAATTGTACCCTTCTATTTCCTGAATATTTCCAATCATTTCTATACAGCTCATCGTTATTCGGCAACCGGAGAACTGATGAAAGTCAAAAAGTCGAAAACCTCTTCCTGGCTTTTGAGATGATTTCTGGCTGCAGAAAGCGCGTCCCCGATCTTGATGGTAAATGATGTCTCCGGCAAGGCCTCAAACATATCTTCATCCGTAGTATCGTCCCCGATTGCCAGTATGAAGTCATAGTCGCCGCCGTCGACAAAACTTTTCGCTGCCGTTCCTTTATTAAAAGCAGTTTTCTTTACTTCTACTACTTTACTGCCATCGATGACCTGTAGGTTCAGCTCAGGCTGAATGTAATTTTTGAGCTGCCATAATAATTCCCTTGCCCTACGGTCTGCATAGTCTGCGTCGTCGGCGACGCGATAGTGCCATGCAAGCGAAGTTTCCTTTTCTTCGACAAAGGCGCCCGGGCATCTTTTTGCATACATTTCAAGAATGGGGCGGATACTTTCCTTCCAGTTTTCCTCATAGTTATCATTGAGTACCCAGCGGTTTTCCTCTTTTGTTTTCGACAATGCACCGTGCTCGGCGACGATGTGGACAGGTAGTTCCCCAAAATGCCGGTCAAGGAATTGCCGGTCCCTGCCGCTGATGATTACGACGGTATTATGCCTGGCAATTTCCAGGATCAGTGTTTTGATTTCATGAGATAGTATTGCTTTTGCAGGATCGGGCACGATGGGCGCCAGCGTACCATCATAATCGAAGAACAGGATCCGCCTGGCACTGTTCTGATATGCAATTCTGACATTATCAATACCCTTGTTTGTCAGGAAAACCTGTTTTAGTCTTTCGTGTTCTAATTCCAGCATATTCATTTGTGTAAAAAAGTCATTGGTCCATGCGAAAACATCGTATTCCCGGATACGCTCGCGCATGGCAGTCATTCTTTTGGTTTGTTCTTCGACAGGCATTTGGAAGGCCGTCAGGATTGCATCCGAGATGTCCTGAACATCCAGCGGGTTGATGATCAGCGCCTCACCGAGCTCAGCGGCTGCGCCCGCCATTTCACTCAGTATGAGCACACCTTGTGTGTCTTTCCGGCTTGCGACATATTCCTTACAGACCAGGTTCATGCCATCACGAATAGGGGTGATCAAAGCCACATCACTGGCGGTGTACATGCCTACCAGCTCGGCGTAGGACATGGAACGGTACTGATAAATGACAGGTTGCCAGCCGATGTTTCCATAGTCTGAATTGATCCTGCCGACGGTCTGGTCTATCTCCATCTTCATGTTCTGGTAATGCTCGATGGTGTCGCGGGAGGGTACCACGACCATTACCAGGGTGACTTTCCCATGCCACTCGGGATGTTGGTCCAAAAACCGGGTGAAGCCAAGTAGTCGGTGGCGGATGCCCTTTGAATAGTCAAGGCGATCCACCGAGAATATGATTTTATCACTCAATGATAACCTGGCCCTGACCCGTGATCTGATCACCGCAGGGTCATCAAATGAAGTATTGAATTTTTCAAAATCAATGCTGATCGGAAAGGAATCCACCTTGACGATCCTACTTCCCATGTTAATATAATGAAGCCTGTTCCCGAAGCCCGTGACCAGCTTGGCAGCTTTGAGGAAGTACTCCACATAATCGTTGGTGTGAAAACCAACCACATCGGCACCAAGAATGCCATCCATGAGTGCTTTACGCCATTGAACCGGCAGCAGCCTGAACAGCTCGAAAGACGGAAAAGGAATATGGAAAAAGAAGCCGACCTGGTTACCGGGATATTTGGCCCTGATCATCGACGGCAGGAGCATCAGCTGATAATCCTGTACCCAGACGACATCGCCCGGCCTGATGATCTGCGCCAGTTTGGCGAAGAAAAGTTCATTGGCTGTCTGATATGCATGAAAGTAGGCATCATCAAATCGCGCCAGAGAGGGGAAATAATGGCATAACGGCCAGATCAGGTTGTTGCAAAAACCTTCGTAGTAATTATCATGGATCTGCTCCGGAATAAAAACCGGATGGGCCTCAAAGGATTCGTTGGCAAGGTTTTGACCCTCTAATTCTTCCCGTGAATTCTGGGAAAAGCCGATCCACTGGATTTTCTGGTCATCATCAAAAAAGGATTCTTTTTGTCTGTCGACCAGCGAGAGTACCGCCGAAACCAGGCCTCCCGAGTTTTGCTGAAATTCGCTCTGGCCGTTTTCGTTTATAATCTTAAATGGCAGTCGGTACGCTACAATAATTAATCTTCTTGAATTTTCTTTTTGTTCTATACGCATACTTTTTTGCAGCCCTTATTCAACTGCGGTTTGTTTAAAAAAGACAATGCAAAAACGCATTATCGATCCTGTTCCCAGCCGCCTCCAAGCGAACGGTAAAGCTCGATCAGGGCCAGGAATTGATTTCTTTTGACTTCCGTCAGCGTAAGTTCGGCATCCAGGACATTTCGCTGGGCGATGATCACTTCCAGATAGGAGGCATAGCCGGTCAGGAAAAGGTCTTTTGAAATCGACACGCCCTGCTGCAAAACCTCGACTTCGGTTGATTTTAGCCCAAGGATTTTTCTGGTGTTTTCAAGCCTTTTCAGGCTGGTGCTAACCTCCTGAAAGCCTGTGATAATGGTTTTGTTGTAGTTGAACAATGCTGCCTGACTTTCGGCTTCCGCTCTTTTTTGGTTTGCCTTCAAAGCTTTCCGGTTGATCAGTGGAGCAGCAAGTCCCGCGGCTGCGCCATAGGCCAGCGAAGCGGGCGCGAAGAGCAAGCTGCTTTTGAAAGCGTTGAAACCAAGCAGTGCGGTGATATTCAGCGATGGCAGAAACGCGAGCTGCGCCGATTGCTGGTCGGAGTAAAATGCCTGCAATTCCAGCCTGGCTTGCTGCACATCCGGTCTTCGTTTCAGCATCGTGGCAGGAATACCTGCGCTGATCCGGTCCGGGAAAGCCTGGTCGGTCAGCTTAATCCTTGAAATGGGCTGTGGAAAGCGGCCCAGCATCAGGTTCAGGCTGTTTTCAGCGGCAATGATCTTTTGCTGCGTTTCAACTTCCAGGCTTTGGGTATTTATTAATTGTGCAAGAAATTGCCGTACTGCCAGCTCATTTGCCCGTCCGCCTTCTTTTTGTATTTTAATCGTTTCAACGGCTGATTCCTGCAATACAATGTTTTTTCGGATGATAGCCAGCTCATTGTCCAGGGCCACCAACCGGTAATATTCGCTGGCGACCTGCGCAATCAGACCGGTAATGATGGTGTGTCTCCCTTTTTCAGAGGCTAGCAGTCGATTGTAAGCGGCTTTTTTTCTTGATTTTAGTTTACCCCAAATATCGATTTCCCAGGAACTCCTCAGGCCCACGAAATAATCAGGGAGGAATGGGGCGGGCAGTTTGCGGTCACTATTGAGGTTTTCCGAAAAATTAGTGTCATAATTCCCTACGCCGTCCATCGTATAATCCCCGAATTTTCTGCCGCCCCCGGATATCTCGGCGCCGACATTCGGTAGTAATGCGCCCTGGGCGAACTGCACACCGGAACGAGCCATTTCGATTCTTTGTGCAGCTATTTTCAGATCGGGATTATTTTGCAATGCCGTGTCAATCAATGCGCTCAACAAACTATCCGTGAAAAGGGATCTCCAGGCCAGGTGTCCAATTCCGGTAGAATCTGTTTCACCGGCAAAAGTTTCAGGCGTGCGTGTGGCAGCATGCCGAACTACCGGCTGGGTAAGTTTGCAGCCGGTAGTCAGCAAGAAAATACTGACAGAAAGCAGGGTTACAATTTTTTTGAAATGTCTCATTTGAATATTTTGAATAAAGCAGCCTTTCCCCGAAGTCCAGGCTGCTTTTGTAATAATCGATTAGTTCAGGCTTATTTCTTCTTCTTCCGTGACAGGTTGGATAACGGGTTTCCTTTTGGCGTTTCTGGCAAAAAGCACGTATAAGCCAGGGATAATGATAACCCCAAAGAGCGTCCCGATCAGCATCCCTCCGGCTGCAGCAGTTCCAATCGAACGGTTGCCCACGGCACCTGCCCCTGAGGCCATCACCAGCGGGATCAGTCCTGCGACGAAAGCGAAAGAAGTCATTAAAATCGGACGTAATCTTTCAGTGGCCCCTTCCAGTACGGCTTCGATCACGGAGCGGCCTTCCTTTTGGCGAATGATCGCGTACTCGACAATCAGGATCGCATTTTTTCCCAGCAAACCAATTAGCATGACCAGAGACACCTGAGCATAAATGTTGTTTTCCAGACCCAATAACTTCAATGCTAGAAATGCACCGAAAACACCGGTCGGAAGCGAGAGGATCACAGGTAAAGGCAGCAGAAAGCTTTCATATTGCGCTGCAAGAAGCAGATAAACGAAAATCAGACAGATACCGAAAATATAGATCGCCTGGTTGCCGGACAAGATCTCCTCGCGCGTCATCCCCGACCAATCATAGGTAAAGCCTCTGGGTAGACTGGTCGCCGCAATGCGCTCTACTGCGTTGATCGCGTCGCCGCTGCTGTATCCCGGTGCGGCATCGCCATTGATCATTGCAGAGGTGTACATATTGTACCTCGTCAGCAGCTCCGGCCCGTAAACCCGCTCCAATCGGATGAAGGTCGAAAACGGCACCATTTCCCCGCGGTTATTTTTTACATATAGTTTTAATATGTCTTCCGGGTTTCTGCGAAAACTCGGGTCGGCCTGCACCATTACCTTGTACATCTGGCCAAACCGGATAAAGTTGGAGGCGTAAAAACTCCCGATCAGGGTTTGCAGCGTGCTCATGGCAACATCGACCGACACCCCCTTTTTGGCGGCGATATCCGCATCGACATGGATCATATATTGCGGAAAGCTGGCGTCGAAACTGCTAAAGGCGAGTGAAATCTCTGGTGAGGCCATCAGGTCTTTTACAAATTGATTGGTGATTTCTGCCGTTTTCTGCAGATCATCACTTCCAGTGCGGTCTTGCACCCGCAGCTCGAATCCGCTGGAATTACCGAAACCCGGCACGGTCGGCGGCGGGAAGAACTGAATGTCGGCGTCGGTTATATACCTTGTTTTTGTTTGAAGCTCGGCAATAATATCCTTCACGGAGGCTTTTCTTTGGTCCCACGGTTTTAGATTGATCATCGCCATGCCGTAAGAAGACCCGGACGATTCGGTGATCAGGCTATAGCCCGACAATGTCGAGACAGACTCAACTGGTCCAAGGGATTGTGCTACCTTCTGGATCTCATCGAGTACAGCCTCTGTTCGCTCCACCGTGGAAGCTACCGGCGTAGTGACATTTACATTGATGACACCCTGGTCCTCCGTTGGAATAAAGCCCGTGGGTAAGACCGTGTTGATGCCATAAGTCCCGATGCAGAATGCAAGAAGGAGTCCGATTGTGATCACTCTCCTGCTCACAATAGCGGAGAGCAGTTTACGGTATCCTTTTGAAACCCCATCATAGCCGTTATTAAATCCTCTGAAAAAGCGGTCTAGCAGCGTATTTTTTGCCGGCTTTCCATGTGAATTTTTCAGCATCAAAGCGCAGAGCGCGGGTGTCAATGTCAAGGCATTGATACCGGAAATCACAATCGAGATAGCCAGGGTGATCGAGAACTGCCGGTAAAAAATCCCGACCGGACCGGACATAAACGCTACCGGAACAAATACGGCGGACATGACCAGTGTAATTGCGATAATTGCCCCACTCATTTCCTTCATCGCTTCCGTCGTAGCTTCCCTGGCATTTAGATGTTTCTCCGCCATTTTTGCGTGCACGGCTTCCACCACCACAATCGCATTATCGACGACGATACCAATGGCCAGCACCAGCGCAAAAAGGGTCAGGAGGTTGATTGAAAAGCCGAAAAGCTGCATAAATGCGAAGGTGCCGACCAATGCAACCGGTACCGCCAGCGCCGGTATAACCGTTGACCGGAAATCCTGAAGGAACAGATAAACAATAATGATTACCAGGATAAATGCCTCGATCAGGGTGCGTATGACTTCATGGATTGACGCATCCAGGAAACGCGAAACGTCATAGGAGACAAAGTAGTCCATGCCCGGCGGGAAACTGGTGGCTTTCAGCTCTGCTACTTTCGTCTTGATATTTTCGATAACCTCTTGTGCATTAGATCCCGGCCTCTGCTTGATCATGATGGATGCCGAGGGCTTGCCGTTAGACTTGGAAGCGACATCGTAATCAAGGGTCCCAAATTCTACATCCGCCACATCTTTCAGTTTCAGCATGGAACCGTCTGGATTCGAGCGCAGCACAATGTTTTCATATTGCGCCGGTTCGAAGAGTTTTCCGGTGTACTTTAAAACATATTGTAATGCCTGTACTTCACGTCCTGAGCTAACACCAGTTTTGCCCGGCGCAGCTACTACGTTCTGGCCGCGGATTGCTTGCACTACTTCATCGGCGGAGACATTGTAACTGTTCATACGGTCGGGTTTGAGCCAAACCCGCATGGAATAATCCTTGCTGCCCATGATCTGCGCCCGTCCGACGCCATCGATCCTTTTGAGTTCTTTCAGGACATTGATATCCGCAAAGTTGTAAACGAAAT
Organism: Dyadobacter sp. HNCC25DJ185; assembly: GCF_056895195.1. Classification (NCBI taxonomy): domain Bacteria; kingdom Pseudomonadati; phylum Bacteroidota; class Cytophagia; order Cytophagales; family Spirosomataceae; genus Dyadobacter; species Dyadobacter sp. HNCC25DJ185. The sequence continues at coordinate 229,031 of NZ_JBXHAR010000011.1, forward strand.
CTTCTGCCACCGACGAATCCGAGCTCATGATATCCAGGTACATCAGCATGCTGTTAACCTCCTTTTCGGTGGTCACCCCAGCCTTGATCACTTCCTCGGGAAGCTCGTCAATCACAGTTTGCACGCGGTTTTGCACATTCACGGCCGCCAGGTCAGGATCGACACCCACATTGAAGGAAATGGTGATGGTGGTAACCCCGTCATTGCCGGAAACCGATGTCATGTAAGTCATGCCGGGAACACCATTGATGGCTTTTTCCAAAGGCACGGCGACGGCGTCCACGCAAACTTCGGAATTGGCCCCCGTGTAGGTGGCGGTAACCACTACTGAAGGAGGTACGATATCGGGGAACTGGGACACCGGGAGATCAACGACAGCCAGTAGCCCCAGTAATGTGATAAAAATGGAGATCACCAGTGATAGTACCGGGCGCTCTATAAATTTTTGAAACATGATGTTAAGTTCAGGTTGAAGAAAATCCTATCGCACAGTCAAAGCAGCTTTGGCGGCAGGCACTTTGAAATGACCGGGAGCCGTTAATTTCGGCTTAATTGTAGCGCCGTCTTTCAGTCCCTGAAGTCCCTCACACACAATGGTTTCGCCTGGCTCCAAACCAGAGCTCACTACATAATATCCTGATAACCGGGATTGAGGCACGAAACTGCGCGTTTTGATCTTATTGTCCTTACCCAGTACGTATACGAAATTTTTATCCTGAATCTCGAATGCAGCTTTCTGGGGTATCAGGATCGCATTTTCAATGGTATTGGTCAGCCGTATCGTGCCGGTTGAACCATGTTTAAGCAGCTTTTGCGGGTTTGTAAAACGCGCCCTGAACGCGATGGAGCCGGTGCCTTCGTCGAATGCACCTTCCATGGTTTCGATGACGCCTTTTTGTTTGAAAAAAGAGCCGTCCGCAAGTTCCAGCTCTACGATGGCCTTTTCGTTGTGCGCTTTACCCCTTGTTTTTACATACTCGAGATATTCATTTTCGGAAACATTGAAGTAAGCGTATACGGACTTGGTATCGGAAATGGTAGTGAGCAGCGTCCCATCATTGATAAGGCTTCCCATCCGGTGCGGAATCCGGTCGATCATGCCATCAAAAGGCGCTTTGATCTCGGTCCTGGCCAGCTGAATGGCCGCATTGGATTTTTCGGAACGGGCTTCTTCAATCTTCGCATTGGCGGCGGCCAGTTTGGCGTCGGCCACTTCCACTTCCGTCTTCGAGATCACGTTTTTCTCTACCAGCAGCTTCACCCTTTTCAGTTCCAGCTCTGCGCCTTTTGCGTCGGCGATCGCATTCTGAAGATTGGCTTTTGCTTTGGCCAGCTGTGCCTCATATTCCTCATTGTTAATACGAAAAAGGACCTGACCTTTTCTCACTTCCTTCCCTTCATCTACATACACTTTTTCCAGGTAACCACGCACGCGGGCATATATCTCCACGTTGCGGACTGCCTGGATATCGGCTACGTACTCTCGGTGAAGGTCTGTCTTTGAGGGAGATAGTTGAAGAACCGGGATTGTCCGGATACTGTCTTGGGTATCGCTGAGACGTTCGCCGTTTGAAGTACAGCCATAACTAATGATACAAAGGGCCGACAGGGTCGCCCAAATTAGGTTTCTCATAAATTTTTGGAATAATGAATAAAAAGGAGGCGGGAATACACTGATCGCAGCAAGTGGAAACACAAGATGTACCGTAACGTATAATGTTACAGGTTAGCTGGTCTCCGCAAAATTTCAGCATGTCGAAAAGACTTGCGAAGATCACACGGACAGAGTACTACCGGGAAAGAAAAATGAGAAATGCTAAAAAGGGCAAAGACGGTGAAGAAAGCTGTAATAGCCGGGAAGATGCACGACCCGATCGGGACGTGAAGGTACAGAAACAGCAAATACATGGATAGCTCTCAATGCTGAGAGAGAAATGCCTGCAGGAATATATGCCGACAGTGTAGGAAAAGTGTAACTGGAATAGCTATGGCGGAGCAGCCTGGTCAAGTCTTCCTTCCACTTCGCTTTGTCTACACGAACGATTGGCCTGCTCTTTTGTACTAACTTCTTTATCCGTAAAAGTTCGAGTTGGGCCTCCGATGGCGCGGGACGAGGTACAAAATAGAAACGCTTAAACTTCGGCTTGGTTTTTCCGCTTTTGTGCTCAGCATACGACGCAGAAGCAACGAGATGAAAGATTAGCAGGAAGTATATAAAGGTTCTTTTTGCCATGATACTGATTTTATTCAGTCATTGAAAAATCATACTATCAAAAATGATGCGAATATGATTTTATGGGTGCGGGTAAAACTATCGGTAGCCAAACATAGGGGTTTTTGAGGTGAATTTCAAGTTTTCCTCTGTTAATGAATGTTAATCAAGGCGAAAGTCAGGAGGATTGAACAGCGCTTTTTGGCAGCATATGGCCGCAAATCTTGGTTTTATTATATGGTTTTCATGGGACCATTTTTCAAAACAACTTGCATCACGCATGCTTTTTGCCTTTGTAGTTTTTGCAGGGGCTGGCGCGATGTTTTACGGATTTTAGGACTAAAGAGTTGGTGTCCTGTTAAACCTCCCGGTCATTTTTTGATCCTATTTTCCTATTTCTTCAAAATACCCCGAATGACATCGCTCATTTGACTGGCTTATTTAAATCGTATCACCTCATGAAAATTTGCTATTTCATCACGTTCCTTTTACTCTTCCCATACACGCGAATAATTGCACAGGACGAAGTAACCCCGGGTTTGTCCATACGAGGCGTACTCGTTGAAACCGATAAACAACCCGTTCTTTTTGCTAATGTGGAACTTCATTCATCTCTGGATTCGTCGCTTATCGGCGGTGGGGTTTCTGATGAAACAGGTCATTTTTCCGTGTCAGCTGAACCTGGAAAATATTTCCTCAAAATATCCTATTTAGGCCTCAATGAGAAAATTGTTCCCAATATAGTCGTTGATAATCAGGATGTAAATATCGGACCTGTAACATTAGCCGCCGACGCAAAGCAATTAAAAGAACTCGTTGTGAGAGGGGAAAAAAGCCAGATGGAATTACAGCTCGACAAGCGTGTTTTTAATGTCGGTAAGGACCTGACCAATGTTGGCAGCAATGCTTCCGACATTCTGAACAACATGCCATCAGTAACCGTAGACGTGGACGGCAATGTAGCATTACGTGGAAGTGGGAACGTTCGGATTTTGATTGACGGAAAGCAATCAGGAATGGTCGGTATGAACCCTGCGGAAGCGCTCCGTCAAATCCCGGGCGACCTGATCGAAAGTATCGAGATCATTACCAACCCATCTTCCCGGTATGATGCAGAAGGAGAAGTAGGGATACTTAACATTGTCATGAAAAAAAATATCCGGTACGGTCTTAACGGATCTTTCACCGGCACGGCGGGGTATCCATCCAACTTTGGAGGATCTTTCAATATCAACTATCGGAAAAAGAAGGTAAACTTGATGGCCAGCTACGGTAATATATATCGAAATGGTCCTGGGCGCGGGACTTCCAGGCAGGTTTACAATAGCGCAGATACCAGTTTTGTATATGAGCAGGACAACAACAGGAGCAGGAGCGGCTATTCCAATAGTTTCATGGTTGGAATGGATTATTTTCTCAATAACCGCAATACGCTGACCGGAACATTGTCGTACAGAAAATCCCGAAATACGAATGATACAAGACTTGAATACCGCGACTTTGATTTCAATAACAATTTAACAAAAACTGTAATTCGTACGGAAAGGGAAAAAGAGCCCCGGAATAATCTGGAAGCTGCTTTGAATTATAACAAAACCTTTGAGCGAAAGGGACAAAGCCTGGCATTTACGGCCAAATATATCGTCAGTGACGAAACCGAGGCATCCAGGTTCAATGAGAGTACAATGGGGGAGCAGGCGGGCATCGTGCAGCGGTCATTCAACACCGAGGATGAAAAAAATATCCTTTTCCAGCTGGACTACATACAGCCTTTCGGAGCGAACGGTAAGCTGGAAACCGGGCTTAAAAGTTCGATCCGGCTGCTGGACAATGATTTCTCGGTGCATCAGCAGGATCAGGCGGGTGACTGGATTATTTTGCCCGATTTCGATAACCGGCTTGCCTATGACGAAAAAATCCATGCGGGTTATGTGATGGCAAGCAATCAGTTCGGAAAGTTTTTCGTACAGGCCGGATTGCGGGGTGAGTATTCTGATATTTTAACCGAACTTAAAAAGACAAAGCTGACCAACCACAGGAAATATTTCAACCTGTTTCCAAGCCTGCACATGTCTTACAAATTGCAGGATGCCCAAACATTGCAGCTCAGCTACAGTTACCGGCTGAGCCGCCCCGGCTTCCGGGACCTTTTGCCCTTCTCCAATTTCAGCGATTCACGTGTTTTCAGAGCGGGGAACCCGCTTCTGAACCCTGAATATACCCACTCATTTGAGGCCGGGCATTTGCTGAATATGGAAAAAGGGACATTGTTGTCCAGCATTTATTACCGGCACCGTCTTGGCGTGGTCGAACATATCACTTCCGTAGATTCCACCGGATTTACGAGGATAACGCCAATCAATTTATCGACGGGCGATTCCTATGGATTTGAGTTTAACCTAACGTATGACCCATTCGCATGGTGGAAATGGACTGCCAACGCAAATATATTCAGGGCGATCAATGAGGGGGTTTATCAGGACAAAGTGCTCAGTAGTGATACTTATTCCTGGACAAGCCGGGTGTCTTCCAAAATCACAGTTTTTAACAATGTGGATTTCCAGTCATCGGTTAACTACCGTGCGCCGAGGAAAACGACCCAGGGCCGCGACCTTGCGCAATATTCTATCGACCTGGGGCTTTCCAGGGACATACTGAACGGTCGTGGCACTGTGACGGCCAGCGTGAGGGACTTGCTCAATACCCGAAAACAGCGCCGGATTGTCGAAAGCGCAGGATACTATTCCAAATCCGAGTTCCAATGGAGGGCACGGCAGTTTCTGGTTACTTTTTCTTACCGGCTCAACAGGTCCAAGGAAAGGGAGCGAGGAAATGACGGGGATTCAGGGGATGAAAGTTGAGTCCTGCTTCTTAGCCATCATGTTTAATAATCAATGTTCAATTTCAAATTCATCAACTAAAAACCGCAAATGAAAAGCGAATCAATTTCTGTAAAAGGCTGTCAAAAGCTAGTCTTGTCGGTATGCTTGATCCTTGCCCTGGCTGCAACATCTTGTTCCCGAAAGCTTGTTTTCAAGGACTCTGCTATTGTTCCCGCAGCGCAGGGAAGTGTAAAAGTTAAAAAAGATAAAAATGACAATTATGCCGTCGACCTCTCGATTCGTCACCTGTCACCGCCGGAAAGGCTGGTGGAATCAAGGAACACATATGTCTTGTGGGCGGACACAGAAAACAATGGGATCAAGAATCTGGGGCAGTTAAAAAGCAAACATGGCATTTTTTCGAAAGGGTTAAAAAGTGATCTGGAAACAGTTACCATCTTCGAACCCCGGGACTTTTTCATCACGGCTGAACGCGCTGCGGATATCCCTTATCCGGAAGGGCAGGTTGTGCTGACGACACATTAGGCACAGCTGACATTGAACAACAAATGAATCATCCAATAAACTAAACACAATCAATCATGAAACGAAGCCTTAAAAGTTTTACGGGATTTTCACTCGGCGCGACCGATGGGGAAATAGGAGAAGTAGAGGAGCTTTATTTTGACGACGATACCTGGACAGTCCGTTATCTGGTCGTGAAGACGGGCGGCTGGCTGTCGGGCAGAAAGGTACTGATTTCAACGGAGGCACTTTTGGAACCGGTGTGGGGAAACGGGGTGTTCCCTACGAATCTCTCGCTCGAGCAGATCAAGAAAAGCCCCGATATTGACACTGATAAACCTGTTTCCCGCCAGGAAGAAATGAAACTTTACAGCCATTTTCCCTGGCACATCTATTGGGGTCCGGGAACGGGCTCCATGGGAAGTCTTATGCCTTTGTCCGAATCGGTTAAAGCCGCCCTTGAAGAAGAAAGGGAGAAAAAAGGATTGCTGCCTGACGAGCATCTGCGCAGCACCGACAAGGTAAAAGGATACCAGATCCATGCTACGGACGGAGAGCTTGGCCAGGTTGTCGATTACATTGTTAATACCGAAGGCTGGAAAATAGAATTTTTAGTGGTTGAAACAGGCGGCTGGTTTTCGGGGAAAAAAATACTAATGTCGCCCGCCTGGATTTCGGAAATTATTTGGTCCACATCAAAAGTAAGTGTAAATGTTACGGTAGATTCGGTTAAAAATAGTCCGCCTTACGATCCTGCCGAACCGGTAAATGAGGTCTACGAGACCAATCTTCGGGATTACTACGGCAGACTCGTACTTTAAATGAGTAAACTTTTAGTGATTACTAAATATCCGTAGAATGGCCAACTCTCCCATTGACCAAATTTTAAAACCCGTGAGCAGGTTTATCCACCAGGAATTCACCGGCGGAATCATTCTGTTTGTTTGCGTTATCATAGCCATCATTTGGGTGAATTCACCCTGGGGAGAATCCTATCATCACCTTTGGGAGATGAGGTTGATGGTGGGATTTTCCGGATATGTGTTCAACCAGCCTCTACATATCTGGATTAACGATGGGCTGATGGCCATTTTCTTTTTTGTGATCGGGCTGGAATTGAAAAGGGAGTTTATGGCAGGGGAGTTGTCCAGCCTCAAAAAAGCTTTGTTACCCATGATGGCGGCACTGGGTGGGATGCTGGTTCCTGCGCTTATTTATTTTATACTGAACCGTGGTTTGGATTCGCAGGGAGGATGGGGAATACCGATGGCAACCGATATTGCTTTTGCTCTGGCCCTACTGTCGATGGCCGGGAATCATATCCCTGGTTCGGTGAAAGTATTTCTTTCAGCCCTGGCCGTTGCCGACGATTTGGGTGCAGTGTTGGTCATTGCATTCTTTTATACAGCGCACATCGCATTTGTACCGCTGGTGATTGCCGGCATTCTGCTCGCAGTACTGATGATCGGGAACCTGATGGGGGTGAGGGGGATTCTCTTTTACCTGATTATCGGCATCGCGGTTTGGGCAGGATTTCTTTTCTCAGGTGTACATGCCACGATCGCCGGGGTACTGGTCGCATTCACGATGCCTGCCCGAACGAAGATCAATGAAAAGGACTATGTTCGAAATATCCGGGAATATACAACCGACTTTGAAAAGGCGATCCCGCAAAACGGGTCGCTCACCACAAGCGAACAGCATCTGACCATCGAAAAGATCAAGCGGATCAGCATGGACGCCGAAACACCGCTGCAAAAAGTGGAATATTCATTGCACCCCTGGGTCGCCTTTGTGATCATGCCTTTGTTTGCCCTTTCCAATGCCGTTATGGATATCGGTTCCGACTTTTTTTCTTCGCTGATGAACCCTGTCAGCGCAGGTGTAGCTTTCGGACTGCTGATAGGAAAGTTTATAGGAGTCTTGGGGTTCACATGGCTTATGGTGCGAACCAGGTTTTCGGACCTGCCCGACCGTGCCACGTGGGCACATATCGTCGGTGTTGCCATGCTGGCCGGAGTAGGGTTTACGATGTCTCTTTTCATTACGGGCCTGGCTTTTGACCATGCGGAGATGATCGATCAATCAAAATATGGTATATTGCTTGCCTCACTAATTGCCGGGATATCGGGCATCACCTTCCTGAAAACGATCCAATCCTGATTTTACATGGGCATCAATAACATCCTCAAAAGGTTTGACATTTCTACAGAGCGGGAGGATTACGCTGTCATTCATGACATTGTAGAGAGTGGCATTGAATTTCGCGGTACCAATCTTTGGATCCTTATTTTCGCCATCTTCATCGCATCCGTCGGCCTGAATGTCAATTCTACCGCAGTTATCATTGGCGCCATGCTGATCTCGCCGTTGATGGGGCCGATTTTGGGTATGGGTTACAGTATCGCAACGTACGATTTTGCCCTATTTAAAAAGGCATTTGTCAACTATCTGTTTGCCGTTATAGCAGGACTGCTCACTTCGGCCGCCTATTTTTTTGTCACGCCCATCTACCAGGCACATTCGGAACTGCTGGCGCGTACACAGCCAAGTATTTATGATGTAATTATCGCCCTGATCGGCGGTTTGGCCGGGATTGTAGCCATTTCGAGTAAAAACAAGGGAAATGTAATACCGGGTGTAGCCATCGCCACAGCACTGATGCCACCTTTGTGTACAGCAGGTTATGGGCTGGCTACCGGGAATTGGGGCTTTCTTTTTGGTGCGATGTATCTGCTGGCGATCAATACGGTGTTTATCGGTAGCGCAACGCTGATTGCAGTCCGCTTACTTCGCTATCCGATCCGCAATTCGGCAGATGAAGACCAGAAACGAATGGCAAACCGCTGGGTTACCTTCATTGTTCTTGTTACCACCATACCCAGTATATATTATGGATATCTGCTGGTGCAGAAGGAAACGTTCATCCAAAATGCCAATAATTTTATTGCAAATGAAGGCTATATCGAAGGGGACTATCTTTTAAAAAATGAACTGGATCCCGCTAAAAGAGAGATCAAGCTTATTTATGGCGGGAAAACAATCGATGAGCCGGAAAAAAAGCGACTATTAAAAAGGAAGAACATATACGGGCTTCACAAAGCTACATTGGTCATTCAACAGGGCTTTTCTATCAGCGATGTGACAAAAGATCTGACGCAGGCAGAGCGGTACCAAGCTGAGATTAACCGCCTCAAGTCAGAACTGAGTCTTAATATCCGGAAACAGGACAGTGTCGCTACAATAAAAAAAACCGGCAGCCCGCTTTACAGGGAAATGAAGCCACTGTTTCCCGAGGTAAGTTATTGTTCGGCCGACAGACAGATTTTCTATACGGATTCCAGCCGAACGAAATATTATACAGTCGTGGTACTGGGTAGCAAAAATCCCAGGAAAACCACCCGGGACATTTCCCGCATCAATAATTGGCTAAAAGTCCGGCTGAAAAGCGATTCTATAAAACTATATGTCGAAAAATCGACTTTTTAGCTAAAAAACGGGGCATAACATTTCAACGGGAGGGATGCGTTTGTCTCTCTGCCTCATTTTTTGTACCTTGTGGTTAATATCAGCTATCACGCTTCGGCAAATTCGTAGGACCTGTACAGGCTTGGTATCAACTGCAATATCCGCCCGGGCGTTTTGCCCAACATCACGATCAGCGAGAACCTGATCAACTCAATCTGGATTTTGTGCCCTTTATTCCACCCAGACGTGGTGTGAATCCTTTGTTCCATGTCAGATCGCTCTGGATCTGCAAAAGCTAATCATAATGAGTAACTTTCCTAACACTCTCTTTCTCGGCAATACCGTTATGTCCTGGCTCATTGCCATTTCAATTCTCGCAGCTTTATTCATTCTAATACGATTTTTCAGGTCCATAGTCATTTTAAGGGCAAAAGCCTGGTCTCTGAAAACCGCTACGACCTGGGACAATTATCTGGTCGATATGATTGAGAAATCAGTTGTGCCGGCCTTTTACATAGGTAGCGTGTACTTTGTATTATCAACTCTGGTACTTCCAGGCCAGGTCAGCATTATTGCGCACATTGTATTTCTGGTAGCCATCACTTTTTTTGTATTACGGATTCTAAGTTCAGCTTTTCGAAAGTTTGTTTTCTCTTTTATTCGAACGCAGGAAAACAGTGAAGCCAAGGAAAAGCAGGCCAGTGGTCTGATCCTGATCGTCAATATCGTGATCTGGATTTTTGGGATCATCTTTATGATCGATAACCTGGGCTATAATGTAACTTCGCTCATCGCGGGACTTGGTATAGGTGGTATAGCAATCGCTCTGGCAGCGCAGACCATTCTTGGGGATCTTTTCAGCTATTTTGTAATCTTTTTCGACCGGCCATTTGAAATCGGGGATTTTATTGTCATAGAAGACAAATCGGGTGTGGTGGAATACATCGGGATCAAAACAACACGTATCAGGACATTGGGCGGCGAACAACTTGTTTGCTCTAATACGGACCTTACCAATTCCCGGCTACATAACTACAAAAGGTTGCAGAAAAGAAGGATTTTGTTCAACCTGGGGGTGACTTATCAAACCTCCCACGAACTGCTCTCGGAAATTCCTGGCATCATCAGAGCAATTATTCAGTCTAAACCCTATATCACTTTCGATCGGGCGCATTTTTCAGGATATGGTGATTTTAGTCTGAATTTTGAGATAGTCTATTACGTTCTCGACGCTGACTATAATTTTTATATGGACAAGCAGCAGGCCATTTACCTTGACATATTCCAGGCTTTTGAAGAACGGGGCATCGAGTTTGCTTATCCAACGCAGACTTTGATGATGCAGCTGGAGAATGCGCATATCAAGTAAAACCCGTATTTTGCCGTAAATCAAACCAACGCGCCTCCATGGAATTATTTGTACTTTTTTCGATCCTGATCTCACTGGCTGCCCTGTTCTCGTACATCAATGTCCGGGTTTTCAAGTTGCCCTCGGGGATAAGCCTGATGTTGATGGGGACAGTTGCAGCATTGGGGGTGATCGCACTAGGTCATTTTTCCAGCGGGTTTGCTACTGTGGTGGAAAACGAACTGAAGCTGATTGATTTTTCGGAGTTTCTTCTGGGGATCCTACTCAGCTTTCTTCTTTTTGCCGGTTCACTGCATGTCAGCCTGGATGATCTGAAGAAGTCGGCAAAAAGCATTGCGAGTTTTGCCGTGGTCGGAACGGTACTTTCGACTTTTATTGTAGGGTATGGTTTTCATTACCTGATGCTACTTTTCGACAAGCCGGTGCCGATCGTTTTTTGTCTACTGCTCGGAGCACTCATTTCGCCTACCGACCCCATTGCCGTCATGGGTATTTTAAAAAAAGCAAACTTGTCAAAAACGGTCGAGACCAATATTGTCGGCGAGTCGCTTTTTAATGACGGCATCGGCGTGGTGATCTTTGCAACGCTCTTACAGATCGCATCGGTGGGCATTGAAAATTTTGGCGCTGCCGACATCAGTCTGTTGTTTCTTCAGGAGGCTGTGGGAGGCGTCATGGCCGGGGCCGCGATAGGTTTTGTCGGTTACCGTCTGATGAAGTCGATCGACCATTTCCAAACTGAGATCCTGATTTCCCTGGCGATGGTCATGGGAGGATATTCATTGTGCCATTATCTGCATGTATCTGGTCCATTGGCAATGGTTGTAGCGGGTATCATGACTGGAAACAGAGGTAAAGCGCTGGCGATGAGCGATGTGACGAGAGATTACCTGGGCAAATTCTGGGAGGTTACCGATGAGATCCTGAACGCCATACTGTTCATGTTGATTGGCTTGGAAATCGTTGTGGTCTCTTTTGAGGTTAGTTACGTGGTTATTGGGCTGGTTACGGCAATCATGATCGTCGTGGCGCGGTATGTCACCCTTTATTTTACTGCAACCGTCTTCAGATTTATCAGGCAACTCGGGCCAGGAACACTGAAAATCATGACCTGGGGTGGCCTGCGCGGTGGAATTTCTATTGCATTGGCGCTGTCGCTTCCGCCTGACCCATACAAGAATATCATTGTATCGGTCACTTTTGTGATCGTTCTTTTCTCGATCCTTGTGCAGGGCTTTACGATAGAGCCACTGATCCGAAAGCTGACGGAAAAAGCAAAATAGAGTCCCGTTAATGTCATGCTATTCTTTTTCCATACGATCAAGAATCGCCTTCATCTGAGCAATTTCCTTTTTCTGGGATTCAATAATGCCATCAGCAAGCTTCCTTACTTCCGGATCTTTAATATCGGCCGCGCTGCTCGTCATGATGGCCGAGGAATGATGGGGTATCATGGCCTTCATGTATTGCTCGTCTCCGATGGGTATCTGATTTCGCAACAAAGCCAAGGCTGAAATAAAGATCAGGATACTCCCCACATAAATGGCGGTATTGCTTTTTTTGTCAGGATACATCCCTGGCATAAAAAGCAACATGGTCAGCGCCATCGGTGAGATCATCAGCAGGGTCATGTAAAAGCGGGTAAGGCTTAGATAGATATGGTCTACGCTGTCTACATTAAGAAACATCACTGCATACATGATCACGAATGAAACCGAGAGCATGGCAAAGAACTTTGGATAGTTATTGTTTTTCATAATGGCCGGAGTTTTGTTCGCCTGAAGAATTAAATATTACAGTCAACAATCAAATCTGAATCGCCGACCCTCTAAAAATGGAGAGCTTTTAAGGCTCCTTTTCATGCTATAAGCGTTTGATAAACTGTTTGTCTACTGCCTAAGTTGTCTTTATCAAATAAACAATCAAAAGAAGACTGATCAAAAAGATGGAAACGGTCATTAATTTGATCAATAGGGTCGAGTGATAATACTGGCCGCTTTCGAGCAACTTTTTGGTATTCAGGTAGCGGATGTATGCAAACAATGTTATAAAAGCACCCAGCCCAACCAGCAAAATACCAATCACAGGTGAATAGCCGGTACTTGGAACTTCTGCTTTATGTCCAAGAACCGCCGTGATCTGCCTTACAAACAAGGAGAATTTTACGACCACAAAGCCAAATCCCATAATGCCGATACTCGTTCGGATCCAGGCCAGAAAAGTCCGTTCATTGGCCAGATGGTCGCCCGCATTGTTCATATCGATGCCCCGTTTTTCATATCGTCACGTGGATTAATGATGATTTTGTCGCCTTGGCGCAGCGCACCGAAGACTTCTGTTACATCATCCGATTGCATTCCTTTCCGCACGTCAACAAATTCCGCTTTCCCCGCGTTCGCCCTGATCACATACTGACCTTCCGTGGAAGTGACAATCGCCGAGCTGGGCACAGTGAGCGAGCCCTGGCTACCATCCGGCTCAAAAACCACCTCTGCAAACATGCCGGGCTTGATAGCAGAAGAAGTATTGTTTACGTCAATTTCTAAGGTTTCCGACCGGAATTTTTCGTTCATGTTACCGGAGCGGCGGGTAATTTTTCCTTTAAATTCCTTTCCGGGCATCGCATTGACCGTGAATGTCACTTCCTTTCCCTGCTTCAAACCAACGCTGTACGTTTCGGGCACATCTACCACCAACCGAAGCCGGTTTTGCTGCTGCAGCATCAGCATCGGGCCTTGTAGACGCACGCCGGAACCAACCAGCGCACCCGGATGCACATTCCGCTCAGTGATCACACCATCAAAAGGCGCACGGACAACCAGGTAAGATTTAATTTTGGTCAAGGCGCCAAAGTTGGCCTGCTCGCCCATCGCCGCGGCACTGTCGGCCATCATTTTAGCATGGGCACTTTCCAGGTCGAGCGCAGATACCGAGCCCCGGATACTGCTGCTGGCTTTGAGCCTCTTATAATGCTCCTGACTGGCAACCAGCATTGCTTTAGCTTTTAGATAATTGGAGCGAGCTGCTACCAATTGTTCCTCGGTTTCCGGCGCTTCGAGCACCATCAGTACCTGTCCGGTATGCACATTGCTGCCGCGGTCGACGAGCACTTTTTGCACAAAACCGTCAGCCTTGGGATAAATGCTGACTTCCTGAAAAGCTTTGAATTCTCCGGGTAACTGCACATGCTGACCGACTTTCTGCGTACTGACCTCTCCGTATTTGACAACCCTGGCAGCATTGACCGCGCTTTTCTTACTGGTCTTAGTTTCGGCCGATTCCGAGGAGGAACAACCGCTGAGCATGCCAAGCCCGATGAAGAAGGCCAGGCAATTATATGATATGTTTTTCATAGGAAGTTTGGTCTGAGCTGGCAGTAACATGTAAATCGGAAGAATTTAAAATGGTATCGTCGCCTGGTAACAATGACGGATCTTTATAAGCTGTTTTATTTTGTAAAAACACATACACCTGTGGCACGATGTACAGGGCGGCGAGCGTCGAGGCGATCAGTCCGCCAATCACTGCACGGCCTAGCGGGGCCACCTGCTCCCCGGCTTCTCCGGTCCCTAATGCCATCGGTACCATACCCGCAACCATGGCAAAGCTGGTCATCAAAACCGGCCTGAGCCTTAAACTTGCGCTTTCCAATGCGGCTTTCCGCACATCACGGTATTCCCAACGCAGCCTTTCAGCATTGGTTACGATGAGGATGGCATTGGCCACGGAAATCCCGGTTGACATAATGATACCCATATAAGATTGCAGGTTTAGTGTGCTGCCCGTCAGCAGCAAAAGGGAAATTGAACCCACGATCACGGCGGGCACCGTCGAAAGAATAACCAGGGAAAGTTTGAAGGATTGATAATTAGCTGCCAATAGCAGAAAAATAACGACAATGGCGATGCCAAGTCCGAGCTGCAAGCTGTCCAGCGTCTCGGTCAGCAGTGACGACATCCCTTTAACCTGCGTAACCAGTCCCTTCGGCGTTTCCCCTAATCCGGCAATTACTTTTTCCACCGAGCGGGTTGCGGTTCCTAAATCCTGGTGGTGAATGTTAGCTGAAACCGTCACGAACCTTCGCGGCCCGATCCGCGCGTATTCTCCCGGAAGCGTGTCCAATGAAAAGGTCGCCACATCTCCCAGCACAGGACGTGCCTGGCCTGCCACCAGTGGGATTTCCTGCAATTGCGCCAGGTTGCGCATCGCATATTCCGGGATCTGGACTTGCACCTGATAGGTATAAGCCGCCTTTTGGTCCAGCCACTGGTTTTTCTCCGTGTACCGGCTGGACGAAGTGGATGCGGTGATCGACCGGGCCGTTTGTTGCAAGCTCAATCCCATCGTAGCCAGCTTCTGCCGGTCGAGTTTAATGTCAATAACAGGAAATTTGAGCGGCTGAATGATTCGGACATCGCGCAGGTGATCTTGTTGCGCAAGTCCTTTGACCAATTTGTTGGCATAACCTTCAATTTCTTTCATATCCCGGCCTGCTACCTGCACTTCAATAGGTGTAAATGCGCCGCCACTCATGAGCTTTTCGGTCAGGTCGGCGGGTTCAAAGGATAAGGTGATGTCAGGCATTTGCTCCGAAACCAATTCACGGATATGTTCTTTCAAATCCTGCATATTGGTTTTGTATTCCGGGTCGAGGCCGACTTTAATCACCGCATCGTTTGGGCCGCTGGTACTTACATATAAGTTGGAAGTCGCATAGTTAGTTGGGACTACGCCGACGTAGGCGGATGAAATAGCCAGGTGATTATCGGATGCCTGGTCAACCAGCGCCAGTAGTTCGCTTACTTTTTCTTCCGTTCTTTCAAGCCGTGTACCGTCGGGCATTTTCATGCGGATCACCATTTGTCCGCTATTGAGCTGAGGAAGCATATCTTTCCCGATCCAGACAAACCCTCCCGCAGCCAGCGCAAAAATGACAATCAGGTAAATCCAAACCATCAGTTTGTTACTTTTTACCAGCCTTTGATTTTGGCCCATAAAGCCATTCCGAACTTTGTCAAAAAACGTAACCTTCGTTTCTGTTTGAGGTGTTTCACCATGCTGATGATCTTTCAGCATCCAGTTGGCCAGGACTGGCACCAAGCTTTGAGCAAGAAAATAAGAGATTGTCATCGCAAATCCGATCGAGAGCGAAAGCGGCAGGAACATGGCCCTGGGCACGCCCGACATAATAAATGAGGGGGCAAAAACGGCTATGATACAAAGCAGGATCAGCAGCAGCGGAAGGGCAACTTCCTTACAGGCATCGTAGATCGCCTGCTTTTTGGGCTTGCCCATTTCCAAATGCTGGTGAATATTCTCAATCGTCACCGTCGCCTGATCTACCAGTACGCCGATGGCCAGCGCCAAGCCCGACAGGGTCATGATGTTGATTGTCTGACCAGCCAGGCTCAGCATCAGCACTGCGGCAATGATAGAGACAGGGATGGTGATGATAACGATGAGGGAAGAGCGCCAGTCGCCCAGAAAAAGCAGCACCATCAGTCCTGTAAGGATCGCGCCAAGTCCTCCTTCAAACAGCAGGCTTTTGACAGAATTAATTACAAAAACAGATTGGTCGAATTCATAATTGACCTGGATATCATCGGGCAACAGGCTACGCATTTCAGGCAGTTTTGCTTTTAATGCGGTGACGACATCCCACGTAGAGGCATCAGCAGTTTTTACAACCGGAATATAGGAAGAGCGGTTCCCGTTGACCAAAGCATATCCGGCTGTTACGTCCGAACCATCTGTCACCGTGCCCAAATCCCGCAAAAAAACCGTCCGGTGCCCGTCATTGACCACGGCAATCTGACCGAAATCAGACACCTTTTCTTCCAGTGAATTCAGTGTGGTAATGTAAGATTTATTGCCAATCCGGATATTTCCGGAGGGAGTCATCGCATTATTGGCTGCGAGCGCTTCTACGACTTCATCGGGAGAAATGTTCAGGCTGCGTACTTTCTGGGGATCAAGGTTAATGACAATCGTGCGGGAATTGGTCCCGATCGGCGGCGGGGCCGTAAGACCAGGAACTGTTGAAAACAAAGGCCTGATCCGGGTGACGGCCAGCTCGTGAATTTCCTTTAATGCGCGTGTTTTACTGCTAAAAACCAAATCGCCAATGGGAACTGAGGAAGCATCGTAACGTACTACCTGGGGAGGCAATGCGCCGGGAGGGAAGAATTTCATGGCGCGGTTAACTTGGATCGCGACTTCCGCCGCCGCCTGCGCCATATCGCTGCCTTCGTAAAATGAAAGTTTTACGACCGTCAACCCCTGGACACTTTTGCTGGAAATCTCTTTAATCCCGCCAATGTAGAGGAACTGGTCCTGCATACGGGTCGCGAAAAAACCCTCCATCTGAGCAGGCGACATCCCGCCGTACGGCTCGATCACGTAGATCACAGGCGAATTAAGCCGGGGGAAAATGTCGATCGGGATCCGGGTAGCCGACATGATCGAAAAGACAACAAGCCCTGCAATGAGCACCATCACGGATACAGGACGTTTTAATGAGGCAGATAGCATATTAGATCGGGTTACTGTCGTCTGAAAAGGGCAAAAAATGGGTCGAAATTGCTGGTTGCGTAGGCTTTCTGCAGGCGGACTTCCACAGCCCTGCGCTGGACATCGATCACCTGTTTTTCGACCCGGGTCAATAGTTGCAATGCATCGGTAATGCCCAGGATGTTTTCAATGCCGTTGTTGTAAAGTGACATGCGCTGCTGATAGGCCAGGTTCGCAGAGCGCAAGGTGACAGGCAATTCCTGCAACGATAGCCTGATCGAGGACATCACCGAATCTGCCATGGTCAATGTGTTTTGAAGTTGCAGCTGCTCCACATTCAAGAGACTGGCTGCTTCCCGGATGCGCCACTGCTGCTGTGTGGAGCGGGTTTTCGCCCTTTTGAAATCAGTTAGATTGACCGTCGCTGCAATGCCCAGCAGAAAGTTGCTGCGGCTGTAACCCAATCCCTGCCCGATTGGGCCAAAATTATTATCGATATCCAGGCTTGTGCCCCTGGCCCACACCGAAGTGAGAAGCGAAATCCTGGGAAGCGCCGATTTACGGATCATTTCAATCTCTGCATTTTGGCGGGTCAATAGTTTATTGCGGTATTTCAGCAGCGGATGATCACTCAGTATGGTCGCTGTCACCGGCTCACCAAGGAGTAGCGCCGCATTAAATGTAGTGTCAATCAACAACCCGGTTGCCGGCCGGCCGGTTAATGTCGCCAGCTGAACATTGGCTTTTCGGTATTCTTCCTGCATTTGGTAGTAGGCCAACTTGGCCCGCGACAGTTCCACCGAAGCCAGCGAGGAATCGAGTCCCGGGCGGATCCCGTTTTGCACCAGGTTGTTGATCACCCGCCGGACGGTATCGACACGTGCCAGGTTTTGCTGCTCGATTTTAAGGCTTTGACTGAGCCAGACCAAATCCAGGTAAGTTTTGATCACAGCTTGCCTGAGCGCAAACTGTTCCCGTTCCAGCCCGGCCTCGCCGACTGCGATATCGGCCTGGGCCAGCTTGTTTTCAGCCCCAAAACGCCCGAAATTGTAAACTTCCCAATCTGCGGTAGCCAGCGCAATATTGCCCGAAGCCAGGTCACTGGAATTTTCGGGCCTTCTGCCGCCAGATGTCGGCACGATAAGCCCCATCGAAAAATAGGATCCCGAAAGTCCGTTGGCGGTACCCAAATTCACCTGGTCATGCAGGCGGACATTGGGAAGCCGGTTGTCATGCAAAACCTGTAAGTTGGCCCGTAAAGCTTCCAGGGCAGACCGCTGTGCCGCCAGCGTGGGATAATGGTTGATGGTCGCCTCCACGGCACCTTCCATGCTCAGGGGTTGCGCCGCTGCCGGCAAGTTCCGGTAAAGGATGATAAAAATGAAAAGGGTCAGGAATAGGATGCGGTTCATGGTTTTGCTCATCTTTGGCGCTGATGACGGCAGTCGCTTTTGCTCAGCATCAAAATAAGCAGGCACCTGATTAGAAGGTACTGAGAAGGTTATTAGAATTTGGTGAGAAGGCCGCTTTTTTGAGTCGGTTTTGACATTGATCCTTAATTTTACCAAAAGAAAAAGCGCACAGAAACGACCATGAATGTTCTCGTTGTTGAAGATGATCTCGAACTGACCCAATTCATCCAAAAAGGGTTACAATCCGAAGGGGTCACCGTTTCCGTGGCTTTCGACGGGGTGATCGGTCGGAGTATGGTCAATGAAAACATGTTCGACGTGGTGGTGCTGGATGTCAATTTGCCCGGTCTGAACGGTTACGATTTGTGCCGGTTTATCAAACAAAACTGGCCCGCTGTGCCCGTGATCATGCTTACTGCGCTGGGTAGCCTGGACAATAAGGTGCTGGGTTTTGAAGCCGGGGCCGACGATTATTTATCCAAGCCTTTTGCATTCAAAGAGCTCATGTTCCGCCTCCGTGCACTGGCCCGCAGGCACCCTTCCCGAGCGCCCCGGCCGAAACGCTTGCTGCTGCTGGACCTGGAAATTGAAACGGACTCACACCGCGTATGGCGCGGCGGTGAAAGGATTGAGCTCACAGCGCGCGAATATGCGCTTCTGGAATATTTTATGCTCAATCAGGGCAAGGTGATCAACCGGGTGGACTTGCTGGAAAATGTCTGGGACGTACATTTCAACACCAATACCAATGTGGTGGATGTGTATGTGAATTATCTGCGCCGGAAAATCGATAAAACAGAGCCTCGCCTGCTTCACACGGTTTTTGGAGTGGGATATTTACTGGGTGCTGAGCCATGAGCATCAAGCAGCGGATCAGCATTGGATTTGGATTACTGGTAGCCACGTTGCTGCTGCTGTTTTCCATTTTTATATATCAAACCTACGAATCGTACCGCCAGTCGCTGATGCGTACCCGCTTGCAGCGCAGGGCATTGGCCGGACAACTTTACTTTCAGAACCGCCTGGAATTTCACCGTTCCAACTACCTGACGCTTCCCGACCAACACGAATGTATCATCGATAGTCAAAACAAGATTATTTACGAATCCACCGGAAAGAAAGACCATAAGCTCACCCCGGCATTACTTCGCGAAGCGCGGGAAAAAGAGGTTTATTTTGAATACGAGGCAAAAACCTGGAAACGACCCAAGGAAGGACTCGCACTATCATTCGATATCAAAGGCAACAAATATGTTTCGGTGGTTACTGCTTACGATGTGAGCGGCATCCAGGCCAGCGAGAGCCTGCTGTTTATCCTGGCCACCGGCAATGTAATCCTGCTTTTAATTGTCTCCCTGGCCAGCTTTTGGTTTGCCCGGAGTGCCATGCGGCCATTCGACGGATTGATCCGTCAGATGAACCCTGCGGCTGTAAACGATTTTTCATTTCGCCTGACAGGCAGTTCGCGGCGCGACGAAGCGGCCTACCTGGCCAGCTCGTTTAACGAACTTCTGAGCCGCTTGCAGGGGTTGGCCCTCAGTCAGGAACATTTTGTTTCTTACGCTTCCCATGAAATCCGCACGCCGCTGACGGTTGTAAAAGGCATCCTCGAAACGTCGCTGGCTTACGATAAAAACCTGCCCGATATCAAACAAAGCGTTGAAAAAGCACTGGTCAGGTTGGAAGGTGCTATTGATCTGGCTAATTCGCTTTTGCGTTTGGCAGAGATAGAAGGGCTACAATCTGATCGCTTAAAAGAAGATATTAACATTGTAGATACCGTGCTGGATACGATCAGTTATTTTGGAGAAAAGTATCCGGGGCAGCAGATCAACTTTTTACTGACCGACAATTTTACCGAGCACAGTTCAGGTATCCGCATTGTGGGAAATGTTACGTTGCTCAGAACTGCCCTGATAAATATTCTTGACAACGCCAGCAAATACTCCGGTCAAAGACCCATCGGGCTGTCGGTGGATTACGAGCTTTCGTGGGTCATTGTCAAAATCCAGGATCAGGGCGTCGGTATCCCCAGTGAACAGCTAAATGATATATTCCTTCCAATGATGCGGGCCGGTAATGTGAGGGGCATGCCTGGGTTTGGATTAGGCTTAACATTGGCAAAAAAAATTGTCGATCTGCACGGCGGGCAGCTGCATGTGAAATCTAAAAACAATGCAGGTACGACGATGGAGGTGAAGCTACCGGCGTTACCATTGGAGGGGTAGGTCGAAACATTTTTTTCAATAGCGCTGCGACCATCGGCACAGCGGAGGGGTTTTGGCCATATTTGAGCGAATTTGAAATACTAACTGCTATCGGCAAATATAGTCTTATCCGGGGTTTTCACCGGAACATTGCAAGCTGATAAGGCTAATTTGAAGGTTAATCGCTTTATTTGGGATTGGCCATATAAAGTTTTAACAGCAATCGATATTTCAAAATAAATGGAGCAAGTTGTCAATTTTGTAAATGATATTATTTGGAGCAATGCGCTGATAGGTTTGTGTCTGGCAACCGGCATTTATTTTTCTTTTGTCACCCGTTTTTTGCAGGTACGCTACATCAAAGATATGGTGGCCCTGTTGTTTGGCGGGAAAGCTTCCGAGGTCGGCGTTTCGTCATTTCAGGCATTTGCGATCGCCATTTCGGGCCGGGTGGGCACAGGTAATATCGCCGGGGTGGCCACCGCCATTGCAATGGGCGGCCCCGGCGCGGTTTTCTGGATGTGGGCGATCGCATTCCTGGGCGCAGCTTCGGCCTACGTGGAAGCGACGCTAGGGCAGATTTACAAAACCGTGCAGGACGGCCAATATCGCGGAGGCCCTGCTTACTATATCGAAAAAGGTTTGGGGATCAAATGGTACGCCAATCTTTTTGCATTCGCGACCATCCTCAGCACCGCGGTTTTTTTGCCTGGCGTGCAAAGCAACAGCATTGCCACAAGCGCTTTTAGTGCTTTTGAAATTCCTGTCGAAATCACGGGAGCAACCATTACTATTCTATTGGGCTTGATCATTTTCGGTGGCGTGAAGCGTATTGGAAAGGTGGCCGAATTCGTAGTTCCTTTCATGGCGGGGGCCTATATCTTGATGGCCCTGGTGGTTATTGCGCTAAATATCAAAGAAGTGCCATCGGTATTCGCGCTTATTTTCCGCTCCGCATTCGATCTGGAACCTGCATTTGGAGGCATTTTCGGAATGGCTGTATTGTGGGGTGTAAAAAGAGGTGTCTATTCTAACGAGGCCGGGCAGGGCACTGCCCCTCATGCGGCCGCAGCGGCCGAAACCAGCCATCCCGCCAAACAGGGATTGGTGCAGGCATTTTCGGTGTATGTGGATACGCTTTTTGTTTGCACCGCTACTGCGCTGATGATCCTTTTTACCGGTCAATATAATGTGGCCAACCCGGCTGGTGGTTTCCTGGTCGAGCACTTGCCGGGCGCGGCGATGGGATCTGCTTTTACCCAGGCTGCCATTAATGTGCATTTCCCTTCTCTGGGCAGCGGGTTTGTGGCGGTTGCACTGTTATTTTTCGCGTTTACAACCGTGATGGCCTACTATTATATCGCCGAGACCAATCTTAGTTATCTTCTCAAAGGAAAGGATTCAAAGGTTTTTCTATGGGGATTGCGGTTACTGATCATGGCGGCAACATTTTACGGGTCCATTAAAACAGCCGAGCTCGCCTGGACAGTGGGCGATATCGGAGTCGGGCTCATGGCTTGGCTGAACATTGTCGCCATCCTACTGCTACGCAAACCGGCTTTGCTTGCATTAAAAGATTATCAGAAACAAAAGGACGAAGGCAAAGACCCGGTGTTCCGTCCTGAGGAACTTGGGATTAAGAATACGGAAGAGTGGACGGAAATCTATCCTTAGAAATACCTTTGAGATGGACTAAGCAAGCCGTTAATGTGATTCGATTTCCTTTCTGATTTTGCTAAAACATTCGGGAGTGATTCCATTATAAGACGCGATGACCGCCTAT
>NZ_JBXHAR010000012.1:0-237091 GCF_056895195.1 Dyadobacter sp. HNCC25DJ185
TTGGCTAGTTCTATATGCTGTTATAACCATAGTTAGCCTAATCTGGGGATTGTACAACTTTATTTGGGCAAATTCTTCAAATAGACTGTATACTTCTAACTTTCAGAGAAAAGCTTAATCAAACTTGGGTTTCTAGACCGGCCCAGGTAAATTGCCATTACTGGCATCCAGATAGCGAAACCCTTTTAATCAAGATCTCTTAATGGTTCATCTGAAATAAGCGCAGGGAAACAACAGCGAAAAACAACATCAGACCTACATACGTCCAACCTCTCCATTCTGAAAACGCAGGGTTATCGTCCAGATAGCGCTGCGGCTCGGGTAAAAAGATGAATTTCAACTTATTCCAGTCCCATAAAAGCAGATACACATTGGAAAGCAGCATTAAAGACGTGATGAACAGAATGTTGGGGGATTCGAATGAAGTGGTGATGACAAAAATATTAAGCATAACCGGGAAAAACGCCACTGCTCCCAAAGTGCTGAAAGTCTGCGACATGAGCAGAAAACCTGCAAACAATTGGCCCCAGCCAATGAAATGCCAGTAAATGCCTGCCTGATACATCGCTTCAAAAAAGTGCGGCAGCGTGCCGATCGGTACGTTTTGATCTGGCTGAGGCATAAATCTGACCCCTAGAATTTTAAAAATACTTGCATATACAAAAGAAGACCCGAGCAGATAGCGCAGGCCAATCGTAAAAAGTTGCAACAACAGGTTTTGCTTCAACCTGGAAACTGAATTCTGCATGTTTGCGAACAAGTGTAATGGTGTACTAGATAAATAGAACACATAAATATACAAACTGCCTTTTGATTCACAACATGTGATACTACAGCCCTTCGGGTACATGCTGTCCCGTTTTCTGAGGAAAAGAGGGCGAGTGGGGATGTTTTAAATCCAAAAATTTGGATACCCTCTTGTAACCTTTTGGCTCAACGCTGGTTTACGCATTTTGAAATTAAAAAAATGTAAACCTCAAACATTTCGAAACCAAGCCCTTCTTTATTCTAAAAATTTCAAACATGCGACAAACATTGTTATCGGTCGTTTTATCCCTTTTCCTAAACTCGGTTGAAGCCCAGTCTGACCATGCTGTGGCCATTGGTAAGATCGACACGATCGATTCCAAAAAGCTAAATGAGAAAAGGACCATCTGGATTCATGTGCCTGAATCAGCTAAGAGCGATCCGAAAAAAAAATATCCCGTCGTTTATTTACTCGATGCGGAATGGAATTTTGCCAGTACGGCATCCACAATCAGCTTTTTAAGTTCGGTCAATGGCAACAATTTTTGGCCGGAAGCCGTCCTGGTTGGTATCGTGAACACCAATCGAAAGAGGGACCTTACCCCAACGCAAGTAACGGGTGGCCTATGGATCGATAATCCCACCGCCAGCATTTCGGGTGGCGGTGAAACCTTTATAGCCTTTATCGAAAACGAATTAATCCCGCATATCGATTCCGCTTACCCCACAACCCAATACAGAATTTTGATCGGCCATTCACTGGGAGGCTTGATGGTGATCGATGCCCTGCTGCATCATAAAGACCTTTTCAAGGGATATGTCGCCATCGATCCGAGCATGTGGTGGGACAATCAACGGTTATTGCGGGAGGTGCAGGGAACCTTAAAAACCTCGTCGTACGCAGGGATATCAGTGTTCTTGGCGATGGCGCATACACAGCCGGGCGAGATGGACACATTAAGTGTTCAGAAAGATACGACGAGTGGCACGCTACATCCCCGTTCGATCCTCAAACTAGCTAACTACCTTACCACCGGGCATCCGAATGGTTTGCAGGCAAGCTTTAGGTATTACGACCAGGATACCCACAGTTCGGTTCCCCTGATTGCTACTTACGATGCGCTGCATTTCCTGTTCAAGGATTATCCATTGGTACTGAAAGACCGTTATTATTCAGATCCTAAATTCGACTTTACCTCCTTTCTGAGGACACACTTTGAAAACCTTACTTCGGAGTATGGTATGACGGATGCCAACGGAAAAGCTCTTCTGCCACCAGAAGAGCTGGTTAATAATCTGGCGTATTATCTGTTTAATGAAAAAAAACAATTTGACAGAGCCGAAGCGCTGTTTGCCATGAACCTGAAAAATTACCCTGAAAGTTTTTTGGCCTATGCCTTTCTGGGTGACTTGTATAAGGCAAAAGGCGACAAGTCACGGGCCGTTGCCAGCTATAGAAAGTCACTTTCTATCAAACAAACTCCAGAAACAAAAATCAAGCTAGAGAAAGCCGAGCAAATGGTTGTTCATTAGTTCCGATTGGTGTTTGCTCTGCCTGAGATTACCTGTGGATTATTTTAAGTAGGACAAACTCATCAAAAACTTGAAAATGCGCAAATGAGCATACAATAGAGACCAAGAAGAGAATGACTGTATCACGTTCGGGGGTGGGCGTTACACAACTGATCAATGCAGGAAGCTTTCCAATTTCCGGGAGCGATCATCAGACCTTTTTAAAAAATTTCGGACAGCGACTCTCACACAACGGCATATTGCACCTAAAAGGCCTATTTCAAGCTTTTGAAGCTCTTTCTGGCCTGTCTACTGGCGGAGTCATGTACTTTCATAATATTGGATGCGATCGCGCCATGGTCATGTTCTTATGAGCACCATCTATTCCGAGGACTACATATACACTTCATTGGCCTTCCTTCAGCCAGTCTGAAGATTTGTAAAAAGTATTACCTAACACTTGGGCTCCAAGGTCAATCTGCTGGTTAAAGAGCGCATGAAACACTTTATTCCCCTCCTCACCCGAATACCGAACATCAAGGCCGTCGAGCTCCTGGATGTTAAGATCAAATGGCACGAAGCGATAGGATTTGAAATTGTGCTCAATCTCAGAACAAACCAATTCGAATGCTTCCTTGTATTCTTCCTCTGGTGACACCGTAAGATAATTTGTGCCGACAGCAAACCTCTCCTGCGTTAAGGCAACCACGCACCTGTCCCGTCCAATCACTGTGTAAAACGGCCCAACCAAGCTAACGGCAAAATATAGGTCGCGGAAAATGGTGTAGTTTTTGATTGATGTAGCTTCAAGTTCCAAATAGGCACTAAATGAGGGAGCTTGCCCATAAGATGTTCCAATTACAGGTTTTTGAGTAATCGAATGCAATTTCTCTTGAAACGATACCCACCGGTTCTTAAATTGGGATTCATCATGGATATGATCAATAATCAATGCTTCAAGTTCTTTAAGACCGGGATAGTGATAAAAAAGCCCGCCTTCCTCTTTCTTTATCCCTAGCGGATAATACTTCTTGATTGCCTCATAAATCGGCCAGTAATTGTATCGCTTTTGATTGAAGTAAAACATAAAAGGATCTTTGTTATTGACAGGATACGCGGAGAACATCACATCGAATCGTAGTACGATACTCAATTTCTAAAATTCGAAACACATTCTTAGCTATTGAACAGAATGGTAGTAGAGTTCAAAAGCAAGTTGGCTATGTTGATAAATAATTGTGTAATTTCTAATCCCGTTTCATCATCAAAAGTAACGAAGAGTCAATTTCAACCGAAACAGGTAGAGGTTATAAATAAAGGTAACAGATCATTTATTCTGCGCCACCGGTTTCCATCCTAGTTTCTGCTCATAAAAATCTTTCAAAACCTCGGCGTCATCCTCCACAGCGTCAAGAGCTCAGTCGCTTTTCCATTTTTGTCTGATTGGTTTGGCAGGACAAAATAAATACCATCGACGACCTATTCTACAAAAGTCCAGAAGGAAGGCTGATGCTATTTCGAGCCTCTGACCCATGCTAAACCGTTGGTTAACCCTGGCATGCCGAAAAAGAAATGCTCGCCCAAAGTAAGGAGAATGCAAGTCATTTTCGCACCGGTAATATTGTTTCACAATAAACATTTAAAAAATGACGAGTTTATCAAAGATTTCCAGGTTGGGGATGAGTGCCGTTTTTTTTGGCTCTTTAATATTCCTAAGCAGTTGTTCAAAGAACGATGTGCAAGCTCCGCAACCGCAGGCCGACGTCAAAACGTCAAATTTGAATGAAGCGGACAAGAACGCAAAAACCAACGACTTGATACCTAGTATCCCACAGACAGCGGGTCCTGCTTGCTATGGCTGCTTAGCTCAAGGGTGGATTAATGATGGGGCAACGGTGCCGACAGGCACTTCAACTCCTAGTGGATTGTGGGGAGATAATAACCTGCCATGGATAAATTCGATAACAGGAAGGGGCCAAACAGCCTCATTTCTCACGACTTCAATGAAGGTGTCCAAAAATAGTTTAAAACGTTCCCTCTTAAAAGCTACAATTACCAACCTCACACCAGATAAAACATACGTACTTGTTGTACTGGTATCCACCACCCGAACCTGGAATTCGAATTACGCCAAGTCCGTCGACTTAACCATATACCATGAAAATGCTCCAACGAAGTATTTCTCAATCGATCTGAGCAGCAATCCAGCAAAATGGGTCAACCATGCAATTAAGTTTACCGCTCACTCTGATAAGGCAAAATTGTCGTTCAACATTGGCGACGTTGATAGCTTCGGATATGCACATATTTCCATTGGAGCAAATGCAATTAAGCAGCTTGACTAATTAACCAGAATCACCCATTGTAGCATTATTGAAACCGGATTGCCCATTATGAGCAGTCCGGTTTTTGTATGGCTAAGAAATCTTATCTTAAATTCTATAATCAGGGCAGCGTATTTTCAGCAATAATGGCTGGATGGGTAGCAAATCGAAAATTTCAAGTACATGTTCCAGACGGCCAGACTAATTCAAATTCGACCCCACAGTACCGGGCCAGTAATGCCTCGGACGATGACAATCAGAAAGGCTTTGATAAACGCTGGTGACTGCCTAGCCAACTGGTGATTTTGGTTGAAATATCCTCAAATATTTCAACCTCTTTTTTTGCCACAAAACTCAACCAGGCTATGGTCCTTTCCCCCACCCATCGTTTAGCAACCGGCGCCCCCTCCTGCTTGGTTCTGGTTTGGCGGCTTTTTTGAATTCGATGTCGAATCGGGTTAGCCCGTTTGCGAAGACAACATGATATGCCTGGCCTCCCTCTATTTTGGTTGAATTATCGAAACGTGCCCTAGGAATTGCCTTCACCAATTCCTAGGGCACGTTTAAATTTTATTTTGTTCCAGACAGGTAAGATAGAGCTCATTGCCTCAAAAAAATAAAATGATCCTGGCACTTTCGCGAATTTCTAATTACTTCTCAAACTTATTACCGGATCCGTCAAAGCTGCTTTAATACTTTGCCATGACACTGTTAAGATGGACACCACGATTGTCAGTATTCCGGATAAAGCGAAGACCCACCATTTAATTTCGATCTTATATGCAAAACCCTGAAGCCAGCGGTGCATGCCAAACCAGGCAAGCGGTGAAGCAATTAAAATAGCTAGTAAAATCAAGACCAGAAACTCTTTCGAAAGCATTCCCGCAATTTCTGCAACCGAGGCACCCAGCACCTTTCGTACACCAATTTCCCTTGTCCGTTGCCCCGCTGAGAAAGTTGAAAGGCCGAACAGCCCCAAACAGGCAATCACAATGGCAATGACAGTAAAATAGGAAATGATATCAGCAGTACGCTGGTCTTTCTCATATCGACAGGCTGCTGATATCCCGAAAAATTGGCTGGGAAACAGAAAATCTGGGAAACAAAAAGATGCCGTGTTAGTTGCTACTAACTGCTCTTGCTTGTACTTTTTAACGCCCACCAAACAAGGACCGGCTGAAAAAACAATCGTAAAAACCGCTTGCCGTCGGTGTCAAGCCCAAAGGCGTCTCTATGGTTGACCAGCTGAGAAATGTTTCCCGGAAACACAGCGGAAAAGAAGGCGGCCGCTATCTGTCCAACGGTTTCGCGGTGCTTTTTGGGTGCAGCAACCAACGCACTGCCCATTGCAATTTCAACAATGCCGGAATAAACAACGGTCTCGTCCTTTTTCAAAGGAACAAAGTCGGGTACCTGTGCCTGAAATTCCCTTCTGGCAAAAGTCAGGTGGCTGATTCCCGCGTAGATCAAGCCTGCCCCTAAAAGGACCCTTGCTGTTGTTTTGATATCTTGTTCTTTCATGGATTTTCAGTTTCCGACTGGATTACAAATATTGTTCCCGTTGGCCCCTTCTACACCCCCCCCCCGGCATAACCTATTGGGTGCGGAAATGCAACAGAACATAACTCAATTGATCATCCCTGATTTGGTAAAAAAGAGTTTTTTTTCTTCAACTAAATAATTAGTTTTTCATAACTATTGCTTTTACTCTTAAAAACAATAGTTATGAAAGCGATACATTTTTGCGGGATTGTGTTACTGGCCTGTGTGGGTTGCGCCAGGCAGCCTTCCTTACCTGCCAATAGCAGATTCAATGTGACGAGCAATTTGAACGATACTGTCTGGTATGGCACCGGCAAGGTACTGCGGCTCAAATCTGCCGGGCAACAGTCAGAAGATGTCCGGCAGTTCAACCTGGTCGTCTTTACCGACATTGATTATCCGGGTATGGGCGGCGGCCCCAATCCAAACACCGAAAATGGTTGCCTCGACCCCGAATGCACCAGGACCCAGGCGCTGGTGATTTACAACATTCCGCTGAAAAAGGGGCGCTTCAACATGGGTACACTGGACAAACGGACCAAGCTGAAAAACGAGGTCGCCACACTCTCCTACATAGGCAACTCAGGCGGACTGGGAAAACGCTACCTCTACCGCGGAAAAAAGCCCGGCTGGATCAAGGTGACCCGATTTGACAAAGCATCGGGTGTGGTAGAGGGCCGGTTTGCCATTTCGTTTGATGAGGACCTGAACCTTTATCCCCGTCTGAAAAACGGGATGCCCGAAACAGCCCGGTTTACAGACGGGCTGTTTCGGATCAAAATCACGGATGTGCTGCTGCGATAAAATAAGGGTATGGCTGTTTATTCACTCCGCAAACTTTTAACAGGGTTCATCAGCGCAGCCCGGATTGCTTGGAAGCTTACCGTCAGAAAAGCCACGGCAACGGCCATCAGGGCAGCTTCCAGGAATGTAAATGCATTGACAGGAATTCGGTAAGGATACTTTTGCAGCCATTGATCGACGGCGTAGTAAGCCAGCGGAAAAGCAAAGACAAATGAAATGCAGACCAGTTTCAAAAAATCAGAAGTAAGCAGCCGGGCAATGCTGGTGACAGAAGCACCCAGCACTTTGCGCACACCGATCTCTTTCGTACGGCGCTCCGCAGAAAGTGTAGCCAGCCCGAACAAACCAATGCAGGAAATGAAAATGGTCAGCAGCGTACCGAAAAGCATGATCTGCTTCCATTTCGCTTCCGATTCGTAACGTTTCAGGTTTTCGTCGTCCATAAATTTATAGGTATATGGGTTGAGCGGGAACAGCCGGGTATACGTTTCGCCAATATGCCTCAGGCTGGTGGCTTCGGTACCAGGTTTGATCTTCACAAAAAACCTTCCATAGGGATTCCCGGGTTTCATGGTGAAAACTTGCGGGCCGATTTTCTCATTCAAATCGGTGTAATGGTAATCTTTAACCACCCCCACCACCGAATACTTGGCCTTATCGAACGAAAAATCAACGATCTGCCCGATCGGGTCTTTCCACCCGGCTTGTTTCACAAACGTCTCATTCACAAGCACCGAACGGGTAGAATCGGCTGGAAAAGCCTCGGAGAAATTACGACCCTTCACAACAGGCACCTGGATTACCCGCAGAAACTCGGGGTCCACGGTTTCGTAAGTAAAGTCGATATCAGTATTCCCGTTCACCTTCGCCGCAGTATTCCACCGGCCGCCATTTTTGGGTGCCACGGCGATCACATTCGGATCTTTTTCAAGCTCCTGCCTCAGCAGGTGCGCTTCTGCCCTTGTCAGGTTGGATTTGTCTACCAGGACCAGTTGCTCATCATGATATCCTAAATCCTTATTGATCAAATAATTGAATTGCGAGTTGATGGTAAGCGTGCCGATAATCAGAAAAGAAGCAATCGTAAACTGAAGCACGACCAGGGAAGTTTGCAGATAGTTTTTACCCGAAAGCTGCATGCGGTTGTACAACGTTTTAACCGGATTATAACCAGACAGCACCAATGCCGGATAAAAGCCCGCCAGCAAGCCTGTGGCGAAAAAGAGTGCCAGATAACCCATCATTAGTTTTATATCAAAAAGATAAGAAATTGCCAAAGCCTTATTGGAAAGGTAATTGAACGTCGGCAATGTCAGTTGCACCAATATCAGCGCAAAAATGAACGCAGCCATACAAAGCAGAAAAGACTCGCCGAGGAATTGAGCGATCAGCTGCATACGGCCGCCTCCCACTACTTTGCGAACGCCGATTTCTTTCGCACGTTTGATAGATCGGGCCACCGTCAGGTTCACGAAATTGATACAGGCTATGAGAAGTATAAAAAGCGCGATTCCCGTCAGAATATAGGATAATTGCGGATTGCTATGGCCCGTCAGTCCATTTTCGGCAGGCAGATCGGCACTCAGGTGCATATCCGTAAAGGGTTGCAGGGTGTATACCTTCTTGTTTCTCATGCCAAATCTTTCAGCGACTGCCTTGATAGCTTCTTTAGCATCCGCATTGTAAACGATGTTCATCTTCTTTTCCACAAGAGCTATGGACGCTCCCGGAGTGGACTCTCCCGGAGTGGACGCTCCCGGAGTGGACGCTCCGGGATCAAGCAATACAAACGTGTTCAGGAATGTGTTGAACCAATTCTCGCTGCGTTCCATTTCACCATGATCGGTCACCATTGGTACGAGTATATCGAATTTGATGGAGGAATTCTGAGGTAATTTTTGCGCCACACCTGTAACGGTATAAGGTTCAAAGCGGGCATTCTTATCATAGCTGTCCTTCATCACAATCGTCTTGCCGAGCACATCCGTTTTCCCGAAATGCTTCTCCGCCATTCCCTCCGAAATGACCACGGATTGGGGATGGGCCAATGCGGTTTTCGGGTTACCACTCAGCAATGGAAAGGAGAATACCGAAAAGAAAGAGGAATCAGCGCGAAAAACCTCCTCGCTTGTAATCTCATTGCCTCTTTTGATATCATTCTGGTGTACCTGATAGCGTACGAAGGCCCGGATTTCCGGCACACCCGCTGCAAATTTTGGTCCCTGCAGGTAGCCCGTGGCCCCCGAAACACCCTCCTGTTTTCCCTCGGGAGAAATGTATTTATTGGCGATGCGGTAGATGTTCGGATTGTTGGCATGAAACTGGTCGAAGCTGACCTCGTCTTTGGTGTACAGCAATATCAGCATAGCAGCTGCCAGGCCAATGCTTAACCCAATGACATTGATAAAGGAATAGGCCTTGTTGTGCGCCAGTGTTCGCCAGGCAATGGTAAGATAGTTATGGATCATGCCGCGATTGAAGGAAGAAGTGGATAAATTGGGCGATTTTTGCCGTTTGATATACCTGGGTTTTATAAAACCAAATGCTTCTCTCCAATAATGGAGCCGGGCTCTTTGCAAACCCATGCTGCTGACCTGCAAATGAAAATCTTCATGGAGATCGCCCAGGATGCCTTCGATCAGATGCGGGGCGCAAATCCAGGAAAGAAGCTTGTCGGCCCGGATAGGTGGAACGGGAGTTTTCATCAGTCAACAGCGAGTTTAAAAGGTTTAACAAGACGTGACCAAAGATTTTCTCTCACTTCCTTCACTTGCTGCAAGGTGTTCTGACCGTAAGCAGTAGCCGAGTATAGCCGCTTCCGGCGCCCGCCACGTTCTGCCGTCGGCTCGCCCATAACCGATTTGATCATCCCCTTTTCTTCCAACCGCTGCAATGCGGAATGGACCTGGTTGATCCTGACCGTGCGACCGGTTTGCTCCGCAATTTCGTGTACGAGTAGCAACCCGTACGCACCACCTTCGAGCGCAGCGACCGTCAGAAGCACAATTTCTTCAAACTCCCCGAGATAAGCCCTGTTCATGATTTTATTAGTTTCATATTTGCTGATCAAATACTTTGCCAGCAGGGATACGCATACACAATATGCTATTAATTAAAGAGTTACGACCTGATTTGATTACAAAAGATGTTCATTTCTGGACAGTTGCTGTCCGTTGCCGGCAGTTATTTCAATGTGATGATCTCGCTATACCTTTCTGTTTTATCTGTTCCATGGACGATATAAACCTCATATTTTCCGCTGGGTACGTCGTCCGTGATTTGATACGATGTGAATGCGAGGAAGCCGTCAAAAATCGGGTAAATGTCTCCCGAAAAAGGCAAAGTATATTCCGCCCGGGTAGTATGGTTGACCAGTATCAACTCATTTTTGTTAGCAGTTGGCCCCCACGTCTGGGTATAAACGAGTACAGGTTCTTCACGGCTGATTTCTTTCGCTGACGGATAGTAAGGCAACCGGTAGCCCATATTTGTATCGAAGGAACTGAGCCGCGATGGCTGCGATACGATTCTTGCGATGGGTTGCTCAGTATATTTCCGGATATAGATATTGTCGTCGCCCGAATATCGGTCCAGCCATTGTCTTTCCAGGTAAGGTTCCATCACTTTGCCATTATGGAGATATGTGATCTTGTAATTTCCCAAACCAAAAGGCTCGGGCAAATTGCCGGATAATGTTCCCGGTTTTTCATATTTGAGGGGAAACTGCTGAGGAGCTATGAAGTCATTTTGAACAATGGCCTCGTATTTGTCTTCGGAACTTAAATTGAAACCTTTCACCTCGAAATAGCGATCCTTTTCGAGCATGGTCCATGATCCTCTCCTGAATAGGGTCGGGCCTGCTTCGATGCTGATCTGGGAGGAAAGTAATTCCGTTTTAGTACCCCAAACGACCTCCGCCCTGTAATCGCCCGGCATTGTAGTAACGGGCAATGTGATGATCAGCTCTTTCCCCGAGGTCGCATAGCTCTGATCGGCATAGAGTTCCTGCGCAATCTGGCCGGTTGCCTTGTCGGTGAAACGGACCAGTGGCTCATATACCAGCTTCCCGCTGTCACTGACCGTTGCCCGTGTACCCATGAGCTCATACAAAATGGTAATGGTAGCTTCCGGAGCGATGGTAAGCTGCATATTTTTGGCAGGCTCCGCCAGCAGAATGGCTTTGTGCGGGATTACGATGATGTTATAGGACCGTATTGTCCCGGTTATGCTTTCTACATCCAGCCTGATATCCTTTCCGTTAAAATTAAATCCATTGAGGAGCGTGGAGCCCGAAGAATAGCCATTTTCGAATGTGATCTCGGGCTTAATATGATCTCCTGACCCGTAATTCTCCGGAAGATTGACGACGATGAGATCTTTCCCTACTACGATATTTTTCGGATCAACGCCAGGTATGGAAAAATCAAGAATATTTATTTCCTTCTGCCCAGCGGGCTGCGGCACCTCGTCTTTCTTTTCTTTACATTGCCAGCAAAGGCAGGACAGACAAACAACCAGGTAGAGAATGTGCTTCATGGGTTACATTTTTCTGTAAGTTAAAAAAATCATCCAAAAAGCATTCATTTTCACGGACGTTCAGACAGCTTCTCACCGATTTGCGGCTGGATGATCACGTACCGGATCAGGGGATAATCTGTTTTAATGCTGGTCCGGACACGCACAATGGCATCGGTGATGGCGGCCGTGTCGAGGTCTTCTTTAAATTCAGTCAGCAGCATCAGCAGGACTTCCTGCGGCGATTGATAGGTGGAGAGCACACCCAGGACTTTCACGACCGCCGGGTCGCTTTCTGCCAGCGCCTTGATCCTGGCCTGCGTTTCCGGTGCGATACCTTCGCCCATCAGCAGGCTCCGGCTCTCCCTGGCGAGGATAGCGGAAACCATCACGAGTAACAGACCGATCATTACCGAAGCAACGCCATCCAGGTAAGGCAGTTGATAATGGTGACCTGCGATCATCAAAACGAGCACGATCAACAACCCCAGCACCGCTGCACCGTCTTCAAAAAGAACCAGAAAACTGGACGGATCTTTACTTTTGATAATGGCCTCCCACCAGCCCACGCCATTACGCACCTCGTTAAACTCCCTGATCGCGATAAACAGCGAACTTCCTTCCAATAGGATGGAAATACCTATTACCGCATAATTCCAGGTAGGGTCGCCGAGTGCCTCCGGTTCCATGATATGATGGATACCCTGGTAAATGGAAATCCCCCCGCCCAATCCGAATATCAGGATCGACACGATAAAAGACCAGAAATACAACTCCTTCCCATAACCAAATGGCCGGGCCGCATCCGCTGGTTTTTGACTCCGGCGCAGGCCGTAAAGTAGCAAGACCTGGTTGACGGTATCCACCATCGAATGAATCCCCTCCGAGATCATGGAAGAACTGTTCGAATAAGCGCCTGCTATAAACTTCGTGACTGCGATAAGGACGTTGGCCGCGAGGGCACTGTATATGGATTTGTTATTTCTGGGCATTGGGGGATGTCTTGTATCGCTAAACTAGATAAAACAAGCGTTCCAACCAACTCGGCTACCTGGGTGCTAAAACACAAAGGCAAACTTTGATTTTCTTAAACCTGCAAAATGAATCCCCGCGAACAAACATCCGATTACAATACCAAAATCAAGCTGAAAGGCTTTAATGGCTAAGGTCAGCCTGACTTCCGGGACTTACAGCTTTCATTACGCCGACAAGAACTTTGAAACAAAAGGGCCCATTTTGTTTTTTGGCAACCCACGTATCCCCTGCTCCTGCGGAGTTCTCACGCCGCCGCAGTAATGTTCAGATCCCCGCGCCGGAACGCGGGGATCTGATCTATTTAAACATTTTGGAAAGATCATTCAGGTCTACATCGCCATCGCCGTCCTTGTCAAGGCCCAACCTGGCGCCCATGCTGCCGATATTGCCTCCCAGCCCACCTGAGGATGTATTGCCAGGCGCACCACCGCCACCGGTCAGCGAACCCAATAGTCCGCCCAGGTCGAATCCGCCCTGTCCTCCCTGACTGCCTTTGCTGGCGATCTTACTCAGGACAATGGGGATCAGGGACGACGCAATAGACGCTGCCGTACCCGCATTGATGCCGAACTTTTGCATGATATTGCCCATGAAATTGTTCGAGATCTGCTGTACAGCAGGGTTATTTTGTGCCTGCCCCTGCTGCACCGACTCAAAAAGGCTGTTCACCTGCGCTGGCTCCCTCAGATCACTTAGCCCGTTCACGATCGAACGATGGGCCTCCTGTATCACAGCCTCATTGTGCTCATTGGGCACAGCTTCGTTTTCAACAACGGACTGTTGTCCGTTTTGTCGTATCAGATCAAACAATTCATCGAGCATATCGCATTCATTTAAAATTGAGAAATAAGGATTAAACAAACTATGCCAGGGCGGCTATTGATTTGCTTTCTGGATTGTGTCATATCTTTACTTTACAAACCTGGCTAAACGCATCATCCTTGATTTCGCAATCGCTTCTGGACCATTTTGAAAGTTATCTTCCCTTAGACGAAGAAGAGAAAAAGCTGCTTCATAACAAGGCGACCGAGCGTCAGATCAAGAGACGGCAATTCATTTTACAAGAGGGGTTTCCCTGCAGACATTATTCATTTGTTGTGAAGGGGTGTTTCAAAATGTATGCTGTAGACAAGAAAGGGACTGAGCATAATATTCAATTTGCCGCTGAAAATGACTGGATCGCTGACATCGGCAGTTTTCATTCCGGAAGGCCCAGCCAACTCTTTATTGAAGCAATCGAACCTGGTACGGTGGTACAAATAGAAAAACCGGCCCTTTACCTTTTATATCAGAGCATCCCCAAGCTGGACCGGATTTTCAGAGTGATCATTGAAGACAAGTATGTGGAACTGCAGAATCGGGTTTTACAGAATTTCAGTTCCAGCGCACAGGACAGGTACCTTGCTTTCCTGCAACAGTACCCTACCCTCGCTTCCAGACTGCCTAACACCCAAATCGCTTCCTATCTGGGTATCACGCCCGAGTTTCTGAGCAAAATCAGAAAGGAAATTACCTCCAGGGATTTCAACGCTTAAACCAGGTTAAGGCCATTTCTTAAGGTAGGTTATGGGTGCATCAGCAGGTTGTTCGCCAACTTTGCTGCGACATTAATCAGTCACAAATTGAAGTCAACCCATTCCAATTATCACAAATGAAAGCAGCTGTTATTTACAGTCCCGGCTCAGCGGAAGAGCTGATCCTGGGATACAGGCCGGTGCCGGTGCCGGATCAGGGTCAGGTACTTGTAAAAGTCAAGGCATTTGGCCTGAACCGCTCGGAGCTGATGACTCGCAAAGGGCTTTCACCAAGCGTCACATTTCCCAGGGTATTGGGCATCGAATGCGTCGGTGAGGTGGAATTCGATCCTTCGGGACAGTACCAGAAAGGGCAAAAGGTCGCAGCGCTCATGGGCGGGATGGGTAGGGATTTTGATGGCAGCTATGCCGAATACACTGTCTTGCCTCAAAAGTTGTTACATCCGTTTGAAAGCGCATTGTCCTGGGAAATTCTGGGCGCTGTTCCGGAAATGTTCCAAACCGCGCACGGCTCTCTTCACCTGGCGCTGGGCATCCGGAAAGGCGAAACACTCTTCATCCGCGGCGGGACTTCTTCGGTGGGCATGCTGGCCGCACAGCTCGCACACCATGCAGGCCTGACTGTGCTGGCGACCACGCGTAATCCGCAAAAAATGCAGGCGCTGTGCGATAACGGTGCGACGCATGCCTTGACCGACGATGGTCACTTGGTGAAGAAAGTAAGGGCCCTGTTCCCGGATGGGGTCGATAAAGTCCTTGAACTGATCGGCGCACCTACGCTTCATGACTCACTTAGCTGCTTAAAACCCGGCGGAACAGGCTGTATGAGCGGAATGTTGTCCGAAAAATGGACAATACCCGACTTTGCTCCGATGGAATTTATCCCTGCCACCGTCAAACTTACCACTTACGACAGCGGCCAGGTAACGAGCCCGACACAGGCATTTCAATCCTTCATCAGCGATGTTGAAAACGGGAATATACGGCTTTCGGTGAGCCGGGTATTCAGTCTGGACCAGATCGTAGAAGCGCACCGGTACATGGAAAGCAGTATGGGAGCAGGCAAGATTGTTGTAGTAACATCTTAGCACTTCATTTAATTGTTGCCGTCGCCCGACTTCTTATCATCGTTGCTGATCCGCTTTTTCTGACGTGGCGCCCCATTCATTTTACCAAATTCGTATTTCAGATTAATCCGCCAGCCTCTCCGGTACATCGCTACGTCCTGTACCTGTACGAAATTGGCCCCGACGAAATCATTACGCCAGCTGATTGTCCGGTTGAACGGATTATCGTAACCAACACCGATCGAGCCCTTTTTCTTCAACACTTCCTTTTGAAATACAATGTTGTAAAAACCAAAGCCGCCATATCTTCCTTGTATGTTAACCCGTGGTGAGTTGTAAAACCCGAATAATTGTGCCTTGTAGCCTTTGCCCAAATCGACTGTCGAATTGAGGTTGATCCGGTACATCCAATCCGCATTCCTTGTTTTAAGCTCGGCGCTTTCAAGCACGTTATAGAACATGTTGAGGGAACCGTTGACGGTCCATTGCTTGAAGATCTTGGTATTCGCGCTCAGGTTAACCCCGTAAGCCGCATTCTCGGCCACATTCTTGTAAATCTGCGTCAAAACCCCGCTGCTGTCTACCGAGCTGATGCTTTCGATGGCATTTTTGGTTTTTCTGAGAAAAAAGGAGGCATTCATACTGGTTTGACCAATGGAGATACTGTAATTGGCTTCGGCAGAATGGGTTAACTCCGGGCTGAGATAGGGATTGCCGCCATACTGGTTTTTAGAATCCGACTGGTTCACATACGGGTTCAGGTAGAAAAACTGGGGACGCTGTATGCGTTGCGAGTAGCTCAGGCGGATCTGTTGATTTTTCGGCAGGCTCCGAGACAGGCTCACACTTGGAATGAAATTACCATAGTCGTTCGAAAATGGCCTTGTCCCGTTCAGGAAATTGGCTTTGATAAAGGTGTGCTCATACCGCGCACCGGCATTGATACCCCACTTTTTCTTGGGTGTCCGGCTATAAACCACATAAGCGGCCGCAACCTGTTGATTGTAATCGAAAACATTGGCAATGTCGGGCATATCGACAAATTCCGCTGACCCGTCGGGTGCGCTGGCGATGCGGTAGTCGCTTAAAATCTGGCGAAAAATAGATTTCGCCCCCATTTCAAGCGTGCTGATGCTGTCCAGCGGATTGGTAAAGTCGAGCTGGAAGGTGGCTTCTTTGTTGTTGTTGATGTTATAGCTCTTTTCCCGATAATAAATCTGCTCTTCCCGATTTTGGACATTGGCCCAATAATCGCTGTCCTCTCCTTCAAAGGAATACATCATCAGCAGGTTCAGCTCCTTTTTCGGCTTTTTGAAGAGTCGGGTGTAGTCCAGATTAAAAGTAGCACCCGACCAGTCGTAGGTCCTGCTCATGTTCCGGCGGAAATATTCAGTTACAATGTCCTGACGGGTTTCTTCGAATGAAATGTCAAACCCGTTGGTATTGCGCCCGTTGTAATAGTTGACCCCGGCACCCATGCGGTTGAGCGAATCCACGTCCCAATCGGCATTGAAGGAGCCGTAGAAATTCTGCCCGCTGCCCTTCACCCATTGCCGCTGGTCCTGCAGGCTCAGGGTATCCGCATCGGTGAAAGCACGCACCTGGTTCATGACGCGCTTGTTGCGCCAGTTGCTGAAACCACCGTTGGCTGTGAGGCTGAGCCCCTTATTGCGGTGGTTGATGGTCGCATTGGGCCAGTTGTTCCATTGCCCGAAGTTAGGGCTTACGGAGCCGTTGGTACCTTTGAGGGTATTCTTTTTGGTGATGATATTAATAATACCCGCAGTTCCTTCTGCATCGTATTTGGCAGAAGGAGAGGTAATTACTTCAACCTGCTTGATGATATCCGCCGGGATTTGCTTCAAGGCGTCGGATATGCTCCGGGCGACAACGCTGGAAGGTTTGCCGTTGATCAGTACCTTAATATTGCCGCTTCCCCTCAATTGCACATTGCCTTCTATATCCACAGCCACGGAAGGTATTTTCTTCAGCACGTCCGTAGCGTCGCCTCCACGGATGCTGATATCTTTTTCCGCATTGTAAACCATCCGGTCCGAACGTTCTTCAAACAATGCTTTCTCCCCGGAAACCGTTACTTCGCCGAGTGTCTGAACGGCGGCCGCAATAACAATGCTTCCCAGGTCAATGTCTTTGGATTTTACTTCAAACTTCTCGGTATTCCTGGTCTTATATCCAATCAGCGAAGCCTGAACAGTGTAGTGCCCCGGGCTTACCTTATCGAATTCGAATACACCCTTTTCGTCGGTGGTGGCACCTTGGAGAATTTTCCCGCTTTGAAGCAGCGCTACGGTGGCAAATTCCACTTGCTTGGTGCTCGCCGAATCGACGAGCGTACCTTTTACTTTGACTTGTTGGGCCAGTGCAAGACCGATGCTTGCCACCAATGCCACCAGGGTGGGGAGTGTTTTTTTCATATATCATGGCTTCTGTTCAATGCGGCGCGAAAACCGACCGCAACGCAAAGACGACTGAGCCATGATGATGTTGCACCAGGAACATTTAAAGTATTTCCACAAACCCTTCCGTTCCATTTACCCGGATCCTCTGCCCGTCCCTGATGAGTTTGGTAGCGTTTTCCACTCCTACCACCGCCGGCAACCCATATTCACGGGCGATGACTGCTCCATGGGTCATGAGTCCGCCCACTTCGGTGACCAGGCCTTTGACGGAAACAAACAAGGGTGTCCAGCTGGGGTCGGTGAATGCAGTGACCAATATATCGCCGTCTTCCAGGTCCGCCTCTTCCATCCCCAAAATAACCCGCGCGCGCCCCTCTGCCACGCCAGTCGAAACAGCCAGACCTGCCATGGCATTTTCGGGCAGGTTCTCTTTTTTATACGATCCTGTGATGATCTCGCCATCAGAAGTCATGACGCGTGGCGGCGTTAATTTCTCATGGTGTTTGTATTCCTCTTTTCTTCGATCGATCATCCCTTGATCTGCCTTTTGGATGCGTACGGCTTCGCGAAGCTCTTCAAAAGTGAGGTAATAGATTGCGTCCTTATCATCAATAACCCTGGCTTCCACGAGTTTTTCTGCCTCTTTCAGCAACGCCTGCTTGTAAACGAAATAGTGACTAACCCAGCCGTATTTCGGGTATTCGCGGTAGCCCGCAAAATTCCGGATCAGATCGATCATTCTTTTGGTCTCGCGGGCTTTCTGCTCCCCATCCGGCAGTTGCCTGAGCCGGTCCAGTAACTCCTGTTCTTTCTGCGAGGCTTCCTGCTTCCCCTGCTCAAATTTCAGTTTACCTGCATTTGGTTCACAATTTTTGATGTTACCCAGAATGGCCGGGATCAGCGTCGCCGGTCTTTCGCTCCAGCGCGTCCTGGTTATATCGATTTCACCGGCACATCGCATTCCGTATTTCCCAAGAAAAGCATTGATCGCATCGCGGGATTCGTGCCCTCCATGAAACCGGACCAATTCATCCAAAAAGCTTCCTTTCTCCATTGCGCCTTCACCTTTCTTCCTCTGCGCCCCTTCCTGTTCGAGATAGGCAATAACTTCCGGATAAGGGCGGATCACATCTGCAACATCCAGCAGCGCCAATCCCATTTCCGAAGTAATATTGTTCGGCACGGACTGCGAAAGCGTGTCCGCTGCATTTTTTTCTCCTAACCATTCCTCCATTTTTTCGTTAATCCATAATGAGGCGTTGATACCGGCCAGGATCACACCAAAACTCTGCGGGTCCCATAAAAATTTCTTTAATTCCCCGATGTCTTCCAGGATAAAATCGAACAGCTCGGGCCCTGATTTCATCTGGATGTTTTGCTTTAACGCTTCAACCGACATCTGACTGGCTTTGATCAACCCGGAAACGATTTGTTCCGGGTCGCCCGGCGAATCGTACGCGTTCGATGTCTGATATTTCTGTTGCGAAACATCCCTATAGCTTTCACCTGAAGCCGGGCCCGTCTGATTATCCTGTAGGGGTTTTATAATATCTCCCCGCTCTATGAGGGTAGAGAGTGCGTCTTTTATAAGGGGATCTGATTTTCCCAGGGTTACGTTCAGGACAGTTTCCCTGCTTTCGGGGGAAGCGAGCATTGCAGTAATATCTATAAATAACCTTCCGCCGGCAGCCCGCATAGGTGCGCGGGTCGTTATCAGCCAAAAAGACAATCCCAAGGGCTTCATGGCGTCGGTCATCATTTGCTGATGGCCCACGGAAACATACACCCGTGACGCAGCGTCGTCGGCTTCGGGGACGGGGAATAAGGTCGTGATCGGCCGGCTCTGAACGATATGAAATGTGTCATCGACCAAACACCACTCAATATCCTGGGGAATACCCCGAGCGGCGCCGGGGGATTTGAAATGTGCTTCGATCTTTCTGCCTTTTTGCGCCAATTCCAAAATCTGCGCATCGGTCAGCGCCTGTCTGTTCTGCCGGTCAGGCCCGATCTCTCGTTCTTCAGTTCCGCCCTCTTTTAAAGCGCAGACAGCCCGTTTCTTGGCCGAGATTTTCTTTTCGACAATTTGCCCTTCACGAACTTTATAATGGTCCGCATTGACGAGTCCGGAAACCAATGCTTCGCCCAGTCCGAAACTGGCATCGATGGATGTTACTTTCCTGTTACCTGTGACAGGATCGGCGGTAAACAAAATCCCCGCTGCCTGTGGGAAAACCATCTTCTGAACAACCACAGCTAGCCGGACGTTACGATGGTCGAAGCCATTCTGTATGCGGTAGGTCACTGCCCGGTCCGTAAAAAGGGAAGCCCAGCATTTGCTGATATGCTTCATTACCGCGTCTTTCCCAATTATGTTCAAATAGGTATCCTGCTGGCCCGCAAAGGATGCTGTGGGCAGGTCTTCGGCAGTAGCACTGGACCGGACAGCAAATGCATCTTGTACGCCAAACTTGGTGAGGTAAGCGGCAACCTCTTCGGTGATGTCGGCAGGAATAGGGATACGTTCAATGGCTGCCCTGATTTGTGCACTGATATCGCCGATTGCCGAACGGTCTTTTGCCGTCAGTATGGCCAGGTCATCCAGTAAGGGTTTGAACTCCCCGCTGTTTTGGATTGCTTTTTGATATGCTCCGGTGGTAATGCAAAAACCCTCCGGCACCCGTATGTCACTGATACCGTAGAGTTCTCCCAAATGGGCCCCTTTGCCACCGACAAGCATTAGCTTAGACCTATCGATCTCCTCAAAACCAAGCACGTATGTGTTCATTTGGATGGCTTTTAAAATGTAGAAAGCCAAAAATAGGAGTTGCGGCAGATCAAAAAATGCCTTTTCAACTATAGTTTTTTCTGCGCAATACCGCAAAAAGAGGGAACGTTATCCATACAACTAACGGTCTTCGAGACGGTTATAAAAGCCGCTTTCCCTGTAACCCAATTGTCACCCCAAAGGCAAGTGGCTGGCTACCAAAACTTCCCGGTTCACCAGGAGCGGAACGATTTCTCCGATCACTATTTCCTGAAAATGCGCCGAATTCCGGTGCTCGGCCAGCGCCGCCTCATCCTTATATGCCTCGTACAGCATCAGCGTGTTTTTATCCGTGCTGCCCTGATGGATTTTGTACAATAAGTTTCCAGTTTCCTCTCTGCTTTTCCTGGATACGCCAGCAAGCAAGTCCAATACCGCATCCAAATGGCCTTCTTTAACCTGCCATTTGGCAAATAAATAAATTGTCTGGTCCATGTTGTTCAATTTTTGAATTATGATCTACTGATTTTCTTTGCAACTACGGCAATCACCAATGGTATTGCGCCTTCCCGAAATGAAAGGCGCAATATGGCCATCGTTACGCATGGGCGGCTTCCAAAATAGCAATCATTTTTTCGGCTACTCCTTTCGCCGATGCAGGATTCTGGCCGGTTACGATGTTCCCGTCCGCAATGCTGTTGGCAGACCAGGGCGCTGCTGCGTGAAATATTGCCCCTTGGTTGGTAAGTGCGGTTTGCAGAAAAAAAGGCACGTCCGTTTTAGCATAGTTCTCCTCTTCCTGGTTTGTAAAGGAGGCGATATTTCTGCCATTCACCAGATAAGATCCGTCGCTTAGTTTTAC
Source organism: Dyadobacter sp. HNCC25DJ185 (assembly GCF_056895195.1). Lineage (NCBI taxonomy): Bacteria > Pseudomonadati > Bacteroidota > Cytophagia > Cytophagales > Spirosomataceae > Dyadobacter > Dyadobacter sp. HNCC25DJ185. Next base: position 21,131 of record NZ_JBXHAR010000012.1, read on the forward strand.
ATTCAATAACGATACCGGCCCGTGACAAACCGCCCCTACAACAGCGTCGCGTTCGTAGGTTTCGGCAATCACTTTTTTGAGCAGTGCGTCTTCCGGCATATCGACCATGGGCGCCAGGCCTCCGGGTACAAAAATCGCGTCGTAACTGCTCACATCAGCCTCTGAAAGTTTACCTGCCTTCTGCATCGTTGCCCATCCTTTCCCCACCAGGAATGCGAGGTTCTGAGGATCGTCTGCCAGGTTGAGGGCATCCAGATAAGGGGTATCCCCTGTTAAACTGGCAAAGTCTATCTGATAACCTGCTTTGTCGAATTCGGCATAAGGGTGCGCTACTTCGGGAAGGAAAGTCCCTGTTCTTCTGTGGTTTGGACCAATGGAATTGGCATTGGATACGATGATTAAGATTCTCTTTTTCATGATTTCTGATGTTTTAATTTGATTCAAAATTAAAGCACCCTGCATCCGGCGGGAAGGAGGCAGATCACAAAAAAAGTGTGAGGCAGATCACACTTGTTCATTTTTTCATTTGGTGTTCGAGTAAAGTCTGCTTAATGTTTCCCGGCTCAAACCGAGATATTCCGCAATGTATTTCTTTGGGATCTTTTGTATCATATCCGGATAAAGCTGGCAGAATTCCTCGTAACGCTCCTGGGGTGTGCTCGCCAGCAGCGAAATGATCCTGCGCTGCAAAGCCACATAACCTCTGGTCAGTTTGACCCTGAAAAAATGTTCCATCTTATGCAGGTCGGCGGCCAGCTTTTCTCTGCCCTCCAATGTCATGCACAGCACTTCGCCGTCCTCCATGCAGGTGATATTCAGTCTCGCCTGTTTCTGATAGAAATAGGCCTGGTAGTCCGACATCCACCAGCCTGCTTCTGCAAACTGGACAATGTGTTCCTTTCCATCGTGGTCCAGATAGAACACCCTGAAAATTCCTTTGAGGATCAAATATTCAAAATGGACGTGATCGTCTTCCTGAACCAGGTACTGATGTTTTTTTACCCTTTTTAAAGTAAAAAAGGTTTTAATGTAGTCAAAATCTTCATCGCTGACGGGAGTGATTGCCTCAATGTGCTCTCGCAGTTTTTCCATAAAAAATCGAAACCTGATTACAACTCCAATTAACAACAATTTTCAATTAAACGACTGCCTGAATTCCATCGGGGAAAGACTTGTTTTGGTCTTGAATAATTTGCTGAAAGACTGGGGATGCTCAAAACCCAGCGCATAAGCGATTTCACTAACCGACAAACTGGTGGTTGATAATCGTTCTTTCGCCTTAGTGATAAGCTTGTTGTGGATATGCTGCTGGGTTGTCTGCCCTGTCACGGATTTAAGTAGTTCACTTAAATAAGCCGGAGACAAATTGAGCCGACCAGCTAAATAAGCCACTGTTGGCAATCCCTTGGCGACCAGTTCATCGCTGTTGAAATAATCGACCAGTAACTGCTCCAATTGACTTAAAACCTGATGCGTGGTGATTTGACGGGTAATGAATTGACGCTGATAGAACCGGTCTGCAAGGGTAAGCAGTGTTTCGAGCTGGGAAACAATGATCCTCTGACTGAATTTGTCGATACGGGATTGATATTCCTGCTCCATGTTCAGCATGAGATTGATAACCGTTTTTTCCTCTGGCTCCGACAAAAACAATGCTTCGTTAACTGAATACGAAAAGAAATGATAATGCTGGATTGTTTTGGCCAGCGTTGTATTCCAGAGCAGGTCGGGATGAATCAATAGCAAAAATCCCGAATGCCTTGGATGTTCGTGAGGCTCGACCGACAAGAGTTGTCCCGGCGCCATAAACACCATAATCCCCTCATCGAAATCGTACCGCTGCTGGCCGTACTTCAACTTCCCCTCGAAATTCCGTTTCAATGCGACGGAATAATAGTTCAGTATCAGGCTCTGACATTTGCCGGTTGTCTTTTTGCTCATGGAATCAAAGCGGAGCACGCTAATCAGCGGATGCTGCGGCTTAGGCGCTCCGACCAATTCGTGGTATTCGGCGATCGTTTGCAGACGAGTGGGTGACATGGCCGAAAATTTAAGTCTTAAAATTGGAAAAGCGATTTCAATCCCTGTTCTAATGACGCTGGTTTTCTGCCTAAAATGATTTCCAGGTCCGGACTGACGATTTCTTCCTGCCCGTTTTTGATATCTGTCATGAACGCAAGAAGCAGCCCTGTGATCCACTCAGATGTTCCCTGCTGCTTCATTTTGGTTTCGAATGAAGACGGGTCCAGGGGACTATAAGTAACCGTTTTCCCTGATAACTGGCTCAGTCCGGCGGCTACATCCTCAAAAGAATAAGACTGGCTGCCTGTAAAATGATAGATGCGGTTATCGCAATCCGTGTCGGCGAGTACATTTGCAATGGCCTGCCCCATTTCAGTTCGAAGTGCAAAGGAAACCCTTCCGGCGCCCGCAGGCAGTATAATGCCACTTTCCAGCACGTTCGCCCCGAGATACATAGGAAGTACATCCATATAAAGACTATTGCGAAAAAGGACATATCTGAGTCCACTCGCTCTGATGTAATCCTCTGTCTGAAAATGACGCACCATCAGCTGGTTTGTGAGCTTGCCGGGATCTTTCAAAGCTCTGCCAGTATAAGCAATGCAACGAACATTGGCCTGCTTAGCCGCATCAACCACATTCTGGTGTTGCCGGAGACCATGTTCGGCGCCCCCTCCTGAAACAAGCAATACTTTTTCCACCCCTTGCATAGCATGGTATAGAGAATCCGTGTCATCGTAGTCACCCATGCGCACTTCCACCCCTATTTCGGTCAGGTGAGTGGCTTTGCCTTCGTCCCGGACGAGTGCTGCAATCTGTCCGGGTGCCATTTTTTTGAGCAGCTGCTGAATAACCGCGCCTCCCAACCGGCCGGTAGCCCCTGTTATTAAAATCATAACCGTATCGTTTTTTGTTTTCACAAAGGTCAGTACGATACGGAAACAGGACGTAGCCGTATTTGGGTTTATTGTAGCCGAAACTGGGTTGGGTTCATGAATTCTCCCTTTCCCACGCCCGTGGGCGCATATCCGTAATGTTTCTTAAATGCATACGAAAAGTGCGACAGGTTTTCGAAGCCTGCTTCCAGGTACACGTCAACCGGCTTGCGCTTTTTTTCGGCAAGCTGGTAATGGGCCAGTTCCAATCGTTTTTGGGTGAGCCATTTTTGGGGTGTGGTATAAAAGGCTTTTTTAAAATCCCTTTTGAAGGTGGTGAGGCTCCTGCCGGTCAGATAGCCAAACTGGTCGAGCGGCATGTTGAACATGAAGTTCTTTTCCATAAACTCAGCGAGATTGATCTTTCCAGGCTCTTCGAAGTTGCTTATGGCGCAGAAAAGATCGTTATCGATGATTTGTATGATAGAGATCGCTTCAGCTACTTTCCCTTCGGCGATATGGGCAGGCAATTCACTCGTCAGGTCGAAATAGGGTATCAGTGAGCTGAACAAGCTTTCGAGCAAAGGGTGCTTTCCGACCGGCTTGATGCCCACTTTCGTTCCAGTTTGGACGGGCTTCGCATGATGCTTCACAAAATACAGCTGCGTCGATTCCGGCGTGAAGCAAATAGCCACCGACTTGTAAGGCCGCCCGTCCTTCGGCGTTTTGATGACTTTGGCGAGTTCAAGCCGTGGGAAAAAGATGGTATCACCGGCTCCGACCACATAGGTGATATCCGGCAAGATGATTTTCATCTCACCGGATATCATCCTGATCAAAGTGTTCTTCTGCACAATCAGGTCATCGTTGTAATATTTCTCTTCCGTGCAAGTCAGGAAAATATCTGCCTTTGAAACCGATTGTGTGGTATGCGTTATCATGGCGCAAATTTAAGGATATTAATATTTGCCGGGCTGAATGTCCGCCAGGATTGGGGCAGGTGCGGGTTTCACCCCGTTGATTTCGATGCCGCCATGCTGCATCATCCTGATCAGCTCCTTATATTCTGACAGAAACGTCGGCGGCGGTACCGACAGCCTATCCAAAGATGCAATTTCTTCGGCAGATAAATGTACATCTGTAGCAGCAATGTTATCTGCCAGCTGCTCCACAGTCCTGACGCCGATAATGGTTGAAGCAACGCCGGGTTTGTTGTTAACCCATGATAATGCAACGGCGGCCGGTGCAGTGCCGTGTACCGCCGCAATGCGTTCCAGTTCATCGATGATCGCGAGCTGTTTTTCCGTCAGCGTCACGTCGCCGTTCCTGGTTTGCAACCTGCCACCCACTTTTCCATTGTTTGCGCGGTTGTATTTACCCGATAGCAGCCCCCCTTTCAGCGGCGACCAGGGTGTAATACCCAAGCCGAGTTCCATTGCCATCGGCACCAGCTCATCTTCAACGGTCCTTTGCAGCAATGAGTATTCAATCTGCAGGCCAATGAAAGGTGTCCAGTCCTTCAGCAAGGCGGCCGTTTGCGCCTGGGCAATTTTCCAGGCAGGTGCGTCGCTGATACCGATGTACCTGATCTTCCCGCTTTTTACCGCATTGTCGAGCGAACGCATCGTTTCCTCCATCGGTGTGAGAAAGTCCCAGGAATGTATCCAGTACAGGTCGATGTAATCGGTCTGCAAACGCCTCAGGGAATGTTCCAAATTGGTGATCAGCGACTTGTTGCCAGTTCCTCCGGTGTTCGGGTTACCCGGGAACCCATTGTTGGCAAACTTGGTCGCAACAACCAGCTGTGTCCGCAGCGACGAACTTTTCCCCAGCACATCGCCGATGATTTTCTCCGAATGATTATTGGTGTAGATGTTGGCAGTATCTATAAAATTACCCCCTTGCTCCACGTAGGTGCTGATCATTTTTTGGGACTCGTCGGCGCTCGCACCCCAGCCCCAGTCTTCGCCGAAAGTCATCGTCCCGAGGCAAAGCGGGCTAACCCGCAAACCTGATTTTCCGAGTACTCTGTATGATTGTAATGACATGATTTAAAAGGTTAAAATGTAAAATGGCTAAAAGGTGAAAAATGTCGTTTTGGAACCGTCGTTTACAAAAAACTTACGCCCGTCAGCGCTTCGCTCAACGTCCAGAGTTTCGCTGCGCTTTCTTGATCCAATGCATAGGGCATGACGCCGAAAATTCTGGTTACGCCATGCACACGTTTACGCGGGTCGATGTTGGTCAGGTCTATCTCTGCTACGTCCGCGTTTTCGCAATAAACGCCGCCCAACTCATTCAACTGCGGGCTTGTGGCGCACCAAACTGTCGTGGAAGCACCTTGCTGAATGGATTTTCTGCCTGTCGGCGGATCGTGTATCACTTTTCCGTCCGGATCGTAAACGCCGAGTTTTTGCAAATCTTCGGCAGAAAGCAGCCTGCCTAAGTCGGTCTCTACGATGGCACCAGGGTGAAGCGAATACGATCTCACGCCAAATTCCTGCCCTCGCCTATCTAATTCCAGGGCGAAAAGGATATTGGCCGTTTTGGATTGTCCGTAAGCTGTTAAGGTCTCGTATTCGCGATGTTCAAAATTCGGGTCGTCAAAATGGACGGGAGAGAAATGATGCCCCCAGGAAGATACATTCACAACTCTGGCTTTGCCCGCCTTTTTCAATGCCTCCCAAAGTCTTGCAGTGAGCTGAAAATGCCCGAGGTGATTGGTCGAAAAATGCGATTCACAACCCCGCCCGTCCCTGTTGAGCGGTACCCACATGATGCCCGCATTGTTGATCAGCAAATGCAGCGGTCTGCCTGACGACAAAAATTTTTCGGCGAATGCATCAATGGAAGCCGGTTGCATCAAGTCCATTGCCTCAATTTCCACATGGGTAATGTTTTTAAGATTTCTTTTTGCCTTTTCGATATCCCGGGCGGGAACGATCACTGTGGCCCCGGCAGCTACAAATGATTTTACTGTCTCCAGGCCGATCCCGGCATAACCGCCGGTTACGATGGCAACTTTTCCCGTCAGATCAATTCCCTGGATAACTTCCGTTGAGGTGGATGACGCGTCGAATCCCGATCCGACCGGCTTTTGCAACGCACCCTGATCATTGTTTTTTCCCATATTCCTGTTGTTCTATTGAAACAAAAGTAGCAGGCATTTCCGCGTACAACTTTGTTTTCCGGGCTAATTTTACTTTGCCCAGAAGGCCACATTTAGATCTCCCCATGAGCCAAAGGTTTTGAGCGTAAAAGAATTTCCCCTAACTTTTATGCAGGTGTACATTACTCGCTGATTTTTAAACGGACAACAATCCAATGACTTCTGACGACTTCCGGCTAACGATACATATGGTATCAAGTCTTGACGGCATCATTGCCAAAAAAGACAATAGCATTTCATGGTTCGAGGCATCCAGTAACTATGAGAAAGGCGTTTCCGGACAGGACCCGGAAGCATTTCTGAAAACAATAGACTGCTACGTAATGGGGTCGCGGACATACGAACTTGCCCTGGAATTATCGAAAAATTATGGGTGGGCTTATGGTGACAAACCGACCATTGTAGTAACCAGCCGAAACCTGCCCAACGAAAGGCAGAACGTCGGATTTTATTCCGGCGACCTGACTGACCTTGTGAACGAACGTTTAAAGCCCGCCTACCGGAACGTGTGGGTGGTAGGCGGGGCAGTCCTTGCCAAAGATTTGATCCGCATGAAATTAGCAGACGACATCAGGGTTACCGTTTTGCCCATTATTCTGGGTGAAGGCACATTGTTTTTTGACCAGATAGGAATGGAACAGGCACTGCACCTAAAAGATGTGACCGCCTACAAAAATGGCCTGGTAGAATTATGGTACGAAGTAAACACGCGGTAGCTTACAATTGGTGCAGGCGATACTCAGTCGCTTGGATGCATTTCGTTTGCAAACAATGTATCGATTTGCGCAGATGCGGCTTCTTGTAAACGGCCCAATTCCGTTTTTGCTGATCTATCAGAGGCATCCTCTCAGGAAGTGATGCGCCGGAACAATCATGCAGCCCCAAACAGTTTCCAGCGTCCCTCGGACACCACTTCGATTACACCGTTGGTCACTTTAATGGCGGTCTGATCGTCAATCGCATAGGAAGGGAACGGCAGGGTGGCGGCTAACTTTTCCAGATTGTCAAGGGAATTCCCGGGAAAGGATTCATGATCCAAATGCGGATGAAGTGCAAAATCAACCAATCCCAGCGATTTGTCGCTTTCCACCGGCAGTGTATGACCGCCGTAGGTCGTTCCGAAGCGGGTCATGATCATGCTCCCTGCACTGAGGCCCACGTACACCATCTTATGTAGCAGCGACGGCAGGAGATCTGCCAGGCCGGACTTTTGCATCCAGTAACACAGGTACTGGCAGTCGCCACCCCCAACCAGCAGGGCGTCCGTCTTCCGAAGCATAGGAACCCAAAGTTCCTGCTTGATACTGGACAATGCAGTGAGTTCCAGCAGCCCCAGCGATTTCCACCCCAATTCGCAAAAGGGATCGCCTAATGATCCGCATATTACCCTTCTCGCAATGTCACCCCCACCGGGCAGGGCATATATGGCTGTGGGAACGAACAGGGCACTAGCCTCGCCAATCGGCTTGCCCAGGAGCTCAACCAATGCCTTGCGTATACGCATGTTGCTGATGCCGGCGGACGTGAGAAGAAGTTTCATAGAGCTTCAAAAATACAAATCAGTAACTGATATCGTCATCGGTAGCCATTCATATTTTGCGGCAAACCGGCATCTTCCGCAAAGCGTTCTGCTGATCGCGTATTGCGCTTACTCGGAATTCCTTACCATGTTTCTCCAAACACCTGATCAGAAAAAGAGACGGTAAATCGTTAGAGAAGCACACATGGAGCTAATATGACTTACTTTCTTCGCTTTCCGGCTTCGGGTTATATCAAACTGGTCCTGATAACCGCCTTATTTTTGATCAGCTGCTCCGGGCATGTATTTTCCCAGCGGACGTTGCAGATAACCGATTCCCGCGACCAGCACATTTTCACAGGTGATGAGATACAATATCTGGAAGACACATCAGGCGCTTATACCCTCAAAGAGGTATTGTCGCCAGCTCTGAGCAGGCATTTTGTGAATAGTAGCACGAACACGCCACAAAATTATAACCTGAGATCTACCTATTGGTTCAGGATCAGGGTCCGGCATAATCCGGAAAGCCACAAAAACTGGGTCCTGGAATTTTTCGATCAGACCATTGATCATATCACGGCCTTTTTGCCGGATGGGCGCGGCGGGTACACTGAGCGGCGTATGGGCGATCAGCTGCCTTTTCGTGACAGGGAATATGCGCACAAAAATTTTGAGCTTAATATCCCAAACAACACCTCGTTTGAAGGAACCTATTACTTCCGGGTAAAATCGCATCAGACGGCTGATGCGATCATTGTGCTGAGATCGGTGAACCGCTTCATTCAATATGCGCTGGATGAGTACTTCATCTTCGGCATATTTTATGGTATGGTACTGGTTTTCAGCTTCTACAACCTAATGATGTACCTGGCAGTACGTCAGGTGCAATACTTGTACTACGTTCTTTACAATCTCTGCGTGGGCCTTTTTGAAATGTGCATCGACGGTGTTGCCTATCAGTATCTATGGCCAAACGCGCCGGAATGGAATCAGTACGCCTACGGCATCGCGCTATACGGGGTCAGCATTTTTGCATTGCAATTCACGAGAACATTACTTTACACGCATAAAAAAGCGCCCCTGCTGGATCGCCTCATTGTCTGGATCATGGCGTTGAGGACGCTCTTTTTCGCCACCTGCCTTTTCTTCAATACCGACTGGTTCAGTTACAAATTCGTAGAGCTCGTCCCGCTTGCTGTGGCATTTTACACAGGCATCTACATTTACCGGAAAGGTTACCACCCGGCCCGCTTTTTCGTCCTGGGTTACACATTTCTCTCCATCGGTTTCATACACAAGTTGTTACTGATGCTACATGTTGAAGGCCTGAATTTTGGTGTCGTCACGTATTATAGCCTGAGCATCTGTTTTGTACTCGAAATGATTTTCCTCTCTTTCGCGATTGGCGACAAAGTACGGGTCCTGAAAACAAAAAAAGATAGGGCTCAAAAGCAAATCATCCATCAGATGAGGCTGAATGAAAAGTTGAAGGATTCTCTGAATGTCAGGCTGGAAGCCCAGGTGGAAGAACGGACGAAGGAGGTATTGGAGAAATCGGCGATCATCGAAGCCCAAAACCAGGAATTGACGCAGGTAAACGAACTTTTGCAGCAACAAAAAGAGGAAATCCTGCAAATGAACCTGTTGCTCGAAAGGGATAATGAGGTACTGCACACCAATGTGGTGAAGGTGACGCAGGCCAGGGTAATGTCCGCGGAAGTCGGTTTCGAAGAATTCAGCAAGATTTACCCGGATAATGAAAGCTGTTTCAGGTTCCTGGCCGGAATGAAATGGGGGAACGACACGGCTGCGGATCATTTCGAATGCCGCAAATGCGGCCATGATCATTACTTTCACGGGCATTCGCCTTATAGCCGGAGATGCGGCAAATGCGATTACGACGAGTCGGTGATCGCCCACACGATTTTTCAAAATACCCGAATTCCCATCAATAAGGCATTTTATATGGTCTTTCTGATGTACACTACCAAGGGCAAAATTTCCTCTCATAAGCTCTCGGAAATCCTGTCTATCCGGCAAGGCACCTGCTGGGCTTATGCGAGCAGGATCAAAAAAGTAATGCAAGACCGGCGCAAGGAAATCGCATCTTCCAAATCAGGCGAAGGGTGGAGTTTGCTGGTCCTGGACCAATCGCTGGAAACCGCCTGACAAACATCCCGCCATAATCCTTTAGCAACACCACTTTTTTAACGATAATATCACTGCCGCAAAAAATTTTTTGTGCAAAAAAGGCCGGTTTGCAGGCGTATCATCCCTTCGTTTTTTATCCCTACCGAACTTCGCGGCATCACTTGTAAATCAGGGTGATCGCCCTGTTTTATCTTCGGGGCTAAACCGTATCAACATGAATGTAAGTATCTATATTACAGATGTTTACATGTAAAATTTATTACTAAATATCCCAAAGTATACCTAAATTTGCCACATGGAATTATCCAAGAAATTATCAGATTAATTACCAAAATTCATTAACATCCTATGGGAAAGAGAATTACGATGTTCATTGCCATGATTTTCACGATGGTAGGCCTGGCAAACGCCCAGGACCTTGTCGTGAAAGGGGTGATCAGAGATCAGCAAAATCAGACATTGCCGGGGGCAAGCGTTCTGGTGAAGGGAACGCAATCAGGTACGGTAACAGATGTAGACGGAAATTACTCAATCAGTGTCCCCAATACCGGCTCCGTGCTGGTCATTTCATTCATCGGCTACGGAACACAGGAAGTTACGGTGGGCAATCGCACGCAAATCGATGTGACACTGGCGTCGGACCTTAAGAATCTGCAGGAAGTAGTTGTGATCGGTTATGGTACACAAAAGCGCGGTGATGTGACGACGGCGATCGCGTCGGTAGACACCAAGGATATCGAAGAGCGGCCAATCCTGCAGGCGGCCCAGGCATTGCAGGGAAAAGCGGCAGGCGTGCAGGTGACGCAGCCGTCGGGAAAACCAGGAAGTGCCCTGTCGATCCGTGTACGTGGTGCCACTTCGGTACAGGCCGGGAACGAGCCCCTGTACGTGGTCGACGGCGTCCCGACAATGGATACCCGCGACCTGAACGTAAATGATATCGAAAGTATCCAGGTGCTGAAAGATGCATCCTCAGCCGCTATTTATGGCGCAAGAGCTTCCAATGGGGTTGTAATCGTAACCACCAAAAGGGGTAAGGCCAATCAGTCGCAGGTAAATTTTGCGGCATACTATGGATTTTCAAATATAGCCAAGAAGATCAATGTGCTTAATCCGCAGCAGTATGCCGACCTGATGAATGAAATGGGCAACAATGTGACCGTCGGCAGCCAGACTACCGACTGGAACAAAGAAGTCTTCAAAACCGGACATAACCAAAATTACCAGCTCAACTTCTCTGGCGGTACCGATAAAAGCAGGTATTTCGTTTCCGGTGCCATCACACAGGACAAAGGCATTATCCAGCCTGCCAGCTACAAGCGGTATTCCTTCCGTGTAAACCTCGATAACCAGATCAAAAGCTGGTTCAAGCTGACAACCAATGTCAGCTATGCCAATGCGAAAATCAGGGACGTAAAGGACAACAACAATGCAGGCCGCAATGCGGTTGTACTGGGCGCGCTGGGCGCTCCGCCTACCATGGGTATTTACACACAGGACCCGTTAAGAGGCACTATTTTCTCCACGAACCCGCTCAAAGCCGGTTGGGATAACCCACTGGCCGCAATGTACGGACCTACACAGGCAGCAAAGGATAACAGGATTTTCGGCAATATAGCCGGTGACCTTACGCTCGCCAAAGGGCTGGTGACACGTTCCAATTTCGGGATCGATTTCATGAACCATTCCAACGATTACTATCTTGATCCTTTCCGGACTACCGAAGGCTGGGGAAGCAACGGAAGTACGCATGGATTAGGCAATGCAACCCGGAGCAACTCTTTCACATATCTCTGGGAAAATACGCTCAACTACGAGAAGAAGTGGGATAAGCAGGAATTTTCGGTGCTGGCAGGTACCACAGTCCAGAAAAACAACTGGAACAATTCCTACATGGCGGGACGCGACTTTCCCGCCGACGGCGTCGTGAAAACAATGAATGCCGCCAATGAAATCACGGAGGCATATACGGAACAATCGGAGTGGTTCCTGAATTCTTACCTGGGGCGTGTGATGTATAATTTTGACAGCAAATACCTGGTTACTGCCAATTTTCGCGCCGACGGATCCTCTAAGCTTGCCAAAGGCAATCAATGGGGTTTCTTCCCATCGGTATCGGCCGGATGGCGTATTTCCGCGGAGCCGTTTATGCAAGACGTGAAGTTTATCAATGATCTGAAACTGCGTGGCGGATGGGGCCAGAATGGGAACCAGGAAGGTCTGGCCAATTATGCTTCCTATGGGCTGAACAGCTACACCCGCCGTACCCCCACTACCCCACCCTCCGGCCCGGCAGTTACTGCCCCGACCTACGCGCCCAATCCCGACCTGAAATGGGAAACGACCACACAAACCAACATTGGTATCGACCTGAGCATGCTGCAGGGCCGGGTGACGTTCACAGCGGATGCCTATTTGAAAAAGACGAACGACCTGCTTCTAAATGTACCGCTGCCCAACACGAGCGGCTACACTTACATGCCGAGAAACTCCGGAAAGCTGGAAAACAAGGGCCTCGAATTTGTTTTGTCCACCATCAATCTCGATAAATCCGATTTTCAATGGACGACCGATTTCAACATTGCATTCAACCGGAACAAAATCACCGAATTGCAGTTGAGCAAGATCTATCGCTATGCGGAAGTCGAAGGCAGGAGCGACCAGATCATCATTTTGCAGGAAGGCGCTTCACTGGGCACTTTTTATGGGTACATAGCCGAAGGCGTCAATCCCGAGACCGGCGACATGATCTACAAGGACGTAAATGGCGACGGCACTTTCTCGCCTTCCGACCGTACGGTGCTGGGTTCTGCGCAGCCGAAGTTTACCTATGGGATGAACAACAACCTCACTTACAAGCATTTCAGCCTTTCTTTCCTTTTCCAGGGTTCGCAGGGGAACAAGGCATTTAATGCTTCAAGGCTGGAAACGGAAGGGATGTACGACAGCAAGAACCAGTCGACCGAGGTATTGAGACGCTGGCAGAAGGCGGGTGATATCACCGACATCCCCAGGGCAACCGACGGCAATGTCAACAACTCGCTGATTTCGTCGCGGTTTGTCGAAAATGCCTCTTTCCTGAGGATGAAAAGCGCAACGATCTCCTATGCACTGAGCAAGGATTTCGCCAGCAAGATCAAGCTGAGCAGGGCTTCCATTTACCTCACTGCGCAAAACCTGTTTACCATTACAAAATACAAAGGATTTGATCCTGAGGTCAATGCGTTCACATCGAGTGGTGCAACCCTGGGAATCGACTACGGCACTTACCCGGTGTCCCGCGCATTTGTGGCAGGTCTTAATGTCTCTTTTTAATCCAGAAATGATATGAAAAAAGTTAATTATATAACACTTGTGCTGGGAACATCGCTGATGGTGTCGGCGTGCCAGGACCAACTTGATCTGCAACCCATTTCTCAGACCGTCGTCGGCGAAAGCGGCACGGGGACGGCGGGCTCGTCCATTAAAGATGCTGCGAGCGCCGAAGCGGCCCTGGCTGGCAGTTATTCCATTTTCAAGAGTGCTTCGGCGGAATATTACGTGATGGATTATTTTATCCTGGGCGACGGCCAGTCCGACAACGCTTATGCCGGAGCAGACAACGCCGCATGGTTTGAAGTGGATGAATTCAGGATACTTTCGACCAATGCCGTGGCCGCGCGGGATTGGCAATATCTGTACAACCACGTGGCAAGCGCGAATTCTATTATCGCCAATGTACCCAAAGTCACGGATGCATCGCTGTCGGCAGACCGCAAAGCGCAGATCGTAGGCGAGGCAAAGTTCATACGCGCCCGGGCCTACTTCGATCTGGTGCGTATTTACGGCGACATTCCGCTCGTGGTGGATGAGCTGCCGACCATTACCTCCTCCAATGTGGAGGAAATTTATGGTAAGCTGTATCCGGCAAGAAGCAAGGCAGAAGACGTTTACATGCAAATCATCAAAGACCTGGACGAGGCTGCCATCACAGTCCCCAAGTCGGGACCGGACAAGATGACTGTTACCCCGGGGGCCGTTTATACCCTGCTGACCAAGGTTTATGCAACCCGAAAAGAATGGGATAAGGTGAAAACAAATGCAGATAAAGTGATCGCGCTTGGCTACACATTAGTGCCTAACTTCGAAGACCTTTGGGATGGTAAGCATGAAAACAGCGCCGAGTCCATTTTTGAGTTGAATTTCGAGGATTGGTCTACCGGAGGAAACTGGGGATCGTCTATGTTCTATGGCACGGACTGGAAGAAATTCAATACGCCTTCCAACGATTTGTTGAAGGCATACGATGATGAAAAAGATGCTGTACGTAAGGCATCTACCATTTTTACAGCCGACGTAACCGGCAAATGGTCAGACAAGTACTGGTCGCTGACGAAATTCCCGTTCGCCTATAAAATGCGAAACACAGACGCCTCCCAGAACATCATCATGTACCGTCTGGCTGATGTCCTCCTCTTGAAAGCGGAAGCTTTGAATGAAACCAGCGACCTGGCCGGTGCGCGCACTTTGGTAAATCAGGTCCGGGAACGCGCCAAACTGACGGCAACGCCAGCGGCCGACCAGGCGGCAATGCGGCTGGCGATCGAAAAAGAGCGTCGGCTGGAGCTCGCATTCGAAGGCCAGCGCTGGTATGACCTGAAACGGACCGACCGGGCAATCCCCGTGATGGAAGCTGTAAAAGACGGCTCTGGCGCCAGCCTGAAATACAATGTGACCGCCAACAGGTTGCTATGGCCGATCCCGCAGGGCGAGATCGATAAAAACGCCAATTTGACACAGAACGAAGGATACTGAACCAGTCACCTCATGCCCTGCCAGGCCGGGAGATGAAAAGCCCCGGCCGGCAAGGGCATTCTTTTTTACCTAGTGATATGAGAAAATTCGTGATAACGGTGGCCATAGGCCTGACAGCCTCACTAAGCAGCTGCTCGGGCAAGTCGGCGGCCGTAGATACACCTCGGCCGGAAGATACCACGTCGGGCGGTAAGGTAGCCGTTTGGGTCACCACCGGTACACAGAGCAAATTGTTTCAAAACGAGCTTGCACTCCCCATTGTAAAAACCGGTACCGTTTCGCCTTTTGCAAACCTGATCAGCATCGATTTTTCGGCCAAACTGCAGGAAATGGAGGGCTTCGGAGCCGCCCTAACGGGCTCGTCGGCCTACCTGATCAATCAGAAACTCGACGCTTCGCAACGCACAGCCTTGCTCAAAGACCTGTTCGATCCGCAAACCGGGATCGGCATCAGTTATTTGCGCATTACGATGGGCGCTTCGGATTTCTCTTTGGAAGATTTCACTTACGACGACCTGCCAGCAGGGCAAACAGACCCGACTTTAAGTAAATTCTCCATTGCAAAAGACCAGACAGACCTGATACCCGTTTTGAAATCCGCCCTCGCCCTGCAGCCGGCGATCAGGATCATGGCTACACCGTGGTCGGCTCCGGCATGGATGAAGACGAGCGGAAAACTGGCCGGAGGAAGCCTCAAGCCGGAATGGTATGGCACTTATGCCAATTATTTCCTGAAATACCTGCATGCGTTCAGGGATGAAGGGATCAGCATTGATGCGGTTTCTGTACAGAATGAGCCTTTGCATGAAGCTGCTTATCCGTCCATGGGCATGGATTCGACCGCCCAGGGAAATTTCATTAAAAATCATCTCGGCCCGCTTTTCCAGGCAAATACAATCAAAACGAAGATCCTGCTATACGACCACAACTGGGACAGACCTGGGTATCCTATGTCGATTTTGAATGATCCGGCGACCAGCAAATATGTTGCAGGGTCCGCATTTCACGCCTATGGCGGCCAGGTTTCCGCTATGGGCCAGGTCCACGACAAATTCCCCGACAAAGGCCTCTATTTTACCGAAATATCGGGCGGGCGCTGGGCGACCAACTTCTCCGATAACCTTAAATGGAACACGTCCAACATCTTTATCGGCACTGCCAACAATTGGTCTAAGAACGCACTTTTGTGGAACATCGCACTGGACGAAAACGATGGCCCGAAGAACAAGGGCTGCGACAACTGCCGGGGCGTGGTAACCATTGGTTCCAATGGCAGTATCACTAAAAATGTGGAGTACTACACGATTGCGCATCTGTCCAAATTTGTAAGGCCCGGCGCATTCCGCGTGCAGTCGGATAAACTCGCCGCCTTGACCCAACTAGAGCACGTTGCATTCCTCAACACCGACGGATCCAGAGTGCTGGTGGTATTGAACCAGGGTTCCGACAGCAAGAAATTCACTGTCGCTGCTGGTGAAGACCAGTTCAGTTACACAATCGATCCCAATGCTGTTGTAACACTGGTTTGGAAATAAGGAATTTAAAATACTGGAATGCGCCTAGCTCAGCAACCCTGCTTCCCTGGCAAAGAAAATTGACATTGCAATTACAACCGCAACCGCCGCCAGGATCACGAAAAATTTAACCCTGGGCGTGACACGGACTTTTTTGTTTCGGATGTTCTTATTAGCCACCGTGGCAACAACCGGCCTGCGCATCAGCGGAGCATCTGTGCCCAGCTTAGCTTTGTGAATTTCAAACAATTCCCGCCTCTTTTGATCGATACTGGATTCCATGAACCATTGTCTTTAAACCTCCATTAAATTATCGAAATCCTTATAAAAATTCAAAGCTGCAACTAAGAAAAGCTTCAAGGCATTGTAAATAAATTTTGACAAACCAGATTTCTGTGCTTTAATTTGTCTACTTAATTTATAGACTTTATATTAAAATGTTCAGAAATCTACTTCATCTCAGCAACAGACGCACCTCTCTACTCCTGCTGGTATATTCCGTTTTCCTGGGTTTCCAGGTAAATGCTCAGTACGTCGTCAGGGGCACCGTTACATCCTCAGCCGATAAAGGAGCGTTGCCCGGTGTAAATGTTGTGATTAAAAATTCGCTTACCGGCACGTCGACCGACGCGGACGGAAAGTACGAGATTGCGGCCGTGACGGATGCGATCCTGGTTTTCTCAGGGATCGGTTACGTTACCAGAGAAGTCCAGGTGAAAGGGCAAAGCGTGATCGACATTGCGCTGGCCGCCGATACGAAGCAGCTCGATGAGCTTGTTGTAGTGGGCTATGGTACCCAGAAACGCAATGCGTTGACCAATTCTGTCTCGACCATAAACGGCGATCAGATCACGCGCAGACCAGTTTCCAACATTCAGCAGTCATTTCAAGGCCTGATGCCGGGCGTTACCGTACTCGATCAGGGCGGGTCGCCGGGTAAGTCGAATACCAACATCCGCGTACGCGGGATTACTACCTTCAATATCAACGGAAGCAGCACCAGCGGTTTCGACCTGGGCAAAAACGACGCCCTGGTGATCGTGGACGGGCTCGAGCAAAGGCTGAGCGACATCAACCCCGACGATATCGAATCCGTATCGGTTTTGAAAGACGCTTCTTCGACAGCGATATACGGTTCAAGAGCCACCAACGGGGTAATTTTGATCACCACCAAAAGGGCCAGGGGCGGCAAAGTACAGGTGGACTACCACGGCTACTACGCCATCCAGAAATCCAATAATGTTCCCAAAATGATGGGTCTGGAAGCTTATATGCGTGAGCAGGTGGCGGCTTATACCAATGCAGGCGTGACTTTGCCCTCACGCTTTACCGAAGAGTCGATCCAGGCTTACGTAAATGCGACGGACCGTGAAAAGTATCCTTTGCCCAATACCTGGTTTGAAACCATGCTCCGCGCTGCTCCCCAGCAAAATCATACGATCTCGGTTGCAGGTGGAAATGAAACTTTACGGACACGCCTGAGTGTACGTTACCAGGACCAGGAAGGCGTGATCGCGGGCTACTCCAATACAATCGGCGAATTCAGGCTGAATTCGGATTATACGATTTCGAAGAGAATTCGCGTGAGCGGCGACATTAACTATCGCTATGCCAAAGCATTAAATCCGACGGTCAACAATGCAGACAACAACCCTACGCCGCTGAACAACTTTTTCCATGGCACACTTTGGGCAGTCCCCAAATATGCCGATGGAACTTACGGCCTCAGCACCCAGGGAAACAACCCCTTGATGTTCAACGAAATCGGCGGAAAGTCGCGGCAGAATACCGATTATCTGGCAGGCTATGTGAAAGCAGAGATCGACCTGACCGACGGGTTGACGTTATCGACGCAGATCGCGGGGAGGGGTAATTTTATTCACCAAAAGAATTTTACCAACTCCTACACCAATACCGACAAGAACACCAACATTACCAAAACCGTGGCGATCAACTCGCTGACCGAGGTGCGGAATACGCTGCGTGAATACACGATCAACAATTTGCTGACCTATGACAAAAGCTTCGGCAGCCATCACCTGAAAGCACTGGTCGGCTATTCACAGATCGGGAATACACAGACGTTCCTCTCGGCTTACCGCGAGCGATTTTATAACAATGATATCGGCTCCATAGGCCAGGGTGCCAATGACGGTACCAAGAGCAACAATGGAAATGACGCGGAATATGGCCTGCGTTCTTTCTTCGGGCGGGTGAATTACGATTACCAGGAAAAGTACCTCTTTGAGGCCAATGGTCGCTACGACGGTTCCTCCAAATTCACCGGCAACAAGCAATACAGCTTTTTCCCCTCCTTCTCAGCTGGCTGGCGGATTTCTAAAGAAAACTTCTGGAGTGGTTTAAACAAAGCTGTAAACGACCTGAAACTCCGCGGATCGTGGGGCATTACAGGAAACCAATCGGTGAACCTGTACAGCTACTATTCTGCATTGACGGCAGCAGGCTACACCTTCGGCGGGGCTTCGGTGCAGGGTTATCGTCCCACTACTTTGGCAAACACCAACCTTGGCTGGGAATCCACCACGCAGCTTGACCTCGGACTCGACGCGGCTTTCCTGAACAACAAGCTGACATTGACAGCAGATTATTACCGCAAACTCACCGACGACATCCTGCTGAACCTGGACATTCCTGCAACGATCGGGCTCACAGCGCCTCCCCAAAATGCAGGATCGGTGGAGAACAAAGGCTGGGAATTCAGCCTGAACTACCGCGGCACGCCGTCGTCAGGTGGCTTCCGGTACAGCGTTGGTGGAAATTTGAGTATCAACGAAAACAAAGTCGTGGACCTGAAAGGTACCGGCCCATACATTACCGGCTCGGACATCGACCCGCGCTACATCATTGCCAAAGGTTTGCCGATCAATACCTTGTGGGGTTACCAGACGGACGGTTTATTCCAAACCCAACAGGAAATTGCCGAGTACAAAGCAACTTATGCCGCCAATACCAAGCCCGGGGATGTGAAATACGTGGATAGAAATGGCGACGGCAAGATCAATGCCGATGATATGACGGTGATCGGAAATTCATTTCCCAAGTATACTTTCGGAGTGAATGGGGATTTCTCCTACAAAAATTTCGATCTGAACATGCTCTTCCAGGGAGCTGCGAAAGTGGATGCCCGCCTGGCTGGCGCATTGGCAGAAATGGGGAACCAGGAAGGTTTTACCCACGAAATTTACACCAACAATTACTGGACACCCGAAAACACCGGCGCACGTTTTCCGAGACCGGTAAAATTCGATTTGCGCAACGTGGCCACGTCCGACCGCCTCGTGATCGACGGCTCTTACCTCCGTCTGAAAAATGTACAGCTAGCTTACAATATCCCCGCTGATGTGGTGAAGAAGCTGGGACTGGCGCGACTTCGCGTGTACACGTCGGCCACCAACCTGCTGACATTCTCCAAACTGAATGAGTGGAACCTGGATCCCGAGGTACCGTCGGGCCGCGCGGTTTATTTCCCGCAAACTGCATTGTACACCTTCGGTCTCAACCTCCAATTCTAAGCAACTATGAAACTCAATAGCATTAAATACATCTTATTTTCGGCAGTATCGGCGTTTTTGCTGGCTGCCTGCGACTCCAACCTCCTCGAAACCGTACCCAATGACCGGCTTTCGGAGGACCTTTTCTGGAAATCGGAAAACGATGCCCGCCTCGCTGTCAACTCCATTTACACCGACCTGGACACCACCAATATCTTTTCCTGGGACGGCGTAACCGACATTGCGCACACCAATCAGAGCTTCAACATTGACGCTTACATTGAAGCCGGCAGCTACGATGCCACGAGCTCCAAGATCTACAATGAATGGAAACGCGCCTACCGGGGCATCCGGGCTTCTAATTATTTCCTCGAGCATGTCGACAAGATCCCGAGCACGAACACGGTGCTGATCAACCAGTTTAAAGGCGAAGCAAGGGTTTTGCGGGCCTATCAGTACATCAAGCTGGCTGGTTTCTTCGGCAACGTGCCGCTTGTGACCAGTTCGCTCACCATCGACGAAGGGCGCGCGCTGACCAACACGCCGGTGGAGCAAGTCTGGGATTTTATTGAAAAAGAACTCACAGAATCTGCGGCCCTGCTGCCCGCCACTTACGGGGCGGCCGACAAAGGAAGAGTTACAAAAGGTGCCGCGTTAGGCTTGCTCGCGCGTTCCAGCCTGTACGCAGGCCGGTATGCCAAAGCGGCAGAGGCTGCAGACCAGGTGGTCAGACTGGGTGTGTATGGCTTGTACGAATCTTACGAAAAACTGTTCAGCTATGCCGCCGAAAATAATAAGGAGGTGATTCTGGATAAGCAGTTTGTGAAAGATGTGTATGCCAATAATGTATTTGCCTTCCTCGGACCTTACAGCCAGAAAAACGGTCAGAGCACTTATGTTCCTACCAAAGCGCTGGTAGATATGTATGAAACCACGGCCGGCAAGAAAATCACCGACGCGGGCAGCGGCTATAATCCTGCCAAACCTTACGAAAACCGTGATCCCCGCCTGAAATTCTCTGTTTTCCTCGAAGGCGACCCACTGCCCAGCGGCATTACGTTCCAGCCAAAACCGACCAGCGGCACCGCCGACGCGATAGGCAGTACCTACATTGCGTCTACAACTGGTTTCAACATCAAAAAATACATCAACGCTGAGGACTACGCGAACCCGGCCAATGGCGGGATCAATATCATCCTCCTGCGCTACGCCGAAATCCTGCTGACTTACGCCGAAGCCAAGATCGAGCTGAACCAGATCGATGCAACTGTTCTGGCGGCAATTAACCAGGTAAGAAATGGCCGTACCGATGTAAAACAGCCGGATGTAACGGCCACCACACAAGCCGCATTGCGTGAGATTGTCAGACACGAGCGCACCGTAGAACTCGCATTCGAGGGGCAGCGGCTTTTTGATATCAGAAGGTGGAAGATCGGGGAAACCGTCATGCAGGGTGCGGTTTACGGGATCACTTATACCGACGCCTCGGGTAAGCTGGTAACCGTGCAGGCAGCGACTTCCAATAAAGTTTTTGACGCGGCAAGGCATTATCTTTGGCCAATCCCGCAAAAAGAGCGAGACCTGAACCCTAATTTAAAACAAAATCCAAACTGGTAAGCATGTTAAAAAAAGTCACATTCATACTGCTGTCGGCCGCCCTGTGCACCTTCATGAGCTTCCGACCCGACAAACCTGCCACGAAAACACCCAACATCGTCCTTTTCTTCATTGACGACCTGGGTTATGGCGATTTATCCGTCACCGGAGCGCTCGGTTACAGGACCCCGAACCTGGACAAAATGGCCGCCGAAGGTACCCGTTTCACCAACTTCCTGGCCGCCCAGGCCGTGTGTAGCGCATCCCGCGCGGCATTACTGACGGGTTGCTACCCAAACCGGCTGGGTATTTCGGGTGCATTTGGACCGAATGCGAGAATGGGTCTGAACCCGAAAGAAGAAACCATCGCTGAGCTTGTAAAAGCGCAGGGTTATGCGACCGGCATTTTCGGGAAATGGCATTTGGGCAGCGAGCAGGAGTTTTTGCCTCTGCAACAAGGCTTCGACGAATATTATGGTGTGCCCTACTCGCACGATATGTGGCCGCTGCACCCATGGCAGGAGCGAGCAAAATATCCGCCGCTGCATTGGATCGAAGGAAATACAGCAGGCAAAGAGATCAAAAACCTTGAAGACGCCAGTGAACTGACTCCCCACATTACCGCACGTGCCACGGCGTTTATCCGTAAAAACAAAAACAAACCATTTTTCCTGTATGTGCCGCACCCGCTCCCGCACGTGCCTTTGGCGGCGTCGCCGAAATTCCGCGGCAAGAGCGAAAGAGGCATTTTTGGCGATGTATTGATGGAGCTCGACTGGTCTGTGGGGGAAATAATGAAGGAGCTGAAAGCACAGGGACTTGATGAAAATACCCTCGTCATTTTCACGAGCGACAATGGCCCCTGGCTAAACTATGGCGACCACGCAGGGTCTTCGGGCGGGTTCCGGGAGGGAAAAGGAACTTCATTCGAGGGCGGGCAGCGCGAACCCTGCATCATGCGCTGGCCGGGAGTGGTACCTGCGGGCCGTGTCTCAAACAAGCTGCTTTCCACATTGGACGTCCTGCCGACCATCGTGAAATTGACTGGCGCAAAACTGCCGAAGGAAAAGATCGACGGGGTTGATTTTACAGACCTGCTGAAGGGAGACGATCGTAAAACGCCACGAGAATCCTTTGTGTACTATTATCGGAAAAACAGCCTGGAAGCTGTGCGCAAAGGCGACTGGAAACTGGTTTTCGCACATCCCGGACGCAAATATGAAGGTCAGCTGCCTGGGAAAAACGGACAGCCAGGCCCGGCGCCGGAAGATTTCCAGTATCCCAAAGCATTGTACCACCTCACCCGCGACCCTGGCGAGCGCTACGATGTTTTGGAACAAAACCCGGAAATCGTAGCTGAGCTGGAAAAAATCGCGGACGCTGCCCGTGAAGATATGGGTGATGATTTGCAGCAAAAACAAGGCAAGAACGTCAGACCCGTGGGACGCGCCTCAGCTAACTAAATCTCCGGGTTCATCTGCCCTCCTTTACTTCGTCTAACCAAAATCCGTCGTCATGTCACCACGCAAAATACCAGCCCTGATCCTGCTTGCATCCCTATGCTGCGGAATCCAGGTTTTTGCACAAAACAAGAATGCCAAGCTGCCCAACATCATCTACATTTATGCCGATGACCTGGGCTATGGCGAATTGGGCTGCTACGGACAGAAAAAGATCAAAACGCCAAACCTCGACCGGCTTGCCCGGGAAGGGATACGGTTTACCCAACATTATACCAGCATGCCCGTGTGCGCCCCGGCGAGGGCCATGCTGATGACCGGAAAGCACAGCGGGCATGCTGCCATCCGCGGTAACCTGGAACTGGGCGGGTTCAGGGATGATGAGGAACGCGGGCAAAAGCCATTGCCCGCCTCAGAATTCACCATCGCGGAACTGCTCAAACAGAAAGGTTACGCCACCGCGCTTACCGGCAAGTGGGGCCTCGGGATGAACAATTCCGAAGGCTCCCCCAGCAAGCAGGGATTTGACTATTATTACGGCTACCTCGACCAGAAACAGGCGCACAACTATTATCCTTCCCACCTCTGGGAAATGATCAGTGGGACACATTACCACAGCCCTGGCTGGACGTGCACAAAAAACTGGATCCAGCCAAAGCCACGGATGCAGACTTTGCTTATTTCAAAGGCACAGCCTACACACCGGCCAAAATGACGGAGAAAGCCCTGGCATTCATCGACCGGAGCAAAGGCGGACCTTTCTTTTTGTATATGCCGTATACGATACCCCACGCATCCCTGCAGGCACCCGACGAATATGTCAACAAGTATATTGGCCTGTTTGATGAGAAGCCGTATTATGGTGAAAAAAATTATGCGTCGACCAAATATCCGCTTTCGACCTACGCGGCGATGATCACTTATCTGGACGATCAGGTGGGTATTATTCTGCAAAAAGTGAAAGAGCTGGGCCTGGATGAGCATACGATCATCATGTTCAGCAGCGATAACGGGACAACATTTAACGGGGGCGTGAATGCAACCTTTTTCAATAGCGTTGATGGTCTCCGTGGACAGAAAATGGATGTGTATGAAGGCGGTATCCGGGAACCTTTCATGGCGCGGTGGCCCGGCAAAATCAAGGCTGGCAGCACCAGCGACCACGTTTCGGTCCAATATGATCTGATGGCGACGGTCGCGGAGCTGACCGGGCAAAAACTAAAACAAACCGACGGGATATCCTTTTTACCAGAGCTGACGGGCCAAAAAAGCAGGCAGAAAAAACATGACTTCATCTATTGGGAATACCCCGAAAAAGGCGGCCAGCTCGCGATCCGTATCGGCGACTTTAAAGGTGTAAAAACAGACATCAGGAAAAACCCTGGCACCCCCTGGCAGATTTTTGACCTGAAAAACGATCGCAACGAGACCACCGACATCGCTGGCAACCATCCGGAGCTCGTCAGGAAGCTGGACGCCATCGTCGCACGCGAACATGAAGATCCTGGCGTGGACGAGTGGCGTTTTCTGGATCAGGTGATCGGGGTCAATGCGAATCATTGACATCTCGCCGGAGCGTACAATACAGTTTCCTGCCCTGGCCTGCAAAGTCTGTCCTGTAAAGCTCCCAGCTGTCTTTATTCAATTCCTCCAGATGGTACTGATTGACGGGATTGGAAAGTTCATTTTTGAGCCAGCGGGGAAACGCATTGGCGGCACGCGCATTTTCCCAGGTCCTGATGGTTTTGAAAATCTCGTATTTCTCCGGACAGGCCTCCACGTCCTGCTGATTCAACTGGAGGCTGTATGTAGAACCTATCCCTACCGCAATTGCCTCGATGTGCTCGTATTGGGCCACTGTTACTCCTGGCTTGATCGGGAAGTTGCCGCCCATCCCCACAGGAAAGAAGTTCGAATAAGTTACGTCCCTGAGATCTTTGCCCTGGCTGGTCGCACTCCCCCACTCCCTGGTTTCGGCATCGTACAGATTTTTCCCGCCGCCTACGTTCCAGATGCTCTGGTAATGCCAGGAGCCCTCGGACAATGTGGACCCTGTGAAGCGGATATAAGGGACACCAAGCATTTTGGCCCGGTCAAACATTTTATGAAAAAACCGTTTGACGGAATAATATCCGTGTCCATTGTTGAATAAAAACTCTTGGCCGTCAAAATCATAATAGGCCAACCCGTTGATATGGCACACATCCGCATAGTATTCAGCTATTTTATCCTGTAGCTGCATATTGGGGATCAGACCGTCGTACCCGTAGTTAATCGTGACCTGAAGCTTATAAACCGTGTCGCCCGCAGCGTGGTTTCCAGGAGTTGTCTTCCAGTAGCCGCGTTTGATATTGAGCAGGCGGTATGGTGCCTTGTCGGAAACACCCATATAATAAATGAGCTCCTTTCCGATTTTGATCATGTTCAGGTTTTTGCTGTGACCTTCCCAGCTGGCAATCTCTTCCAGGTATTTGGGATCGTCGACAAAGATGAGGGTGTCTGCCGGTCCGATCCCTTTTGCCAGCAACCTTTTTTGCTGATAGCACAGGCTATCGGTGGGGATAGGACTCGCATCTTTCGTGCCCGGGGCCAGTGAGTTGGTGATCGGGGTGCGGCCAATGAGTATGCCGCTTTTTGCGGCCATTTCCGAAAACTCCCTGTGCGACTTGTCTGCGGACGCCATTTTCAAGGGCTTCCTTTCAAAATTCTTTCCATCCAGATACCCTTCATTCCCCCGGTCTGGCCGGATAAATCCCTGGTCATACAGGCTGATCGCTTTAAAGCCTAACTGACGGGTATAAGAAACAATGCTGTCGTAAACAGCACCTGCGCACATGGCATCCGGCACGAATGCAGCCGGGTCTTTCACCCATTTTCCATTCATCGTGGGATAAGGCAGGCCCTCTGACAAAACAATGTTTTGCATGACGTCCAGCAGGGCGGTACTGTCCGGGCTTCCCCAGAGCGCTACCGAAGAGCCGATATAATCGATACCGGGCAGCGGCTGCACGTCCAGGTGGTTTGGTATATTGGCCGACATGTTCGGGATCAGGGAAAAAAAGACCTCCCGCATGAATGATCTATCCCTGGAATTATAAGCAATTGAAATTCTCCCTTTTGCGTCGATCTGAGCTGCATTGCCGTACAAAATCCTGTAATAAGGTTCCTTGTGCGCATAGAAAGCTACATCGCTGATACCATCTCCGCCGATTGGAAAAACCTGCCCTTCGTGCAAGTGCGACGGCAGCGGAAACTGCCTGGGATCCGGGCTGTGAATAATGTATTGAAAAGGGGCCGCGTCGGCGATGGTTTCGGATGTGCCGCCCAGCGTATTGTCGTTGAGCGCCAGCATACCAATGGCATAATTAACCGACTCGCTGGTGTCACGGGCGACCCCAATGATCTCCCCGAAAAGATTGGTAATGTTGGTATGATAGGCGCCCCACTGCACGTTGTCTACCCCGTTACGAGGATACAGTGCCAGTAAGCTTAGCTTGAAATACTTCTGCCTGGCAACCAGCGAAACACGGGCCACCGAGCCATTGGGATAATGAAGGGTAAAAACATGGTCTGCCTTGTGATAAGCAGCCTTTACCGGCTGGTAGTATTTCTGCTTTTTACTGTCATAAAGGGAAAGCAAGGGAGAGGGTTTGTCGGCAGGACTGAACTCCCGCTGCCGCCCGCGGCCCGTTGTATTTTTCATACTGGTGATCCATCCCTTTGCATTGACATGTATCCTGAAATAGGCGGTACTGAAGTCATTTTGCGCATGGGCACGAAGGGAAAGAAAGCAGGCTGCGGCACTAAAAATAAGGGTTCGTAAAAACCGGGACTTCATAACAAATTGAGATTAGGGACAATAAAAACAGACGGCATAGAAAAGCGACGGCAGTTACTGGAAGCAGCCACCATCGCCTTTTTTACTGATCCGGTGCTATTCAAGCGGATTAAATGTGCCGCCCCACTCCACATTCTGCTTGATCGGGGCACTCGCGTCCAGATTGGCCTGGCTGATCGGATAAAACCAGTGGTTCAGGTTGAGGTTGTATTTATACTGGGCGTCACCATCGAGATTTTCTATGTAGACAGCCGTAAATTTCTTTCTTACCAGCGGATCCGAAATGTCGTCGGTCCAGGCGATCTTTTCTCCTTCATTCAAAACCATATACAGGCCGTGACGGTATACTTGCTTGTTCAGGATGTCAAATCTTTTCCAGCGCCGCAAATCGCCCCATCTTTTATTTTCGAATGCGAACTCAATAAACCGCTCGTTCACAAAACCTTCCCGTATTTCGGCCTGGACCGAGGCTGTAATGCCGTACATTTCGGCAGCACCTGGCTGGATACCTGCCCGTGCCCGTATATCTTTCAATACCCGCAGGGCCTCTTCGGATTTACCGGATTCATTGGCCGCTTCGCCGTAGTTCATCAGTACCTCGGCAAAACGGATCTCGACCCAGTCCGTTGAAGCATTGGCGATCGATGTCTTAACCAATGTGTTATCCAATCCTTTTAACTGAAAGAAACCCGATACGCCCGCCCCGATACTCGCCTGAGTCTGGTCACTGGCCAGGGAAACGTATTTGAATCCCCCGGGAGAGGAAGCATCGGCTGCTTTCCGCCATGCACTCCAGTACCGGGTGCCGGCTGGCAGGTCAGGTGTTGGATAGGTGGTACCTCCCGTGAATACTGTGGCATAAAAACGATCATCTCTATTCGTTACAAAATCGGTCAGGTACTGTGCATTATAAGCGGGATCGCTCAGTTTTGCAGGATCAAACTGCATGGGCGAGCCATCCTTTTTCGGAAATGCATTTAGCAGGATCAGGATGGGCTGATTGGCGTTCGATGCGTCTTTGGTGAGCGGTTCGGGGCGGATATTTGCCTGGTTAAAAGGATGGTCGGGGTACGAAAACTGGTTTACCATAATTACCTCCTTGTTCCTCTCCTGCTTCCAGATCTGCCCAAACTGCTGCAACAACCCTTTTCCCTGCGCCTTCAGATAATCAACCGCGGCCTTATTGGCGTCATACGCCGCCTGCCATCTCGACAGATCGTTGGACGGATTGAATAACGGACTGGCGTACCAAAGCAATACTTTCCCCTTGAAAGCCATAGCAGTACCTTTGTCTATCCGGCCGTAGTTGGCATCGTCCCACCGGTCGGGCAGGGATGCGATGGCAAGATCAAGATCGGCGACAATCTGGGCAATGCACTCCGAGGTTTTATTCCGTCCCACAAAAAGACCCTCTTTATTGGTCACATCCTGCGGTTGCAGGATCAGCGGCACACCGCCGAACAGCGCCACTTTGCCAAAATAGTCCCAGGCGCGCCAGAAAAGCGCCTGGCCAGACATCTGACCCTTCGCTTCTTCACTTAGCACTGCAGGGGAAACCCCTGGAAGTTTACTGAGGAAAAAATTGATCTTGTCAATGTTCGTATAGCTTAAACCCTGCCCTTCTGAAGCGACACTGATAATTCCTCTCAGATAACTGCTCATTGATCCCGGACTGTTTATTGCTTCATCGGTCGCATTCCCGTTGACCGGCCAGGATGGGATCATACTGCCGTGAATGTCTGTTAAAAAGGCGTTGATCAGTTTCTGGTCATTCCAGACATTCTCCGGGCTGATCGCCGTGGTATTGTTATAGTCCAGGTCGGTTTCGCAAGCCTGGGCGAGCAACATGGCGACGAGGCAAAAAAGACGTAAAAGGATATTTCTTGTATATATGCGCATCATCATATCTTTTTAATTTGATCAAAACGTGACATTTACACCAAAGTTGAAACTGCGCATTACCGGGTAGGCAGTGCCGTCTGAGATCTCCGGATCATAGTATGAAAAATGGGTCAGGTTGAAAAGATTGGTACCCGAGAAATAGAATTTCACACTTTCCAGCGCTTTATTGTAAAACCGGGGAGGTACAGTGTATCCCACAGTCAGGTATTTCAGTCTGACAAAGCCCGCGTTTTGATACCAGAAGGTCGATGCCGTATTATAAGTGCTGGACTGATTGGCGGACACTCTTTTGGGCAGATCGCCCCCTGGGTTTTCGGGACTCCAGCTGTTATCATACCAGCCCGCGTACATGCGGTTCCATTCTACTCCGCCTGCCAGGTCCTGATATGATTTCTGCTGATGCAGGTAGCCGTTAAACATCATGTCCACGCTAATGCCCTTCCAGCTTCCGCCCAGGTTCAGGCCATATACAACCGGAAAGTTACTTTTCTTGATAATAACCCGGTCGTAGGTATCAATTAGCCCGTCCGGCGTTCCCTGTGGGCCGCTCAAGTCCTTGTAAACCATCATTCCCAGCGCTGGGGCTATACCATTGTAAGTGTATCCCGGGTGGGCAGCGTTAAACTGGTCAAGCTCAGCCTGGTTCCGGATGATCTGGTCAAACTGGTAGCCGCGGATCACACTCAGCGATTTTCCGACAGGCACATCGATCGCCTGTGCGTTCTGGCTGTAATCCTGGGTAACGATCCTATTCCAGCCATAGGAGGCCGTGAGGTTGCCGTGGTATGCAAAAGCATTCTTCGTATTGTGGTATCCGAGGCTGAAATCAAAACCCTGGGCCTTGATCACCCCGTAATTCTCTGCCGGTAATGTCAGACTGAATGTCGGAGGTACCGACAAGATCCTGGAACCCAGGATGTCATAGG
Organism: Dyadobacter sp. HNCC25DJ185; assembly: GCF_056895195.1. NCBI lineage: Bacteria > Pseudomonadati > Bacteroidota > Cytophagia > Cytophagales > Spirosomataceae > Dyadobacter > Dyadobacter sp. HNCC25DJ185. The sequence goes on from NZ_JBXHAR010000012.1 coordinate 50,412, forward strand.
ATTTTCTGTTCCAGTATTCCAGTGTGCCCGTCCAGTTTTTAAGGAAACTGATATCCATGCCCGCATTGTAGGTCAGCGCCTTTTCCCACGTCAGGTCCGGGTTCACAACAGAGCCGTAAGTGATCCCGGTCGAAGGTTTGGGATCAGTCCCGAAATAAGCCGGGTTGGCCTGTTTGTACGATTCCTGCCATTGCCATCCTCCCACTGCATCATTGCCTGTTAACCCAGCCGACAAACGTAGCTTCAGGTTATCGATCTTCGCCGACTTGGGGAAAAAGGATTCCTTCGAAATGACCCACCCGACTGCACCTGCCGGGAAAAAGCCCCATCTTTTATCCGGCGCAAAATTCATGGACCCATCTTTCCTGAACGAAAATGTCGCCAGGTACTTACCGTCGAAGTCATAATTGAACTGCCCGATGTAAGAGGCACGGCCGATCATAAAATCTGTACTCCCGCCGCCATAATCATCTGCCCGAGAGCCGCTGGCTGCCCACCACTGGTCGGTTGTATAAACCGGAAATGACTCTCTTCCGGCAAAAATACCGCTTCCGCTTGACTCTGCTTTTTCGTAAACCACAATGCCCTGGACATGATGCACATTGTCGAATGTATTCTCGTAGTTCAGCTGAAGGTCGAGCTGATAGTCCTGCGCCCAGTCGACGTTGGTGCTCAGATACTCCCTGGAAATATTGCTGGACAATTTCGTTCCGGTGATACTGGCATCGTCTGTATGGATAATGTGCCGGTTGACGCCGTCGCGCTTCATGACATTCATCACATAGTTTTTCTCGAAAACCTTCTGCCGGTTATAAGAATAGTTTTTGCTGTAAGCCGCCTTGGCGCTCAGCCCCTTCACGACCGGGATATTGTAAGTGGCGTTCAGTACCACCTGGGGTTTGAGAAAATTGGATTTATTATACCCACCGTCGCCGTTGACAGTTCCCCCTACATTGGCTATCCAGCCATAGTCCACAAGTTTTCCACTGTCGGTGTACACGGGCTGGTCCGGTTGCCATACGAGCAGTTTCCGATACAGCGCCTGCGCGCCCTCCCAGGTTACATTGCCCTGCATATTGTTACTAAGGCCCAATCCTACAAAGAATTGCAGGTCTTTAGTGGCGTCGATCGTAGCATTCAGCCTGATATTGTATTTATCGTAAGTGAGCGGTTTAAGGGATCCATTTTGCTTCACATACGAGGCCCCCGCATAATACCGGATCTTTTCACTGCCGCCAGTCACACTCAGGTTATGCTGTGAGGTCGACGGATTTCGCCAGACGGATTTAAGCTGGTCATAGCCCCATCCGTTATTAATTCCCTTGTAATAGTCCAGTTCCTCCTGAGACCAGGTCCAGCCTGCCGGATCGGAATTTCCGTTGATCCGAGTATACAGCTCTCCCGCCTGTACCGCGCTGGTGAGGTCCGCATTTTTAGTCCTGGTGTCAAAACCTGTACTGAATGAATAGTTGAATGTGGGCTTTCCTACCTTTCCTCTTCGGGTGGTAACCAGGATTACGCCGCCGGCCGAGCGCGAACCATACACCGCTGCTGAGGCAGCATCCTTCAAAACGGTGATGGTCTCAATCTCATTGGGGCTCAGGTTGTTGAAATCAGCCGCACTGCGGATCACGCCGTCAATGACATAGGTAACGGGTTGTGCATTGGAAGAGGAACTGGTGCGGATACTGATACCCGGGGTCGTTCCAGGTATGCCATTGGGCGTACTGATGTTGACTCCCGCCAACCGGCCAGCCAGCAGATTGCCCGAGGAAGTGGTGGGAATATCGCGGATTTCCTCACCGACATTCATGCTGACGACCGAGCCGGTCATTAAAGATTTCTTCTGTGCGCTGTATCCGGTTACTACCAGTTCTTCCAGCGATTTGGTATCCGCCTTCAGTACCACATCCATTCGCGTCCTGGTCCCAACGACCAGTTCCTGCGAAAAAAAGCCAACAAAGGAAAAAACCAGCACCGCTTCTTTGTCGGCCACTTCCACCCTGAACTCACCTTCTTCATTGGTGATGGTCCCCTTTTGAGTCCCCTTCAATACCACGCTGACGCCCGGTAAGCCCTGTCCCTTTTCATCGGAAACTTTGCCATTTAAAATAACCTCCGACCAAATCTCCGGTGCGGGCGAGGCGCTTGCCGACAGGTGAGGGGCCTGTACCGGATAGAACAATCCTTCGCCGCTATGGCCCGTCTGTCCCGACACAGGCATGCTTTGTACCTTTTTGCCTGCCTTCATGTTCTTTGTAACGATATACCCCCCGGTTCTCGATTTTTTATACTGAAGGCCGAGCGGGGCGAGCATATCGGCAAGGGCCTTTTCCGCGGATGATTCAAATGCCAGCTTTTCCACCGAAACTTCATATCCTTCCACCACGCTGTCAAAATACAGGATATCAACTTTGTAATGCAGCTTGAATTCCTGCAATGCCATTTTAAGGCTCTTTGTCGATTGCTGGGGAGCAATGACCGATGGCTGCTGTCGCCTTATTCCAGCAAGTAATTGGGTGTGCCCGGGCTGAACACTTCCCATCATCATCAGAATAAATAAGAATGAACGTATTGTTCTTTTCATAAAAAGGTGGTTAAAAATATAAGGGTTTAGGAATGTGCAAATCAGTAATCCAGGGTAATGACTTTTCCGTCCCCTGATTTTTTGTAGGAAAGGCCCGAGTCATCTGTCAGGATTTCCAGGAGCTCCTCCGCATTGAGTGCTGTAAACGAGCCGGAAATGGTCTGGGCAGCCAGCGTGGAATCCGGTATGCGGACTTCCAGACCGAAATTATCTTCAAACAAGGTGCATATCTCCCTCAGGCTCTCATTTTCAAAGATGAAACGATGGGCTTTCCAGGCGGAGTAATTTTGCGGATTGTCTGTTTTCCGAAGACTTGCATGACCTTTGGGGTCCATCGTCACCAGGTCTCCCGGCTTCATGGTGATTTGTCTGGCAGCTCTGCCATCCAGGTAGTGAAGCGTTACCTTCCCCTTGCTAAGCACCACTCTGGCGCCTCTCGCCCTGGCATATACGTTAAACTCGGTCCCCAATACTTCTACGTCGAGATTCTTATCTGTATGCACGACAAACCGCTTGTTCTCAGTGGTGTGTGTTATGCTAAAACTCGCCTCGCCTGTCATGTACACATCGCGTGCGTCTTTTCCAAAACCGAAGCGCGGAACCCTGAGCATGGAATTGGAATTCAAAATGACTTTGCTGCCGTCTGCGAGTTCGAGTCTTTGCGTCTGCCCAAATTTTGTCACATATATTTCGTAGCGAATGTGATCCCGCAAAAACCAGCCAGTTGAGAACATGACAAGCACAAGTGCTGCGGCGGCCATCCAGTACATTTTTCTGACTACCTGAAAACGCGCCAGCGTTGGTATGGCATCACCGCCACCGGCGGCCATGCCCCCTGCAGGAGTTTCCTCCATTCTTGAAAAATGGCGTGAAATTCCTTTTTCTACATCTGCCTGATATTGAAGCTTCTGGTTTTCCCATTCTAAAAGCCAAATAAAAAATTGCTCTCTGGCCTGAGCATCCTGGCTCCACTGGTCTATCATCTCTTTTTCAAAAGCAGTCGCCCGCCCTGAAAAATAATTGAAAACCAGCTCTTTATTAATTGATTCTTTCATCTGTCGAATTTGATGTTTTTGAAAAGACTATTGCGGTCTCATCAACGCTTAGTGGAAAAACCCCAGCAGCATGAGGAACCATTTGGCCTTGATAACCCTTCGAATCTCTTGCATGGCACCATACATTTGCGCCTCAACCGTCCGGAGTGAGAGGCCCAGCTCCGTAGCGATCTCGCCATATTTTTTCCCTTCATAGCGGTGCATCAGGTATATCTTGCGTCTTTTCAAAGGCAATTTGTTGATCGCGTTCTCGACATCGTTATACAAATCCTCGAACTGGGTAACCTGGTCGGGCTGAAGTTCCGGCTGCAAAGTCACATACTCTGCGTATTCCAGGGAAGTATTCCGCCGCACTTCTACTCTTACATAATCGTAGGCGCTGTAACGCACGGCTGTAAACAGATAGGCTCGGAAGGACGTCTGTATGGTTTCGAAGGCCTTGTCTTTATGAAACTTGTAGAACACATCTGATACAATATCTTCGGCTACCTCCTTGGAAGAGACATACCTGACTGCATGGCTGCACAGTGCGCGGTAATACCAGCGGAACATCAGCTCAATTCCTTTGCTGCTGTCTGATTCAAATGCCTTTTTAAGCAGCATTTCGGATTCTGTCAGCATTTCCTGATTTCGTTTAGGCTGATCAAAACCACCCGGGGAGGTGGGCGCTTTTTGTGGGTCATCCCCCGAATGATCAAAAACTCCTAAACTTTCCATGTTCGTTGGTTCAATGCGGTGTCTCAGGGGCAAAGCAAAATCTTACCCCTTTGTAAGTAAGTCGATCTGGGCGGGAAAAACACCTAGAACAAAATCGATCATTTTTGAAAAATAGGAATACAGCGTAAAGCTGGCCACCTGCTGCCGATATTAGCAAGGGAATTTTTGGCCGATTTTCACTTAAGTGGAAATTTTACAGATTATGACCCGTGACCTTTGTCAAAAAAACAAAGGATATCATGGACCCAATCAATGAAACAGGTGCAGCAAGACCAGCTATCGCTGTCAACACTGCCAAATCACTTCGTCGCCTTTATTTTCTACGTACCGCACTTTTTGTCATCCGGGCTATACTCCTCACCTTTTTTGTAAAAACCAATGCTGGCGTAGCGGGCGCATTGTTTATTATTTATCCGTTATAGGACGTGTTTGCTACCAGTCTCGACATTCAAGCCAATCCTTCGTATGTCTCAAAAACCCCGCAGTATGTCAACATTGCAATAGGATGACTAACTACGATTGGCGTGGGATTCGCCTTGCAAAAAGAGGTTCCGGAAGCGCTGATGGTCTTTGGTGCCTGGGCGATCATTACCGGACTCATTCAATTAATTTCAGGGCTGAGTCGACGTAAGGAAATGGGAGGGCAATGGCCGATGATGATCAGCGGCGGTCAACCTATCCTGGCCGGCGGTAGCTTTGCTGCACTTGCCCACGAGCCAACCATGGGCATTCACAGCCTGGCAGGCTATGCAGCTTTGGGCGCATTTTACTTTCTGATTGCGGCTATCAGATTAAATAAATTAATTAAAATGACACCTCCGTGAGTGAAGCCTACCCCGGGATCACCAACCCCTCTCTCAGCCGGATCGGGAAGAGGATAAATAGGTAACAAGCTTCCGCCCTGTTCGATACCGGACACAACCCGTTCTCTTACGAACATCAAACCTCTCCTAAATACCTCCAAACAGCGCTCAAAAGCGCATTTCTGCACTTTCCGATTCCTGGCACGTATTTATACTATAAAATGTAAACTAATCATTTTTGGAATGCGCAGGACGTATTTGGGAGAATTTGAAGAAGTGGTGCTGCTTATGATCGCTATTCTCGACGGGCATGCTTACGGCGTCACCGTGTCGCAGGAAATTGAGCGGCAAACAGGCAGGATCGTCGCCTTCGGCTCGGTTCACAATACGTTGATCCGCCTGGAAGAGAAAGGCTTCGTTACCTCCGAGCTGGGCGGGGCGACTACCGAGCGGGGCGGCAGGCGGAAACGCCTTTTTAAGGTAACAGCCCTGGGAAGAACGGCGCTGACCGATATTCAGCTGCTGCGCAACAAGCTTTGGAAACAAATGCCCGATGCCACTTTAAACCTGAGCGGCATATGAACACGCCACAACCGCCACGGTGGGCAAAAACGATCCTTCGCTGGCTGCACCCCGAAAATACGATTGAAGAAGTGGAAGGGGATCTCGACGAGCTCTATGCGTACTCGCATCAACGTTCAGGTAAAAGACTGGCACTGCTGCGCTATCTGTTCGACATGGTGACAGTGCTCCCACCATTTGTACATCGGCGTCGTAATAAAACAAGATATGAACAACCATTTTCTCTTAGCCCTGATATGTTAAAAAACTATTTCAAAATCGCCTGGCGGAACATCGTGCGCCAAAAAGCCTATTCAATATTAAACATTGCCGGCTTGTCCATTGGCATGGCGTGCAGTATCCTGATCCTGTTATGGGTACAGAACGAGCTGAGTTACGATCGTTTTCATCCCCGCGCCGACCAACTGTTTCGTCTGACCTGTAATGCCGGTGATTTCAAGACGGCTGTGAGCGCGGCGGGTATGGCCAAAGGCTTGCAGGCACAGCTGCCCCAGATAAAAGGCGGAGTAAGGATCAGCAAACCCAATCCCGCGCTGTTTGAAGTGGGAGAAAAAAAGATAGAAGAAAAACGCGTATTTTTTGCAGATTCGAATTTCCTCGAAGTTTTCTCCTTTCCCTTGCTGGCAGGAAATGCGGCAACAGCCCTGAAAGATCCGGGAGCCATATTGATCACAGAAGAAACAGCCGTAAAATATTATGGCACACGCGATGCCGTAGGCAAGACGATCCGCATCAACAATAACGAAAACTTTACAATTGGGGGCATTCTGGCCAATACGCCCTCCAATTCACATTTACAGTTCGATGTGATCATTCCCATGAAAACCATGGCAAAGTGGAACTGGGACTTACAAAACGATACATGGAGTAGTTTTAACTTTTATACCTATCTCGAACTGGATGCAAAGACGGCTGCATCCGCTTCCGCCCGGCAAAAACTCGTCCGACAAATCGACAAGATTTTCAAGGATCACGGCGGGACGATCAAAATCGACTTTCAGTTACAGCCGTTAACTGATATTCACCTGCATTCCAACCTGCAGATCGACCTTCCCGGGCACGGCAGCATTCAGTATGTTAATATTTTCTTTGTGGTCGCGCTCTTCATTCTGGTGGTGGCTTGCATTAATTTCATGAACCTTGCCACCGCGCGCTCCGAGCGCCGGGCCAAAGAGGTAGGACTGCGCAAAGTCGTGGGCGCGAATCGCTACCAGCTTGTGTTCCAGTTTCTTGGCGAATCGCTCATCTTTTCGTTCCTCTCGCTGGTGATCGCGATCGGGATTGTATATCTGCTGCTGCCCGTCTTTACGATGCTGACCGAGAAAACACTCGCCATTCATTTGCTGGATGGCAAGCTGCTGCTGAGCCTGATCGGCATTGCGGTATTGACGGGCTTGCTTTCCGGCAGCTATCCCGCATTGTTCCTGTCTGGGTTTGCTCCTGTGAAAGTGCTGAAAGGCAAGCTTCGGGTCGCTGGCGGAAATTTGCTTTTTCGCAATGCACTGGTGGTTACGCAATTCGTGGTCGCGATTGTGCTGCTCGTGGGCACAGCCGTGGTTTACAAACAATTGGATTTTATCAAAAAGCGGAACCTGGGTTTTGACAAATCCAACTTGCTATACCTTCCCATGACCGGGGAGCTGGGCGGAAAACAACAGGCATTGAAAGCATCACTGGCAGAAAATCCGCTGACGGAAAATTTCACCGTCATTTCAGATCTGCCTACAAAACTTGAATCAGGTACTATTGATTTGATTTGGGATGGACAAACCACCCGGAACCAGGTCGTATTCCCTTCGCTGGATGTGGACGAAAACTTTGTTAAAGTCTTCAAAGCACAAATATTGGCTGGCCGCAGTTTCGACAAATCCTTTACCGGCGACAGTTCCAGTTATGTGGTCAATGAAAAAGCAATGCAGATCATGGGAATGAATGTGAACAATGCGGTGGGCCAAAATCTGACATTTGGCGGTAGAAAGGGGACGATTATTGGGGTTGTCAAGGATTTTCACTTCAAATCCTTGCAATACGCCATGGAACCGCTGATCCTTCGTCTGAACAAATGGGGCGGTATCATGATGGTACGAACCACTGCTGGCAATAATGAGCAGACGATCAAAGCATTGGAGAAAATCAATCAGCAGCTCAATCCGGCCTTTCCCTTCACATTTGGTTTTCTGGATAAGGATTTGGACAACCTGTACCGCAGCGAGCAGCAAATGGGAAGCATTTTCAATTTGTTTGCCGGGCTGGCCATTTTCATTTCCTGCCTTGGTTTGTATGGACTATCCGCCTTCATGGCTGAGCAGCGCACCAAGGAAATCGGCGTACGCAAAGTACTGGGCGCGACCGTCGCAGGGGTTGTGGGGTTACTCTCTCAGGATTTTTTAAAACTGATCGTCATCGCCATCATTATCGCTTCACCAATCGCCTGGTATGCCATGAACAAATGGCTGCAGGGATTCGCCTACCAAACCACGCTTGAATGGTGGGTTATTGCGCTGGCAGGAATACTGGCAACGGGCATTGCATTGTTTACGATCAGTTTTCAGAGTATCAAGGCGGCATTAACGAACCCGGTGAAAAGTTTACGGAGCGAGTAGGTTGTCTCGAAGCCTTCAGCCGCAACTACTCCGGAATAACCGGCTCCCAAATTTCCCTTGTTTGCGGGTCTTCCATTTGCACGCCCCAATCGAACATCGCTTTTAGCACTGGTATCAGAGTCTTCCCGCGTTCACTGAGTTCATACTCGACACGGGGAGGCTTTTCTTGATACTGGTGTCGAATGATCAGGCCGTCGTTCTGCAGTTCGTTGAGTTGCTGCGTCAATATTTTGCGGGAAATATTCGGTATCAGCATGGTCAGCTTCCCGAAGCGCACCCTTCCCGGCAGCAGCCGGATCAAAATAACAGGTTTCCATTTTCCTCCTATATAGCCAACCGTGCGCACGACTGCACAGTTGAGCGGGTTATCGTGATCTTTTCTCATGAGTTACCAATATGTTACCACTCTTTTCCTTTGGTTACACTTTCGTAACCACCAATTTGGCCAGGTCGCGAATCCAACCCTATTCCTTTTAGTTTCTTTACGAAACAAAAGTAAAAAGGAATGTCAAATAAACAGAATCACGATTTGGAACTGGAAGGAAAGATAGCCCTCGTGACGGGCGGAACAAAGGGAATCGGCGAGGCAATTGCCGACAGATTGGCGCTTTCAGGCGCGAAAGTAATCGTCACGGCCAGGAACCGTCCCGACGAAAAAGACCTGAAACATCATTTCATTGCGGCGGATTTATCGACTGGCGCTGGAGTGGCTCAGCTGGTTGACGAAATCGGCAAAAATTTTGACCGGATCGACATATTGATCAACAACATGGGCGCAAATACTTTTCCTGGTGGTGGATATAGCACCCTCACGGATGAGCATTGGGACCAGGCATTGCAAGTGAATCTGTTATCTTCTGTCAGGCTGGACAAGGCGGTTTTACCAAAAATGCTGGAACTGAAAAGCGGTGTGATCATCCACATTTCTTCAACAAGCGGTATGTTCCCGATTTGGGAGTCTACCATGGCTTACAGCGCGGCCAAGGCTGCTTTGAATGCTTACAGCAAAACGCTGGCTAACGAGGTTTCCCCACAAGGCGTGAGGGTCATCACAGTTTCGCCCGGCTTGAACAAAACGCAATCCATCGCTACTTTTTTAGAAGATTTGGCCAAAAGTGCGGGCATTACTACCGAAGCAATGACGCAAAATCTGATGCAGCGGCTCGGCGGCGTGCCCTTGGGAAGAATGGCCGACCCCCTTGAGACGGCAGAGCTGGTCAACTTCCTCGTTTCGCCGGGCGCATCTTATATCACAGGAGCAAATTATGTAGTCGACGGCGGCAATTTTCCGATTGTCTAGCCTCTCGGTGTAACTAACGTTTTTGCCACCAGTCTTCCAAAGTTACGTCTGCAAGCTCGACCTTTTTGAGCACCTCATCTGCAGGATACCTCCTTTCGGGGAAAAGAGCGTTGTAGACGTAACGGATGATCTCCCGCATTTCGCAGGCATCAAAGGGATACCGCCCGCCACTGAAGGTTGCCAGATCAACATGCTCGTTGGTAAGCAACCAGGCGAGAGCGATCCGGAGATATTCCATATCACCGTGTTTGACTGCCTTTAACCTCATCGTCTCTACCAGACCTGCATAATCACGGACATCGTCCGGCGGTAAATCATGGTCATTGAAATAGCCTGCCGTAATGGTGCCGAGGTAGTAATGGATCATTGACTCACTGATGCGCATGGGTGTTAATTATTCATGGTGATCACTTGTGCATCGCAAATTCCGAAGACATAAACCCACATTCCACGTTACCATGAACCGCCCCTAAAACAAGTCCCTTGATCTCGTTGGAATGTCACCCAGATATTTGCTCGGAAAGGGTTTCAGAAACTTGTGAAGGTTATAGGCCGGTATTTTGCGGTCCGCAATCATTTGCAACTCCTCAGGTGTGGCATAAAAAAAATACGACCAGCCATCACTGTCGCCGATCAGCAGCGCGTGGTACTCCTTATTGTAATTGGCGTAGCATCGATGCCAGGTGCCCGTTTCAAATGAACTCGCTTCATAATAATTTCTATCCAGGAAGTTCCCGATTACAAGCTCATTCAACTTTTGAAGAGCAGGAATATCTCCGCCGTTGCCGCCGACACTGTCAGCCTTCACATAGGTGTAATCAACTTCTGCCGAATTACTTCCGTTCACTTTTGATATTAAATAGATGACCAAAATAACCGAGCAGATGTAAAATGTTACTTTCAATTTCTCCGGGACCATTTTATTGCGCCTATTTATCATTTTTGATATTCAGGTGATCATGTAGTTCGCTGTTCACCTTACTAATCTTAAAGTATTTTCTCGCTTTTCAAAAAGAGCCTTGTTGATTGGCCCCCTACTTTTGCACAACTTGGGCACTATTTCCCTTTCCGCCAATCTGCCCAATTCAAAAATCAATCAAAATGACCGCTACCAACCTCTTCAAGCAAATCGAGTTCATCAAGGAAGTCGACAAGCTCAAATACATTCTCCGCAAAACGAAGTTGATCAATAGCGACCGGAACGAGAATGATGCCGAACATAGCTGGCATTTGGCCCTGATGGCGGTGGTTCTGGCCGGACATGCCAACTTTCCGGTTGACCTTTTAAAAGTGATCAAAATGCTGCTGATCCATGATATTGTAGAAATAGATGCCGGCGATACGTTCATTTATGATACCCAGAAAAACCACAACAATACGGAGGAAGAAAGAAAGGCAGCGAACCGGATCTTCGGATTATTGCCTCAGGATCAGGCCAGCGAACTGATCGATATCTGGGAAGAGTTTGAGGCGGGGGAAACCAATGAATCTAAATTTGCCCGGGCGATGGACCGCCTGGAACCATTGCTCCAGAACACGTCCAACAATGGTGGCACCTGGAATGAGTTTGGGGTTAATTACGAAAAGGTTTATGCCAAAAAGCAGGTTATCCAACTGGGTTCCGACTCGATTTGGGAATATGCGGAGCAGTTGTTGAATGAGAGTGTCGAGAAAGGGATTCTGAAGAAGTAGGATCGCTGTGGATTACATTTTTTTCACCAGCTTCCTCCTGACTTTCGCCGCATTCAGGCCGACTGCCACTTTCAAATTTACCTGCGTCCCGCCGTAATTTTTGATAAAATTGGAAGGATTGACGGAAGCACGAATACGATAAAAGAGCGAGGCATTTTCTCTCGGGTCGGTCATGTTTTTCAGGAGTCGGTCAAGCTCGAAACCGAATACCGGACTATACCCAACCACGTGGCGCCGGTCTTCACTGCCTGATTTGGCGGGAGTAAATTCGTTGATTCCCAAGCCCGCGAACGGCACCGCCAGCCATTTATTTTTACGGATCTTCACGCCATAAATCACTTCTACGGAAGTCAGGTTCGTTTTCGTCGCAGCGGACCAGTCGCCTCTTCCTTCCAGCTCCTTTTTTGTTTTATTAAAACCGAAAGTCATATCCAGTCCAAGCATTGCTCTTTTGATATCCAGGTCAAAACCAAGAACAAGTCCCGTCGCATCAGTGAAATGCGCTTTGGTTTTCCCGCTGAAAATGTTCCGGCCCATACCCGCGTAAAGCCCGATCCACGTATTGCCGGTCGCCTTCACTTCTGTTATTTCCGGCGTATTGCGTATCAGATCGGCCACTTTGGCTTCCCACTCAGCCATCGCCTGCGCATTGTCCGGCCGGGAAAGCTGCTCGATCATGTACTTCCTCAACTGCGAAACTTCATTGCTCGTTTCCAGGAAAATACGGTCCAGGGTCGGCTTAATCGGGTCCACTTTTTCGTTCAGTTCGCCAAGCTCAAATGCCCTCCATTCAATCAGTCTGGCCTCATATCCCGACAAATCAAAGAGAAGCTGGGCATAGCGAAGCGACCGCTCACTGGAACTGGGCAATGTGGCGGTGCGCCTGTTCAACATAGCAAAGGCATGAACGATCGGGGCATATTTTCCTGCTTTCAAAGGCTGGGATGCATATTGATAGTGCACAACGATGTCCGCAAACACATGCGTCACGCCAAGATCGATCGAAAAATCACTGGGCTTCAGCTTCAATCCCGGCCGCCACCTGAGCGTATCTGTCTGAGCGTTACAGAGATTGAAGACGAATAAAATGAAAAGAGCTAAAAGCGTAGATTTTTTCAGCACGATGAATCAAACGGTTGAGGATATTAAAGCCAGCGATGATGCCAGGCTACTTTCCGGCCATGTATTTTCGGAAGTGCAGCATCTTTCGTCCTCTCAAGAATAACCGATTTAATCTCAAGATATCCCGACGCCCAGTGATAGCAGAGATGATTTAGCTTTGGCAGTACCAATCTTTAAATCAAAAAACTGCCGGTCAAATGATGGATTACCAACTACTTCTGCGCCAACTTTACATGGATTTCAACGCCCGCCAAATCGATTCCGTTTTAGCTCATTTGCATACCGACGTTACCTGGCCTAATGGCTGGGAAGGCGGCTATGTGGCTGGTCAAGAAGCAGTTCGGGCATATTGGCTGCGCCAGTGGCAGGAAATTGACCCTTCGGTAGAGCCGGTTGTATTTGAAACAAGAGCTGATGGGAGCATTGCAATCCAAGTCCATCAAATTGTCAAGGATTTGAACGGTCAGTTGCTCAGCGACACGCATTTGCAGCATGTATATCGATTCGAAAATGGGAAGGTGCGGAGTATGATAATCGAAGGTTAAAACTTGTACATCATCTGTACATTCAAACCCAATCGATAAGCGTGAATATCAACGCCGGAAGGAGGAATCGAGTAGCTGAAAGTCGGCTGGGCGACCAGCGCCAAATGCCCGGCAAAATGGTAAATGGCCCCTGCCCCAACTGTGGGCGATATTCTTGATGTATTTCGATCCGATTTGAACTTGACTGTTCCAACATCCGGAATTTTCAGATAGCTCGTAGTGGTAAAATTCCATAACGCACCTGCTGAAAAATAAGGAGACAACTTGCGTTCAGACGTCTGATAATTAGCCATCACAGGTATAGAAAACTGATGAGACCGGCTGGGGGAGCCAGAGACCCTAATTGTAGAATACCCATACCACAAACCGGTAGATGCAGACCATTTTTCCGAAAAAGCGTATCGTCCATTCAAACCCACCCAATACCCTTTTGGCGACGCCTCCGATTTGATCTCCTGCGAAACAAAGCCGCCGCTGTTATTTGGTTCAGGTATGGTAGCTACTACGATGCTTTTGGAATGTCCAAAAAATGGGGCCACTGTTGCGGATAAAGCGAACTTACTCTGGCTGAATGCATTTGCCCCGGAAAACAGGAGCACAACCAGGAATATTACGGAGTGGGCTGTCGATTTCATGTTGCTTGCTTAAATAACCGCTGATTTACTTAGAAAGGTATTGAAAAAAGATAAGATAATAGTTGTATTATCTTAAATGAAACAATTCCCGGAGGACGGTTACAGCGAAAAAAGGCGCGATGAATTCAAGATCGGCCATGGCGAAGATTTTGGGATAAATCTATTTGCGGGGAAGCGGATACTTTTTCATGGTTTCAGCCATGCGGAAAGTTTTTTGCACGATAACATCATCATGCTCCGAAACCGGGGTTGCAGGTTCCGATTTGGCTTTGGTTGCCGCTTTGTTGGACGTCTTAACTGTGATGGTTGACATGGTATCTGTGTGTTATGTTCGAATTTAAGGATTTCTCAGCGATAACAAAAACGCATCAAAATTGATCCCTCGGCGGAATTTGATAAAACCAATGTCCTCCGTTTTGATCAGCCCATATAATTGTAAATCTTCGGGCAACTCATCCAAAACCTTGGATATCTCCCGCTGATAAAGTCGTGTTCTCGGAAAAGTACTGCCCTCAGCATATAAATACGCAGACGGATATTTTCGCAAAAAATCGAGTGCAATGGAGGCTATTGTACCCAGGATCAGGCGCATATCATCATTTCTCGTTTGAATTCTGTCGTCCACTTTTTGCTTTGTCGGATCCCAAACCCCGAAACCAACATTGAAAAGCTCCTGCCTCGAATCGTGTGCTACCCTTGTAATAAAGGTTCGCAGCTCAAATCTGCCATTTGGCCCCTCACTGAAAAACCGGCGGGAATCAAGGATTTCAATGCCAGACTTATGGCCGTAGTTTTCTGCACTGATCTTCTCTGTATCGTAAGTGGATACACTCATGCATTTCAAATGTATAGTGTGTTAAAATCAATTCAAGGCCGCCAGGCTTTTCACCCAAAGCAAAGTAATGGGAAGCAATGTCGGCGTTACCCTTTACTAATTCTACTCCTCACAATCACGACAACCAAAGCCACAAAAGTGATCAGATACACAATCCCCAAACCGACCTTTTTGAATGTAAATGTTTCAAAATCAAATTCCTTGTACAATGCTACGCCAATAATAATTGCTATGATGCCCAGGATCATTGGGAAACCTTTCTGTTCGTTGCTCATATTTACCTTGTTCTTTAAGCTCTTCAAAAATTCAACGCTTCTAAATAAACGCAAAAAAAGCAACTAGCCAAAAAGCCAGTTGCCCTTTCTAACTCGACCGAACATAAATCTATTTGCCCGGAAGGGGGTATTTTTTAACGGTTTCAGCCATGCGGTAAGTTTTTCGCCCGATAACATTTTCGTGCTGTGAAACCTGAGTCACAGGTTCCGATTTGGCTTTGGTTGCCACTTTGTTGGAAGTCTTGGCTGTGATTGCTGACATTATATCTGCGCGTTACGTTTAAATTTAAAAATTTCTCTGCGAAACCATTATAAACATCCCGGGGACCATTGACGCAATTACCCGGTTCAGCGCATTTTTGTTTCGGTGCGCTGCACCTTGCATCTGATTCGAGATCAATGTGCTACAAATCTTACGGCGCTCTGCGCCTTATCCATGACTGATTACAATAGCACAATGCAAGGTGCAGCGCACCGCAAGATTTGTAGAAAAAGACACAAATTAGGAAATCCCAAAGGTGCAGAGCACCGCAAGATTTGTAGAAAAAGACACAAATAAGAAATCCCAAAGGTGCAGAGCACCGCAAGATTTGTAGAAAAAGACACAAATAAGAAATCCCAAAGGTGCAGAGCACCGCAAGATTTGTAGAAAAAGACACAAATTAAGAAATCCCAAAGGTGCAGAGCACCGCAAGATTTGTAGAAAAAGACACAAATTAAGAAATCCCAAAGGTGCAGAGCACCGCAAGATTTGTAGAAAAAGACACAAATAAGAAAATCCCAAAGGTGCAGAGCACCGCAAGATTTGTAGAAAAAGACACAAATTAAGAAACCCCAAAGGTGCAGAGCACCGCAAGATTTGTAGAAAAAGACACAAATTAGGAAATCCCAAAGGTGCAGAGCACCGCAAGATTTGTAGAAAAAGACACAAATAAGAAAATCCCAAAGGTGCAGAGCACCGCAAGATTTGTAGAAAAAGACACAAATTAGGAAATCCCAAAGGTGCAGAGCACCGCAAGATTTGTAGAAAAAGACACAAATAAGAAAATCCCAAAGGTGCAGAGCACCGCAAGAAAAAAAGGCAACCAGCCCAAAAGCCAGTTGCCCTTCCCTACCTAAATCACTCCTTCTTCATCTCCCCAACTTCCTGGAAGAAAAACACCAGTTGTTTGAAAGATACGAACCTGTTGTGGCCTCTCGGATCAGTACCGGACTCCTGCGCAAACAGCGTGAAGCCCGTGTACATGTCCCAGAGATCATTGACCCAGGTGGCAGCGTCGCTTGAAGAAAGCAACTCTTGGACTTTGCGCCCGTAGGCGCGGTGGAGTCGGTCCGCTGATGCGGAGTCGTCCGACTCATCGTTTTGGTTGGTTTTCATTGTACCTAGTTGTTAAAAGGATTGATAATAATTCGCCCTGCTTTAGGTGTCCTTACGCCAACTAAGTTAAGCGTCCGGGGGATTTTCACCGCACCCGCACCATAACAGGGCATTTCTTGGAAAAGCTATCATAATCTTAGTTGTTAAAAGGAATGCGAATATTTGCAGGATTTTCTTGGGAAGCAAATTTGACTGGGGGGATATTTGCATCGAGGCGCTATTGAAGGTGTAGCAATAGAAACCTGGTATAATAAGCTCTCGGCAAATAACAAGTAGCTATGAAGCGGCCCTTGCAGATAGTAACTAACCAAACGTTTTTGAACAATACTTAAATCTACATACAGCCTTGTAGCTAAGGATCAAAGTGCTCTGATCAAGTGAATTCCGATTTGGGCATACAGAAATGGAGCTCTAGGCAATTCTGAGAACACATTATTTTGCCCTAATGTAATCTATAAGAGACTGAGGAGTCTCTGCGTAAATGCTGAGCGTAGTCAGTGCTGTGGCAGTTTCAAACCTCAAACTGCATTTATGGCGACCGCTAAATAACGTTGGCTTCTTTTTGCAGATCTCAGATTTCAATCTATCTAAAAAACTTATTATGAAGCTTAGTTCAAACTTCCCTCGGAAAACAAGATCATGATCTCCAATTTCAAACATAGATCTTTGCTGCTCGAATTGTTCAGCTACAATCTTGGGTGCTTCTTCAAAAATCTCTTCTATTTTAGTAATATCATTTAGATCAGAAAAATCCTTTATCCCATCTAAGTTAGGACTCACTATAGATGAGAAGTATGCTCCAACAACGTCATCAATACTCAAATAAGTTTTAAGTCCCATATCCTCTCTAGCTCTCGCCTGACAGGCAAGCCATGCATTAATTGTGAGGGTGCGACTATGGAACAAACCTTTTAGTGATAAAAACAAATCCAAAACTCTTTGAAAATCATCATTATCATCATATAATGTAAACTCTCTGTTCAAAATTTTTTCCAGCGCGGCTCTTGTAGAATACAAGTTTTCTATCGAATAGGCCGGTAGGCAGTACAAGTTTTCTATTGGTAAAGGTGTAATATAATCTCTGTCTATAAAAAAAGCTGTCGATATACCTTTGTACTCTTGCCTCCCATCCACTAACCGTTTGAGTTTTATAACTCCGTCTTTCCCACCACATTCAATTAACTCATACTCCTTTTGAATAATATTACTAATTCGAATTTCATAATATTTGAAATCATCCTTTCCTTCAAAAAAGCAAAATAATGCATCCGGCGCTTTTTTTAATTTTAATACGAACTCAACAAATGCAACGTGTTCTGAAACTCGCTCTCGTCTAAGCTTTTCCGCTAAGTCTACTTTCATAAGCTATTTAATATACGTGTTCATACCTACCGCAAACCGGTCAAGATTATTTGTAAAAATAAACGGCGAATGAGTTACCGAAAGCAAAAAGCTACATTTCTCCGAGCTCATGATATCCGGAAGCAATTGCTTCTGCCATTCAATTGACAGTGAAAGCTCGGGCTCATCAAATAAAACCACATAGTTTTTTGAAAGCTCTAAGTAAATCTTTGAAAATAAGGAAACTATCTGTTTTTCTCCCGATGATAACTTGTTTAGGTAAACAATGCTGTCCGTTCCTTTTCTATATATATCTATGGTCACAGTACTATCATTATATCTAAACTCCTTGTCTTCTAGATAATTATTACAAACATCTCTGAATTTTTTTATCGCATCGTCCACATGTTTATGCTGATTGTATATTTCTATTAGTTTTAGCAAAAAGTAGGTTAGTTCTTTTTTCTCAAGCAGACTTTTTGGCTTTTCCAGTAAGCTCAAAATATCTTTCCGATCTGACTCAGATATATTATCTCCAACACGATGTAAAACGATTTTTGCAGTAGAAATATCCAGCGACTCTATTTGTTCCCTATCAATTTCGGGAAACCCTTTTAACAATTGTGAAAGAATTTCTCCCGTCACTTTGGAAAACCCATCCACCGTAGAACTATTTATAAGATCTTTAACAGTCTCAATCCTTAGCTCGACATCCTCCATTCCAAAATGAATTAATGTATCATCGCTAACTTGGAATTCTTCTTCAAACTCATCTATAAATTCTGCATCAAATTCAGATCTAACTAGTTTCTTCTTAAATCTTCCCAGATTCTTTAGGTCTTCCTCAACTCGTCTGTATGTGGGGAAATATAGTATATCATTTGAAAAACTCTTCAATATTTCACTGAACTGAAGAAATTTTTTTATGACTGGCTCATGAGCCAAAAATCGCAAATCCCTAGCCATAATATTTGTCGGCGCCCATCTTGTAATTTTATTTTTTACAATGAAACGAACAAGATCTTGCTCCAAATCACGTTCCGATTCAAATTGCTTCTCAAAAATACTTGTGAGTTCATCGAAATTTATTTCATTTAATAAATGACTTGGAATATGTCGCCGATCCTTCCTGTCGCGAAGCCTTAGATATGACTCTAGTTCGCGCTTAGTGAATTGTATTTTGTTTCCATTGAAAAAAGTAAGCTCTAGTCTTTCAAATTCAACTGAATAGAGTTTTTGATATTTTTCCGCCAAAACATAGTATAAACTATTTAGGATAGTAGTTTTACCAAGACCATTTTCACCAATTAAGATCTTAATGTTATGATCAAAAGGTATATTTACATTGCGAAAACCAAAAAGCTTGTTTATTTTAAATCGCCTAATCATAGTTATTGCGTTATGGATTAATCATTGATATAGATTGCAGTTTGGCTAATGTAGTACCCGCTAAAGATATATGTTTTCGGCTAACATCCTCACTGTCAACAGTATTAATAAGTAATATATGGCTTAGTCACATAATAACATCTGTCAACTTCAAAAGATATAAAGAAAAGACTCGATAATTGAACTTTACTCGTAATTGGAGCCTAAGGATGAAGAAAAGTGGTTCACCTCCCCCTTCGTTCCGCGACAGTAGTTTGACAGAAGTGGTGGTAATAGATACCAACTGTTTAATGTGATTCTCCCCACTACTCCCTTTTTTAAAAGTAAGGCTGCTGGGCGTTATCGAAAAATTATCTCTTACCATTAATCTTCAAACCTCCCGGGCATTTAACAAGTACACATCCAAACTTTTACCCCAAATTTGATTTTCGCAAACCCCACCCCCCCATGCCCATCACCACCCTGGACGATTTCTACAAAGAAGCCTCTGAATTCTCAAAGCGCGAGTTAAGCGACCTGCTCCCCAACGGAATCACAAAAGAAATCGGACATTTCAATGTCTTCGATGTGGCGGAGGCTTTTAAGATGATCAGGGAAAAGCCGCATATGACTTACAACCGGCGGGCTTATTATAAGATTAATCTTGTGGCGGGGCGGAACAGGGCGGAGTATGCGGATAAAACGATTGAGATTGAGCAACATGCGCTGATTTTTGCGACGCCCAAAGTGCCTTATAACTGGGTGCCGCTGGGGCCGGTTCAGGGTGGGTATTTTTGTTTGTTTACGGCCGATTTCCTGGCGCAGTCCAAAAGCGGGGTGGTGCTGGACGAGCTGCCGATCTTCAAGCCGGGCGGGTATCCGTGTTTTCATATTTCACAGGCGGAAAAGGAGGAAATTGAGCTGATTTTCAGGAAAATGCTGAAAGAGCTGAATTCCAATTATGCTTATAAATACGATCTGCTGCGCAATTATCTGATGGAGCTGATCCATTTGGGGCAAAAATTGCAGCCGGCGACGGACCTGTACAATACGCACAATGCATCGGCGCGGGTATCGTCCCTTTTTGCCGAGTTGCTGGAACGCCAGTTTCCGATCGAATCCCCCCTGCAAAGCCTCCAGTTGCGCACGGCGAAGGATTATGCCGATCAGCTTTCGATCCACGTGAATTATCTGAACCGGGTTTTGAAAGAGCAAACTGGTCAGACCACCAAGAACCACATCAGCCGCCGGCTCACCCAGGAAGCGAAAATCCTGCTCAAACAAACGGACTGGAACATCTCCGAAATCGCATTCAGTCTCGGTTTCGAGGAAGTGGCGCATTTTTCCAACTTTTTCAAAAAACAGACCTCCTACTCTCCCCTGGGTTTTCGCAGCTAGGTTTCATTTTTGCAAACATCGTATTGATTTTCGCAAGCGCCCAACTGCGCAGGTTGCTGAACTTTGTTCTGCCAAAATTTCAAACAAGAAAATGGAACTTAGTAACAATACAATCCTGGTTACCGGCGGCACGAGCGGCTTTGGGTTCGAGTTCGCCTCGAAGCTGATTGCGCTCGGAAACGCGGTGATCATTACAGGAAGAAACGCCCAAAAGCTGCTGGAAACCAAACAAAAACTTCCCGCCGTGCATACCATTCAAAGCGATGTGAGCAAACCGGAGGATATCATTCACCTGTACGAGCAGGTAACGAAGCAATTCCCTAACCTCAATATGCTGATCAACAATGCCGGGGAAATGCGCAAGCTGATCCTCCACGACGCGCACACGCTGGACGATATCACCCGCGAGGTGGAAATCAACTTAATGGGTCCAATCCGGATGATCCAGCAATTTCTGCCGCATTTGAAAAAGCAAAAGTCGGCGGCGATCATGAATGTGACGTCGGGCATTGCGCTGATGCCTTTTCCGATATCGCCGGTTTACGGGGCGAGTAAGTCGGGGCTGCGATCGTATACGAAATCCTTGCGGGTGCAGTTGAAAAACACGAATGTAAGGGTTTTCGAATTGGTATCGCCTGGCTCTTCAACGCCTTTGAATGATAAGTTTAAAGACAGTAAGGGTTTCAACGAGAGTATGTTGATGGCACCGGAGCAGATTATTGACAGTGCCATCAAGGGGATTCAAAATGATAGTTATGAGATTTATCCCGGGCTGGCGAAGGTCATGCGGGTGATGAGCAGGCTTGCGCCGGGGTTCATGCTGGCGCAGGCGGGGAAGATGGGGGCTGAGGAAATGGTGGGCAGGTAACCATGGCAATGATCGTTTCGGTGCGCTGCACCTGGTGCTCATTTAAAAATCTGTATGCTACAAGTCTTTCGGCGCTCTGCGCCTTGCGGATGAAGGCGCAGAGCGCCGAAAGACTTGTAGTCAGTCCGAAAATAAGCTGATCATTCAAGGTGCAGCGCACCGTGACAATCTGCAAATGTCATTGAAATAGTGCTTTTTGCTTCTGCCAATTACGCACTCGGGATTCCATAACGTGACAAACCATTCTTAAATTTAACTTACAAAAACCCATGAAAATCATCAGCGGCATACTCATACTGATCACCGCCTTCCTAAGCCTCAAACACGGTTGGGAAGGCCTGCACCTGGATTCGCATCCGGAACAAATTAAAATGGCGACCGACCTGGGTGTTGGCAAAACCGGCGTGACAATTGTCAGCATGCTCAGCCTTGCCGTCGGCGTGGCGATCTTGTTTCCTCAGACGTTTTTTATTGCGAACCTGGTGAATGCGATTACGATCGTGTTGATTATGGCTTTTTCTTTAAAAGCCGGGAATTACAAAATGGCTTTGATGGAAATCCCGTTTTTGCTGATCCCGCTGGTGCTGATCTTTCTCGGGCATCCTTTTAAAAAGTAGGTTCAGCCCCGGATCATCCGAAAAGAGATTTTGTATACAACTAACCCGCTTTTGTATTAAGTCTGCCCTCGGTATTCAGCTGACATTTGCACTGTAACATTTAAACAACAGCGCAATGAAAAAGACAATTTTAATAACCGGAGCAAGCAGTGGCATAGGAAAAGACACGGCAAAATTATTTCACGATAAGGGTTGGAATGTCATCGCAACCATGCGGAATCCGCAGAACGAAACGGAGCTGACACAGTTACCGGATGTGCTGGTTACCAAGTTGGATGTACTGGACCTGCCATCCATCCAGGATGCCGTAGAAGAAGGCATTCAAAAGTTTGGGAAAATCGATGTCCTGCTCAATAACGCGGGCTATGGGGCATACGGACCTCTGGAATCATTTCCCAGAGAAAAAATCGTACGCCAGTTCAACACCAACGTGATCGGGCTGCTTGATGTGACCAAAGCATTGCTGCCGCATTTCAGAAAAAATAAAAGCGGTATCATCATCAACGTTTCCTCCATCGGCGGAAAAGTGACTTTCCCGCTGGGCGCTCTGTACCACGGGACAAAGTTTGCCGTCGAAGGCATTTCAGAAGCGCTTCATTATGAGGTAGAGCAATTTGGAGGCCGGGTAAAAATAGTAGAACCGGGTGCCATTGAAACGGATTTCGCAGGACGTTCTTTTGATTTCAATAATGATGAATCACTCACCGAATATCAGGATACTGTCGCAAAATTATTTGCCGTAATGCCTGCCATGACTGCTAATGCGGCACCGGCCAGCCTGGTTGCAGAAGTCATTTATGAAGCAGCCACCGACGGCACAGATCAATTGAGATACACAGCCGGGGAGGATGCCAAAGTTTTAATAGCAAACCGCAAGCAGCTCGACGACGCCACTTTCATTGGGGGAATTAAGTCACAGTTTGGATTGTAACAAGTATCTTGAATCCGCAAGTAAAATCCAGCAAAAAATCATGAAACCTATCCTGCACCTTCAGAGTATCTCGGACATGAATGTCTTCATAAATGATAAAGTCAGACATCCGCTGGTTGCCGTAGTCGATTTTAGCAAAGTGGACGAGCATATCGAAGAAGGTGCCAGGATCAGTTGTGATTTTTACATCGTCATGTTCAAAAACTATTGCGCAAACCATTTACGGTACGGCAGGCAAAATTTCGACTTTCAAGACGGAAGCCTGATGTGCATGGGCCCCAAGCAGGTGGTGATTATGGACAAAGAAATCGAAAAAAGAGCAGACAGGATGGGCTGGGGGTTATTTTTTCATCCGGAGCTGATTCGCGGGACTTCATTGGGTAGTAAAATAAAAGAGTATTCCTTTTTTTCTTACGAAATCAAAGAAGCCCTGCATTTGTCGGACAAGGAAAAACAAACGCTTTATGAACTTGTACAGAGAATAGATATGGAATTACGGGAAAATATAGACCGGCATAGTCAGACGCTCATCACATCCAGTATTGAGCTGCTGCTGAACTATTGTACCCGCTACTACGACCGGCAATTCATTACCAGGAAAACGATAAACCAGGACCTTGTTTCAAAAATTGAAGCCATTTTGACCGGCTATTTTCAATTGCCCGACCTCAGCAACCGGGGATTGCCTACGGTTAAATATCTGGCCGACCAGGTTCATTTATCCGCCAACTATCTGAGCGACCTGTTAAAGAGAGAGGTAGGAATGAATGCGCAGGACCGAATTCACTACTACCTCATTGAAGAAGCCAAAAATCTATTATTGCGTTCGAATAAGACAGTCGGGGAATTGGCTTTTGAAATGGGTTTTGAATATCCCCAATATTTCTCACGGCTGTTCAAATCAAAGACGGGAATGACACCGCTGCAATACAGGAATATGAATTAAGTTATCAGGCGTTCTCCCTTGCGTCAAAATCCACCATCCATTCAATACCGTACTTATCCCTGAACATTCCAAAATACGAACCCCATGGACTGTCGCCAATAGGAAATTCAACCTCTCCTCCTGCCGAAAGTCCGGTAAATAATCTATCGGCTTCCTCGCGACTTTCTGCACTAATGGATATCTTAGACCGGTTTTCATTTTCATTAACACGTCCCATAAACTCAGGAACATCATTCCCCATCAATACATTTGGGCCAATCGGGAAAGCGATGTGCATAATTTTATTTGCCTCACTTTCAGCTACTTCAAACCCGGGGCTTGCCATATCTTTGAAGCGCGCAATCGTTTTGAATTCTCCTCCAAATACCGATTTGTAAAAATTGAATGCTTCTTCAGCATTTCCGTTGAAGTTAATTTGCGGGTTGATAAGTGCCATAATTCCTTGCTGTTTTGTTGTTTGTTGTTTTTTATTCTTTATTGTTTTAATCTTCTGGTCGTTCTAACCCAAACCGCATCGCCGCTTCGAGCACATCCAAATTGATGTCTTTCAACGCTTTGAACTTAATGCAATACCCGGTCACGCTCGCCTTGCCAATTTTTTCTCCATAGGTTTGAGGCAAGTATTTTTTATCCTCAACACCCATGATATAAACCGAGATACCGCTGGTATTGGCACTCATACCAACCCGGTAAAATTCCTTTTCGGCACCATTTGCGTATTTGATCGTGTAAGATCCGTATCCGATGTTGGGATTGGAAACCGTTTTATTTTCGCTGTCCTTACCATCCAGGAACCATAATTTGCATTCAGGCGCCACCTGAAGCGCAAGCCGGTGCAACGCTTGCATGTCAGTACGTTTGGGTTCGGGCTGGCTGGCCATGTAGCCGTTGATTTGTTCGTGTATGTTCATATCAATATATAAATATAATGAGGGGCTGTTACGGTTCAAATTGCTTTCATAGTGCCAAACAGCATTGCGCCAGCCCCCGCCTTTGGCTATACGCTGTTATTTGCTATTTACTTTTTCAATT
Source organism: Dyadobacter sp. HNCC25DJ185 (assembly GCF_056895195.1). Taxonomy (NCBI): domain Bacteria; kingdom Pseudomonadati; phylum Bacteroidota; class Cytophagia; order Cytophagales; family Spirosomataceae; genus Dyadobacter; species Dyadobacter sp. HNCC25DJ185. The sequence continues at coordinate 75,042 of NZ_JBXHAR010000012.1, forward strand.
GCGGGGATCAGGTATTTCAGAAGCAGTTCGAAGGGGAGCTTACCTCTCCAGTTTCCGTAATTGCTGCCAGTGAACACGGCTGTCAGGTTGTAGTCCGGAAGCCACATCATATATTGTCCGCCATTACCCGAAGCAAACAAGACTTCCGTGTTAATGTCTTGATATGCCAAACGCTCTTTATACCAAAAGAAGCCATAACGTGCACTTTCATATTTAGCATTCGGGATTCTGGAATACCGGGCAAACGAAAAATCAATGATGATGTGGCAATTCGTGGATGTCTCTATCCAGTCGGCACTCACAATCCTCTTGCCATTCCAATCACCCTTCTGCTTAACCAGATCAATGATTTTCAGCATATCGGCAGGCTTCATGTAAAATGAACCTGCGGTCATACCCTGGCCTTTCGGCGAAACGGTCCATTTGTAATCGTTGATTCCCAAAGGTTGAAAAAGGTTTCTTTTGGCAAATTCCATCACGCTCATGCCGCTCGCGCGTGCAATGATTTCCCCCACCAGCATGGGTTCGTTGGAATTATAAGACCAGTTTAGCCCCGGCTCCCTGACCAAGTCAACTCCCAGACAAAAGGAAATCCAATCCCGATTTTTAACCATCTCTTCTTCGCATTCGGGGCCCATCCCATAAAATTCTTCACAGTTTAATCCCGACCGCATTTCCAATAAATTCCGAACGCTGATGTTGCGTTTTCCCTCGTCCTGCAATTCAGGAAAAAAGCGCCCCAGTCGGTCATCCAATGCAATCAGTTTTTTGTCGATTGCAATTCCCGCCAGCAGGCTTGTGATGGATTTGAAAGACGAACGGGTGTCGTGCAGACTGTCCTTGTTGAAACCATTAAAATATTCTTCAATGATCATCTTACGGTCATGTTCGACGACAATAGCATCAATTTTAGGGTAAGTTTTATCAGCGACTTTTCCTTTCAGTTGCTCAATAAGTGATTTGTCTGTTTGCTGCGCCTGGCAGGTTGTGAACAGCAACGTCCACATCGTAAAAAGTATGGCTTTCATAAAATGGCAGTTCACACGCCACCGACAGATTCTCAATATAAAAATGGCGAATGACGTATCTTTTTCTGTGGCTGAAGCGCTGTTTAGCCGTAATATACTCAACGTGAGCTGTATCGGGCTATATTTCATTCGCCTGCGAAATGTACCCGCGATGGTGCGCATGTGTTGGCGAAGGCAGCGAAGTTGAGAGCAGATGGGCCTACCTGTCCGTTTTTTAGTGATGAAAATGACGCGGTAAGTGGATGAGTCCTTGGTAACAGTACATTTTCAAAACTCAATAAAAATGCCTGTCCGGCTTTCGGACAGGCATTTATTTACACGTTCACTAAACTATCTTTCCGCGATATTTCCAACGGAGTAGTGGAGCTGCGCCACGGCTTTCTGGTAACCCGTCACGAGCTCTGCCATTTTTATTTTCATGTCGATAAGTTTGGTCTCGCGGCTATTGATCAGAAATAGCGTGCTTTCTCCCAACTCGAATTTCATCAACTCGCCATTCAGCAGGATTTGCTGGTTTTCGATGCTCTTGTTCTGGATCGTCAGCTGTGATTCGTACGCTACGAGCTGATTGAAAGCATTTAGTATGTTCGTGTTGATCTCTCGGCCGGTTTGCTGGACATCGTATTTCAAAGCAAGCTGCTTCACTTTGATTTCCTGCAACTTTCCGCGCTGTGCCCTGAGGAGCAGCGGAAACGAAAAGTCGACACCCAGCTTATAATTGTTCCATCGCAGATCATAATATTCGGGGACATAGGAGCCAAAATCCGTCCTGCTCGTGATGAGCGACGCGCTGAGATTGAGCTTGGGTTTCAGCATCTCCCTGCGGTAATTTCTTTCCAATTGCAATTGCAAGCCTTTGTTTTGCAACATCAAAAGCTCTGGATGCGCATTGGCGGCGTTACTGATCAATGTTTCTAGCTGGTTTCTGTAAAATGCAGAAGCGGTTGGTTCGGTATCCTGAGGGACAGAATAATCCGGCAACTCCAGCGGCTCCTCACGCTCATTCCAAAGGTGATTGGACATGACAAGGCGCGCATTGTTCAGCTCTACTTTGATCTTTTCAAGCTGCAGGCTGCGTTCCTGAAAAGTGATCGCAGCCTCGACGGAATCGATGGCCGGCTTATCGCCGATCAATGTTTGATTTTTTACAAATAAAAACCGCTTGTAAGCCAGATCGGCCCCGTTGCGGATTAATGCAAACTGCCGGTAAGCATAAAACCAATCCCAGTAATTTTTCACAGCCTCATACCAGACAGCATTGATCTGCTTGATCTTCTCGGCATCTGCATAATTTACCATCACCTTAGCCTGCCGCAACGTATTCCTCCTGGCATCGATCAGAAAACCTTGCCCAATGGGGATATTCAGTCCGAGCCCTGCAAGTCCCGGCACGCCGGTGCGGGTTTCGGGATTGGTATAGGTACCTACGAAGCGGTCGTAACCTATCTTCAAATCTGCACCTGCCAGCCATAACGGCACTTTTAGCTCGTTTGACCAATTGTTATAGTACTCCGCATTTCCGAATATTTTTCTTCCAAACTGGCTTTTGAGCGCTGGGTCGAAATCGCCCCACGCCTGCTGTACTTTTGCCCTGGCCTCGTCATGGAGCAAGCCTGCCTGCTTTACAACCGGATGGTTTGCAAGAACGATCTGTTCCAGGTCATTCAAGGTAAATACCCGCGTGGTATGAGTGGCCGTATCGGTCTGCGCAAAGCCTGTTACCATGTGGGTAACCAGCAAAAACAGCAAAAGGAGCACGGTTTTACTTTTCATTAAATACTTCATTCCAATATGATTACTGAATTATTTCGCCCCCACCTGAACCGCAGGTTCGGCTTTCAGGCTTGGCGGAAATCCGTTGAGCTGCCGCCATATCTCATACCACAAAGGGACCGAACGCAGAATGACACGGCCATAAACGCCCGAACCCTGCCGCAACTGCTTAGGCCAGGGCTGGTCTTTTTCAGGGACCGGCATCGTAGGCTTTACCAAAAGGCGATATTTCCCGCTTTCGCTGCTCACCAGATCGATCACCGATACACTTCCCGCAAACGTACCCACTGCAACGGAGGGCCAGCCGGAAAACTGGACCGACGGCCAGCCTTCAAACTGTAACCGCACATCGCTGTTATTTAAAATCAAAGGGACATCCATGGCATCGACATAGATCTCGGCAGCGACCATCGGCGACTCCGGCTGAAGTGTAGCAATCGATTCTCCTTCCTTGATATTCTCCCCAATCCCCGCTTTCAGCGTTTTGACCACAAAGCCACTTTGAGGCGCCCTTACCACATACAGTCCGCGGCGTATATTGGTATTGGAAATTTCATTGCGCAGCTTGGCAATTTCCCCCTGCGCACCGACCCTGCTGGAAAGTGCCGAGCTGAGATCCGATTGGGCTTTGGCCAGCGACTGCTCATATTCTGCCCGGATATTGTCCAGCTCAATGCTGGCATTCCGCAACGACTGGATGGAATTGCCCAGCTTGTTCTGCTGGCTGATCACCTTAGCATTGTCTTCCTGCAATTTCAATCTTCGGGATTCAATGTCTGTCAGCGAGAAAAGCCCTTTCTCGTAACCAGCTTCGTAACGCGCCAGCCGTGATTTGGCGATGTCGTAGAACCGCTGCACGGCAACAAGGTCGGCGCTGTCGATGCGTACATTGTTTTCTGCCTGAAGGACTTTGTTCCTGGCTGCATTGAGCTTAACCGCCAATCCTTTGCCCATTGCGTTTATCTGGGTGTTGGTAGCGGCCATTTTCTGGGCCGCCGCACTTTCGCTTCCTTCTTTTGCAGAAAGCTGCTCTTGAAGCCGCACAGGCAACTCCGGATCAAAATACGACTGGCTCGTTTCGGATATGATCAGGATCGTATCGCCTTTTTTCACTTGCTGTCCTTCCCGCACAGCCCAATGTTCAATGCGTCCGCCAATTTGATTTTGAACGGTTTGCGGCCTGTCCTCCGGCCGCAATGCCGTTACGTTCCCCCGGCCTGGGATCGTCTGCCGCCAGGGCATAAACAGGATAATGATAAAGAGCAGCAAGAGCGCCAGCATGATCTTGCCCAGTAGCTTGGGACCTCTTGTGGTTAAAACTTCATACCGGGAAAGCGGCCCCATTTCTTCCCATTTCCTTTTTTCTGATGATTTACTAGCCATTGGTCACCTCACTTTCTTCCAATTCCAGGTCTGTCACAACCGCGAGTTTCTCACTGCCCGTCACCATATCAAATATGGTATTCAGGCTGGTCATGAATTTTTCGACTGCATAACTGATTTGTACGATAATTACCTCAGCAGCAACAAACTGGCCGAGTGTCATCTGCCGCTCGATCACATAATACGAACCCATGAGCAGAAGCCCGCCCATTAAAATCGTCCTTAAAGCGACAGAGCTTGCAAAGAATTTTCTCAGTATCTTAAAATGGGCGTTCCTGGCCTTAAGGTATTTGGCGGTGATCTTGTCGGTTTCCAGAATCACCTTGGTAAGCTGTGCCGGCTGGTTGCGGTAAGCATCCAGGTCGGCCGCTACTGCTTCCAGGTAAGCAACTACTTCATATTTATATTCCGATTCGTCAATGCTGGTCATGACACCCCTTTTGTAAAACAAAGCCAGCATTAAGAGGATGATCAGCACGGTGAAGATTCCAAAAATAACAAATATGGGATGGTAAAAAGAAAGCAGGATGGCTGCGAAAAAGATCTGGACCGTAGAGGCAACCACGTCTACCAGCAATTTGGTAAGCCCTTTCTGGATGGTGATCACATCAAAAAACCGGTTCACGAGTTCAGGCGGATTTTCGCCGCTCAACTCTTGCTTTTTGATCCGCGGAAAACGGTAGGCAAATTCCAGGGTCGCTTTGGCAAAAATCTTTTGCTCGATTACCTCCACCAGCGTCAGCTGGCCAATCAGCAACAACCCTCCCACTACAACCCCAAGCAGCACAACGCCAATTAATATGTACGTTGAGCTGTATAAAGCGCCATTGGACAAAAAATTAAAAACCGCCGTCGTTCCCAGCGGAAGGGTCAGCCCGATGAGCCCGATCAGGATTGCGTAAATGAATATATAGTTGATGGTAGTCCTCTCTACATAAAGCATCCCCATTAATCTCTCCCATGGGGTGGGAACTTCGACATGATGCCCTTTCTTCATTCTTTAAATATTTGTAAATCAAAATGATACCCTCTTTCAGTAGCGATCCGGCGAAGCGGATAGCCCGTGTGTTAGCGGTTCCAGACTTGCCCGATAAAGGAAAGCCTTAGGAAATTTTGCGTGTCATGTGTGGCCGAATGCAGGAGCGGAGGCGTGATGAGCGGTTCGGCCAGACCGTTATCCTGATTGAAGGAAATTTCCGTCATATTAAAATTCGATTAAAATTTAATAAAATGACACATAAATATTATGCCTGGCACGCTCCTGGCATGCCAAATTGCAGGTTACCAGACAAAATATCCTGGATCTCCTAAAAAGAGTCCTCATAGTCGATCGCCGACAACTTGCTTTTTAGACATTCTGTCAAATACCTCGTTTCCCGGCCTGCCAAAATTTGGAGTAACGTCAGCAGAAGGGTATTTTTACCAATCACCCTATTCGTAAACACCACAATTTCTAAACCCATGACATCAAACCCACTCATTACCCGGCGCGAAATGCTCGGAATAACCGGTATGGCCGGTTTAACAGCGCTGGCAGGATTTCCAACGGATGCTGACGCCAAGACAGCCCCCACACCAGCGCTAGCACGGCCCCGCATCGCCTGTCTCGTCACCTATTGGGCCGCTACGAATTCGCATGCCGACTGGATCCTCACCAAGTTATTGGACGGTTACTGGTGGCAGGGCGCCCACACCCCTTCGCGGGTGGACGTGGTGGCGGTTTACATTCATCAGTTGGATACCAGCCAGCTTGGCCAGAAAATATGCAAAGCGAAAGACATCCCCATCTTTAAGACACCAGGAGAAGCTGTCACGCTTGGAGGGAAGGAACTGGCGGTGGATGGCGTTGTCATCGTCGGGGAGCACGGGGATTATCCTACCAATCTCAAAGGGCAGTGGCTCCTGCCGCGCTGGTGGATCTACGAAAAAGTGATCCGCGTTTTCGAGCAAAGCAAGCGCTCGGTGCCGGTTTTCAATGATAAACACCTCTCCTACAATTGGGACGAGGCCAAATGGATGTTTGACAAATCCCGTGAGCTGAATTTTCCTTTGACCGGCGGTTCTTCCATACCCGTTTATTTCCGCAAGCCCGAGATAGAACTGGACATAGATACACCCATCAAAACGTCAATCGTGATCGGTGGCGCTTCGGATGAAGGGGCGATTTTCCATTGTATCGATGTACTCCAGGCTTTTGTAGAACGCCGCAAGGGCAGCGAGACAGGCGTGAAATCGGTGCAAAGTATACGCGGCCCCGAAACCTGGAAGTGGACCGAAAAAAACCCCTGGGCCAGCAAGCTGCTTGAAGCTGTAAGAATCAAATTTGACCTAAAGCCTGGACATTTTCAGGAGATCGCCAAAGCAAATGTCTGTATCGTCGAATATAATGACGGGACAAAAGCGGCGGTATATGCCGGAAATGGCGTGGGCTGGACGTACGCCGGCGAAATAGCAGGGCAAAAAGACCCGACGATCATCTCCATGCTAGACTGGCCGGGGCCCTTTTCACAATACCACGCTTCCAATTCCCAACCACACTGGATTACGGAAATGATGGTAACCAAAAAGGAACCATTCAACGCAGAAAGATTGCTGCTATCCACTGGAATCACAGACTACTACATGGATTCCAATTGGGAAAATGGAAAGTACTCCCCTATCGGGCGAAGAATTGAAACACCGTTCTTGAATATCAAATACCGCTCGACACGGGGCGCGCAATTCAGCACCGGAGAGCGTCCGCCGAATGTGCCTTATGTAAGGGGCTTTGATAAGTAATTTTTAATGAGTGAATTTGTCATCCTGAGCGCACCGGGCGGCCGAAAGGGCGTAACTACCGGGGCACAGCGCCATTCTGCATTGTGCTTTGGCTACGCTCAGTGTGACAATGTAAGTTGCATGAACAATTGAACCAGTAAACGAATGAAACGCAGAGACGTTCTAAAATCACTAACCCTTTTACCGGTCGCCGGCAACATTCTCCCAAAACTATCCCTTTTGTCCGTCCCCAAAACAAGACCCATGCCCGACCTCCACCGCGACGCGTTCGTCATGGATGGCCACACGCATGTGATGAGCCGGGAACTGATACTGAAAACGGATATCGGCCAGCGTTATAAGGATGGGACGGTCGATTTGCCAAGAGCTAAAGAAGGCGGATTGGATGCGATGTTCTTCTCGGTGTATACGCCTGAAAATTATTATCCGGGCCGGTTCGAGACCAAGAATACTTTCCGAGTCGTAAACCTTGCATTGGACCAGATCAAAAAGAATAATGCGGTAATCGAGCTGGCCCTCACGGCTTCCGACATTGAACGTATCAATAAAAAAGGCAAAATGGCGGCTTTCCTGGATCTGGAAGGTGGTTATGACCTTTACGGCGACCTGGACCTGCTGCGTGCACTTTACAAGCTTGGCCTGCGCTCCATGCAGCTCACAGCTCACAGCACCACCAATGCTTTTATCGATGCCTGCAACGATGTATACACCTGGGGCGGCATTAACGGACATGGAAAAGCCGTGATCAAAGAAATGAATGATCTCGGCATGGTTATCAATGTGGCCCACGCATCCAACGACGCCATTATACAATCAGCCGCCGCCAGCCGGCATCCGGTGATTTACAGTCACGGCGGCTTTCACAAAATTGTAGATCATCCCCGCTGCATTACCGACGAGGCTGCAAAAGCAATCGCCGCAAAAGGTGGTGTGATCGGCGTGCATTTCGGCAGTCTTTTCAACAATCCGAAATACTGGGCCTGGCAGAGAGCCAACAATCCCATCAGGGTGCAACCTGATCCTCAGCCCAAAACACCAAGAATCCTGGCCTCCCAGGTTACCACGCAAACCATCGAAGACGTAGACAGAGAATTCGCGAAGGAGTTGCCATTTACTTATAACAAAACGATCCCTGACGAGTATTGGATGCACGTAGATCAGCTTGCCAAAGTGATCGATTATGGCGTAAACTTAGTGGGCGAGGATCATATCGCTCTGGGTTCTGACTTAGATGGCGGCCCTGAGCTGCCGCACGAAATCAAAGACATCAGCGATTACCCGCAAATCACAATGGCATTGCAAAAGCTGGGTTACCCTGATCAGCGGATCAAAAAGATCCTCGGCTTGAACTGGCTGCGGGTGATCAGACAGGTGACCGAGGGTAAATAGAAGGAATGCGCCATGTTGAGGATACAAAGAGGGCAGTAAATCAATGAGTTACTGGCCCTCTTTGTGACTGACGGCTGCTTTTCCTGCAAACCGTTGCATCCGGAATGTGACGGTCGCCAGAAAATAACGACCGAGCCGGTTGAGTTTGGTTTGTGTGATTGTGCCGGAACTCGTCACAGCGACAAAGCCCGTGTTCTGATTCAACAGGTCAAAGGCTGCCAGACGGGCCGTAGCCCTATTGTTCTTCAAAAATCGTCGTTCGACATACAGGTTCAGCAGGCTGGGATTTGTTGCGCGGACACTCGAGGCATAACCTTTATTGATCAGTTTACTGTATTCATAACTCAAAGTCCAGTCATGAAAATAGCTTTTGCCATTCAGCGCAATGTTCCAGGTCCTGATATTGGCTGATGCGCCGGTGAAATTATTCTGAATTGAGTTGAAAGTCCTGTTGATCGCATAACTGGTGATGAGCTGAGCATCGATAACTTCCGGAATGTCTGCCCTGAAACGGATGGCCGGGACAATGACAAAGTTCCTGGCCAGGTTCCTGGCGGTATGCTCCGCATAGTCTGAGGAATCAATACCGGTGATATAGCCAGTCTGATGATGATAACCCACATGACCGTTCAGCAGCAGGGTATACCGGCGGTTGGCCCATGGGTAGGCGTAGCTGACAAAACCGGATGCCGTATAAAACCCATTCCCATTCCTGTAACGTGTAAGAAAAGTGCCGGCCAGGCGCGGGTCCGGCGTATAATTGGAAGGATAAATAACTGTATTGCTTACAATCTGATGATCTGTTTTTGCGAATGTCAGGTTGCTGAAAAGCAATCTTCCCGTTTCAAAGGAAAAGCGGTTATAGGTCAAATTGACGTTATGCATAAAAGACGGCCTGAGCCCGGGATTGCCTTGCACGGGATACAAGGCATTGGAAAAGTCCGTTACGGGCTGCAACTGGGCAAAAGTTGGCTGAACGTTACTACCATTATAATCGATGCTAAGGGACTGGTTTTGTGAGAATTGATACGAGAAATGGGCTGTTGGCACCAGGTTGAGGCACGATACATGCGCGGAGGTGCCGGTTATGGGTGTCCGGCCATCGAGCTCCGCAGGCTGTAGCGCAAGTCCCCCGGTATAATTGAATTTACCCTTGTTGCTATGATGGTAATTCAAACCGATCCTGCTCGCCGAAAACGTGTAATCATACTGGTTGCTGAGCGCGCTGTCGGGAAGGTACGAACGGCCAGACTGATCCGGCAATAAAGTCTCCTTGCGGTAGCCGTTAACCGACCTGCCGAGGATGTAAATCAATTCAAGGTAGTTAGACCCGCCCATCGGCTCCAGGTAGGATGCCGTTATATTGTATGTATAAGCATGATTTCCGGTATTGATCTGCTGGCGCGGAGGTGCGATGATGGCACCGGATGTGAATTGGTAAGAGGTTCCCTGCTTTGCATCGCTCCGGTCGAAATCGAAAGAAGTCTCGATATTTAAGTTCCGTCCTGCTTTCCGGAAGCGGTGATTATACAAGGCGGACATGCCATAACCCGGCGTCGTGAACCTACTTCCGGTTGTTGCCGTATAGGCAGTGCTTATCCGATTGTCGCGTGAAGCACTCACATCCGCCTGCTGATCACCATCAACCCGAGCATATTTAAAGAATGAACTGATCTTCAAATAATTAAAATCATCCGACTTGTACTCCATGTTCCAGCTTAACCGGTGGTCGATATTCCTGTTGGTCGATTTCGCCGACTGCACACTCATACTCTGGCCACCCACAGATGTGTTTTCGATTACTGTACTGCTTCGGAGCAGCGTCGTATTGTCGCTAAAACCATAGCTTCCGTAAACCAGTAGCTTTTTCCCCCACTGGTCGCGGAAATTGGCCCCGGTGGCCCGGGTTGTTGTAATGCCATTTTGTGCTGCCGTTTGCCCGGTAAAATTGCCGGTTACGGCATTCCCGGTTTTCCCGTTATTGATGGCAACCTCTAATGCCAGTTTTTTATTAACCACAGGGTCAGTCGAGGCCGGCGGACCACCCGGCGTGCCAAATGAAAAAGTATTGATGTTGGTATTATTGACATTGGCAAGTATCGCAAGTTGCTGAGCACCCCTGAAATTGAAGGCATTGACCAACCCGACATAACGGTTGCCGCTTTGTGCCCCGCTATTGCGCGGGAGCGCGTCGGCACCTTCACCCGCCGTAACCTGACCGGTATACCCGTAATTTTTATCTGCTTTGACATTGATGTTCATAATCTTGACAGGTTCGGCAGTTTTAAGGCCGGTCAGGTTGGCCTTGTCGCCGTAGTCGTCGATGATCTGGATGTTTTCTACAATATCGGCGGGCAGGTTTTTAGTGGCCGACTGAACATTTCCGTCAAAGAAATCCCTTCCATTTACACGCACTTTCGTGACCGGCTTGCCCTGCGCCGTAATATTCCCTGCGACATCAACTTCCAGGCCCGGCAATTTTTTGATCACCTCTTCGACAGCCGCCTGATCCCGCACCTTATAAGCACCGGCGTTGTACTGGATCGTATCTTCTTTAAAAATCACGGGATTTACACCAGTAATGGTTACCTGGCCGAGCAGATTTTCTTCAGTCCTCAGAATAACGGTATCGAGTTGCACAGGTCTGTGGTCGTCCGTAAGCAGGTAATGTTTGACAAGGCCATGGTAGCCCACCGAGGAAAAGGTTAAAGTCAACTTAATCCCTTTCAAGTTTTTGAACAAAAAATGACCTGTGGGATCTGACGAGGTTCGGAGGGTATCCCCTATTTGGCCTACCAGCCCGATTGTTACACCGGGAATAACCGCTTTTAGAGAATCTGTGACAACACCCCTGACTTCCCTGCCCGATTGCGCAAAGGCAGCGTGATACATCCCCAGCAGAATACCCAGCCCCAGTAATACTGATTTCATATTTTCCGATTGTTTATCTTAGGTAGCCGGGCAGGCCCAGTCGTTGCACTTTATTTTATTTTTTTAATTTTTTGCAACGCCCGGGTATATCGGGTTACCTGTAGGAAGAATTAAGCAAGATTGCGCAATTGGGTAAAAGCGAAGCTGAACTAATCATGAGATGCCGCAGGGGGGATCTGGCCGGGTACGAGCTGTTGTACAACAGGTTTAGCCGGGCGATGTTCCATACCAGCCAGCGGATCGTTATAGATGCAGCGGATGCCGAAGATATTTTGCAGAGTGCCTTTATGGAGGCTTTCAGTACATTAAATAAATTGAAGGATCCCGAGGCCTTCGGAGGCTGGCTTAAAAGGATCGTGATCAATCAATCATTGAACCATTTAAGGCGAAATAGTAAAGGACATATCGATCTGGAGGATTTGCATGACCTGGCGGATGATCAGGACGTGGATGAGCTGGAATTTCAGAACCAACTGGCAGATGTCATACGGGCACTGAATGAGTTGAAAGATGAGTACCGCACGGTGATCAACTTACATGTTTTCGAAGAAATGAGTTTTGAAGAGATTGCGCCACTGCTGCAAATCTCATCCTCTACGGCCAGAAGCCATTATTTTCGGGGCAGGCAAAAAATCCTGCAGATGATCAAACATAAAAGACCGGCAGATGGAAGATAAGTTCAAAAAATACCTCGGACAGGAGAAAGCACGGCTGGAGAAGGGCGGCCCATCTCCGGACCTATGGGAGAAATTGAAAAACGACTTGTTATTACATGAGCAGGACAAAGCACATTCACTCAAAGTACGGAGGATAACAATGGGCATAGCGGCCAGCCTGTTGCTGACCATAGGCGCTGGCTATCTCTTGGTGACCAATCCATTCCAATCCCCCGCTAGTGCCCCCGTTATTTCGCTTGGCAAGAAACGGGTCGACGAACCGGCAAAAACAACCACCGATACACCCGTTACCAGGGACCATAACCTCACAGAACTGGCAGGACTCCGGCATTATACCCGTTTGATCGAGGCAAAAAAGGCCCAACTGCAGCCTTTGAAAACCATTGATCCCGAACTGTACCGAGAATCGCAGCACGCGATGGAAATGCTCGGTAACCTTTATTCCGAGCTGGAGGGACAACTAGCCGTCGGCGCAGACGCCGAAAAAGTCCAGAGTACCATGATTGAAAACCTGAAAATGCAGGATATGATATTGGCAAATCAGGTACAATTGGTTAAAGAATATAAGGATTTATGAAAATACTGGTAAAACGGATACTGAAGTCCTGCGTGTTACTGGGTCCGTGTCTCTGGTTAACCGGCCACATTGCCCGTGCGCAGCCTCCGCAAAAAACCACAACCAGGACTTTCCCTGTAACCACAGACGACAGTCTGAATATTGATCATCAATATGGAGATATTGTGATTAAAACGTGGGCAAAGCGGGTGGTACTTTTAAAGGCAACGACTACCGGAAATATCAGTATCAGCGCAACCAAGGACCGCGGAGTGATCCATCTCGTTACCAAGATATCGGAAGATCCCAAAAACCAGGCTGTCAAGGCTGGCTGCCGATATGAGATTGTTGTACCGGAAGGGTTACCGCTCACAATCAAAAACAAATTTGGCAACATTCGGATAGGCGCTTATCGGGGGCCACTAACCATAGACCAGAAATTTGGGAACCTGATCGCCGGAGACTTGTCGGGATCGGCCAATCTGAGGGTCGAACAGGGCAACGTAGACATTTTGAATATACTGTCGGGCGAGATACGGGCCTATGTATTTGATCATGTTAAAGTGACACAAGTCCGGGGGAAACTGGCTGGGGCTTTCTCCGGCGGCAATATCCTGGACCTGTCATTGGTTCGCAGCACCGACAGTCTCTTGCTCAAAATGGACAACATTCGGGAAGTTAATCTCAGAGGACTGCAAAATATCACCCCGCAATATAGTATCAGAACTTTGCTGGCCCGGGTGATCAATCATAGTGCGCTTGAACTGAAACCGACACAAGGCGACAATCAAAAAAAGGAAACCCCACGAGATACAGTAGTCCATAGCAAGGACAATATCATTTTTAGAAAAAAAATGGAGGAAGCGAAAAATCTGAAAAAGACGAATTTCTATGATGGCTTTGTATCTCCGGGCAATACCTCCATTCGAATGGCTCTTGCCTTCGGCACCTTAAATCTTTATGGCGAATGAATTTGTCGACGGCCTGTCCGGCGTCCGGGATATAGTGAGCGGCGGGGTTGTCCATTTTCAACTATTCAACCGCTGTCCATTGTCCGGGCCGGACGCTGATTGTTCATAATCGGACAGTCTACTTCCCACCTACCTGCAAAAATGGCTGTTCCAACTGGTTTTTGACTCATCCAGCTTTCTGGCATATCATTTGTTATACAGAAACGGATTATATGTCAAAAATGAATAGATCCTGTTTTCCTGACGAGAAGGAGTGATCTGGGCAAATTTGGCAAGGCCTTGGACAGACGTATTCTGGAAAAGTCGCCGCTGCTGTCCATCCTCCGTTTCAAGTGGAATTGATCGTCTTTCCGAACTCATGAAATCAGAACAGTCAACATCGGATCAGCCACCCCGGTTTCTTACCAGCTTTATAAAAATGCTGGTTGCGCCGCACCTGCGCGAACAGATACTAGGCGATTTGCAGGAGCGATTCGCGCGGCGGGTGCAGATGCAGGGAACTTCAAAAGCCAGGAGAAGGTACTGGCTGGAATCGTTGGCATATGTCCGCCCGGCGTTTATCAAAAGACAAAAAAATGAATTTTCTTCTTCCCCTTTTTATAGCCATGGTATGCTACGAAACTATTTCAAAATCGCGCTTCGCAATCTGAAGAGACAAAAAGTCTCAACCAGCATTAATGTTATTGGTTTAGCCATTGGATTGGCTACCTGCATCCTGATCATGCTGTATGTGCAGGATGAACTATCCTACGACCGTTATAATGAAAAAGCAGACCGGATTTTTCGGGTCGGGCTTACATTGAAGTTGGACGGGAAGGACGTCGGCGGATCCCTGCTCGGTATGAACGCAGCCCGCGACTTGCAACAGCAATTTCCGGAAGTAGTAAGAGCAACGCGTTTCAGGGGACAGGGCGGCGAGTTTGTTAGCTACGGAACAACCTCATTTAAAGAGGATAGGCTGCTGGTTGCCGACTCTTCATTCTTCGATGTATTCACCATTCCGTTTTTGAAAGGAGACCCCAGGCATGCACTGACCGAGCCAAACACAGTGATCTTGACCGAGGAGACCGCCCAGAAATATTTCGGCAATCAGGACCCGGTTGGAAAAGTATTATCATTTGGAGGTGAAAAGGCACCCTACCGGATAACAGGCGTGGTCAGAAATGTACCTGCAAACTCACATTTTCAGTTCAATATGCTGGCTTCGCTAGGGGGTGAAGATCAAAATATAAAGGATGCAGGATGGCTATACAGAATGAATTACGTGACGTATTTGCTGCTCCCTGAGAAATATGACTACAAACACTTAGCGTCTAAAATTTCCCGACTTGCTGAAAAGCAGATTGGGGGTGAAATACAAGCATTCCTGAAAATCACCCCAAAACAGTTCCGTGAGAAGGGCGACGATTTCGGGGTTTTCCTGGAACCGCTCACCGACATCCATTTGTATTCCAAGTCCGGATCAGGCTCTGGCGGGAATATCATGTACGTATATGTGCTCACGGCCATTGCAGCCTTTATGCTGCTGATCGCGTGCGTGAACTTTATGAACCTGTCCACTGCCACCGCAGTGCGGCGCTCGCGCGAAGTTGGGGTTCGTAAAGTGCTGGGTTCGGTAAAGGGGCAATTGCGGCAACAGTTCCTGATTGAATCGATTATGCTGGCGATGGTAGCGCTTGGAGTCGGATTGTTTCTTGTAGCATCGGCGTTGCCTTTATTCAACCAACTGACAGGCAAAACACTTACAATCCATTTGTTGAGCAGCCCTATTATAGCAGCCGGGCTGGTAGGTGGCACCGTTTTGGTGGGTCTGATGGCAGGCAGTTATCCGGCTTTTTACCTGTCTTCATTTAAGCCTGTTTCGGTCTTGAAAGGACGTCTGATGGCTGCGAAAGGAGGCATCAATCTGCGAAGTGGCTTGGTGGTATTTCAATTTTTTGTCACCATTTCGATGATCATCGCTACCGTTACGGCAGACCGGCAGCTGCGTTATATGCAAAGCCAGAAAGTGGGTTTCGATCGTGAGCAAGTGCTGGTTATCCAAAATACACATATGCTTCGCAATAACGAAGCCGTATTTCGCGAACAGATCATTCAATATCCGCAGGTTATCATGGGGAGTATCTCGGGCCAGGTACCCGTTGGGAACTCCATCATGGATAATACCACCGTCATGCCCAGAGAAAGACCTTACCAGGGTATCATGAGCCGGTTCTATTTTGTTGATCCTGAGTATATCCCTACACTGGGGATGCGCATGGTTCAGGGGCGCAATTTCTCAAAAAGTTTCCCTACTGATGCATCCGGCGTCATACTGAATGAAACTGCTGTAAAGGCGCTCGGGTGGCCACAAAACCCGGTTGGAAAAGAGCTGATCGGTCACACGGACGACAAGGGTGTAAAAACCTATTACCGGGTTATTGGCGTGGTAAAAGACTTTCATTTTGAATCCCTACGGCAAAAAATCGGGCCTCTGGTGATGTTCCTGGGCGGAAATTCAGGCAATATTCTGGTCAAAACACGTACTGAGAATCTCCCGAAGTTACTCGCTTCACTGAAGCAACAATGGGAGTCATTTTCGCCCGCAGCCCCTTTTTCCTATTCGTTCCTGGATGACCGCTTTGAGCAGGTTTATGCTACCGAACAGAAAATAGAACAAGTGCTGACTGTATTTTCAAGCCTGACGATCTTCATCGCCTGTTTAGGGTTATTCGGACTGGCTACCTACACCGCCGAACAGCGTACAAAAGAGATTGGCGTCAGGAAAGTACTTGGCGCGTCGGTGGCCAGTGTGGTGGCCCTACTCTCGAAAGACTTTCTCAAACTCATCCTGATAGCGCTCGTGCTGGCCTCCCCTGTTGCCTGGTGGGCTATGGACCAATGGCTGAACGATTTCGCCTATAAAGTCACGATCGACTGGTGGATTTTTGCCCTGGCAGGTACGCTGGCCCTAGGGATTGCCCTGCTGACGGTGGGTTTCCAGAGTATCAAGGCTGCATTAACGAACCCTGTAAAAAGTTTGCGCAGCGAATAGCCCATTTTGGAGTTTCATCATGTTTCAGCACCATAGCAGGAAATGTTTATAAATACATCCCAATCAGGGCCGTTATCCGCAAGAAGATTTGACAAAATGACAAGCCGTAGTCAGCTTGTCATTTTGTCAAACACAGCCCGCTGCTCCGTCAGGGATCTCACTTTATCGTCGGGGTTTGTGTGGCATTCCAGGAGTACCCAGCCTTTGTAGTTCATTTTGATAAGGTTCGCAATCAATTGCTTATAGGGATAATCCGTCCGGTCCAATTCCCTGACATGGATGGTATCGCCGAAAAATTGCTTGACCAGGTCAAAATTGGATTGAAAACCCTGCCCGTTTAAATCCTGCGGATTGCAATTCCAGCAGATCTTCGCGTTTTTATGATCGGCGTAGTCCATGATCTTTTTGATATTGGGCAATTCCTGAGTCTGCTCGCCATGCACTTCCAACCGAAGCTGCTGGCCAAAACCAGCCGCGTAATCCGCCAACTCATGCAGGGAGCGGCCAATTTGTTCGAGGGTTTTTTCTGCAGGCACTTCCTGGTGCAGCGCATTGGGTTTCACTTTTACGCCCGTGCCGCCTATGTCGGCGCTCAGCCGGATAAATTCTTTCGTGCGTTCGACGGAAGCCTTCAGTTTATCCTGATCGGGATAATCGTACTGCTGATTGGTACCAAGGCCAACGATCTTCACCGGACTGTCCGCAAATTTCTTCTTCACCTCAGTCCTTTCCGCGGCAGTGAGCTCGGGCATTACTTTGTGGGCGTGCTCAACCCTAAGTTCAACCCCATGAATGTGGGTTTCAGTCAGATTCCTGATAATCGTCGGGACGTCCCAGTCCTTTCCCCACAGATAAGTCACAAAACCCAGTTGCATCTGTGATCTGAGCCTTAGCAGTTGGTCCGCCAGAAGGTCTGTCGAAACCATCGATGCCCCGGTCGTCAGCGCCGCTTGCCCTAAAAATATCCTCCTGTTTATCAACATGTTTTTGTCAGTTAAATGGATAACCCACAGTCAGAAGACCAAAACCCGACAAATATCATCGGATTTTCATGCTGCGATCAAAAAAATAAAAGCACTCGCGGAAAGGCATTTCGCTTTTTTCTACCTCCCGCAAATACCTTTGAAGTCGCAATAGGTGCAGGTATTCAGGTCGTCTGTCTTACGAAATGGAACGTCCGGATCAAGCATGACATGGAGTATATCCGTTATGATTGCTTCCGACTTTCGGATAAAATCAGCCGGCGCAAGTTCTTCTGTCAGTTCTAACGGATTGGCGATCAGGTTTTTGGGGTCACGAAAGGAATAAAAGCCGGATTTGACGGCATACGCTCCAAAATTGAAGGTTTGGTCCCTGATCCTGAGCCCTTTTTCGTCCAGCATCTTCCGGTACATCAGATATTCGTACATCCAAAGCTGTCGTACATAGCCCATCTTCCGGTCGGGGTCCGTGCGGATTACCTCGTCCCGACGCGCCGGATCGGCCAGTTTTTGTTTCCCGGTGAGCTCCACACTTCCTGTTTTATAGTCCATTACATACAAAGTGCCGTCTTCGCTTTGTTCTATACGGTCTATCTTCCCGCCCAGCCTTACCGGCGTGTGCGAGCCCTGAAGGACCAGGTTAATCAGGGTGCTCAGGGGCTGTTCCGCCGCCAGGATTTTACGTCTCGGACGCAGTGACATATGGTGGTTCAGAAACACCAGAATTTGCTGTTCCCCGATCTGATAGTAAATCCGGTTTAGACCTAAATCCGTAACGTATCCTCTGAATAACCGATCGAATTCCGCTCTTAATACTACTTTGATCTGCTCTTCGGACGGGTCACGGTCGTTCAGGAAAAATTCCTTATCCAGCCGTTCGAGCGAAGCGTGAAGCCACGTCCCGATTTTGTCCATTCCCAGTTCCTCCTCCACTTCTTCCTTTTCCCTGACACCCACAATGTGTTTGAGATAAAACTGCATGGAGCAGCGGATAAATTCGTTCAGATGCGTGGGGTAAATACCTTTATTGGCCAGGTAATTCCGGATCACTCCAATCATCTCGTCATCTTTTCTTACAATTTCTTCCAGTTCCTGGTGTTGCCTGGTCTCGAAGACGACGGTCTTATTTTTAATCCTTATTTGCGGGTTGTATTGAGTCAGTTCATATTCCAGTTGTCTGATAAAGCGGCTTTTTTCACCACCTCCCGGCGCATCATTCGTGCTGGTATATAAGATGTGCACTTCTTTTGCACGCTGCAGAAGCCGGTAAAAATGATACGACATCACCGCCTCCTGATGCTGGTGCGTGGGCAGTCCCACGGCCTGTGCTGCATCGAAAGGAATGAGCGAATTTTGTCTTTTTGCCTGCGGCAACATACCCTCATTCAACGAAAGGATGATGATCCTTTCGAAATCTAGGGCACGCGTTTCCAGCATCCCCATAATCTGCAGGTTACTGACCGGCTCGCCGCTGAACGGGATCTTGGTTTGGCGGATCAGCTCAAACATAAATGAACGCAGGGTCCTTAACGTGATAAGTTCCCCTTTTTCATCAATGGTTTGTTCAAACTGTTTTAAAAGGGTGTAAAAAAGATAGAGGTATTCCGTCTCCAATGCATTTTTGTAATCCTTGTAAACGTCCCTGAGCAACTCGATCAATCTGTAAAACGTCTGGATAACCTGTCTCGAATTGTTCCTTTGCCAGTGTGTGAAAAGAATCTGGAAAAGCGGGTGGCTTTCACTTAATGCGAGCAGGTCTTCGGAGCTCAGGAAAACCTGGTTGTCTCTTGTGATGGCCGATAATGTCCGTTGAATGATCGTTTGCCCATCGTCCAAAGGTGAAAGTGCCACATGCTCATAGTGCCTGATAAAAGGGTGGTTCAGGATCTTGTCGATGGATTTATGCCCGAATTTTGGGATGCGGACTGTTTTGCCACTTTTATTTTTGAATTCAACCACATTCTGCTGCAATTCGAAAATACCGTCGACGAGCGTATACAAAAGTGAGTTGCGCATGGACAGGCCCATGGTTACATTCAAATCGCGCACTTCCTCGTCGAGCGAATAAAGCATGGGCAGCAGCAGGTTTTCGTCTGCCAGGACAATGGCAGTCACCACCGGCTTTTCCGGATCTTCTGTCCGTTTCATTTGCTGATAAAGTTGTCCGGCGACTTTAGTTTGCAGCGTGGCATTCGGGACACCATACACCGTGATGTCTTTTTCGGAGGTAAGGAGGTGATCGGTTGTCCAGTTCCATGACCCGAACGTCGCGCTTTTCTGATAGTTTCTGAGACTGATACCCGCTTCTACCCCCGTATTTTCGGACATATAGTACCGATCACTGTCCCACAGCACTTCGGCTTTTTTTACCTTAATCAATGAGGTTACGATAACGCGCTCCGATTCGGTGAACGCATTGAAACCGGCGAAATAGGTACGATCATATTCGCCGCGTTTTGAAAGTATGTTGTCGACATCACCGGCGAGCTCGCGATAAGCCATCCCGCGATATGCTTTTCCTTTGATGTGAAGCCTGTTCCTGAATGTATTATAGACTTTTTTGATATTTTCAAACAAAGAAAAATACTGTTTTTGACCACCCTCGCTTTGTAATGTCTTGCCTTGCGGAAGTGCTTCTTGCCAGCGGGTAATCGCTTGCGCCTCTGACAGATAGTCGAACAGGTAGTCGGTTTTTACCAGGTATTGGTCTATTTTGTCCAGATCATTTAACAAAACAGACGCCCAGCCCATAAACCGGTCAAACTGGATGTTCGGATCGATTTCGTGGAATGTTTCATAAAGGTCGAAAAGCAAATGAACAGGATCCTCAATTTCGAGCGTGCATAGGCTCTCCACGAAATCATCGACCGCCATGACAGCCGGGCTCATCACGGGGCGCGAGGTTTCTATGGCCAACTCCTGCATCAGGAAAAAGGCGGCCCGCCGGGTAGGGACAATCACCTGAACCCGTTCCAGCGACGCATGGTTACTCAGAATGTGCCTCGCAACAAGATTCAGAAACGATTGCATAGATTGTTTGATACTTTGAACTTGAATTCCTCAATGAATGCGGTCTGGGCGCGGGATCAGTGATTTCATGATCTCAGCTTCTGCATGCAGCAGCTCTTTCCACCTCGACCGCACTTCCGGTCCGGGCAAGTAAGCTTCGGCCAGTTCTATGAAGGTACGATAATGCCCGGCCTCTGAAATCATCAGCTCACGGTAAAACTTCTGCAGCGACGCGTCTTCCAGCGATTCGGACAACAGCTTGAAACGTTCGCAGCTCCTGGCCTCAATCAGTCCGCAAATCAGCAGCCGATCCAGAAACGACTGTTCATAATCGCCTTTATTCCTTACAAGCTGCATGAGCCGTCCCACATATTCGTCCTTGCGTTGCCTGCCCAGCGGGATGTTCCTCTTTTTCAGTTCTTTCAAAACCCTTTGAAAATGCCCCCATTCTTCGGCGACAATGGGCGTAAGGGTTTCTACCATTTGTGCTTTTTCCGGATAATGTACGATCAGGGAAATGCAGCTCGAAGCGGCTTTCTGTTCGCAG
Organism: Dyadobacter sp. HNCC25DJ185; assembly: GCF_056895195.1. Classification (NCBI taxonomy): domain Bacteria; kingdom Pseudomonadati; phylum Bacteroidota; class Cytophagia; order Cytophagales; family Spirosomataceae; genus Dyadobacter; species Dyadobacter sp. HNCC25DJ185. The sequence goes on from NZ_JBXHAR010000012.1 coordinate 96,098, forward strand.
TAGGCATGGTCTATCAGGATATCGCCGATTTGCATTGCTGCTATGTTCGTCCATCGCGGATCAGTAGGAAGTTCAAGACCAAGGGTAGTTAACGACGTAGCCATCAGGAATGGGGTTAACGGTTTAGTCAAACATAGGCCAGTTGATCCCAAACGAAAAGGCGCGTGCCAGTCCGAGGTAATCCGGGGTAACGTAATATCCTCTTGGAAAAAGGCCAAATTGCCCTCCCTGATTCAGGTAAGCCATTTTAAAAAAGAGCCTTACCCTTTTAATGCGCACATTGGCAAACGCGTCCACCACGACATTCTGCGGCAACCGCGTTTCGTTCTGCAAATGAAATTGCTGGGTAACAGGCATATAGGCATCGGCCAGATAACCTGATCTGTAGCGGGCCGAAAGCCCAATCTGAATAAAAAGAACTTTGGCATAAACAAAATCGTAGCTCACCTGGCCGCTCGCAAAGGCGGTAGGTACGCGTAACACATCCTTATTGTCGTTCAGCGTCAGGTAACCCATGGTCGTAAAATTCCATTTGTTAAGATGTATCGCGGAGTTAAAGCCAATTCTCAACAGACGAAAGCCCGAATTGAGCTGTCTTGGAACAGCTGCCGTGTCGTAATAAATATAATCATTGACCTGGTGGACCTGGATCTCAGGCACAAACTCGATTTTTTTGGTTTTGAGCACTAATGACGCATAAATCGTCTGGACTTTGGTTGGGTCAAAGTTGGTCCTCCATACAAAGTGATTGCTCAAATAACGCTGCACCAGTAAATCCGGGGCCGTCTGTATGCTTTGAAATCCCGCTTTTCCCCATTTGGTATTGATTTCCCCTTTGAGCCGGTATTCTACATTGGCTGCGAGGTTCAGGTCCGCTTCGGCGGTAACGTAATTCACTGAGTCTTTGAGATAATAACCCAGCCAGGCCCCGATGATATTATCGAATTTCAGGCCTGTGCGGTAACTGGTATAGGGGTTCCCTTCTGAATTCCCCTGTTGGCTGGTCCCCCGCATTCCATAAAACCGCTGCCGCACATAAGCCCTGTAATTGAAGCCCGAATAGAAGCCTTTGATGCCAATCTTGTTGTCGAACAACTTATAATAAAGGTTCTGACGGGTTTGTGTGGAATCAAAACGGGCGGCAGGATAGGCGCCCCGTTCCAGTCCACGGGTAAGGTCCAGGTCGGTATATCGGTTTAAAGTACTGTTGTAATCAGCCTGCTGGAAAACCTGAAACCCGTTTGCGAGCCGGTATTGCTGATAGATATGGAACACGTGCCTTCGCTCCCAGGAGTTGGCATCGTCGCTTATTTTGGCCGCGCCATCGTATGAAAACTCTTCTTTGACGCCGTCTGTCCCCACATTTGGTATTACGCCGCCTTGTTCCCGCACTTTTTGGTTCATGTGCCGGTAATGCGCGAGGATGAGGTATTTTTTGTTTTTTGAGAAAAAACTGGTGTGCATCAAAAGTGTCCAGTTCTGGCCGAGGAATGCGCCCGCATTGAGGTTATTGACAAAACCATATTGCTTATTGGAGGTAAGCCTTTGCGCCCGAAGACCAAAATTGAAACGGGAGTGGACGTTTTGGGTATAAGCAAACCGCCCTACCGACGTTTTTCTTCCGCCCGAAATGAAGTCCAGCTCGGTATGCTGGGAGCGCGTGTCCATGTACGGCACTTCGTCCTGTTTGATGGCATATTCGTCATAGGCACGCATCCCAAATTGCGCCCCGATGTCCTGGCGCGGCTGGAAAAACAAATTCCTGGTGGCGGTAACCGTATTCCCAAGATCCACCAGCTTGCCCCAGGAACGTTCCATGGGCGTCCACCGGTGAAAGTTGGTAAGGCTTGTATCCACTCTGTAACGCAATGAATCCCGGTTATTCAGAATATCGTTTTCGTAATAATGAAGTGTGGTTTGGGGCCCGTAAATGGTTTTGGTACTATCGTCGAGGATGGCACCGCCGCCCTGAGCGCTCCCGCCTCCGCTGCGTGATCCGCCACCAGGCATTTGCACATTACCGGGCAGCCTTACCTGCGCAAAAACCGTCGGTCGGGCCAGAATCCATATGCATATCGTCCACAGTGTGGTATAAAAAGCAATTCTCATAGAGGAATTTATCGTTCAGCCGTATTCATATGGTCAGCTATCCGGCTGGTAAGCCATCGCCTGAAATGCGCCGTATCGTCGCCAAAATTGACAGAAACCGGAATATAGGCAAAGCGCTCAGCACATCCCGACTTCTCAACCAAAAGTTTCAACTTGACCATATCCTTTTCAGTTGTGACTACAAAAGTATCGTTTTTTAGGCACCTAACCAGTTCGTCCACCTCTCCCGGCGTGTAATTATGGTGATCCGGAAAATTTACTTTGTCTACAACGTTGAACCTGCCCTCGAGATATGCAGCGAAAGGGGCCGGTTCGGCGATCCCGGTCACCATTTTAACATTCTTTAACTCTGCAGGCCTCCCGGTATAGGTCAGGGGAGCTGCATAATCGATGAAAGAAAAGAAGACGGGTGTTCCTGCCTTGGTGTAATGAGAGATCTTCTTTTGTATTTCTTCCCTTTTTGCCGCCGGAAGCGGAAACGGACATTTGGTAACGATAACAGCGTCGGACCGGGTGGCGCCGGCACGGGATTCCCGGAGCCACCCGGCAGGTAAGATGCTGTCCTGATAAAAAGGACGGTTATAGTCGCTCAGCAACAGATTGATATTCCTGTGAATCGCCCGGTGCTGGTAGGCATCATCCAGCAAAAGTATCTCTACCTGCGGCTGGGCCCGGGCAAGCTCCTCCGCCCCTTTTGCCCGTTTTTCGCAAACGGCTACGGGCAGACTATTACCGAACTTACTATAGAATTGCAGCGGTTCATCCCCGATGGTTTCTGCCGTGGAAGAGGCATCGGCAAGCAGGAAGCCTCTGGTTTTCCGACCATATCCCCGGCTCAGAATGGCAAGTGTTGCGACAGGCAGCAACATTTTTGTAAGGTATTCAATGACAGGCGTTTTACCAGTGCCTCCGATGGTAAGATTGCCGACGGAAATCACAAACTGGCTAGCTTTTCGGGAGGAAAAAATCTGGTAATCATACAAGAAATTGCGAATGCCCGTGACCGCTCCATATAACCACGAGAAGGGCGTCAGCAGTGTTTTTATCCATTGATGTTCTAGCATACCAGATGCATAATTACGTAATTTTTATCTAATATTGTGGCCCCAAAAATACTGACACCGCCTCGTTATGCCATTAAAAATTGTGTATCAGCCGTACACGCTGCGTTTTCGTAAAGAAGCCGGCACCTCACGCGGCATCCTTACACAAAAAACCTCCTGGATCCTGAAAGTAACTGATTCTGAGAACCCTGGCATCGAAGGTTATGGTGAATGCAGCCCACTTGCAGGCCTCAGTGTTGACGATATACCGGATTTTGAAGCACAGTTGTCATCGGTTTGCGACTTTTTCAATGGGCTGGACCTCGACGTTTTTCCATTCAATCTCGGCATCATTCTTGAGCAGGTTGTCCCGCAGCATTTGCCGTCGGTCCGTTTCGGGGTTGAAACGGCGTTACTGGATATCATGAACGGCGGAAGGCGGGTTTTGTTTAAGAACGCGTTTTCCAAAGGCAACAAAGGTATCCTGATGAACGGGCTGATCTGGATGGGTTCTTTTGACCATATGCTTGAACAGGTTTCGGATAAGCTTTCCCAAGGTTTTACGACGCTTAAAATGAAAGTGGGGGCGATTGACTTCGCGCAGGAATGCAGGATACTGGAATCGGTCCGGGGCAGATTTGATCAAAATGAAATTACCCTGCGCGTGGATGCAAATGGGGCCTTCCGGGAAGAGGACGTTAAATACAAACTCGCCGAACTGGCTACATTTGATCTGCATTCGATCGAGCAGCCGGTGAAAGCCGGACAGGAAGATTTAATGGCCAAACTATGTTCGTCGTCACCCGTGCCGATTGCGCTGGATGAGGAGCTGATCGGGCACTTTGACTACCGCAGCAAATTTGCTTTGCTCAAAAAGCTTGCACCTCCTTTCATTATTTTAAAACCAACCTTGCTTGGCGGGTTCCAGCATACCAACGAATGGATTGAAATCGCCAACCGCCTGAAAATCGACTGGTGGATCACCTCCGCACTGGAATCGAACATCGGACTCAATGCGATTGCCCAATATACGGCATCTAAAAACAACCCGCTTCCGCAGGGACTGGGGACTGGCCAGCTTTATACCAACAATTTCGATTCGCCTCTGACTGTCGAAGGCGGGAAGTTGTTTTATGACAAGGAAGGAAGCTGGAGCCTGCCTCCGATTGTTTAGCCGCTAAGAAGCCCTCCCCCACCCCTTCAAGAGCGCCTTTTTAGGTTAGTCCGGAAAAACCTCCCCTTTAAGTACCTGGCGTCCAGTCCACACCCTTCCTCAGCCAACCGAGCGTTTCCGCTTCCTTCGACCCTTCCATCGGAACGAAATTATATTCCCAATTGGCCTGAGGCGGCAAGCTCATTAAAATTGACTCGGTACGCCCATTGGTTTCCAATCCAAATTTCGTCCCACGGTCCCAGACCAGGTTGAATTCTACGTACCGCCCGCGGCGGAGGTACTGCCATTGTTTTTGTTTTTCAGTAAATGCCGCGTCGCGGTGTTTTCGCATGAAAGCAGTATAAATGGGCGCAAAGCTTTCGCCTACTTCTTTTACAAATGCGAACAATTGCTCTTTCGAAAGATTTTGCCCGTTTCCAGCTTCGTCCGGTTTGAGATAATCGAAAAAAATGCCTCCTATCCCGCGGGTCTCGTTTCTATGCGGAATGTAAAAATAGTCGTCGGCCCAGGTTTTGAACTTTGGATAAAATGCGGGGTGGTGATTATCGCAGGCAGCTTTCAACATCACGTGAAAAGTCTTTGCGTCCTCTTCGTCCACATAATGCGGCGTGAGGTCAATACCGCCGCCAAACCAGCAGGTACCGTCGCTCAGCTCAAAATACCTGACATTCATATGGATGATCGGTACATTCGGGTTATGCGGATGCATCACGATCGAGACGCCGGTAGCGGTAAAGTGAAAATCGTCCCCCTCATTCAGGTTCATTTGTGCGCGCAAACGCGGATGCACTTCTCCTGTCACTTTTGAAAAATTCACCCCGCCTTTCTCGATCACCCCGCCTTTTTGAATCAGCCGCGTCCTGCCGCCACCACCGGAATGATGCTCCCAGAGATCTTCCTGAAATTTTGCGGTACCATCTTCGGCTTCGATGGAATGACAGATGTTATCCTGTAAATTTTTGAAAAAGCCCTCTATTTGTTCAACCGTCATACATTCTCTGATAATTCGGAGGCAAAGCTACTATAAAACCAAAAAAGCAGAGGTTTTAGCTTGCTTTTTTGGTTCTGATGGCCGCATTTTGAAGGCATTTATTTACCAAAACGTTTAGGTCTGTTTTCCCCTACCCATCCGACCGGCTAACAAATAGCCGACCGTTTAAGCGCTTCTGGTAAGTTCGGTCAAATTCCGCGTTGGTCAGCAGGTCGAGCTGATATTTGTAGATTCTTGCCTTTAAAGCCGCGCCATACAATTTGCTCAGACGGTATTCCGCAATGTCTGTGCGTTGATACTTGTCCAGCTCGGTGGTTGAGTACATGCTTTCCGTTGATCATGTCCCATAGTGAGATATGCCTTTTATACATCGAAGTCGACCTCTCATTCAATGGATAGCTTCAACTGGCATCTTTTCAATATCTTGTTTGTCAACGCATTGGTTTCCCTGCATTTGCATTGTGGCTATGATTGTAAAGCGTCGCTCCCGTGTAACTAACTGATCTGAATACTATGATAAGCAAAGACAAGAACATCGGACTTGTGGACTTTTTAGAAGTAGCAGTACTCTTCCTGCTACCATTACCATTTTTAAAACTAAATGTTTTCTATGTCATTTTGGTGTTGATCATTATCTGCCTTTCTTCCTATTTAAGGAAAGAGAAATGGACCAACTTTGGTTTTCGCTCCATCAACCGAAGGTACCTTTTCGTGGCTGTTATAATCGGTTTAGTGTTCGGCGCTGTCGATAACTATTATTTGGAGCCTTTCCTGACAAAGTTGCTTTTGGGCAAAGAACCGGATCTGTCTTCTTTAGAGGATGCGAAAGGTGATATGAAAAAGGCAGCGATACTGCTGGCTGTAGGGTGGGTTGTAGGAGGTTTTTTCGAGGAGCTTTTTTTTCGGGGCTACCTGTTTTTTAGAATGGGGCTCCTCATCCAAAATAAGAAATTGCAAAAGTGGGTCGTACTGGTATCTACAAGTATGCTGTTCGCTTTTGCACATGCCTACCAGGATTTACCAGGAATGCTCAGTGCGTTTTACTTCTCCTTTATTATGGGGCTCCTCTATTTCTATTTCAGGAAGAATGTATGGTATCTGATCCTGATCCACGGCATTTACGACACCTTTGGAATTGCCATGCTCTACATGGGCTGGTGACAAAAAGAGGCTGCAGACCAAAGGTAAGTATACAGGTATAAACTACTTTTATACCCAATTGGCAGCTTACCTTACAATAGCTTGATGATCCGAATCCTACTTATATTTCTTACGATCTCGTCTTGTTCTTTTTCCCAAACATTTACCTCCGTGATCCGCGGCACCGTACGCGATGCCGACACCGGTGTTCCGCTCGTAGGTGCCTCCGTGAAGCTCTTGCCGGGCATTGCCGGTGAAATATCCGGTCCCGACGGGGCTTTCCGCTTCGACGATCTTGAACCGGGCAGGTACCAGCTGACAGTTTCTTATATTGGTTTCCAAACCGTACATGTACCGGAAATCCTGCTCGAATCGGGCAAGGAGAGCGTTAACCAGGTGCGCCTGGTGCCTTCCGGCACCGATTTGCAGGAAGCGACGGTTTCGGGTACGCAGCCGGTGGCCGTCAACAGTGTGCAGCAAATCACCATCGAGCAAACATACCGTTACGCGGCCACTTACATGGATCCGGCGCGCGTGGCGACGTCCTTTCCGGGAGTGGCGGCGGCTAATGATCAGGCGAATGGTCTGGTGGTGCGCGGCAACTCGCCCAACAGCATGCAGTGGCGGCTCGAAGGTGTGGAGATCGTGAACCCGAACCATTTGTCAAATGCAGGAACATTCAGCGACCAGCCGACCTCGACCGGCGGTGGCGTGAACATCCTGAGCACACAGCTTTTGGCGACATCGAATTTTTTGGCAGGCCCTTTTCCGGCACAATACGGCAATGTGACCGGTGCCGTGCTGGACATGAACCTGCGAAAGGGAAATGATGAAAAAACTGAATTCACGGGTCAGGCCAGTTTGCTGGGGCTGGACCTGGCAGTGGAAGGGCCGTTTTCCAGGAAATGGAAAGCCTCTTACCTGATCAATTATCGCTACTCGTTCACCGGTTTGCTCGGCTTGTTAGGCGTGAGGTTTGGTGGCGAGGATATCCGTTTTCAGGATCTGGCAGTGCATGTAAACCTTCCCGCTGGCAAAGCCGGCACATTCACGCTGTTCGGGATGGGCGGGATCAGCAAAAATATGTTCGACGGCGAGCGCGACAGCACATTGTGGGAGAATCAGAAAGATGCCTACAACATTGATTACCAGAACAAAATGGGCGCTTTGGGGATCACACATTCGGTTTCCCTCGGAAGAAACGCTTCGCTCAGGACGGTAATCGCGCATTCGGGTTTCAAAAGTACGCGAAATGCCAGCCCGCTTTATGATAACTATGTGCTGTCGTATGGGGTATTCGACACGATGGCCGTAAGCAAGGGATTTTTCTCGGGCAATACCACGCTTACTTACAGGGCCAGCCCAAACAGTAAATTCAGGGCGGGCGCATTTGTCAATTTACAGGAAGATCACATGCGCTCTTTTTATACGGATTATCCCTTTATCACACATGCATTCAGGCCATTTGCAAGCTGGACTTACAGCCCTGTCCCGGCGCTTACCGTGGAATTGGGCATTCACGCATTTTACAGCAAGGTGAAATTACCACACGCAAAGCCGCATTGGCTGGTCGAACCCAGGGCATCTTTGAAATGGCAGGCCGGCCCCAAAACGCAACTGTCAGCTTCCTATGGTTTACACAGTCAGTTGCAGTCGCCAATGCTGTATCTTGGTCAGCCCGTGCAAAGTGAGTCGAACAACGGTGCGCTCAGCCCGGCCCGCTCACGCCACTTCGTAATCGGATTGCAGCAGCAAACCGGCAATTCGGGCAGCTTGAAAATAGAGGCGTACTGGCAGGAACAATTTGATATTGCCACGGTGGAGCGATATAACTTCTCGGCGGTTAACCTGATGAACGAATTTTATGCGGGAGAATATGAAAATAGCGGTACGGCCAGAAATTACGGTTTGGAAGCAACCTATCAGAAATACCTGACCAACCAGTTTTACCTGCTGATTTCTGGCTCCTTGTACGACGCGACTTACCAGGTTCAGAAGGGCGGCGAGCGATTGGACAGCCGTTTCAACGGCCGGCATACATTCAGTTTTACAGGCGGAAAAGAAATAAAAACCTATAATGGCAGTATTTGGGGCGTCAATACCAAAATCCTGTGGCTGGGTGGTTTCCGCGAGCGGGAGATCAGGCTGGACGCTTCTGAGCAAGGCCAGCAGACGGTTTATTGGAGCAACCTCTACACCGTGAAACTAAAAGACTATTTCCGTCCGGACCTCCGCATTTACCGCAAAAAGAGCAACGCAAAATACAGCACTACCCTCGCTATCGATCTGCAAAATGCAGCCGGCATCAAAAATGAGGCGTACCGGTACTACGACATTGTAAAAAGAAAAATCGTAACGCAAAACCAGCTGGGCCTCATCCCCATGTTAAGCTATCGTGTTGAATTCTAGCGCCTGACAACAAAAAACAACCAATAACCCATTGCCCTAAGTACCCAATCCGTTTTTACATATCCCAATGCCCCGATGACTTTTTTCCAAAAGAAGAAACTTTTCTCTCCGGCAAAATGTAAACAATGTCACGGCCGACTTTTTTGTAAGTCCGACGCCAACAAATGGGGGTGACTGGAATTGACAGCGGGTTGGAAGTCTGTGTGTAAGCATGTCGGGAGTTGAGATTACCTCCCGTAAATAATGGTCTCAAACAATAACTGGCGAATATAACTACGCCATGGCTGCTTAATCCGGAGGATTAACCAAATGCCATCATCTCTCCACCCCACGTGCTGCCGGGTGGGTTCCGAGGTGTCGAACCGCAGCGCTGGTTGGTATATTGATGCGTAAAACCAACGAGACCCTAGTATCTAAGGCTTAGACGCGGGTCCGCCGCGAACCTTGTCTGGCCCGACAACCTAATCGAGGATAAGCATGTAGAAGGCGCAGGGTTTCCCTGTTCTGGACCGGGGTTCGAATCCCCGCATCTCCACTGATTGAAAAATCAAATCTTACAAAAACCCGCAAAATCAATTTGCGGGTTTTTTTTATCCGCAAATTTCGCAGCAAAACCCGAGGGACGAATTAGGATCAAATCCAAAACTTGTGGAGGGCATAGGATTTATCTAGGTTTGTGTTTTTAAATCAAACCAGTTCGTTTTGGAGAGCTTCTTGCCGCTTATTGAGTTAATCTTACCGGAATTTATAATTGACAATTACTTACTGACCCATGTAGAGAAGTCAGAAGAACGTTATCATGTCTATTTGGAAGAGAAGAATTATCCGGAAGATGATCCAAGAAAGGCAGACTTACTCCCGAAGGGTTATTTCCCGACCATTACATTGCAGGATTTCCCATACGCGGTCACAAAGTTTTTCTCCATATCAAACGTCGTAGATGGCTCAATATTAAGACGGGGAAAGTTGTTCATAGAGACTGGAATCAGGTAGCTCAAGGAACGCGGATGACGAGTGAGTTTTCCGCTTTTTTATCGGAACGCCGACCGAAAGAAATTGGTGGATACCAGGGCTAATGATGTTTGGAGTATTGGCCGTTTTTATGGGGTCAATGGTAGGGGCCTATTACGCCAATATCTTGATTTTCAGAGTGGATTTAAAGATTGGGGCCAGCGAGGACATGCTAAAAAATGGCTGCTGTTTCCTGAAAACATAGGCTCTCACCTCTCTATTGATGAGACCAGCCTTTCCCGCGGCGAGCTCTATACAATTCTTACCAACAAAGCCGCCAAAGGCGGGCGGGGAAGTATAGTGGCCATTGTTGCTGGTACAAAGGCAGAAACTGTGATGGAGGTCATCGGCAAAATTCCAGATCCTCTGCGCAAGAAAGTGACTGAAATCACCTTGGACATGGCTGGCAGCATGACAATGATCGCCAAACGATGTTTCCCCCGGGCTGTGCGCGTCACTGACCGTTCGCTTCGGCGATCCGATTCATGTACAAAGGTTAGCCATTCACTTTCACACCGTTGGGGTAGATGACCTGATAGGATTCACTTGGTGCTGGCTGTTGGCCTGATAGCTCAATAAAGCCGCCGACTTTTCGGCGATCCCCTGCGCGGCTTAAATTTTCTTTTCCCACCCAATAACCAAACTTGGCTACCGTAATGCCGTGAGGCTTGCAGAATTCACTTTGACTCAGGCCACTTTTGCGCCACTCCCTTACTAATTTAAACATTGCTTCTGACTGATCCATTCTCGCTATTTTTTTCAGTCAAAAATAAAACTCGAATTTTAGCTAAGAAATATGCTGTTCATCGGATGCTTACTGCACACCATATGACAACTGAGCCCCTCCCAGGTTTTCAGACGGTTGAAAGTAGAGTTTCCGGGGGGAGGTCAGTAAAAGTCGAGATATTTTTCAATACCACGAATGTAGATTGAAGCCAAAATAAGTGGAAAAGGCAACAATTTAGTGTTCACCTAAAAAATAGTCAAAAAAAGCCAGCTTACCACCCTTTATTCCAAGTTTGGCCTTGATAGCACTTCTATGGTTTTGAATTGTCTCAGCACTTCTTTGTAGCCCCTTTGCGATTTGCCTCGTCGACTGGCCCTCTAAAATTCGTTTTGCAACTTCATATTCTGCCGCACTCAACTGAAGAGTAGGGGAGGCACTTGACATCAACCTCTTTATTGAGGGTGAATAATAAGTTACTTTTCGAGTGACTACCATAATACACTCTGCCAAGTGTTCGGCGCCATCATCAAAGTGGATGATTCCTCTTACACCCAGTTCCAACATTGCGCACAAATTTGCCTTGTCATACTCTTTGGTAAAGACAACGAGAGGTACAAGGGATGATTTAGTTACATTGTTAATTTCTTCAATCATTGTAATATTGGATTTATGCAGATCTTGATCGATCATGATTATATCGGGATCGAATATTTGAACCAAATCCAAAAGTTGCCGGGGACTAGAGGTTACAGCCGCAGCGTGACCCAAATTACCTAAATGTTCGGCAAATACGCTGGCGTTGAGATTGCTTCGTTTTCCTATAAGTATACGCACTGGAAAAACTATTGTTAGAAACTCGTAATAACTTGTAAAACGAAGCTATCATCAATCTCCATGAGAAAGAATTTAGTGTCAGAATAACTAGAATATGACATATCTCGCTCCTTAGTACATCTTCGGTGGGAGTTACAAAATCATAACCGTAAAATGTTTTTAAAAGAAAGAAGTGAATGGGCGCGTTCGCGAGAAGAATCTGATAAATTCATAACAATTTGGGTTTAGCTAAAACAATACTATCGTATTTTAATAGCATAGTCAATACTCGGTTGCATGCTAATTCGAAAATATTTGCCGAAAGCAGTTATACTCAAATTCCAAAAAGATGTAAACAATTAATAATAAGTGTTTTACCGAAACACCACCCAAGCTTTGTACCGGTTTGAAACACTTTTTTCTTATTTAACGGTAAAGCGGATGAAATTGCCCTTGTCACCATTCACCTAGCACCACTCTTAGAATTTTAAGCTACTAGGGTTAACTCACTATTTTATACCTGTCATGTTAAACAGGGCGAAATAGTGCATTAACACGCATCTTGATTGGTCGAAATCCAACCAAAGCATAAATTCTTTTTACAATCTGAGGAGCTGCAGTAAAGAATAGCCATTTTTTTTCAATATTCTACAAAATCAACTATTGCGTGCAGACTGTTAAAAACGGTTATTTGCGACTATTCTCTAACTAAAATTAAACCTTTACACAATGAAAACAGCAGTTATTTACTTTAAAAAACCTCAAGTCTGGAAAGCATTGGCAGTTTCCTTTGCTTTTCTTATGACGTTATTTAATCTGCAATTCAAAGTAGGTTCAAATTCCAGCAGAAGTGGACTTGGAATGCTGGAGCTCTCGTCCCAGGCTGCCTCTGCAGCCTGTGAAACTTCGAGCGGAGAGCAATGCAAATCAGTTTGGTGCCAAAGTACACTTAGCTACAAAGCATGTGGGAGTGGTAATGGAACAACTTGTGCCACGTCCAGTGGTTGCTAAACTCTGATTACTATTTACTGTTATCCGACAAGATATTGTTCACATTTTGGAACAATGCCTTGTCGGGTTTTTTACGTAAAACTGATTCGTTATGTGTATCCGACAACTAAAATTTCTGTTCTTAGCATATGTACTGCTTTCCTGTCAAGAGAAGCATAGCTATTTAATTGATGGAAAAATATCTCCTCGAGAAAAACTGCACCACACGATTTCAACAGTTCATATCAGGCTTGATTCCCTCAACAAAAAACTGTATGATGAATTTCAGTATAAAATTCTCAACGACACTTCTTATTTTATAGGTTATAATAGAGAAAAACATAAGCTTGATATATTTAATCTAACCACGATGACATTTACCGGTCAAGTAACATTGAGCCATTCTGGGTTAAATAATGTCGAAGATGTAAAAGCTTTTGATTATCACCATCCCGATTCAATTTTTATCTACAATTCCGGAAAAATACAGCTGGTCAATTCTCTAGGTGTTGAAAAAAGATATTATAATATAAAAGATCAAGTTGGCGAAACAAGTTTTGCTAATGAGTACGGAGTTTTGGTTTGTAGTGGAAATTTTGAGTTGAGTTATCGGCCGATCAGTAAAACGATATTATTTTTCAATGTGTATCCTGCTCAGTTAAATCCACAGCGTAGGATCATTACCTCTTTCAATTTAGTTAGCAAATCGTTTGAACATCTTCCTATAGAATACTCCCAGTATTATAAGGATGTTAATGGCAATGTTGGATTTCTATCTTATTTGAATTTTAAAAGCTCGAATATTATTGGCGATTCAATACTTGTGTACAACTACCAACATGAATCTAATATATACCTATTTAATTTCCTTACTAAAAAAATCAACGTGGTCGGATGCCCAAGTAAGTTTTCACCAAATTTGGCTAGTATACTGTCCTTTGATGAACCCGATAAAGATCTCTGGATTAACCACGCTGTCGAAAACACTCAATTTTTCGAACCAATATTTGATCAGTATCGAAAAGTTTTCTATCGTTTGCATTGGGGTGGAATTCCCTTACAAAACGGCGTGACATTTAATGGATTAATCGATAAGCCCCTTTACTTAATGGTATTGGACATGGATCTCCGAGTGATAGAAGAAATAGCTTTACCTAGGAACTATTATGTGCCAAAAAATTTCTTCGTGGATGAGCAAGGCTTATATCTGAGCCCTTCGCATCCGAAAAGAAAAGGCCAGAATCCAGATCTTATCGAATGGGATATATTTAAATTTAAATAATATGAGATTCAAAACATTATTAGCCTTACTAGCCTTTTATATTTTTTACAGCTGCAACTCGAAAGATGCCAGGAAGGAATTTAATAGGACATCACAGCTTGACGAATATTTGTCTTTAAATAAAACGTCGATGAAAGAACGACCAAGCCTAGTATTTATAATATCAGGGGGATGCGGTTCATGCACTCATGAAACAATACAACTTATAAACGATATTGGAAAGAAAAAAGAATTTCAAAAATTTCAAAAAATAGTCCTTCTATCTATGGATAATAATTCGTTAAAAGAAGAGCTCTTGGAGAAATTTGATAAGTCGATCAAACTGATTGCAGACAAAGAATACTCCTTAGAAAAATATGGATTAAATTTTGCAAAAAACTGTCTCGTCGAGATAGGCCACGACGGAGAAGTAGAATACTGGGATTGGCTATTTCAAGACAATATCTACGTTATTCGAGAACACTATGATATGAATTAATTAAGTGTTTCATAGTCAAACTAAGCGTTAGTAAACTTTATGTCAGTTTCTATTAGCATTTTACGGTTGTCTCGTTGGGCAGTTCTAGCCAGTTTTATCACATTATCATTAACACCTTTGATTCAATATCAGGGATTTATAAATAGCGTGTCTGAGGCAAAGATCAGCTTTTTCAGTTTAGCCTCAATTCTTTTTTGTTCACTTTTCCTAATTCTCAAGATCATAGATCAATCCCCATTCAAGATCGAGATTTGGGATCTACTAGTAATCGCATACATTTTTTCTGTAATTCTTTCATCTGATTTACAGTATCCATTTCTCGATGAGAATGTTCTAAACAGGGTAATCTCATTAGTATCGATAATACTTATTCGTAACATCCTTGCAACAGATCGGTTTGGGACTGCATTTCTTGAAACGGTTCTGTATTGCCTAATGATTCAAGGTTTAATAGAAATAGTGATTGCTCAATTGCAGCTGTTCGATGTCATTGGCAGTAATCACGGTGGATTTAAAGTTTCGGGAACCTTTCATAATCCTGGCCCGCTATCGATTTTCATTGCAACAAATGTAGTGTTGTGCGCAGGCCTCCTTCTATTTGATTTTAATTTTACCTTCCATCCAGCCGTTGGTGTCACAATCTCGCGTCTGGTGGTCGTTGGAGGCATGATATTGCTTCCGTCGACTCAGTCGCGGGCCGCATGGCTAGGTACTCTATTCGGCATAGGTTCGATGCTAATAGCGAAATACAGGCATCAACTTGGCGCTATTTGTTTAACTCAGACAACCCGCAGAAAGATTGGATTTTTCTTGATGTCTTGCGTTCTACTGGCGATAATTTTCTATTTTCTAATCGACTACAGGGCGAAGTCTGCATTTGGGAGGTTGTCAACTTGGCAAGTGACAATTGATTATCTCTTTCGAAATGACTTTCGACCTGTCGGTTTTAGTCATTTCAAACACCAATTTGGAGAAATGCAGTATTTGTATGCTACCGGCAAAGATGCTGAACTAAGCTCATCTAGACTCTCGGAGTATGTGGACTATGCATTTAACGACTATCTCCAAATCTGGACTGAAACAGGCTTGCTTGGACTTGTAACTTTTTTGTGTTTAGTATTTTTCACTTTGTTTCGCGGCTTTGGATATGGAATGGATATTTTGTCTACTGTGTCAGCATGCGCCTTATTGTGTCTTATGGTTTGCGCATTTTTTTCATACCCCTTTGAGATCATAGCAATTTGGCATCAATTGGTATTACTTATCGCTATTATTTCAGCAAGGACAATAAGGGCACCGATCCTGCAAAGAGAAGTGAAAGTCAGAGCACACTATTCATTTATCATTTTGATGTTCGTTTTCACAAGTTTCTTGGGTCTTAACGAATTGGATATTATTAGAGGAAAAATATTATGGAAGCGTGCCGAGGTGGAAATGATGTCGCATTCATATTCTCATGCTCAAAAGTTATATTCCAAGGCAGCGAAGCTTTTGCCCAACAAACCGGAAGTACTACTTGCCCAGGGCAAGTTATTTAGCTTGTTGGGTAACTACCAACGGGCCGTTACGATTTTATCTAGTGCTAAAAGCAAAACATCCGACCCATTCCTGTATCTAAATCTTGGCGAGGCTTATCAACATACAGATTCTTTGCAATTAAGTGAGCAAAACTTCAAAAAAGCCGTATTACTGAGTCCAGGGAAGATGTATCCAAAGTTCATGCTCGCGAAATTTTACTTAGAAAGCGGAGATACTGTTAGAGCCCGAATCGTCGCCAAAGAAGTGCTGCAAATGCCAGTTGCAGTTACGTCCGAGGCTACTGACTTCATGCTCAGCGAAATGACTAATATAACACAATAAGTTTTATCTCGATAGCCGATGACGTATAGGATCTTCGTAATATTGTTACTTCTCAGTTCTTGCACAAAGAAAGATTATGAGAAAGACAAGGGGCTCATGAGTTCTTTGAAGGAAGCCGGTGACAATAGTAAGGAAATAATTCTCGCACTGAACCATTTTAGCAACAAGCCAGAAGATAGCTTAAAGTTAAAGGCCGTTCAGTTTTTGGTAACTCACATGAAGATTCATTATTCGAAGGAGAGAATAAATTACGTACCGCCATTAGCGAAACTATCTTTTAACTTTCTCGATAGCATTACTGTTGCAACATACTTTGCGGACACAGCATCAAAAGCCGAGGAGATGCCTATGTTTCTTTTCAAGGAATATATGCATCAAGCGTTAGATACCCAGGATTTCAATCCTACACCCGATTACCTAGATTCCTTGATCGCAACAAAATACGGTGACAATACAACTGTAAGGAATTTTGAAAATAAACGCCTTTTGTTTGAATCTGCCGTGGATCGTCATTCGGAGCTACTACAGACGGTTGATATTAATGAATCAGAAAGAGGAATTTTTCTAGACCTTAGATATATCAAGGCTGCAGAGCTGATAGATCATATCGATAATGCTTTTCTTGTATGGAAATCCTCTCCTTTTTGTAAAAACTTGAAATTTTCGGACTTTTTAGAAACCGTACTTTCATACCGCTGCAGTAATGAGGAGCTTAGCCTCAATACTAAGTTTCTAAGCCATCAGTTTTACGAACTACTCCATTCTGGCAATAACCTTAGCCTTCAAGCCGCAGTACGGAGGTTAAACTTTTATATATATTGCTTAGATGCTTTTGAGGATAAAGGGAGGAATTTGGGTCCCTTGGGATTTTACGACATCCTCCAATTTTATAAGTTCGATTGTGACAGACATTCTGAGTGGACAGTTAAAATTCTGAACGCCTGCGGAATTCCAGCAGTTATGGACTTTACAACGGGTTTTTTTAATCGCGACAAACTGCATTTTGGTGTTTCAGTAATGGACACATGTGGCCGTTTCCATCATTTTACGCCTAAATGGCAAGCATTGGGTGACACCAACCATGCAAAAATGTTTTCAAAGGTATATCGAAAAACTTTTAAGCCTCAATCGTGTCCCTATACCTTAAAGAAGAAGGGTGAGACAATCCCTGCCATTTTCGATGATCCTTTTTTGAAAGATGTAACCGATGAATATCACAAGGTAAGCAATCTCACAATCGATGCGCCGAATTTCCAGAATGATGTCGGTATTGCCTATTTAGCAATATTTAGCCCCAAGGGTTGGAAACCAATTGGTTGGGGTCAAATCTTCCCCAGTGAAGCAAAAGCAAAATTTTCGAAGGTCCCCGTCAACGCGGTCTATATAGCTGGTACCTACAATAACAGCTCATTTATACCATTTACAAAGCCGTTTTTTGTCGACGGAAATGGCCTGGCCAAATTTATTGAGCCAGATCAGAAAATGATCAAATTACATCTAACCAGGAAATATCCTGAAAAGGAAAATCTGGTAAAATTTATGGAAGACATGATTGGCGCCAAGATCGAAGGGGCTAATGACAAAGAATTTTCAAAAACAATCCTGTTACATCAACTAACATACGCTGATTTAAAAGACTTTGGAGTCAAAGCGATCGATATTCAAAGTAGGCAAAAATTTAGATATGTCCGTGTGATTGCTAATCCCAAAAAACCATTAAATGTCGCAACGTTTGAAGTCTTTACGTCAAGTGCCGACGATGAAAATACGAGTTTGGCGTCACAACCGGGAGTCTATACGAAGACAAGACAAGACGCTAGGAATCTGATTAGAATCGAAGCCTTACCCATGAAAACTCAGCAGAACTACAGAAATGCTTTCGATATGAACTTGGAAACATTTGTCAATACTTTCGAGCTAGCCATTGACCTGAAAGATGCCAGGCAGATAAAGCAAATTCGCTTTGCCCCTAGAAACTCAAATAACGGGATCGTAGTGGGCGACAGATACCAACTTTACTTTTATGATAAAGGGTGGCACGATGCAGGTATTAAAATGGCAGAAGCAAACTTCCTTGATTTCAAAGGCATTCCGTCCAGCACCTTATACTGGCTAAGGAACATCACCGCCGGGAAAGAAGAACTATCCTTCGTCTACAATCACAATAGACAGGTCTTTCTAAATAACTAATTCGAAAACTTATCTGTCTAAATTACGTTGTTAGCAAATTTTTCAAAAATATTCCGAAGGTCAATTTCAAAACGACCATGGTATGTGGTTATTAATATCATGGGACTTAGTCTTGCGATAGCTTTCTGCATTTTGATAGCCCTGTTCGTTAATAGCGAATATGACTATGACCACTTCCACAAAAATAAAAACGAACTTTATAGACTGGTTGTTGATGTCGACCAGAAGGGCGCGGATATACGAAAGATCGGATACACTAATAATATCCACGGAAGAGTATTTCAGGAATCATTTCCCGAAATTAAAGATGTTGTTCGTTTTTTTTCTTCTAAAAGCTCTGTGCGTAAGGGTCAAACAGTACAGAACGAAAATATCCTCTACGCCGACTCAAACTTTTTTACAACATTCTCTTTTCCTCTCTCATTTGGCAACTCGACAGAAGTTCTCAAACATTTAAACAATGCGGTAATAACAGAGGAAGTTGCCTGGCAGTATTTTGGAAAAAAGGATGTGGTCGGTCAGTTTTTTGAAGTTTTTCGTGATGACCACTTTGAGTCCTTCGTGGTAAGCGGCATCGCGAAAGCCCCTCCCTCAAATTCTAGTATAAAATTTGGCATAGTTTTACCTTATCAATCTAATAAGGATTTTTCAGGAGACAATCAATGGACCGGCTTTTATTTGAATACATTCGTTCTTATTGATTCCGAAGCACATGTGTCTCAGATTGAAAAAAAAATTAACGACCTTTTCAATATTAAGGCTAGGGCGGAATTAAGCATGATAAGGGAAAATGCCAAGGTTGACATGAAAATTTGGTTTCATTTACAAAGTCTCCTCGATATTCACCTCGACAAAGAGTATATGGAAGACAAGAATGGACTGAATGATAGTAGCGACGCTCTATACTCTTCCATTTTAATCATAATCGCTTCATTTATTCTAGCAATTGCTAGTATTAATTTTGTCAACTTGACTCTGTCGCAAGCCGTCAACAGAAGTAAGGAAGTCGGGGTTCGGAAAGTCATAGGTAGCAGTAGAAACGCGATTATTTTTCAGTTTGTATTGGAATCATTTTTGCTATGTGTAGTTTCTTTTATGATTGCTTTGATGCTTTCGGTATTGATGTTACCTAGTCTAAATTGGATGGCAGTTAGACACATTAAACTGCACGATTTCCTTGGAGCTAAGATGAGTATTACATTTTTAGCACTATTAGTTGGAACATGTATCATTTCTGGATACTACCCGGCCTTTATTATGTCGAGGTTTAATCCTGTCAAAGACTTATCGGTAAGCAACCAGCTAAAAAGAAGGTTCGGTCTTTCGTTGGTTGTTGTCCAATTTTATGTTGCAACATCTCTTCTGCTCTCTTCCGTGGTCGTGTTCACTCAATTTAATTTTATAGAGAATCTGAAATTAGGATATAATGATGAGAACGTGATGGTAATAACAAATTCCATGCCTTCTCGTATGGATGATATTAGGCTTTTCAAAACCAAGCTTGCTAGCAACTCAGGAATTCTAAATGTCTGCGCTCAGTTTGATGAAAAAGTGGAGAAAATCGTTGTCAATAACATTGAAATTGATTGTGAGACAATTTCTACTGACGAAGACTATCTCAATACCCTAAACATAACGTTAGATAGTGGACGAAACTTTTTGAAATCGCTTTCAACCGACTCCACTACTGGCATCATAGTTAATGAAACTTTTGTCAAACGAGCACAATTGGGCGATAGAGCTTTAGGAAGCGTAGTTGAATTTATTTGGAGCAATTCACGGATGAAGATAATTGGAGTAGTAAAGGATTATCATACTGCATCGGCGGAACAGGAAATTAAACCTCTGATTCTGAGAATGTATCCGAATACGAGTTTCCCATCTGGAGTTATTAAGATGAAGCTATCCGGAATAAATGAACCTTTGCGCCAGCAAATTTCAATTTTATTCAAAGAGGCTTTTCCTTATCAACCTTTTAAATATAGTTTTCTAAAATCTATAAACACAAATTATCTGTCATCCAATCGCAACTGGAAGCGAATAATAGCGATTGCTACCAGTGCGGTGATCTTCATCTGCCTGATTGGCTTATTTGGTTTGTGCATGATTGCCGCACAAAACCGTACCAAGGAAATCGCAATCCATAAAATTGTTGGTTCTTCCGATTGGCAAATAGTTCAGATGCTGTCGAAAAGATATATTAGTCATATAACGGCTGCTACCCTCCTAGCAATTCCTACCGTGTTGTATTTACAAAATAAATGGTTAGCCAATTTCGCATATCGAGTAGACATCCCAATATGGAAGTACTTTTTAGGCTGTGCTGTTATTGTTGTAATTGGTGTTTTGCCAATACTTTATCATTCATTGAAAGCGACAAAAAATAATCCCGTAAAGTCGTTGAGAACTGATTAGTCAATGATAAATCTGAAACAAATATCAGTAAAGACCTCTTCAAAATTTCGGCACATTGCCTCCTGGGATTGGACTTAAAATTCCGACCTTATTCTTCATTGACAACTCTGTACCAAATCCCACAAAAATCTGCTAAAAAATTACCCGGATCATCAACTCAGTTAATTGGCGGCCTCATGGAAGGAAGGACATAGTATTTTATCCGAGATGCAAACAATCAAAAAAATATCTCAATATGAATCGATACGGCATTTAGAAAATTCAGGTGTCATAGGATCGGCATTAATATCTGCCATAATCGCCATTAGCGATTCACTTACTAATTTATCCAAAAGTTAAACCACTTTTTGTCCAAAGCATAGTAGTTTTATACGATATGGATTTTACTGTTTGTGCTGCAACAGAGTAACTGACGAAGACATATGTAAGACACGCTGGCGGATGGCGGGCTTTCCTAGAATAAAAGTCAACTGTGTTCAGAATGATGCAACTTATGTACCCTTTACTGAGTAACTAATAAATGTGTTTTAAACTTTCTTTTAGTTTTTATATGAGAAAAATAACTTTCTGTCCACTGCTAGGTAGAACTCGCGTTCGGGCGCAGGCTGCCTTTTTACTCGTAGTATTTTTCAGTACCAATGTTTTTGCCTTGCCTGACAAGAGTGATGTCACTATACACTTTCATGATTTAAATGCTGTTGGCCAGTGAATACAAATTGCTAAGCCAAGAGCTATATCGACATTATTGTATAGTTCGGTGGTTCCACCAAATGGTTCAAAACAAATTGATCTTAAAGTTAATGCGACAACTTTTGCTGACTTGATCGTAGGAAAAACTGTCATTCCCTTGCCGCTAATTCCAGGGGATAGTATTGGAGTTTCATTAAGTAAAAAAACGGCGAGGACGTTATCACTTTTTCTGGTCGTTCGGGTAGAATTAATGAATATATCCAGCAAGCTAGAGCGTTACGTTTAAAATATGATTCGTTTGGTGGTAAGCCATTTTTTCTTCAAGATATAAATGTTTTTCTTGCCTTGCACGATTCACTTGAATTTGAATATGAAGTTCATTTAAAAAATTTAGCAAAAAAAATTGTGCTATCTGATGAATTGTGCACACTGCTAGAAATTAAAAATAAAATCAACTTGCTTCTTATGAAGTAGACTTTTGCATTTGCTAATGATAGCCCGAAGATTCCAACATCGTTACGGAATACAATCAAAAACATCACCTATGAGCCTCTTGCAATTAAATCCGGGTTGTATGAATATCCCTTGATGTACCTGCCAACAGTGCTCTAAACCCGGTGCATTCTTCCAGCATATGTTGCACATAAAGGATATAAGCCCGGCGAGCTTAACAAAATACTGCCAAGCTATGTTGATGATAAAATATTAAAAGAAGATCTAAAACCAGAGATGATTCAATTACTACGTTGCAAGAATTTGGATTATTGGGTAGCGATGAATGGTATTACAAATTACGCTGATTCATTGTTTAACAGTTTAAAATCACAGGGCATTACTGATGAGCTTGCGGAAGAACTAGAAAGTAGGTATCACGTTTGGCGTTCGATTGGCTCCGGGAAAGATGCTCCCGAAATTAAGGGTATAGATATAAACGGTGGCGAAGTATTGTTAAGTAGCCTAAAAGGAAAAGTATTCTATGTCGATGTCTGGGCAACCTGGTGTGTACCATGCAAGGAGGAATTTCACTTCTCGAAAAAACTTATACAACGTATAGGCTACAATGATCGGATAGTTTTCTTGTATGTTTCCATAGACCGAAATGTTGACACTTGGAAAAAAGCAGTTGCAAAGGGCGATCTCCCGGCAGGAATTCATATTAATCAGTCGTCGTCTGACAATCCAGAATCTGTATGGCAAGCCTACCATATAGCCGGAATTCCAAGATACATTTTAATAGACAAGCAAGGCAAGATTATCAGTCCAAATGCGGACCGCCCATCGTCCGAAACGCGTGCTGGACAGTTGGCGAATTTAGTTGGTAATCAATAACGGCCTTTTTCGAAGCTAGGGTTTTTCAGTACGAGACATGTTGTTTTTTTCTGACTTTTTGAGATGATTGCTTTTTTGCTTGGTTATTACTTCTATTTATAGGCTGAGTTTAGATTTCGCCTTGGCAGTTCAATATTGAAGGATGACTATTTGACATCTGGATTTTATCAGCCAGCTGGTCTAGAGGAGCACCTGATAGCGGTACGGCTGCCAAGCTCTCAAGTTGTAGGCAGCGCATCATTCATTTTGCTAGTCCAATGAACTAGTGTATCTTTATATAAAGGAAATTCGTTTGAGAAATTGCTGGTAACGCAACGAGGGACGAATTCGGGGCTACAAAATTTTGCATGTAGATAGGTCTTTGATAATGAATTATATGGCGATAGGGTTCGAATCCCCGCATCTCCACTGAAAGCCGTTTTCCAATTTGGGAGACGGCTTTTTGCATGTAGAAGGCGCAGGGTTTCACTGTTCTGAACCGCGTCGCGCAGACCAGGCCGGGTCGCCGGTGCGCGGAATAAATGTAAATATCTGTGTTAACGTATATCCTTTCGCGACTGGAAAAGTATTTTTGTAACCTGTCGTCTTATTAGGTAATGCGTTTCCTCCACTCGTGCATATCAGTTTTACTCGCCTTATCAGGTCAGGTTCAGGGCCAGCATGAAAAGCTGTTGAACAAAACGTACGCTCAGCGGTATACGGAAGTCGGGAAGATTTACATCCGGGCCATGAGCAACCCCGACTCCGTATCGGCATTTCGCGAAGCCAATTCCTTAAAGGTACTGGCCATTCAACAGGGTGACACAGACCTGGAACTGGAAACTGATTTACTGAAAGCATATTACATGACCTACTGGCACAAGAATGAAACAGCTGCCATTGTAAGGTCGATTCGAAAATTAACGGAAAGAGCTGCGGCTCAGCAAAACCGGCAGATCGGCGCGCGGGCAAATAAGGTACTGGGGGATTATTATTGGTTCACGCTGAAAAATTATGAACTGGGTTTTGAAACCTACATGCTCCTGGAACAACTCCTTGAACAGATCAGTATCAAAGAATTGCCTGATAAGGTATACCACCTGCAGAATATGGCGCAGGCATATCATAACTTTTCGGACTACGGAAAAGCCCTGCATCTTTTCAATCAGATCCTGCGGCTTGAATATGACAATGACCCCAGGGGCGGCAGGAATTCAGCCCTGTATTCGATAGGGAAGATCTACCGGCAGTTGGGGAAACTGGATTCTTCAGACTATTACTACCGCAAAATCATGGCCGATACGGCCAGCGTCAATTACAGAACCTGGAAAGGGATCGCCAGCGGCGGACTTGGACAAAATCATTTTTTACGGAACGAATACGAAAAAGCAATACCATTTCTCCAGGCGGATGTGGATCTGGCACTGGCAGAAAAAGACTATGGCCTGGCAGCTGGCTCGCTGATCACACTGGCCGATATTTCCCTGAAACACAATAAGCTGGCGCAGGCAGAGCAACAGGCCCTGCTGGCCCGGAAATGTCTTTCCATGGCTCAATCGGACCGTTACAAACATTACCAGGACCTGTATCCGCTGCTGAGCAAACTGTATGCGGCGAAAGGCGCGCCCGGATTGGCCGGCCCCTATCTCGACTCGGCGATCTTTGCGAAAGACAGTGTCACCAGGGAATTCAATGCGATGCGGATCATGCGTGCAAAGCAAAAGATCGAGTTGCAGGAACACCGGCTGGCCATGGAAAAAGCGGATGCGGAAAAGCGTCTGAAAACGCGCGAGCGAAACCTGCTGATGGTCATTGTTTTCTTACTGATTGCCGGGTCATGCTACTACTTTTATA
The DNA here is from genome assembly GCF_056895195.1 of Dyadobacter sp. HNCC25DJ185. NCBI lineage: Bacteria > Pseudomonadati > Bacteroidota > Cytophagia > Cytophagales > Spirosomataceae > Dyadobacter > Dyadobacter sp. HNCC25DJ185. The sequence goes on from NZ_JBXHAR010000012.1 coordinate 120,582, forward strand.
CGCTTAGCAAACGCCATTTACAGGAGCAGCGTCATCAGGAACTTGAAATCAAAATCAGGGAACAGCAGCTTGTCAATGCAACCCGCCAGCTCGAAGAGTTTGCCAAAAACATATCGGAAAAAAGCCAGCTGATCCAGCACCTCGAATCGCAGGGCGTGAAAGGTGTGGACACCGCGCTCCTCGACAAATTGAGAGCAAGTACAATCCTGACGCATGACGACTGGGAGTTTTTTAAAAAACTGTTTGAAAAAGTCCACACAGGATATCTCGATCGCCTCAAACATAAATTTCCGGACCTTACCCAGGCTGAAATACGGTTCATTGCATTAGTAAAGCTGGGGCTGGACTACCAAGCCATGTCCTCTACGCTGGGTGTAAGCGGCCAGGCGGTCCGTACGACCAAATATCGCCTCCTTAAAAAAATCGAAGTCCCGGTCGACAGCAGTTTCGAGGACTTGATCGCGCAAATCTAGTTCGCGCCTGATTTGTAGTGTCTTTTCGATCTGCATTAGGTTTATTTCAATAGTTGTGACGCTTTTGTGACGCGCCCTTTTGCCTTGTCACCAGCATCTTCTCCTTAATTGCGCAGGCTTCCAGCCCATCAGGATGACATGGGTGGTGCAGGAGCCATACGTATCCTTTCTTAGTCAACCCTTTTAACCATTAAACAAATGAGTGACATTGTGTATGCGGGAGAAATTAAACTTTTCGCCGGGAAAGAAGTACCCAAAGGCTGGTTGCCCTGCGATGGTTCTGTCGTGCTAATTAAATCATTCGAGGCCCTTTACACTTTATTAGGTACCAGATTTGGCGGGGACGGGGTCAATACATTCGGGCTCCCAGACCTGCGCTCGAGAATACCGCTTGGTTTCAGTAAGGATTTCCCGGTAGGGACCAGCGGCGGGGCGGAAACTGTGACACTTTTAGCAGATCATTTACCACCCCACCGGCACACGCCCGCGTGTAGCAATGTCAACACCGCTAACACCAAAGATGCGACCGGGGGTGTTTGGGCAGCGATTGCGACCAAAGGGCTTTTGTATAGCGCAAAAACGGGTTCCATTCCAATGAACGCGGAAAGTATTCAGCCTGCGGGTGGTGATCAATCCCATGAAAACCGGATGCCGGTGATCGCATTATCTTATTTTATCAGCCCATACGGATTATTCCCGCACCGGTCTTAACCCTTTACCCCCTCTCTAATTTCAAAAAAAAACAATCCACATGGAAAATTTCACACTCTCTGAAATCCGATTATTTGGCTTTTCCTATGCCCCCGAAGGTTGGGCAGTTTGTGACGGCTCGCTCCTCTATGTCAATATCCAGTCGGCCCTTTTCAGCTTACTGGGAACCCGGTTCGGAGGAGACGGGATCCATACTTTTGGTCTTCCTGATTTGCGCGGCAAGGTCATTATCGGAAGTGGAAACAGTTATCCGTCTTTTGCCAGAGGAGGAGAAAATTCGCATCCGTTGACCGAAGGTGAAATGCCCAAGCACTCGCATCAGGCAATTGCAAGTACGCTTGGCGTTGATTCCGACACTCCGGCGGACCATTTTTGGGCTTCTGACGTAGGCTATCGGACCGAAAGTACCGGTTCCATGAATGCGGCAGCTCTTGAAACCGTAGGAAAAGGACTACCTCACGACAATTTATCGCCTTATCTCAGTCTCAATTACTGTATCGCAACCCAGGGAAATTTCCCGGATGTTGCCTACGAAAGCGTGGCGGATGAGCCGGGCAGCATAAGAGCTTTTCCGAACTTGGTGGAACACTGGAAATGGCTGCCCTGCGATGGAAGATTACTGCCCATACCCGCATTTTCGGATTTGTACAATGCCATACTCGATACTTATGGAGGGGATGGCAAAACGACCTTTGCACTTCCTGACCTGCGGGGGCGTGCTGCGGTTGGAGCTGGCAACCCTCCCGGGCTCAGCCCCTACGCACTCGGAGAAAGTGGGGGCCAGGCAACGGTTACACTCTCTAAGTCACAAATGCCCAGTCACGCACACCATCCCCTGGCCAGTCTTGACGCGACCTCGCAGTTGCCTGAGAAGCTTTTCTGGGGCAGACAAAACCTCCGTCCGGCACCATTTGCTTTTGCAGAAAAAAAGGGGGACGGTGCGGTCATGCACCCGGATGCGATCGGGGTGACGGGCGGGGATCTTCCGCACAACAACATGATGTCCTATCAGACGATGGAATACATGATCCGCGCATTTCGATGATTCCTGCTTTAAGCCATTCGAAACGATCAATCAACTCTTTCAGATGAAAACTCAGTTTTACTACCCTATTCTTTCCAGGATTTTTGTCTGGCTCATTTTGTCAGCCGGTCTGGCATTGCCGGTAAAAGGTAACGTCTTCAACGTGACACAAACCTCCGACGGCACGAGTGAGTCTCAGCTCAGAGGGGCCATCCAGGCAGCCGATGCGTTGGGCGGCGGACCGCATATCATCAACGTCGCGGCCGGAACATATAACCTGACATTAGGCTCGATCGAATTGGGTAATAAGCAGCAGGATATCTCCATTATCGGTGCCGGACCTGCTTTGACGATCATCAACATGACGGCCTCGAATCAGGGCCGCATTTTTTTCATCAATCCTACAGGCAAAATTAGTAACGTGACTGCCACCATTTCAGGGATCAAGTTTACCAATGGTTCCTCACAGGACTCCTTTGGTGGCGGGGCCATTCTTTCCGGAGGCCCGGCCAATGCGATCAGCATTTCCAACTGTGTATTTGAAAACAACCATGCGGGTGCTTTCGGCGGCGGCGCGCTGTCCAATATGGCAGGCGGGACGATTTTGGTGGATCAATGCATTTTTACAAATAACACAGTAGTGGTTCCGTCTGACGAATCGGACAGTGGAGCGGGAGGTGCGATTCGGATTGCTTATTATTCTTCTCCGATCCCGGCGGTGGGCAGCGCGGTCATTACCAATTGTACTTTTAACGGCAATTCCGTCTCCGCCTCGCACTTAGCCTCGGGCGGCGCGGTTGCTGTCAGCGCTGTATATGGCGTAACCAGCACTTCCTATGCGATTACCATCGAAAAGAACTCCTTCTCAAACAATTCCGTTGCGCACGCATCCAATGGCGTCATGGGCGGGGCGATTACGATTGCCAGCAGTTTTACGACCGATATCCATTACAATGCATTTTTGGGTAACACCATCGATGGCTCGATCAAGGAAGCGCTGAGCGTGGAAAAGCAGCATAGCGGTGCCGTGAGTGCGACCAACAACTGGTGGGGCTGCAATACCGATCCGCAGAGCGCGGGGACATGCAGCGAAGGGGCGAGACTCTTCGGGGACTTCGGGGATGGTACACTTGTAACCCAGCCGCAACTGGTGCTGAAGCCTGCTGCCGGGAGTACGTCATTGTGCTATACGGCGGGTGCTTCCACATCGGTTACCGCCAGTTTTCTTCGCAATTCGGGTAATGCATTAATAGACGCTGCCAATCTGGTACGGCTGATCGGACTGCCGGTCAGTTTTGCGGCTGTCAATGGTACGGTATCCAATGCACAAACCAGCATTCAGGCCAATGGTACCGCTACCGCCAGCTATACTTCCGCGGGTGCCGGCGATGGGAGTGTAAATGTATTGGCCGGAAACCTTACCGCCTCCGACGTCACAGCGCGGGTTTCTATCTCCTCAGGTGCCGCGCCGGGTATCAGCAGTCATCCTGCAAGCCTCGTTCAATGTAGTGGCGCGGGATCGGTGACGTTTTCCGTGGGTTACAGTGGCGATGCGCCAACTGCTTACAAATGGTTTAAAGGAAATGAATTGTTGACGGATAATGCCAAATATTCGGGTACCAACACTGCTACACTGACCGTCCATAACCCCGGAACTTCGGACAGCGGGAGTGAGTTCAAAGTGGAACTCGGCAATGCTTGCGGTACTGTTAATTCCAATTTCGCCACTTTGTCGGTACTGAGCAGCCGGATTTATGTGGCTTCCGGGGCAAGCGGCGACGGATCCGGTTGGGACAGCCCGATGGGAACACTCAGCGAAGCATTGGCAGCCGCCGGCAATTGCACAACAGGCGGCGAAATCTGGGTAAAAGCCGGGACTTACAAGCCGACTGCCATGCCGTACGGAATCATCAGCTCAGATCCCCGGAACCAGGCATTTTACCTGATCGACAAAGTATCCATCTATGGAGGATTTGAAGGAAATGAAACCGAATTGTCCCAGCGTAATCCAGGCACGAACCAAACGATCCTATCCGGTGATATCGGAAATCCCGGTGATGCCAGCGACAATGCTTACCATGTTTTTGTATCCGTCGGCAATAGTTCCCAGGCTCGATTGGATGGGTTTATCATCCGGGATGGCAACGCCAACCTGGTTGCGACGGCGACCATGAGGGGAGCGGCTGTACTGGCTTCAACCGGTGGCGGGGCGCATTTATTTGGTACATCTCCCGAAATCAGCAATTGCGTTTTCACTGCCAATTACGCCCTTGCGGGTGGTGGCATCTTCATTCAGGGACTGTTTTCAAGTCCAGTGATTTTCAACACGGTGTTTACCCAAAATACGGCTATCAATGGTGCCGGTTTCAGCACGTTTCAACAAACAACAGCCAACTTCGTGAACTGTACGATTGCGAAAAATGCGGCCAGCACTTCGGGAGGCGCCGCACTTTGTTATGCTGTCAGCCAAACCAAGATAGAAAATTCACTGATCTGGGGCAACACCGCTCCGGCATCGCCCGGAGTACTGGATCCGGATGGCACGATATCGGTACGTTACTCGCTGATCCAGGGCGATTTCGGTGTCGCCAATGATTTCAACCTGGATGCCGACCCGCTTTTTGCCGACGCATCCGATCCCGACGGCCCCGACGACAAATGGATGACTGCCGACGATGGCCTCAAACCCTCGCTATGCAGCCCCGGTATCGACATTGGTCGTAATGGACTTGTAGTGAGTTCGCTGGATATCCTTTTCAAGACGCGGATTCACTTCGACCAGGTGGACGCAGGCGCATACGAGTTTACTTCGAATAAGGAAGCCGCGCCGATTGCCGGTAATGGCGGCGCAGCTTCTGTGACCGTTCTATTAGGCTCCACCAGCGTATTCCTGTCCCCTGATTGCCAGATCATTGCCACGATTCAGCCCAATGGTGATGTCGATGTAAAGGGAAGTGTGGAGGCGAAAGTTTTTGTAGCGTCCGATGTGATCAAAGTCGGCGGTGTTGCCTATGTTCCGCGGCATTACGACATTCTGCCAGCCAGCAATCCCGAAACTTCCAGCGCCCGCATCAAATTGTTCTTTACCCAATCCGATTTTGATGCCTACAACCTGTCATTAACGGGCGGCAAACTTCCGACCGGCCCTGCCGATGGATCGGGTAAAGGAAACCTGAGCATCATCCAGTATCACGGAACCTCATCCACTGGTCTGCCCGGGTCGTATTCTGGCGAAATAGCCATGATTAAGCCGGAAACGGATGATATCGTCTGGAATGCAGCATTCAGCAGATGGGAGATCAGCTTCAATGTGGTTGGTTTCAGTGGTTTTTTTGTGGCGAGCCAAAATCCTTTGCCGGTGCGTCTGGTCAGTTTTCACGCGAATACTTCTGAAAATGCCGTGCAGCTGCACTGGAGCATCGCAGACGCAGTAGGTTTCAGTCATTTTGAAATAGAAAGAAGCAAGGATGCCCAGCATTTTGAGACCATCGGCACAGTCACTTTCAATCAAGACCAGGATAACTATGCTTTTGCCGACGCACAAATCAGTTCGTCACCCGCCGCCTACTACCGCCTGAAAATGCTGGACCTGGACGGTTCATACGCATATAGCCGGCTGGAAGTGGTGCACTTTAACCGATCCACCGTTTTGCCGATCGGCTACCCCAATCCATTCCATCACGAACTGATGATTTCCTCAGACAAACTGCAAGATGCCCTCCTCATCAATGCAGCCGGCAACACCGTTACGGAATCGCAACTTCAAAAAGGCACTAACCGCCTGGACACCGGGAGGTTAGTACCCGGGATCTATTTCCTTAAAACCCAAAACGGTGACATGATCAAGCTGATTAAAGAATAATGGGATAAAGGGCGGAAAATGGGCTTATCTGTGCACTTGGATGGACCGCACGTGCGGCGACCAGGACCGATACACGCGAAGAACACAACACGCAAACTGACGCTTGATTTCAGGACCAATCAGCTTCCAGTTTAATCGTCTGTATTCGTGTTAAAAGTCTGGTAAAGTGTTCAATTTGCATCCCCGCATCTCCACTGAAAGTCTGTAAATCAATGATTTGCAGACTTTTTTGTTTTGTTATTAGTAGCTGATTTTTGGGTAATTGGTCACCCTTTTGCGAATGCGACCTAAAAGTGGTACAAAACCGCGACCGCTGTTCCACGACGGCGAAAGCTCCGTCGCACTTGAATTTATTGAAGCGTTCAAGATACTGCTATTGAACAATGCCAGTCGCGTGCTGGGGATTTTTGAAGTTTCCAAAAGTGGTATTTCAGGCGCAAGTGCTGATGTAAGGATCGTTTTTGCTGCTGCTTTGAAAGCAGAAGTAGCAAGGGGTAATCCTGGCATATAATCATCCTTCCGGGCAGCTCGTGCCGAGTGATGCTGATATGTATATTACCGAGAGTAGGAGCCGGAGAGTTACTGAATATCCGGGTTTTGGATCATCTGATCGTTGCTGCGGAAGGGTTTTGCTCGTTTTCGGACGAAGGACAGATGGGTTAGAACATCAAAAGTAAGTTTTGGTGAAGTGCATTTATATGCACTTCACCATTATACGAATGACCAACTTTTAATATTACCATTTTACAGGGTTTGAAATTTCACAATGCCCGTGTCCCGTAAGTCGAAATAGCTAATACTTGGATCTATGTACTGCAGTCGGATATGTGAAGACAGAACTCCTGATTTTCCGTCATAAGATAAATAAACCAATTTATTTTCTTGCTTGCTCCAGCCAGTAACGAGATCCACAAATACTCCTATAGCAGAGGAAGCCAATATTCCATTTGGCCAGACTACTTGTGGCATTCCTCCTACTGCCCCATATTTGGCTGCCTCGGCTGCAAGTTTTTCATCGTTCAGAAAGCCCATTGCCTTCATACAGGGCATACCAGGCATAGATAAAATTACTTGACCTGACATTGTAAAACCTTTTGCAGTCTGATGAACGTCCATTCCAATGTCAATGTAGGGTATTAAATATCGTCTGCACTCCGCCTCCAGTTGAGCTCGTGAGTAAAATGTGTCAACACCAGCAATGATAATATCGCATTTTTGAAGTTCTTCTGGGTTTTCTTGCCACTTCGAGCTTACGGCAATAATATTTGCATTAGGCAAAACACCCCTTATCATCCTTTCAGCAATCTTTGTTTTGCGAGAACTTTCATGTACATCCATTTTTGTTCCGCCCACAAGACGATTTAAATTTGAATTTTCGATACAGTCATCATCGAAAATGCATAAATTTTTTACTCCCAAATGTGCTAGCTGCTGTATCACATGTGAGCCTCCGCCCCCAAGTCCGACGACTCCAACTCGAATATTTTGGAAAACTAATGCAGAGTTTTCTCCCAAAAATGATTGTCTGTCAAAGCTATCGAACGTGTCAATTGTTTCAGTTTCGGGGAAACGCACTTTCAACGGATAGCCGATTACAGAAATGGACTGTGGTAATAACCAATCTAGCTGACCGGGTAACTTTACAGACGCGTAGAATGAATCTTTGCTCAGAATCAGGATGCCAGTCGCCTGATCCCCACAGACGTTTGAAAGACTCCCAACGACTCCTGGTAAACTATGTCTATCTATTTTGCTGGGACTCGGATCTCCGTTGTGATTGTGGAGATGAACGTGGAAGCCTCCCCAACTATGGTCCAAACATGTCTGCATGGCTGATCGTATGGCATTTGAATTTATGCTTGCACCAACTTTGTCGTCATCATTGTAATTGTCGTCAAGGACAGGCTCATAATCTTTAAAAGTAAGAATGGCAGTATCTCCGTCAATGTAGGATGTGGTTGAATAGCAAAAACCAACTCTTTCGAATGCATGTTTGTGAGGTCTTTCCAGGTCCGCCATAATGGTATTATAAAGAACCCTTGGAATTTTGATTTTAACTTTCGTAATAGTCATAAGTTTTTTAAAGCTTTTAAATGAATAATTAACATTTCCGCTAATCTGAGATTTGTTCCTGTCTGCCACGAGATTGCATACCAGTTTTGGCCAAGAGCCCGTAAGTTTCCATTCCAGTTTCTCTCTGGACCTCCAGTTATTTTAGCGCAAAAGAATAATCGAGAATTATATCCTTCCCTTGGTGCGGGACATAGCAGCGCATCTACCTCTGACGGTGAACAACCATCCGGAAGTTTTAAACTTTTCAGATGTAGATACTCATAACCTCCTTCACTAGCTCGGCTAATGAAGGGGGTTATTTGTTTCAATTCTGAAATCTGATCGTGTGGGAAATCCATCTCCATTACTATGACGATTGACCATCTCTTACATGACCAAAGAAAATCTCGCCACCTACAATCTCAATTTCTGCATCATCAGCTAGTGGAGTGAGTTTCTGATCGATCAATTGTTCCAGCTCCTCAGATAAATCAACATTTCCAACTTTTTTAATTTCAACCACAGTTCTTAGTCCAGGCATAATTGTTCGGAAATGATCGTTTACTTTAATTTCAACAAACTTTGTGGTGCTTTCCTTTGAATAAAAACTTTCAATTGCCGGGCGGGCTAAGTCCACTATCGTGCTGTCATCTATTAATTCATCTTTCCACGGCTTCTTAATGTTTAAGAAAATTTCATGGCCTATTGGGATTTGGCCTAATTCTCTTATTTGTGCTCCCGTTATATACTGTTCATACCATTTATACTCCCGGCTATTGATGGTAAGAATCAAAATGTGTTTGAAGTAAAACCTTTCGATTCCAGGACGTGCAAGATTTACTTGATCATCCTCTTCTATAAGTTCGTCCTCCCACGGCTTTTTGATAGCCAGGAAAAGCTCAACTTCTCTCGAAGCTCCTGCAAGCTCTCGGACCTCTCTACCAGTGATATACTGATTTGGCCATTGGATCTTGTTCTCCTCAATTATCAGGAGAAGTTCTTTGCTGGCAGTTGAAAGGTCTGCCCCCTTTTGTGAATTATTCATGTTGTTAAAGTTATTTGACAGACAAACCTAGTCCAATTTGCTAAATATATCAAGCAAAATTCTAAATAAATATTTGATGTAATTAGCAAATAATTGATTTACAGTCAATTAACGTGCATTTTGCTTGATATAATTATCATAAAATTTAGAATTTGCATTTCATTTTTAGAATTACGAGCTTTGTTGAGCCAAAACCTTAAAGCTATGGACAAGACAGTAGGAAACATTTTAAAGGAGACTCGTGAACTCAAACGACTCACCTTGAGAGAAGTGGAAATCAAAAGTGGTATATCAAATGCGTATTTGAGTCAGCTCGAAAATGACAAGATCAAAAAGCCGTCGGCAAATACGCTGTACAAATTGTCGGAACTTTTGGAAATTGATTTTGACGACCTTATGGTTGCTGCCGGAATTGTTGAAAAAAAGAAGGAATCCAGTCGGTCACAAAACCAGTTTGCGTTTTCTGCGGATCAGGGTGTAACCGCAGAAGAGACAGAGGAATTACTTAGGTATCTAAAATTTATGCGCGCGAAGTAATGACGGACAAAAAGGCAAAAGAAATAGATAGGGTAGTTTTAGAAACGTTATCGGGCAGTAAGTCTTTGGGCGTATTCCCTACTCCTGTAGACAAAATTGTGAAATACGCAGATCTGCGTGTGAATTCGAGTGTAGATCTTAGTAGGATAACTGCTAATTTTTTTGCCACGTCGGATATGTATTTGAAACGAGGGCTCTCAAAAATAAGAGGCGTTCTAGATCGCAAGGAGAAAACCATTTATTTAGATTTACAACAGCTTGATGTAAAAAAAAGATTTGTTAAGCTACATGAGACTGGGCATGAGCTTTGCTCTTGGCAGGGGAGGCTCAGTGACTGTCTGGACTATGACGAGACGCTAGATCCTGAAATAAAAGATGAGTTTGAAGCAGAAGCAAATTACTTTGCTTCTGCTTCAATGTTTCAACAAGACATATTTAATGACAAAGTGGCTGAGCTGCCACTTGAATTAACATCGGCGATTCATCTTTCAAAGATTTTTGGATCATCCATTCACGCTGCTCTTAGAAGATATGTTGAGCAAAGTGCTAAGCGATGTGCTTTACTAGTTTTGAATATCGATCGTAGTGGGCGAGTTCCCCAATTTTCAGTAAGAAATTACTTTCAGTCTGAACGTTTTACGAAAGATCTGGGAATACTAAATTGGGGAATGGATTTTGACTTTTCGTCTCCTTTTGTACGGGATTACATGTCAAAGCGCAGATTAAATCAAAGTGAATTTAAAGCCGATATTGGTGACGAGCAAATTAATTGTAGCTATCATTACTTTTACAATGGCTATAACGTCTTTGTATTAATATTCCCGAAAGGTGAAGTTATAAAGTCAAGGACTAAAATTATCCTTCAATACTAGTAACACTATTAAATTTCTGTTTCTTTTGTAGCAGATTCTTTATTAAGTCGGTTAGGTATACTTCATTAAGTTCACTCAGTTCTTCTTTGAATTTTTCAATTTTAGCAAGTTTTTTTTCAGGGTACCCTTCAATTTCAAGTTGAATTGACAGGTGATGAAATTCAGAAAGGAGCTTTAACTTTTTATTTCTTATTTTACCCGCAATTCTACTGGATTCGTTGTACAATTCAACACCTTGCTCAATATTACCAGACTTGTACATTGACAGTCCCTTCGTTGCGAGATAAACAATTTTCTGTTCTTCATCCAGAGACTCTTGATGAATTTTATTAATCATCACTTTTGCATCATCTATATCTCCATTGTTTCCACGCTGGAGTAGAGAGAAGGCGAAATTATTCATTAGAGTAAAATTATTCGGCGTTGCCTTCAACCCTATCTTGCATAATTGAATTGCATCATCGTATCTCTCAAGAATTGAAGAGGCAATAAACGACCCGAAACAAGCGGGATCAATAGAAAAAGGCTGATCGATAAACCAGTTTAAAGTATTAGCCATGGTTTTTTCCCATTGTTGCGAATGGTAAAATTGATATGCACGGGCCTCGTGTATATTTGGAACCTTATCAAACGTATTCTCATTAACGTCCAAACTAACATGCTTTGTTGCCCAAACTGCCTGCGCAAGGGTATTGTCGTTAGGCCTAATTAAGGACTGGTTGAACAATTTACGTGAGTTCTTGGTGCTTCCGTTATGGAGCTCTACTGTTGCCAGTGCTGATAGCAACTCATTAAGGTCGAATGGCGAATAGTTCTTGGAGTTGATTAATTCTTTCCCCTTTTTTATATTAAAAGAACTTTTATTTTGAAGCGATGATATTGCTATATCTGCACCAAGCAACCAAGGATCGACTTTGAATGCATCATTTGTTTTGAGTATTTGTTTGGCTTTGGCAAAATCACCTGTGTGAGAAAAAAAGCGAGAGGCAACTCTACTGACATACCTATTGTGTGGAGCTAATTGTGTACCTACTAATACACTACGCTCTGATGCATTTTCCTTTCCTATGATTAGATAGAGGCGAGCAAGCTCAATCCAGCTTATAGCATTACCCGGATTAGATGTTAAGCTTGATCGCAAATTATGTATTCTAGTACGGATAATATTGTCAATATCTGTAAGATTCTCCGATGGGTCAAAAGATGTATTTAATTCGTTAGTATTACTAATTCTACTAATTAGTAATTTTACAGGTTTACTTGTTATTTGGTCGTGATTAATCAAAAATTCCTCAATTTCATTTGAATGATCTAAATCATCCAGGACAAAAGATGAGTTTAAAAGTTCAAGTGCATTCTTTACGGTTCTTTCGATTTTCCAATCATAAATTTTTTTTAGGTGGAAACTAGATTTTAAATTCTCATTATTATCTCCATCGAATTTGCCGATTGACTTCAATTCTCCCAGGGCAACTGTTTGATTTAGATCTCGCCACCTTGGAATAACATTGCGCTTCTTGTCTTGCGGAACCCAGCCTGCCATTATATTTTATTTTTTGGTGATTCTAACTTCGTATTCACGTTGTAATCGATCAAATATCGTAATGTATCGTTCAAGACTGATAGTAGTTCGTTTACTACTGATTGATTTTGGATGTCCACGCCTAGTAGGATCAGGATCGCATAACTGATAAATTATTACTGCTAAGTCTTCTGCAAGTTTACTATCATCTACCTGCTCTTTGAAATAGTCAATGGACTGTTCCAGAGCGACGTAAAGATATGGCAAGACTTCTCTATAAGTCTGGGTCCAATTATTCCAATTATGCTGTGGAGCAATGTACATTTTTATCAAACTAGTCATGCTTAATTGTGTGTAAAGAAAAACGATCATACTTCCCAATTGATAGGCGTCACTCGCAATTCTCCTAAAGACCCAATCCGCTTGAACAGACTTATATTGCGCTTCTGGCGGCGCGTAGGATAAATCGCCTGCAAACATCATCACTTCATAGGGCGTTTGTTGTCCTCTTAAATCAGCACGGCCCAAATCTCCCAGCTTATGTGGACTTCTATCAATGACCAGAACATTGGAGGGTTTGAGATCTTGATGAGCTATGCCGTTGTTATGTAATTGAAAAAGAGCTGACGATACGCTATGCAGAATCTTTAGGTTAAGTAGATGGTCTAGTTGTTTTGAGAAGTCTAATTGCTCATAGATGTCGCCGGCAGCGAGTTCCATTACGAAGTAGGGGACGGGAATGGAAGAGCCTTGCGGTGCAGGAAGGTTTCCAGCATCAATAAGTGTGACTATTCGGCTTAGCCTTTTGCTGCGGCAGATCTCCAGCACATTTTGTTCAAAGTTGAACAAGCTGGTGAAAAAGGTTATGGCTTTAAGTGGATCTGGGGCATTCAGAGCTCCTGAGAAATCCAGAGCTTTGAGAAACGCTCTTTCTTGGGTAATTTCATTTTCAACATTGTAAGAATAGGAAAAAGTGCCTCCCGATCCATTCGGATGCCTTGTTCTCATCTCTTTCACAGTCCAACCTCCACCAAGCATTTTTCCTTCCAGATACTTAGCTGGGTTTTTTTGTTCGTTAGTCATAAACGTAATGTTCAGTCAAATGGCTTCCATATTTCCCTTCATTCCACAAAGGATTAGACGTAACAGGGAATATTTATATCCTAAAGGTAAGGTGGGAACGAGAGTGTGCCAATATAAGCATTCGCAACTCGAAAAAATGTTCGTATGGATAGATAAAATAGAATTTTATTTGACCACTATAGACATCGTTGTAATATGATGAAGAGTATGACGATATTTTGTTGTGAGTCGGTGAACAATGTGCGACAATCCTTAATGCTTATTACCGCAATCGTTGAATAAATGTCCCTGTCTAAACAATAGCAAAAATCTATGAACTAACACTTGCTTTTAGTGCCACACGGTGTGAAATTGGGTAGCCTACTAAGTTGGCGTCGTTGAAGCACGCAGTTTTTGTCAACCAGTTTAGTTGGTAATCAATTGTTGTGAAGTATTGGTATTACAGCTAACGACTCGCCATTAATTTCTCGAGCCTTCCCATCATCTCATCCTTCTCCTTCAACATCCGCTCATACAAAGCAATCTTCTCCTCGTGAAGCTGAACAATCTTTTCAATGGGGTGTAAATGAATGGTACCGTAGTTGAAGGAATTGCCAATCGTATTTTCAGTGAAGGTATTGGAGATAATATTAATCGCTTGCTCCTCATCAAAATTCCGAATCGCCTCAGCCGGTATTTTCAAAATAGCCGCAACCTGCTCCAAAATGTCCGAATCGATCTTTTCTTTTTGTTCAAGTAGGGAGATTTTTTGCTGGTTCCAGTCTTCGCCAAGCGCAAACGCGAGCGCGTCTTGCTTTACGGACATCATCTCCCTGAATCTCTTCAAGTTACGGCCTTCGTGAATCTTCGGATTGGAGGTAGTATGTGCCATGTGGAAAGGGTGTTTGGTTAAAAAAAGCAATTTATAGAAATCTCCCGGGAAGTGCCCGGATATCTTACATGCATTGCAATGTATGTTACCGGGCGATTGTGTACGGTCTGAGCGACAAATGATTTTATTATGCAAACCTACGCTACCAATTGCAACGATTTTTTAAACGCTAGTGCCGACTCGATAGTAATCTTCGGGCACATTGCCGTACCATATTCATTTGCATTCTATCATTTGTACGCTGATCTTGCCAGCCGCTGGCAAGCCCCAACCTTTTTTCAAAATGACCGAGATAGAAATACTGGTAAATCAGACTTCGAATGCCTATGAATGGGTAAACAAGTTGCTCGCTGAAATTCCACTCGACAAGTGGGAAATCATTCCTGATGTGATCGAATCGAATGTTAACTGGCAAGTCGGACATCTGACCGTCAGCCATTACTTCCATTCCGTGATGGTCATCAAAGGGCATCAAATGGATATCCTGCAAAAGATCCCTATGAGGGAATACGGCGATTTGTTTACTGCGTCGGCCCCCAAATTGGCAGTTGGCCGAGCAACTCCGGAAACACTTTTGGCAAACCTGAAAATGATGCAGCAAAAGTCGATTGAGATCCTGCGATCTGTCTACATTTCTGAGCTGAACAGTCCGCTGGAGCCAACTCCTACACCACACCCCATCGCAAAAACGAAATTGGAGGCAATCGACTGGAACATTAAGCACACCATGTATCACTGCGGGCAGATCGGCATTCTGAGTCGGGTAGTTGAGAAACGTTTCGATTTTGGGCTGAGGCTAGGCCAGGAATAGTAGCTTCGTCCATCACGCAATATATGCTGGCGGGCTGGTGGCATACGTAGATGAGATCGTTGTCGACGCTTCAAGCAGATCCATGAAAATGGGATCACTATTAATGGATCGATTTGAACAAGTAAGTTTAGAAAAGGGCTGTCGCCTTGTTTCGCTGGCAACGTTTGGCGCAAAGGGCTTTTATGAAAAGCTGGGTTACGAAACTAAGGCAGGTTATTTTAAGAAGTATTTAGAGTATCCTCCCAATGACGAAGCATCATTTCAATCGTGAGATCCTGAAATTGACGTGTTCCCGGACACAGTTGAAATCAGAAAGTGAATATCCGGAATGGTTGCAAGTCCATTCGATATTCCGAACTGGTCCACGTTTTAATGAACTACGCAACCTGGGAATCTTCTGAAGCATTTGAGAAGTTTGTTAGGGAGCTGACGAGCATTTCAGAACTATCTAAAAAGCTCCGGGCATTCGGCCCAATACAAGACCGGGTAGATGAAATCGGTTTGGATTTGAATGATGGCTGTTGATTTAGGCTGAAATTTCAATCCTATCCAGGATTTCATGCAAAATGACCGCGTCATCAAAAGTAGGGGCGGTTTTTGTATTATTATTAATATCCGCTGCCAATCGCCGGTAGATCCCGGCTACATTCCTGACAACCGGATTTTCAGGTAAACCGTTATAAAATTCGGCAGGCAATATCAATTGTTTTAGTGCTTTTTCATCACCTCTCGCACCTCGAATGGTTAATGCAGTCAGCTGGCCGTGCCCAAGTGGTGCAGTTACCTGTAAATCTCCCTCGCTTCCGTTGATCTCCCACAAGAAATTGGTGGCCCTGGAAATTCCGCCCCTGTAATGTATTGTAATGGCAGCACCGCTTTTTAGTGTTCCTGCGACCATGATCTGATCTTCGCTGGTTTTGGGTTTTATTTCACCTGTATCCTTTATCTTGACCTCCTTATAGTTGCTGCTCATGCGTGCCGTAAGCTGATCGAATCCGCCTAAAACTTGGGTCAGACCAGCCAGGGTGTGGCCCAGGGGAATAGTCAGCATGGTTGCGCCGTTGTTTTTTTCATACAGGTAATAATCACCAGTTACCGCCTCGCCGCCCCAGCCGCCACCAGAACCTATCAGCGTAGTCGACAGTACTTTCCCTACATAACCCTCCCGGATTAAATGCGACAAATAAAGTATTTCCGGGGCAACCACCATTTGAGTTCCTACCACGGCGACCGCATTTTTACGCGAAGCGAGTTCTGCCAATTGTTTGGTCTCTTCCAATCCATTTCCAAGTGGGTGCTCGCAGTAAACGTGCTTACCTGCCTCCAGTGCCGCTTTTACCAGCTGAAAATGATAGGGAACTTTCACGGTGATCACCACAAGATCGATCAAATCTGATTGTACCAATGCTTCGGCATTCTCAAAAGCGTTTGGAATTTGTAATGCTGATGCCGCTTTCTTCGCACTATCGTACGTGGAGTTGGCCACGCCGGTTATTTCAAAATCATCTGAAAGTAATTTTAAAGCGGGAACATGTGCTTTGGCTGCCCACTGACTGTCCGGATTCAGGCCTATAAAGCCCACTTTTATTTTAGGAGATTCCATTTTCGTCTTTAATTATTGTTTTGCAAAAATATCAGGCAAGCCATACATTCGCGTAGTATCTGTCCCAATGTATGGTACATACATTTCTGTAAGTATGACAAAGACCAAAGAGAGTTCTTCCAATAGCATTAACCGTCATTTTCTGTCTGATTGCAACGTGACCTACGCTACCCAACTGATTGGCGGCAGATGGAAACTGCCGATCCTGATGCGTCTGGAAACAGGGAAAAAGAGATTTGGGGAGTTAAAAAAAATAATTCCCAATATCACCGAAAGAATGCTCACCCTTCAGCTTCGGGAATTGGAGCGCGACGGAGTCATCACAAGGACCGTTTTCCCGGAAGTGCCCCCGCGAGTGGAATACGAATTAACCGACATCGGAAAAGAACTGATCCCGGTTTGCCTGATGCTGCACCGCTGGGGCGCAAAACACAAGCTTCTACACTTGGGAAAGGAGTCTACTTTGCTATAGACTGGGGAGGTATTGGAGGATGAGTTGATTGGGGTTAGGGCGGGTTAATTATATCTCAGTTTACAGAATAGCTGCCCATATGTTTTTAAGATCGCGAATGGAAGTCACTCTTCCAGCCTTCACAATGCCTCTAATTCTTTTTTAATAGATTTTTTTAGTTGAGTTAAATCTTCAAAGTATGTCAGATGGGTAGTCCTATCGATTCGATTACTTTGAAATATATTGACGATAGTGTATTGCCGGTACTCGTATTTAGTTGATTCTAAGAAGCCTCTTCTCCCGCTCAATCTCCGCAATCAACTCTTCCTCGGTCGGCAGATAAAGCATATACTTAGTCGCAAACAGCTGCTTGCTATCATTTAAAATACTATACTTCACAACCGTTTCGTCTTTTTCAGTACAAAGAATAATTCCAATTGTAGGATTGTCATCATCTTGTTTTTTAAGATCATCAAACATTCGAATGTACATATCCATTTGCCCGGTATCCTGATGTGTTAGTTTGCCCGTTTTTAAATCAAAGAGAACAAAACATTTAAGGAGGTAATTGTAGAAAACCAGATCAATATAAAAATGACTTGTTTCCGTACTAATCCTGAATTGTCTTCCTACAAATGAAAAACCTTTTCCTAATTCGAGTAAAAATTGTTGCAAATTTCCGATTAACGCCTTTTCAATATCTTGTTCCAATGCGCTTACTGGTTCAGGGATATTCAGAAATTCAAAAACATAGGGATCTTTTATAAAATTCTCAGCGAGAGTTTTGTTGGATTCTTGATCGTGAATGGAGACGTCCAATTTGGTTTGAGAAGAAAGCAAACGCTGATAGTAAGAGGAATTGATATTGCGTTCCAATGTTCGCGTGCTCCACATTTGATCAGCACATTCTTTAAGATAGTAGGCCCTTGCTTCTGGGTTCTCTATTCTCATAATTAGCCGGTTGTGGCTCCACGATAATTTGCTACACACTGCGTAGCAAATTGTTTTGTCAGGATATGTAAGATAAAATTGTCTGAAATTTCGAATATTGGCATAAGAAAAACCCTTGCGTAATTCTGCTGTAAGCGCAATGGAAAGTGTTTTTAATATCGCCTCGCCATAGGTGGCTTTTTGCTCTCCATGCTGCTCTTCCTGTACTATACGCCTTCCCATTTTCCAATAGGCAATCACCATTTCGCTGTTTACTGCACTATAAGCTTTTTGCCGGGCCAGATGCAATATTTGTACAACATCTTGTATTAAAGATGTCGTTAGAGCGCCAGATTCATTCATCAGTGTGACGGTTTCGAAACATTCAATTTACAGTAGAGACTAGCGCAAATGGCTATTTCCCAATCAACCGTTCCAACCTCCCCATCATCTCATCCTTCTCCTTCAACATCCGCTCATAAAGCCCCATTTTATCATCGTGAAGCTTTTTCAATTCTTCAATCGGATTGATATTAAAAGTTGCGTAGATATTTACGCCGCTAGATTGGTCGTGGAATGTATTGGAAATGACATTAATCGCCTGCTCCTCATCAAAATTCCGAATAGCATCAGCGGGTATTTTCAAAATCGCCGCAACCTGCTCCAAAATGTCGGAATCGATCTTTTCTCTTTGTTCAAGTAGCGAAATCTTTTGCTGGTTCCAGTCTTCGCCGAGCTCGAACGCCAAATAATCTTGTTTGATTTGGAGCATCTCCCTGAATCTCTTTAAGTTACGACCTTCGTGGATCTTGGGATTGGAGGTAGTATGTGCCATGTGGAAAGGGTGTTTGATTTGAAAAAAGCAATTTATATAAATCTCCCGGGAACTGCTCGGATAAATTACGGGCCGCCCGCCTGGGGCTTTGCAATGCAGGTTACCGGGCGATTGTATTGGGGACAGGCCGCGGCAGTCGGTGCTTTGCGCAATGCCAAGGAGCATGACCCGGCACAGTAATTTCCGCATGGACATTCTAATGTGTAATCAAAACGAACTCGTCGGTGGCACTTAGGATCGTCCGGGAAATAACAACAAAACCAAATTCAGAAATGAACAATAAGCAGATATTGGAAACGGCCAATGCCGCAATAACGCAGGGCGACTACGAAGGATTCTTGGCGCACTGTACAGATGACACAGTATGGACATTTGTAGGCGAGCAGACTTTGGAGGGAAAAGAAGCTGTCAGACGGTATATGGCTGCGACTTTTCTGGAGCCGCCGAAATTTATGGTCAAAAACTTGATTGCAGAAGGAGACTTTGTAACCGCGCTCGGCGAAATCGACTTGAAGGATGCAGATGGAAAAGTGTCCAGATATACATATTGCGACGTTTGGCGATTTCGCGATGGTAAGATGGCCGAATTATCCGCTTTCGTGATCGAAAACACATCACCTGATGTTCGTCATTTAACAATGGATTAGCCTATGACCCCTCTTATCGAAAAGATACGATTAGTAGTCCCACTCAGTGACGCGGACATTACATTGATAAATACCTTGTTCCAGCCCTCGCTTCTCAAGAAGGGAGAGTATTTCGTACAGCAAGGTCAGGTTTGCCATCAGGTTGGATTTATTCACACGGGCCTGGTGCGTTACTTTGTCAATCAGGATGGGGACGAAAAGATTTACGACTTCGGTCTGGAAAATGATTTTGTCTGTGATTATGAGAGCTTTCTTTCTCAACAACCCTGTCGACGTGCTATTCAAGCCATTGAAGATTCAACATTATCTGTGATCTCCTCTGCCAACCTGCAACGTTTATTCGCCGAACTGACTTATGGTGAACGTTTTGGCCGGGTAGTGATTGAACAGATTTTTGTCCAAACGATAGGTCAGCTGGTTTCACTTTATACGGATTCTCCGGAGGCGCGCTACCAGGCATTTTTAGAGGATTATCCCAGCCTTGCGACCCGTATCACCCAATATCACATTGCATCTTACGTAGGCGTTAAACCCCAGTCATTAAGCCGTATCCGGGCACGCTGGGCGGGTAAGGACTATACCCGCATTTCTTCACCTGGGTGAATGCACGCGTGGCAGTTGCTGATCAATTTTGTGCTGTACTTAAACAAAATACATGATGACAACGCAACGCATTTCTGCACCTGTCAGGCTGATAAGCCTGCTCATTGGGCTCGGTCTACTTTTCATCGGAGGTCGTTTCTTGCTGGCCCCTGAAATTGCGGAAGCAGGATTTGGCCTTCATTTTCAGGAGCCTAACTACGCATTTCATTCCATCAAAGGCATCCGGGACATTTTCTCGGGATTGATCATTGTGCTGTTTGCCTGGCTCCACTACCGGAAACCCCTCTTGCTGACCTTGCTGGCAGGATCTATCATTCCCTTCGCCGATATGCTGATCGTGTGGCGTACGCCCGGCAGTAATCTGTGGGCCATGCTCATTCATGGCGGCACGGTTATCACGCTTTGGCTGATCTGTTATTTTTTGCGGGAGTCGGCGGCTGAAAAAGCGCGGGCCGGAGGAGCTATTTGAATTTTCGGCAGCGGGCAATGTCGTGAATTACTTGGTGCATGACCGGGTTTACCAAATCGGGCCGTAGGAGAACTATTGATGTTCACTATCCGTAATGACTGTTTCAAGCTGGGAGTGTTCTATTGTTATATTCACTGAACGTTTCCCTTGAGGCCGGGTCCGGTGGACGATGTTTTTGGGGATTGTAAAAAGTTGACCAGGAAGTAATTCAATGGTTTCCGTTTCAAGATCAATCAGTAAAACACCTTCAACGGTCATGAAAGTCTCGTCCGAATTGGGATGATAATGCCAGTGATAACTTTCGGTCATTACACTGAGCCTCACGACGTGGTCGTTCAACTCAGCTAAGGTGAAGTTTGCGTAGCTGTCTGTTACAGATCGGGAAATTTCGTTAATATCGATTTGGGTAAGTGGAGTTATTTTCATGAATGGTTTTTTGAAAAGGATTAAGTTTAGCAGTGAGGTACAAAATCCGCGCCTCAGACAAAAACATAGCGTATGTCATCGACAAATAAGATCGGACTTGGCGGCAGCTGTCACTGGTGCACCGAAGCAATATTTCAATCACTGAAAGGCGTGCGCCATGTCAGCCAGGGCTGGATCGCGTCTGATGACAGTCCGACCCGGTATTCCGAGGCTGTCGTGGTGGAATTTGACCCGGCCCAAATTTCCCTGCCAACACTGATCGAAATTCACCTGCATACCCATAGCTGTACGTCCGACCATTCCATGCGATCCAAATACCGATCTGCTGTTTATACATGCTCCGACGAACAGTTTTCCCGCGCAAACCAGGAGATTGAAAAGTTGCAGGCGGACTTTGATCAGAGGATTATTACTGAGGTGATCCCATTCGGAAGGTTTAAACTGAATGATGAAAAGTATCTGGACTATTATTCGAAAAATCCTGACAAGCCTTTCTGCAGGACGTTCATTGATCCCAAGTTGCAGATTTTGCTGACCAGGTTTTCTGATAAAGTCAATGACAGCAAATCTAAACACATCTCCCCTACCAGCCCTTTTTGATGAGCCCGCTCGGTGTTGCAGATTTTGCTAAGGAATATACTGGCGATTGTAACAGACACCTGGGTAGCACCACCACCGCCTTTTTCAACGAACCATGTATCAGGCATTATTTCTGACTGCTGACGTAGATCAGAAATTGCACTGCCGATCTGTAGCGGCCAAAATTTTTAGATCTCGCTACCAGGCCAGCCAGATTTGCCGGATATCGCATGAACATGGCCGAACATGAGACTGTCATCCCTTTGCAAAAGACATACCCTTATTTTTCAGCCATTAGTAACTTCATGGCTCCACTTATAAATCCATCTGTTTATTTGGGGTTATCTTTGGTTACTTGAGATAAAATAAGTCCTATGCCAAAACTAATTCCTTGTCGTGCCTGCAACCATCCCGTATCGGAGACGGCTGAATTTTGCCCCCATTGCGGTGAGAGAGAACCAAACCAAACAATTTTTAGGATTCAATCGATTTTTATCACTGCCGTCGTTTTCATCGGACTGATTTTTGTAATCTATCAATGCGTTTCCTAGCAATACATGAATTGACATACTTCTCGCTGACATGCGACGAACGGGTCCTACCAACCGATGCGCCAGTGCATTAACGAGAAACAGAAACCATCTGGAAAATCCGAATGGGCTTAAATCGATGCCGTTGGACAGTTGGTGAGAATAATGGGTTTAGTCTCTCGCAACCTGCGGTCGGCCTCACTGCTGCTGATTATTCTTACGGCACAATGGCCAGCTGTCCACGTATTTCCCCTCCCGGATACATGGGTGTATGCAGATTGGTATACAGATTATTGGTCTGCAATCCTGTAACCTGGGCATCTGTCAGTACCACTTCGTAAACAATCGGATTGGTAGTAACAGAGAGGAACGGGATGACAACCGGGCCGTTCGTACCCGCCGCGCCGGAATGAATGTGTCCGGCGACGGGTACAAGTCCCGTATAGCTGAGGCTGAACTTTAACACCTTAGTGTTGGGGTCAAATGTTCCAGTAAACTTTCCGCTTGCTTCTGTAGTGACTGCCGGGACTTCGTTTGTCCCTGATAAGGTCGCTTCTACTTTCTGAACTGTTGGTAGATCGTGA
This sequence comes from Dyadobacter sp. HNCC25DJ185, assembly GCF_056895195.1. Classification (NCBI taxonomy): domain Bacteria; kingdom Pseudomonadati; phylum Bacteroidota; class Cytophagia; order Cytophagales; family Spirosomataceae; genus Dyadobacter; species Dyadobacter sp. HNCC25DJ185. Next base: position 143,102 of record NZ_JBXHAR010000012.1, read on the forward strand.
TCGGCGCATCGTGAAGCAATAAGGGGTAATGAAAGCAGGAATAGTAAAGAAATTTTTTTCATCTTAGCCTGATCTGTTTGAAGTTGATTGTGAGACTTCCGGGTCGAATAGGTGTCACCTAAAACACTTCTAATCAGCCGCTTCTATTCCCTAAATATAATGTATTTATTGACCCGAGCGTACGTTCAAGGTACGCCTTATCATTTCTTTGTTAAGAAATACAGACAATCGGACTCGTTTCTCACATCGCAGACTGCATTACCAAGCATTGAGCAATGGAAGAGCAGTTGGCCGAAAACGGTTACATGATCGTGCGGCTGGATGCTTCCGGAAGAGGACCCATGATAACTTGAACACATTGCAGGCCGAAATCGACAAGTGGATCAAGTATTACAATTCAGAGCGGACCCATCATACCCCCGAGCCCCAATACACGCGCTCGAAAGAAGAACAAATACTATTTTTTCATAAATTATTATAAAAACTTGCTTTTCGTATTTTCTGCATATATTTTTGAGAAAGTTATGTTAGTGCGTTAAGTAACATGAAACTAAACTCTATTCGCTGGTTTGTTGTCGCAATGATTTTTACAGCCGCAGGTCTGAGCTTTTTAGACCGGCCGGTGCTTTCCATCGCGCTCAACAAAATCTGGAAAGAGGTTTCAGTTCGGTTTTGCTACTTATTCCTTTGACAAACAAGATTATACAGCCCTATCCTTGTCAGCCGATTTTGACTGTCTCAGGTTTGCGTTATCCCATAACCTTTGCGGATTTATTTATTTGATACACAAAATCAACCCATTGTTCGGAAAAAGAGACGAAAAATTGTAAACCGCTCCGTGAGTAGCGATCGCGGATTAAGCATTCATCTGTACAGTCCTAAAAAGCCTTAATTTTTTTCATTGAAAACTTAGTGCGTTAAGATATTCATTAATCATAAAACAGGAATTATGGTAGATCCATTACTAAGTGAGAACCACATTGAGAGTACGGCAATTATCAAAAAGAGGAACCCGACCAGGCCCCGCATCGGCGTTTTTGGCGTGGGCTATTACAAGTACTGGAGCCAGTTTGACGGCCTGCTCGAAGATATGCTCAGAAAACAGGCCGTTTTTATCGAGAAAATACAGGCTGGTTCCCAGGCCGAAGTGGTGGATTTCGGGTTGATTGATCATGTGCAAAAAGCTTACGACCTCGTTCCGAGGCTGAATGCCGCTAATCTGGACCTGATCTTTTGCGACATGGTTACCTATGCAACTTCCAACACTTTCGGCGTGGTGATCAGGAGCATTCATGTACCCATTGTGCTGGTGGCATTGCAGCCCGACCAGGCCATGGATTACTCGCGGGCCTCTACCTATATGCAGCTTTACAACGACGATATCTGCTCCCTTCCAGAGTTTGCCGGCGTAGCTGCCAGGATGGGCAAAAAAGTACCGGATATGATCATCGGAACTTTGTACGACGACCCTTTTGCCGATGCCGAAATTGAAGAATATTGCCGCATCGCCGCCGTCTTGCACGATCTGAAAACCGCCCGCATCGGCCACATCGGGCATCCGATCGAGGCCATGCTGGATATGCATTCCGATTCCACCATGCTCACCGCCCATTTCGGGGCGCACATTGTGCAATGCGAAGCACATGAAATTGTGACGCAATACCAGAAATCCACGCGTGACGAGATCGAGCCGGTCAAAGAACGGATCCTCGATTTCTTCGACACGCCGGACCCCGTTTCGGACCCCATTTCCGAGAAACTGCGGGATTCGGACCTGGAAATTGCGGCCCGGGTGACGGTGGCCTTGGAAAAATTCATTGAGGAAAAAAAGCTGACCGGCCTCGCCTATTATTACGAGGGCCCGGAAAACAGCGAAACCAGGACGGTGATGTCCAACCTCATCGTCGGCAATTCGCTGCTGACCGGCGCAGGTTTCCCGATGTGCGGGGAGTCGGACCTGAAAACCTGTTTCGCGATGCTCATTATGGAACGTTTAGGCATTGGCGGTAGCTTCGCAGAGTTCCACCCGGTCGATTTCCGGGAAGGCTTTGTGCTTGTGGGCCACGACGGGCCGCATAATGTGGCCATTGCCCAGGGAAAACCCGTTTTGCGCAGCCTCACCAAGTACCACGGAAAGCCCGGATTTGGCGCAGGTGTAGAGTTTAAAATCAAGGAAGGACCTATTACGATGCTGAGTATCAACTCTACTTACGATGGAAAATTCAAATTTGTGATCGCTGAGGGTCAGTCTGTTGAGGGCCCGATCCCTCCTACCGGCAACACCAATACACGCGGCTATTTCAAGCCGGACGTCCGCACTTTTCTGCAACGATGGATGAAAGAAGGCCCCACCCATCACTTTGCACTGGGCGTCGGGCACCACGCTAGCACATTACAAAAAATCGCCAACTACCTAAACCTGGAATCCGTCATTATCAAAGAATAAACCATTGATCCTGAACCCTTAATCATTTAACTACTCACCCTAACCATTTGCCTTTCCCCGGAGAAACCCGCTTTCCCCGACAGTCCCCCTATTGAAAAAACCCAAACCCAAATAACCAAAATCAATGTATGAAACACATTTTATACCAGAAGCTGTCGCCCTGGACCATGGGCGCAATGCTGTGTTTATGTTTTTGCTGTCATAGCCTGTTTGCGCAGACCAGGATTACCGTCACCGGGAAAATCATTGCAGACAACGACAAGGCACCTTTGATCGGCGCGACGATTACCGAAAAAGGGACAACAAACGGCACCTCGTCGGACGTAGAGGGCAATTATAAGCTCGCGGTCGCCAAAGGGGCCACGATCGTGGTCAGTTTTATTGGCTACATCCCGCAGGAGGTGCCTGTCGACAACCGTTCCGCCATTGATATTACCCTCCTCGCCGACCAACAGCAATTGCAGGACGTGGTGGTGGTGGGATATGGTACCCAGAAGAAATCGACTTTGACTGGCGCAGTCAGCTCGATCAAGGCGGAGGATATCATCAAGGCTCCTACCGGCAATGCGACCAATAGCCTCACAGGCAGGATGCCGGGTGTTTTTGTGGTGCAACGCAGCGGAAAACCAGGGGATAACCAGGCCGATATCTTCATCCGGGGCCGCGCCACTACAGGCGACAGTTCGCCGTTGATTATTGTGGATGGTGCTGAAAGACAATCATTTGGAGATATCGATCCCAATGAAATTGAAACTGTTTCGGTATTGAAGGATGCGTCGGCTACTGCTTTATTTGGTATCAAAGGCGGTAACGGCGTAATCCTGATCACTACGAAAGTGGGTAAGGAAGGAAAACCGCGGATCAGCTACACAGGTAATGTAGCGGTGCAAACCTACACAAGCCTGCCTAAAATCCTTAACGCGTTTACCAGCGCAAGTCTGCTGAACGAGGCCAATGCCAATGTGGGCAAAGCCCCGGCGTTCACCGACGCGGAACTGCAAAAATTCAAAGACCATTCGGACCCGTACAAGTACCCGGATTTCAACTGGTTCGACTACATCATGCGTAAATATTATCCCCAGACGCAGCACAACCTCAACGTTTCGGGGGGCACCAAAATCGCCAAATACTTTGTATCAGTGGGTTATCTTTTTGAAGACGGTATCCTCAAAAAATTTGACAATCCTTACGGCTATTCCACCACGCCCAAATACGACCGCTACAATTTCCGCTCCAATGTGGACTTAACTTTGAGCAAAGACCTGACCGTGTCCGTAAAGCTGGGCGGAAGACTGGAAGAACGGTACGCCCCCGCCGCAGCGGCCTTCTACGCCAATGCGGAAATCGAGTACCTTTTATCAAGAATCAACGGGATACCTGCCTACGCTTACCCGCCGACCTTGCCCGACGGGCGTTTTATGGAAAACCCCAATGCCGGCGTGAACCTCACCAATCCATTGGGCTGGATCAGCCGCTCGGGTTACTATATCCAGCAAAACAATTCCATCGAAAGCACGCTGGCGCTAAACTATGACCTGCACAAGGTTTTAGAGGGCCTTTCATTCAAAACGCAATATGCGTACGATGCCTATTTTATCGCCAACAGAAGGCAGGCGGGCACTTTTACTTCTTACAGTATCAATAAACAAACCGACCAGATTGTCAAAGGAAACAGCTCTTTCAGCGATTCGGATACGCCGCTCGGGCCGATCACCGCGACTTATGACGGCACGATCAGCTATAACCTGCAAAGCAGCCTCAATTATGCCCGCGGTTTTGGCAATCACAATGTTTCTGCCCTGGCACTGTTCCAGCGTCAGGCACGCCGGGTAATTGGCGCCCAGCCTGCTTATGCTTCGCAGGGGATCGTGGCGCGTGTTACCTACAATTACCAGGACAAATATTTCGCCGAGTTCAACGGTGCTTACAATGGGTCCGAAAACTTTGCATCCGGCAAGCGATATGGTTTCTTTCCAGCCGTTTCCGCTGGCTGGACGGTCAGCAAGGAGCATTTTATGAGCAACGTCAACTGGCTGAGCTACCTCAAATTCAGGGGCTCGTACGGTCGGATCGGTTTTGACAAAATCGGCGGAAACCGTTTTCTGTACCTCGACGAATACAGCCGGAATACGCTGGCTTACGAAGGCGCCTCCAACTTACCCCTGACGGCCAAGCCCAATACTGCCGCCCAATTCGGATACCCGACGGCCATCAATACCTACCCTGTCGTTACGCACTCGCGCATTGGCAATCCCAATATCACCTGGGAAACTTCCACCAAAAGGAACATCGGATTTGAGAGCAGTTTCCTCAACGATATGTTTTCTCTCAACTTCGACCTGTTTGACGAAACGCGTACCAATATCCTGCTGAACCGCCAATCGGGTCTCACAACTTATGGTGAGGCTTATCCGAGCGTCAATTACGGGGAAGTTTACAACCACGGCTACGAAGTGGAGCTGCGTCACCAGCGGCGGGTCGGAAATTTGGGATATGGGTTTAATGCGCAGGTTAGTTTTGCAAGGAATAAAATCAAAAACCTGGACGAGCCGGTGGGCCGCCCTGCTTACCAGAAATCGGCCGGTTACCAGATCGGTCAGTACCGGGGCTATGTGACGGACGGTTTTTACCAATCGCAGGACGATATCAACGCCTATATCCCCAATCTCCTCGGCAAGCCGATTCCAGGTGATCTGAAATTCAAGGACATCAATGGCGACGGTAAGATCTCGACGGACGACATTACGCCGATCGGTTATTCCAATGTTCCTGAATATTCGTACAGCTTCGAGCCTAATGTCAGTTTCAAGGGCTTCTCCCTTTCGGTGATGTTCCAGGGTGTTGCACACGTGAGTTCGGACATTCAGTTTGACCAGCGCAACCTGAGCAGCAACCAGATGTACGAAAACATGCTCGGCAGGTGGACGCCCGCGACAGCTTCCACTGCCACCTGGCCGTCTTTGCAACCCGCTGTCGGAGGAAACTTCATGAGCTATTCCACCAACGATTTTCTGCTGACCAATGCACGTTATCTCAAAATCAGGAATGCCCAGATTGCCTATAAGATCCCCTCGGCGATCGTGAAGAAAGTGGGAGTGAAAGGCATCCGCGTTTTTGCGTCGGGCCAAAATCTCGTGACCTGGACAAAAGTGCTTTACCGAGATCCCGAGAATTTCCAGCGCCGTGCGCCTCAGGCAGCCTACAACGTCTACCCTACTTCGCGTCTTTTCAATTTAGGCATCAACATTGATTTCTAATCATTTAGCAAGAAACGATCATGAAAAAACATACCACCTGGCTACTGTTCGGCACCCTCTTTTTCTTTGCCGGCTGTAACGACAAATTTCTGAACGTCGCCCCGGATGTCGCACTCAACGATGCCAAAGTTTTTGGCGATCCCGTGCTGGCAGCACAGTTTGCTGACAATGCATATAGCTTTCTGCCCGACGATTATTTGAGGTTCAACGAAGGAAACGGCGTGGCCCAGGCTTCGGACGAGGCCGTCGGGATTGACGTCACCAATCCAATGCTGTACACTCTGATGAAAGGGTTATATCACGACCATTCCGCTTTTACTACGCTGGCTGTCAATGATATTTCCGGCATTTACGACCGCTGCTATGCGGGAATCAGGGTTGTGAATAAAATGCTGGCGCGCATCGATGAAGTGAAATGGAGACCCGACCAGGATCCGCAAAGGATCAAAGGCGAAATGTATTACCTGCGCGCATTCATGTATTTCGAGCTGATCAAAAGATTTGGCGGCGTGGTGCTCATCGACCGGGCTTACGAAGCCAGCGAGGACATTGACCTCCCGCGGAACACCTACGAGGAATGCGTGAATTTTATATTGAGCGACATTGCGCAGGCCGTGTCACTGTTACCCATTGAACACGACGCCGCCAACTACGGAAGGCCAACCATCGGTGCGGCCAGGGCATTGAAAAGCCGCACTTTGCTTTACGCGGCAAGCACGCTCAACAATCCCACGAGCGACCCGGCCAAATGGAAAGCAGCGGCAGATGCGGCCAAAGAAGTAATGGCCATGAACAAATACAAGCTGCATCCCAAATACGAAGAGATCGTCTCCCCATCCGGCAACGGTACCATCGACGAATACATTCTGATCAAGATCAAAGCGCCGCGGAGCTTTAACTGGGCGATCCAGGCCGTGATGTCGCCGGGATCGGGAGGCAGGATCGGGACTTATAACCCTACTCAAAATCACGTGGACCTTTATGAAATGAACAATGGCCTGCCGATCACCGATCCCAAGTCGGGCTACAATCCCGCAGATCCCTACAAGAACCGCGACCCGCGTTTTTATGCCAATATCCTTTACAACGACGCACCCTGGCAGGACAGGAGACTGCAAATGTGGGATGGCGGCGCGGATTACAGTTCGTCCAGCTCGGCCTACACCGCTACCCGCTACTATTCCAGAAAAATGTGGCCGGAAGTGTATAAAACGCCAGGTACCCAGACCGCCTTTGTGAACTTCATCTTTTTCAGGTACGGCGAAATACTGCTCAATTACGCGGAAGCCCAGAATGAGGCGGCCGGCCCCGATGCCACCGTATACGATGCCATCAACCAGCTCAGAACGCGGGCCGGTATGCCCAATCTGCCGACAGGTTTGACCAAAGATCAGATGCGAGCGCGAATTTACAATGAACGCGCCGTGGAACTGGCTTTCGAAGACAACCGCTGGTATGATATCATGCGCTGGAAAAAAGGCAAGGAACTGGTTGCACAGAAAATGTACGCCATGAACGTCGTGAAAAACGCGGACGGCACCTTCACTTATTCCAAAGTAGAACTGGCCAGCTCGTTCCAGCGCGTTTATGAAGACCATATGCATTTGTACCCCATTCCCAGAAATGAGATACAGAAAAGCACGAAGCTGCTCCAAAATCCGGGCTGGTAACCTTTTAACCCTAGACTTATGAAAATCTTTAAAATCATGCTCAGGACATGCATCCTGATGCTCACCCTGGCCGCGAAAGTATCGGCCCAGGACGAAAAACCGGTCACCCTGGCCGGGCTCGTAGAAGACAGCAACCACCAGCCTATACCTGGTGTAAACATATCCATCCAGGAAAAAAATACGGAAACCGTTTCCGACGCGGACGGCAAATTCCTGGTTACGGTCGTGAAAGGCGATGTATTGATCTTTGACAAAAAAGACTACCTCACCACCTACCATACCGTGGCGGAAAACAAAGGGATCATCAAAGTCCAGGTGGCCAGAAGCCTGCCTTATGCCGGGATGAACGATGATGTCAACATTCCTTTCGGTGTCCGCAAAAGCCGGGAGATCAATGGCGCTGTTTCCGCCTTGAAGGCGTCCGGATTGCCACAGATCCCTTCCAGCTCACTCACCAACCTTTTTGCCGGACAGCTCCCCGGACTGAACGTATGGCAGACCGGCACCTTGCCGGGCCGCGACGAAACCACGATCGTGATCAGAAACAGGGCATCGTTTGCAGGGACCAATACGCCGCTGGTTTTGGTGGACGGCGTCGTGCGCGATTTTTCGGATATGGATTTAAATGAGATCGAATCCATCACCACCCTGAAAGACGCTGCTTCCCTGGCCTGGTACGGCAACCGCGCAGCGAACGGCGTGCTGCTGATCACCACCAAACGCGGCAGCGCCGACAAAACGCGTTTCACCTACGATATGCAGATCGGTACCCAGCAACCCACCGTGCTGGCCAAACCCCTCGAGTCCTTTACCTACGGAACCCTCTATAACCGCGCTTTGAAAAACGATGGCTTCGGTCCGTTGTATCCGCAGGAGGCATTGGACGGGTACAAAAACGGGACGGACCCTTACCGTTACCCGAACAACAATTTTGTGAAGGAGTTTTTTAAAGAAAATGCATTGGTGCAGCGGCACGTGCTGAGCGCCTCGGGCGGTTCCAAGGCAGTACGTTACTTTACAAATCTGAGTTATTTCAATCAGGGTGGCCTTTTTAACCATACCGACTCTCCGCTGTTTAACTCCAATGTGGGTTACCGGCGCTACAACCTGCGCACCAACCTCGACATCCAGGTAACCCCGCTACTGACGGTCCAGCTGGATATGGGCGGGCGGATCGAGGACCGCCGCGAACCGGGAAGCACCAGCGCTACTTTTCTGAGCACGGTCTTCAATACGCCTTCCAATGCATTCCCGCTGACCAACGAAGACGGCTCATTTGGCGGCAGTAATTTATTCAGGAGCAATCCATTGGCCCAGCTCCGCGCGCAGGGAAACCGGAGCGAAGTCACCAGGGTATTGCAGGGAACCCTCAATGCCAATCACAAGCTCGATTTCTGGCTGAAAGGTTTGAGCGCCAATGTGTTTTACACATTCGACATCCAGGGCAGGTACCTAAGCGGCCGCAGCCAGGATTACGAAGTGTACGAACGCGGAACGAATGGAACGCTCACACGCTTCGGAACGCAGACGCCACTGGGGTACCTGGCCGCCACCTTTGCCGACAACATCCGCACCAATGAATTCTGGACGGGTTTTGATTACAACCGCAGTTTCGGCAAGCATGAAGTGAAGGTAACTACGCGGTACCAGCAGGCCGTCACATTCAATCCCACGAGGTTACAGGATAAAAGACAAGGCTTTTCAGGAAGGGTTTCGTATGCTTTCAACAACCGGTACTATGCCGACTTGGTGGCGAGCTACACCGGTGCCGACAACTATATGCCCGGAAAACAATTCGGGTTTTTCCCGGCAATCGCGGCGGGCTGGGTGATCTCGGAAGAAGCATTTTTAAAAAATGTGACCGCATTGAACTATCTGAAAATGAGAGCCGCTTACGGAAAAGCCGGAAACAATTCTACCGGCGAAACCAGCAAATTCCCGTATGCATATCTGTACAGCCCGACCAATGGAAGCTACGCATTCGGCACCAGCTTTGCGGCACAGGCGGGCGCATCGGAAAGCACCCTGCCCAATCCCGACATTACCTGGGAAACAGCGTACAAAACGGATATTGGCCTGGATGCCCAGTTTTTCAAAAACCGCGTTTCCCTCTCCGCCAATTACTTCAACGAAAACCGGAAAAACATCCTGACCGTGCCTACCTATCCCTCGATTCTGGGACAAAGCACTTACCGGATCAATGACGGAGAAACCAGGCTGCACGGCTTTGAAGGAATGGTTGATTTTACCCAGAAATTCGGCGAAGTGACCTTATCGCTAGGCGGAAATTATACCTACGCCAAAAACAAGATCCTGCGCATCAACGAATCGGCCGGCTTGGCGGATTATCAGAAACAAGCAGGGCACAGCATTGGAACGGTGACGGATTTTGGCAAGCTGATGCTGATCTCGGACGGTATTTTCCAGTCGCAGGCGGAGATCGACAACAGCCCTGTGCAGCGTTTCGCGGGAAAATTGCAGCCGGGAGATATCAAATACAAGGATGTAAACGGCGATAAAGTGATCGACAACTACGACCGTGTCATGACCGATTTCAGCGATACACCCAACGCTTACTACGGCTTTCACGTCGGCGCCAGATACCGATCGTTTGATTTTTCATTGATCGGCCAGGGTGTGAGCGGTCGTACCATTCAGGTGCGGACGCTGGTCACGCAGGGTTCCAATAATACGGGTTATATCAACCAGTTCAGTACCGATGCATGGACGGAGGCCAATCCTTCCGCCCCCTATCCAAGGCTCGGTATTTCCGATCGCGGGAATAACATTGCGGACTCCGATTTCTGGCTTCGCTCGGGCGACTATCTACGGATCAAATCGCTCGAACTGGGTTATACCATACCAGAATCCCTGTCCAGCCGATTGAATATCAGAAGTCTGCGCATTTACCTCAACGGTTTCAATCTGTTCAGTTTTGATAAAATCCATGCGGATGTTGATCCGGAAATGCCTTTTGCAGGATACAATTCCTACCCCTATGTGCGCACGCTTACCGCGGGCCTGAACCTCAAATTCTGATCTTAAAATCTAAACCCAATGAAAAGATTATCCCATATCCTCTTTGCCGCAGTACTGATTTTGACTGCTTCTTGCAAGGAATCGCGATTTCTGGAATTTGACTACTTCGATGGCCCGCTCACCGGAGACCAGTATTGGAACCTGAACGCCTCGGCGCGCGGGCAACTCAACCGGGGGTATACCTTTTTGCAGGAAGGCTACAACCGGTACAATGGCGCAATGCTGGCCGCCGGGTCCGACGAGGCGGTCAACTCCAACCTCAATTCTTCCATTAACATTTTTAACAATGGCACATGGAGCTCGCTGCGGACGCTGGACGATAACTATGCGATCAATTACAATGGGTTGCGCCAGGTGAACGTGTTCCTGGAAAACAGCTTTCGCGCCAATATTATCCCGCTGACCGATGTGCCCAGGCTTAGGGGCGAAGCGTTTTTCCTCAGGGCTTATTTTCACTTTGAGTTATGGAAAAGATATGGCGGTATCGTGATCGCCGACCGGGTTTTCGAAACAACGGATAACCTGGACCTTCCCCGAAATACATCCGAAGAAACATTGGCGCAGATCCTGAAAGATTGCGACTCGGCGGCCGTGAAGCTGCCTTTGTCGCCGGTTCAATACGGGGCAGGCGACAAAGGCCGGGCTACCAAAGCAGCAGCCTGGGCACTCAAATCCCGTGCATTGCTGTACGCAGCAAGCCCGCTCAACAACACGTCCAATTCGATCGCACTTTGGCAAAAAGCGGCCGCCGCATCCAAAGAGCTCATCGATTCCAAAGCACACGCGCTGCTGGCCAATTATCCGGATATCTTCAATTTCACCACCGCGCCTTACAATGCTGAAGTCATTTTTGCAACGGCCGCCAATTTGCGGAACGACATCGAGATCAACAACGCGCCGATCAGCTACAATGGCGCTTCCGGGCTCACCAACCCTACTCAGGAACTGGTCGATGCTTATGAAATGAAAACGGGGCTGCCCATTACCGATCCGGCTTCCGGTTACAATCCCAAAGCGCCTTACCTGAACCGGGATCCGAGGCTTGCATGGTCGGTGATTTACAATGGTTCGATGTTCAAAGGCACGGCCGTGAATACGACGGTCGGCGGAAAAGATGGACTGGACAAGAGTATAAATGCCACCAAAACCGGCTATTACATGCGGAAGTTTCTAAGCGAATCGGCGAGCTGGAACCAGACGACCAATGCAACCGTCCGCCGGCCCTGGGTGATTTTCAGGTATGCCGAAATATTGCTGAACTATGCGGAAGCGCAAAACGAAGCCGCCGGCCCCGACGCCACGGTGTATGACGCGATCAACCAGGTACGCAGGCGCGCAGGCATGCCGGAGTTGGCGGCAGGCTTGTCCAAAGACCAGATGCGCTCGAAGATCCGGAACGAAAGGCGCGTGGAACTGGCATTTGAAGAACACCGCTTTTTTGATGTAAGGCGCTGGAAAACAGGAGAAATTGACTTGAGAAAACCGGTTACGGGCATGCGGATCACCGCCAGAGATTCAACGAATACGTACGAACGTTTCGTCGTAGAAACCCGGATCTTCAATGAACGAATGTACCGTTATCCGATTCCTCAGACGGAGATCAACAACACGACCAAATTACAGCAGAACCCTGGGTACTAAACATGAAAATATTACTCCCTTTTCTTGCCATTCTGCTTCTCCCCGGATTCCGGGAAAAAGCCTCCCCGATTGCCCGGGAAACGCGTTTGCGGGTTTATAATGATTCGATTTTGTCGAATGATTTTCTGGGCGTGAACGGGGTATATCACGGGTTCGCCTTGATGGAGGACACGGATATTGCGCCGATGACGAAGGAGCAGCGGGAGGTGGAGTTTGGGCGGGTAAAGGCGATGGACCTCAAAATAGCCCGTACCTGGTACCGGCCCGACTGGGCTTGCGGCCCCGATCTGTACAATGATTTTAATTGGGAGTCAAAACGGATGAAGTCGTTCTATTCCTGGCTGGATAAAATGAAGGAACTGAATGTGGACGTTGCTTTGCAGGCGGGCTGGTGGTTTACCCGGGATACTTACCACAATACGAAAGTCCCCGCCGAGCATACCGCGCCGGATCCGGCGAAAGATCCGGCGCGGTATGCCGAGTGGGTCAATGAATCTGTTTATCAGTTGGTTAAAGTAAGGGGTTATACCAACATCAAATACCTGGTTCTTTTTACGGAGCCATTGAATTACAGGTCCGGAACGATCCCTGACGGATTTACGGAACCAGATTATTACGACAAAGTGTGCACCGAAATTCACAGCCGGTTGACGCAGTCCCATCTTCGCGCGGCGGTAAAGCTCATCGGTCCCAATAGCGGCAGCACCGATACTGCTGCCTACGTCGGCTGGGCGGCGGGCCGGATGAACGACGTCATCGATATCTATAGTTGGCATAGTTACAATGGAAAGCAGTTCAACACCAACCCGCCTTTGGAGTACGACGGCTGGAAACAGATTGCCGAGGTAGGAAAGGAAAAGATCAAACGTACCGGAAAGCCTTTCTGGATCGATGAATACGGGGCCAGCAAGCCGGATGAAACCATGCGTTTCAGGCCGGATTACGGTAATTACCTCGCTCAATGCGTCGCGGCTTTCATCCATTCGGGAGCACAGACTTCGCTGCTATGGATACTATTCGATCAAAAATACCCTGCCTCCAGAACGACCAATAAGGACAGTTTTTACAATGGCGTGCACCGCTGGGGACTCACCAGATCTTTTCAGGACAATGTGACCCACCCAGGCGAGCCGTATCCGTCCTGGTATGCGTTCAGTATGATGAGCAAATACCTCGGCGGGCGAACGGAAACCAGCACATTTAAGACGAAGTCCGCTGATAGTCTCTACGTTGTCGCCACACAGCCATTGGGAAAAGAAATATCCGTAATGGTCGTCAACAGCGCGCATCATTCGAGGAAATTTTCAGTTCAGTTTTCAAAAGAAGTGCATGCAACATTGAACCGGTGCATGTACGATCCGGGCAAGATCGTGGTGCCCAAAGACCTTAATATCCTACATTTCGACAAAAAATTCAATAAGTCTTCGGACGGATTTCAGGATGAAATTCCGGCCCGCGGAGTCGCCATTTATACCAGTTTAAACCAGTAAATTTTCGCTTAGTCTATTCCTGAACTTATGAAAGTAAAATACGCATTGTTGAGCCTGCTGTATATGCTTGCGTTTTCGATCCAGCTGGTGGCGCAAAATGAACTGGGGACGCTCAAAGGCAAGAATTTCAATAACATCACGCTGGAAGTTTCTTTAAAGCCTTTCAAGAAAAACGATAAGGACTACATCCGGAAGGTCGCCAGAGAAATGTTCGTCCAATGGCATTCCATGCTGCGCCATACCGATACCGTTTCGGTGATGCTCTGGACCAGCGACGGCTCCGAAATCCTGGATTACAAGGGTTCCCCCGATCAGCCGCTAGAATGGGCACAGTATATGGGCAACCCCAACACGGAGCACGCCGTAAACTCCGGCCCCAAGGAACTGTCGATCCATGAACGCGCATACCTGTACCTCGACAATCCGCCCAAATTCACTTACGGCGATCTGAAATTCATTGTGCAAACTTTGAAAGAAGAAGGCGCGAAAGCGACCGGCAAGCCGATCCGCGTCGGCGAGACTTTCGACCCCGGCCCCGAGTTTGCAAAATCCGATTTTAAATATCAAAAACACCGCGAGATACTCGGCGGGAGTGCAATGGGCCATCATACGATGGTCAGCTGCTACTCGGTACTGAATGCCGACAGTGAATCTTATGCCGGTTTTCCCAAAGGAATTCCGGCCAATACGCCGTTCGGAACGTTCCTGGGACGACAGAGCAAGCACTTTTTGAAGGATATGGGTTTCGATTTCATCTGGCTCAGCAATGGATTTGGGTACGGTGTTGAAGGCTGGTCGTCGACCGGCGCTATTTTCGATGGGAAAGGGTTTGACCAGGCCAAACTGGAAGAAACCAAGTCGAAAATCGCCGATTTCTGGAAGTTTTTCCGTGCAGAAAACCCGGATGTGCAGATTCAGACTAGGGGTACCAACCTCTCGGCAGGATCGGACCTGGCGCGGGACGGCGTGAATCTGAAAGCGATTTACAAAGACAAAAATATCCTTCCGCCGCCTAATTCGCCCTGGGCCGCATTGGACGGGGACTTCGGCCTGGAAATGGTGGGTTATATGTCCCGCATGGCCGAATTGCCCGATGAACGGTTCCTTTTCAGGTTTTACACCCACGATCCCTGGTGGCTCAACAGTCCCTGGCTGGATCGCTACGGCCGGGAAGCGCACGACATTTATTTGCCTATGTCGGTTTCGCGGATCAATCGAAAAGGCGAAGTGAAGATCCCGTCGCATCTCAGCTTCCTCAGCATCGACGACACGCATGGAGACATGCCCACGCAGGTACCCGACGAGGTGACGCCGCATATCCTCAAAGCCCGGTACGATGCCCCCACGGCACCCGGCCCGCTGGTTTGGGTTTACCCGTTTGACGAATACCACGATTGGGCCTACAAATTCAAGGACCGGCTGCCCGAAATCTATTACGGCGACTGGCTGATCCGGCAGGCGATCAACAATGGGTTTCCCCTGAACACCGTGATTTCCACAGGTTCTTTTCAAAGTGTGATCAAAAATAAACCGTCGTTTTTCAAGGAATCGGTCCTGGTGACCACCGTGCCCGATCCGGGTTCGGAGATGGAAAAATCGCTGATCGCTTTTGTTCAATCGGGTGGTAAAATGATGGTATATGGCCCGGCCGATCACGCGGGACAAGCATTTCTTGACTTGCTGAACCTTAAAAACACCACGGCGCTGGAAGGTGATTTTCAGGTAGCTACCCGCTATGCCGGGGATATCCTCTCAACCAAATATCCAAGTACGGTTCATCACAACGCTTTGTTTTCAGGTGGCGGCATTGCCACTCAAATCGGTAATCGTCAGGATAGAAACACAAAACCGCTGGCGCAGATGGTGCAGGGAGGGCAATCGCGGGATGTTGCCTGGGTGCGGGAACTGGCAGAGTGGAAGGGCGGAAAGGCCGTGTATGTGAGGGGCACCAATTCAAGCAGGTTCAATGGAGGCAAGCTGCTCAACCCGGATGATCCATCCAAACTTTTCACAGGCCCGCTTTTGCTGCGTTATGCATTGGCCGAATTCGGGTTGGACTGTGTCATCGAAAAAGATGATCCATCCGTCAAAAACCCTGTGCTGACGATTTCCAGGAGCAACAATGCGTTCATTTTTTCCGGCTACAATCCCAACAGTACAATCACGCACCGTTTCAAATTCCCGCAAGGCGCTCCCTTGCTTCTGGGATTGGAAACCAAGCTGGACCAGGGGAATGCTGTTTACACATTACCTACTTCCTGGAATCGGGAATCCAGGATTTTTGTGGAACAAAACGACGGAATTGTTTCTTATAAAGAGCTTCACTCGGGCCAGAAAGACATTAACAAACGCTTCCAGGTTACAGGTTTAAAAAACGCCACGGTCCGGATCTATGCAGGTGACGGCATATCATTGGAAAAATTCAACGCCTATCTCAATGCAGGTTATCCCTGGAAAACCGGGAAGATCGCGGCCAAACAAGGCGACGAGAAGTGGGGGAAACATTTTGTGGTTGAGCATATGACAGGTAGCCTCACCGTATCCTGGTAAACGAAAAAAATGATGAAAATAACTTTTAATACCATATTGAAAATGAATGTATTGAGCGTAGCCAAAGCTTTTGTATGGATGGTCATTTTCCCATTCACAGTCAGCGCCCAAATCGCGGATACCACTTATCTCTCTCAAATCAAAAAGGATCTATCCGCCGTTTTTCCAAAAAACCGCAGGATCAACCTGGTATTTCACGGGCATTCGGTGCCGTCGGGTTATTGGGAAAACCGGGAGGTGCATACGTTGCAATCCTATCCCAATCTTTTACTCAAAGAACTTAAAAACAAATATCCATATGCGGTGATCAATGTGATTGTGACGGCCATTGGCGGCGAAGGATCCGTGAGCGGCGCGGCGCGGCTTGAAAAAGATGCGCTGATCCATAACCCGGACGTACTTTTCATAGACTATGCGCTGAACGACCGGTTTGGCAAGATAGATGATGTGAAAGCTGCGACGGAGAAAATGATCCAGCTGGCACAGGCGAAAAACATTCCTGTGATCTTGCTGACCCCTTCGCCCGACCAGCGTATCGATATTTCCGACCCGTCGAATCCATTGGACCCGTATGTTCAGCAGATCAGGGCTTTGGCCAAACAATACCGTACCGGTCTGGCGGACCCTTATGTGGTGTTTCAGAAAATAATCAAGGAAGGAAGGCTCAAAGAACACATGGCGTCCGTCAATCACCCCAATGAAGCCGGGCATATGGTGATCGTGGAGACGCTGAAACCTTACTTTTAGCACAAATCGCGATTAGCCGATCAAATCCCTGGTAAAACGGAAACTCATCCCCGAAAATAGCCATTTCTTATGAGTACATACTTGTAATACAGACTCTTACCGAATTGGAAAATTTTGACGAAATGGTTCGCATGAGGGAACATGAGATTGACGAATAGCCGCTGGTTATGAAATCCGAATCTTAGCATTTTTCCGTAGCCAAGATCCCTCCTATTTGCCAGGATATTTCGAACTACGCCTAAAGGCTCCTTAACTTCTCCCGGATCGGGAACATCAATACCTAAACTGATTAGCAACGAACAACCGTAATCAAAGAGATCAGCCTTTTTCTCCGCTACGGCCAACTCTCTGGCTTCCTGCCAGTAGGTGCCGGTTACCGCCCTGTTGATCATGGCAGCATCAATAATCCAGTTGAGATTATCCCGATTTTTGGCCTCTACGGCGTGAATCACCAGCATAAATATTTCGTACGCCAATTGCGGCTTTTTTGCATTCGGGATAAGTGTATAATCGTCCAAATGATTCCATAAGTCATTGGTAAATGAAAGGGAACAGCGTGAACCTATACGCCAGTGCAAATCCAACTGACTGTCATTCTGGGTATGAATACAAGAAACAGCATGATGGAAATACTGATAAACATCCCTTCTCCTCTCGAAATAAAGAGCTGACTTTTCGCTGATGTTAAAATGGTGTGCTTTGATTACGTTCAGTGCCCTGTCCAAATCTGAAGGATGGATCAGCAGGTCGAAATCTGCCATAGGTCTGAGTTCGCCAAGATCGTAATACGTCTTGAGGGAAGCGCCTTTGATTACAACACTTTCAATGCCCGAAGCAGATAAGGCGCTATGTATTAGCTTCAGCTGGTTGGATAAGTGCTGATTTTTTAGCCACCAGTACTTGTATACGATTTTCAGTCGGTTGTCATGCCTGGTAGCAATGCCACATTGCTCATTGCCGTGATAGAAAAGCGGCAGGAGACGAAAACAACTATAATCCAGTTCATCCATCACGACCTGCTTTTCCCATAAACGCACGATAAATTCACGCTCATCTTTGTTTTTCGACAAACATGCCTTTACCATTAAAAGCTGAATGGATGTAAGGTTATCTACCGTTTCAAAAGTCTGTGATTTCATCTGCTACGTCCTCGAAACCTGATTGATGACTAATAATAATAACAATTGTTTCAGCCTTTATACTCACAATTTCACGCTCGATCTCCTGAATAACATACTCGTCCAGGTGATTCAGGGGCTCATCCAGAATCAGTATTTCTGATGATCGAAGCAGTTCCCGTATCAACGCAATGCGTTTCGACTCTCCTCCCGAAAGGCCTTCTCCCCTTTCGCCGACTTTTCGTGCTCCGTTGTGGTGTTGCCCGGGCAATAGCCTGTACAGCCAGCTGGTTTGTAGCCTTTCCCATGCCTGCTGAGGCTCCGGATGTCCGAATAAAGCGTTTTCTCTGATATCACCCATAAAAATGGGTGAGTCCTGGTTCAGGTAGGCAAAGCGCTTTCGCAACGATTTCAGTGTGGCCCAGTCGGCGGCTCGATCATTGATTTTTAAAGTTCCCTGCACAGGCGCAATCAATCCAAGCAAAATGTGCGCAACCGTTGTTTTACCACTTCCATTGGCACCGCGCCAAAGATATATATGACCAGCGCGCAGATCTAAATCAACATTTTCGACTACAAGCGAGTCTTGATAACCATAGGATAGATCGCGAATGGAAATCTTTGTTACAATCGGAAATTCCCTCTCAGAATCAGGATCACCCAGTGTTTCTTCCTTTAAACCCAAAAACAGAGTGATCGTTTTCAGGGACTCATGCGCTTCCATTACATGGGTCATCCCGCCGGTGACCTGGGTAATGTTTCCCTGTACGATACTCACAATTAACAGGGTCAACAGCAGGCCGTCCAAACCAATGAATCCCACTTTCACCCAATAGATCCCAATCATAAATACAGCAATGCGGACCATATTCGCAACGAACTGATTGATATTCCTCCACCGGGCCTGCGTTAATAATAAATGACTATTGACGGCCACAAACTCGCCAGTGTTTTTCTGGTGCGCCTGGGACGACTCTGCATAGGCCCGATCCATTTTAAGCAGATCAAACTGATCCACGCATTTTGCAATCCAATGATGCTGCACCCGCCAGGCTTCGTGAAACTGCTTCAGATAAGGCCTGGTTTGAACGGTTGCAAGTATATGAACCGAACCCATGATTACCAACCCCGCCAGGCAGACAAAAAATAACGGTAAACTTACAAAACCAATAAAGATGCTTAAAATACCTGCGATGAAAACGTTGACAACTATTGATTCTAAAATAGTTACCAGCCCAGACCTAACCCGCCAGGTTTCAATGAGCAGCATGTCAAAATAATAAACGCGATTTTTCCCATGGAAAGTCAGCCAATCAAGTGCATTCATTTTCTTCCAGATCCGGCTGCTTAAGTCAACCGTAAACTCACTTAAGATCGCAATGTTTATTTTCGATTGAAAATGATGGCAAATGGCCGCGACCAACAGCATGAGTACCACTGCTATCACATGCGTGAGAATATCCGTACCAGAGGAACTTCCGATTTGTTTTAAAGACTGATACAAAAATATGGGCCAGACTGCCGAGGCAAGTATACGGAACCCACCCAGGAAAAATGACCCAACGACAGGTTGTATGGGCACGGACTTTAAAAAGAAAATCCAAAATTTAAATGGGTGATCAAATTTCAGGCGATTCACGTCAGGGATCTTTTCTCTTTGCATCCAAGTGCGTTTTTAAAAGCTTCAAAAATACATTCTTGGAGATATTCCGGGTGGTGTTATTTTCATGAATCCTGCGGAAAGCCAACACCTGATCGAGCATCATCACAGGCACCTCCGCTCTTACGATACGACCAAACCAATCCACAAAATCCCCGATGGATACAGTTTCGTCAAATAATCCGAATCGCGTAAAAATAGACCGTTTCCCTAAAAAGGCAGTTTTTATAAACCCTTTCATAGGCTCCATTCGGGCACGGTAGGATTGGACAAGATCCTCCGGTAAAGTTTCAAATTCCTGAATCAAACATAAACAAACTTCATTGCCGCTATTTACCAAAGCCTCCATTTGTATGGCGAGCTTATTGGCATCCCACAAATCATCCGCATCCAGAAATGCAATGTACGGCGCAGATGAATATGCTATGGCGGCATTCAATGTCGCAGAAACACCCTGATGGGAAAGACTCAGCAAGCTGATGCGGTTGTCGGATTCGGACAATTCGTTGACTATCCCTCGCGTTTGATCCGTTGAACCGTCATCCGCGACAATGATATTGAGATCTTTCCAGGTTTGGTTTTGTACGGAAGTGATCGCCTCTTTAATAAATTTTTCACCATTGTAAACGGCGATAATCACATCTATTTCGGCACTTTTCATCGCCCTTTAATTTGACGGTGCAACAGACCCAGAATCTCTTTTTTCATCAGGGTTTTATTTAAGCTGGCATTCTCTCCATGATACCATTTCTTTAATAACAATTTCTCTACATTGGCTTCCCTGCAATTGGCTAACCGTAGCTTGCGTATCAAATCAAAATCACTACTTACCTGCAAGGATTGATCAAACATATTGACGCTCAGTAAAGCTTGTTTCCTGATCAGTAAAGCACTTGGAACCAGGGAACGGTGCTCTTCGAATAATTTTTCACTGAAATTGGCCGGCAAACTCACTCCTTCATTACAGATAAACTGTTGATTGCAAGTAACAAAAGAACAATAAGGGTCCTTTTTCAACAGGTCCCATTGATCTCGCAATTTAGAAGGAGCCCATTCGTCATCCTGATCTAAAAAAGCGACAACATCCCCGTTCGCATGCTTTACACCGGTATTTCTGGAAGCGGCCACTCCGGCGTTTTGCTGACGGATTATCTTCACTTTTGGATAATTGCTTTCAATGTACGCTGCTCCGTCATCCTCAGATCCGTCGTCAACGACAATTAATTCCCAATTGATAAATGTCTGGTTCAAAACGCCATCAATGGATTTCTTAACAAGGTCCTTTCCATTATAAAGCGGCAGGATAATGCTGAT
This sequence comes from Dyadobacter sp. HNCC25DJ185, assembly GCF_056895195.1. Classification (NCBI taxonomy): domain Bacteria; kingdom Pseudomonadati; phylum Bacteroidota; class Cytophagia; order Cytophagales; family Spirosomataceae; genus Dyadobacter; species Dyadobacter sp. HNCC25DJ185. The sequence goes on from NZ_JBXHAR010000012.1 coordinate 164,034, forward strand.
CAGCGGGTCCGGCTGATCCACTCTGAAATCTGAAATCTGCGGCATAAATTGACTGGATTGATTTGCCTTCCTTCTTTTTATTGATTTGTGAAATATTTTCAATAATTGTAATTCCCCGATATTTTTGTTCACCGACATATTGTTTCCATGAACATGGTAATATAATGTGGTTGCCTCGTCAATTACAATGTTGATTTCTTTCTCCCTTAACCTAAACCACCAGTCTACATCTTCACTGAATGTCAATGTTTCATCAAACAAAAGATCATTCTCAAATATAGATTTCCTGGCCAGCAACGTACCCAAATGGACATGGGTAATGCGGTTTCGCTCATCCTCGAATTTCATATTCAATTCGGGTTGACCTTCCTCAAGTAGATACTGAATTTTCCCGGCTGCGACATCCATACGATTATCCCCGAAATAAGGCAACAAAATACTCACCTTATTAAGTGGCCATTCATCATCAGCATCTAAAAACCCAATAAGCGCTCCATCGGCAGCACCTATACCCACGTTTCTTGCGGCAGCCGGCCCCGATTGCACCGGAGTATTTAACAATCTGCATTCTTCAAAATCAAGCGTCAATTGAGTCAATTGGTCCTGGAATTTCGCGTCAGAAGCGTCGTTTACGATAAGCACTTCAACCGTACAATTTTGTGCGGCCAAGGCGTCCTGTGCGAGGATACTTTCGATCGCTCTTCTTAATTCAGCCCCATTATTGTGCGTAGGTATAATGACACTGATTTTAGGGCAGTTCATGTGTTAAAAAATGATCAAATGATTCAACAAACTGACTTCGGTTACTACCTAAATGCCAATGATAGCTCGGCAACAAAGAGGCTATTTTTACCAGTTTCTGGTAGGAATTTGTCCGATGATGGGGTAAATGATGAAGCGTGGTTGGAGCCATCGCCATCAGAGCCTGCGTAGTACCAGCTTTTTCAAAACGTGTATATTCCTGATGCGCAACACTGGGCAACAAGATCGCCCTAATGGGAGAAACTAAAATTCCCGCTTCCGGATAAATGTCAGTTATATGAAAAATAGCCTTTTGCTCCTTGTAGTCTGCTTGATTTCGAAGAAAAGGTCCCCACTCCGGGAATCTTGCCTGGAAATTATCCGGCTCAACTTTTGCCGTTTGATAGAGTGTATAAACTTTCACTTCCCCTGCCAGCTCAACCCATACGTAATCATCGCCCAGATAATCATAACCCGCACGAAGCAAATTGAGACAAGAGGTGGATTTCCCTGAACCGCTTTGCCCGGGGATCAATATCCCCCGGCCGTTTTTAGCCATCGTGCCTGCATGTACCAGTTGGGCAGGGAGATCTCTGGTCCATAAATGAAATAATGCGCGAAAAGAAAAGGTACATTCCCACCAGGGAACCTGTTCCGTCTTTTGTACCCAGTAAATACCAATGGATTTACTCCGGGAGTATAGAAATATCTGGGTTTGCCAGGGTTGAAAAAAAATTTGGATATCATCCTGATCAAGATCAGGATGATATCCCTGCGCATTAAAGCCATCCAACGGGGGGGCCTTCATGGGATGCGCAAGAGAGGGATCGTCCGCATACCATATCGTCAATGCGGGGTTACCCTCCTCTTTTGAATCGATAAGATGCGCTAGCGCGGGCAAAAACCGTTCTCGCAAGGCCAGGGAAGGTGTACATAGATGAACAGTCCGATTGGCCAGCTTTAACTGATCCACATACACGGAAGCAACGGAGTCAAACAATGACAGAACATTGTTGAAGTAAGTACCTAAATCCAAAGCAACTAAAATTTAGCTATTATTGCTTTGAACCGTCCACCCGTTTTCATCCACATCATGGATGGGATCTAACAGCAGCAGATCCTGCATGTCTGCGTAACGATTAAACCGACCAGGTACGTACGCGTCCGGAGCTACACATTCAGGGCCGTTTTCCAACAGTATCCCTTCCTCCTGCCTGACAATGTCCTGACTTACCAAATCCTTAAAAATGGAAGTCAATTCTTCCTTAATCACTTCGGCACTTTCCGGAAATGCATTCAGAAAAACAGAAATAACCTGACTCTCAGTAGGAAATGGAAGAGAGCGGAGAAGGGCGACGGCCGCACCCTGGACACTATAGTAAAGACCAGTATCTAAGTTGGCAATGATATACTCGCCGTCAAAAATATCGGCAGCAAGACGCGGGTTTAAAAAGTACATTTTATCTAACGTTAAGAGGAACTTGGGGGTTACGCAACTAGCGGCAATCAGTTTCAAACTTCCATTTAAAACATAGCCTACAATATAATAGATTCGTAATAAAGTTCATGAAAGTATCAAATCAAAATTTCTGTCGTGCTTTACCTTTGCATAAAATCTCATTCGCTCTTCATAATATCATCCTCAGGGGCTTCATCTCACCAGCAATTTTCCTGCGCACCACTACGCTCCGGCGGCCTGAGGCTGGCATGCGGGTAGGAAGGCATCTGGCACCAGATCGAGGTCTCAAGGGCGATGCTTTTGTTTCGAAAAGATACGCCAGGGTACGTCCGCAGGTTTGTGAAACACAAAATAACCAGTACCTCCTCTTTTTTGTGTCGATGTAAAAGTCCGGTTGACGGCTTCCCAGGGCCTGTTGACCAGATTTTTTTCAAATCAACCCGTATATGCGTATCATCGTGTTTCATTGAGATAAAGGCCCGTTGATGAACGCACAGAAAATTGAAAAATACCTGCCGGCCGTATTGCACATCCTCGCGTGGCTCATCTATCTGACCCTCGTTGTGAATGGAAATGCGTCGCGTTTTACTTTCGATGGTTTCCTGCTTCACTACGGACCGATCATTTTGGCAAACGGCCTGATCTTTTATCTCAATTACGCCATTCTGATCCCAAAACTTCTCGTACGGACCCATCTCCTGAAATTCTCGGCATATAACATTGTCACGATGATCGGCCTGGCCCTATTGATCGCAGCAATCCATCAATATCTGAGCTTTGGGACTGTTTTAACGCGGTTTATCAATGTCGGTTGGTTTGTAATCCTTGCGGTGATCGTCCGGTTCAGCAGTGATTGGTATGCAAAAATGAAATCGGAAAAGGAACAGGAAAACGAGCAGCTCAAAACCGAGTTGTCTTTCCTGAAAGCGCAGATCAACCCGCATTTTCTATTCAATGCTTTGAACAACCTGTACGCATTAGCGCTGAAAAAATCCGACGATACGCCGGACAAGATATTACAGATTTCGTCGATCATGCGGTACCTGCTGTATGAAACCAATGATGAACGGATAGCCTTGTCCAAGGAAATTGAGATCATTGAAACCTACATTTCCTTGCATGAACTGCGGAATAAAACCGGGGAAGGGATTAGCCTGTCGGTAAACGGGAACACGGAGCAAGCGAGCATTCCGCCCTTGTTATTCCTTCCGTTGATCGAAAACGTTTTCAAGCATGGGACTTACCCAATCATGATCAGGTTTGATATTTCCACAGACTACATACAAGTCGGACTCAGCAATAAAATCCGTAAGTCCCTGGAAGCTATGCCGGGCGGCGTAGGCCTGCAAAATCTTCGCCGGAGACTCGATTTGCTTTACAAGAGAGACTATAAGCTGGTTTTAAACAAAACCGGAGAAACCTTTACCGCCAACCTGACCTTAAAGCTCCACCCGCAGCCATGATCAAATGCATTGCCATCGACGACGAATACCTGGCGCTGGAAGTCATTGAAAATTATGTGCAAAAAACGCCCTTCCTGCACATGTCGGCTACATTCACGAACGCGCTGGAAGCGATCCCGGCGATCCAGACCGGCGAGATCGACCTGCTTTTTCTGGACATTTCTATGCCCGAGATCAACGGTCTTCACTTTATTTCCGCTCTTGCCAAACCGCCTCTGGTGATCCTTACCACCGCTTTTTCTCAATTTGCCCTCGAAGGATTTGAGGCCGACGTGGTCGATTATCTGCTCAAACCCATTGGTTTTGAAAGATTTTTGAAAGCCGTGCAAAAAGCCCAGGCCAGGTTACAAAAAATGGCCCTGCCGGAAAGCCCGGATTACCTTTTCATCAAATCCGAATACCGGGTTCTGCGGGTCGATTATGACGACATTCTTTATATCGAAGGCAAAAAAGATTACGTGGCGCTACATACAAGTCAGCAGCATATCGACACACTGCAAACGCTGACGGCATTGTTGGATAAACTCCCGGCGTCCAATTTTCTCAGGGTGCACCGCTCCTTTATCGTTGCATTAAACAAGATTACCAGTATTGAGCGCAATGTTATTTTTATCGGCAAAATTAAAATCCCGATTGGTGATTTGTTCCGTGAAGAACTTTTCAAAAGGATTGGCTGATACGCCGCAAACATTAAAACCCCTCTGATTTAACCTCCCATTTTTGCCCGTTTGCAGTCAGAATCCGGTCATTGGTGATTTTATTTCTGCGTCTGTTACCGCACCTGTTTCTTTGGTTCAAAATCAAGCATATGCAACAGTCAATCATCGAAACCAACCATCTGAATTTCAGTTTTAGACCGGGGGAAAACATTCTCACAGATGTAAACCTGGCCGTGCCGCAGGGCAGCATTTACGGTTTTCTCGGGCCAAACGGAGCCGGAAAAACCACCACGCTCCGGATCATACTGGGTCTGCTCAGGGAGGAAAATATCGATTTCAAACTCTTTGGAATTGATTTCAAAACCAACCGCATCGGGCTTTTGAAAAAGATAGGCACGCTCATCGAGCAACCTTCGCTCTACCTTCACCTGACCGGCCGGGAAAACCTGGAAGTGTTCCGGCTCACTTATGGATGCAGCAAAAACAGGGTCAAAGAAGTGCTCGACATTGTGGGACTGACCGACGCTGCAAACAAAAAAGCCAGGGCCTACTCGCTGGGTATGAAACAAAGGCTGGCGATTGGTATCGCGTTGCTCCACGACCCAGAACTGCTGATCCTCGACGAGCCAACCAATGGGCTTGACCCGAACGGCATCATCGAAATCCGCGACCTGTTGCGCAAGCTCAACCAGCAGCAAGGCAAAACGATCCTGATATCAAGCCACTTATTGGCCGAAATCGAAAAAATCGCCACGCATGTCGGGATTATCGACCACGGAAAACTGCTGTTCCAGGGGACGCTGGATGCGCTGCACCTTTTGAAAACGATACACGCCTACGCCGAGATCAAAGTAAGTGACCCGACATTGGCGCTGGAAGTGCTGGGCCGGCAGTTTACGCTTACCCGGAAAAATGACAATGTGATCAAATTCAGGTATGTCAATGAAAATCAGATTGCTGAGATCAACCAGATGCTGGTCCAGGCCGGCATTCAAGTGTACCGGCTCGGCCTGCTGAAAAATGACCTGGAAGACCTCTTTCTCCAAATCCTTTCCGAAAAACAACCATGACAATCCCATTTTTCTCCAATACACGGGCCGAGTTCCTGAAAAGCAAAAGGTCATTTGCCTACTGGCTCACATGGGGCGCAGCGGTTTTCGTTCCCGCCATCAACTTCCTGATCCTTAACCAGAGACCGGATATTATGCTTCCCAAATTCCAGGCCGATGGCTGGGTCACCTTTTTCAGGTTTTGCTGGAAAAACGTAGCAGCAGTGATCCTCCCCATGTACATGATCCTGATCTCCAACCTGATCGTGCAAATCGAATTCCGCAACAATACCTGGAAACAGGTTTACACGACACCGCGGACCTTCGCGGATATTTTTTGCTCCAAATACATTGTGATACAAACCCTGATGGTGATGTATATGATTTTGTTCGATGTCTTCGTCGTCCTCTCCGGGCTGGCGGTAAACCTCGCAAATCCCAAATACCCGATGTGCTTTGAACGGATCCCTTGGGACATTCTTTTCACGCTCACCTGCAAAATCTACCTCGGCGTCCTGGCCGTCTCGGTCATCCAGTACTGGCTCAGCCTGCGGTTCCGCAACTTCGTTGTCCCGCTGGGGATCGGTATCGGGCTCTGGATCACAGGCATTATCCTGATGGACTGGGAACACATTATTTACTATCCCTATATCTATTCCACGTTTCTGTTTTTTCTCGATCCTGCCAAAGAACCAGCCCGGCTACAGGCGGTGATGATCAGTGCTGCTGTGGCATTTCCGATTGTGCTGGTGGCTGGGTTTCTGGATATCAGGAGGTTGAAGGAGAGGGGGTAGCCTGTAAATCTGAAATTTCGCACCTTCTTGAAAATTCTTCGCTATGACTTATTAAGATTGTTTTGCCGGTCAAAAACAATCTTATAATCCTGACTCTCCCACCTGATTTCCGTGATAAAAAAGAGGTGACGGTATATGTTAATGATCAGATCGATTTCAAATCTCAGAAAACGGGTGCAATGAAAATGGCGGCCAGGGACCCATTGTTTCTTGCTGACATTCGGGAGATTCACGCTGATTTCGACATATAAACAACGAGGCTGTTTTGCAAATTCTTCCATCTCGCTTGCCAGCGTCAGGATAGTCGGCAGTAATGCGTTTAACTTATCCTTCAAAGCACTCTGTACTTCATCGCCAGCGGCGACGCGGCCAGAAATTTATCATGCAGCGCCAACGGGGAACGAAATAAGCACTATTCATCCCCAAACAGGCTGTTTTTTCATTGATCAAATAATTGCGTTCTTCGTATATTGCCCAGTCTCACTTAGATAGAATTGCCTGTTCAATATTTTCTTCGCTAATGCCATGTTAAAGACGTTTGGGGTCTTCGTTTCTGCATTTTTTATGGCGGGTACCTGTTTCTGCCAGGTTCGGTTAATCAAATATGTGAACCCTTTTATCGGAACTGTTTTTGAAGGTAACGCCTACCCCGGTGCGACCCTCCCATTTGGCATGATACAACTTAGCCCCGATAACGGCCTGACGGAAAAGGACAAGTATGAAGGATATTGTTCCGGTTACTCCTATACCAAAAATAGGATCAAGGGTTTTAGCCATACGCATCTGAGTGGTACCGGCAGACCCGCTTTGGGGGATATTTCGGTTTTACCGATGGTCGGGGTGAATCCATCTGCAGATGATATCAGGAGCAGCATCTCACATCAGGAAGAAAAGGCAAGTCCGGGCTACTATTCGGTGATGTTGAAAAGTTTCGGGATTAAGGCCGAATTAACAGCTACCCAAAGATCCGGCTTCCACCGCTACACCTTTCCCAAAAGTCAAAAATCGGTTATCCGAGTAGACTTGACCTATGGTGCAGGGGATGAGGTTACCACGGGTTGTCAGTTAAAAAAAGTTGACGACACCACATTTGTAGGATACAGAATTTCCAAATCTTCATTTTCCAAAGACCGACACGTTTTTTTTGCAATCAGGCTCAACAAGCCGGTCGGGCAGACTGCGATTTTTAAGGATGGCAGCCTTGCAAAATCAGAAAATGAACTCACGGGTCGAGACATAAAAGCTTGCCTGGTTTTTCCGACATCCAAAGGTGAGCAGGTGTTGCTAAAGGTCGCCTTAAGTACCGCCAATATCGAAGGAGCTTTGGCAGGGCTAAAAGAAACAGGAAACTGGAATTTTGATGCGGTTAGATTAGAAGCTGAAAACACCTGGGAGCGGGAATTACAAAAGATAAAAATTACGTCGGGTGACGAAAATTTCAAAACCATATTCTACACCGCACTTTATCATACCTACCTTGCTCCGGTCCGGATCGACGATGCCTTACATAACTACCGGGGTATCGACAAACAGACGGTTGTGAGTGGAAAAAATATTTACACCATTCATTCGCTTTGGGATACGTACCGGGCGGCCAATCCCCTATTAACGATCACACAGGCAGAGCGCATTCCGGATATGATCAACTCTCTCCTTACTTTTTACAGGCAATATGGGCTGTTGCCGGTTTGGGACTTATATTTTGCGGAAACCAACACCATGAAAGGCTATCATGCGGTAGCCGTTATAGCGGATGCCATGCTGAAAGGATTCAAAGGCTTTGACTATGAAGAAGCATTTGAAGCGATGAAAGCCAGTGCGAATCAAAATATCCGGGGTACCGACTGGTATAGAAAATTAGGTTACGTACCGTTCGAAAAGGACGGTGGCAGCGTAACTTCTACTTTGGAATACGCTTTTGATGATTGGTGCATTGCCCAAGTAGCGAAGCTGTTGGGAAAGGAGCCGGACTATCAATTATTTACAGAACGCAGCGAAAATTGGAAAAATGTATTTGACTCCCAGACACTGTTTGTAAGGCCCAAGGATGCTTCGGGAAAGTGGATAACGCCGTTTGACCCCTACAAAGAATCATTTGACAACATTCCGGCATTTGCGGAAGGAAATGCGTGGCAGTTCACCTGGTATGTCCCCCACGATGTGCACGGGCTGATCAGGATGTTTGGGACCGGGGAAAAATTCACTCAAAAACTGGATTCATTATTCACCCTGACACCTCGCGACAACCAAACCATTTTTCAATATGATGGTTATATAGGATTGATGTGGCATGGCAACGAACCTTGTCACCATATTTCCTATTTATACAATTACGTGGGTATGCCCTGGAAATCGGCGGAAAGAGTAAATCAGCTCCGTGCATTTTATCGCAACATTCCAAAAGGTTTGGTTGGAAATGACGATTGCGGACAGACAAGCGCATGGTATGTCTTCAGTGCTTTGGGTTTTTATCCGGTTAATCCTGCTAATGGCGAGTACGTAATAGGAACTCCTATAGCCGAACAGGCCGAACTTTCATTGGGCGACGGAAGGCATTTTGTCGTTAAAACAATTGGAGCAAGCAAGAAGAATATTTACATTCAGAAGGCAACGTTGAACGGGCAGCCTTATACCAAATCCTTCATCAGACATAGCAATATGATGGCTGGCGGAGAACTGGTACTTTACATGGGCGATAAGCCATCTGCCACCTGGGGCGTCAACAAGGAAGATTTCCCGCATTGATTGTCCGAAGATGAATAGCGGTCTTCTACAATAATGTTTGCCATTGTTCACTCATGATTCCCAAATGATTGGATTAAACTGTTTTGCAGTTTCGCCCAATCATTTAGGCGGCTAAAACATATTACCCATCGACCATATAGCACTTTATGACCTCACTTTTTCAATCAACTTGTGAGCATTATCAAAACTTCAACTCCGCCGTCAGACACAGAAACGACAGGTTCTTGCCCGGCCCGGCTTTTCGAAGAAATTCTCCTGTTGCAAAATAGGTTATTTCGCAGCCGAAGTGCAGGAAGGGATTCGTAGTATATTCCGCTGCCATGGCATATTGATGTCCTATAAACTTGGCCGAAATGTCTGAACTGGAATAGATCATCATTGCATTGGGACCATACACCCCGTCGGCACTGCTGTACCGCCAGAAAACGTCATAGTCAAAGTCTACCGCAAGTTTTTTGGTAAAATTAAAATTAACCGAAGGATGAATATCGACGAGGTTCGCAGGTCCGATCAATGCTGCCAGACCGAAGTAACCGCCTCTGGGAAACAAAGGATTGAAGGTATTGAGCTTGTCGTCGCCCAGGTGCCTGTCGCCGCTGATCACCTCGGTTTTCAGGCCGACCTCAGGTTCAAATCTCAGATGGTCGAGCTCATAATCAATGTGGGCGGAGGCTGTCCAGGCGCGGATTGTTTTCTCAGCAAAAGTGCCAAACTGGTAAATGGCCTCAACGTCGTAGCGCCAATGCTCATTTCTGCCCCAAATCCTCGTCCCAAGCGAATGCCGCATTTCCTTCCCTTTACCGTCGTCGTAACTGTTTGATTTCTTATCCAAACCAAAATAATAGAGATCGACATTTTTGAGCAGAGGCTCCTGGTTGCTCACCGTGTAGGCTCCCCAGAACTTCACATTTTTGTTATACCCATCATCAAAAACGCCTTTTTTAGAGGCCACATAATGTGTGTACAGCAGATCTGTTTTGAAATTGACACCCGAAAACATGGCCTTGATCCCGTCAAATGCATGGCGGTTATTCGGCCCTTCCCGCACCGATATCAGCCTTTGCGAACCGTAGGATAGTTCCTGCCGACCTACCCGCAGCACCAGGTTATTCTTTTTCTGGGGAGATAAGTTCAGGTCAAAAAAGGCCTGGTGGAGGTCCAGCGGATTTTCATCCGCCGGACTGGTACTCGCTTTCGCATTCGCCATCCCGCTCTGCAATTCCAGAAATGCCCGAAAATGATCGCCGGAATGAAAATCGGCATGCCCGAGGTAGCGCGAAAAAACATAACCGTAATTCTTATCCGGCTGCTCGCCCCACTCATCATTGAGCACGTGATAATACTGAAAGCGGACGTCGCCACCGAAACTGATGTAGGTGTTGCGGCTCCTCGACAAGGGCGTGAATTTCAGCTCATGATAAAAGTTCTCGGTCGTATCTGTTTTTAAACCCGCGTAATTTTCATCGTAACGCAGCATTTTCAGCGGCACATACTGCCCGGCAGCCCGCAGCGAACCTAGCATAAAAAGCAAAAGTAGAATGCGTTTCATGGCTGGCTATTGTTTGGATTTGCTGTCGTAAATGTCCTTGTAGGCATTGGCCATATTGAAATTGTCATGCAGCCAGTTGAAGAGCACATAGCCTTTGTCGAATTCCTTCATGGTGACTTTTTTCCGTGCTTGTTCCAAAGTCAGGTTTTCTTCTACGGCCGATTCCATGTTTGATTTGAGGGCGGAGACATAGTCGATCGTGTATTTGATGCCCGCCTTATTCGTGACCCGTCCGTGTCCGGGCACCACCACATCCTCGTCGCCGATCATCTCATAGATCTTTTTGAGATTGTCTACCGGTTCCAGAAAATAGCCGTCGAAAAGCCAGGGGATAGCAGGACTTTCCGCGATAAACGGATTTCCCAGCCACCAGATCGTTTTGCCCTTTGCATTCACTTTTACAAACAAATCCGCCGGAGACTGGGCCGTGCCCACATTGATCAGCTCCACCACCTGGCCACTGCCCATATCCATCTTCATGTTCTGATTTTTGGGCACCACAATGTCCGCTGGCCGCAGACGCGTGTCTTCGATGCCCCTGCCGGTACCGAAAAGCGCCACCATAAATTGTTTGATGCCCTCGTAATTCTTGGTCAGGTTTTCGTTACAAAATTCATTCTGGACAACCAATGTTTGTGGCGGCAAAAGGTAATTTCCAAAACAATGATCGCCGTGGTCGCTGGTGTTAACGGCATACAAAATCGGCTTGGGCGTTACACTTCGGATCAACGCAAAAAGCTGGTCGTACAGCCGCTTCGTCATCATAGTTTCGATGAGTAAAACGCCTTTTTCACCCACTATAAAACCAGCAGTAGTGGCCTGCGGGATGCCTTTTGTCGTCTCTGTTTCCGCTGTGGCCGGGATCACCGCGAAGACATTTTCGGTGATCTTATGCAGTTTTAAAGTCACCAGGTTGGCGTCCCAGATCGGGACTTGTGGCGGTAGCGGTACCTGGGCAAACGCGCCGCAGGACAAAAGCAACAAGATAAGCGCTTGCAAGACAGCCGACCGGGCCGCCAGTTTGATCATTTTCATACATTTTCAGAGTTTACTTTTGATAACCACCATAAAACTTCACAGGCGACCAATCCGGTATCACCGCGGGCGCGGGCTTATCCAGTGCCTTGAAATCGCCGGCGGCATACACCACTTTCCCGTTTACGATTGTCACGAGCGATTCGATCTTTCGCACATGGTCGGCAGAGATGGAGAAATAATCGTCCGTCAGGATCGACATATCCGCATACATTCCTTTCACGATTTTGCCTTTCAACTGCTCTTCGCCTGTGAACCACGCGCTACCGGAGGTATATATATGCAGGGCAGTGTATTTATCCAAAATCTGATCTTTAGGCCAGAACTGCATGCCGCCGATCGTCTGGCCGGTCAGCAGCCAGTGCAGCGCCATCCACGGATTGTAGGTTGAAATGCGCGTAGCATCGGTTCCCATTCCCACGGGAATGCCCATGGCCAGCATTTTTTTAATGGGAGGAAGCTGGCGGTCGGGCTTGCCGTACAATTTTTCGTACAACTCGCCCTGATAGTACATTCTGAACTGCACGGCTACTCCCCCGCCCAGCTTTTTCACCCGTTCAAGCTGTTCGTCAGTGATGGTTTCGGCGTGGTCAAAAAACCAGCGCAACCCATTAAAAGGTGTGTCTTTATTTACTTTTTCAAAAACCGCCAGCATCCGCTCGATCGATTCGCCATAAGTGGCATGCAGCCGGAAAGGCCAGCGGTCTTTGACGAGCAAGCGGATTACCGGTTCCAGGTCCGCCTCCATTTGGTCCGAAAGAATAGTCCTTGGTTCAAGAAAATTTTCGAAATCCGCGGCAGTGGCTACCAAATTTTCGCCCGCTCCTTCCACATTATATCCGTTCGGCAGCAGCATGTGGTCATTTTTGTTAGGAACTGCGCTCGCTACCCATTTTTGATAATCTTCCAGCTCTTTCCCTTTTTGCTGCGCAAACAAAAAATAGGAAGTCCTGATGTTCAGTTTGCCTTCCCGGGCCAGTTTGAGCGCCACCGAATAATCCGACGGATAGTTCTGGCTGCCGCCCGCCGCGTCCGCCGCGCTGGTAATCCCGAAGCGGTTCAATTCGCGGTAATACTGCAATGTACTGTTGAGCCGCTCCTCGTCGGACAATTTTGTCGTCAGGCCGAGGGTGGTGTAGATCGCTTTCGGCGTTTCCTTGGCGAACAACATGCCCGTCGGGTTACCTTCGCCGTCCAGCTCTACCAGACTGCCTTCGTAATGCGTTTTACTATCGTATCCCAGCACTTCGATTCCCTTTTTGTTCAAAAATGCCTTGCCGTAGAGATAGGTGATAAAAACTGGCTTGTCGGGCACGGCAGCATTGATTTCCGCCAGCGTGGGCTGTCTTTTTTCTGCAAACTGAAATTCATTCCAGCCGCCGATCACTTTAATCCATACGCCCGGCGGTGTTCGCGCTGCCTGCTCTTTCAACATTTCCATCGCCCGCGCCAAAGTTTTAACGCCATCCCATCGCAGCTCGCTGTTGAAATGCAAACCTTCGCGGATAATGTGGATATGGCTGTCGTTAATGCCCGGGACGACGGTTTTGCGTTTCGCGTCGATGATTTTGGTTTCGTTCGATTTAAAATCCGCCAACACTTTGGCAGAAGTTCCGGTGCCGAGCACAATGCCGTCTTTCATAGCCACCGCCTCTACAAATTCGCCTGCCTTCACCATGGTCGCAATTTTGCCGTTTGTGACGATCAGGTCGGCTTTCTGCGCGGCCGCCAGCTGGTATCCCAGCAGCGGAAGCGCTATGATTATCGCTTTCATAAACATGATGACAGACGGCTATTTGGCGAGAAAAAAGTCCAGCAATGCTTTTTGTACCTGCTCGGTCTGCTCCTGCACCACCCAGTGGCCCGAGCCCATGATCTTGGTTTCGCTCACATTGGTAGCCACCAGCTTGGAATGGTCTTTCAGAAATGCTGCCCCGAAATATTCGCCTCCCATCGCCAGCAAGGGCATGGTCAGTTTTGTTTTGGCAAATTCCACATTGTCCTTCGCATCCTGGTCAAAGTTGCCGAACCAGTGGAATGCACCGGTCGTCCCGCCTTTTACGGCATAGGCACGTATAAACTCTTCCGTTTCCTCGGTAGTAAAAGGCTTTTCAACATGCCCTACCACCGGCCAGAAATTGGTCAGAAATTCTCTTTCCTTGCCGGCGACAATACTGCCCGACGCCGGCCAGCCGAAAAAGCCAAACCACCACGCCCCTGCCTTCACCTGGCTCCAAACCGGCTCGATACCCGGCAGCAAAGCATCCATCAGCGCCAGCTTTTTCACTTCCGAAGGAAATTGAGCGGCATAAGCATAAGCTACCATCAAACCGATATCATGACCAGCCAGGTTGATCTGATTGTAGCCCAGCTTTTTCATGAGTTCGTGCAGATCTTTCGCCATCGTCTTTTTGTCGTAACCGCCTTCTGGCTTGTCCGACTCCCCTACTCCCCGCAAGTCCGGCGCGATCACGGTGAAATGTTTGGATAACTCCGGCAGCAGCCGGTTCCACATATACCAGTTTTGCCCGAAGCCATGCACCAGCAGCAAAGGCGCACCCGAGCCTCCGATGACATAGTGCATATTGACCCCATTCACATGGGCGGTTTCATGTTTAAAATTCGAAGGCGGATCGGCGGGTTTCACCGATTGTGAAGCCGTGGCCGTACTGTCTGCCGTGGCTTTTTCTCCCGTTTCTTTTTTTGCCGGGTCGCAGGCGAGCATGGTCATCAAAAGACTGATACAGAAAAGACTTACTGCGATCTTGGGGGTTCCGGAGAGTGCCGTTTTGGAGTAAACGCTGGATTTCATTTTGAAAATTGTTTTGGATAAGAATTGGATTTGTGTAGTCAGGAATCAATGCATTATTGAAGTGAGCAAAGCCAGGTTTGGCAGTATTCCGCAACTTCCTCCCAGCCCGGCTGTCCCAGCACGTAATGCGTGCGGCCAGGAAATTCCTTATAGTCGGTGACGGAGCCTTCGGGTTTGTATTTGCGGAAATTGTCGTAATTGAGCGAGCCCGGAATGGTGTGGTCTGCCGAGCCGGAAATCAGCAGCAGCGGCGCGTGCGGTTTTTCAAAATCCACTTTGGCAACACTGGTAATCGTATCCCGGACAATCTGCTTGGATTCGGGGATCGCCAGCTTGTAGTAACCTTCTTTCTGCACATCCGGCGGCAGGCCGTTCGTGAAACTGTATTGCCACTGGCTGAAAGACATCATGAAAGTCTTGCTCACGGGCGTAAAAAATCCCAGCGGTCCCCAGCCTGCGATCAGGAAGGATAATTTGAATGTCATAATACCCTGCGGCGGCACAGAATGAATCGCTATACCCGCGGCGGCCAGGCCTCTTTGCAGCAACAGTTGCGTGATTAATCCCCCGATCGAATGTCCGATCAGAATAGGCTTTTCAGGCAGTCGTGCGGCGATCCTGACGTAATATTCCACCAGATCGGCGAGTCGGTTGGAGGCAATGTCCCGATCAGGATGGCGGTTGCGGAGGGTTTCTGCGGGAGCGTCTTTGTGCGGCCAGGGCGGCGCCAGCGTTTTGTACCCCAGCTTTTCGAAGTACAGCTTCCAGTCGTCCCAGCAGGCATTGCTAACGAATGCGCCCGTGACGAACAAAATAGTTCTGTCTTTATCTTTCATTGTGATCCTATTGGTTTGCCAGTAAGCACTCCAAAGCGATACCACAAATTCAAACACCTGATTATCAGTGCTTTGTTTTGAAAATTAGGATTCGAAAAACTGCATTTCGTCGGTAAAATAGGCAGGTCGACGAAATATCGTTGGGCAACAAAACGGCATTTCGTCGGCTCGCTACCAGAAGTCACTTTATTTACCGGGAAAACCTCATTTAAAGCCATTTCTGACGATATTTGGATGACTCAGCGTTGTGGCGATACAAGGGACAATCAGGGATGAGATGCTGGTATAATTTGTGATCTGTTGTAGTAAACCTACCTTTCCTATGCCCAAACTTCTACCCCTGCTCAGCGTATTCTTATTTTTAAGCTTTTTTTCCTACGCGGATTACCTCGGCCCCTTCACGCCAAAGGACACTGCGCCAATTCTTGCCAAACTCAGAAAGAGCCAACCCGACACCAGCCGCGTCAACTTGTACCTGCAACTGAGCGACCAGTATTATTACCGGGCAGGCAGGAATGCAAAAGAACTGGACAGTGCCCGGCTTTACAGTAATGCCGCTGAAAAGCTCGCCAATTCCCTTCACTTTGCGCAAGGTCTGGCGATGGCATACTTCCAGCAGGCTGCAATTCTCAGGTTGTTCGATCAGACGGAAAAGGCGAAAGAGGCTAATACAAAGGCGATCAGCATATTTACCCAACATAAAAATAATGCTATGCTGGGAGAAAGCTATTACCGGCTGGGAGGCTTTTATTCACTTTCGGATTCGGAGATCCAGGGGCGGATCAACTATTTAAAAAAATCAATGGCTGCATTTCAGGCTGGAAAATATACTTTGAAGGTCGGGGATGTCATGCTGGCGGTGGGTGAGCTCTATATGATCAAAGGCGACAACAGGCTGGCTTTTTACTTTTTAAAAAAATGCTTGCAAACCTATCAGTCCGTCGGATATACCAGGCTGGCGCCGGTCTACGACCTTTTGGGTACGGTGTACAATATTATGGGAATGCCCGATGAAGCCATCAGGTATGGCATGCTGGGCTTGCGGTCTGCCCGGGCGCTCAAAGACACTTCTCTTTCGGTTGCCACCTACTACAACCGGGTAGGATTGACCCAGTTCGTAGTCGGTGAGTACAAAAACGCCAGTGAAAACTTTGCGAACGGGTTGGAGATCGCAGAAAAATTTAAGGATACGATCACCGTCCATATGATGGCAGGAAATAGGGGCAACGCGCTCATTATGCTGCGAAAGTACGATGATGCCCTACGCTTGCTCAACCGTATCCGGGAAAAATTTCCTGTAAATCAGTTATTTCGCAAATTCTGGCTCGACCGCGTTTATGTGCACCTGTACCGGGATTTAAGGCAATTCGACAAAGCGACAAAGTATGTGAACGAGCTTTTGGCGATTGTGGCTGAGCCTGTCGATGAAAACGCCCATAAGGAAAGGATATACGAGACCTTGATCCGCTTTTACATGGCCAAAGCCGATTATGTGCCAGCCACCAAATTGATCCGGCTACATAAAGCACTGGCCGAAAAATCGCATTCTAAAGAACTCCGGATCATGAACGATCGCTGGCAAGCAACCCTGGATTCGGTGAACCGCGACTATCTTTCTGCACTTGCACATTACCAAAGGTATAGTACATCAAAAGACGCACTTTTCGCCGAGAACAAGACCCGGCAGATCAATCAACTGGAAATTGTTTACGAAACCGAAAAGAAAGAGGAAAACATCGCTCTACTCAAAAAAGAATCAGCGCTTCAGCAAAATATGTTGCACCAGGCTTCACGCATCCAGAACTTTACGTATGTCAGCATTGCCCTCCTCCTGGTTATTATCGGTCTGTTGTTTTACGGCTACCGGCTTGTCAGGAAAAATAACAGGACATTGGCCGCCCGGCAGGAGGAAATCAACAACAAAAACATCTCCCTCGGCCGCCTGCTGACCGAAAAAGAGTGGCTGATGAAAGAAATCCACCACCGGGTGAAAAACAACCTGCACATGATCGTAGGTTTGCTGGAAAGCCAGTCGGAATATTTAAAAGGGGATGAAGCAAAAATGGCGCTGGCTGAGAGTGAGCACCGGATACAATCTATGTCGATGATCCATCAGAAATTATATCAAAACGATAACCTGACTTCCATCGAAATCTCGCCCTACATTCACGAGCTGGTGCAGTATCTGAAAGACAGTTTTGAAAACAAATGTCCGGTCACATTCAACCTCGACATTGACCGCCTTGAAATGAATATCAGCCACTCGATCCCGCTGGGATTAATATTGAATGAAGCAATTATTAACTCTTTGAAATATGCTTTTGCCAATTGTTCTGCGGGACAAATTGATGTAACATTTAAAGAAACAAGACCACGACATTTTGTGCTGACCATTTCCGATAACGGTACCGGCCTGGCTCCTGATTTTAATGTAAACAAAATAAATTCTTTTGGCTTAACCCTGATCAAAGGCCTCTGCGAAGAGCTCGAAGGGAAACTGGAAATAAGCAGTGATGGCGGCACCACCATCCGGATCAGTTTCGATTACATTCCCGAAGAAAAACAAATGGCACAATTTGCAATGATTTAAATGCCGGATTATGATTAAAAAATTACTCATCGTTGAAGATCAGTTCATTGAGGCAAATCATTTACGCATCATGCTGCAGCGTGCCGACTACGAGGTATGCAGCGTGGCGCGGTCGGTGGAGCAGGCCGAGGAGATCATCGCAGCCGAAAAACCTGATCTCGTTTTGCTCGACATATTCTTGACCGGAAACAGAACTGGCATCGATCTGGCCCACAGCCTGCGCCAGGTGAATATCCCCTTCATTTATCTTTCCGCCAATTCCAATGAAGAGGTTTTGAATGCAGCCAAGGCGACGCAGCCCAATGGTTTTCTGGTCAAACCTTTTCGCGAGAAAGATTTGCTGGTGGCGCTGCAAATTGCAGCCTATCACCATGAAAACGGTCTGGAATCGCAGCTTCGGAAGGAAACTTTACTGCAAACACAGCTTGCCGACATTACGGCCAGCGACGCGGCCCGGGAGCAGAAGCTGCTGATGATCGCGCAGGTTTTGCAGCCTTTTATTTCATTTGATTTCCTGGCAGTAGGTTATTCCGGAACCGCGCGACAGCATGAAAGCCTGCATTTTCTCAGGATCGGGTTTAATGAATATCAGGTCATCACGCAGGAGGGGCTCCGCATGATATCCAATCTGAAGCCGCGGGAAATGGAAGCCTTGCAATATGCTGCCAAAATGCCCGCTGATTTGCAATGCTATAATGAGGGCGACTTCAAGTCAGCGGCATTTCGGCCTTCGATGCACAAGCTGATCGCGGATACTTTTGGGATGAACGCCATGCTGCACCTGCCGCTGCCCATGTTTTCAAAAAACGAAAACGTACTTTCCTTTGCCTTTTACAACCGGCGCAGCGATGGTTTTACGCAAAATCAGGTAGCCTTATGTCAGCGGATCCGGCCCTTTCTGGTACTGGCTACGCAAAGTTTCGGGCATCAGGCAGAGACCCACGTCAGAAATGCCACTCCGGGCCCGCAGAACAGTTCTCCCAATGCAGTTTTCAATGACATTATCGGCCAGAGCCTTCAACTGACTGCGGTGTTTGACCTCATTTCCCAGGTGGCGCCGGTAGATACTTCGGTATTGATTACCGGTGAAAGCGGCACGGGCAAGGAGCGTATCGCCGACAGTATTCATGCGCTTTCTCCCAGAAAAAACCAGCCATTTATTAAGGTAAACTCAGCTGCACTGCCTGCTAACCTGATTGAATCCGAACTTTTCGGTCATGAGAAGGGCGCATTCACCGGGGCGCTGGAAAAACGCGTCGGCCGGTTTGAACAGGCCAATAACGGCACCATTTTCCTGGACGAAATCGGCGATATGCCGCTCGAAACCCAGGTAAAACTGCTCCGCGTATTGCAGCAAAAAGAAATCGAACGCATCGGCGGCCGGGCTCCGGTGAAGGTCAACATCCGGGTTATTGCCGCCACCAACCGAAACCTGGAAAAGGAAGTGGCCGAAGGTCGATTCCGGCTCGATTTGTACTACCGGCTGAATGTTTTTCCGATACATGTACCTTCCCTGGCCGAGCGACGGGACGACATTCCGCTGCTGGTGAGGCATTTTGTTAAAATTTATTCCCAGAAAACGGGCAAGAAAATCTCCGGTGTTTCGGAAAAAGCGATGGCGAATCTGGTTGCCTACGACTGGCCGGGCAACATCCGCGAACTTGAAAACCTGATCGAAAGAAGCGTCCTTCTCGCCAAAAGTGACCAGATTGACCAGATTCCGCTTCCATCGCAGCAACCAGCCAAACGCTCCGAAAAGGCCGAAGAAGTGCGCCTGAAAACCATTTTCGAAAATGAACGCGACTACATCATCGAAGTCCTGAAAAAATGTAATGGCCGCATCAGGGGCGCAGACGGCGCGGCTGCCATATTGAATATCCCACCGACCACATTGGGTTCAAAAATGAAAAAGCTGGGGATCAGGCGAGATTTCAGCGTGTAAAGTGCCCGCAACGATATTTCGTTTTTACCGGAGAGCCGCAAACGAAATACCGTCGATTCCGTAGTGTAAGTATTTGATTTTCAGTGAATAATTGTTCGGGCATTCTTATTTGTGCCATTTGTTCGCAGGCCGGCCTGATCGCCACCTGCGGGCATTATTCATTTAAACCATCAAATCCTTACTCATGAAAGCTTTACTAATCCTGCTCCACCGCTGCCCGGCAGCATTTCTGCTCACACTCGCAACCATTTCGGGTATCAGGGCCCAAACAAAAGATGTTAAAAATGTAGTGATCGTGCATGGTGCATTTGCGGACGGCTCGGGCTGGAAGGGCGTCTATCAATATTTGTCTAAAAACGGGTACAATGTGTCGGTTGTCCAGAACCCTCTAACCTCATTGAAAGACGATGTGGCGGCAACCAATCGGATTATCGACAAACAGGATGGGCCAGTCATTCTGGTGGGCCATTCCTGGGGTGGCACCGTGATCACGGAAGCCGGCATGAATCCCAAAGTCGCCGGGTTGGTTTATGTCGCAGCTTTCCAGCCCGACCAGGGTGAAAACACCTTAAAATGGGCCACATCTTTGCCGCCAGCCGCTGAAAACGGGATAGGTGCGCCTGACAGCAATGGATTTATTTACTACGATAAAGCCAAATACCATGCAGGTTTTTGTGCAGACCTGAGTAAGGAAGAGGCTGATTTTATGTATGCCTCGCAAGGGCCGATTGCGGCCGAATCATTTGGAGCAGTGCTTTCGCAGGCAGCCTGGAAAACGAAGCCTTCCTGGACGATTGTAGCAACCGACGATAAAAGCATCAACCCCGACATTGAGCGGAATATGTACAAACGATCGGGTTCCAAAATCACCGAAATCAAGGGAAGCCACGTGCCCTTTATATCACATCCCGTCGAAGTTTCGAAGGTTATCATGACTGCCTCGAAGCTGAGTAAATAGCGACAACAGCAGTAAGAACGATTAATCGCGAAGGGTTACACTGCAACTGAGATCTGAAATTCACGATCACAAAACGAAGGTTCAAGAATTTGATGCATAGTGAGAATAGTACAGTTGATTCGGAATACCGCTTCATGATTTGGGAGCGGTATTTTTGTAAAATATTTTGCTAGACGGATCTGACACACGGTAAACCAGTGAAACAGTCGGTTAAATTATGAGTTACGAACACTTTTAAGGTCTATGCTAAAGGTCAGATCCTATGTTCCAGAAACTGCTTATATGCTGCGCGATTTTATGGTCATCGACATTGGTATTCGGACAAGAACCCGGACCATTTTTTGCCAAAGATAGTGCGCCACTTCTTGATGAGTTAAAACGGGCAAATGCCGACTCAAATAAAGTTCAGCTTTTATTAAAACTGAGCAATCAATACCTCCGGAGAATCGGAGAACTACCTACTCACCTCGACAGTTCTCTTTACTTTGCAAAGTCTGCAGAAAAATTATCCACAACGCTACACGACCATAACGGAATTGGTACCAGTTACCTCTTGATGTCTTGGATATATAATGAACTTCGTCAATCCGAAATGGGCAGGCATTATGCAATTGAAACAATTAAAATAGCAAGCAAATACAACAATTATTCACTTTTAGGTGAGGGATATTTTTCGCTTCAGGGTTGTTATTCCCTATCACAAAGTGATATTCGGGAGCGGATCAAGCTTGTGAACCAGTCCTTGCTGGCATTCAGGAAAGGTAACAACAAATTAAAAGAAGGTCATGTTTTGAAGGAACTCGGAGACCTTCACATGCTCCAAGGCGACTATGGCCAGGCGCTGGCCACATTGAAAAATGCATTAAAAATTTACAGGGAAATTGATTACAAGAGTCTGATGGGGGTATATGATTTGCTTGGGCGGGTCTATACAAATTTAGGAGATAGCCGCCAGGGACTAAATTACGGCTTAATGGCCCTGCAAAATGCAAAAGCTGTTGGGGATACCACATTGCAACTTTGCACTTTTTACAATAGAGTCGGTTTGACTTATGGGGATAGACAGGAATATGAGAAAGCATACTTTTACCTTCATATCTCTCTAAAAATTGCCATTAAATATCAGGACGCAGGATCTATCCACGAGGTTTCTGCAAATACGGCTTCCGTCCTTAACGAACTGGGGCGTCCGGAAGAAGCCGTTGCGCTTTTAAACCAAACACTGCAAAAATACCCTGTTGTGAGAAATAGAGAATTATTAGATGTGGCCCCCGTATATATCAGGTCTTTAAAAAAAATTCACCGATACAAAGAAGCCAAACTTTACTGTCATAATTTGCTTCAAATGGTCGCGAGGTCTGAGCCGGATGATGAAGTATTGTCCAGGATCTATGCGACAATTATTCCATTTTATCTCGACGTGGGCGACAATGACCCGGCAGCTAAGTATATTTCTCTGCACAAAGTTTTATCCGTTAAATCAAAAACGAAGGGGGATGAGGCTGATAACTTCCTGTGGCAATCCCGGCTTGATTCTTCCAAGGGCAACTATCTGGCATCCATCAGTAATTACAGATTGTACACGCATTTAAAAGACTCCCTATTTAATGCGACGAAACTCAGGCAATTAAATCAGATCGAAGTGATTTATGATGTTGAAAGAAAAGATGAAAATATTGAGATATTAACTAAGCAATCACAGCTTCAAAACGGCTTAATCAAAGAAGCCTCCCTTGTGCAGAAAATTTCTTTTTTAAGCATGGTATTGCTGCTTGGCATCATTGGCCTTTTATATCACAGCTTTGTATCAAGTAAAAAAAACAGTAGGAAATTACAGGCGAAACAAGATGAAATAAATGCAAAGAATATTTCTCTTGGGCGTCTGCTGAGTGAAAAAGAATGGTTGATCAAAGAGATTCATCACCGGGTTAAGAATAATCTGCACATGATTGTCGGGCTGCTGGAAAGTCAATCCGAATTTTTACAAAGCAGTGAGGCGAAAATGGCTGTTTCAGAAAGTCAGCATCGCATTCAGTCCATGTCGATGATTCATCAGAAGTTATATCAAAGTGATAATCTATCCTGTTATGATTTTGCTATCTACGCCGCTGAAATGGTAGAATACCTGAAAGACAGCTTCAATATCGGGAGTTCAATTACATTTGAACTGGATATTGACTCAACTGACATGAATATCAGCCATTTGGTTCCGCTGGGTCTGATATTGAATGAAGTGATTACCAATTCGATCAAATATGCATTTCCAGGAGGGAGGCCTGGTGTTATATCCGTTAAATTGAAACAGCCGCAAGACAGGCGCTTTGTACTGACTATTGCAGATAATGGAATTGGGATAAAAGAAGAAGACTTAAGTTTGGTTAAGATTAATTCGTTTGGATTCACGCTGATAAGAGGATTATCCGGTGACATAGATGGTCACCTGGAAATACGGAAGGAGCACGGTACGGTTGTTCAAATCACTTTTATTTATCAGCCGACCGATGAGCACAATCACTTTTTATTTCACGCATGAAAACATTCCCACTCACATATAATCGGTCTCAATTAACGCAGACTGATCTTTTAATGTCATAAGCGCGATATCATCCCTTTTTTTGACAGCGCCTTCTTTATATAGCTGGTCGAATTCCAGCTTAAGTGCTCCTAAAATTGTGCCGAGAAACGTGTCTGCCTTCCAGGAATTGAATATCGTTGCAGCGTAATGTGCAAGGTACAACTGCGAAGTTTTTCCCTTAGTGGAACCCTGTTTTTGCCGGCAAATCCGCATAACCTTTTTCCAGATTTGCCGGAAATGGGCTATCAAAACCCATTTCCGGTTTACCTCCGGCTTCAAACTGCATCGATATGGAGATGACTAGCCGCGATCCACCGGGCCATTTTGAGGTTTCCGTTGGTTGCGTATTTTTTGTTGTATTGTTTTTAAAAATGGAATGCTCGGAAGCAGTAGAGAACCGGCACCGGGCATAGCTCCGTCCTTTAAAAATTCTTTTCTTCAAATCATATTTAAAAAAAAAATGGATTTTGCGTGACCGCTTAGCTCGATCGTTTTCTTTCAATGCGAATCAATGTTTAAGCATCTCCTGGGCATACTGAACACCGACACCATAGGCGCCCGCATACTTTTTAATCAAATCATTTACAGGCTTATAGGTGTCACGCCTTGACCAGTCGCGCTGCAGTTCCAGTAAATATTGGACAGAAGTCATCGGCTTTACCCCCAGCTGTACCATTCGCTGCACGGCCATTTCATGGGCCTCCAGGCTCACATCACCGCACGCATCTGTGATGACATACACCTCATAGCCTTCCGAAATCGCCGACAATGCCGGCCCCACAATGCAGACGCTGGTCCATAAGCCCGCAAAAACGATTCTCTTTTTTCCCTTAGCCACAATCGCCTTGTGGGCGTTAACGTCTTCCCAGGTATTCATGGTGGTCCTGTCGAGGTAAACTGATGCAGGATAAAACTCGCCGACTTCGGGAAAAACCGGCCCGCTGAATGATTTTTCGGCGACGGTGGTGACAACTGTTGGAATGTTAAAGATTTTGGAAGCGCCCGCCACTATCGCGGTGTTGTTGCGCAATTCAGTAATCGAAATACTTTTTGTGGCAAAAGCCATCTGACCTTCATTATCAATCAGTACGAGCGTATGATTGGTTGGATTTAACAGCCAGTCACTCGGCTTCTGCGCATGGGCAGCAAGTGTAAGTCCAACCAAAAGAGTAAGGATGATAGAGACATTTTTCATCATGGAGATAAAGTTTAAGTGAACGATTTTAAAGTTTAGCATCCTCAGGCGCTGTTTCATCTGAGGATGTTAAGCAGTGAGACAAAACGATGCCCAATAATTAACTAATTAGCATTGAGCGCATTAAATATTTTTTGTCTTTCAAATCAAACGATATGTCGTTTGTCACCGGATGCATTCGACGAAATAGCGTCAGCTCAAATCCATCGTAGCGTCAACCATTCGCTTTTTCTCTACCTTAACTGATAGAAAAAAAAGCGATTGGCTTTTCTTATGGTAATGAACGATACAAAAAAACGATGGCGCGCCCGAAGAAATTTGATGAAGCTACGGCGCCGCAGAAAGCGCTGGATGTTTTCTGGAAAAAAGGATATGCAGGCGCATCCATGTCTGACCTGACAAAGAACATGGAAATCAATGCGCCCAGCCTGTAAGATACGTATGGGGATAAACGTCGGCTGTTTTTGACTGCTGATGCCTGGCGCCAGTATTTATGCCGCTTCAAAAGGTGCAATGCTTACACTTGCCAAAAACCGATCCGCTGAACTGGTTTCCAGAAAAATACGTGTAAATGCGATCAGCCCCGGCGACTTTACTTTGTTTGGGACCAAAAAAGGTGACTGAATAAAGTTGGCCGGACTTGCATTGGGCAGCCTATTACTTCATTTCTCAAAAGCTGGCAATAATGAGTGCATACATTCGATCAGGCGCACTTTAACATCAACACGATGTTGTCGCTATCCGGATTAAAACGGTTTCAAGTTCTGCTGCCGCCGTGATTCGGAATACCGCCTCAGAGTTGGGCCATATTTCTGTTTTACCGGAAAAAACTGCCTACCGAAATCATCAGCAGCAGTGACTCTTCTTTCGAGGAGCCCGCGCTGACATTGAATGCAAACTGCTCCCGGAATGGTGTCACATAAAAGCCGCCTCCGTAACCTTTGTGCCAGTATTTGGCTGCATGGTCTTCACCATTTGTCCACACCTGGCCGAGGTCGTAAAAGCCTCGGA
Source organism: Dyadobacter sp. HNCC25DJ185 (assembly GCF_056895195.1). Taxonomy (NCBI): domain Bacteria; kingdom Pseudomonadati; phylum Bacteroidota; class Cytophagia; order Cytophagales; family Spirosomataceae; genus Dyadobacter; species Dyadobacter sp. HNCC25DJ185. Next base: position 189,447 of record NZ_JBXHAR010000012.1, read on the forward strand.
CGCCTATTTTGAGCGGGATAAATGTGTTGCGCGTCTGTACCAGCTGGTACCTGAGTTCCGTATTTAAGAATGCGCGCGCGCGGCCGGTGAAGCGGTTTCTTTTATAACCCCTCAGATCATTCAGCTGACCGAGCGACAGCATTTTGTAAAAAGGGATCTGTCCCTCGCTAAACCCGCCACCCAGCCGCAGGCCCAGTGTGAGCGGGTTTTTGCTGTAAGTTGAAATGTACTGTTCAACCTCCGCTTCGGAAATCGAAAACAGTTTGTTATTCGAGTTTGAAATGTGGCCGGCCTGCTCGGTGACTGCAAAAAGGAAACCCCGCTCCGGCAGGGCGATCCTGTCGCGGAAATCGAGGCTGAACAAACCTTTGGCATAAAAAAGGTTAAGCCTCTCCACCCCGAAAACTTCGGGATGATCGCCCAGATAACTGTTATGGCGCCGGATACCTTCGTTCAATTCGTAGTTTGCAGTCAGATCTACCCGGCTTTTTTTCCAGAATGTATGGGTGAGACCCACGAATGCGGCGATGGAGTTGTACTGGGCGCGGTAGTAGTTGGAGGGTCGCTCCTTGTCATTTTCGGTATCATTACCCACCCCGAAGAAGTAGTTATAATTCAGCGGCCGGGAGATACTCACGCCCGAAATCCCATCCCACTTGCCTGCCAGCTCCCGGAACTGGTTGCTGTAACTGAAATCGTAATTTCCTTTTACACTTACAGAGGCCCGAAATGCGTGTTTTGCGCTGAAGTCAGGTTTGTCGAAACGCTGCCTGGAAAATGTCACGCCGCTGTGAAAAGCCGCTCCGATAAATGGGTTATAGGTAAAAAGCGCGATCGGCAGGTAAGTGTTGTATTTAAATGCATTCCGGTCGTACTCATAAAGTCCTGCATGCTTGGGTATTACATTTTTCAATCCGCTTGCGGCATCGGTTTTAATGTCGGCAGATTGGTCATACACTAAAGTCATCTTGCTTTTCCCGGAAACTATCGACTGATCGGAAATCACATCGTCGCCTCCGCCGCTGACGATCCTGACCAGGATGGATTTGGGTGCGTTTCCGTTTATTTCAAAAATATCATCATCCTGCAAGCCAAAAAGCCGGATTTCTTTGGTTTCGCTGGCCTGGAATGTCCGGTGATAATAAATCTTTTTCGGATCGGCCTTTTTGTGATCATCCACTCCGCTGACCGTCACTTCCACGGAACCGTCTGTATTTCGGTTTACCTGAAAAAATTCCTTTTTATTTGAGCCTACCACATCTACTTCCCTGGCCAGCAAAGCATAGTACTCCCCGGCATATTTCTGCAAGTCTTTCAACCTGATTTTCAGTTTTCTCTCGATCTCCTTTCCGTCTTTTTCATAGATCTCCGCAGGCATATTCCGTACGGCCGCTTCAATGTCGTGATCGGTGATCGACTGCTGGATTTCTTTGGCTGCGGTGATCCAGTCCTCTTTTGTGAGCTCATTTCCCGCAAAACGGTCCAGGTGGCGCGCCTGCCACATTAAGCTTCGCAGGCCATGAATTTTCTCGCCAAAATTCTCACCATTCGGGACGCCCCACTCGCGGTCGGCGAGCCAGGGGATAATGCCGTCCCAGCGTGAGAATGCGTGGTCGCGGTCACGGGGGACAGGCCTGAAAACCTCTCCCCGCGCGTCTTTGAAACCCGCCCATTTCCAGTTGTCCTCATGTTTGCTCCAATCGCCGATCCAGAGGTCGAAGATCCTGGCCCTGCCGAATTCCTCTTTGTTGATGTAATTGTCATGATCGTGGTAGATCTTGGCAAACATTTTGAAGCTTTTTTCAATGTCCTTGGCCCCGGCAAACACCTTATCCTTGGCGATTTTATCATTCGGCCGCTCTTCCAGCATGCCGAACAAACTGGCATAATCTTTCTGGAATGTACCGAGTTTCGGATCGTCCGGCAGGACGTACAAGGTGGGCGTAGCGTGCAAAACGCCGATCTTGTCCATCAGCGGCGCCACGGCCATCGCGCCATAAGGCTGCTGGGTGGAAGTCTGGTCTTTGAGCACATCGGCCACCACCGTCCCCCGCAACTCAAAACCCAGCGCCCGGAAAGGATCTTTATCCACCGATCGAAAAACATATTCTTTACCGTTTCCCGCCGTTATTTTCAGCGAAGTCGTCTGCCGGCCGCCACCTTTGCCGGTGACCATCAGCCCCCGGAAAGTAGTGTCCATATTCAGATAGGGAACTTCCACCGGCGTCACCCAGGAGGAGCGGTAATGCTGACCAAACCACATCCGCTTGAACCACCCGCTGGCATATTCCGGGCCGGCCGCGACTTTCACCGGGCCGTTTTTTTGAGGGCTTCTATTTGAAGCCGCCGCCACTTCCGGTTTCGCAGCCAAAGCCTTCACCAGTTCTCCAGTTTTTGAAGCCAGTAACTGATTGTTTTCATTCTTTAAGTAGCTAAAACCGACCTGACCGTCAGCCTTATACGTCAACTCGATCAAACCCGGCCCGGAAGCACTCAAAACAGAGCGCCGGTTTTTCACGACAAAGTCACCAGCTGCCAGCGCACCACTATTGATGTAAAAATTTTCGTCCGCTTTGAGGATGGAATGGTTCAACTCGTGGCCGGATGCAAATATCACCGACGAATAATCGTGCAGTACATTGGCGAGCCGGTAGCGGAACTGATCGAACTGCTGGTTCACAATGTCGCGGCTGGTACCTACATGCTGCCGGAAAGCCACCTTAGGCGGCAGCAGGTAATCCGAAACCGCAAACCGGCCGCCGTAATTTCCCAGCGATACCAGCGGAAAATGCGAGAGCACCAGCACATTTTTATTTTTGACTTCATCCAGTATCCCTTCAAATTCCTCGATAAAATTATCGGTATCGGCAATCGTGCAGGCATCGGAGGTAGGTATCGGCTTTTCGAAAGGATGGTTCCACCACTGCGAGTTGATCACGACTACTTCCAGATTTGGAAAAGATACCGTCCACGGTCCGGGGCAGCCCTGCTGAAAAAATACTTTTAACCTCGGATGCGCATTGCCTGACAGCAGCTTATCCATCGCGCGAAGCCTCTCCCACCCTTTTTTCCCCGAATCCATCCAGTCGCGGTCGCCCTGGTTGATCAGGATAAAAAGTTTGGGATTTGCATTCAAAAGCTGGGTGGCCTTTGATTTCCATCCCGTCACCTGGTCATCGGAAACCAAATCCGGAAAGATATCACCATTGATCACCCAGACCGTCGTGTCCGTGCCGGATTTCAAATGCTGGTCAATGATCGGAAACAGCTCGTCCGGGTTTTTCAGGTCGGCTGTGTTTCCTGTGAGGACGACTTTTAAATCACCGGCTTCAACAATCTGCGGTATAATTAGAAATACCAAAAATGATATCGCCAATATCGTAGTCGGCACCCTTCGAAGTAAATGTATTCTCATCTGTTCAGCTTAAAGTCACATTTGCAATTATAGCCAATATCCTCTACTGATTAAATAGCTAAAACAGGGTTTATGTTGCAGATTTTAATTGAAAGCTAACTTCCTTTCAGTAACACGTGACGAAATATCGTTTGTTAAAATGATGATCACCGATATGACGTTTACATATCTTATTCTAAATAAGTTAAAATATTGATTACTAGCTCATTAGCTCCCTGGCATAATTGTTACTTAAAATGTGGAAGTCTAAACACCGGCAACTCTTTCCGTTCACATTTCAAAAATAGTTTACAAAAATTACAGCAATGATCGCTTCCATACTCTGTGTGAATCCCGCCGCTCAGCGAATAAATCGTAATACCTTGTCGGCGACGTGTCCCCCTACTACCAACTTTGAAGTCCGACCTTTGAAGTCCGGAGCAGGCTGGCAGCCCAGGTCAGATCCTAAACCTGAAGTCCGGGGACTTTATCAAATCGTTTGGTTGAAGAAGGGATCGGCGACTTTGAACATGCAAATTCAAGCGCCGGAAATCAATGACAATCATGTGGTTCTGCTTACGCCAGGACAACGTGTTACGTTCCAACTGAATGAAAATGTGGAAGGTTACAGCATCCGCTTTTCGCAGGAATTACTTTTTCTCTGCGGGTGGGAAGCATTTGAACTGTTCCACCCTGTCCGCCTACCGAATAAAGATTTTTTGCAGGCAGTTCGGCTGGACGCTGATATGGAGCAGGAAGTTGAGTTCATAGTTTTAAACATGGTTAAAGAGCTATCGAATAGCTTTAAATCACGGTCGGAGGCGCTGCAAGGGCTTTTGAAAATGCTGATCATTCATTTATCGAGGATCATGGAATGCCCGGCCAGCTCCCCTGTTACCGGCGCCGAAGGGGAATTGGTCAGGAAATTTATGCTGATGGTCAATAGTGATTTTCATAAAAAAAGCTGGTCAATGCATATGCCGTTTGTCTGTTTATAACACCTGGTTACCTGAATGATGTGATCAAAAAAAATACCGGTTTTACGGCGAGCTATCACATCCAGCAAAGAATCATTCTCGAAGCAAAGAGACTAGCGGCCCAACCGCAGATGCGGATGAAAGAGATCGCGGCACAGCTAGGGTTTGATGATTTTGCACATTTCAGCAAATTTTTCAAAATCAACAGCGGCTGTAACTTTACTGATTTCAGAAAACAGCTTCAGGTCGGTACTGATTGTGTAAAAACACTACTTACTGAATGCAACTAAGCTCAAACAATTCAATCAGATAGAAGTCATTCGTGATGGCTTGGTATCATAGGTCTTTTATACAGCCTTACGACGCATTCCAGGAGGGCGTACCGCTGATCCGGTTACGGGTGCTAAAAGACAATATTAAAATGCCGGCTTCATCGTGGAACCTTTTTGGTCGCGAGACAGGTACGGTTTAGGAAAGAAGTTATAAATGGCAGATAACATTCGATATAAGACGAAGATTGCAGTCATAGGTGCTGGCCAAGCCGGGCTATCCGCCGCTTATCATTTAAAGAAGCTGGGTTTAGATATAGGCCCCGACTTTATCGTGCTTGATGCCGCGCCTTCACCAGGTGGCGCATGGCAATACCGTTGGCCGTCCCTCACGCTGAGCACCGTAAACCGAATTCATGATCTGCCCGGAATGTCTTTTAAAGAAACCCTCGATACAGCTAGTGAGACGGTCCAGGCCAGCATCGCCGTGCCGCACTACTACGAGCTATATGAACGGAAATTCGGCATCCGGGTTTACCGGCCGTTGCAGGTTGAGAAGGTCTATCTCCATCAGGAACGTTTCTACATTGATTCGTCAGAAACGTTATTTTCTGCAATGGGCATCATTAACGCCACCGGTACCTGGGAAAATCCCTACATCCCCGAGTACCCGGGGGCTGATCTCTTTACTGGCGAACAACTGCATACAAGGGATTTTAAAACTGCCGCCTACTTCAAGGGCAAACATGTTATTGTAGTGGGCGCCGGAATTTCCGCCATTCAGTTGCTCGATCAAATTTCAAAAGTGACCTCTACCACCTGGGTTACCCGGCGACCTCCGGTATTCAGAGATGTGCCATTTGATGATGTAGCAGGGCATAACGCAGTGGCTATGGTGGAAGAACGGGTGCGGAATGGCTTGCCACCATTGTCTGTGGTCTCGGTTACCGGGTTGCCGTTGTCACCGGAAGTAGTGGACATGAAAAAGAGGGGCGTACTCGAACGCTTCCCTATGTTCAGCGAGATCACCGAGGATGGGGTGAAATGGGAAGATGGCAGGAAGCAAAAAGCTGATGTCATCCTATGGAACACGGGCTTTAGAGGTGCACTCGAGCATTTAGAATCCGTTTTACCCAGGGAAGAAAGTGGCGGCATACTGATGGCCGGCCGGTTGGCAACAAAGGTTGCCAAAGAACCACGCATCCATCTGCCCGGGTACGGCCCAACAGCTTCCACGATTGGTGCCAACCGTGCCGGATCAGTCGCTGCCCGCGAGCTGATGACCACTTTGGGCTTGATGGAAAGATCCTCGGAATAACTGCATCTCATCGCTCAAACGTACAACAAATGTCTCAATATGAACATTTTAAAAACTAATGCGTTCAGCGAGCTTTGTGTTACACCATGTAAGTTTGAACGTAGACAATTAAAATGAATCTCATGAAAACAAACACGATTTTCAAAAATAAAGAGGTGTCCGGTCTGGTCTCGAATATTGACGCAAGAAATTCCGTTCCTACATCACGAATTACCAAAACCATCCGATTTAACGACGATAAAGTTTCAATAACGATTTTCAAACCTTTCTTTATAAATCGCCGGCAAAATCTGTTGTCCCTGTTCGTTTTCGTCCCTCCGTACCCCAGAGATCTCTCATGTGTTGTTAGCCAGGAAGAGATTATCGCCGAATTAGTCAATGAGTCCGGACAGGCGGCGTTGATGATTGAGCATACCGATTTGCCCTATGAGTTAATTACGATTTTCAAGTTGTATGCAGCAATAAAATGGATTTCTTCAAACGGTAACGAGCTTGGAATATGCGGAGAAAAGATATCAATCGTTGGCAGCCAGATAGGAGCCAACATGGTTTCGGTTCTTAGTTTAATGGCACTGAAAGACCATTTTACCAATATCTGCTTGCAAGTTCTTATTGATCCGGAGTTTATGATATCTCATAAGCATGTGATGGAGCAAGCTAAACTCCGGAAAAGGGATTTTGATATTTCAGACCAGGAATGGGTTGATATCAGGGCCGTCTTTAACATGCCACTGGATTCAAAAATTTCGGATCTTTCCGGCCTTCCCACCACACTGGTTCAGCTATCTGAGTACTCAGGCAGCGACTGCGAAATCCAATACTATTGCGCAAAGCTCTTGTATGCCGGTGTAGATGTAACCTATATTACTTACGACGAAGCTGACGTCGAAATCTTCGGGTGGCCGTCTCTCCCACTCAATAAAAAGCTGCTGGCGCAAACAGCTGATGCGCTGCGAACAGTCAGACCACCGCGACCAAGCAATCATTTATTGATCTGATATGGAGAAGCGTATATTAATAAACGTTATTTCAGCATCAGCTGGGGCTGTGATTCATACAACTCATGTGCGAAGATGTACATTGTTTGAATGATTGGGGCGCAATACTTTTGACGAATATCAATGGACAACTTAAAGCGAGGCTTCGAGTAATAAAAATCCTTTACGACCCGGGATCAAAAAGGCCGAAATCAAAAAAATCATTACCGAACCCGGATTTTAATGGGTAGCCAATCTCAAAAAGGCAGGATAAAAAAATGGGTCATGAACTATAAAAAGGCTTTAAAGCAAATCAAGGAGAAGGTAACCAGCGACTTTGCCCGGGCACCCCACCGACGGGCGCAAACCCGGACGACGGCTTTCCGATCGGCGCGAATTTCAACATGACCCGGTATGGTTTCAAAAAAGAGCCTTATGCCTCCTCCCAGCGTTTTGGCGGCAGTTATGCATTTGGAAGCAAGGCATTTAAGGTGCATTACTCGGCCGATTTGATCAATGCTTTCGGCGTGCTGGGCGCATTTGACTACGGAAGGGTTTGGGCGGAAGATGAGAAATCAGGGCAGTGGCATTACGACTATGGCGGCGGGATCTACTTCGCACCGATTGATATCCTGGTGTTTTCTGTCGCCGCGTACATTCCCAAAGAGAAAAACGAGCAATCGCCGAGGGTTACCCTGCGGCTGGGATTTGAATTTTGACGATGAGAACAGTTTACGAATTTGATGCATCGTGAGAATAGTACAGTTGGTTCGGAATACCGCCTCATGATTTGGGGGCGGTATTTTTGTTTTACCCCAAAAGCCGACAGCAAGCTCACGGTTTTGAATATCTCTCGCTCATTGGTCTTAGTTGGAAACTACAAATCAAAATTTTAACCCGTATCACGTCAGGTAAACCCAAGACTTCACGAATTAAACGGTTACGACTTCGTTAGTTTCTCAAATTAATCGACAACATAATCTCCTTAAAACTTTCAATTCCTGCTTCCAAATTCTCAATAATATCATTCGCTAAAATATCAGGGTCAGGCAGATTATCCAGATCAGTCAAGCTCTTATCTTTTAGCCAGGTGATGTCAAGGCTCGTTTTATCTTGCAGAAGAATCTCATCATACGTAGACTTTCGTCATCTTCCGTCCGGATTTTGCGCTGATGAGATGAAATTGTCACTCTTAAAATCTCTCTTATAGCAGAAGAAAACAGAAACCATTAACTTGCCACACCAACAACCCACACCCTATGAAATCCACCCTCACCCACCTCCCGCAAAACAAACAAGACCAGCTCAAAGCCCTCACCCAGATCATCCTCGACAAAGTTCCGGCCGAAATGATCATCCTCTTCGGTAGCTATGCGCGGGGCGACTGGGTCGAAGACTACCAGGAGAAATACGAATATGTGAGCGATTTCGACATTCTGATTGTCACCAAAGACAAGAATTCGGCCAAGCAAGTCAAAAAATCGCGGGAGCTAGACAAGGAATTAATGAACAATGAGGAGATCACCAGAACCAGCATCATCTACCACAGCATTGGTTTTGTGAACGACAAGATCGAGCGGAACTACTATTTTTTTGTAGATATTCTGAAAGAAGGGATTTTGCTTTATGATTCGGGAAAATGCACTTTGTCCGAGCCGAAAAATCTCAATGCAGCGCAGCGGGTAGAAAAATCGACGGAAGAATTTGAACATTGGTTTGAGAGTGCTTGCCAGTTTTTGGAGACAGCATATATCCAGATTGAAAAAACCTGGTATAAAATCGCTGCCTTTCAACTTCACCAGGCCACTGAAAGATTTTACTCGGCCATCTTGCTAGTTTTCACCGATTATAAGCCAAGAATCCATGACATTGAGATTCTAGGAAATCAGGTCGAAAAACTGAATACAAACTTTGCAACCGTTTTTCCAAAAACGACAGCCGAAGAAGAGCGACTATTTGTCCTTCTCAAAAAAGCGTACATCGATGCGCGTTACAACAAGAATTACAAGATTGAAAAAGAGGAATTGGAATACCTTGGCAGCCGGGTTACATTGCTGAAAGATTTGACGGAACGGATTTGCAGAGAGCGGATTGCGGGGTTTGCGGATAGTTGATTTCAATACACCACCATTACGCCGATAATTTTGGCAAGATCTGCTCGCGGTGCAACGGAATCGAAGACGGAGACTGGCATCCAGCTGAAGTCGGTGAACCATTGAAACAACTTTCAAATAAATATTTATTTTCAAGTTGTTTTAATTGAAATTGCGACCGTACAATTTCAACGAATTTGATTTCTAAATGTCCGAGTACCAAAAGAAGCAGCTTGAACAACAGCTTTGGAATATTGCCAATACCCTTCGCGGGAAAATGAATGCGGATGAGTTCCGCGACTACATTCTGGGTTTTATCTTTTACAAATATCTTTCTGAGAAAATGGAGATCTATGCCGACTCCATTTTAGAGCCCGATGGTCTGAAATTCAAGGAGATTGATGAGCAGACTGACCATGGCAAAGAATACATTGAGGCGATCAGAGAAGAATCATTGTCCAAACTTGGGTACTTTCTAAAACCCTCCGAACTGTTTAGCGAGGTTGCCAAGCGTGGGAACAGCGATAAGGAAGGCGAGGATAATTTCATATTGGAAGACCTGGCCAAAATCCTCAACAACATCGAGCAAAGCACGATGGGGACCGAAAGTGAGGATGATTTTGATAATCTCTTTGAAGACCTCGATTTAACGAGTACCAAATTAGGAAGAACAGAATCTGCCAAGAATGAACTGATTGCGAAAGTTTTACAGCACCTGGATAAAATTGATTTCCAATTACATAACACACAACTGGACATTCTCGGAGATGCTTACGAATACCTGATCGGGCAGTTTGCGAGCAATGCCGGAAAGAAAGCCGGGGAGTTTTATACGCCGCAGGAAGTAAGCAAAGTACTCGCCAAAATCGTCACCACGGGCAAAGACAAGCTCCGTTCCGTGTATGATCCTACCTGCGGCTCAGGCTCCCTGTTGTTGCGCGTGGCCCGGGAAGTGAAGGAGGTGAGCAACTTTTACGGGCAGGAGCTCAACCGCACGACCTATAACCTGGCGCGGATGAACATGATCCTGCATGATGTGCATTACCGCAAGTTCGACATCAAACAGGAGGATACCCTCGAACATCCGCAGCATCTCGACAAGCAATTTGAAGCCATCGTCGCCAATCCGCCTTTCTCGGCACAATGGAGCGCCAATCCCCTTTTTACGACCGACGACCGTTTCAGCCAATACGGAAAACTGGCACCTTCCAGCAAAGCCGATTTTGCTTTTGTGCAGCATATGATTTACCATCTGGCCGACAATGGAACGATGGCCATTGTGCTGCCGCACGGCGTTTTGTTCCGCGGCGGAGCTGAGCAGCATATCCGCAGGTACCTCATCGAAGACCGCAACTATCTGGACGCCGTGATCGGCCTGCCCGCCAATATCTTTTACGGGACCAGCATCCCGACCAGCATCCTTGTTTTCAAAAAGTGCCGGGAGCAGCCGGAAGACATTTTGTTCATCGACGCCAGCCAGCATTATGAAAAGGTAAAAACCCAGAACATGCTGCGCGATGAACATGTGGACAAGATCATTGCAACCTACCGCACCCGCGCCGAAGAACCAAAGTACAGCAAGCGGGCAACATTGGAGGAAATTGCCGCCAATGATTATAACCTGAACATTCCGCGCTATGTAGATACGTTTGAAGCTGAGGATAGCATTGACATCAATGCGATTGCGCAGGAATTGGTCTCATTGGAAAAACAAATTGGCGAGACGGACGCTACCATTGCCGCTTTTTGTAAAGAATTAGGTATTTCAACTCCTTTTTGATTGATGGAAAAGCAAAATAATGTGCCGAAGTTGCGGTTTCCGGGGTTTCAGGGAGAATGGAAAGAAAATAAATTAGGCAATCTTCTCGAATTCAAGAATGGAATTAATGCGAGTAAGGAACAATATGGACGGGGAATCAAATTCATTAATGTTCTTGATATTCTCAATAATGACCTAATCACCTACGATAAAATAATCGGTAGCGTGGATGTTGATGATTTGACTGCCGCGAAGTATACAGTTGGATATGGAGATATTTTATTTCAAAGAAGTTCGGAAACACGAGAAGAGGTTGGTACCGCCAGTGTTTATTTAGATAACGATCGCATCGCAACATTTGGTGGCTTTGTAATTAGAGGAAAGAAAATAGGCGATTACGATCCGGTTTTTTTAAACAAATTATTGAAGACAAATTCTTCAAGAGATGAAATAACTTCAAAATCCGGTGGTAGTACTAGGTACAATGTTGGACAAGAAATTTTGGCATCGGTATCATTGATGTACCCAACTCTCCCCGAGCAACAAAAAATCGCCTCTTTCCTAACCGCGGTAGACGAAAAATTGCAAGCCCTCAAAAAGAAGAAAAGCCTTTTGGAACAATACAAAAAAGGGGTGATGCAAAAAATCTTTTCGCAGGAGTTGAGATTTAGGCCGGATGATGGGGAGGAGTTTCCGGATTGGGAGGAGAAGAAGCTGGGGGATATTTGCGATGTAAAAGGTGGAAAAAGAATACCTAAGGGATATGAACTGCAGATTTCAAAAAATTCTTTTCCATATATAACCGTTTCGGATATGAAAAATGGAACTGTATCAACTGCGAATATTAGGTATGTCCCTAATTTAGTAGTTGAATCGATAAAGAACTATAGAATATCTACACAGGATATCTATATATCAGTTGCAGGAACATTAGGATTGGTTGGAATTATTCCAGAGGGCTTGAATAATGCAAATTTGACAGAGAACGCAAACAAACTCACAAATTTGAAGTGTAATCAGCAATTCTTGTTACAATTGTTAAAGTCGGGTAAACTAAATAAACTTATTGAGAATGTAAGTACTACTGGCGCTCAGCCAAAATTAGCAATATATGCTCTTTTGGGAATGGAACTATTGTTGCCGTCTAGCAGTGAGCAAACCAAAATCGCCAACTTCCTCTCCGCCATCGACGAAAAAATAAACCTTTGCGGCAAGGAAATTGAGAAGACAGCGGAGTGGAAAAAGGGGTTGTTGCAGGGGATGTTCTGCTAGATTGTGAGAATTTGGATTTGTCTGATTTTAGGATTTAGGGATTTTAGCCATTCATAATCCGAAAATCTCTGAATCTCAAAAATCCAAATCCTCACATTTTACCTAATCCAAAAATCCTCAATCCAACAAATCCAAATCCAAAAATCCCAAAATCCAACAAATCCAAATCCACACACTATATGAACGAGGAGATTAAAGACGATCTTACTTATAAGATTATCGGCTGCGCAATGAAAGTGCACGCAGTATTAGGTAACGGCTTCCAAGAGGTCATTTATCAAAGGGCACTAGCTATCGAGTTCGAAAACCAGGGCATCGACTTTCAACGGGAATTGGAGATGCCGTTATTTTATGACGGGATCAGAATTGGCAGCCGACGTGTAGATTTTCTTGTCGAAAACAAACTTATGGTAGAGTTAAAAGCAGTGATTAAAATGGAGGATGTGCATTTAGCACAAGGATTGAATTATCTGGTTGCCTATAAAGTGGATCTGGGTTTGTTACTGAATTTCGGAGCAAGAAGCCTGGAAGTGAAGCGGTTGAGGCATCCGGTTAAAAGTGTGTGAATTGGGATTTGTCGGATTGTGAGATTATGGGATTATTGATTTGGATTTATTGGATTAGGGGATTATTGGATTACTGATTTGGATTTATTGGATTAGAGGATTGCAGGATTTCTGATTTGGATTTATTGGATTAGGAGATTGCAGAATTTTGAAAGAAAAGGTGAAACTAAAAATCTGATAATCCCAATATCCAGTCAATCCAAATCCTTACATTCCAATCCGAAATCAAAGCCCTAATCCAAAAATCCTTCAATCCAGTAAATCCAAATTCTCACATTTTAGCAGCAAGCAACGTTCCAACAAATCCAAATTCTTACAATGGCCAAGCAGCCTGAGCAGATCCTTGAAGAACAATTAGTTGATCAACTTCAAAAGTTGGGTTATGCTTTTGTGACCATCAAAGACGAAAAGCAGCTGATTTTTAATCTCAAATCCCAGTTGGAAAAGCATAATGCCATTCAATTCTCAGATAAAGAATTCGACAAAGTCCTCAACATACTCAATAAAGGTTCGGTATTTGAGAAGGCTAAAACGCTGCGGGAGAAGCAGCATATTGTGCGGGATAACGGGGAGAGCCTGTATTTTGAATTTCTGAACCAGGAACATTGGTGCCAAAACCAGTTTCAGGTTACGCAGCAGGTGAGTATGGAGGGCGTTTATAAGAACCGTTATGATGTGACGCTGCTTATCAATGGTTTGCCACTGGTGCAGATCGAGCTCAAACGGCGCGGGCTTGAACTCAAAGAAGCATTCAACCAGATCAACCGGTATCAGCGGCATTCCTTCGGCGTCAATTTGGCGCTTTTTCAGTATGTGCAGATTTTCGTGATCAGCAATGGTGTGAATACCAAGTATTACGCCAATAACAAGAACCAGACTTTCAAGCAGACTTTTTACTGGAGCGATGTGGCCAACAAACGGCTGACGAACATTCTCAATGGTTTCACGAGCCAGTTTCTGGAACCGTGCCATATCTCCAAAATGATATGCAAATACATCGTCGTCAGCGAAACGAATAAGGTTTTGATGGTGCTTCGTCCGTATCAGTTTTATGCGGTGGAGGCATTGGTGGAGCGGGTGAAGAATTCGGGGACCAAAGGCCCGCATAAAAATGGGTATATCTGGCATACCACCGGCTCGGGGAAGACATTGACATCCTTCAAAGCCAGCCAGATCCTGATGCATTTGCCGCAAGTGAAGAAAGTCGTTTTCGTGGTCGACCGGAAAGACCTGGATTATCAGACCAATAAGGAATTTAACATTTTCAGCAAAGGCAGCGTCGACGGGACGGACGATACCCGGGCGCTGGTGAAGCAGTTTGCCGACGAGACCAAGCTTATCGTCACCACGATCCAGAAACTCAATTCGGCGATCGGCAAAAAGCAATACCTCGATCAGATGGCGCGGATGAAAGACGAGCGCATTATTTTCATTTTCGACGAATGCCACCGCTCGCAGTTTGGTGAAACGCATACACGGATCAAATCATTTTTCAATAACATCCAGCTTTTTGGCTTTACCGGGACGCCCATTTTTGCAGACAATGCGGTGAAGAATGAATTGGGAAAACGGACTACCACCGAGCTGTTCGGCGAGTGCCTACACAAGTACGTGATTACGGACGCGATCCGGGACGAGAACGTTTTGAAATTCTCCGTCGAATATGTGGGCAGGTACAAGCAAAAGGACGAAAGCCGTACAAATATCGACATTGAGGTAGAGGACATTGATACCAAAGAACTGATGGATTCGCCGGTTCGCTTGGAAAAGATCGTGGATTACATCCTCGCCCACCATGCCCGGAAAACACACAGCCGGGAGTTTACAGGCATGTTCTGCGTGAGCAGTGTGGAGACATTAATCCGCTACTACGATATTTTGCAGGCCAAAAAACTCGCCGGGCAGCATAACCTCAAAATTGCTACGATTTTCAGCTACACAGCGAATGAAGAGGATCAGGATGCAAACGGTTTTTTGAGCTATGAAACTGATCCCGTGCCCCTGCGAATGGTGGCTGAGCCTTTGATTCCTTACTTAAAAAAGGGGGAAGAAGTTGTAACGACGGCACCAGTTATTGTGAATAAGCATAGTCGGGAAAAGCTGGACGAGTACATCGGGCATTACAACAAAATGTTTGGAACGGCTTACTCCACGAAGGACAGCGTTTTATTTTACAATTATTACAACGACGTTTCCAAGAAGGTGAAGGAGAAGCAGATTGACATTCTGCTGGTGGTAAACATGTTCCTGACCGGCTTTGACAGCAAGAAGCTGAACACGCTTTACGTCGATAAAAACCTGAAATACCACGGACTGATACAAGCTTATTCGCGGACCAACCGGATCGATAATGATGTAAAATCGCAGGGGAACATCATTGTTTTTCGCAACTTGAAAAAGGCCACCGACGAAGCCATTGCATTGTTCAGCAACAAGGACGCCAAGGATATCATCATCATGGAACCCTATGAGGACTATGCAGAAAAGTTCGGTGCTGCATTCGACAAGTTGCTGGCCGTCACCCCGACTGTTGAAAGTGTAAATCAGCTGACAACTGAATACGAAGAACTGGAATTCATCAAGGCTTTCCGTGAGTTGATGCGGCTCAAGAATGTCCTGTCCACATTCGCGGATTTCAAATGGGAAGACCTGGCGATGAGCGAGCAACTTTTTGAGGATTACAAAAGCAAATACCTCGACCTGCATGACAAGGTGAAGTTCGACACTCAGAAAGAAAAGGTATCGATCCTGGAAGATGTAGATTTTGAACTGGAACTCATCCACCGCGACGAGATCAATGTCGCCTACATTCTGAAACTGCTGGCAAACCTGAACAACGGCAGCAGGGCAGAGCAGGAAAAGAAACGCAAAGAAATCATCGACCTCCTCACCGGAGAGGCCAACCTGCGCAGCAAACGCGAACTGATCGAAAAATTCATCGCCGAAAACCTGCCCCAGA
Source organism: Dyadobacter sp. HNCC25DJ185 (assembly GCF_056895195.1). Lineage (NCBI taxonomy): Bacteria > Pseudomonadati > Bacteroidota > Cytophagia > Cytophagales > Spirosomataceae > Dyadobacter > Dyadobacter sp. HNCC25DJ185. The sequence goes on from NZ_JBXHAR010000012.1 coordinate 205,031, forward strand.
TAGAAGACAATGAAACCCTGCCCGAAGAATTTGAAAAATTCTGGAATGAAGAGCAGGTAAAGGCATTCAAACAATTGGTGGAAGAAGAAAAACTTTCCGAACCCAAAACCGAGAAACTGATTGAAAGCATCCTCTTTTCGGAACGCGAACCATTGCGGGAGGAAGTACTTGGTTTATTGGAAGGAAATATGCCGACGGTTTTACAGCGGAAGAAAGTTGGGGAAAGGGTTTTGAGTAAGATCATGGGGTTTATTGAGACTTTTGTGGAGGGGATTGTGGGGTGAGAGCTTTGATACCATAACAAATTAGATGCGAGCTGGCCATGAACATTTTTGTCGATAAATTTCAACTTGAAAATTATTTAAAAAGAGCATATCAGAACACTCCAATGACAATATCATCTTGATGACAAGAGCAGCGTAGGCAACTTGTTCATCACCACCTTGAATCGACTCTTATTCCAAGATTACCTGTCCATGATTTTGCTGCTGCATCAAAAGTGCATAACTATCAGAATCATCTCCATCATCCTATTCTTCCCAGCTATCTGGCAGCGAAAGAGAAAACCAACCATTTCTGGAAATAAAATGCTTTTTACTCACGACGTCTTGTTTTTCACAGTGTCTTAGACAACCTGTTTATTTTCTTTTGCTTCCTGAATTGCAGAATGGAGCCTGCAATAAATAGCAGAAATAGTGTGAGTAGCGTCTTGGCAATCAACGGATCTGTCGGCCCACTCGCCAAAGGATGTCCAACCGGCACCCGGGTAAATGTTTCATTTACAGTTGGAAGCAACGAGAGAAAGAAGCTGAGCGACAGAAAGAAGTTTTCAAAAAAACGCGATCGATTGTTTCCCGGCTTCCCGACATGTAAGTAGTAAGCCAGTGAAACCAGGATCACAATTAAAAGCGCAAGGATATGTCCGGGATTGAGACCCTTGACACTGGAAAGCCCCAGAGCTGTTAGGGAAGCAATCAGCGTGAAATAGAAATAGATTTTTCCGGACAGCTTCCCCAGATCTATCCTGGCGCTTTTGAACAACGATACAAATGCTGCGATAATAGCAACGATACCAATAACGGTATGAAAAATACCCAAATGCGAGAGTCCCATGATTGTTTTGCGTTTTGTTAATAACACAAAGTTGGGCTAATCGGAAAAGAAAAATTTTGTGGATCGGGTCAGATATTTGGCAATTTGGATCAACGAAAAGTACACCTTATTTCATGGTATGCATACGGCTGGCTATCCCTCTTGTTTCGACCGATAATGCGAAGGAGAGACACCGTACTTGCCATGAAAGCTTTTGGTAAAGTTTGCCAGATCATTGAAGCCACAATCAAAAGCGATATCGGAAATACGCCCGCCGGAAGCACGAAGCAGCTCCGCCGCCTTCTCCAAACGTTTGTTTTTGATATAGTTAGCGGGTGAATCATTATACAGCTTCTTAAATTCCCGCTTAAACGAAGAGACACTCAGATTGCTTTTCTGCGCCAGGTCTTCGATCCCGATCTGAGAAAATAGATTGGCCTCGATGATCTGTTTGAATGTATAGGTTGTGGAGGAGAAGAGTTGGGATAATATGACTTGAACGATTGCCGCGTCTTGCGTTTGAGATAAAAGGAGAATAATTTCTTTCAGCTTCAAAACCAAAATCTCTTCGCTAACCAATGAGGGATTCTCGAAGTAAAACAGAAGCCCATCAATGTATTTTTGAATTAGAAAATCATTATTGATTGTACCTCTGGATTGACCGGATACCTGATTGTTTGGATTAAAAATCTGAGGTAGTTCCCTGTCATAAATTCTTTTCAGTATATCCTTATGAAAAGTAACAATTACGATTTCACCGTGAATATCTGAATCATTACCCTGGATTTGCTTCCCGGAATTCAAACAATTCAGCAACAAGGATTGATGGGTCTTGATTTTCAAATGATCATCTACGGACTGATAATCCATCTCGCCCTTCAACATATATAGAAAGCAAGCCTGCTCCGCCACAGGAAATGCAAATTCAAAAGGCGGCTTTAAGTCCACCTTTTGAATAAGCGTTTTCCCGAACAAATCGAATTTTTTATAGTCTGTGATCATTCGACAACAAGTACTGCTTCTGATGTGACAGGTATCTTCAAGACTTTCGAAATTAAGCAATTCTGTTCTGCGCCTTTCGTGATTGAATCAAATTCTTCTGAACTGACGCCCGGAACATTTCCGGTTATGGAAAGATGCACCCCGGTGATGCCTGTTGCATCCATGGATACAATTGCTTCCGTATCCAATGAAGTCGGAATTATTCCCTTTTCTGTCAGCGCGTAACTTACGGCCATCGTAAAACATCCGGCGTGTGCTGCGGCTAATAGCTCTTCCGGGTTAGTCCCTTTTTCATCTCCCACAAAACGGGTCCTGAAACTGTAATTTGTTTTGTTCAGGATTTCACTTTGTGTGGTTAATTCGCCCTTTCCTTCTTTGACGCTTCCTGTCCAATGTGCTTTTGCTTTACGTTGCATTTTGATATTTGTTTATTTGTTACTGCCGATATTGACAATACAAAGTTGCAACACAAGTATCGAAGAATCCTGGCGTATCAGGCCAACAATTTGGCAATTTGGATCATTGACCTCAATCAGGCCTGAATCTTTCTCAACGATCTGGGTGCTTCAACATGATCCTACATCTATCCTGCCGAATTGTTGATCAGTCTGCCTGCCCCGGATCAGCACAATCTTCTGGCAAAGTATTTGAAATGCAGTTTGCATGAAAACACTATTCGCAATAATGATGATCACACTCCTCGCAGCTGAGACTCCGCGACAGGTACTGCTTTTCTACACAGACAGCGGTTTAGAAAAACAAAAAGCACAGACGGCGATCCTGGATGCGCATCAAAAAGACATGATCGAGCGTGATATTAACGTGCAACGTTTTCCTTCTTCCGGGAAGGATTTGTCTGCCTGGAAGAAGTGGAACATCGATAGCGCCAGTTCGTTTACTTTTATCTTAGTAGGCCGCGATGGCGGTGAAAAGTTAAGAACCAGCGAGGTAGTGAGTGCCGAGAAGTTGTTTGGCTTGATTGACGCGATGCCGATGCGAAAAAATGAGATTAAGAGAAATCGAAGTAACAAGCCTTAGATTTGCACAAATGCTAGCCGTTAAACGAGAAAGTCCTGACAAACTGCCACGGTCCGCCAAGGTATTTCCACAAATGGATGCCTTCGGCCGTAAAGCAAAATGGCTCGAAGGTTGATTTGAGCTCGGTTTGCAGGCTTTTCGCAAGAGAAGGTTCTACCTTATTTTGGACAGTTATATGAAAATTCCTTTTCTGTTTATCCTGATTGGTAAGAGACTCCTGAAAATGTGTTTGCAGATTCCGATGCAACACCGTCAGTTCTGGCGAAATCACCTTGAAAGCTGTCCCGCCGCCAAGTGAAATAATCTGATCGAGTTTTACTTCAAATGCAGCCTGATCCGCAGCCAACATTTGCATTTTATCAAAGATCCACGGCTCGTCTGGCAAAGCGTTAAATAATGTCAGGTGGGCATTCAGATAATTCCTCTCCTTCGGAAAATGCTGCCTTCGCAGATCATCGAAATAGGCTTGCGCAGCTGAGGCGATTGATAAAGTGGCGACTAAGGGCTTGCTCATCAAAAAGGGCTGGTATCGGAAATGTGTTCAGACTTGCTGTAAATAACTTTGCCAGAAAATCTAGTCAGCAAAATCTTCAAATGAAAACGACGCCACCTACCCAGGTCGATAGTTTGCATCACAATTGAATCACTCACCCTTACCCCAATCAACTCAATCCCCAAAACCTCCTCAATCCGCACAATCGTCTCGATCGTAAAATTGCTATTCCCTTTCACCCAGGAATTCACAGTTTGAGGCATTACCTGCAATTTCTCCGCCAAATCCTTTTGGCTCATGCCTAGTTTTCGCAATTGGGCAAGGATATTAATCGCAACAATCCTCGATTTTTCACGTGCTTTCGGATTTTCACCTTTGCGGACTGCCCGCTCTTTCCATTGGCTGGATTCGGCAGCAGTGACCGATTCTAATTTTTGTAAAATATCTTCTCTCGTTTGCATAGTCATGGCTGCTGCTTGCTTCTTCCCAGGCGTAAAACTCGACATACCAGGTTTTCGACAAGTCCCCGCCCCTGTCGCGGAGAACTGCGGTTTTGTAGGGATGTTTGTTTTTAAGTCCTTGTCCATGCCTAATGTTTCTGGCAGATTATTCGTCAAGACGATAAAAAAAACCCTCCTGAGGCCAGGAAGGGCACTAGGCAGAGGGAGAGGGACATGAAACTTGTCTATATCTAACTGAAAATCAATTCACTGCGACAGTGCAAAAAAGTCTGCTCACCGAATTGCTCACCGCGATTTATTTGGCTGCAACTACGGACAAAATTAACCCTGATTTGACCAAAGAACAAATGATTTTAGCAGGTCAATAGTTCTTCGTTATTGCTATGTCTGTAGTTACGTGTCTTTGCATTGAGCTATGTAAGGTAAATCTTCGGCAAAGCAGGCAGCGAAGTCTGATGCAGGTATTTTAAATTTTGATTTGGCGCTTTAAAAAATTGCGCTACATTTGCACCCGATAAAAAATTGTGTGACCCTTTAATACACAATACCCATGATTTACCGTCTCTCCATATCATCCCTTTTCATCGCTGCCTGATCCAGGCGGGAGTAGCTTCCTTTTCATTTTTTTGATGCCCGGTTGTAACAACAACCCCGGAGCTTTATGCCTGCTTGTTTTAATCAACATTAATTTTTGACCAGGGGATTTCTATGCCCCATGCTTCAGCTGCCGCGCTTGATCTTCTCTGGGATATATCCTTTACGCAAGGACGAAACAATGATCTGAAAAATTAATTGCAATCATCAATGATGTGTTATGGACACCAATATTTGGTCGTTCGAGGCAAGTTATTGCAAGATCAAAACAGCAAGACAAAAGAAGCGACTGCTTAGAGAAGACCGCGACAAACAATTGTTACGGATCGACCGGCGGGAAAATCAGCTCTTACTGATCAAAAGATCCCTTCCCTTGGTGCCGCTCGAGGAGCCGTACCAGAAAGGCTGGAAGCGAACCTTTGTTCTCAGAGAGGACGTAGCGCGAAGTCCCGCAGCCATGTTCTATACCACCCTGCTGTCCAAGATCAACACGATAGACTACTCGAACAACAAAAATTTCAAAAGAAAAGCAAAAAGAAAGCGGAACCGCAAAAAAATATACGAGGAGAAACCGCAATACCTGCATGAATTCCACAGCTGTGAATGGACCCACCGGTGCAAACTCAACGATGCGGAAAAGGCACACTTTTACCCGAAAGAATATTGGAGTAAAGACGGCAAGACGATGCATATCAAATATGTATTCTCTGATCCCCAACGCTTTGTGCTCAGCGTAACACCGCATATGATCACGCATACCCGTATGGTCGACGAAGTATTGGAACAGGAGCTGGGTCAGATAGACCAGTACCTGGAAAGAAATCAACTGAGACCAAGGATATACAAGTTGGTACACGGGAGACGCTGGCGTTTTTATCGGGATCCGGAGGATGATCCCCGCAGGAAAAACCCATTAAAAAACAAATCGCTGCAACAGATACTGTTGGAAGCATACAATGACGAGCTATGAACCATTTAAAAACAAAAGAACTAAGCAAGCTGGGCTATACCGACAACGTAGCCCGCAGCCTTGCGATCAATATCCTGCAACGGCATTTCAAACACGAGAGCAAAGCAGTATGGCTGGAATTATTAACGAACCTTAAAAACAATCCAAAGGAATATGTAAACGACGCACAATTGGGGCCGATAGCGGCCACCTTTATCACAGAAGAGGTAACACCGGTATACCAAAGCTTCGGGTTGTTACAACAAACGGGGCAACTCAAAGTATATGGCGGCAAGGAGATCGAACCATCCGCAAAGCAACAGATGCAAACGGCTATGTCGTTACCGGTATCGGTTCAAGGCGCACTAATGCCCGATGCCCATACCGGGTACGGTCTTCCGATAGGCGGCGTGCTGGCCGTGCGCGATGCGGTCATTCCTTATGCCGTAGGTGTTGATATAGGCTGCAGGATGGCGCTCTCTATACTGGATGAAGGTGAACAGTTCCTGAAAAGTCACAGCTATCAGATGAAAACAGCACTGAAAGCATATACTCATTTCGGTACGGAAGGCGGGCTGGACTTTGCCCAGGAACATGAGATACTGGATAATTCTATGTTTGGAGCGACGGAACTCTTTAAACGGTTACAGGGCAAAGCGGCACGGCAACTCGGCTCTTCCGGCAGCGGCAATCATTTTGTAGAGTTTGGTCTCATCGAATTGTATGATGGGAATGCCCTAGGGCTTGTACCAAAAAAGTACATGGCACTCCTATCGCATTCGGGCAGTCGCGGGCTTGGCGCCAACATAGCGCAGCACTATACCCGCATCGCTATGGACATCTGCAAATTACCAAGGGAGGCTAAACAACTGGCCTGGCTGGATAGCAACAGCGGAGCCGGGCAGGAATACTGGATGGGTATGACGCTTGCCGGGGAATATGCCAAAGCCTGCCACGAACGGATACATGCCAATGTGCTGAAAGCGGTAGGACTACAGGCAATAGCCCGGGTGGAACACCACCACAACTTTGCCTGGAAAGATAACCTCGCCGATGGCACGGAGGTGATCATACACCGCAAAGGCGCCACACCGGCGCATGAAGGTGAGCTGGGCATTATACCCGGTAGTATGACTGCCCCGGCCTACCTGGTCAGCGGCAAGGGTTCTGCGCAGGCACTGCACTCGGCATCGCACGGCGCAGGACGGGCAATGAGCCGCAAACGGGCGAAGGAGCATATGACAGTATCGGCTATGAAAAAGATGCTGGTGCAAGCCGATGTTACCCTGATCGGTAGCAGTGTGGAAGAAAACCCATTGGCCTACAAAGACATTGACCGGGTAATGGCAGCACAGGAAAGCTTAGTAACGATCGAGGGGAAATTCCTGCCGAAGATCGTAAGAATGAACAGGGAATAACGACAAAGTAAAACAGAACAATGGACAAGATCATCATACAGATCAGCTCGGGCAGAGGCCCCGCCGAATGTTGCCGGGTGGCAGCCAAGGTACAGGCATTGATGCTGCGGGAAGCGGTACAGGCAGGCATTGCGATAAAAGTGCTCGATCAGCAGCAAGCGGATCTGAGGGGCTGCTTGCTTTCTGCGACCTTAATGGCCGAAGGCAAAGAACTGGAGCGCTTTATAGCTTCCTGGAAAGGTACGGTGCAATGGATCGCGCAAAGTCCCTACCGCAAAATGCATCGGCGGAAAAACTGGTTCGCAGGTGTGGCAGTGTTCCCGATAACCGACAAGTTGCTGTGGCAGGACAAAGATGTGGTCATCGAAACCTGCCGCGCCAGCGGTCCGGGCGGACAACATGTTAACAAAGTAGAAACTGCTGTACGCGGCACCCACAAGCCTTCGGGCATACATGTGCTGGCAATGGACACCCGCTCGCAGCTGCAAAACAAAAAGACCTGTATCGAACGGTTGAAAGCCAAAGTGCAGGCCTGGCAAGCAGAACAGCTCAGTCTTCAGCAACAGGAACAATGGCAAGAACATAATGTGCTGCAACGGGGCAACCCGGTGCGGATCATCAAGGCCAGCCTCATTTAATCACCTTTCAAAAAGAACAATTGAATTAGGCTCTTGTTAAAGAATGTGAAAATGCTTAATTTAATTGAAAATAAGCATGTTATATAGAGAAAAGGTTCAAGAGCCTATCGTTATTTGAGTTTCAGACTCAGTTTTCGGACAATACTAAATGTAAACAATATCTGGCTAATTTAAAATGGGAAAATGGGTTTAGATGCTCTAAATGCGGTCATGGCAAATATTGCGGTGGCAACAGTACTTACGACCGACAATGTACGAGTTGCCGTTATATAGAATCGCCGACTGCTGGTACGCTGTTTCACAAAAGTAAAGTGCCCATTTTGAAAGCGTTTTATATCATATACTATCTTACCACGACCAAGAATGGCATAAGCAGTACCGAATTAAGCCGGAAATTGGCATTGCGCCAAAAAACTTGCTGGCTGTTTAAGCAAAAAGTAATGAAAGAAATGGCGGGACGCGCAGTCAAAATTTTCCAATGGAAGGCAAAGTAGATGTGGATGAAACCTACGTAGGTGGTCAGGACGACCAAGCAATTGGGCGAAATGAAGGGAAAAACCGGGCCGCCGGGCGGAAGATCATGGTTGTGGCTATTGAAAGAAAGGGAAATCGGACGGCCGACGCCGGGCGTTTCTCGAATGTATGGGCGGGTTATTGAAACAGCGAGCAAGAAAAACCTGCAAAAATTCATGGGTGAGCATATCGGAAAGGACGCTCAGGTTCGTACTGACGGCTAGACTGGATACAAGGGTTTGGAGTCAGAATTCCCTAAACTAACTCGTGAGAAATCGGAGAAAAAGGGTAAAAAATTCCCGCAATTGCATCAAAGTATTATGATGTTTAAAGCCTGGCTTAGAGGTGTTCACCGCTCCGTCAATTATCTCCAAGCTTATATCAACGAGTATACTTACAGATTTAACAGACACAAAATGAAGGGGGGTATATTTGAAAATCTGATGAAGCGAATGGTTAGTAAACCACCACATCCCTACAAACTGGTTATTGCATAAATGCCTAATTCAATTATATTTTTTACTTCATAAAATGAGATTGGATAACCCTGTGCGAAATAAACGATGACGGTTCCGGTTTTAAATTCATTCGGCTCAGAATAAGCCCATTTGGCGGTGTAATCGAATTTCACAAGTTTGGGAGTAGCGTCCGGATTTCTTTCGATCACCTCGAAATCTTCCGTCTTCAATAATTTAGTACTTAATCCGAGGAAGGGGCCGGCCAACCGATTCACACTTTTTTTGATTAGCCTAACACAGTCTTCATCCGTCATGAATTTCTGCGAAAAAGCGTATGGACTAGGTTTACCAATAGCAATACCAGGAACAATTTAGTCTTCCTAAGTATTTGTTTTTAAATTAGTTATCTAACAATTTTCGGATGTGGGTTGCAATAATACCAAAATTGTATCCCTGTGCCTTTTCAATTCCGGCGTAGTTAACCGCTATCAGTTCACCATTCTGATTGAACACCGGGGAACCGCTGGCGCCGTGGTAGGAAGATGCGTTGTACTGAATTTCGTAGCGGTCCGAGATCTTGCTGATTTTGCCGTGGTCGAGTGATGCTTTCACTTTGTTTTCAACGTTCTTGGTCGCCAGATCAAAGCCAAACGGATAGCCAAAAATGATTACTTCGTCATCCATGGATATGTTTTCTTTCCCGGCAATGATGTCTTTCACTGGTGAGCATCCGGATGGCAACTTTTTCGATTCCAGCTGAATAAGTGCCAGGTCGACTTCTTTCTCGTTTGCGGCCCTTACCAGCCTGCACGACAACATGTTCTTAAAGAAATCATCTTTTTCGATTGTTGAGCCATTGGGGAAAATGCCTATTCGAACCGGCACACCAACTACTTTCGAGTTCAGTGAATACTCTCCAAGCGATGATCTGGCCATATTGATCGCCTTTTCCATGGCTTCTTTGTCATCAGAAATTTCACTTTCCCATGGAGCGGCCACGTGCTTATTAGTTATGATGTAACCTTCATCGCCCACATAAAAACCGGATCCCGTGATTTCAAATGGGCGAATTCCTTCTTTGTTAATTGAAATAGAGTTACCTGCGCCGATGAAATACAATGTATCATCATTATCAATATAAGCCAGATAATATGAGTTGTAAATTAACCCGATACTGTTCTCATATTTCTGGGAAATGGGTTTCCTATTGAATTTCTGTTCAAATTCATCCCCCAAAACATCTCTATAGAATATCCCAAGTGCAATTAGCAGTAACACAACAGGCGATGTAAATAACACCGGCCGCAGTGATAGTGATTTTGGAATTTTTTTCCAGTCAAGGTCCTGCACGCTGGCAAAATTCACCTTGTCACCCCGTTTAACTGGAAAGTCAGTTAACGCCGGAACCTTATGACCATTTACAAAAACCCCATTGGTGCTTTGGTCGTTGACAAAAATCCGGCCGCGTCTGTCGACTTTAATGGTGGCATGATACCTGCTGATATTCTGATTATGTATCTGAATCGTATTGTCCGGATTCTTGCCGACGGTGATCCTGTACCGTATGTTCGGATCATCTCGCTGAATTTGGGGCACGAGATTCCAATCCAGCTTGATCGCATTGGCAAACAGCACCGCATCACCGCGGTGGAGGGGAACAGTACTTTTATGCACGCGTCGGCCATTGACCCACGTCCCGTTCATACTCATATCTGTGAGGAACATAGCCCCCGTCGCTTCTATTTTCAATTCGGCGTGAGAGCTGCTGATATGGGGGTTATTCAGCACTATTTTATTGCTGGAGTTGCTTCCAATGGTGATGATATTCATGATAGCGGATAGTTATTGAAATTGGTTTGACAGAAAGTTCAGGAGCCCTTTGGAACGTTGATAGAATCCAGCACCTGCCCTTCTTGCAGGTTAGTCCATGTAATGTGTTTGTTAGCCTCCCGAAACTTTCTCAAAGCAGCCGATCCATTTATGCCCAAGTTTTTCCCAATTGTTTTACTCGTGTCCCCCTTTCTAACCTTGTAATTAGTCACGACTCTAAATTGCGTTGAATCTACCGCTTGCTGTCTCAGATCTTGTCTTTGAGAAAGGTCATTCTGATTCGATGGCCGGAGAGGTTGTCGGTGTTGCCCCGTGTTAGCATTCGCCGGTGATTCCGCTTCCGGTGTAATCTGTGCTGGCGGCTGGCCCTGGCTTTCCAAGGTTGTCCTGAGTACCTTAAAATCTTTTGACAACGCGGATAACTCACGAGCCAGGCTATTTATATTTTGCGAACTTCCACCCTGTTGTCGCACGCTTCCGGAAAAAATGACATAGCCCAGCGCGATGGTGAGAAGCGCCACCCAGACGCTCAAAATGTTCATGAGAATTTTAGTCTTCATATCGATACTTACTTTTAGTTTTGAATTAATTAATGGCTGCACGAAAGATACTGTGAGGTTATCGTGTCCTCCGCCCTGCCGGATACCTGTCAGATCTATTTCCTGGATTATTCGATGCGTGAGCTTTTCAACATCATCGCTCCTGCTCAGTAGGTCGAGAAGCTCTTCTTCTGAAATTGCTCCGCACACACCATCAGAGCATAACATGAACAGGTCGCCTTTCCAGAACGCGATGTTATCATTGATCTCCACATCGACGTCCGAAGCAATGCCTAATGCACGCTGAATAACATTCGATTCTTCTGATAAGCGCGCCTGCTCTTCCGTAAGAATGCCCCGTTTTACAAGCTCAAATACTTTTGAATGATCGTTTGTTCGGAACACCTTTTCGCCCTCTCTCAGCTGGTAAACGCGACTATCCCCAACATGAGCAACGACAGCTTTGTTGACATTAATGATGACCGCTATCGCCGTAGTACCCATTCCCCGCAGTTCCTGATGATGGCGTCCAAGATGATAAATTTCATGGTTGGCCTTAACGATCGCGGCTCTCAATGCAGACGCCGGATCAGCGTAGCGAATGCTGCTCAGCTCGTGCAGGATAATGTCGACGGCCATCGAAGACGCCACTTTGCCACCTGCTACACCACCCATCCCGTCGCATACGACAGCAGCGAATCCAAATGGAGTCTGCATACTTCCCGCGCTGTCCTGATTCTCCTTTCGTCCTCCGATAGCGGATCCGGACGCGTAATTATATTTCATAAATCTCCTAGCTAAACATTCCTTTTAACTTGTCCCACCATCCGGCTTTGTAGTTTTTCGCATGCATCAGCGCCTCCTTAAATTCTAGCGCAGTCTGATAGCGATCACTTTGCTTTTTTGCGGTAGCTTTTTTCAATACATAATAAATCTCTGATGGAATGGCGTCTGATCGCGGGATATTGTATTTCACCTGCATTTCCATAATCGAATATTCATTTGAACCATTGAATGGTGGCTTGCCTGTGATCAATTCATAGAATGTGATTCCGGCAGCATAGATGTCCGTGGTAGCGTTGATATTATTGCTTTCACCCCTGATCTGCTCCGGAGGGGAATACTGCGGCGTGCCGATCACGATGCCGACGGACGTCTGCCGTTTGCCGCCAGTCACCTTTGCCACCCCCAGGTCCATTACGATCGCCTTGCCGTTTTGCACCATGATATTATCCGGTTTGATATCCCGGTGAATGATCGGTGGGGTTTGGGAATGGAGATAATGCAGAGCATCCAGCACCTGGCAAAACAAATCCGAGCTGGGTACCATGAGCGGTTCGCTTTCATCCTGCGTTGCTCGCTTTGGCCAGAGGTATTCCGAAATACCGATGCCCTTTATCAGTTGACTGACAATGTGATATTTGCCATTAGCGAGAACGAAGTCGTAGCTCGCAATAATGTGGGGATGACTCAAGCTAGTCTGAATGAGTGCTTCTGTCTCGAACCTGTCTACAAACTGTTTTTCAACTGCAAGCTGGCCAAAAAGGACTTTAATGGCGACCGGCGTACCATCCGATCTTGTCCCCGCATAAACCTTTCCCATTCCACCCTCACCAAGTGGTCGGTTGGGTGGAAACGGATTGAAAGAATATAATCCCCTCCGGCCCTTTAGATAGATTAATTGCGAGCCTGTCATTCTCCCAGACTGTTCATGTGGCGGATATTTCCTGCTGCTGAAGCATTTCCTTTGGCAACTCCCAGGCCAAAATATCTCCGGGCGCTCACATACAAGCCATCATCATGAGCTTTAACCCCTTTTTGATTGTAATAAACGCCTAGCACTTCCGTCACCGATGTGTTGCCATGCTTTTCAGCCAGGTAACAGAACTTCACAAACTGTCCTTCGTCGCCAACGATTCCGAAACCTCCCACTTCATAAAGAGAGGCGATATTTAGATAATTCTTGCCGGCCGTAGTACTGTCGTTTTTAATCGCTCTCAAATAACATTTCTCCGCTTCTTTGTAATTCTTAGCAACACCTACCCCATTTTTGTAATCGTAAGCAAGGTTTTCTATAGCAACAATATTATCATTGTCAAAATCAACCGCCTTCCTGGTGTTTGTAAAGGATTTCAGGTCGTCTTTGGCTATAACGTCCCCGGTGAAATACAGGTACCCCAGCCGGGAGAGCGCAGGAGAGTAATTTTGAGCAGCAGCCTTGTTTATCAGCCTCATTCCTTCGGATATATTCTGACCCACGCCAGAGCCCGTGAGATACATATTGCCCAGCACCAACTGGGCAGCCGGATGTCCCTTTTGCGCCGAAGATCTGTACCAGCGGACCGCCTCAGGAAGGTTAACAGGCGTTCCAGACCCGTAAAGGTACATTTGCGCCAGATTGGCCTGAATAAATGCATATCCCGTCTTTGCGGATCTCAGCATATATTCCACCGCCAGCTTCTCGTTCCTCGTTACCCCGTCACCGTTGGAATACATCATTCCCAGATTACCCAGCGCTTCCGGATCATTTGCCTCCGCCAGCTTTTTCATTGCCTCGACAGCCTCCAGGTAATATTTGTCAGACCGGTAAGTGTCCTTTTCAACTCCTTTCCCGGTCTGATATGCATAAGCCATCCGCCAGTATGCCATTCGAAAACCACGTTCGGCCGCACTTGTTGAATATTTCCAGCCGGTTTGATAATCCTTTATCGTACCCAGACCATTATACGTCAGCTCTCCGAGGTAATAATCAGCGTCGCCTGAGCCCAGCTCACTTGCTTCTTTCAGCTTTTCAAAGGCGGATTTATATTTGGCATCATAGAAGTCCGCCATTCCCGGCACCAGCGAATTGAGCATTGTTATCCGTTGCTGCGTAGAGTCTGTGCCGTAGTAATCATCCGCTTTTTGAAAATAATATCGGGCGCTATCGTACCGGGCAATGCTTAGGAAATGTGCAGCTTTGGCCGCATTGACCTCGTAATTCTTTGCATTGTGCCTGTACCAGAGGAGGCCGGACAGCCCGAGTACAACTGTCATGGCCGCCGCGACTGCCATCATTTGCACTGATTTCTCCTTCCACCAAACATGGATGAGTGCGAGTTCAAAGGCTTGCCGGAACTCCGCCACGGACTGATACCGTTTTGCCTGGTCTTTCGCCGTCGCTTTCTTTAGGAACTGATACAGGCTTGGAGACAAATGCTTGCTGCGGGGCAATGGATCATTCACCTGCGCCTGCATGGTGTCAAATTCGTTGCCTTTATCGAACGGAGCTGTGCTCGTAAGCATTTCATAGATTGTCACACCCAATGCATATAAGTCTGTATTCATTTTGATGTTATCGCTCTCGCCACGGATCTGTTCGGGTGGAGAATAATTGGGTTTGCCTATGAGTGTTCCTACTCCCGTCAGCGACTTGGTTTTCCCTCCCGTGAGCCTGGCAATGCCGAAATCCATCAGTTTAGTGCTTCCGTCTATGCAAATGCGGATGTTGGATGGGTCGATATCCCGGTGAATAATCCCGCGCTGGTGCAAAGTTTCGAGCCCGTTCAACACATCGTCGATAATTGCCTTCGCCTCTTTTACCGAGTAGACTTTACCTTGCGCTTTGTTGGCTTCGATGAGCTTATTCAGGTCTATGCCCTCGATATAGGCACTAACATCATGGCAAATGCCGTCCTGTTCGATAAAGTCAAGCATTTCGATCAGGTTATTGTGTAGAATCCTGATTTCACTAGAACGCCTGACCCGCTCAACGACGCTGATGTTCTCAGTAAGATCCCGAAACAGAATCTTCACCGCCACAGGCCTGTCACGCCCCGTTTCCTTACTGACGCCCTTTCCCCTAAAAACTACGCCCATTCCCCCTGTACCCAGGTAATCTGTCTGATTCTTTGGGTCGAAAAAGTAGTTTGCTTTCGCCCCGCTAAGTTGGATTTGTGCCATTTCAATAATCTGTAATGGGTAGAAATGAGGTTTACATATTAGGAATTGAAATTCATCGGGCGCGTACCGTCCGTATAGAAATCGCGCGACGCATAATCGTAATCGAGCACTTCCTTAAACACCTCACTTTTTTGCAGGCTTTCGGCGTAGCGATCTACCAGCATCAACTTCACGATGTAATTCCCTATTTTCAACTTATCGGCATCCTTGACGACAATACCGTTGTAAGCCAGGATTTTCTTGCCATTCAGGAAAGTCCCATTGGCCGATGCAGTGTCGATCAGAATGACATCATGCCTGTTCTCATCCGCATTGACGGTGATGTTCAGTGTTGCGTGCTTTCCAGAAACTGTGGCTTCATTAAGCCTTATAGAACAGTCGAGGTCTTTCCCAAGGAAGTTGTTCCCCTCCCGCAAAACCCAGTACTCGCCCGACTCCGTTTTGGAAAACGAAACCAGAAAGCCTGCTATCGGATTACTGGCGCTCACCGGGCCGTCGCCCTGGCTATTTTCTTGCCCTGAGATGATCGTTCCGCCCTTTTTGGGTCCGTCGTAATGGTGGCTATTCGGAACTGCGCCTTCATAAGGTGGCTGATTGCTGTTGGGAACTGTCTTGTTCATCTTCGATTTGATTTTTAGGATACATTCAATTTTTCAAATAGGCAATAAGATTCCTGATGCCGGAAGAAGGCATAGGGTGGCAAGTGGTCTTCAAACAGCGGTATTTGAGGCTGGGAACGAGCCAGGTTATCATCTCCCCGCGAGCAGAACTGTATGGTATATACGTAATTAATTTTGGAACTTAGCAGACCAATTATTAATTGAAGATTGTTTTGACGCCGCCAACAACGAGATCTTTTGCAGCTTCCTCCTTCATAGCGTCCGTGACAACATTTTTTCCAAAGAACCATTCACCAACATTGGCAGCTATTACCCCGAACACTCCCTTAAATATCTGTTCCGGACCTTCCGACGAAGCGAGTGCAGCGTTATTATCTATCCACTCCCCTTCTGTGGTCGAAGCTATCAGGTTTGGATTCGCAGGATCAGGAAGGCCGGGAGTCCATTTGACGTTGAGATTCTCTGTTGGAGTCGAGAATGTGTATCCCGGGAAAGCTTCAAATCGGTCGACTACATTCGAGGCCTTGATTTTGAATTCGTTATAAGCCCTCCCTGCATCCCATACTGTGTTAACGGCATTTCCATAAGCATCAAATTCAAGTTTATAGCCTATCTGCGGCCGCCATTCTCCTTCTGTTGCAGACGAATATGCCTTCATATCCGGATGTCTGAGGTTCTCTGTCCAGGTGGTGGACAAATCTCCGTCGTCGGTATTCGCGAACCGATATCCCGCCTTCGGAATCCATTTTCCTTCCGCTTCCGCAGACATGACATTGTAATCGGGATGATTCTGCCCGGCCTGCCAATGCGCGTCCGTATCGTCCCAAAATACTCTGGCCTCATGGGTCATGTCATCCGTCCAGACATACCCCAGCTTGGGTGATGCCTTAAAAATCCCGAGAATCTCCTTTTGATCTGAGAAAAAAACATGCAGATGCCAGATAATGGCTACGAATACGATAAATCCGAAGATGTCTTTAAGTGTTTTCATTTTAGTTCGAGATTAAATTGTTTCAATTGCCGTAATGGAATAATACCAATTGTATCCTAAAGAAGGATGCCGCTTCATTTATCTGGATTTTTGCTTTTCAAGTGATTCCAGATGATGATAGACTTTGCCGATTTCCTGATTGGAAGGGGTGAGAAGGCTTTTGATAGTTCCGTCCTCGATACGCGATTTGATCTCATTCAGATATCCAGTGTGGCAAACCTGAAATGCTGCGGCAGTTGCGATGACGAAATCGGTGTATCGCTCCCCCGTGGCATATTCGACAGCAAACGTTTCATTAAGAGAACTCGGCGCTACATTACCAGCTTTGAACGCGCTGACAAAGGCGGTGATTTCGGTATTGTAGGTATTATTGACATCATTTAGCATGGATCTCAGCGCGGGTATTTCGCATTTGACCTTCCCGGCAAGTTCCGCGATTTTGATGTAAGCATTGATCTTGAATCCCTTGTAGTTCAGGATGGACCGGTCCTTCGCGTTTAATTTCACGATTAACTTTGCAGCTGCAGCATTGAATGCTTTTTCCTGATTATAGCGTTTGGCGTACTGCCGCGCCTGTTGTTCCTGTAGTTTTCTTTCCGCCGCTATCATCTCATTGCCGGCTATGATCAGTGCTTCGGCATATTCGGCTGTTCCAACAAAGGATTTCGCAATGAGCTCGGGATCCGAATAGTACAAATTGACGTAGCTATTCAACAGCTCGAAACGCGTGGCATTGTCTGGGTGCGTTTTTAAAGCGCG
This sequence comes from Dyadobacter sp. HNCC25DJ185, assembly GCF_056895195.1. Taxonomy (NCBI): domain Bacteria; kingdom Pseudomonadati; phylum Bacteroidota; class Cytophagia; order Cytophagales; family Spirosomataceae; genus Dyadobacter; species Dyadobacter sp. HNCC25DJ185. The sequence continues at coordinate 222,368 of NZ_JBXHAR010000012.1, forward strand.
GCCGTCATACAACGACTGATTCAGTAAATCGTCTGATTTTTTGTTCAACCGCGTCTTAAAAATATATACACCGATGTCCGATCCGGTCGGCAGCCTGCCAGATCGATTGAACAATGTCGAGTAATCCTTAATCTGCGAGGCCGACACGGTTTGTTTCTCTTCCTCAGAGATATTCTCAAATTTTCCAACAAACTGGTTTCTCCAGAACTTCATGGCTTCTCTGGGGTCATATCCCGCCTTAGTAAGCAGATAGAGCCCGACACGGTCGCTTTGTGCTTCATTGTTGACGGAATATTCAGAGAACCCGCTGATTTGCTTGGCTTTTTCGTAGTTTTTAAAAGCTTTCGAGAGGGAATCTATGTTTAGATTGAATGTTCTTTTCGCAATGACAGGGACTTTCATTTTAGGGAGATTGTTGTTGCCTACAACTTTTTTTCCAATATCTCCCAAAACATCTATCGCATTAGTATGAGACTTTTTTTGCTGTTCTATTTTATCGTTGTTTCTGGACTGATTCGAACTATGTTCATATATCGAATGCGTAATTTCATGGCCGAGAATGGCCGCGAGTTGTGCTTCGTTCTCCACTGCTCCCAAAAGTCCGGTATTGACTATCACCATGCCATCCGGTTGGGCAAATGCATTTACTACTGAATCAGCGAAAACGACGAACATGAATTTGATTTTGTCCTTAATAAAATCCGGAACCATTTTCAGGCCTATATCCTGAACATATTTTTGCAGATACATGCTATTCGCTATAGCTTTTCCATTGTACTTCGTTCCCAACAACAATGCTCGTTGTGCGGGGTCCATCCATCTATTATAATTTGAATTATGAAAGGATGATTCTTCATCGGCATGCCGAATGTCCCGGTCAAGTTTGGTTTCAAGATCCGGCGATATTTTTACGTCAGAGGCCAATGTGAAGCCTTTTGGGTCGTAAACCCCCTCCACAGTCGCGTAATCTCCTAATTTGAGTTGTTTGAAATTCTCGAAAACTTTGCCTTTGTAAAGGGTCTTTCTGTCACCGGCAATCTTACCTCCGGCTTTCATCTTCACTTTATGTCCGTCGATGATGGCGATATCTTCAGAAATGTCGTCCAACCTTCCCTTTTCTATTTTTACTTTTTTCGGAATCTCCTTAATGTGGATGCTATTGGCAATCACCAGATTCTGCTTCGGCATTTTATCACCAACGATTGCGATTTCCATTCCAAACTTTAATGTTTTAAAGTCTGAAATCCCTTTTGCAATAGATTTTGTCTTGGGATCTACGACCAGTACAGTCTCAGTGAATATCCCTTCCTTCGATGTAAAATTCACAACAAGCTCCTTCTTGTCGAAGTTAATCTCCTGGATAAACCCATCCTGTTTGAAATACAACCCGATTTCATCCACCTGAGCGTAGCAACTGTTAATGAAAACCAAGAATAGCGATAGCACAGAGATCAGGTGGTAATTTTTATAATGTTGAAATAGTAACATGGCTCAAATGAGTTGATTAGTTGAAAAAGCTTATAATTCGTGCGTCCGGGGCCCGAAACTGGTATCACTGTTGTTTCAGGTCAATTTGTACATCGCTGCTGCCAACAAATTTCAATGTTAGTTGCCCCTCGCGTCACCCCGCAAAGGGGGGTATTTTCGACATTTTTTGTTTGATTTATTTGCATGGTTATTTGTTTTTGCCTCTTTATCGAAAGGCATAAACAGAATCTCATCGCGGGGAAGAAAAAATTGAAAGAAATTTTTGGGGACGGGGCTGATTTATTGGGCAACAGGCCGTCACCCAACCAAGACAATTGATCGAATACAAAGCAGATTACCTTTTTACCGGCAATGCAAGTTCAGCGCTCTGGAGAAGGTCCGGAGGAATAAAAACCGATATGGTTTCGCTTGGGTCAGTGAGTTACAAGTTACTCAATCAGTACAAAAGGTGCCCATAGCTTAGGCTGAATGTGTTTTTTTTGAATGACCCTTTGCGCTTCTCTGAAAGCTTCATGGACTTCCATACCAGCGGCTATTTTAGTGTAGAAGGCGGTCATCAATTGTTTTGTCACCGAATCGTCGACCGGCCATAGGCTTAGGAGTAGTTTTTCGACACCGGCCATTCTGAATGCCCGCGGTAAACCAAACACCCCTTCTGAGCCGCGCACGTCGCCGAGGGCTGTTTCACAGGCACTCAGCACCACCAGGCGCGTCCGACGAAGATCCTGAAACTGCACTTCATAGGCAGTTAGTAGTCCATCCTCGTTGCCTGCTGGAATGGGTTTGAACTGCCAAAGGTCGTTAGCCCCAGAAAGCGCTAACGCCGTGCGCATATATGCTTCATCCTGAGATTTGGCTTCGTGTTTTGCATAAGGCCTGATGTACAGCCCATGTGTTGCCAGATGCAGTATATCCGGGGAATTGCCCGAAAACTGCCGGAACCGCTTTTCAGTAGCTTCTTTGGCTATGAAAAGTTCTGATTTGCGCAATATCCGGTGAATTTCGTTCACCTCTTTCGAAGTGGCTTCAAGGGGGCCAAAGGGTGAAATATGCTCTTTCCCGATTGCGGTTTGCAGGTAGGTGAGCGGTGCGCTGTTTTTTGCGGGAGCATTTTCCCCTCGAGCCAGCCCGTAATCAACCCCTCCGAACAAAGCGACCGACATGCGCGGTTCCCAACGGAATGGGGAAATGCCGGCAACCAATTGTTTCGTGCTAAAAAGCTGATAAAGTTCATACTTCCCTTCCAGGTATTGCTCGCCGATCGGGGTGTCAGGTGTTGTCCCGGGCAACGGCAATGCAGCGAACGACACACGGCTCAACAATCCCTGAGCGGAATAGTAAACGCGTTTAGCCCCACCCAGCAGCTTATCAATGGGCCTCCAAACCAACCGGTACAACGAGTCACCATAGGCTATCCTTGCGAACCCCCTCTCCCGTTCCTTTGCATAGAGATCAGGCTTTGCCAGTAGTTCGCCGATCTGCGCTTCGCTGCCTAGTGATACAAACTGCGGGGAGGTGTAGTCCGACCGGATGACCATGGCCGCATAAAGTATATCTTCCGGTTTCTCCGAATATTCTCCGCCGGCCGACGCCATGACGGAGAATGCTCTGAACCGGACAAAACTCACTACCGCCTGATCCGCTGCAAGACCGCTTCTTACCTGGTTCCAGCTGATCTCGCTGTTTGCTTGATTCGTTTTAGGCGCTTTTGCCAGTAACTCTAACAAGTCGTCCTTTATTTCCTCCGCGCTGGTCCTCGCGGAGTCCCTGCTGGCAACGGGCAGGTTAGCGATGCGCTGTCTTTGGCCCAGCCACGATTCGTAGAGCCCGGTTACGGCTTTATTATTTTGTCCCCTGATAAAATCCCGTTCGCGGCGCGTTTCGTCGAACAACAAACCGTTCAGGTACAGCTCGGCGTCGTAACTGAGGCGGGACAGGGCTGTATCTGGGTTTTGTCTATTTTTCTGAATAAAATCAGTAAACGACAGGGTCATTTGCATCCCCATGTCCAGCCTTGAGTAAGCCTCTTTGTCATCTTCCGTCCCACCCAGATTGAAAACGACGCGGTGTAAGTTCTTTATCAGATTATGATTTGCTTTGATCTCTGCTGCAACTCTGTCGTAAAGCCCCAATTGCATGTACACGAACATCAATTCCTTTCGGCAATTGGCTGCCAATGGCGTGTTGAGTGCATTCAAATCTTTCAAAATCGAAATGGTACGCTCCAAATGTTTCTGGGCTTTTCCAAGATTAATTTTGACCGTGCGATAAAAATTCCCCGCCACACGGTGACAGGTAACAGCAGAAGGACTCGTTTCTCCGTTTTGCGCGATGCAATCCCGAAGCGATTTCTCCAATTCGGCTTCGGTCATATTCTTGTTTGCTGTAGGCATTTCTGCCACCAATGCCAGATAAGGATTTTGGATAACCAGTGGCTCTTCGCTTGCTCTACCCGTAGCACCACCTGGTAATGGCTTTTTATTGTTTGTCTCATTCTCAGCATTATTGAGAGCATCATTATCTTCCTCGTTGTTGTCCTCCTCTTCGTCGCGCTGTATCTTTTCCATTAAAGCCAATGATTTTGTACGTGCCACTCTTACGCGCATGGGATCCCGTGCTTTCTCGAAAAACTGCGCTGCTGTTAAGTAAAGCCAAGCTGCTGTATTAACACGATGTTCCTCTGTTCCCGTTAACATTTCGTCCCCAATGGCCATGTAACGATCGCCTAGTTTAACAACACTTTCTGGAGATTTTATTTTTGCCTGCTGCTTTTCTGCCTTACTAAATTTCTCGAAAAAAACACCTTTATTTTCTTCATCTTTAGTTCTGAGATATGCATATCCTAGATTGATCAAATTGTTGACGATAATCAGATCCGGCTGGTATTTGTCCAGAATCTTTTCCGCTTTACCGGCATACTCTATTACTTTCAGGTATTTCTTTTGACGAAGTTCAAGGTCACCCTTCTTCGCCAAGTAATTTCCGTAGATCCTCTGCTGCTCCGGTACTTTGGGATTAAGTGTAGCCAGCGCCTTGTCGACCAACTCGCTGGCCTGTTCATACTTCCTTTTGGTTATGGCATCCTGGATCTGCGCTTCGATTTGTTTCAAATCCTGCGCGCCCACGCCGGATAGCGTTACGAATATCAAAAATTGCGTCAACGCAAGGGTTTTTATCAGTCCAGTCATGTTCGGTTATTGTTTAATGGTCTCCACCCAAAATTGAAGTTCATCTGTGCCTGCCTCATCAAGTTTGAGCGACTGGTTATTGCTCCCCCTCAAACGGGCCGAAAGCAGGTTGCTGATCGGGTTTGATTGTGTGCCAGTTTCGGTACTAAGCCCACGCGTTTGAATAGTGGTATTCAGCGATGCAGGATTTTTAGAAAGTATCAATTTGTAGGTCTCCAAGCCAACGGGGGGTGCAATACGTACAGGAATCGAGCGCTCTTCGCCAGGTTTTAATCTAAGCGTTGAGGGTGGGTACTTATTATTAGGTAGCCCTACGTCTATTCCTGCATCGGGAAGTATATCGATTACGGAGAAATAAAACGGCACGGAACCGATGTTCCTGACCGTGAAGAGTGCGTATTGATTGGTGTATAAAACAGGTATTCCCTGCCGTAACGTTACAGGCAACCTTGCTTCCACATTGTCATTATCAGGGTTGAGCTTGATGGGAATAATACTCATGGCTGCAAGCATTGACTGATTACGAACGTCGAGATCTTTGAGCCACCCAGCCTGTGCATAGGCGGTAATGCGGTCGCCCATGTTACTCAAATCACCAGGCTCGAACAATTCCAGTTGCAGCCCGTCGGTAGCGCGACAAAGCTCGATCTGCTCCTTAAAAGGCCTGATCAGCCAGTCAGCGTCTTTTTCGGCAAATCGCAGATTAGGGACGTCGGATAGTTGCGATTCAATCTCTCGTCTCCGCACATCAGATTCAAACCCGGTTAGGGCAACCAGCGCCGAGCCTACCTCGAATGCCTGCTTTACCAAAGTGGTTTTTAGAAAGACAGAATCGGTTTTGGGTAAAGGACGACTTAGTTCAATGAGCGACTCAAAAGGGGTTGCCTGCACCACACGTCCGGTCACTGGTGCTCCGGCATTATTATTCTTCCCCTTCAAGTTTACAGTAACTTCAGAGCCTCTGGTAAACCCAAGAAACATGCCTTTCGGAAAACGAAACTGTTGATATGCCTGATCCATACTGGTCTTTACCCAGGTAAATAGATCGGGCAAAACAATGTCTCCTCCCAACAACTTTGCCGTTTTGTTACCCTCCATAACAGGGTTCTGCTTCGGATCCCTGAGTAACATCATCTTTTGAATCTGATCAAAAAGAGACTGATAGGAAGCCCGCTCATCCATCAAGAGCATCGCTTTGCTGAAACATATAGACAACGGCCCAACCGGCTGTCGTTCATCATCGAGTACTTCACTCAACGGTTTACCAGCTTCTGTTCCAGAGATCATCACTACATTGCCTATGCTATTTGCTGTGGCTGCTCGGAGCGTGGACGCTGGCAAGTCAAACCACCCTGACTGGGGTTTGGCATCAGAGCTGACCGGATCTGCCTCTGTAGGCTGGATGTTGTCCGTACGTGTGACCGCCTGCCCGCGCATCATAGTCCCCGAATGACAGGCGTCGATGAGTATAAGCACATGTCCTTCCATACCCACAGCTATGCGAAGAGAATCAATGTATTTACCCAGTTCGTCGTCACGTATAAACCGGCGATCAAGTGGATCACTTGCGAGCGGCGCATCGTAGGGTACCAGTGCCTCATCCTTATGATCTATCATTTCATCGCCTCCCTCTTCATCGTCCAGCTGGGTGCCATGCCCACCGTAGTGGATCACTACTTTATCATTCGCTTTGCACTGCCTGATCAATTCGCTAAATGCCTTGCGAATGTTTGCGGCGGTAGCCTCTTTGTCCTGTAAAATTCGCGGAGTTAAAAACCGCTGCTGCAGAAGGGCTCCTTTCATCCAGTAGGCGTCACGTTCGGTATTGAGAGCCGCCCTCTTGGTCGCGTATCGCCCAATTTCGACGAGCAATGCCCTTTTGGCGGCAAATGCAGGTTCTGCCCAAAGCATGCAAATTGGAACCAGTAAATGCAGGAATTTCTTCAGGATTTTCATAATGAACAGGAAGCAATCTTTTCTGTAAGGCTTTGAATTGATTAGAATTGGAAATAGAATAAAAGCGGCTCGTTTTCCAGAGTTGATTTCAGGCTCTCCGCATCACTCCTGTGCTTGTGCCCCCCAGCACCAGAAACTATCTTTTCCAGTAAGGCCTTTGCCTCTTCCTTTCTGTGATCCTTGACATAAGCAATGCTCAGATACCATTCTGCATTTTGCTGTAACTCGACGTCGGCGGATCGAGTCCCGCTCAGCAGAAACGGAATCGCATCAAACGCATTTCCGAGGCCCAGGTAGCTCATCCCCTTATAAAAGTCGAAACAAGGCCCGCTCGGTTTTTTGTTAAGACTGTCGATTACTACCTGATAAGCTTCCGCATGATCCTGTCCCTGGTAATAGAGTTTCATGATGTCGAGATCCGGGCATTCGTCGGTCGTCTCGCCTCTTGATGCTCCCGCCATCGGACTATAGACACCATTGAAAGTTCGCAGATCTAGAGTCGTATCACGGACAAACACCCCTATCAGCAACGCGGCACACGCCGCGATCAGGTACCGCATCATTCCCCACAACGGCCTTACCTTCTGCGGCTCTTCTTCTGCATCTGTTTCAGCTTCGGCACTTTCAATAATGTCTTTGATCCTGCTGGCAGTTTCAATTCCTTCGAGTGTTTCGAAAATCGGGCGGAGCTCCTCTACACGAGCCCTGAATACCAAATCGTTTTGCAGACGCTCTTCAAATTTCTGCCTTCTGCTTTTCGGCAATGCATCCCGGAAATAGGCATGAATATCTCTGGTTTCTTTATCTGGGATCATAACGATTTCTGTTTGATAATTACCCCGAGTTCTTTCAGGCAACCGGAATGACGATTGTCGATCGAGCCAGGTGAATAACCGATTTGAGCGGCCAATTCCTTCGAGGTGAGACCTTCGCCGTAATCCCCGCCAAACCATTTGCCCATCAATATTTCCCGGCAGGGTTTACCCAATAGCTTGATTGCTTCGATGATGTTGCTCCGTAAATCATTCTCTTCGAAAGGCTCGACTATGGCCTCATCCCTATATTCTGATTTCAAATCCTCATAAAGTGCTACATGGTGCCTGTTTTCGGTTGCCTTTTTACGCAGGATATCTAGCCATCTTACTTTACAGATTCTGATAAAGAAAGTCAATATGCTGGCCCTGGCGAGCGACCCGAAGTTGGTAGGACGCCATTGGTAATATCCAATATCTGCGGGTTTTCTATCTAGTTTGCGCCTGAATTCAGATTGTGCCAGTGACCAGAGCTCTGATGCATCGTCCTTCTCGCCGCTATTCCTAATAACATTGCTCACCACCTGGTTGATGGTCTTTTTGTATAACTCGATGGTCGCGTTTCTCTCGTGGCGGATGATATTCTTGAAAATGTTACCCGCATCTTCCGCTTCCCCGAGGCTTTCACATTTCTTGATGGCATGGATATCCTCATCATCGATCAAAATATTCGAGCGTGCGGCTATATCATTATATACCAATTCAACCCTTTCACGTCTGTCCGAGAGCATTTCAAGGAAATATTCAGTGTATTTTTCTTCCAGTTCCCTGAGCAGGGTCGGCAATGTGGGATTGCCTTCAAGAACCGCAGCCGATTCGAGCGCTTGTTCTTCGTCCTCTTCCAACATATCGCCGTAGTAATAAATGAGGTCCGAAGTAAAAGCCGCTATGTGTCGTGTCGGAGTGTTCGTTTTTTCAATCAAATCCGCTACCCTCGTAGCTAAATTGTCAGCATAGCGGAGGTTGCCTACCATAGCCCCCTTCAATAAACCGGTATAAAGAATCTTCTCGTCCATGGACCTGAAACAGGATTTATTTAATGTGAAACTTAACAGATATAATGGTTCCGTTACCGGGAGCACTTTCAATCCTGATGCTGCCTTTAAGTTCGTTCTCAGCGCGATGCCGCAGGTTACCCAATCCCATGCCCACCTTTTCTGTCTTCGCAATATCAAAGCCGATGCCGTTATCTTCTATACGCACCTTCACGAGTTTTTTTTCCTCAACTATCGTAATCCCCACTTCCGTTGCCTTGGCATGCTTCAGAATGTTTTGGACCGACTCGCTGATGATCTTATTCAGCGAATGCTCTACAAATGGCTCGAAGTTTGGGCTTACGTCGGGAAGCGACAGCTTAAATTCTGGGTTTGCGATTGACCCGTATCGCTCCCGAATTTCCTCGATCAAACCGATTTTGGTCAACACCTGCGAGGCCAGCTCATGTGAGAGACCTCTTACATCCTTGTAAGCCTGTGCCAGATAGGTCATTGCGTTTTTAAACTCAATCGAGAAATGGGCAACATCAACGTGGTTGTCGGAAAATTCCCGCAGTTTGAGCATCACACCGGCAATCGAAGCACCAATATTATCGTGGAGGTCTTTGGCGATCCTCTCCCTTTCACGGTTTTGAGCATTGATCTCGGCGATAAAAAAATCATTTTGAAGCGCTTGGTAATCAGCTCGCTCGATACGAAAACGATATACAATCCCGATCGTAAGAAAGAACATTTCGATAAATGTCGCGGTGTAATAGATATCGTGCAGCGTCTGGGTTGGGATTCCGTTGAAATCAGAAGTGATCTCCATTACACTTACAATAGCGACAGGCGTTGTAGCAATGAGAAAGTACCAGGAGGGAGAATACTTTTTTTGAATACTGGTTATCAGGTGGTAGTACATTACAACGGTGTTCATCCCAAACAGTGGGTAGAAAAACATCCTGTAATAAAACAGCTCTTTCCCTAACAAAAGCATTATTATGAGCAATGCGAGCAGAAGCGCCATTACGATACGGCTTAACCTGATCATCACAGAATTCTGCCTGGAATCGACCCTAAGATATTGCTCGGCAAAAAGCAAGTAAATGATGTTCAGGAGTGTGGTGAGAATCGCAAATATGTTTTTGTTCTTGATAAAAACAGGTGTTTTCTCAAACAATAAGTAGTGATAGTCGTTCACAACAGCTGCCATGATGAAGGAACCTATAAGGCAAAATAAATAGAACAGGTACAGCTTTTCCTGAAAAAAGGTAAAAAGGATAATACTGAACAGGATCATCAGAAAAATTCCGCCGAGATATAGGTTATAACCCAATTCTCCTTTCTTTATCGCAACCTGCGTATAGGCCGGATCTGCAATCGTAAGATACGGAAGCGACAAATGGTAATTCTGATTGTATATCCTGACATAAATGGCGGTTAGGCTACGGGGTTGCAACGTCATGGGCACGACCAGGAACTGGCTCGCAAAAAGCCTTTTGGAAATAGGCAGGTTTTTACCCGTGAAAAACGCATGTCGGTTATTCTGGCTGTCTATCCAGTATGCACGCAGATCGTCGATCCCTTTAGTAAAAACCATGACAAATACTGGGTTAGCCATGTTGTTGGCTACCCTGGTTCTAAGCCATACCACCTTCGTGCCGGTAGAAAAGGCCTTCGGAAAATGATTGAGGATGTGCCAGTTACGACTTTCTTTTACTGATTCCAGTGTCGATCTGGGCGATGACTCTTCGATGGCTTCCCATACGCCGGTAAGCTTGTCCGATACCAATGCGTGATCCCACACGATGATTTCCTGCCCTTTCACCTCCAGGACATTCGATAGTGTCAAAATAAGTATTGCAAAAAGTCTCGTCATTTTTCGATTAGGTACCCGTTCTCACCGGCAATCTTAACTAGGTTCACGGAATTCCTGGCTCCAAACTTCTTGATCAGGTTGTCGCGATAGTCTCGTATGGTATCATGGGCAAGATGCTGTTTATCAGCTATTTGCCGACTGGTGAGGCCTTCTGAGATATCGCGCAATATGCTTCGTTCGCGATGAGTAAGCACGATCCCATTGGGATTTTCGACAATTAGGATTCGCGACAACAGGTTTTTTTGTATGTATTCTTTCCGCTCAAAGTGCACCTGCCGGATCGCTTGCCGGATCTCCGAGGCATCCGCCTTCTTGGAGAGGTAGCCCATGGCCCCTTTCTTTTGGGCTTTGGCGATAAAACTCGGTTCCTCATGGGTCGAAAGAATGATAGCACGGGCCGCAATGCCCTTTTCTCTTATAAAGTCCAGTATTTCATAGCCCGACACTACCTGAGAATACTCCGTTCTGCTCAGGTTGGGCAGGATCAGGTCCAACAGAAGAAGATCGACTTTCTGGGCTCTTAATTGGAAATAGACTTCCTGCACAGTACTTGCAATACCGACCAACTGAAAATCATCGGTATCTTTAAGTAGGTTTGCGTAACCTTCCGCTACCACCGGATGATCTTCAGCAATGAGAATTCTTATAGCTGCGCACATTGGCCTGGACGATTATGATTCGAGGAGGTAAAGTTGGGGTTCTTAATTTGAATGAAGACCCCGCAAATGCGGGTTCTTCATTCTGTTTTGCGAAAGATAATTAATTCTTTGTTTTGACAGGGAACCACTCACCGTTTATTCGATGAATGAGAGCAGCTTAACCCTACCACGCTCCAGGTAGCTTTCAAATCTGCGGAATGAATTTTCCGTTTCATTGAGCGACACATCAAACAAATGCAAACGCGAACCGGGACCAACATATCCTCTCAACGGATCATTCACCACCAGCATCGGGGTTTGCTCAATGCTGTGCAACGGAAGAGCCAATTTTCTCAGAAAACCGAATATGTCGTCCTTGACAGTCGCCACCCAGCCGTCTGCACCGATGATCTGAAGGCGTCTGAGCGCACCGAGAAACAGAGATATCACCACCGCTCGGTTCTTTTTCCCCTCATCCGACGTTGCGAAGCGACCAATCTCCACATATTTCCTCGTTGAAAGCCCATAGCATGAAAGGTCAAAACCGAAGAGCGATTCACAAGGAAAAATGCCATTTTCATCGGGGTGCATCACACTCATTGTTCCCAGAATTTTCTGGCTGTCGGCATCCAATGCTATCAAAACATCACTTTCAAACTGATGTTTTTGGAGCGCACCCAGATCGTTGATGTCGAGCTTGAAGGCTTGCAGGTAAGTTTCACGGACCAGTTGATAGGCCATTTCACGACTGGCGAGATTGTCGGCGAGTGTTACAGAAATTGTCATTTGGGCTATGATTAAGGTTAAACAACTCTTAATCGCAGCCCAAATAGACCATCTCATTTTTTGGTGAGAAGTTTTATCCTCGGCAAGAGAGAACCAGTTTTTTTCTTGTACAACCGGTAGTCGTCTCCAAAATGACAGGTTAGCAGGCCCTCTTCCTGAGAAATGCGGTGGTAATAAGCCAGACCAATCGCAATGAGAGCGAAGGGGAGACTTACAAATGCATGCAGCCAAAGCAATGTGCCCAAAATGGTCATCATTGCGCCTGTATAGCTGGGGTGACGTACTAGACCATAAATACCCGTGTCGATCAATCGATGTTCCGATTGGATGGTCACCGGATTGCTGAAATACCGGTTCAGTGAGATAATGGAATATATTCTCAAAGCCAACCCTCCCCAGATAAACGCGAATCCCAGCAAATCGACCAATTGTGGAAAGGCTGGCCCTTCGCCCCGAAAGGCCCATTCGATAGCACTTGCATTCGTAACCAGCACACCCATTACAGAAATGCCAAGCATGGAATACTTGTCGGTTGGGTTGAACAGATCCGCCCTGGTCAGCGTCGGTTGAGAACCGAACATGACAATCGTTGCCAGCATTACCATGGCGAACTGCCATTGTATCAATACCGAAGGATTGATGATACACGCTGGACCAAACAAAATGAATAGTGTAAAAACGATCGGCAGTGAAACACGCATAGCTTTTTTCATAAGAGTTGAAATTAGGTTCAACGCTTAATCGAAGCACAAAGAACGGGTCTCATCTAAATTAAGAAATTTGGATTTTTTTGTCGATTCCAGAGGTATCCCATGACTTGCACCAACATGTTGGGTTCCTTGGTAAGTATACCGAAACGACGGACAATAACAAGAGCTCGCCATAATCCCGTTCTTCGACGGATGGATGCCAGTCATAGGGTGTTACCGTGGAATACTCGGAACTTTCAAACCAGGGAATGAAGATCAACTGATAGCCATTCTCGCCAGCGATCGCACCGAGGTATAGCTTATGGAAGTAGTTGCCTAACCCGTTTGCCGTGCTTTCAAAGATGATCTCAGAGCCTTGGGTTGGTAGGACGGCCTGCAACAGACCGGCTGCAATCTTCTCAGGGTTTTGCCAGAACGCTGCCTCTGATCCGTGTAAGAGCTGCATGGTCATCCCCCGCCCTACTTCACCAGATCCCGCTGTACAGATTGAGTAACCGCTATTGATATCACCAAACAACAACTCTTTGGCATTGGCTGCTTTGGTGGTCGGCTTCATGATCGGTGGCAGGTTCTTATGGAAAGTATCGACCATACCGAACAGGCTGTCTGTAGATTTCTGCTGGTGGGTTAGAACGAAGAATTTACGCCCTATTCCATTGGCGACCTTGTGGAAGTAACGAGCTGCGATATACGTTGAGCAGCCCTGCTGTCGAGCTTTGAGGATGATGGCTCTGACCTTACCAGTCTCGGCCAGCTGCTTTTCAAGGGCATTGTGGATGATGAGCTGAGCACTGTTAAACTTAAAGGGTGCGATCTGACCATCCTTAGTCTGGATTTTTAGACAGGTCAGGGCATAAGCTGGTAAGTCAGTGATGAGACGGTGTCGGATGTCGTCGGTCAACCCTTGATCCAATCTGTTATGTACTGATGAAAGAGCGAGGATGCACCCAAAACCTGGACGCTGGACACAGTATCGCGCTTCTCGAAGTCGTGGAATACGGTGTTATCTTCCAGGATCACAACCACACCAACAGCTTTGGCCACACCATCCTTAACATACTGGTTTGCTGTCTTTAAGGCAGCATAGTTTACGTCAGATGTGTGAACAGTCAGGTTCTTATCGGGGAAACGCTGGATAACGTTGCCTGTGCGTTTGTCAGTGATCTTTCCAATGCGGCAGTGGGTCAATCAGCCACCGGTGGTAATGGTTCACTAGATGCTTGTATTACCCCTGTTCCCTGACACCAAGGACATTTATCAGGCTCATGCTCTGGAGCGTAAGCAGTCCAGGAATTACACATATCACAATAGATATCCGGCCAATCTTTAGTCAGCTCAGCCAAGTTGGTTGAAGGATCGTTTAGCATCACGCACCCGCTTTCAGGGCTTGCTCAATGGTTTCAGCGAGTTCATGTTCATTTAGAATTCCCTTTTGTCCCCAGTTAGCATTATCAATACCAACTGCGGCCCAATCAACCAGAATGGCTAACGCCTCCAAAGCCTTCGCCCGGGCTTCGTCTGTCGGCTGGGCCAGGTCGGCTCGGGTGTTCCATAAATTGGTAAGAACTTCTTGCGCACGTTTGATACCACCGGGGCCATAATTGTAATCCGGTTTATCTCGCCATTGAAAGTCAGGGTTATCAAATCGCTCTTCCCGTGTAAAATGGTCAGATATTTGGACGCTTAGACCAATACCGCAATCACCTATGCAGTTGACTTCTGGTTGTGTTCCATCAAGCATCAATTCAGCTTCCCCACCACAGAACGGACACGGCAATAACTCACTCATCACTTCCCGTCATTCTTCAGTTGCTCTTGTGCTTGTTTTAGGAACTCATCATGTGTCTGCGCGATCATGCCGGAGTGGTTCAGCTGTGTAGGCAGGATCTTACCGAGCAGGCTAATGAATGAGCTGGAATTGTCAATGGCCTGGTCTTTCAGATATTCAACCCCGCCCAATTCATCCAAGGCTTGCAGCACCATCGCCTTGATGTCAGCTGTAACCTTGTTCGGTGTGCCCTTCTGTCGTCCGCCGTACTTTGCGCCTTTTGGCATTAACTACCTCAAAATAATTTAGTTAAAATGCTATCATGATTTTTGAGAAAGGTAAAGCCTTTTAAATATCTTAATGGAAAATTATGTCACCCTAACCCTTTTTCACTGTGTTAGCTCAAATTCAGGTATTAGAAAATCTTGGAAAGATCGCCGGTATCGCTGGAATAGCGGTAGGTGTATTCTTTTATCTTTTCCGTAACATTATTCGGTTAACAATATTTCCACAACTAACAAG
>NZ_JBXHAR010000013.1:0-156389 GCF_056895195.1 Dyadobacter sp. HNCC25DJ185
GTCCCAACAAGCATCGCAATCCAACACCCAGAAACAGGAACAAAAAGTCTCACAAGACCTGGCCGGTGACGATGAAAAAGACCATCACTCGGGGAAGAAAGTCAAGAAATCAAAAGGGATGGCAATCAGCCATTGAATAATGGATGTTGCATCTCACCTTGACAGGTTTTTTAAGGACATCAGTTTAGACGCCCGTGTGACAGTAACACATATCAGCGTCTACGCTGCAATCCTGCAAAGCCTGCGGAAAGTTGGCACACGTCGCTTATCAATGTTCGGTTTTGAATTGATGCAGGTTGCCAAAATATCCAGCGGAAAGACTTACTATAAAGCGATGCGGGAGCTCAACGAATTTGGCTACATCTGCTACGAGCCCTCATTCAAGAAAAACCAGCCCAGCAAGATTTGGCTTCCTGATAAAGCTTGAAACAACTAAATAAAACTGTTGCAAAATGAACATTGAGGTAATTACAAAAGAAGATTTGCAAATCTTGCGACGCGAGCTGCTTGAAGATTTAAAGCAACTGCTTGCGGGCTCTAAACAGGAGCCTAAGAAATGGCTAAGAAGCGCCGACGTTCGCATGATGCTCAACATTTCGCCTGGCACATTGCAAAACCTTCGCGTTAACGGGCAGCTTCGGCCCAGCAAGATTGGTGGATCTTTCTTCTATGCATTCCAGGACATACAGTCGCTTATGCAAGGTGACACAAAACGAGCAAAATCATGAAAAGATCAATAAGGAAATTTGTAAACCGCATCCTGATCGACCAGAGAGTTAGGATCTGGCACGTCGGAACGTATCTGGCACTAGTCCTGCTTTGGGAAAAGAATCGCCAATCGAGCCCATTTCGGGTGACTAGGTGAGTGATCATGCAGATGTCCAGGACAAAGAGCACCGCAACATATCACAAATATTTGAAAGAACTGGAAGTGCTCGGCTATATCAAATACTTGCCTTCGTATCATCCCAAGGAAGGCAGTAAAGTCTGGCTTATTGAATGATTGTAAAATCTATGCAGGCTTGTATCAAACCTTGAAAGTGTTGCTGCTCCTGGCTAGCTTTCGAAAAAGTCATCACTAAAAAATTACAGCTATGACTCTTCTAATCAGCATCACATCTGTGATCTCATACGGAATAATACTGCTTCTAATTGGTGTTGGAATCCGGATTTTTGTGGCAAAGCGTCGGTTTAATAGGCGCGGTTACGGCGGGGCGCAGCTCTATACCAGCTATTGGTCGGCAGTCCTGGTATCGACTATCGAGGGTGTCTTAATGATCATCTCAGCAATGTCAATCCTGGGTGGGGTGCTTTTAATATTGATAGAGCTATTCAATCAGCACTAAAATTATATTTAACATTCCTTCAAGAGAACGCCTTCGGTTCGAAGCTGATGAAAGCTTCGAGCCGAAGGCGAATTTTTAATAATCTTACCCGTCGGCAAGGCTTGCCGACGGGTATATCTAACCTAATTAAGTGATGCTTGACCGCGATGAGCAAAGTCACTGCACAAATTGAAAGCTGTTTGTGATCTTATCTGAGCAGTCCCACCCAGGACTATTGACTTCAATTTCGCTTCATCGTCCTGAAATTTGCGAACGTTCTGGAAATACCCCGTCACTGCATTATATGCACCGAACACAGTCCCCATCGTCGTCGGCAATTGCTGGGTAGGATTTGATAATGCATATTCATAAACATCTTCGACAATGTTAACAAACTGCGTTGACAGCGCATTCACCTTGCCGTCTTTCAAATTTCCCAGTACCTCCCTGTTTGGCGCCATAGCCATTTCAATCAACCGTCTGAGCTGTGGATCAGTAATTCGTTTCTTTGCCCAGAAATTAAATGTTCCCCCATTTCGTCGCTAAACCGGTTTGCGATGCCCATCACTTTATGAGCTGTTCTAAGCCTCTCGGTTGCATTACTAGTGTGCCGGATTTTAACCACGTTGGTCATGTTTTTCATTGCAGCGTTCAATGTGTTGGCGCAAACAACGCGAACCGGTGTGAAAGCAGTTGTAATACTCCCACTTCCGTCGTGTGATGTAGTTAGGAATAGATATTTTTCTATCAAATCATTATTCCCGACCTCGATGTAGCCAGGAAGCTTGGCGGTGATAAAGATCCTTTCACCTTTCCCAAGCGCGCCAGCTGTTTCGTACATAATGCCGTCTCCATCTACAATGCTATCGAAAAATGTAAATGCATCCCGGTTCTGAACGATTTGGTAGTCCTTGCCTACAATTCCAAGAACTGCTCCATTATCTGTGCGCATGGTTGCATAGTAGTTTGGTACAGGTACATTCTGGCTGTTTGCACTTTGGCTACTCAGATTTACCGCGGATAAGTTCGTTTTTTGAACCTCGTAGTTGAGACCTGCATGTTCAATCGCTTCATCGCTTGTTGGGTACTGATCCACGATTTGACCGAGCCCGTGCCAAGCATTTTCTTTGACTGAGAAGAAACTGTGTTTGCCTGTGTTTTCGTCGAAATCGATGTTGTGAGCCATGATTAATGCTGTTAGAAGTTAGAAAATATTTTCTCTCTTCTTCCTCTCGCTCTTTTTAAAATGAATGTTTGACAAAGAAAAAACGAGAAAAAAGAAAGCCCTTCTAACAGTGGCCCTCAATAAGCCAAAAGGAAACGGAATAAGCGCCGAAGGCTGGTGGCTAAACTTTTCGGATCCTGCATAATAGAAAAGCCGCCATTATGCCGAACGCTTTTGGCGGCTTTTCACAGTCTTAGGAAGTAGGGGCACTTATTTAGCTGCCCTTTTGCCGAGTTTGTTTGTCAAACAATTATCTATGAATTACCTAATACCTCTTTTAACCTTCTCATGTCGTCCCCAATTTTCTTATCGACGATCTTCGCATAGAGCTGAGTCGTTTTAATATTTCGGTGCCCCAACATTTTCGAAACGCTCTCGATTGGCACTCCATTCGTCAAGGTTACGGTTGTCGCAAAAGTATGCCTTGCCAAGTGAAAAGTGATTGCCTTGGTAAGCCCGCATAGATCGGCGATTTCTTTCAGGTAAGAATTCATTTTCTGGTTTGACAACACTGGTAGCAGCCTATCCTGATTTATACATTGCGGATGCTCATCATATTCGGCGATTATTGACAGCGCTTGGGGTAAGAGTGGAATGCGTGAGGGCGAGTCGGTCTTTTGTCTTTTTATCACTACCCACTTTTCACCATCACTTCCATCGATAATTTCCGAACGTTTCAGCTTGAAAACATCAGCGTACGCCAGACCGGTATAGCAGCAGAACAGAAATATGTCACGTACTTGCGCCAATCGGCCTTGTCCGAACTCACGAATGGTTATTGCTTGCAATTCAGAACTTGTCAGCGCTTGTCTGTCTACCTCGTGCTTCGTCATTTTATAAGCATGAAATGGGTCACGAGCGAGCCACCCCCGCTTGATACATAGGAGAGAGATCTTTTTAAAGTTTGATAAGTACTTCATTGTCGTATTGTGACTGCATTTTCGGACAGCTTTCATCCAGAACTCATAATCGGCGATGAAGTCGTAATCGAGCTTCTCAATTTCAAGATCGCCTGTCTTGTACTTGTACTTTATGAACTCTTTGGTATGCTCAAACGACGTCTTATAACGTTCCAATGTGCCGGGGGCAAAGTCTGTACCTACCAATCTCGACATTTTGTCATTATGCTCCTGAAAAATATCGAGTATCATTTTAGGCTTTACCGCACTTCCAACGAGAACATTTTTTACAGATTCAGCTGTAATGGTTCGACCAGCTTCTATCAGCTGTCTATGGACATCATAAACTTTTGACTGAAGGGTGTCCTATAATACTCCCAAAAATCTGGACAGCTGCTTAAATTTCTAATTTAGTAGTTGACTATGAAAAAAGAGCGCAGAAAATTCAGTGCAAGCTTTAAAGCTAAAGTGGCTATTGAAGCGATCAAGGAGGTCCAAACTGTCCAGGAACTCGCCTCCAAATACGAGATTCATCCAACGCAGATTGCGGCCTGGAAGCGGGAGTTTCTGGAGAAGGCCGAATTGGTTTTCAGTAAGGAGGTGCCTGCCGCCGGTAATGAAGCCGAAAATACAAAGGAGAAGGAATTGTACTCGAAAATCGGTGAGCTTCAAGTCCAACCGGGCCGCCGGTGCGGTTGATTTTCTAAAAAAGGTCTTGGGGAAATGAGTATCATGGAGAAGCGCAGTCTTGTTTCCCCGGAATATCGTGCTTTGAGCGTTTCTGATCAGTGCAAATTGATTGGTTTGCAACGCAGTAGCTATTACCGCGGCGGCGGACCGCTTTAAACCTAGAGGGCAGTCACTGCTAAACCAACGGTTAATGAAGGTCATTGACCGCCAGTTCCTAGATTGCCCGTTTTACGGAGTCGAACGCATGCGCGATTATCTGATCGGATTGGGATACCATGTTGGCGTAAAACGTGTGAGAAGGCTTTACAGGCTTATGAATCTGCGCACAATTTACCCCAAGCGTAATCTGAGCAAGGCCAATCCTGCTGAATATAAGTATCCATACTTGTTGAAGGGACTGAAAATAGAACGTCCTAACCAGGTCTGGCAGGCTGATATATCCTACATTCCGATGTTCAGAGGGTTTATGTACATGTTCGCTATTATTGATGTCTATAGCCGGCGGATCGTGGGGTGGAGTATTTCTAACACCATGAGTATGGAATGGTGCCGGGAAACAGTTTTGGATACCATACGTACGGAGGGGCAGCCCGAAATATTTAACCGCGCGGGCGGCCCCGACCGACCAGGGTAGCCAATTTACGAGTCCAGGATTTATTAAGCCATTACTCGAGAGCGGAATACAAATCTCGATGGATGGCAAAGGAAGAGCCCTCGACAATGTTTTCATCGAACGCTTCTGGAGATCGCTCAAACAAGAGTACGTATACCTAAATCCTCCCAATGGTGGGATGGATCTGTATCGGGGCATAAAGGCATATGTGGAGTTTTACAACCGTCGACGTAAACACACCGTGACTGGGTACATTCCTGATGAACTGTTTTTCGAGACTAAGGCGAAAGCGTCATAATTAAACTTAATTTCATCCGTTCGCTGTCTAGTAAAACGGGAGTAGTTCATCCAGATATGCATTGAGAAGCTTTACATCTTCTTTAACACCATTCTTTCTTCCAGCCGATGAATTCCATTTTTCCGGCTCGCATTCTCTCTTGGTGCTGATTTCAATCCTTTGACCGTCGACTGTCAATCTCATGTAAATTGGCAATTCACCTTTGACATAATTGTTGCGCTTTTTAAGATAAAAGAGCAACGTGAAGCTTTTTGTTAACATAGCAATCAGATTTTAAAGTGAATAAAATTATGATTGCAGCCTATCTAAATCAAGATGTTTACGCCGTAAACAGGTTCATAAACAAAACGTTACGCCTAATTCGGTGAGCACTTTTTTCTGCTTCCAACTGCTCACCGAAGTGCTCACCAACATATTGTGAATTTTTGAACATTTTGGTAAAGTTTTGGCAGAAAAAAAGCCTACAAATCCTTGATTTGCAGGCTTTTAATGTTTTTTGATATTGATTTCCGCAGAGAGAGAGGGATTCGAACCCCCGGACCTGTTACAGTCAACGGTTTTCAAGACCGTCGCAATCGACCACTCTGCCATCTCTCTAAATTATTTCGCCGTTTGCGAAACATGGTGCAAAAATAGGAACAAAATCCTTAAGCACAATAAGCAGTCAAAAAATTTATTCAAAAAGGCTGACCAGCAACTGAAATAACCAGCAGTTTCCGTGGCTCTTCTTTAACCCTGTAACGTTCGTCTGAACGGATGCCTATTACCCAAATGATGTCACCGTTGCCATTTACGAGCAATCTGACTTTGTCTTTCTGGAACCGGTCAAGTTTTAAATCGGCAAACAGATCGCTTAACTTCTTCTTACGGCCGTTCATTCCGAAGGGAAAAAAGGTATCCCCATTTTGCCATTTTCGGATCATCAGAGGAAATTGCAGCTTTTGGGTTTCGACACAGATCATATTCTTATCCCCCGTATTTACATCATCAAAATCCTTTTCTTCAAATAACAGTGTATATCGTTCAAATGAAAATTCTTCGTCAATTCTACTGACCAGCCACTGCACAGTCGCTTCCTCTTCGCCCCTCTGTTTTAAAATCAAATCCTTTCTATCTACTAATAAAATATGGGAGCCGGACAAAAATGTCTTTCCAGGAATTCCTCCGAGGCTTTTGAATACCTGTTGAACCAGCGCATACCCAAAACCGTAATCCTGCAAAATATACCAAAGCCGATAGAGCGGCTCCTTCGATGCTGTCAGTTTTTCAATGGAGATCCGGACTGAACCTTTTTCGGCTATCATCACTTCGGTCTTCCATTCTTTGAGGTAGTCTTTTAATATTGCATCGGCAGCAGTTATTCTTTCTGATGTCGATTTAAAAGTTGATTCCAGTGAAGGGTTCAATTGCTGAAGAACCGGAATCACTTTGTGCCTGACCAAGTTGCGCCCGTAATCGTCCGAATGGTTCGACCGGTCTTCTCGCCATTCCAATTGATTTTGATACGCGTAAAACAAAATTTCTTCTTTAGTTGCTTGGATCAAAGGTCTTAACAAATGGTTATTAACGGCTGAAATCCCGTGAAGACCTGATAGCCCGGTACCGCGTACAAGGTTTAAGATCACTGTTTCCAATGAATCGTTTGCGTGGTGTGCGGTTGCGGTCCAGCGATATCCGTTAGCAGTCCTGATCCTCTCAAACCATTCATACCTCAGTTCCCGAGCAGCCATCTGGGTTGAAACTGACCTTTCTGTTATAAATGCCTGAACGTCAAATCGGGTAGAGAAAAAATCAA
Source organism: Dyadobacter sp. HNCC25DJ185 (assembly GCF_056895195.1). Classification (NCBI taxonomy): domain Bacteria; kingdom Pseudomonadati; phylum Bacteroidota; class Cytophagia; order Cytophagales; family Spirosomataceae; genus Dyadobacter; species Dyadobacter sp. HNCC25DJ185. Next base: position 6,846 of record NZ_JBXHAR010000013.1, read on the forward strand.
AACCATATTTCCTTGCCAATTCCCTGACAAACTGCTCATCCACTTCTGATTCCTGACCTCTTAAACCAAAATTACAGTGTGCGATTCCGGCCCTAAATCCCATTTTGTGGAACAAACTGGCCATCACAACAGAATCTACCCCACCGCTGACTGCCAGTAATGATGGTTCCTGCGCCAGATTCAAGTTCTGTTGGTTAATAAAAGTTAAAAAAGATTCCAAAATGAACCCAGGTGATGTATTTGATGTAATTTCGGCATAAACAAGTCCAGTATCTTTTACCAAGAGAGCCTTAATTTACACCGTTTCAAAGGTAGGAGAAACAACAGCAACATGAAGAAAAAAAAATATAGGAAAAACTGCAACCCTTTCAAACTTTTGTGCGTCAACAATATCAAAGACAATATATTTCGATTAACGTTCTTTGCCTTACTGATTTTTTCTCCTTATCTGTTCGCACAGAAGGCTTTATCACAACCAAAAACAACTCAAAATGAGGATTTGGTTGAGATCTTAAAATCTGACGAGCTCGAAATTTTAAACGAGAATGGGGTAGACTCCAGAAGAGTTACGAATGGTATCTTCAAACACAAAGGAGCCCTGCTATACAGCAAGTTAGCTATCCAGCATATCAATACAAACATAATCGAGGCTTTTGGAGATGTCAAAATTGTGCAGGGTGATACCATAACCGTTACAGGAGACACTCTCTACTATTATGGTAACACCAGGCTAGCAATTGTGAGTGGGCGGAAGACTGTGTTAAAAGATAACAAACGGACCCTCACGACACGCAAGATTGAATACGACATGGCCAATGGCATTGCTAATTATAAAGTCCCCGGAAGAACAGTGGACGAAGAAAATGTTCTAACTAGTAAAGAGGGCTTTTATAATACGGCCACAAAGGAGTTTACCTATTACAAAAGCGTCAAGCTAGTCAACAAAAAATATATGCTTACGACGGACACGCTTTTGTACAATTCAATCACAAAGTGGTCATTCTTTAACGGGAAGACCAAAATTGTTAACAAAGACGGTACGGTTGTCGGCACGAAGGGCCAATATAATACCGAGTCTACGCAATCTTCCTTCCACAGAAGAACAACCGTAGACAATGAAACATATACCCTTACTGCCGACTCTCTGGTGGTAGACGGAAAAAGCAACAATGGACAAGGGAAGGGCAATGTTGTTATTGTTGCAAAAAAAGACAAGACCGTCCTAAACGGTGATGAAGGGTTTTACTGGAAATCAAAAGGGTATTCCAAGATTTACGGACATGCATATGTCAGGAACGTAGTTTCAAAAGATACCCTATATATCCGGGCCGACACTTTATACTCCTTTGAAAATGCCCGTGACAGTACAAGAAAATTGATCGGCTATAAAAATGTGTACATCTACAAATCTGATTTCCAGGGCAAGTGTGACTCTATCAGCTACAATTCTGCTGACTCGATCATTCGCTTTTTTAAGGAACCAATTTTGTGGAGCGATCAACATTATCAGATGGAAGCAGACTCTATCACCGCATTTTTAGTCAACAATGAAATTAACAGAATGTTGCTCAAGGGCAAGTCTTTCGTAATAACCGAAGATACGCTCGTAAAGCAATTCAATCAGGTCAAAGGCAGGACTATCAATGCGTATTTTGAGAGTGGGAATAAGTTGAAGCAGGTACTCGTAGATGGCAATGGTGAAAGTGCCTATTATGCAATTGATGATAAGGAGAAAAATATCGGGCTTAACCGCGTGGAGTGTGGTAGAATGAACCTTCTGTTCGAAGACAACCGGGTGCAGAAAATATCATTTGTGGGAAAACCAGATGGAAAACTAATTCCACCTGCTAAAATAAAACCCGCAGAAAGGCAACTGGATGGCTTTAAGTGGAGAATAACGGAAAAACCGACCAAGAAAAAAACGATCTGGGCGGAATTATAAAAATTTTTGACAATTAGGCAAAAAAGTTTTCTTACGGCATGATTTTTTACCCTGAAAATAAAGATGGCCGTTCGCACAATATATTTTGAATATGCAATTATTTCTCTATATTTTTGTAGCGTACTTTTCAACTAAAAACGCAAAATATTAGTCAAAAGTATCTGATTTACAGCTATGAAAAGAACTATACATTACATAATCATACTAGTTGCATTGATCCTGGGAAGCCAGACAATCAGTGCCCAATCAGTCTCCGGCGGTAGCCGGTTGAACATGGTTGGCAAGAAGAAGCCTGCAACTTCTGAACATCTTAAATTTGCCGCACTTGCTTCAGGGCTGAGCTACAAGCCGCTTTCTTTGCAAAATCCAAAAGCACTGAATAGCTTTTATACATCGTTTTTGTTCTCCGGAGCGAGTTCTGCCGATAATAACAATGCTCTAGCGGCTGAGATTGTGGAAAAGAGTATTGAGAGAAGATCTCCATCTTTGGAAACACAAACCAAAGCTGAAGAGCTTTTGTTCGCGAGTGATAAGATTTCAGTCTCAAATATATATCCGAACCCCGCCAGCGAATACGCTGAACTTGATTTCAACATTGCAACAGGTGTACGGGACGCAAGGCTTACATTTTACAATGTTCTTGGTTCACAAATGCAGGAGTTTACACTTAATAAGAACGAAAGAAAACTACGCGTGAATACGAAAGATATGCCAACAGGTCTTTACTTCTATCAGCTTTCACTGGATGGCAAAAAAGTAGCAACCAAGAAGATGCTTGTACGTCATCAGCAATAGCCTTATATTTTGACACTAGATCGGCTACGCATTCGTTGTGAATGGTGTAGCTTTTTTTATTACCTTTGCAGCCAATATGCGAAAAAACAGTCGAGCAAGCTATTTCTTGCTATTTATTGCAGTCCTTATCCTAACCTCCTGCAGTAAATTTTCCAAATTACAGAAGACAGGTACGGATCAGCAAAAGTATGATGCCGCAATGTCTTATTATAAAAAAGGGGATTTTTACAGATCTGGACTACTTTTTGAGGAGCTTATTCCTCTATTAAAGGGAAGCACTGAATCGGAATTGGCGCAATTCTATTACGCGTATTCCCAATACCATCAAAGCCAGTATAACACGAGTCAATTTCTATTTAAGAAATTTTTCGACACATATGCTCGCAGCGACTACGCCCAGGAAGCCTTGTACATGCATGCCTTTTCCCTATACAAAGATTCCTCGCCATTCAACCTGGATCAGACAAGTACTTTTACGGCCATCTCTGCGATGCAGGATTTCATTAATACGTATCCTGACAGCCCATTTCGTGAAGAATGTACCAGGTATATCCTCGAATTGAGATCCAAGCTGGAAAAGAAAGCTTATGAACGCGCGAGGCTTTATCACAAGATCAGCGATTTCAACCCTATGTCGATGAAATCCGCTGTGATTTCTATAGAGAATTTTAGAAAGGATTTCCCGGATTCAAAATATAATGAGGAACTGGCGTTCTTGAAGGTAGAATCCCAATATAACCTGGCCTCTAATAGTTTTAGTGATAAGCAAAAGGAACGTTTTCAGGACGTTGTGAAGTTCTATCAGGAGCTCATCGACAAATATCCCAATGGAAAATATAACCGGGATGCGGAAAAGATGTTTGATGACAGCCAAAAGCAGATCCAGGTTATCGCAAAACTTGAACAAGAACGACAAAGACTGAAAGAGGCAGAGCCGGAACCAGCTAATAAACCAACGAAAGTAACAACTCCTGCGGTAGCAGAGCCGAAAGGACAATAAGGCAGAATTTTGAATTTGAATAAAAAGTTTAAAACAATATAAAAACAGGTATATGGCAACGAATCCATCGATCATTACCCGGGACACTGACAAGATAGCGGATGTAACCGGCAACCTATATGAATCCGTATCGGTTATCTCTAAAAGAGCTCGCCAGATATCCAGCAAAATGAAAGAGGAGCTGAATAATAAATTGGCTGAGTTTGCTTCTGGTGTTGACAATTTGGAGGAAGTTTTCGAAAACAGGGAGCAAATTGAAATCTCTAAATTCTATGAGCGTATGCCAAAGGCCGGAAGCATTGCAATCGACGAATTTATTGAAGGTAAAACTTATCACAGTTACCGCGAAACAGACGAAGAATAGTCTGTTAACCTTTACCAAAACCAGCCATAAGTAATTCTGTGGCTGGTTTTTTCTTTTGGGCTTGCTCAATGGGTAATGGTAATCTTATCTGTGTAACTTCATTTTATAAACGCAACACCCAAATTTAAAAAAAGTGTATATCAAGGGTAAAAAGGTACTGGTAGGCGTATCGGGGAGCATTGCGGCTTATAAGTCGGCCTTGCTGGTCAGGTTACTTGTTAAGGCAGGGGCGTCTGTTCGGGTGATCATGACTGAGTCGGCTAAGGAATTCATCACTCCACTTACTTTGTCAGTACTCTCACAAAATCCTGTCCTCAGCACTTTCACGAATCCTGCGACTGACACCTGGAATAATCACGTCGATCTCGGCTTATGGGCAGATATCATTGTGATTGCTCCTGCAACTGCAAAAACACTTTCCAAATGTGCTAGCGGCAATTGCGACGATTTACTAACGGCCGTATATATGTCCGCAAGGTGCCCCGTTTTCTTCGCCCCTGCCATGGATGTAGATATGTTTCACCATCCCGCAAACAAACAGAATATTTTAACCTTGACGGGATTTGGCAATCATTTTATTGAACCGGAGTTTGGCGAGCTGGCGAGCGGATTGACGGGGGACGGGCGGTTGGCTGAGCCCGAAAAAATTGCCTCCGAATTGTCAGCTCATTTTGCAAAGAAGCCGGTTGCACAATCCAAAAAAGTACTTATTACTGCTGGCCCCACCGTAGAGTCAATTGATCCGGTCCGATTTATCAGTAACCGTTCATCAGGCAAAATGGGCTATGCGATAGCGGAGGCATTCGCGGCTGCGGGAGCGTCTGTCATCTTGGTAAGCGGTCCCACCCAATTAAATCCGATCAACAAGAACATTAGGAGGTTGAAAGCGGAAAGTGCCAGAGAGATGTTCGAAGCGACTGAAAGACATTTTGAAAGCAGTGATCTGATCATTTTTGCGGCCGCCGTCGCTGATTATACCCCCAAATATGTCGCGGATCAAAAAATCAAAAAACAAGGCCAGGAAATGTTACTGGAACTTGCCAAAACCAAGGATATTGCAGAGACATTAGGTAGGACGAAAAAAGCGGACCAGTTAACAATCGGTTTTGCACTGGAAACCGAAAATGAACTGGAAAATGCCGTGGACAAACTGCATCGCAAAAATTTAGACTTCATTGTTTTAAATTCGCTAAATGACCCTGGTGCCGGATTTGCACACGATACAAATCAAATTACCGTTATTGACAAGAATGGAAATTACCAGCACTTCGACCTTAAAAATAAGGCAGAAGTGGCTCAGGACATTCTCCATATTATTCTAACTAAATGGAGTGAAGCATGAAATGGAATTTGGTTATACTATTGTTCATATTTGTCGCCACCTTTTCCGGAAAGTTGTTCGCACAGGAGTTTCAATTCACCGTCAATCTGAATTATGAGCAGCTTGTGGCGCAGCAGAAAACTGATCCGCAATCTATGAACCAGCTGCAAACCTATATGAATGATTTCTTAAACAATACCCGCTGGACAAATGACCAGTTCAATAAAGAAGAAAAAATAAAATGTAAATTGAATGTGAACCTTACCCGTTCTCTGAGCCAGGGCAACTACGAAGGCAATGCCCAGCTGATCGTTTCAAGGCCAGTGTTTAATTCAAATTACGAGTCAGTCCTATTCACCTATGTTGACAAAAACTTCACTTTTACCTATCTCCCAAGTACTCAGCTCTATTTTAACGAAAACAGCTATACCGAAGAGTTGCCTTACATTCTCGCATATTATGCCAACATAGCGCTAATCTTTGACTACGATTCCTTCAGTAAAATGGGAGGTGCCCCCTATGTACAGAAAGCGTTTAACCTTGTCAATCAGGCAAGGAACTCATCACCAAATAAAAGAGGGTGGGATTCCAATGGCGACTCGCGCAACCGCTATTGGTTGATAGAAAACCTGATGAGTCAGCAATTTATCCCTTTCAGAGAGGGGCTGTACAAATATTATCGTCAGGGATTAGATGTAGCTTCACAGAACCCTGTTGAAACGCGGGCAAAGGTTATGGAATTTTTGACAACTCTTAAAGAGGTAAATCAGTTAAGGCCCGCCAGTGTCGTGATCAATTCCTTCTTCGATGCTAAATCGGACGAGCTGTATAAAATCCTGATTGAAGCTCAGCCACAACAGCGTGCGCAAGCATACACCCTGCTCGTTGGACTTGACCCCACAAAAACGCAACTTTACCAGCGGCTTTCGCTTTAAAATCAAATCGGAATGAGTAAACGACTGGTAAGGATAGGTTCCGGGAAGATTTATCCCGAATTGAACAAGCTCATAAGTCATGAGATTAACGTCGTGCTGGAAAATGGCAAGACTTACTTCGGACGGCTCCTGGCTTTTACTTCCGAAAAACTAACTTTAAACGACACCCGGAACCACCATCACGATATACTTCTCAACGAGCTTTACGAAATCGTGTATGATAAAGCACAGGAGCGGGCAATTAAATAATTCGGGCAGGACTCTTATATTTCTTAATTGTTGATATCATAACTATATTCGTATCGGAGACGAAAAACCACTTTCTTCTTAATAGCCGATTCCACTCTCTCCTGTAACCGGCAGCCTAAATTAGACATGCTTTCTAATTTACTCATCAAAAACTACGCTTTAATCAAGCACCTCGAAATGTCCCCCGACCCGGGGCTGAATATCATTACCGGTGAAACCGGGGCGGGAAAATCGATCATGTTAGGTGCCATTGGCCTTCTATTGGGAAACCGGGCCGACGTTAAGGCATTGTACGATTCGACAGAGAAATGCATTATTGAGGGGAGTTTTGATCTGAAGGGATATGATCTGGCGGCAAACTTTGATGAGGAAAACCTTGACTTTTTAGAAGAATGTATCATCAGGAGGGAAATTTCAGTCGCCGGCAAGTCACGTGCATTCATTAATGATACCCCTGTAAATCTCGAAACATTAAGGAAAATTGGGAGCCAGTTGCTGGATATTCATTCACAACATGACTCAATTCTTTTGGGCAATAACGAATTTCAGTTGCAAGTTGTCGACTCTTTTGCTCGTAACGATAGCTTGCTGAAATCTTACTCAAAGGAATACAATGAATTTCGGGCAGCCTCAAAATCGCTCGAAGATTTAAGAAAACAGGCACTTCAGCTACGAAAGGAATTTGACTATGACCAATTCTTATTTCAGGAATTGGAAAACGCAGGCCTCAAAAACGGTGAGCAGGAGGATCTGGAACAGGAACTCACCATTCTGGAAAATGCAGTCGAAATTAAAGAAAGGCTGCAGCTCGCTTTTGCATACCTTGATAACCCCGAAAACTCCATTCTGGATCTGCTGAAAAATACGGTCACTGCACTTTCACAAGCATCAAAAATGGTCCCCGGATACGAGCATTTGCGCCAGCGGGCACAGAGTTCGTTGATTGAGCTAAGGGATCTTGCAGATGAGATCGATCAGATTAACAGCCATGTTGAGATAGATACGGGTCGCAGCGAAATTGTTCAGGAGCGACTGGATTTGATCTATACCCTGTTAAAAAAACACCAGGTATCATCCATCAATCAGCTTCTGGAAATAAGAGATGCATTGCAAAAGAAACTTACGGCAGTTCTGAACCTGGACGAAGATCTGATAAAGTCGGAAGAATACGCTGAGGAAAGTAGACAAAGAATGTTGAAAACGGCGTCCGCTCTATCAGAAAAACGCCGAAGGGTAACGAAAGTCATAGAATCTCTGATTTTGGACAGACTTAGCGAACTTGGTATTCCTAACGCCACCTTTACGATTCACATTGCGGAAACAGCTCCTTTGCCGACCGGTATGGATTCTGTCCTTTTCCTATTCAGTAGCAATAAAGGAATCGATCCACAGGAATTGAAGCAGGTCGCTTCGGGCGGCGAATTTTCCAGGCTAATGATGGTGATCAAATATATCCTCGCAGATAAACGTAAGCTACCTACGATTATCTTCGATGAAATTGATACGGGTGTTTCTGGTGAGATCGCAAAAAAAATGGGCAGGATGATGCAAAATATGGCGGCGAATCATCAAATCATCGCTATCACGCATTTACACCAGATTGCAAGCAGTGGGGACGCACATTATTTTGTATATAAAGATCATTCAGCAGATAGGACGGTTAGCCGGATCAAAAAACTCTCTATAGACGAACGTGTCCAGGAAATTGCCCAGATGATAGGCGGGCATAATCCATCCGAAGCAGTATTAACCAATGCACGGGAAATGATTTTGAAAGATTAACGCTCCACATATATTATTCAGTCTCAATTTAAACCCACTTATCATGAAAGTCCCCTCCCAAATACTTTTCGTGCTCGCAATTTTCGCGGGATGCAGCAAAGATGCTCAGAAAGATAAAGCGACCGAGCTTGAAGCCGAAGTAATGGCGATTCATGACGAAATCATGCCGCAAATGGATGATATCATGACACTCAAGTCAAAGCTCTCAAAAAAAATCCAAAGTATCGACAGCCTTCAGAACGTAGGAATTACGGGCAACTCAATGGCTGAGCAACGAATTAAGGCCGTTGATCTGAACCAAAAACTCAATGAATCCGATAAATTGATGATGGACTGGATGCACGAATACCGAGGAGATTCCGCTAAAAAATTGAAATCCGAAGAAGCTCTTGCTTATTTTGAGAAGGAAAAAGAGAAAATATTGGCTGTGAAGCAAACGACTGTTAAGTCCATCCAAGAGGCCAAAACATTTTTAGAATAAACCATGAAATTGAATATAACTATTATAAAGTTGCTGGTTTTTAGTTGTGCGGTTTGGGGACTGGGCAGTTGCGACCATTCCAATCGAAAGCTACCGATTTTGGGCGAGCGGGACTGGGTCAAGAAAAATGTCGATGGAAAAGAAGTCGTTGACACCATTTACAATACGATCCCACCCTTTTCCTTTATTGACCAAAATGGGGATACTATTTCGGAAAAAGTCGTAGAAAACAAGATTTATGTAACTGATTTCTTTTTTACGACCTGCCCGACTATCTGTCCGGTTATGAAGCGTCAGATGATTAAAGTTTACACTGCCTATAAAGGCAATCCGGATGTGATGATCCTATCCCACTCGATCGATCCGGATCATGACACGCCCCGAGTACTGAACGCCTATGCCAAAGATTTAGGGGTTGAGGGGACGCAATGGCTGTTCTTGACCGGAGAGAAGGAAAAGATATACGAGATTGGCCAAAAAAGTTACATGTCGACTGCTAAGGAAGACAAGTCAGCCGAAGGCGGATATATCCATAGCGGCGCTTTTATTTTAGTTGACAAAGACAAACATGTACGTGGAATGTACGACGGGACGACCGAAGAGGGGACACAAAAATTGATCGCAGATATACAAACCTTACTGAGTGAATATAAAAAGTAAGTTTTCCTGGCGACTCCCAAATAGCCTTTCCGTTGCATCGCTCTTTGTGGTGCTCATATCCTGCCAAAACGCCGAGGAATTAAAAAGTGAGCAGTATTTCGTGGAAGGTTATCAGCAATACACGACGCATTGTTCCAATTGTCATCAGGCAGATGGGACAGGGATGTCTAACTTATATCCTCCTCTTAAAGGTTCACCTGCATTATCGAATAAAGCATATCTCACATGTATTATCAAGAACGGCATGAAGGGTGTAATCAGCGTAAACGGAAAAGATTTCAATCGCCCAATGCCGCCTAATGCAAAGCTTACGGAGATTGAAATTGCCGAAATTGTGAGTTATGTAACAATGAAGTGGGGCAAAGATAGCCTTTATACTAAAATAGAATCCGTGCAGCAGTCTTTACGAAATTGTAAGGAGTAACTAGGGTCCTGTGAATTTGTAAATACCAGTTGCCTTTCGGAATTTGATCCTGGTGAAATCCTGTTCAGCGTCCATACCGATTGCATTGGTAATCTCCGACGTACGCTTATTGATAACGGACAAGGCTTTTTCTGTAAATACTTTTCTTGTTCTAGGGCTCCAGCTCAACTCCGAAGTCGTTAATATTTCATTTGTCTCTGACTTGACAACTCGTACATTGCCTTTTACGATATAAACATCAGCATTTTGATCATATCTACCGGAGTCTGAACGTAACCGTGTGACGACTGTACCAAGCGAATCAAAAAAGCTAATATTGATTGTATCCGGGAAAACCTTTGTTTCATTCTGGTACCTTAATGATTTAGGGGTTTTCATAAGCACCTTTATTTTCCCTTGCTCACTATACTTAACTTCGACGTCGTTCACAATCTCCACAGGCCCTGTATAAAGGGCGCCCTCTTTATTCTTCTTCCCTTCGCAAGCGAGGAAAATCAGGAGAATGCCTATCATGTAAAAGGGAGATAATAATTTATCTCCCTTAAAAACATATTGTATCGCCGAACTTGTCAACATAAACTGTTATCAGTCGATTTTTTGTTTGACAAACCATCTTTCCAGTAACGTAATACCCAGCACAGCGCGACCGTACCTCTCTCTAATCAGTCCCGCACCCGCATTTCCGCGTTGGCCAGCAACAAATGCAATGGAAAGGAAATTTTGATATCCACGCCCCATTGGAAAAGTAAAACCTAGACTTACGTTTGTGTCATTGACATCACTCTTGTTTACCACATAGGGTGTCTTTCCGTAGCTAAACCCTAGCCGGTATCGTACCAGATTAAAATAGCTAAGAGAAGTAAAACGAGGCAAATATTCAGCTCCGAAATGGACCCGGCCTACATCCTGCAAACCATCAGAAGAATTGGTGAAGCTCCGGTATTTCGTCCAGGACTGGTGGCTATAATCCGCGGAAAGAACCAGTTTGAAAGGCCATTCCAGACTTGCCCCAACCTGGAACTGGTCCGGAACTGTGATACCACCGGTCAAGTTGTTTTGCAGTGTGTCAGGAGCTATCACATTGAATGACCCCTGGCTCAGCTCAAATGAAGTGGTTTGGCTGGCATTGAGTCTAGTGCTAAAACTGTAAGTACCTCCCAGGTTGAGGTTCAATTTATTTCCTTTTTTGATTGGAATTCTTGCAGCAACTCCCCCTCTAAAGCCTATATCGGAATAAGTGGTCCTGTCATTGAGACTAACAATATAGTCCGCAGTACTCGCACTGAGTGGCAGATACACCTTATTTCCGTAAACGTCCAATGTATAAGAGCCAAAGGGGTAATCGGTGGCGGATAGTGGTAAGGCTACTTCCGAAGCTCTCCTGATATTACCGAAGAAATAACTGCTTTCGAGCCCGACACTTACATATTTCCCGATCTGCACGGAATTAGTAATGGAAGCTTTGTTAATTCCCCCCTTACCCGACGTGACATAGGAGGCTGTGGCGGATGTACCCGGGACCGACCGAGTGAAGGCATTTTCGTAGTCTATAAAACTGTAAGGCTTTAGGTTCACACCGATTACCCACTTAGGCCCTACCGGAAACGAAAGTGACACATACGCCAGGTTACCGCCCGAATTACGTTGATTGCTATTTCCCGATGTAATGTTTTTATATTGTCCTATCAGCCCCACATCCAATGTGGTAAACCTGTTACGAACCCACAAGGCGGGATTTAGATTATTGACCTGAAAGCCGCTCCCGTAGCTTACGCCAGACTGCCCCATTCCTGTATTATCAGAATATGACTCTCCGTAAAATTCGCCCATACCCAGCGATGAATAAGGGGAATTACCCAGACCCTGTGCTTTTACGCTTGTTGTAAACTCCATACAACTCCAGCCTAGTGTAATTGCAAGTGTAAGAATTAAGATTCTACTGTAAAGAGACATTATAAGTTAAAATTCTGTTCAGTCCTATTAAAACCAGTTCCGGCACCGCAAAGATGGGTGGTTTCAGGCTACTTTCAAAAAAAGCTGCATCGCCGCCGCACAATACTATGCGCATTCCGGGTGATTTCTTTCTGTATCTTTCAATTATTCCTTCCATTTCCGCAAGTACCCCGTTCATAACGCCACTTTGCATCGCCTGTTTTGTACTTTTTCCGATAAACACCGGTTCTTTCTCTGGATCAAAGAGCGGAAGCCTTTTAGTAAACGTATGCATGGCATTGAATCGCATTTTTACGCCCGGTGAAATGATGCCCCCCTGAAAGGTCGCAGTTTTGTCAATGAGATCGTAAGTAATGCAAGTACCCATGTCCACCACGATCAGATCTTCTCCTGGAAAAAGGAAATTAGCGCCTACACTCGCAGCAATGCGATCGGCACCAAGAGTCGCTGGCGTATCATAATTTTTAGTAATAGGGAGAGGCGTGCCAACCGACAGCTCAACAAAGTTCAACGGGAGGTCCAGAGCTTTTTGAAATTCGCTACCGGAAACACTGACCGAAGAAAAAAGTAAATTCTCGGGCGGCTGTGACCGGATCATTCGTAGTGAGTCCTCAAAGCTCAGCAGCGTCGTATAGCGTATAAGTTGCTCCTTCTCAAACCAACCTATTTTGAAATAGGTATTACCAGAATCGACCACAATATTCATAATAGTACAAAAATCTCCTTTTCCGGTCACAAAAACTAACTGTGTTAAAAGCCTAATATTCCTGCATGATTGACTCACAAACGGGTCTTTACACAACCTTTCAACCCTATAATTGCCATATTTAATACATCAGGCCAATTTCGTTATCAAATATTTGGAAATTAAATTGAATATTTTTACCTTCGTTCATCTAAGTCAAGTATCGACTTATAAATCCAAAATCCATCTCGCGGTAACTCTCTATCCCAACGTTATCGGGTTTTAAAAAATCTTGCCGATTTATTGTCATACTTCTATTGTGTCAAATTGCAAACTTTTCACAGTTGATCCAGCAAAGTTTTTCAGTTAGTAAAGTCATTTTCAGAGACTTCTACAATACATATTCCTTTAATCAATGACCATCACATGACTTCGGGACATACTTCCCGATTTTGTATCCAATTACATTCACAAACTTATTGTCCATTGGTAAAGCCCTACTTTACCTTCTCTTTTCTGTATGCCTACAATTGATGAATTAAATCTTAAGCTCTTATCGGAGCTAAAAGAGATAGCAGGGACTCTTGGGATACCTGATTATGCAAAACTCCCTAAAAAAGAACTAGTTAATAGAATTCTTTCTCAGCAGGAAACCTTTTCTGCATCAGCAGCAGTTCCGGTTCTTGAAACGCCGGCGGAAATATCCGATGAGCCAAAGAAAAAAAGAGCGAGAAGACCGGCCGAAGCGACACCCGTACCCGTAAAGCAGAATACGAATAACCGTCCGGCAAAAAATAAGAAAGAAAGTTCTGGACAGGCGACCTCATTCACTCCTCTATTTGATGCACCGGTCAAAGCCGAAAATTCAAAAAAGAAAGAAGACCTTTTCAAAAGCTTCGTAATAAATGAGGAGAATGATTCCGATAACGATACGCTCAATGACCTTGGAAGAGAGGAGGTCGTCTCAGTACCTGAAATAGAGGCCCCTACCGTAGAAATTGAAGAAACACCGGAGGAAAAGCTCGTTGCAATCAGTCAGGATCAGAATGTCACTACAAAAGAGGAAAAGCCCGTTCGGCAGAACGGCGAAAATACTGAGCGCCAGCCGCAGACTCAGCGCGATGACCCGTCTTCGAAAATCAAGCGAAATTACAATAATTACGTAAGGGAGTTTGACGGATTGATCGTGAACGAGGGTGTTCTCGAAATTATGCAGGATGGCGGGTATGGATTTTTGCGTTCCGCGGATTACAACTATCTCGCCAGTCCTGATGATATTTATGTCTCTCCTTCCCAGATCAAACTGTTTGGACTCAAAACAGGTGATACCGTTAAGGGCCAGATCAGGCCTCCAAAAGAAGGTGAGAAATATTTTGCGTTGCTTCGTGTGGAAACAGTGAATGGTAAAACCACAGAAGAAATCAGGGACCGTATTCCTTTTGAATATCTAACGCCTCTTTTTCCAGACGAATGCTTGAAACTCAGCTCACGTCCTGAACAATATTCTACCCGGATTCTGGATCTTTTTGCCCCTATTGGTAAAGGTCAGCGCGGTATGATTGTGGCGCAGCCGAAGACAGGTAAAACTGTGTTGTTAAAGGAAATCGCAAACGCGATTACACGCAATCACCCGGAAGTCTTTCTTCTTATATTATTGATAGATGAACGTCCGGAAGAGGTAACGGACATGCAGCGTAGTGTTCGTGCTGAAGTTATCGCGTCTACTTTCGATGAACAGGCAGACCGCCACGTAAAAGTCGCAAGCATCGTCCTTGAAAAAGCAAAAAGGATGGTCGAATGCGGTCATGACGTAGTGATTTTATTAGATTCTATCACCCGTTTAGCACGTGCCTATAATACCGTGGTTCCATCATCTGGTAAAATCCTTTCCGGTGGTGTGGATGCAAACGCTCTGCATAAGCCAAAACGCTTTTTCGGAGCTGCCCGAAATGTTGAAAATGGCGGATCTCTGACGATCATCGCAACTGCCTTGATTGATACGGGATCCAAGATGGACGAAGTTATTTTTGAGGAATTCAAAGGTACTGGTAACATGGAATTACAGCTAGACAGGAAACTTTCCAATAAGCGAGTCTTCCCAGCTATTGACGTAATGGCATCCGGCACGCGTCGTGAGGATCTTCTGCTCGACAAAGAGACACTTAAGAAAGTTTGGATACTTCGAAAACATATGTCCGACATGAATGCCATGGAATCTATGGACTTTCTCTTGGAACACATGAAAGGCACCCGCAACAATGAGGAGTTCCTCATTTCAATGAACCGCTAAATCAAAAGAGCCTGGGTACATCGCCCGGGCTCTTTACTTAAAAGCTGTTTCACTGCAACTCTTTTCCCAAAAAGCTATTTTTAAAAAGAATATCTACTTTTGGAAAACAGAAAACTAAGAGTTAAGTATGTTTAATGTCAAGGCACTCTGGTGGACCCTTCTCGCCGTATGGATACTGGGGTCAACCTATTGGCATGTTTGTAAAATCCAACAATTGTGCGATACAAGCTACAATCCACAGTTTTTCCTCACCGAAGTGGTCCATCCCTCAGGTCAGCCTGTTGACCTTTCTATTATTTCGTACGACCGTCTCAGCATCACGGAAATTTGGCAATATGTCGTTATGTTTTCAATAGCCATACTATTGGGCTTTTTGACGGGCAAAAGTTATGAAAGCAGGAGAACGCGTGAACTAAGGTATAAACTTAACAGGATCAACCGTGAATTGAAATTTTACCAGTCCAAATCATGAAACTGCCGGCACTTCCTTTTAACCTTCAGAGTTTGCCACTGGCTATTGCAGAAATACTTGTATTGCTGTGCCTTGCTTCCTGCCTCGGATGGGTGATAGCAAACTTAATGACCAGACGACGAATGAATAACTTGCGGAAGTCCATTGAAGAGAAGAAACTTGAACTGGATGATTTTCGGACATTGACGAAAAGCCCATTTGACCAACCCATCGCAACTAACGCGTCCAAAACGGTATACCCCGAAACAAGCCCGGACCACGCTCCCGACAATCTAAAACTCATTGATGGAATTGGACCAAAAATTGAAGAAATACTGAATAAGGAGGGAATCCATACTTTCGAACAGCTCTCAGAAACTGCGGTGATCAGAATAGCAGGTATCCTTAAAAAGGCAGGCCCCAGGTTCCAATTGCATGATCCTTCTTCCTGGCCAAAACAGGCTGCATTGGCGAAAGAGCAAAAATGGGAGGAACTGACCCAGCTCAAAATGTCAATGATTTCGGGCAATCAGTAAAGTCGTATAAAAGTAGAGCCCGCGATTAGCGGGCTCTACTTTTATAACTTTATTGAATTAAAGGCTGGTCACAGTCCTTTGTATGAATTGTGTGAGGTCATTGCCTGATAACATCCCTTGTGATAGCAATGCTAAGTCATATACCTGTTTCGCCAGTGCTTTTTGACCCTCCTCTGTCTCGGTCTGCAAAATACGCCCAATGACAGGATGGTTCGAATTTAAAGAAACCGTGTACATCAGCGGCATATCACCAAACATAGAACGTTGTCCAGATGAAGCCTGCATGTCGGTCATTCGGCGCATAAATTCCGGAAAGGTGATCACCACCGGCAATTCATCCACCGGCATCGCTTCTACCTGAACATTCGCACCTTTACTTCCTATTACTTCCTCAAAAACCTTTTTGACTTTCTCCTGATCATCCGAAGAAAGAATGCTTTCCAATTTCACATCCTTTTCTACCAATTTATCCAACGTATCCGCATCTACCCGCTTGATACTGACTTTTTCAAGCTTCTGCTCTAAAGCATTAATAAAATGCGAATCAATAATGGTTGTCAGCGAAAGCACATCATAGCTTCGTTTCTTGGCCGACTGGATAAATGCGTCCTGCTTCTTCTCGTCTGTGGTATACAACCAGATTTGTGTGTCATTCTTGTCTGTCTGGTTATCTCTGATGTGCTCACGGTATTCCTCGAAAGTAAAGAATCTGCCCTCCGTGTTCTTCAGCAAACAGAAATCCTTGGCCTTCTCATAGAATTTATCATCACTGATAATTCCATATTTTACAAATAAACCAATATCGTCAAATTTCTTTTCAAAGCCTTCCCGATCATTTTTGAAAATTTCGGAAAGCTTGTCTGCCACCTTACGGGTGATATATCCATTGATTTTCTTCACATTTCCGTCAGCCTGCAAATAGCTCCTTGAAACGTTCAGTGGTATATCGGGTGAATCTATCACACCATGCAATAGCTGAAGAAAATCAGGTACGATATCTTTCACTTCATCGGTAATGAATACCTGGCGGCTATAAAGCTGGATTTTCTCACGCTGTCCCTGGAAGTCATTGCGCAGCTTCGGAAAGTAAAGTACGCCGGTCAGATTGAAAGGGTAATCTACATTCAGGTGGATCCAGAAAAGCGGATCTTCACTGAAAGGATATAATTCTTTGTAAAAGGCCAGGTAATCCTCATCCTTCAGCTCCGACGGGCTCTTGGTCCAAATCGGGTTAGGGTTGTTGATGATCTTGTCCTCAAATTCAATTTCAACAGGAAGGAATTTTCCGTATTTCTCAAGAATGCCACGCAGACGGTGCGCGTCCAGGAATTCTTCCGAATCCGGGGCTATATGCAGGATAATATCAGAACCACGATCGGATTTTTCTGCAGGAGTTAATTCAAATTCTGTTGAACCATCACATTGCCAGCGAACTGCCTCAGCGCCTTCTTTGTAAGACCTGGTAATGATCTCAACATTCTCGGCTACCATATAGGCCGAATAAAAACCAAGACCGAAATGGCCTATGATACCTTTATCGCCTTTTCCGTCCTCTCCTTTGTCCTTATACTTTTCGACAAATTCAGTTGCACCGGAGAATGCGATCTGGTTAATGTATTTTTTAATTTCATCGGCTGTCATCCCGATGCCATTGTCACTGATCGTGATCGTTTTGGCATCTTTGTCCAGCTTTACAACTACTTTCAAATCTCCAAGCTCACCATTGAATTCGCCGTAAGAAGCCAGCTTCTTAACCTTCTGCGTGGCATCAACCGCATTGGAAACTAATTCTCTTAAAAAGATTTCGTGGTCCGAGTAAAGGAATTTCTTGATAATCGGAAAGATGTTCTCGGTATGTATACTGAGATTTCCTTTTTCCTGAATCACTGACTCCATAGTTATGATGTTTTGGTTTTTATATTTTAGAATTGCTTTCTGCTTTGCAATACACGATACAAATATGCGTTCCAAATACAATCAAAATGGTTTTGGCTGACACATTGTCAGTCGACATCAGGTATTAAGCAGGCAAACCAATTGACAGGTAAAACTGAATCGCTTTTTTGCTAATATTGCGATCGGTAAACTACCCAACTAAATTCATCCACTCAATCATACGAGAACACCAAATTGTAGACATGAATCTGATTAAAAAACTTTTTGCTGTGGTGCTTTTTCTTAACGTGGCATCTGCATGCACCACAATGAATTCCGTTCCACTATCCAATTACACTGTTTTTACCGAAGATTTGAGGCGGGACCTCGAAGCAGCTAACATTCCATTGAGCAAGGTGCAGTTTTTCAATGATAAAGGAATCAATATCCGAAGAGAAGTATCTGATCCTAATGATATCAAAGTTAATCCGGAAGGTCAGATTACCATGAGCAACGGGAAAAGCATTCAGACCATTAATGTTCTTCCATTCACACCGGGGGTTTCGCTTGGGTCAGATAATGGCACTATCAGTGTGTCCTGGGACGATACGCAACAGGATACCAAGGGTATGAAATTCAATCTCAGCGGGCAGAATTATTTCCTTGACGTGCTTCCTAACAATAAATTCGAATACAAGGAACGCACATTTGATCTCCAGGGTGGAAACGGCGCCCGGCTGTTTGTTAAAAAAGACCTCTTAAAGCAAGTCAAAAATTCCCGCGAAACCTTAAAAGGAAGAAAAGTCAACCAATAAGCAGTTTCCACAGCATAAGAAAAGGTCAGGAAAATCTCCTGACCTTTTGCTTTAGAATGCGCCGGAAATCAACCCCGGGCAACTTGTATTCATTAGCAGATATAATTATTTCTGGCCGTCACCACCACCCACTACGTCGGTGTTGCTAACAGATTTGGTCTTCTTTTTGGGGGCATCAAAGCTCATTTTGCCAATTGAATAGTTGAGCGTGATTTTGAAATTCCGGTTATAAAGTTGTGTCTGGGAAGATTGGATGAACTGTGGCGAAGTCAGATCGGAAGTGAACTTTACCCCTTTGGTCAGAAAATTCTCTGCTGCAAATCCAACGCTGCCTTTCTTGTTTGCGAAATCTTTCTTGAAGCCCAGGGAGTACATATAAAAACCCGTGCGCGTTCCCTGCAACTGGATTTCCTTGCCGCGGTAAAAACCAAATGCCTGCACCCCCCAGCCTTGTTTGAGTGAGATTTGCGACATCAGCCGACCGCCGTAGTTGAATCCCGAATTGCTGACCGGCACAGACGTTCCTTCCAGGCTAACTGTTTGACCTTCCAGGTACGAATGCAAAATGTCAAGGCTTCCGTTCAGTGTCCATTTGGGCGTGAGGTAAACATTTGCAAAAATATTCATCCCATAAGCCTGCTGCTTGCCAATGTTTTCAAAAGTGGTAACTATGGCACCCTGCAATGTATCAACCGCCATTCTGACCTGCGTAATGGAATTATTGGTCTGACGGGCAAATGCCGATACATTTAAATAGGTCTTTTTGATATTGGTGCTCAAAGCCAGTTCGAAATTGTCGGTCAGTTCGGGGCTTAACGCCGGGTTGCCGGTGCTGATACTTTGTGGATTAGAAAGATTGACGTTCGGGTTTAACTGTTGAATTCCAGGACGCTGGATTCTGCGGTTATAGGCTGCTTTCAATGTTGTACTTCCTGAAAGCGCCTTCGAAATATTAATGCTCGGCACCAAATTTCCATAATTAGGAATGGATACTTTGCCTGCATCACCTAAATCTGCAGTAATTCCCGTGAATTCATATCGGGTACCTGCCTTGAAAGTGTATTTGTTTGGGGTCGTCAATGTGTACGACACATATCCGGCGGCAACGTTCTGATTGTAGTTTAAAGAGCCCGATGGATTTGTTGTACTCAATGAAAAATCACCGGATTCTGTGGCAGTCAGGTATTTATATTCACTGTTAACCGTCCTGAAAATCCCCTTCACCCCGAACTCAATCAGTTGATTTTTAGCGATTGGCGTCTGATAATCAGTCTGTAATGTAAATTCCGAGTTGTAATTTTGGTTTTCGTTTTTCAGTTTACCGCTTACTGCACCCGACTCGTTCAGCAAATCCGTATTGAAATTATTCGTCAGCCCGGTCCGACTGTATAAAGTTGAAATGCTCCACTCCTGCTGCGGCTTGAACGTTCGGATATAGTCGATGTTAAAATCAACCGTTCCCGATAGATCCTTACGGTCTACTTTTCTCTGTGAAGTAGCTCCCAATATGCTGTTTTCGAATTGATTAATGGTCAGGTCCTGCTTCTGAATAAAATTTCTGGTACCGTAACGCAATCCTGCAGAGAGGGCCTGGTTTTTCCCAAGGTCATAATCCCACCCCAATGAATATTGGCCAAATAGTCCCCGGTCCTTTGCATTTGATGATTGGTTGGTGAGGAAAGAATTCCCCTGCGAAAAAGTGGTCTGATTAAGTTCTGAGGTGGCTTTATTATAAAAAGCCCTGCCAAATCCACCCAAAGTGAAACCCATTTTCCCTTTCCTGTAACTTCCGTTCAGTCCCAGGTTCGTACCTCTGTTCCCCACCCCCGAATCAATATTAAGCGTCAGGCCCTGAAGATTATTTTTCTTTGTAACAATATTGATGATCCCTCCTGAGCCTTCCGCGTCATACTTTGCAGAAGGAGAAGTAATCACTTCGACGGATTTGATCATATCCGCCGGGATTTGTTTCAACGCGTCTGCTACATTGCTCGCTATGATAGTCGAAGGCTTGTTATTAATCAAAACCCGGATGTTCGAGCTTCCGCGCAAAGACACATTTCCATCGAGGTCTACCGACAGCATGGGCACTTTACGTAAAAGATCTGCTGCGTCACCTCCTTTCGAAGTAATGTCTTTCTCCGCATTGTAAACGAGCCGGTCTACCTTTTCCTCGACCATTGCCTTTTCACCCGTGATTGTAACTTCCTGAAGGTTCTGAACGCTCGACGCCAGCTGAATTGATCCCAGCTCGATATCTTTTCCCTTTTCAACCTTTATATTACTGATCGTCTTGTCTTTGTACCCAATGAACGAAATCAGCAACTTGTAGGAGCCGGGGCTAACCTTGCCAATAGAGAACTTTCCAGTCTCATCGGCCGTAGTACCATCGATTGCCTTATTGTCGACGGCATTGAATAATGCAATACTCGCAAATTCAACGCCCTTGGAGGCGGCTGAGTCAAGTACAATTCCCGAAATTTTTGAATTTCCTTTTGACGTGGGATCTGAGGCGGCGTTACCGTTTTGCATTGATGCCTGGGCATACAGATTTACACTCAAAATACCCGAGAAGGCGAAAATAAACGTCGTTTTAAAAAATAAAGTCCTTAACTTTTTCATGGATCGAAACGTGATAGAAAGAGATGGCAATTGGATAAGTCCTATTGGATACGATTACCAATGCAAAGGAAACCGATAATATCTGTTTAAATAGTGATAATAGATGGGTTGCTCGTTTTCATCGGCCAATTGCTGGGTTTGTCCGTATCAATTTCCATTGGGGCCATCAATCCCTGATACTCCGGCGGCAGCAAAAGGGCTGGTACAATTTTGGTGAAATGAGTTGCTATAACAATATTGTTGCACTTAATTAATGATTTGTGATTTACTTTGGGGAAGGAACCCAATCGATCAGTCACTCCATTTCGCGATTATTAACGCCTCTTTTCATGAATGAAGTTGCCATAGATTTCAGCAAAGTCCACCAAATACAGGTTTTCGGGATTACGATCATGGAACCATCTACTGTTATTTCAAGTCTGATGATGACTGCAGTATGCATTTATGCATTTTTTCATCTCAACCGACTTGGCCGGGCTCACAGAATGTACATGCAAATCCAATATTTTTTCCTGTTTATGGCCATTGCAACGGCCATAGGCGGCGTGTTGGGCCATGGCTTTTTGTACCTGACCGGGATGCGCGGGAAGATCCCCGGGTGGTTTGCAAGCATGATTGCAGTCGCTTTATTTGAACGCGCGGCGATATGGCACATCAAGCCGCTTCTTCATCAACGAAACGGATTGATATTGGGATGGCTCAATTACATTGAGCTGACCATTTTCTTTGCGCTCACATTCATCACACTAAACTTCGCAATTGTAGAAATCCACGCTTTTTATGGATTGTTTCTCATGTTGTTTTTGATCGAGGTTTATGTGTACCGAAAGCGGAAAGATCCCGGCAGCGTGAATATTTTCATAGCAACTCTGATGGGCGCGCTGGCGGCTGGCTTTCATGCGCTCAAATTTAGTTTTGGACCATGGTTCAATTACAATGACATCAGCCATATTCCGATGGCCTTATCCATTTGGTTTTACTACCAGGGGGCGCGCCATATGACCTACTACGGCGAAGAAAAGATTGTTCCGGAAGAAGTGATAGCAGGCGAGAGTTAATAGTACGCACAAAAAAGGAGGGTTTACGATAAATAAACCCTCCTTTTTTGTGCGTACTATTAACTACTTATTTATTAGGCTGCGGCGTATAACGCAGGTACGGCTTTACAATATTCAAACCCTTTGTGAATTTTTTCTCAGCATCCTCAGTGCTGACAGCTGGTACTACAATCACATCTTCGCCATCTTTCCAATCAGCCGGCGTAGCCACCGAGTAATTAGCCGTAAGCTGCAACGAATCAATTACACGAAGAATTTCATTGAAGTTCCTACCTGTCGAAGCCGGATAAGTAAGCGTAAGCTTAATTTTCTTGTCCGGGCCGATGATAAATACGGAACGCACAGTAGCTTTCTCGCTGGCATTTGGATGGATCATATCATAAAGCAACGCAACCTTCCGGCCTTCGTCGGCGATCAGCGGGAAATTAACTTCCGTGTTACTCAATTCGTTGATATCAGGGATCCATTTGTTGTGAGAGTCGATATCGTCAACACTCACCGCGAGGACTTTCACATTACGTTTTTCAAATTCCCCGTGCAAAAGAGCCGTCTTTCCTAACTCAGTCGTGCAAACAGGTGTAAAGTCGGCCGGGTGGGAAAAGAGCAATCCCCAGCTATCGCCTAGCCATTCATGGAATTTAATAGGGCCTTGTGTGGTGTTTGCCTCGAAATCTGGGGCAATATCTCCAAGTCGAAGTGACATAATTCTTAGGGTTTTAATGAAACATTTAATCTATCAAAGTTATAGACTGAACACAAAAATAGTCAATTAGTTCATTAGGTGATAGATATCTGGTTAATAAATCTGTCCTATAAATTCTGGAACTTATACAGCTTGCGATGTCTGAAATACCAGGGCTTTCCGATTTTAACCTCATTTTAAGTTGCCTTTAATTGCGTTTTAATTGCTAATAAGCTCTTTTGAATAGGAATTTGGGGAACACATCAATCTTCTGAATGCCTGGAAACGGTCACATCGTAAACGCAACAATGAACGCAATGAAAGCTTCCAGTAATTCTTTTGACGAACACGCCGTGCTCCATGAGTTAAAGCATTTTTTACCGGCACAGGCGCCCCTTAAGGACTTTATTCATCACAATACACTTCACGCTTTCCAGACTTTAAAATTCCATGACGGTTTGCGCAAGGCTTCTGAGATCTTAGGCTACAGAGTCTTGCTTTCCATAGAGGAATACAGAAACTTATACAACGAGAAAAAAATCACCGCACACATTCTCGAAAAGGTCCTTTTGGAAAAGAAAGGAGCTTCCAATGCTTCTGAATGGAGGGATAAGGTTTTGTTGAAGAAATTCAGCCCTGCTTTTTCTCCAAGAATCGGCGCACTCAAGGCTATTTGGAAAACGCAGTACAGTATTGACCTGGACTCCTTAGTACATCCGATCCTGTTCAGAATACTATGCAGTTATCTCGATCAGGGAATCTCGATATGGCATTTTCCTTTAGATGAAGAGGGATTTCTGGCCTCGGTACGTGCGATGGAAGCAAATAGTCTTTTTAGTATTTTTAAAACAAGACGCGCTAGAAACCTCCTTTTGTATACTGCTTGTTCGATTCCCGACCTTTTAGAAATTGTGGTTGGAGACGAATCACTTTACGAGCGCTATCTGTTTGATGAGCAATTTGCCCATCAAGGCTGGTCCGGAATGGTTTCGGTAATTGAAGACCATCCCGAAACTTTGCTCGACCGCAGGAAGATCTCGCTCAGTGACCTGATTTCATTTGAGCTACTGCTTGAAATTGATGCCCTCGACAAGCATTTTGGCGAAGATTGGGCACCACTTGCTACAAAAGTTGTTGAAAAACCAATAGATCTATTTGCAGAGGTTCCGGTTACTGAGTTCAGCGAGGTCATGACCATCTGGCAGGAAGCATTTGAATGGAGTTATTACGATCAGGTATTGTCTGCCCTCAGAGTTCAAAAGATAGACGAAAGAGAGCCCAAAGCGAATAGCTTTCAGGCTATGTTCTGTCTCGACGACCGCGAATGCTCGCTACGCCGATACCTCGAAGAATTTGACCCTGCGTGTGAAACGTTCGGAACACCCGGCTTTTTTGGAGTTGAATTTTTCTATCAACCCGAAGACGGCAAGTTTTACGAAAAAGCCTGCCCGGCGCCGGTTAATCCAAAATATCTTGTTAAAGAGATCGGTTCTACCGCCGAGAGAGCGAAAGATGCGTATTTCAGCAAACATTCCCATTCATTTCACGGCGGTTGGCTAATCTCTCAAACACTAGGCTACTGGTCGGCATTCAAGCTCGCCGCTAATATTTTCAAACCTTCGGTGACACCCGCCGCTGCGTCTTCTTTTAAGCATATGGACAGGTTTTCGAAACTGACCATTGAGAACAAAAACCTGGACGATCGTGAAAACGATTTGCAGATTGGTTTTACGCGTGAGGAAATGGCAGATCGCGTGGAAGGCTTGCTCAAAAGCATTGGCCTGGTGAAATATTTCGCACCGATCGTATACGTAATTGGTCACGGCTCCAGCAGTGTGAATAATCCGCATTATGCGGCATACGACTGCGGCGCATGCGCTGGCAGGGCAGGTTCCGTTAATTCCAGGGTGTTTTCCTTTATGGCCAATCACCCTGCGGTCCGCGCTATTTTGAATACACGTGGAATTACGATTCCCGCTTCTACCCAATTCATCGGGGGCTTGCATGACACAACACGCGACGAGATCGTATATTATGATGAGACGTCTCTATCCTCCATCAATTTAGAAAAACATAAAGCCAATGATGCAGTATTCAGTGAGGCGCTAGACCATAACGCCAGGGAAAGGTCTCGTCGATTTGAATCCATAGATACCAGGCTTAGTCCTGAAAAAATACATGAGAAGATACGTTTGAGGTCGGTGTCGTTATTTGAACCGCGGCCAGAACTAAACCACGCAACGAATGCGCTTTGCATAGTAGGAAGAAGGTCGCTGACGAAAAACCTGTTTCTGGACCGCCGCGCCTTCATGAATTCTTATGACTACTCCATTGATCCTCAGGGCGATTATTTATTCAATATTTTGAAAACGGCGGCCCCGGTTTGCGGTGGTATTAACCTGGAATATTTTTTCTCCCGGGTTGACAATCAGAAATTGGGCGCAGGTACAAAGCTCCCCCACAATGTGATGGGACTATTTGGTGTGGCGAACGGAATGGACGGTGACTTGCGTCCCGGATTACCAAGCCAAATGATTGAGATACATGACCCAATCCGCATTCTTTTTATCGTGGAGCATTTCCCGGAAGTCGTTCTGGACGTCATTAGGAGGTTGTATACGGTCTACGAATGGTTCATCAATGAATGGATACATCTGGTGTCATACAATCCCGAAACAAAAGAGCTGATGGTCTTCAAACAAGGCGAATTTGTACCATATAAATCTTACAGTGAAACAGTTGAAGACGCGATCGACCTGGCACCGCTATTTGAGGCTCACCAGGAAAACCTTCCCGTTTATTCAATTCATTAAAATATTAGCTATCGGCGGTCAGTGCTCAGTAAAGCCGCATTTCTGATAAAAACTAATTGTCGATAGCTATTTAAAGACATGATGATATCCCTTCTTCCATTTCTGGTACTGCTTCCTGTCGTGGGGTTTCTGGTCAGCCTGCTGATTTCCGACAAAAAAGAGGGCTTGATCTCAAAAGTGGCGTTCTCAACGGTAGGCATTCATATGGCGGCATCGATGTTTTTCCTGGCCTATTGGCTATTACAGGGCCAGCCGATTCTTGATAAAAAAGGTATTTTTCTTTTCCGCTCGCCTGGCCATGATTTCTTTATTGATTTCTATTTCGATAAAATAACAGCTACCTACCTATTTGTAGGTTCGTTTCTGACTTTTTTGGTTGCGCTTTACAGCCGGACCTATCTACACAGGGAAAAGGGTTACAAACGTTTTTTCAATACCATTCTGTTCTTCTACCTAGGTTACAACCTGGTCATTTTTTCAGGGAACATGGAAACCCTTTTTGTAGGCTGGGAGATATTGGGGATTTCATCCTTCCTTCT
Source organism: Dyadobacter sp. HNCC25DJ185 (assembly GCF_056895195.1). Classification (NCBI taxonomy): domain Bacteria; kingdom Pseudomonadati; phylum Bacteroidota; class Cytophagia; order Cytophagales; family Spirosomataceae; genus Dyadobacter; species Dyadobacter sp. HNCC25DJ185. Next base: position 33,118 of record NZ_JBXHAR010000013.1, read on the forward strand.
GATTGCTTTCTACAGGGAAAGATATCTGCCTGTGAAAAATGCCGTCAAAGTGTTTTCGATTTATCGCATTGGTGACGTTGGCCTGATCCTGGCCATGTGGGCAAGCCAACACCTGTGGCATGAGAACATTACATTTCTGAAATTACGAAACTACGAAATTGTGCATGAGCATCTGCAATCACACTCGCTGATTAGTGTGTTCATTTCCCTGATGATCCTCATAGCCGCTTCCGCAAAATCGGCCCAACTGCCTTTTTCGTCTTGGTTGCCCCGTGCCATGGAAGGCCCGACCCCGTCCAGCGCCATTTTTTACGGCTCGCTTTCGGTTCATCTGGGAGCTTTTCTTTTACTGAGAACATTTTTATTCTGGGAACATCAATTTTCGGTACGCTTCCTGATCGCCCTGGTCGGGTTAGCAACCGCCATCATCGCAACAGGCATTGCCCGTGTCCAATCGTCTGTAAAGAGCCAGATCGCCTATGCCTCCATTGCTCAAATAGGACTTATATTTATTGAAATAGCCGCGGGACTGGAAACCCTCGCTTTGTTTCATTTTGCCGGAAATGCATTTCTAAGAACTTATCAGTTGCTTGTCTCACCATCGGTGGTAAGCTACCTGATCCGCGAGCAGTTTTACAACTTTTCCCCAAAAGCCAGGTCCATCGAGCTTTTTTTTCCAAAAAAACTCCAGTACACTTTCTACATTCTGTGCATTAAAGAATGGAACCTGGACTCCAACATGTACCAATACCTCTGGAACCCGCTAAAAATGCTGGGTAACAAATTGAATTTCATCACGTTCGTACGCGCTTTGCTCATCTTTATCCCGGCCTATCTGATAGGGTTGTTTTGGGTTTATCATAAAGAACTAATCCCACAGCACCTCAACGCTTATCTGCCTTTCCTTTTCTCACTGATCGGACTGATCATGGTTTTGAAGTCTTTCACGGAAAGGGTGAGCACACGCACGAGCTGGTTGCTAGTGATCATGAGCCATTTTTGTGTAGCACTTGCCATTTCATTGAATGATAATTTCAGTTTTGACCAAGTCCACCTGTACCTCAGTGGTATTGTTGTTTCGGGGACAATCGGCTATCTGGTCCTTCAAAAACTCAAATCCTTAGAAGATCACATCGGTCTCAACCAGTTTCATGGACATTCGTATAAACACCCCGGATTGGCATTGGTATTCTTAATATGCTGCCTTGGCTTATCAGGTTTCCCGATCACGCCGACGTTCATTGGGGAAAACGTTATTTTAAGCCATATACATGAGAATCAAATCATTCTGGCATTATTCACGGCATTGAGTTTAATCATCGACGGTCTTTCGATCATCCGGATCTACGCTCGTGTATTTCTGGGCCCGCACGCCAAATCGATTGAGCAAATGGCCTATCGTTCTTCATAATTATAGTTAACCTGTTCGTTTAAGTTGCGGAAACCATCTCATGTTTAAAATGAGATGGTTTTTTGTTTAAATTGAACCATCAGGAAGATTTTTGTTTTCTTGAATAAACAGGAAATTCATGTCGCTCAAACTGCCCGTTTATCTTGATTACAATGCAACTACCCCTGTGGATCCCAGGGTATTGCAGGAAATGTTGCCCTATTTTTCAGATAGATTCGGTAATGCAGCCAGCCGCACTCATGCTTACGGTTGGGAAGCCGAAGAGGCTGTTGATATTGCACGTGAACAGATTGCATCATTGATTGGCGCTCACACACAGGAAATCATTTTTACTTCCGGCGCCACCGAGGCGGTGAATCTTGCCATCAAAGGCGTATTGGAAAATCATTCTGATGGAGAGAAGCATGTGATCACTGTAACCTCCGAACATAAAGCAGTGCTAGACACATGCAGACGTGTGGAGAAGGATGGAGTAAAAGTTACTTATCTGCCGGTATTGAACAATGGATCTGTCGATCTGGAAGAATTGGAATCTGCTATCACCAATCGTACAGTGATGATTTCAATCATGTATGCCAACAACGAGACAGGTTTTGTAATGCCGGTGAAAGAAATTTCTGATATTTCGAAAAAACATGGTGTGATCTTTATGACAGATGCGTCACAGGCTGTCGGCAAAATCCCTGTCCATGTACAATTGGATGGCATTGACCTGATGACTTTCAGCGCACATAAAATATATGGTCCAAAAGGTGTCGGCGCTTTATATGTCCGAAAAAAAAATCCTGCGGTTGGAGTCGCCTCGCAAATCGACGGCGGCGGGCACGAAAGAAATATGCGAAGCGGCACGTTGAATGTCCCCGGCATTGTGGGTTTTGGAAAAGCATGCGAGCTTTGCAGTGATGAAATGAGCTCAGAAAGCAAAAGGTTGAACAACCTTCGGAACCTGTTTGAAGAAAAGCTGTTGGCTCTTGAAGACATCACTGTTAATGCATCGGGACGCCGGCTTCCGCACGCGACCAATCTGTCGTTTCAGGGGATTGACGGAGAAAAAATGATTTTCGAGACAAGCAGCGATCTCGCTTTTTCCAGGAGTTCAGCCTGCACATCAGCCACACTCGAACCAAGCAACGTGTTAAAGGCCATGGGACTCTCCGATGAAACAATCCATAATACTTTCCGTTTCAGCTTTGGCCGGTTTTCTACACACGAAGAAATGGACCATGCTGTTGAAGTAATCTCTAAAATTGTTAAGCAACATCGTCATGAAAGAAATTACGGACATCATAAAATCTTATGAAATTGCCGTGAAGGCCGGGAAGAAAATGGCACTGGCAACTGTAGTCCATGTGGAAGGCTCGTCATATCGAAGACCTGGAGCGAGGATGCTGGTGACCGACGATGGGAAGCTGACGGGAGCGATCAGTGGGGGTTGCCTGGAAGGCGATGCGTTGCGAAAAGCACTGCTCGCTATTTCGCAGCAGAAAAACAAACTGGTAACCTACGATACTACTGACGAAAACGATCCATCCCTCGGCGTTCAGCTTGGCTGTAACGGGATCGTTCACATTTTGTTTGAACCCATTCGCACGGATGAACACAACAACCCGATCGAGCTACTTAAGCAGGTATTGGCCAAAAGACAAAATGCTGTACTGATCACTTTGTTTTCACTCCATTCAAGAACAGCACCACAACGCGGTACCTGCTTTGTGCATTTACAGGCGGATAACACCGTTGTCCATCATTGCCCGGAACCTGAACTGATCCGGGATTTACTGGCCGAATCCAGCGCTGCTTATACTCAGGCGGATTCATTTTTCAAGGCATTTCTTTTCAACAACGAAAATCTGACTGGTTTTGTAGAATATCTCAATACCCCACCCTCACTGATTATCGCAGGAGCGGGTAATGACATCATTCCATTGGTGGAAATGGCTGATATCCTGGGATGGGAAACAACGGTGGTGGATGGGAGAGTCGGACATGCTACCAGACAGCGTTTTCCCAAAGCAACCAAGGTGATCGTTTCTAAGGCTGAGGATGTGCTCAATCATGTCCATACCGACGACCGCACATTTTTTTTGCTCATGACCCATAACTACAATTATGATCTGAATTTATTAAAACAGCTGATTTTTGTTGAGAAATGCACATATACCGGCGCATTAGGTCCAAAGAAAAAGCTCGAAAGAATGTTTTCAGAAATGGAAAATGAAGGCATTGAGATTACAGATCTTCAAAAATCCAGGGTCTACGGTCCGGTTGGCCTGGACATTGGGGCCGAAACTTCAGAGGAAATCGCATTATCCGTGCTCGCCGAAATACAAGCCATTTTAAGTAATAAAAAGGGATTTTCTCTCAGGGACAAGTCAGAGCCTATTCATAACCGCAAGGATCAGAAGGTAGACTATGCCGGGTCGGAAAAAGAAGATTTCCTCTGCAGTTTCTGTCATTTTCCCAGAAAATGAAACAGTATAGCAAATACGGTATCGTCATTCTAGCCGCAGGTAACTCATCCCGACTAGGAGAACCCAAGCAGCTTTTAAAATTTCAGGATAAAACACTCATCCGTCATATCACGGAGACCGCCTTGGCCACCGGTTTTACAAATGTTGTCGTGGTGACCGGTTCAAATGCATCAATGATGGAGTTTGAATTAGGCGGGTTGCCCTGTCACATAGCTTACAATGCTAATTGGCAGGACGGAATGGCCTCTTCTATTCATATCGGCCTCACCAAATTGCAATCCATCAACAATGAATTACAAGGAGCAATCATAGCCGTGAGCGACCAGCCTTTTGTAACGCAACAGCTATTCCAATCCTTAATTGATCAGGCAGATATTTCAAATACAGGAATCGCGGCTTGCTCCTACGCCGATACCTTAGGTACGCCCGTTTTATTTCGAAGGAAGTATTTCGATTCGCTTTTCAAATTGGCTGGGGCCGAAGGCGCAAAAAGATTGCTGATCAAATATGCTGAAGATGTTGCTTTATGTCCATTCCCACTCGGAAACATTGATATCGACACAAAGGAAGATTATAATGCCCTTTTAGAAAATCAAGCAAAAACGCCCGAAAAGTTAATTCCGGGCTAGATTTCCTCCAATTTACGAACGTCGTTATTTAATACCCAGCATTAAGCTGGCACCACCCGCATTGGTAGTTGGCAGAATACCATTCCACTTGGCAACCCATTCTTGCTGAATAAGCAACGGCGTCAACGTTTTCTGGCGAAGTTGGTTTGCCTCGGCTTCCGCCCTGGCTTTGATCAAAGTAGCCTTTGCCTGGCCCTCCGCCCGTGCGATAATCACTTTTGCCTCGGCTTCGGCTTGTTTCGCCATATTTTCGGCTTTTAATCTCGCCTGAATGGAAGTGTTCTTTTCGTCGATCATCTGCCTTAACGATGGCGGCGGTGTGATCGCAGAAGTCAGCTGGTCATAGATAAACCCATCGCGACCTAACGTTTTGGTCAGCACATTCTGAACCCTGTCTTCGAAAACTTCTCTATTGGACATTACGCTGTCGGAGGTAAATGAGTTGGCGGCAATTCGATAGGCGTCATAGATGGTATTCTTCATGAAACCCTGCTGGATTTCTTGTAATGGTCTTCTGTATTGACGATAGATTTGCGGGACTTTGTCCGGATCAATGTGATAGTTAAGCTTTGGATCGACCTTGAATTCGGCAGCATCCTGCGTTGTGATCACAAATGGATCGTAGTCAACACTTTGTGTATAAGTTGGGAATTCAATAATCTTGGTGGTCCATGTGTTGTACCAAACCCTGCCAGTCACTATCGTGATGTTGTCAACACCCTTGTCCGATCCATAGAGATTGATTTTGATACCCACATTTCCCGCATCGATGTTTTCGTATGTAAATGGTTGCGCAATCAACGCAATGACGAGAATGATAAAGGTAAAAATACCAGTGATAATGTTTCTTCTCATGGTCTTACAGTTTAGATTTGATTTGGTTCAAAAGGCTGGCTAAATCGGAAATAAGAAAGTAAAGGGCTGATCCAGCAATTGCCACCCCTCCGAAAACCAGGAGATCCGACTGAGAATTAATGAGTTGCAGCGAATACGTTATTGTGATAATAACAAGGATTACTTTAAGGAGATGTGCCATGTTCTTTTAGGTTTTCAGTAAAAGTAAACTTTACGGGATTGCAACAACCAGGTAAATTATCCAGTGGTCGCTACTGAATATGAAACGCAAAAAAACGTGGTCAAAAAAAATGCGCGCCGTAAAAACAGCGAGCATTTGAACTATGAGTTAAATTGATGTTACAAGGTCAAAAGACCGGCAGCTGCATCATCCACAAACCAATGCAGTTGCCCGGTTACTGGCTGAATAATCTGCGATGGATACAAATCCAGATTTATTTCTCCCTCCAGCACTTCTTTAAGGACTCTGGCTTTGTTTGCTCCTACTGCCATGAATGCAACACATGCTGCTTTATTCACAACGGGAGCTGTAAGCGTGATCCGGTACATGTCCTGAATCGTAAGGAAAAATGAGGTAACCCATTTTTCTGTCTCGTGAATAACCGCTGTGCCCGGAAATAAGGACAAGGTGTGTCCGTCGTCCCCCATCCCATTCAGAACAAAATCAAAAGTGGTTTCAGAATTTGCAAAATACCTTTTCAGGATCGCTTCATATTCAGCCGAGGATGCTTCCGGCGAAATATCGGTGCGCATGACATGAATATGCTCCGGCTTAACCGGCACTTTGTTCAACAACTCCTCAAAACACATCCTGGCATTGTTGCGGGGATCTTCATAAGGCACGTACCGCTCATCTCCCCAGAAAAAATGGACTCTTTCCCAGTCTATAGACTCTTTATGCGGCGATTTTGCAAGCTCGGCAAAAAGTATCTTGGGTGTGTTACCACCAGACAACACAAAGGTGAACCGATCTTTCTCCGTTAGGACTTCTTGAATATAGTCTGCAATCCAGGCAGCCAACTTAACGCTCATTTGTTGCGCGTCCTTCTCAATATGTAGTTCCATACCTAAGATTGTGTTGATGAAACATTGATCCATGCATGCCCGTCGCGGGCAATCAGCGCATCAGCGTCGTTCGGCCCCCAGGAGTCCGGTGCATAATTCGGGAAATTCTGCGGACTACGGTTTTCCCATGTTTCCAGGATCGGCATAATCACTTTCCATGCGGCATCTACTTGATCATTGCGCATAAATAAAGTCGCGTCGCCTTCCATAACACCCAATAGAAGTGTCTCGTAAGCTTCGGGCGCATGTTCTCCGCCCACGGCGTCGTAGTCAAAGGTCATATCCACGGGATCCAGCGTGAAACTTTGGCCCGGACGTTTTGCCTGAAAGCGGATACTGATATCCATACTAGGCTGGATGCTGATTGTAAGCCTATTAGCTCGCCAAGTCTCTTCAGCCTCCGATGGAAAAGCATAATGAGGTGCTGGTTTGAACTGGATCGTAATGTAAGTGGCCTTTTGGTTCAGATATTTACCGGTACGCACGTAAAAAGGAACCCCCTGCCATCTCCAATTATCGATGAAGAATTTCACTGCAGCGAAGGTATCTGTATTGGAAGTGGGGCTCACACCTTCTTCCTGACGATACCCGACGACTTTTTCGCCCTTTTTCCAACCACCGGAATATTGGCCACGAACAGCAAAATCGTGTACCTGATCTTTAGAAATCCTTCTGATCGCGTTCAGGACGTCCACTTTTTTGTTCCGGATCTCGTTAGCGTCAAATGATACCGGCGGCTCCATTGCAACCATACACATCACCTGAAGAATGTGGTTTTGAACCATATCTCTTAATGCGCCTGCATTTTCAAAATAGCCGCCACGACCTTCGAGTCCTACCGCCTCAGCAGCTGTGATTTGAATATGGTCAATGTACTTGCGGTTCCAAAGCGGTTCAAAAAGCGCGTTTGCAAAACGTAATGCGAGAATATTCTGTACCGTCTCTTTACCCAGGTAATGATCGATCCGGAAGATCTGTTCTTCCGCAAACATGCTCGAAAGCAGGATATTCAATTCATGTGCACTTTTAAGATCATGCCCGAATGGTTTTTCAACCACAATACGGGTGGTACCTTTTTCCTCACATATTTTGAGAGCGCCAAGCTTTTGCGCGATCGAAGGAACCAACTGAGGCGCTACAGCCAGATAGAAGATCACGTTAGGATGAACACCCCATTCCTCTTCTTTCTGTTTTACAACATCTGTAATTTTATGATATGCAGACGCGTCATCGCCGTCCATCTGCAAATAGGAAACATGCTGGCTAAAATCTTTCCAATGACCGTTTAACTTTCCTTTGCGTCTCGAAAACTTGGTTACGCCGTCCAGCAAGTGCTCGTGAAAAGCTTCATCTGTATAAGGACTTCTTCCAATGCCCGCAATCGCAAATTGCTCAGGCATCCAGTTATCCAGAAATAAATTATAAAGTGCGGGAGTTAATTTTCGGTAGTTCAAGTCACCACTTCCTCCGAAAATAAAAATGACCGAGGCAGGTGGACGTCTATTGGTTTGCATAAATTTCTGATTTATGGTTGGCCCCATTCTGTATGAAAAGTACCGGGGGTATCGATACGTTGATAAGTATGCGCTCCGAAATAATCACGCTGCGCCTGGATCAGATTAGTAGGCATGCGTTCCGATTTGTAGGCGTCAAAGTATGCAAGTGACGACATCAAACCAGCCGCTGGCGCGCCTGACTTAGCGGCAAAGGCAATCAGGGAACGTGTCTTTTCTTCTGCAGATTTAACGAGGGAAGCTACTTCTTGGTTCAGTAAAATATTGGACAATTCCGCATTTTGCTTATAGGCATTGGAGAATACTTCCAACAAAGAAGATCTGATGATACAGCCCCCGCGCCATACGCTTACTACCTCGGGAAGCGGAATATCCATGCTCAAATCTTTCGAAGCCTGGAAAAGCATGGCTAAGCCTTGTGCATAACTCAGGATTGTCGCAAAATACAATGCGTCGTAAGCTTGGTCGATCAGTTCCTCCAATGGAAGTTCCTGGACAGTGGTCGCACCATAGATTTCAGAAGCCTTAACCCGCTCCTCCTTGTAACCCGAAAGCGTACGCATAGCAACCGCTGTGTCGATGACGGGCACGGCTACAGGCAGTTCCATCGAATCCTGGGAAGTCCATTTCCCAGTTCCTTTCGAACCTGCTTTGTCAGAAATCACATCGACCAAGTGCCCCTCGCCTCTGTCATCCTTTTGAAGAAAAATCTCAGCGGTAATTTCCACAAGAAAAGATTGCAGCTTACCTTCATTCCAGCTTTTGAAAACTTCATGAAGCTGATCGTTGTTCAATCCGCCATGCTTCAGGATAGCGTAAGTTTCGCTGATCAGCTGCATAATCGCGTATTCGATACCATTATGCACCATTTTGACATAATGTCCTGCGCCTTCTTTACCCAGATAAGCAACACAGGGTGTGTCTCCCACTTTTGCGGCAATAGCCTCTAACATTGGTCTTACATGCTCATATGCTGTTTTGTCGCCGCCGGGCATAATGCTTGGGCCGGAGCGGGCACCCTTTTCGCCACCCGAGACACCAATGCCCATGAAATGTATATTTTTATCACAAAGGTACTTTACCCTGCGTAGCGTATCAGTATAATGCGAATTTCCACCGTCAATGACCACGTCACCTTCTTCCAGAAGAGGCAGCAGCGAGGTAATTACGTCATCCACAGGCTGGCCGGCGGGTACCAGCATCATTACCTTGCGGGGGCGCTCCAAGAGCTGGATCATTTGCGCCAGCTCAGAAACACCTTTTACGGTAGTTCCGGGAGTCGCAGCAGACTCCAATGCGGCATTTTTTGCTTCGTCTTTATCAAAACCGATAACAGAAAAGCCATGATCAGCCATGTTCAGCAACAGGTTTCTACCCATTACACCTAGCCCGATCATTCCAAAATCGAATAAGTTATTTGACATAATATTACAATCGTCTTAATAAGAGACTGCAATATTAGGGTTTTTGCCAAAGCAATGTACGCCGCGCTTGAAGCTTTTATTGAATTATTCAGTGATTTCTGTACTAGTAGTTTGTCAGGTCGGGGTATTTTGAAAATAAGTGACCGCTCACTCCGTACTTGAATTGCTCCATACTTTATACCATAGTATTTCCCATTCGTTGCAAGTTCAATTAAACTGGCGATGAGTTGTATCTTGGTTCGGGATCGTATAGCAGAAAGGTGATCGCCTCACCCGATACACTCTTCTAATTCTAGGCAGCGTTAAAATCCAATTTCGACAACAATTTCTCAATTCCTCCTGACCAAATCATTGACTCCAAAATTGCCTTGCAAACCAGAATAAGCGGACTCAATGTAGTAAACAGCCTTTTTTAGCCGTAAGTTGGCCTTTTTGAAATTGTCAATTTCCAATGCTATGATACCTTCCTCGCGTAGAATCTCATAGTCCTGGGCTAAAAACTCAGAACTTTTAACCAAATGCCGACATGCTAAGATCATTGCGTTAATTACCTGCATGTCATCTGGCCCGGGATTCTGTAGCGACCTTGGTATCCCTTGCATGCGCTTACTAATGCTTTCCGAAACTTTCGTAGAATGTACAAACCATAAACGTATAACGTTAATCTTGTCCAGGTTTTCGTCTGAGGGATTTTCAATAAAACCCTTCAAGAGTCTTTGGAAATCCTCTATGCTGGATGACTGCGAAGCGCAATTGTTTTCCTGACAGGCTTTTTTGCTTGGTTTCGGCATTTTGATAGAGTTTGATTAGGAGATAGTCTCAATTCTTAAATGAGATTACGAAAAATTAAAAGTAGTTTGAGCCTATTCGGATGAGAAGAAATTTTAGCCTAAGGCGGCAATCATTTATTTATTGGTGAAATAAGCTATCCATCAGACGCCATAAAAAAGCCGTTACTGGAAACCAGTAACGGCAAATAGTGTGTGGAGAATATCGGATTCGAACCGACGACCTCTTGCATGCCATGCAAGCGCTCTAGCCAACTGAGCTAATCCCCCGCATTCAACAGAGTTCCTAATTGAGGAGTGCAAAGATGAAACGGAGAATTTTTAGAAGCAAGCATCGCTCTGATTTTATGTTGAGTTGTTAAGTGTGTCATGATTATATCATCGTCGCCCGCCACCGAAGGCCTTGGATAACGCCCAGATCACCACAGCAATAATTCCGACAACAAGAATTACACCGGTCCAGACACCGGTTTTGAAAATATCCCCAATCGCCTCACAACTTGTAAGAGTTAATGTTACGAGAAGGATTAGCAGACAGTTAATAAATGCTTTCATCGGAAGGAAAATTTAGGTTGATAATTTATTCAGCACCTAAAAAATCATTCCAAGCCAATTCTCCGGCTCTATTATTGATAAAAATCGATGGGGATCAGCTTCTGATGATCATGCATGAGCAGTTTTTCGAAAAGGCGAACAGTTGCCTCCGCGTCGCCATGGGCGCGGTGACGGTTTTCAATGCAGATTTGAAGGCTTTCACAAAGGTTTCCCAGACTGTACGATCTGAGTCCGGGGAAAATTTTCCTGCTCAACTGGACCGTGCACAACAGGTCTCTCTGAAAATACTCATCTAATGCGCTAAATTCTCTTTTGATAAATCCATAATCAAACCGTGCATTATGCGCTACAAACCAAGCATCTTTGGTCAACAAGCGCACGTGGTCCTGAACGTCGCAAAAAGTAGGAGAATCGGCTACCATTGCATTGTCGATACCTGTAAGCCGGGTAATGAACGGGGGGATGTATATCTCAGGATTGATCAAAGAATGAAAGAAGTCAACTATTTTCAATCCGTCGTGCCTAAAAACGGCTATTTCGGTAATGCGTGCCGCGCCGCCCCCTCCTGTAGTCTCTATATCAACAATGGCGTACATTCGAACAACAATCTTCTCTGATTTGAGATACAAAAAAAAGAAAAAATCCCCGCCGAAACGAGGATTTTTTTCAATAACGGGAGGCATTTACGCAATATCTGAAATTAGTTCAGCTGAAATGCGATTGGCAGTGTAAATCGCACCCGAACCGGAATTCCGGCCTGACGGCCAGGCATCCAATTCTGCATCAATTTCACTACGCGTACCGCTTCTTCATCACACCCAAACCCAATTCCCTTTAATGCAGTCGCATTCTCCACTTTTCCATCAGAACCTACTGTAAATTGCACAAAAACCCGCCCCTGTATTCCAGCTCGTGAAGCCTGCGACGGATATTTGAGATTTTTCTGCAAAAAAGCCGTCATGGCCTCTATCCCACCCTGATATTGGGGTGCCTGCTCAACATTCAGGAATGTCTCCTCCTTCTTCACTTCCACTTCCGCAACAGCAGATTTTGTATTTCCGGTTTCAGGGGTAGGCGGAACAATTATTGTAATGTCATCAATGCCGTCTAATGTTTTGGCGGCTGGCTGGGCTTTTTCGAGCTCTTCAATCACCGGAGGCAAATTCTCGATGACCACCCGGTCATCAGGCAAAACCTCAGGAGGCAACGACCTGACTGTTTTTGGCGCTATCTCAGGCTCTACCTCTTTAACAGGTGTTTTTGGCAGTTCTTCACGAATATCAATAGGCTGTGCCTCAACGATATAGGCAATATCTCCTGGCTTAGAATCAGGCACGAGGCGCGCATATAAATTGGGGAACATCACAATAAGCACAAACAATGTGGCGCCTATTATCACTGATTTCTGGATGGTCTGACCATAACTTTTTCTCAGATCATAAGCTCCATAGAGCTTATTCCGGTTTTCGAACACGATGTCGTTTAAAGACTTTTCCATGGCTAACAGATTTTTATGATCAACACTTAAGTCGAGCAGGACCTGACCATCGGCTAACTCCTTCATATTACTGAAGATTTGCTCAAAGGGCTTTCCGTCCCACAGACGCTCTTCTGCTTCACAAGCCAGATGATCCAGGATTTCCGGAAGCAATTCCGGATCCAGCTTGTTTGATTTCAAATATTCATTTATTAAATCAATACGATCTTTCTGAAGGCGTTTCATAGTTTATCTGTTTAGATATTTGCCATGTAACTTGGTTTATTCGGTTGCAAGATTTTTAGGGGCGAGTAATAATCTGACAGCTTCTATAAAACGTTCAAGATCATTGGTTTTATTACGCGCTGCTTCATTGCCGGGGCTGGTTAAGGAATAATATTTTCTAAGTCTTCCATCCACCTCCACCGATTCCGTAATCAGCAAACCTTCTTGTTCCAGTTTATGTAAAACAGGATACAGTGCGCCGAAAGTAAGGGCAATCGCTCCGCCAGTCCTGTCTTTTACTTCTTGGGTAATTTCGTATCCGTACATCCTCTCGTGTTCCGCCAGCAAATTCAGCACTATTGTCTTCAATGTACCCCGGACATATTCGTTACTAGTCGTGTTATTCTCCATGAGTTTAATTTTGATTGACCAAATATATATAGGTTTTTTATATATACAAACACAAATGTAAAGAATTTATCTCTCGCAGCCAAGCATGCTTTATTTCAACTTTCCGCAAGTGGTATCGAACGGTTGATACGCTCTTCGAGCGAAATAAAAGTCTCGGTCCGCTGAATTCCGTTTACTTTTTGAATTTTGTCATGCAATATTTCTCGAAGATGACCCGTATCCCTGCACACGATTTTCAGGAAAATACTGTAAATCCCTGTCGTATAATGAATATTCACAACCTCCGGAATCCCTTCCAGTGCAGTCGCCACCTGCTCATATAAGGAACTTTTATCGAGATAAATACCCAGGAATGCGCTGATGTCCCACCCTAATTTCGCCGGATCAATAACAAGCTGAGAACCCTTCACTATTCCCATTTGCTCTAGTTTTTTCATTCTAACGTGAACCGTGCCACCCGACACAAAAACCCGCTTCCCGATCTCTGTGTACGGCAACGCTGCATTCTCGATGAGTAGCGAAAGGATGCGTAAATCCGTACTATCAATATCTGAATATTTCTGCATTTACTTCCAATGTTTGAATTTTTCACAATTAAACAACACAATCTATGCAATAATTGTAAATTTTAACAATTTTAAATGAAAATATTTTATATTTAAATACAGAATTTTTAGTTTTGTAGAACCAAATTATGAAACTAGTTGTATGACTGGGTTCTACACTTTGGAAATCATATTGTAGGGTGATGAAATTGGCAGCCATGCCCTCCTGTCTCGGGGGTGGTGAATAAGGGATAAACGCGGCATAATGCCGACTCACGTCGACTGGGGTGGACCACCAACAGTATTTGTACCGTAGCTAACCGCACCGTGGGTGGTTCGAATCCCCCTCCTACAGCAAAAAAAACTTGACAAGCGATTTTTTTCGTATTAGTTTTATTTGGTTTTTAGTTTGTTGATGAAGTGTAATTTGACACGCGGGTTCATTTTGAAACCTGCGTGTTTTTTTATACTCCACGCAAACAATGGATCAAATCAAAATTTTGTGGAGAGCATAGGACAACAATGGATCAAGCTGAAAATCTGGGGGGAGTTAAGCATATAGTTTAGTCAGCCTGAATAAGAAGAATGGAATATCCCTTACGCCCCTGGACGACGACCTAAACGCCTTGATTTTCGCATTGAATGATTCTGCCGAAGCATTTGTGCTTCTGTTGTTGAAGAAGTTTAAAATGTCCAGGTAATGCGTCTGAATAGATCTGGCGACGGTTTTGAATGATTCGAGACCGCAATCCTCAACAGCATTGTACCATAACGCCAACTTTTTGAAGGCTTGTTCTTTAGTTTTACCAATGCGAAAGATCGTTCCTAGTCCTGTTGCTAATTGGTATGCCTGATTAATGAGTGGGTAACGCTCAAAGAGCAGTCTTGAACGCTGGATCTGCGAAGCAGTCCATTTGTCATAATGCTTGAATAACAAATACCTGCTCCTAACCAGCAGCTGTTTGAGTGTATCACCATTGGCAAGAATTTCAGGTTGATAAGGCAAATTAGCTTGCTTTGCAGCTTCAATAGCTTGATTTTCTTGATCCAATGCCTCCCATCTATATTTGATCCGAACTTCTTGAACTGCATCATAAGCCAATTTTTGGACATGAAAACGGTCAATAACTTTTGATGCCTTTGGGAAGCAGCGACTTACGATCATGCCCATATTGGCGGCCATATCCAAAGTCACTTCGCGCACTTTACTTCGAATTCGTTGGGGTATTTTTCGCAAAATCTCTATCACTGATGCAGCTTGGGTACCCTTTACCATTGCTAGCAAAGAGCCTTTCCTGCCTTTTGCAGCCTTATTAGTTACTATCGTATACAGTTCGCCATTAGAAAGGGACGTCTCATCAATGCTTAGGTAAGGGCCGGTATTTTCAGGATATAAAAGCCAATCATCTGCGTGCTCACGCTGATTCCAGTCCTTGTAGTCACTGATGTGATCTTTATATTGTTGTTGGAGCTGCCGCGGCGGCGGTCCGATTCCCATCCAGATGGAAGTATTTACCTAGTTGGGAGCAACTGACAGGGTTATTATCAATACAACCCCGCCCGGCGGCCCGGTTTTAAAAAATCGGCGAACTCTTTGGTCATCCGAGTCCACTGTTGAACAACATTCCAGTCCCTACTTACGATTTCACCAGTATCCTTGACTTCCCATCGGCGTCGTTTGATACAGAGTGTAACACGCTGATTTCGAATAGGGAAATCTTGAATGTATATCTCGGGCATAGAGCCCTTCGACTCTAGCTTTTGATCTTTGTATTCGGAAGGAGGTAGGTTCTTTTCTTCCAGATAAATATGTAAGCCAGGAATGGCTTCAACAATTTTTGAAAGCTCGAAATATTCGAGGATACCCTCAGGTAATAGGAAACGGACTAGGGCTTGGTAAGACTCGTGCAATGCATTCAATATTGATTCATTGCAAAAAAACTACTTTTTTAATCACCCCCCAACTTTTCGGACTGACCCAAAACAATCCTAGTGCCACTTTCCTCCTACCAGGATTGTCCCGATAATCATCCCCACCAACGCCAACACTAGCATAATCACCGGAAGCAACGCTACGAACGTCGCCGACCTGTCGGACTGTGAGTAATATTTGACAACAAGACTTACAATAATCAGTACCGAGAGCACCAGGATGGGATAAAACACCTGGCGATATTGCTCAGGATAAATTTGATCCTCTGAGCGCCATAATAACCAGGCCTTTCTTACGAAATAGAAGAGTGCCGCCGATTCGAGTACAACCGCAAGCCAGAACATGATTTTCATTGCTGTAGGGGTTTATTAACCTATGGTTTCACTCGCTCAAGCCGTAGACATTGTAACAACAAAAAGCCCGCAAATAAAAATTTACGGGCTTTTTGTCTTTTGGAATTAATTCTGGCGGTCTGGACGGGACTCGAACCCGCGACCCCATGCGTGACAGGCATGTATTCTAACCAACTGAACTACCAAACCAGACTAAATTATAAAGAACTTCAAAAACTGGCGGTCTGGACGGGACTCGAACCCGCGACCCCATGCGTGACAGGCATGTATTCTAACCAACTGAACTACCAAACCAGCTTGCCTTACGACACTCATTCGTAAAACGTGGTGCAAAACTACCATTATTATTTTCCATTGCAATACCTGTCACACCAATTTAGTTATTTTCTTTGTAAAACAGTATGACCTGAAATGGGAATATTCTGAAAATGAAATGGTTGTCTAAATTGCAAAAATGACATACATAAAAGATATAATCCATGAGCTGGAGAAACTGGCGCCACTGGCCTACCAGGAAAGTTATGACAACGCCGGACTTTTGGTTGGTTCGCAAGAGGCGGTAGTCACAGGGATACTCTTCACCTTGGATGTAACCGAAGAAGTGGTTGACGAAGCCGTTGAAATGCAATGCAACCTCATTGTGGCACATCATCCGATTATTTTTTCGGGGCTTAAAAAGCTGAATGGAAAGAATTATGTGGAGCGAACAGTGATCAAGGCAATCAGACATGATATTGCTATCTACGCATCACATACCAATCTGGACCATGTATCCGAGGGGGTGAACTGGAAAATAGCCGAACAACTAGGTCTGATCAACTTGAAAATCCTCGCACCTAAAAGACAATGGCTAACCAAGCTGGATTTTTTTTCACCCAAGGAAAATACACAGTCTATTCTTGACGCCCTGTTTGGCGCCGGCGCGGGAAAGATTGGCCAATATCAAAATTGTAGTTTCCGCGTTGGAGGGATAGGAACATTTCTGCCCGGCGACTTATCAAATCCAACAATTGGCAGCCGAGGGAAGTTGGAGCAAGTCGAAGAAGATCGTGTTGAGATCATGTTCCCCTCCTATCTTGAATCCAAAATACTATCTGGGCTTCGTTCGGCGCACCCTTACGAGGAAGTTGCCTACTATCTCACCTCTCTGGAAAATGAAAATCAGGAAGTTGGAGCGGGAGCGATCGGCGAATTGCCGGAAGAAATGATGGCCGAGGCGTTCTTGCAACATCTGAAAAAGACGATGCATCTAACACTGATCAAACATACGAAACCAACTTCAAAACCGGTGAGACGCGTCGCGGTATGTGGCGGAGCAGGAAGTTTCCTGCTGAACAACGCGATCCGTTCAAACGCCGATGTTTTCGTGACCGCGGACTACAAATACCATGAGTTTTTTGATGCAGAAAACCGCATTATGATCTGCGATATCGGACATTATGAAAGCGAAGTGTTCACGAAAAATTTACTATATAACTATTTATCAGGAAAATTTAGTAATTTTGCACTCTGTTTGTCAGAAGTCAATACCAATCCAGTTCGATATTTTGTTTAGAAGACGATTTTATCAACTTATTTGTTCGATTATCTGTTGAAAATACGGCTGACTACCTTCACTTATTACGCATTGAAACAAGTCCATTAAAGACATACATGGAAAACACAATCGCTCAAAAATTAGATGCTCTCCTGAAACTTCAGGAAATTGATTCAAGCCTTGACGAAATACTAAAAACCCGCGGAGACCTCCCCGAAGAAGTTCGGGATTTGGAAGATGAGATAATTGGCTTCGAAACACGTTTGAGCAAATTCAAAAGTGAAATCGCCAATTTGAACACCGAGATCGACAATTTCAAAAATGCGCAGAAAGACGGTGAAAAGCTGATCAAGAAATACAAAGACCAGCAAATGAATGTTCGCAACAACCGCGAATATGACGCCATCACCAAAGAGATTGAATTGCAGGAGCTGGATATGCAATTGGCGGATAAAAAGATCAACGAAGCACGTGCCCGTATCCGTTTGATCGAAGAGGACGCAAATCGTGCAGAGTCTGTTCTGAATGAAAGAAATGAAGATCTTAAAGCGAAAAAAGGTGAACTTTCCGTGATTACCAGCGAAAGCGAATCGGAGGAAAAGGCATTGATTGCAGAAAGAGAAAAGCATATCAAGAAAATCGAAGATCGCCTGCTGAAATCCTATCAGAAAATCCGCGACAATTCGATGAATGGACTGGCCGTGGTACATGTGTCCCGCGGAGCTTGCGGAGGCTGTTTCAGCATTGTTCCTCCTCAGCGCCAGGCAGACATTCGTGAGCGTAAAAAATTAATAGTTTGTGAACACTGCGGCCGTATCCTGGCCGACGTTGAGAGTGTTGAACCGGTTCACCAACGGAGATAATAATCAATATATTAACTTAAAAGGTTGTCTTACCCGGACAACCTTTTTTTATGTTCTTTCCGCATGTATTGGAGAAATCGCAGGCTACATCATTTTACTATGTCGTTCATCGCATCGGCGATAGCTGCAGTACTGCTGATTGTATGCCCCCATGCAAAAGGTGAGGTTGTGGTTGATTTTTCCCCTAAACTTCAAAAAGCCTATTTTGAAATTCAAAAGCTGAGGATTAATGCCGCCCGACAACTGATTGACAGCGAAAAAGACGCGGAGGACATCAATGCATTCATTCCCTATCTAAAAAACTATGCCGATCTCCACTATCTTTTGATATCCGAAGACATCACGGCTTACAAACGTCTTTCGGAACTAGAAAGCAAAAGACTTGATATCGTCGGCAGACTTCCGGACAGTTCGCCTTATAAGCGGTTTTTCCAGGGAGAAATCCGTCTGCACTGGGCATTTGCAAAGCTTAAATTTGGTAATGAAATAGCAGGTTCGTGGGAGATCATCAAGGCATACAGGCTCCTCGAAGAGAACCGAAAACGGTTCCCCAAGTTCCTGCCAACATTAAAGTCATTAGGCCTGCTTCACGTGCTGATAGGGTCAATACCTAATAATTACGCCTGGGTAGTCAAGGTTCTTGGTCTGAGGGGAAATATCAAGGTCGGAATCGGGGAAATACAGACTGTTGCCAACACTGAATCTCTTTTTCAGCAAGAAGCAGAGCTTATTGATCTGCTCCTGCATGCATACACGCTACAAATATCTCCTGTTCAGCTAACTAAAATACGAAATTGGCCCGTAGAACAGCCGGATAATCTGCTGCGTCATTTTTTTGCTACGACAGTATTGATGAAGGAGGGAAAAAGTGAAGAAGCAGCCCATTATCTGACTGACGCACCTAAAGGCCCTGCATATATCGAATTCCCGTTTTTGAATTATTTAGAGGGGGAAATTGCGTTACAGAAAGGTGATTATACGGAAGCGATAAAAGGATACCAGCAGTTTCAAAAAGCATATAAGGGTTTCAATTATCTGAAAGATTGCAACCTCAAACTCTTTATGTCGTACTGGCTAAGCGGCAGGGACAATGAGGCTCATGTATTTATTGGCAGGGTAGCAAATTCGGGCAAAAATATCGTCGAGGCCGACCAGTTCGCGACACGGTTTGCGGAAGAATTTCGAAATAACATGATCAGCACACAGCAAAAAGTACTTTTTCGAGCGCGCTACGCAACAGACGGTGGATATTTGCAGGAAGCGGCAAAATTGATGGATACAGTGTCTGAAAAAACCTTCAACTCGATCCAGGAAAAGGCTGAATACAACTATCGCAAAGCCAGAATCCTCCAAAAATCAGGGCAGATAGATCAGGCTTCCCCTTATTATGAACGGGTTATGCAATTTACAGAAAGCCGTGCTGCTGGCTTCTCAGCGTCCTCGGCATTACAATTGGGTTATATTTATTTGAATAAACATGAAAACCAGAAGGCCATTGCCTACTTCAAAAAATCAATGTCTTTTAAGGATCACGAATACAAAAACAGTATTGATAACAAAGCGAGGGCAGCCTTAACAGAATTAGGTCAATAAATCTGTGACCAATTGTTTCCGCAGACGTCTAATGCATACAATCAACCTGAATGTATTGACCATGTATAAAGACCCTATCGAAAATCCCCGGAAAATCCTGAGCTGGCATGAAGACGACCGACCACGTGAAAAGTTATTGCTTAAGGGTCGGTCGGCGTTGACGGATGCGGAGCTCATTGCGCTCCTGATAGGCTCGGGAACTTTTGATATGTCTGCGGTGGATGTTGGGAAAATAATCATGGGCCTAGGTGCCAATAATATTAATGAACTTGCCAAGCTTGATGTCAAAGATTTACAAAAAATCAAAGGTATAGGAAAAGCTAAAGCGACGACGATCGTGGCGGCTTTGGAACTTGGCCGCCGCAGGAAGGATACAAGCCCTTTCCGCAAACGTAAGATCACCGGGTCACTGGCAGTTTACGAGGAAATGAGACAATATCTGCTTGACAAGCCAAATGAAGAATTTTGGATACTCTTGCTGACTCGCGCGAACACCGTTATGAGGGCTCTTCAGGTGAGTATAGGAGGCGTGGCCGGCACTGCCGTAGATATCAAATTGATCTTTAAATTAGCAATTGACCATCTGGCAAGCTCGCTGATCCTTATACACAATCATCCATCGGGACAACTGGTACCGAGCCAAGCAGATATGCTTCTAACAGTCCAAATCAAAGAGGCGGGCCGTTTGCTAGACATGCCTGTTTTAGACCATATGATCTTCACTGATCATGGATATTATAGTTTTACAGATTCAGGTGAAATGTAATCAAAACACCAGCTCTTTCTTGACTATATCCTTTAACTCAGTATAGGGAACTGTAAACTCGATCGGGCCTCGCGCGTAAGCGGCGATTTCATAAGGATTGTAATAAAAAAGTACGCCTTTTGAGGTAAATACATAATTTGCCGGCACGAAGAAAGTATGATTTGCCAGAAAATATCCTGCATCTTCCAAGTTGACATCAGCAGCAAGGCCTTCAACCTCCCGGAACTTTTTCTCAACCATGCTTAATAATGCCAGCGAGTCGGCAATGAAGTTTTTCATTTGAAGTTCTTTGCCGCTTTTGCCGTCGAAAGCATGATAGGATAAAAAATGATTGGGATGCGCACCACCGGTAAAAGCATAGTGGTTCAATTCGTAAAAGAATACTTTCGGGGTGATCATCACAGTATCACCCTGCAAATCAATCTGCCAGCAGCCCGGCGCGTCAGGCACCGTTCGTTTGAATTCAAGGTAATTCTTTTCAAAAACCTCGAAGGCCCCCTTTACACTTTTCATTGCAGCGGGATTGGCTGTAATGCTCGAGGAATCAGCGTAAGAATTGATACGCTCGATAGTCTTTTGAGTAAGTATACTGCGGATCATACCCGCAGCAGTACTGGAGTCTGATGGCTGCCACAAGCCTGTTGTAATCTCCGCACCACTGTTGGATATGGTATCACATCTGCCGAAACTGGCTTTAATCACTATTCCTTCACTCAAAGAAGATTGCCTCACATCTTTTTTCGTCGATGAGTTGCACCCCGTAAATATTAATCCGGCAAAAAAAATGGTCAGTACCCGTATAAACATACATGCAGAAGAATTGTGCGAAATCATCTCAAAGGCTCATCAATTCTTTAAACCTGATCGCCTGGCGACGCGAAATTTCGATTTTGTCGCCCCCTTGTAGCGTAACCAGCAAGCCGCCGCTGAACCAGGGCTCAATCTTTTCAATCCAATGCAGGTTAATAATGTGTTTGCGGTTAGCACGAAAGTAAGTGTTGGGATCTAACCTCTCTTCCAGGTTATTGAGTGATTTCAAAACCAATGGCTTCTGATCGTCAAAATGAAGACGGACATAATTTCCCATCGACTCAAACAAACGGATCTTACCCAGCTTCACAAACCAGCACTTTTCGCCATCTTTTACAAAAACCTGGTCGTTGGCCCCAAGTACCTTTTCAACGCGTTCGTGAGCATGTGCGGGACTTTCCGGCTGTGCCTGATTCTCTTCGATGCGGTGAATGGTTTCCTTCAAACGTTCGGTATCGATTGGCTTAAGAAGGTAATCCAATGCGTTGAATTCAAATGCCTTAATGGCATACTCATCATAAGCCGTCGTAAAAATCACCTCCGGGCTTTTGCCTTCAATGGATGAAAGCAATTCAAAACCGTTTTTCCCCGGCATTTGAATATCCAGAAAAAGCAGTTCGGGTTGCAGGTCTTCTATCATTACCAACGCTTCTTCTGCATTAGCTGCTTCCCCTACTATTTCAATTTTGGTATATGGTTCGAGCAGTCTTTTTAACTCATTTCTGGCTAAGCGCTCGTCATCAACGATTAAAGTCCTCATGGCGGATCAGTTGGGAATATAATGAATAATTGAATTTAACCTTAACTACCAGTTCCCGACTCTTCCCCCACCATCATTACCCCCTCCGACAACATTGGTATTTTCACTTCCGAGCAAACTATTCCTTCCTTAATTTGGAAGATTCTGAAAGTGGCCCCTTTTCCATACAATATAGACAATCGCTCAGCCGTATTTTTTAGGCCAACACCTCCTGATTCGGTTGTACCCAGGTTTCCGGAATTCAGGATTGTGATCACCAGCAGTTCATTGGCAATCTCGGATTTCAGCTCGATAAAGCCACCACCCATTTGCTTTGAAACGCCATGCTTGATACCATTTTCGACCAGGGTCTGCAGCATCATGGGCGGTACCTGCCAGTATATTGCCTGCGGATTGGTAGTAATGGAATAACGCAAGCGGTCTTCATAGCGTACCTTTTCAAGTTCCAGATAATCTTCTACCGTGCGTAGCTCCTCTTGCAAATCCACCGTTTTTCTGCGATCGGCCAGCAGTGAGTTCCTTAAAATATTCGAGAGCTGCGTAATGCTCACTTGGGCTTTGGCCGGGTCTTCGAAAACCAATGCCCGGATACTATTTAATGCATTGAAGGTAAAATGTGGATTAAGCTGCGATCTAAGCACTTTTGCCTCCGCCTCCCGCATGGACATTTTCAACATAATCCTTTCATAACTGGCCAAACGGGTTTGCTCGACATAATGATACACCGTGTAAGACAATATCCAGGCGAGCAAATTTTTGCACCAGTTGGCATAATAGCCCCAAAAAACCAGGGGTTGGTTCAGTAAATTGTGTTCCAGCATTTCCCGGTCCATCGGCTGATTGATCATCGCCATAATCAATCCCAGCCATAAAACGGAGCCTATCACCCTTAGGGCAAGACGGGGAAGTGGCAGCGAAGACCAGTTCCATTTGCGGATCACCAGACGGTAAACGTGCGTAAGACAAATCCCCAGTAAAATATTGGCAAGCGCAGTGTAGAATTCCCCTAACTGAAAACCGTATTCAAGTACATATGGAACATACTCGAACATGATGAGCAATGTCCAGCCCAGTATTTGCAGAGTCCAATAAGTTTTTTTTTTGGACATGAAGTTTAGAAACGCTGATTGTATTCCGAGAAATCGTAAATGTATCGATGCGTCAAAAAACCAGGTGCTTTACTACACCAAAGGAAACGAATCTACACAAACGGCTTTTACAAAGTTTGCGGAATTTCTAACGAAAGCAAATGCGTGATGTCATTTGAAACCTCCAGGTCGAATTGCTGGGTATCGTAGGAGTAGTTGATTTTATAGAGACATAGGTTACTGTGTTCATAATCATCCATTTTTACCAATGGCTGATTAAAAAGTGTGGTAAGCAATACCCGCATCGCCCGGCCGTGCATGGCAATAAGGATATTTCTTTCGTGAGGGCGTGATATAATCGTCTCAATCACAGGCAACTGACGTTCCCTCACTTGAACCGGGCTTTCACCTTCCTCAGCAGAAAGCTCTACCTGGCCGCTCCGCCAAGCTGTTACCAATTCGCGGTAGTAATTATTGTCACCGGTATTGGGCTCTCTTCCCTCCCGCACGCCCCAGGAAATTTCATTGAGTCCCGCATAACTTTCGTGCGGTATGCCGAGCTTGATGAACCCGCGAACTGTTTGGTGTGTTCGCTTTAAATCAGAAGTGTAAATTTTATCAAAAGGAACATGTTGATAGGCATTAAAAAAAGCGGCCGCCTGGGCTTCACCCCATTCATTCAACAAGGAATCAACACCGCTTCCCTGAACCACTCCCCTACGATTAAAATCAGTTTCACCGTGGCGAATGAGGTATATGGATTTTCTTTTCAAAGTAAATAGTACTATTTAAATATTAATTTTGCAAATACCTTGTTTTTACTCAATAAAGCCAATACAAATTTATACATTTTTTAGATATGTTCACTAAAACGCCAACGATTGATCAACTTCATGCTTTAAGCCGTAATACCATCGCACATCACCTTGGGATAGAATTCATTGAAATCGGGGCTGACTTTGTAACCGCCCGCATGCCAGTCGACAAACGAACCCATCAACCCTTTGGGATTCTGCATGGCGGTGCCTCCGTTGTGCTTGCCGAAACGTTGGGCAGTATCGCTTCCTTCCTTTGTATATCCGGGGACGACCAGCATGCTGTGGGCCTGGAAGTCAATGCAAATCATTTAAGGCCGGTCAAAGACGGCTTCGTTTATGGGATCGTGAAACCTGTCCATATCGGACGTACCACACATATCTGGGATATTAGAATTACCAATGAACAAGACAAACTTGTTTGCATCAGCAGGTTAACTGTCGCTATTGTGAATGCAAACCGGCAAAACTAATTTGCGGGGAAAATGACCTGCTTTCATCATACTATTTAATCATGCTGTCAGTACAAACCGATTATAAGTTCTCCATTTTCGAGGGCCTGCGGATTCAGGAATTGTGGGAAGCATCCAGGCAACTTGGATTTCCCTCTGCAGTTTGGCGCCTTCCCCATACCAGTGAAATCAGGCTTCTTATCTCAGTTCGCGAGGGCATCCGCAAATGTCAGCCCGACCTTGAAAAACTGTCCCCCGGTTTTGTAATCAGCCCTTTTAATTGGGAAAACGATCAGGATATCTTTTTTCTTGAAGGAGATATTATCCTGACGTTTACCGACGACGAAGCGCTAAGCCATGTTCACAATGCTCCCGGAGAAGAGCATTCAGAGATTAAAAAGCTTGTTACACTTGCCCAAACGATTGGATCGAGAGTCGGTTCTGTGCCTCAGTTCACTGAGCCACCCTCCATTGCCGCATCCAAGAATCAAGATCCCGCGGCAAGATTTAAACGAACCGTGGAGCTGGCAGTAGCAGCTATCAGGCAGCATCAATTTAAGAAGGTAGTTCTATCAAGGACTAAGGAACTCCCCTATTCCGAAAATTTTCAGCCAGTTGAAGCTTTTCAAAAACTTGCAAAGGTGTATCCTCATGCCTTCATATCTCTTGTCAATCTGCCGGACCGTAATGAACTCTGGCTGGGTGCAAGCCCGGAACTACTGGTTCGACAGGATGCTGTCGGCAGGTTTACAACCATGTCACTGGCCGGAACCCAAAGCGCTCGAAACGGTACAGGCGAAGTGATCCCTAAATACGACATCCGCTGGGGCGAAAAAGAAATCGAGGAGCAGGCACTCGTAAGCCGTTACATTGTCGAGTGTTTTAAAAAAATACGGCTTCGCGAATATATCGAGACAGGCCCGAAAACAGTTTTAGCCGGTAATCTCTATCATTTAAGAACAGATTTTGAAGTAGATACCATTGCTCTGAATTTCCCTGAGCTGGCATCGGTTATGCTGAAGCTGCTTCATCCTACCTCTGCTGTTTGCGGCGTCCCTAAGGTCGAAAGCCTGCAATTTCTAACCGAAATCGAGGGGTACGACAGATCATTTTACAGCGGGTTTCTCGGACCGGTCCAGGTTGTCGGCGATACCAGCCTGTCTGTTAATCTGCGTACGGTAAGGTTTAAGGATGGCAATGCCACTCTTTTTGCAGGGGCTGGTATCACCGCGGATTCAATTCCTGAGCGCGAATGGGAAGAAACTGAATTAAAATGTGATACGCTGCTCAATGTTATCGCACATACATTTTAAAAATATTTTTCATTATTAAACTTTTATAGTACAAAAAAGTCTAATCCGTTTAAGATTAATATATAATTTTGAGAATCACTCTAAACAGAATAGAATGATGTTCAAGCACCTAAACCAATCAGTTCAGGAATTTTGCCAACCTTATGAATTCAATCTATAAGTCTGTTCTTCCAGGCATTTTACAAACTACTACCAAGCCCTTTTTTCATTTTCTCATCTCGGGTACGCTCTTCGTTACGCTCTCATGCGGCGAAAAAAAAGACACTTTTGAAAAAAAGGGCGGCGGCCCCACTACGGTTGACGTCATCATAGCCAGGGAACAAAAAGTCAGCGATAAGGTAGAGGTTAATGGAACGATTGTTGCAAACGAATTTGCT
The DNA here is from genome assembly GCF_056895195.1 of Dyadobacter sp. HNCC25DJ185. Classification (NCBI taxonomy): domain Bacteria; kingdom Pseudomonadati; phylum Bacteroidota; class Cytophagia; order Cytophagales; family Spirosomataceae; genus Dyadobacter; species Dyadobacter sp. HNCC25DJ185. The sequence goes on from NZ_JBXHAR010000013.1 coordinate 59,148, forward strand.
GAACTGCGGCCGGAGGTAAGCGGGTTGCTTACATTTCTGGATGTGCCTGAAGGAAAAGTAGTCCAGAAGGGAACAGTCATTGCAAGAGTCAACAATGCGGACCTCCTGGCCCAACTCAACAGGTCCAAAATACAGCTTGACCTTGCCGAAACGACGGAAAAAAGGCTAAAACAGCTTATCGCAATCAACGGCATCAACCAGGCTGATTATGATGTGGCTGTCAATCAAGTCAATACATATAAGGCTGATATGGTTTATACTCAAGCACTTATTGATAAAACAATCGTGAAAGCGCCTTTTACAGGCGTGATTGGTTTGCGTAACGTGAGTGCTGGTTCCTTTGTTTCGCCTAGCAATATCATTGCTACCATGCAACAGCTTTCTAATCTCAGGATCGATTTTACCATTCCGGAAAATTACCAAAAATACGTGTCAAAGGGCGGAAATGTCGAAGTCGTTCTGGATCAAAGCTCTGGCAAAAGGGAGACGGCCAGGATTATTGCCACAGAACCTCAGGTTAACCAGACTACACGCAATATAACGGTCCGGGCGATCCTTAATTCGGGAACGACGAGTCCAGGCTCATTTGCAAAAGTTTATCTGAATTCAACATCCAATAAAAGCAGCATCATGATCCCCACCAACTGCATTATCCCGGAGGCAATGGGGAAAAAAGCAGTAACAGTAAGAAATGGCAAAGCCGTATTTGTGCCTATCGAAACTGGCGACCGAAAAGAAGATGTGGTGGAGGTCACCCAGGGATTATCCGTCGGTGACACTGTTGTTGTCTCTGGCGTATTGTTTGCCCGCCCTGATGCTCCTGTGAAAGTGAGAAGCGTTAAAACCTTGAATATTGCAAAGTAAGTAACGGAGTTACAACGACTATTTCCTTGAAACCTATTCTATGAATATCTCAGAATTATCATTGAAGCGGCCTGTATTGGCGGTGGTCATGAACCTGCTCATCATATTATTTGGTGTGGTGGGATATAACTTTTTGTCGCTCCGTGATTATCCGGCTATTGATCCGCCTGTGGTCAACGTAAGGACGAGTTATACGGGTGCAAATGCGGACATTATCGAAAGTCAGATCACCGAACCGCTCGAAAAAAGCATCAATGGTATTCCAGGTATCAAAAGTATCAGTTCATCCAGTCAGATTGGATCCAGCAACATCACGGTCGAATTTAACCTTGAAGCGGACCTAGAGGGCGCTGCGAATGATGTCCGTGACAAAGTAAGCCAGGCCCAGCGGAACCTTCCACAGGACGTCGACGCGCCGCCGGTTGTAAGTAAAGCCGACGCAAACAGCGACTTTATACTCCTGTTGGCCGTTCAGAGCCCTTCGAAAGGGTTGCTCGAATTGAGCGAATATGCAGAAAACGTTCTTCAGCAAAGCCTTCAGACCATTGATGGTGTCAGTGCCATTAACATTTTTGGTCAGAAGCGGTATGCGATGCGCATATGGCTGGATCCGGACAAAATGAGCGCGTTCAACATTTCCTTCAATGATATTACCTCGACGCTAAGTTCCGAAAACGTCGAGCTTCCCGCTGGAAAAATATACGGCGACAACACCGAGCTGACGATCCGTACAATGGGCCGCCTTACCACTGAGAAAGAATTCAGTGACCTGGTCATCCGAAATGACAGCAGTGGGATTGTGCGCCTCGCGAATGTGGCCAAAGTTGAGCTGGGCCCCGAGAATGAAGAACAGAGCTGGAAATACAATGGAATGTATGCGGTTGGTCTGGCGGTCATACCGCAGCCCGGCGCCAATTATGTTCAAATTTCGGATGAGTTCAACAGACGTCTCGCCGAAATCCAGAAGTCCAACAAATCGGACATTACTTTTAATGTATTGATAGACAATACCAGATTGGTTCGCCAATCGATAGAGGAAGTAGAGGAAACACTTTTCATCGCATTTTCCCTCGTTGTTATTGTTATCTTATTCTTTTTCAGAAGTTTCCTGGTGGCAGTCCGTCCACTTATCGATATACCCATTTCATTGGTAGCGACATTTTTTGTCATGTACCTTTTTGGCTTCTCGATCAACATCTTAACTCTTTTGGGGATCGTACTGGCAACTGGCCTGGTAGTCGACGATGGTATTGTGGTCACCGAAAATATATTCCGAAAGCTGGAAAGCGGCCTTCCAATCCGACAGGCGGCATTGGAAGGAAGCAGAGAAATTTTCTTTGCTGTTATTTCTACGTCCCTTACGCTCGCAGTCGTCTTTTTGCCGGTGATATTCCTGGAAGGTTTCGTAGGGAGCTTGTTCCGCGAATTCGGAATAGTTGTAGCCTCAGCGGTGCTGATTTCGGCTTTCGTGTCACTCACAATCACACCTGTTCTGAACGTGTTCCTAAACCGTAAAAGTGCCGGGCACGGTTGGTTTTACAACAAAACTGAACCATTTTTCACTGGAATGGAAAACGGGTACAACCGAGGTCTTCGTGGTTTTATGAAGGCCCGCTGGGTGGCATGGGTCCTGGTCGTCGCATGTGGTTTTATCATTTGGTATACTTATTCTAATCTTCAGAGCGAATTGGCGCCAATGGAAGACAGAAATAGTATCCGTTTCAATCTGTCCGCACCAGAGGGTACCAGTTTTGATCAGATGCAACGAATTTCCGATCAGCTGACCAATTTTTTAAATGACTCCATCCCGGAAAGGGCATTTACTTTCTCAGCAACCCCAGGTTTTGGAGGCGGTGGGGTGAACAGTGGCACTGCCCGGATAGGGCTGGTACCTGCCGGAGAAAGGAAGAAAAGTCAGAACGATTTGGCACAAGAGATTAATAAAAAGCTTTCCCGGTTCAATGACGCTCGGATTTTTGCAACTCAAGAACAAACCATTGCAGTCGGCCAGGGTTCGAGGGGCGGCTTGCCTGTTCAGTTTGTACTTCAAAATCTTGATTTTGACAAGATCTTCAATGTTTTGCCTAAGTTCCTTGATGAGGCTCGTCAGGACCCGACATTCCAGAATGTGGATGTTAACCTCAAATTCAATAAACCCGAAATAAGGCTCACGATCGATCGCCTTAAAGCACGCGACCTGGGATTGTCGACTACGGACGTTGCAGGCGCAATACAATCTGCATTTAGCGGAAGAAGACTTGCATACTTCATTATGAACGGCCAGCAATATCAGGTCATAGGACAAGTTGAGCGTGACGAGCGAAATAAGCCAGGGGACATTTCGAAACTCTACGTTAGAAACAGCAGGGGCGAAAATATTCCGCTGACCGCTGTTGTCCAAATGAAGGAAGAAAGCGGCCCGCCAACTATTTACCATTTTAACCGCTATAAGAGTGCAACCGTGTCGGCCTCATTGGTGGAGGGAAAAACCATTGGTGACGGAGTAGCGGCCATGAGAAAAATTGCCGCAAAACTGCTCGACGAGTCATTTCAGACCTCGCTCGTCGGCTCCTCGCGTGACTTTGAAGAGAGTTCATCCAACACGAGCTTTGCATTCGGGCTGGCCCTTATGCTTGTTTATTTGGTTTTGGCAGGGCAGTTTGAAAGTTTCACCGATCCCTTTATCATCATGATCACCGTACCACTTGCGTTAGCGGGGGCTTTGCTAAGCTTGTATCTTTTTGGTTTAACGATCAACATCTTCTCGCAAATCGGGATGATCATGCTTATCGGACTGGTAACTAAAAATGGCATCCTGATTGTGGAATTTGCAAACCAGAAGCGCGAACAGGGTATGAGCAGGATGACGGCTGCGGTAGAATCGGCGACGCAGCGTTTGAGACCCATTTTGATGACCAGCCTGGCCACAGCTTTTGGTGCGCTGCCAATCGCATTAAGTTTGGGTGCCGCTGCAACCAGCCGGGTGCCACTCGGAGTCGTTATTGTGGGAGGTTTGATGTTTTCTTTAATCCTGACGCTCTTTGTTATCCCAGCTATTTACACCTTCATTTCACCTAAAAAACATAGAATTACCGAGGAACAGAAAATGGCAGAAGAAATTACCGCTTAGCCAAATCATCTATTCCATCCCTAGGTAAATTGTTAATCAACATTTGTTTTTGCATGAACCCACTCACGATTTTTAACAACAAAAAAAACCTACTATTCCTTTTTTGGCTTTGTGGCGGTAACGCCTTCTGTTTTCAAAGTCCGGACAGTCTCACATTAACTCTGGATGAAGCCATTGCTACGGCATTAAAGAATAGTTATGAAATAGAGATTGCAAAAAATAATGTCGAGGTCAACACTGTTCTGAACAATTATGGTGTGGCAGGCGGGCTTCCGGTAGTCGCCGCAAATGCTTCTAACAATGAGCAGATTACGCAGGTAAACCAAAAACTGAATGACGGAACTGAAATCAACCGGAATGCTGCTGCCGCCAATAACACCCAGCTGAGCCTTTCGGCGGGCCTGCTTCTTTATAATGGAAAGCGTGTGGTTTCTACCAAAAAGCGTCTTGCCGAATTACAATATCAAAGCGTCGAATTACTCAACTCTCAGGTCCAGAACACCATTGCGCTGGTCATGACGAGCTACTATGACGTAGTTCGCCAGCTGAGCTATCTGAATACCGTGCGTACTTCAATCCAGGCTTCTGAAAAAAGACTCGAGATCTTGAAAGTGAGAAAAGAAGCAGGCATGGCCAACAACGCCGATCTTTTCCAGGCCGAAATCGACCTCAATACATTAAACCAGACATGGCAGGATCAAATGATGGTAGCACAAGTGGCTAAAACAGAATTATTGAGGATACTTACCCTTGATCCTAAGTCAGCAGTTACCATCCGGGATACGATCACTGTCGACAATAACCTGAAACTTGAAGATATTCTGGAAAGACTTACGCTCAATGCCGATGTAAAGGCTGCCGACCATCAGATCCGCATCAATGAGCTTATTGTCAGAGAAACAGCAGCTTCAAGGTATCCTACTGTCAGGCTCAATACTGCCTATAATTATTCCCGTAACCAGGCGGCTGCCGGTTTCACATTGCTGAACAGAACCGTTGGGCCACAGGCAGGGTTAACGCTCTCCATACCAATTTACAACGGGTCAGCATTTAAAAGGCAGCAGCAGGCTGCGGAGATCAATACTTCCAGTGCCAAACTGCAAAGGAGCACGATATTAAGGGACTACAATGCCGGAGTGGTCAAAATGTACCAAACCTACCTAAGCTCTCTTCAGCAGCTCGAAACCCAAAAGCAGAACTATGCATTGAGCAAGCAATTGCTTGATCTCACTCTTCAGCGCTTTCAGCTTATTCAGGCGACGATCATTGATGTGCGGGAAGCCCAAAGAAGCTTTGAGGCAGCAGGTTACCGGATGATCAATCTGAACTATGCAGCCAAGGCGGCAGAGATTGAATTGAAAAGGCTCAGCAATACGCTTCAGTAAGTTCAGAGCCTTCCAGATACTAACGCTGACCTCCACCAGTCAGCGTTTTTCATTTTGAGTCGGGCCAAATTCCACTATGTTAACCAGGAGCGATTCTCCATGTTAAACCATTACCTTTGCAAACAACCATAGTTAGTTTAGCATGCTTTTTATAGGAAAATATAATTACCTGACCATCGAGCGGGTGACCAGTGTGGGAATGTTTTTGAGTGATGTGGAGGGGGAAGAGGTTCTCCTGCCCAACCAATACCTCACCGATGACATGCAGGTTGGCGAGAATATCAAGGTCTTTGTTTACCTCGATTCCGAAGATCGCCCGGTAGCCACTACGGAAACGCCCAAAATTATTCGCAACGAGTTTGCATTCCTGGAAGTAAAAGATGTTTCAGAATATGGTGCTTTTATGGATTGGGGCTTAATCAAAGATCTTTTTGTTCCTTTTCGCGAGCAAACCAAGCCCATGGAAATTGGAGAATGGTATGTTGTGTTCCTGTACCTGGATCAAAAATCATCCCGTTTGCTGGCTTCAACCAAAATCGATAAGTTCCTGGATAACGAGCGCCTGACAGTGAAAGAAGGCGACGAAGTAGATCTTTTGATCTGGCAGAAAACGGATCTCGGGTTCAACGCAATTGTAAACCAATATCACAAGGGTCTTATTTATGCCAATGAAGTTTTCCGCGATCTCAAACCCGGGGATTCGGTAAAAGGTTATATCAAAAAAATCCGCGAGGATAACCGGCTGGATATCAGCTTACAAAAAGCAGGAGTAGATATCATTGAACCGACTGGAAAACAGATCATGGCAGAACTCAAAAAAGGTAACGGATTTTTAAACCTTTCCGACCATAGTTCTCCTGAGGAGATTTATAAGCGACTTCAAATCAGCAAGAAAATATTCAAAAAAGCCATCGGTGGCCTTTACAAGCAGGGGCTTATCAAGATTGCCACCGATGGGATTTATCTGGTTGGGGAGGATTGAACCTTTAAAAAACTCAGAGAAACCGTTGAATAATTTACCAATAGTATACTAAAATAGTTTATTATGCGGTGGAATTAGTCAAACGGCGCAATGAAAGACAAAAAAGTCTTTTTTAATCTTCAGATATGTCGCGGAATAGCGGCTCTAATGGTAGTCCTCGCACATACCAACCTAATTGACAAAAACTTGTTTGCAGGTTTCTTGACTATTGGATGGATTGGTGTAGACTTCTTCTTCGTACTTAGCGGATTTATAATTTACTACGTAAATTATAACTACCTGGGTCAACCCTCAAAATTCCCCAATTATTTATATAAAAGATTAGTCAGGATATTTCCGATCTATTGGCTTTATTCTTTCCTTATCATTGTAATAAATATTATCAAAACCAGATTGACTGGGAACCCTCTCATTACCTGGATTAATTTAGACACAATTGGCATTATTAAGTCCTTTTTCTTGTACCCGACAAACGTCGCGGCAAATGAGATGCCCATTCTTCCAGTTGCGTGGACGCTGAGCTTTGAGCTCTTTTTCTACATACTTTTTGGATTAGGAATACTTACCCAGAAAAAAATCCTCGTCTGTATCGCAGTCATCTGGTTCATCGGAATTACGGTCACCGAATTGATGAATGGAAGATTTTTTGATGACAATCCATTCCTAACCACAGTGTTTCATTCCAAGAACCTTGAGTTTTTATACGGATGCGTAATTGCGGAATTGGCCATCCGCGGTTACTTGATTAAAAATAAAGCATTTGCCCTCGTTCTGCTGTTCCTAGGAATTAGTGCGATCCTTATTTCCTGGATAAATGAAGGATCGGGCCTGGCCTGGTATCCCAAAATGGATAGCCTGAATTTTGGAATACCCTATGCCCTGATTATTTATGCCTTAGTATCTATTGAGACATCCCAGTTGAAAAGTGCATTCAAGGAATTTCTGGTATACCTCGGAGACGCATCTTATTCCATTTATCTTACTCATTACCCCGGAATAGCGCTAACCAAAAATATTGCACATAAGGTTTTCCACAATGGTTATATTGAATTTACCATAATCGCCGTGCTTTTAACTTTTTTTGGTTGCCTAAGCTACACCTTTGTTGAGAAACCCCTTTTCAATTGGATTAATAATAGTCGAAAAACACAACTGGCGGTGAAAGGGGTATAGTGGGACCTATATTTTTAATTCAAGTTACTAAATGAAAAAGTACTTTGTCATTTGCTCATTTGTCATAAATTTCCTTACACTTTGCACTGCACTCTTTTATCTATATCGGAAAAGAGAGCCTCTGATTGAGAAGAAGGTGGATAAGAAAGGTATCGCCACCATCGTGATGCTTGGAGATTCTCATATGCAAAACGGCAAATGGAATTGGCTGCTCGGCAGATATGATGTTAAAACAGTTGCTTATGGTGGCTTCACATCTGAGCAAGTGACCCTGCTTTTGCCGATTGTTTTGAAATATAAACCGAAATGCTGTTTTATACTGTGTGGGGTAAATGATATCGGAAAACGATGTTACCAGGCGGGCAATATCACTCAGAATTTCAAGTTAATGGCCGATACTTTACGAAAACATAACATTATTCCGGTTTTCGAATCGCCATTTTACCAATATAAAAACCCTAAACTGAACCTCAGTATTGATTCGATTAGAAGCAATGTTGAGCTGCTTTGCAAGCAGGAGCATCTGGATCACATTGACTTAAAACCATTGCTTACAAACGGGAAAGAGCTGAGAAAAGAGCTTCAGATAGACAACGTGCATTTAAATGACGATGGTTATCATATCTGGGCGAAAAAACTCAGCTCATTCCTGAAAGAAAAAAATATCTGATACCGGTATTATTGATCTGCCTAAGATATGGAATCTACTTCTTCCCGTACTTCTCCTTATACTTTTCGTAAAGCCGCTTCTGTTTATCGTCGAGATTCACTTTGGACCCTTTGATATACACCATAGAAATCACATTTCCCCTCATATCAAGTATATCGCCGTCGGCCACAAGCAAGGAGGCGTGCTTGCCTTTTTCCAATGTACCCACATGGCGTTCTGCACCGATGATTTCAGCGGCATTTTTAGTAATGAACTGCAATGCGTCCTCCGAACTTATGTCGCCAAAGCCAGAAGATGTGCCAGCCAGAAAGGCCAGATTTCTTGTCCTCCACCATTCGTCTGCATAAGTAACAGCCACTTTAACGCCCGCTTTATGCAACAATCCTGGAAGTTCGTAGGGAAGATATACGTTTTCGTCTACTCTGTCGGGCAAGCGGTGCGTGGGATTGAGGATTACCGGTACCTGGTTTTCTTTCAGGAATGCGGCAACTTTTAAAGATTCGTTACCTCCAACAATGACCAATTTACTAATGCCCAATTCCTTCGTGAGCTTGACAACCTCAACAATATCTTTCGCATACTCGGCCCGGACATACAGATTAGCCGATCCATCGAAAAGTGGCTTCATCGCCTCCATGCGAAGATTCACAGGATTGGGTGCAGCAATTTCAGCATATCCTTTGGCCTCGGAAAATGTAGACCGGATCATGTCAATCGCTTCCTGGCGTTTTTCATTTCGCTTGACGGAAACTGTAAAATCCTCATTGTTGAAACTGCTGGCAAGGAATGGTGGCCAGTTGAGCCATATGCCATCGTCCTTTTTCAAAACCGCATCCTCCCAGTTCCAGCCATCGCTATAAAACACCGAAGAGGATCCCGACACGAGTCCACCCTGCGGGACCGCCTGCGAAACCAAAATGCCGTTACCTCTTAAGGTAGGAATTACCTCTGAATCAGTATTATACGCGACCAATGCCCTGACATGCGGGTTTATGTCACCTATTTCAAAGAAGTCCAGTGTAGCCCGCACAGAAGCTATTTCCTGCAATCCAACGGTTGTGTTCAGGGAAATAATCCCAGGATAAATGTGCTTCCCTTTGACATCCACAGTTTCTGTCCCTGCGGGATTAGTGACTGCCCCGGCAGCGCCGACTTGCGTGATGATTCCTTTGTCGAAAACGATTGTACCGTTTTGGATCACCTGCCCGTTGCCCACGTGGATTGTAGCGCCCGTGAGCATCACGGGCTTGCTTTGCGGCAGAGATGGAGCCGGATTTTGTGCATTGCTTTGCAATGCTAATCCCAATAATAGCGCGGCAGCCAAAGGGCGGAGTATTTTTGTATCGATCATGATTCAAAAGTTAAAATCTGAGAAATGGGTAATTACCTGGACTCACGAAGTTCTTCGTTGATATCGGCAACGTCCTCGCAATGCCACATCTTAGGTTGTGTGGCTTCCGGCTTTTGAGTCGGCTTACCATCTGTCTTTTCACCGATCATTTTCTGGATCAGCCGCTCCCTTTCCACCAGCATGCTTTTTTGCTTCTCCTCATCCTTTTTCCTGTCAAAATACGTGGCCCCGTCAATCATTGTGAAATCGGGGCGCGCATAAACGGAGAGCGGATGCGCATTCCAAAGTACCAGGTCTGCGTCTTTTCCTATTTTGATGCTACCCATTCTGTGATCGAGATGCAATAGCTTAGCAGGGTTTAAGGTGACCATTTTCCAGGCTTCCTCCTCCGGTACTCCTCCGTATTCCACAGTCTTAGCCGCTTCTTGGTTCAATCTCCTGGCCATTTCGGCGTCATCCGAGTTGATCGCCACGGTTACTCCTTCGTGGTACATCAAGGCCGCATTGTAAGGAATTGCTTCTTTTACTTCCATTTTATATGCCCACCAATCTGCGAAAGTAGAACCTCCAATGCCACGCTTGGCCATCCCGTCGGCGAGTTTATATCCTTCGAGGATGTGGGTAAAGGTGTTTATCTTAAATTTCAGCGAATCGGCTACGTGCATCAGCATATTGATCTCTGACTGAACGTAGGAATGACAGGTGATATACCTTTCGTTTGCCAGAATCTCGGCCAGCGCGTCCAGCTCAATATCTCGCCGGGGAGCAGCTATTGATTGCTTTTTAGCATTTGCATTGTAGTTTTTCCAGCCATTTGCATATTCTTTCGCCCGAATGAAATGGTCGAAGTATACCTGCTCCACCCCCATTCTGGTCTGCGGAAAGCGAACTCGGGCTACGTCTCCCCAGTTGGACTGCTTCACATTTTCACCCAGTGCAAATTTGATCGTTTTCACATCTGCCAAAAGCATTTCTGACTGGCCGGCACCCCATTTCAGCTTGATCATAGCACTTTGGCCCCCAATTGAATTGGCCGATCCATGCAACAATTGGGAGGCAGTGACCCCGCCGGCGAGCTGACGGTAAATGTTAATGTCATCAGGGTTGATCACGTCGCTCATCCTTACCTCTGCAGAGCTGGTTTGCCCTCCTTCGTTGATTGTAAAGAGGGCAATATGTGAGTGTTCATCAATAATGCCGCTGGTTAGGTGCTTTCCGGTACCATCAATAGTTTTTGCTCCGGAAGGGGCGGTAAGCGCCTTTCCGACTTTTGAGATCTTCCCATTCTGTACTACGACGTCGGCATTTTGCAGGATACCTTCCTTTTCGTTCGTCCAGACTGTGGCATTTTTGATAAGGACCGTTTCGGTTTTCGGCAGTTCTTCATTTCCAAAACCTACAAATGGATAAACTATAGGGCCTGTTTCTTTTGGTTTCGCTACTGTTGAATCCTTTACGCTGGCTTGCTGGTATTTTTCTGTAAGCGTTGCTGCCCAGGGAATAACGTTTCCGTCGGGCATTACCCCCTCGCCCGCCAGTCCATTGCCGGTTATCCAACCGGTAAGACGGATCATTCCCGGTAGTTTTCGGTCAGGCTGGTAAGTCAGCGTTAATAACTCATTGGAAAGGGTTGTTTTAGGCGTTACCTTAATGCTATCCTGGATCAATATCTTATATTCAGGCTTTTCAGGTGATCCGGTGATCTGCAATTTTCCGGTCGGCTGGCTGTTCAACAACAGTGAATAAGTCCCTCTGATGTCCGGTGCATTCAGCGGTGCAACTATGAATTTTTTGCCTTGTACCCAGTTTTCATAAATGATGTTATCCTTGCCAAACAACTCTCCGGAGGTAATGATAAAATTGGCAAGCAATCCCGGTTTGAGGCTTCCTATCTGTCCGTCCGCTTTGATCAGACTGGCGGGAAGTGTAGTTAATGCTTCAAGTGCTTTTTCTTTTGGTAATCCGTATTCGACGGCTGTTTTGATATTTTTCCAAAAATCAGCTTTGTTTTTTAGCCCTGCCGTTGTAAATGCAAAAGGGATGTTTGCTTTGGCCACCTCAGAGGCATTTTTAGGTGCGAGTTCCCAGTGTTTCAGCTGCGCCATACTCACCACATCCGCGTCCCAGGGATCCGTTACATCATAAGCATCCGGAAATTGGAGTGGCAATATCAGGGCTGCTTTGGTGGCTTTTACTTCTTTGATCCGCTGGTACTCGTCGCCGCCGCCGCGAATAATGTACTGAATGCCAAACTCATCCCCCACCTTATCAGCTCGCAAGATGCTGTATTTATCGTTGGCTTCAAAAAAGGATGGCAATACTTTAATCTGATTAAATGCATCGAGGGACAAATTGGCTTCTCTGGTTTTCTCTTTTGAGTACCAGTCGGCATCGTAATAATTTTGCCTCAGTAAGGCCACAACCCCCATCGTGGAAGAAGGATATGTTTGAGAGGAAGTCCCCTTGCTGAATGAAAAATGCGCGGAAGCCTTTCTGTTTAACAAGGCCTTATTGGCCGATTCGTCGGTTAGCGTTACCAATGCCCCGTTTCCTCTTACAATCCCATCATGGGCGTGAACCAATACGGCACCAAAACCTATTTTCCTTAAATCTCCTGCCTTTTTCGTGTCCGGCGTAAATAACAAGCTGGCGTCCACTTCTGGCTGCACAGCTTGGTTCCAACCAAATGCCCCTTTCTTATTTGATTCAATCTGAGGGGTTTGCCTTCCACCTCCCTGCCTTTCTCGCTTCACCTCCGGCATGCCATAATCGGAGTCCAGGTCAATCAGGGACGGATAAATGAACTTGCCTTTCAAGTCCACAACAATTGTCCCGGCAGGTATCCTGATCTGCTTGCTGACTTCCCTGATGGTTCCGTTTTCAATCAGCATTGACCCATTCACGATCGTTGTTTTTGAATCGACCACAATGGTGGCATTCGTGAAAGCATATCTTCCAGGTCGTTCGTCGTAAGCTCCGTTTCTGGGAAAGGTTTCCTGGGCGTGACAGCATATCCCGAAGGTCAGACCAGCTAGTATGGTTGATAATTGTTTAAACATATATTGTTATTTTAATTATAATTCTACCTTACAATATACAAGTAAAATCAAAAAGTCAAAGTTACCCGGGAAGATTCACAGGAAGTTGCAATTACCTCGCTGAATTTTTATGTCGAAGTGATATTTTAGCAATCCTGTAACCACTTTCGCAATACTAATCATTTACTTAGACCTCTATGACTTACCAACAATTTGAAGAATCTCTCGTCCTTCCATCACCGCCAAACGGCATTTCCGCTTTACTTGAAGCTCTTTGGTATGATGCAAAGGGTAACTGGGAGGCAGCCCACAACATCGCCCAAAGCAGCGAAGGGACACGATCTTATGATCATTTGCACGCTTATCTTCATCGCGTGGAAGGGGACACCTGGAATGCCGGCTATTGGTACAGAAGAGCTGGAAAAGAGGTATTTAAAGGCACTTTGAAAGAAGAATGGGAGAATTTGGTACGTTCATTCCTTTAAAATATATAAGGCTTTTAGCTTATATTAAATTCATATAAGGTAAAAACCTTATATTTACCAACTATAAGGTAAAAAGCTTATATAACTCTTATGAAAAAGTACCCTGCGGTAATCACGGCTGACATGGTCAACTCAACGCAATTTTCAAGAGCAGAAACAGCAAAATGGCTTGAAGAGCTGCTGGTTATGCTTCGTCAGAATTCTTCTTTTCACTGGGCACTGATGCCTGAGATATACCGGGGAGACAGTTTTCAAGGCGTTTTAAAAAATGCATCTGAATCCATGGAAGTAGCTATTCTGGCAAGGGCTGCCATGCGGGCGCATTCACCCAATACTGATTTGCGTATCGCCATTGGAATAGGAAAAACTGAGCTTCTTACCGACCGGGCAGGAACATCCGATGGAGAGGCATTCCGCTTATCGGGTCATTTGGCAGACAATATCCGTAAGCAAAAAGCGCGTATCGGCATTGCTTTGCCCTCTGCCTCAGAGCCTCTGAGTGCCACATTGGACCTTCTGGAAACATTAATTGAAAATTGGACAACAGCGCAAAGTGAGGTAATCGTGGCTTTGCTTCACAACAACAATGTCACCCAGATCGCCGAGAAATTTTCCATTAGCCAGTCAGCAGCCAGCCAGCGGATCGCGGCTTCGAAATGGTGGGCCATTGAAAGATTTCTTGCTACCTTTCCAAAGCATTTAGCCCTATACACAAAACACTAATTCCTTATGACTGAATTCCTGCTCCTCCTGGTGGCACACATACTTGTCGATTTCTACTGGCAACCGACCTCCTGGGTGAATGACAAAAAGCAAAGGTCGTTTAAGTCCAAATACCTGTATTTCCACATCTTTCTCATCATTTTAGCCTCCTATTTAGCCCTTGGAAAATGGGATAACCCCGGGCCTGCTATCGCGCTGGGTGCTATTCATGGCATCACTGATCTCATCAAAATCAGCTTAGATAAAAAAAGCACACTTTCCTGGTTTTTAGCAGATCAGGCAGCGCATCTGGCAACTATTGCCTTAACAGCACTGATCATCACCCACCATTTACCGTTCGGTATTGAATGGTTCAAAACCTGGCTCTATACTCCAAAAACACTAGCAATACTCTCAGGAGCGCTATTAACGCTCTCTCCTACTTCATTTTTTGTAGGTATACTAACTCGCCCGTGGCGGGAAGAACTGGCCAGGCTGGCGCCAGACGCAAACGATAACTTAGCCAATGCCGGACGCTGGATTGGGATGTCCGAAAGGCTCCTCATTTTTGTATTCGTACTTGTCAGCCAATTCTCCGCCATCGGTTTTTTGATAGCCGCCAAATCATTACTGAGATACAATGACAAAACTGCCTCAGGAGACATTTCCCCGGCTTACATCAGCAAAAAATCCGAATATGTGCTGGTAGGAACGCTCATGAGCTATACCTGCGCCATCGCAGTCGCATTGATGGTAAAAATGTTTTATTAAAAGGTAAAACACATTAAACCCTCACGCGATTATCGACTCTAATCCTGGTATCTAAACTTTGTAACCATGAAGAAAACACTGTTTGCCTTCTTATTGGCATTCGCGAGTATAACGGCCTTTGCGCAACGCGGAGATTCCAATATGACACCGGAGGCCAGGGCCGAAAATCAAACAAAACAACTTACCGAAACTTTAAAACTTTCGGATGACCAGCAGAAGCAGGTTTACACATTAAGCCTGGCGCGCGCAAAGAAAATGCAGGAACTTCGGGACTCTCAAACCCAGGACCGTTCTCAAATGAGAGCTTCTATGGAGACTTTTAACACCGACCTCGCAAAAATACTTACCGTCGAACAGCAGGAAAAATACAAAACCATGCTGGAAGACCGTCGCAACAACCGTGGCGGCGGCGGCGGTGGGGCTAGAAATTAAGCCAGCAAAACTTAAATCCATAAAAAAGAGTGGCCGACAATATGATCAGCCACTCCTTTTTATATGCAGCTATCCAATCACTATTTAGATAGCCATTTCAGTTTTAAATTCAGAGGTAAAGTGAAAATGAATAGCGGGGTTATTTTCACGGTTCATCCTGATCATCCATTCAGATTCCGCGAGAAATACCGGATTACGGTCCTTGTCATAAGCGATCTGGTTTCCCTTTAGTCTAATAAACTGGTCCATGGCCGCTTTTTCATCTGACGTAAGCCAGCAGGCACGCGAAATATTCATCGGTACCCAGCGACATTTTGCCCCGTACTCATGCTCCAACCGGTATTGGATTACGTCAAATTGAAGTTCTCCAACCGTTCCAACAACCTTGCGGTTACCCAGGTCCAATGTAAACAACTGGGCAACCCCTTCATCTGTCAACTGCTGGATACCTTTTTCTAATTGCTTGGATTTCATAGGATCCATATTGATGAGTTCTTTGAAAATCTCAGGTGAAAAGCTTGGGATACCTGAAAATTGGAGGTTTTCACCCTCTGTCAACGTATCCCCGATTTTGAAATTACCTGTATCATAAAGACCTACCACATCCCCTGGGAAACCTTCGTCCATCACACTTTTATCGGATGCCATAAAGGTAAAGGGACTTGAAAACCGTAGTTCTTTGCCAAGCCTGACATGCTTGTAAAACTTGCCTCTTTCGAACTTACCCGAACAGATCCTCAGAAAAGCGATCCTGTCCCTGTGCCTGGGATCCAGGTTCGCGTGGATCTTGAATATAAAACCTGTGAACTTAGGCTCTGTTGGCTCCACTTCCCTTACATCCGTAGGCCTTGGTTGCGGAATGGGTGAAATTTCACAAAACGTGTCCAGCAACTCTTTGATGCCGAAGTTATTGATTGCGCTCCCGAAAAATACCGGTGCAAGCTGGCCTTTCTGATAGGCCTCCTCTGAGAAAACGTCGTATACACCTTCAACAAGTTCTACATCCTCGGTAAGCTGCTCCGCGTCTTTCGCACCAACCAGATCGGCCAGTTTTTCATCGTCCAGGCTTACTTTGGCAACGTCATTTTCAATTTTGGTTTTGTTGATTTTAAAGAAATACAGCATTTGCTCATAAAGGCTGTAAACACCTTTAAAATTGGCGCCCATATTGATCGGCCAGGTCAACGGTCGAACTCGAATGTTGAGTTTGTTTTCAAGTTCGTCCAGCAATTCAAAAGGATTCTGCCCCTCTCTGTCAAGTTTATTGATAAAAATAATCACTGGTGTATTGCGCATCCGGCAGACCTCCATCAATCGTTCTGTCTGTTCCTCAACTCCTTTCACACAATCCACCACAAGGATTACACTATCCACAGCGGTAAGGGTTCTATAGGTATCCTCTGCGAAGTCCTTGTGACCAGGCGTATCCAGGATGTTGATTAGCAAGTCTTTATACTCAAAAGTCATAACGGAGGTAGCCACCGAAATTCCCCTTTGCTTTTCAATTTCCATGAAATCGGAGGTAGCGGTCTTTTTGATCTTATTGGATTTTACCGCTCCGGCCGTCTGAATAGCGCCACCAAAAAGCAGCAGCTTTTCAGTCAATGTTGTTTTCCCGGCATCCGGGTGACTGATGATCGCAAATGTGCGGCGCTTTTTTATTTCTTGTATATTACTCATAAACGATTGATGTACAGTATCCGCTTATCATACGACCAAATGCTTAAGATCTTTATATTGAAAGACTTATAACAGCCGCCATTTTAAACACGGAAATTTCAAAATTTGTACAAAGATAAGAATAAACAAAAACCGTCCCTAACCGGGACGGTTCAAAGTTATGTCTGCTGAAAGACTAGCTCTCAATAATAGGAATGCTTATAATCCTCCACAGAAGTAAGGATTACCTCGTGTGCCTCTTCCTTGCCATACACATTGGTAATTTCGATTTTCGCCTTTTCGCCTGGCAAATTCTTGTAAGTCAGAAAGTAATGTTTCAGACGCTCCACGATTCCATCGGGCAGTTCGCTGATGTCGGAGAATCCTCCGTACACTTCGTCCCCTTTCAAAACCGAGATGATCTTATCATCAGCCTCGCCACCGTCCAGCAGACGGATCCCGCCTATGGGTTTCGCCTCGCAGATAATATTGCCATGAGAAATGATTTTTTCACATAAAACGATGATATCCAGTGGATCACCGTCGCCTTCTGTTACTTCGCGCCCGGAACGTTCCCTTGCAAGTTTTGCAATTTTCTCAGCACAATAAGTCTTTGGTATAAATCCGTAAAGGGCAGGGACAATGTTCGAATATTTCTGAGGCCGGTCAATTTTCAGGTAACCGGTAACCTTGTCAATCTCGTATTTAACTGTGTCGGTCGGAACAATCTCAATAAAGGCGGTTACTAGTTCAGGTGCACTGTCTCCCATTGGAATTCCGTGCCAGGGGTGTGCTTTGTGTACGTTTGCGATCATTATTTGTGTAATAGATAATAACTTAATTTTGAATTCCTCTTCAATTTATTTTTGTCTCCTTCTCACCCAACACGTCCTGAAACGGTGTAGTCACCTGTCTTAGAAACAGATTGTTTGACAAACAGTTCCCCTAAAAAACCGGCAAGAAACAATTGTGAGCCGACCATTATCGCAACCAGGGCAAGAAAAAACAATGGATTCTCGGTGACATTCCGGTAAGGCTGCAGGTTGTAAATGTTATAGATCTTTTTTCCAAGAAGCCAAAAAGCAATAATGCTTCCCAGGAAAAACATAAGGGTACCCAGGCTCCCAAACAAATGCATGGGCCTGCGCCCAAACTTATTGACAAAGGCAATCGAAAGCAAATCAAGAAACCCGAAAATGAACCTTTCCAGGCCGAATTTGGTATGCCCGTACTTTCTCGCGCGGTGCTGGACCACCTTTTCCCCAATATTCGCAAAACCGTTCCATTTTGCAATCACCGGAATATAGCGGTGCATTTCACCGTAAATCGTGATGTTTTTTACAACCTCCCGTCGGTAAGCTTTCAACCCGCAATTGAAATCGTGCAGCGTAACCCCCGAAATGCTCCGGGTTGCAGCATTGAATATTTTGGTGGGGATTGTCTTGCTAATCGGATCATACCGCTTCTTTTTCCAGCCGGAAATAAGGTCGAATTTATCCTCCGCGATCATTTTGTAGAGTTCCGGAATTTCGTCGGGGCTATCTTGCAGATCCGCATCCATCGTAATGATCACGTCCCCCATTGCGGCCTGGAAGCCCGTCTGCAGGGCGGCCGTTTTCCCATAATTCCTTACGAACCGAAAACCACGTATATGCGCGTTTTCGAGCGAAAGCCGTGTGATCACATCCCAGGAATTATCCCTGCTGCCGTCATCAATAAACAAAATTTCGTAAGTGAAACCGTTCTCTGCCATTACCCTTGCGATCCATTCACTAAGTTCCGGCAATGACTCGTCCTCATTGTAAAGCGGGATGACTACTGAAATCTGGATAGCTGAATGGGTCATGAATGGTATACTGGCAATGTCCGGAGGAATTACGCCGCAAAGGTCGTGTTTTTCCTGATCAAAATATTAAATAAAAATCCTTCAATAAATCTTTAAACGCAGGGTGATATGTCTTGCCGTCTTCTTTATAAATGTGCAAAATAGTATTTACAGGCTCTTTATCAAACGGTTGTTGCCGGTGGAAGGTCATCAACTGCCTGAAAGCTTTTTTCCCTTCAAGATGATAAAGGGTCAGTTTTCGCAAGAGGTGCCAACCCGATTTTTCCGCTTTTCTCCTGAACTGGTTTCCCTCCTCTACCGGAAAAAGTATATTAAATCTCCCCTCCGGCTTCGATAATCTGCCAATGGCTTTTAATAACTCCTCAAAGTCCAATGAACCGGCATGGCGCGCTATATTCTTCTTATCAATTGGAGATAAAAGATCTGATTGAAAGAATGGCGGATTGGTAATGATGACGTCATATGGATGCTCAGACTCAAATTCCTGCACAGCGGAGTGGTACAAAGTAATCCGATCGTGAAACGGACTGTGTTCAACATTTTCCCCGGCCTGGTAAAAAGCCTCTGCATCAAGTTCGACCGCATCAATCATTCCATACGAATTTCTCTGTGCAACCATCAAAGAAAGCAAGCCGGTACCCGCTCCGATATCCAGGATCCGGTCGGCACTGTCTACGTCGGCCCAGGCACCCAGCACACAGGCATCCGTACACACCTTCATAGCGCATTGATCCTGCTGAACAAGAAATTGTTTAAACTGGAAAGATGAGTTTTTAGCCATCGTATTATTTTCTTCCAAAATCTGCGGGGTTCTCACCCCAGTATTCCGTTTCCCATTTCAATATTTTGTTATTGAAATGGTTGGTTGCCAGCCATCGTTCAGCCCTCTGCAGCATCTCGAAAACTGGCTTGTTTCTGGGCGTCAGTACCAATTTAGTATTTGCATGTTTTTTCTTTATCCAGCCGATTGCTGTCCTGGAATCACTGTAAATGGGCAGGTCGCTTTCTTTTTTTTGTAGATAAGCCAAACCGTGCACAATCGCCAGAAATTCCCCGATGTTATTGGTCGCGTCTTTGAACGGCCCCTGCAGGAAAATCCTTTCGCCTGTTGCATAGTAAACTCCCTGGTATTCCATATCGCCAGAAGCCGTGTTCCAGGCCGCATCTACCGCTATGCTGTTTTTGATCGGCTGTCCTATGTTCACCGGTGCCACCTTAAGTACTGCCGGTTTACTGTCTCTTTTAGCAACGAATTCCCAATAGTCTCTCTGAATGGCAGTCTCAGCCTCTCCAATAGAATCGAAAGACTTATACCGCGCATCCTCAAAACCTTTAATCTGGGCTTCACATTCCTTCCAGTCTGTAAAAATCCCTGTTTTGCGCCCCTGCCAGACAACGTAATATTTTGTTTTTTTGGCCATAGGATCACGAATTTTCTTCCCAAACCTGGCACAAGCTGACAATCACCTCAACCGCCTTTTCCATATCCTGTACCGAAACCCATTCGAGACGGGAGTGAAATGCATGCTCGCCCGCAAAAATGTTAGGGCAGGGCAAGCCCATAAATGAAAGCCTCGAACCGTCAGTTCCGCCACGGATACTTTGCCTGATCGGGTTCAGCCCAACTCTTTCCATCGCAGTGAGCGCATGGGCGATCACCTGCGGATGCAGATCGAGGACCTCTTTCATATTGCGATATTGCTCCTGCACCACGAATTCGGCAGTGGAATGCGGGTATTCTGCCAGCACTTCATGGGTTATTCTTTTAAGGAAATTCTCTTTCTCAACAAGTCCTGCCGAGTCGAAATCACGGATAATGAAGCTTAGGGTCACTTTTTCCTGAATACCTTCTATCTGCACCGGGTGGATAAAGCCTTGTTTCGCCTCCGTTGTTTCAGGTGAAAGAGAATCCTTCGGAAGACGGGACAGGATATCAGCCCCTATTTTCAATGCATTTTCCAACTTTCCAATCGCATAGCCAGGGTGCGTACTCACACCATGAATTGTGATCCTGACACCGTCGGCTGAAAATGTTTCATCTTCCAATGTACCCACAGCCTCACCATCGACCGTGTAGCCATAGTCTGCCCCGAGTTTGGCCAGATCTACGTGTTCCGTGCCGCGTCCAACTTCCTCATCAGGCGTAAAAAGTATCTTGATAACGCCATGCCTGATATCAGGATTTTGCGTCAGGAATTCAACTGCAGCCATAATTTCGGCCACTCCGGCTTTGTTGTCCGCACCGAGTAATGTACTCCCGCTTGCAGTAACGATATCATTTCCAATCTGTTGATCCAGATCATGCAATTCACCGATCCGCAATACCTGTTTTGGATCGTCCGGCAGAACGATGTCCTCCCCATTCCAGTTACGATGAACAATGGGCACAACATTTGCCCCCGTCACGTCCGGAGAAGTGTCAACATGCGAGCAAAAACAGATCACAGGAATTCCAGACTTATCGGAGGTCGCCGGGATGGTAGCATACACATATCCATGTTCGTCCACATGTGCATCGGTGATCCCCAATTCCTGCAACTCGACAGCCAGCAGATTACTCAGGTTTCGCTGTTTTGTGGTACTTGGGAAACTTGGCGAATTCGGGTCCGATTGGGTATCAATCCGGACATACCTCAGAAAACGTTCGAGAACAGATGTCATAGACTTGCAAGAATGGGTTCAGACTTGTCCGATAATGGAAGACAGATCAGCGGGGGAATAATTGATATTTTTCAGGGTTTTGTCATCGGCAGTTCTGTAAACCAGGTATTTGCCGTTATCTTTTTTGAAATAACATTCTGTTCCCTTTGCCTGGTAATGCGCCACCGTAGCTTCCGCCTCATCAATGGTAAGGCAAGCTTTCGACATATTCGAGCGCTGGACTTCATCGAACAGTTCCCGGAATTTTTCGCCCAAACCAAACTCCAGAACCGCGCCGGACAATACATACTGCAAGTCACAGAGGGCATCAGCCACTTCCACAATGTCCTTTTCCAATATGGCAACTTCCAGCTCCTTCAGTTCTTCAGCGAGTAATGCCACACGTAATCTGCTACGCTCTTCAGAAGGGATGGCTGGTGTTTCAAGGATTGGATGCTTAAACGTCTTGTGAAATTCAGCTACCTGATTAAGGCTGTCCAGTTGTTGCATTTTTAACGGAATTATTATTATAAATGAATGAAGAATGTTACAGGTGCAAAGGTTAACGAAAGACCGCCTGGATCCCAGGCTAAATTGACAATCACCTACATAGACAGATTAGTCTTGAATAATTTAATAGCGATTGCGAGCAGGATGATGCCAAAGATCTTTCTCAGAATATCGGTACCTCCTTGGCCCAGTTTCTTTTCAATCCAATCGGAGGATTTTAATACCAGATAAACAAAGAACAGATTCAACAGTATACCAACCAAAATGTTCGGGATCTGATAGGCTGACCTTAGAGAAAGCAATGTGGTCATGGTAGCTGCGCCGGCAATGATGGGGAACGCAATCGGGACGATCGAGGCTACCCCTACATCCAGGTTATCGTGTTTGAAAATATTGCGCCCAAGGATCATTTCCAAGCCTAAAAGAAACAAAATGATCGCGCCGGCAATCGCAAAAGAGGCGACATCCACCCCAAAAAGACTTAGCAGCCGCTCGCCCAAAAAAAGGAACAGCACCATAATACAACCTGCCACCAGCGTCGCTTTCTCGGACTCTATTTTCCCCAGCTTTCGCCTGAAGTCGACAATAACCGGGAGCGAACCCAATACATCGATAACCGAAAAAAGAATGAGGGTAACAGAAACAATTTCCTTGAAATTAAACATAGCGTCGCTCCGGGTCTGTTCCGCAAAGTTGTTCAAAACCCTCTGGTTACGCAACTTTTTAAGTTTTTAGCCCGAAATAAGCTTCTCAGGAAGCGTTTCCTGGCAGAAAATTCAGGAAGTTATTGAAGTGCTTCTTGTACTTCTCCTCGTCGATTTTATAAAAATAGGCTCCCTTCTTGGAATAACCTTTTTGCTTTTCGTCCAGCTTGACCAACAAATTGGTCGACAGAAGCTTCCGGCTGAAGTTGCGCTTGTCTAGTTCTGTCCCGAAAATGGCCTCATACAGCTTCTGCAATTGCGGGATCGTGAATTTTTCAGGAAGTAATTCAAAACCTATCGGATGTTGCGATGCTTTGTATCTCAGGTGCTGAATCGCCATGTCTACCATGGACCCGTGGTCAAAAAGCAGCTTGGGCAGTTCCTGCATGGAAAACCATTGCGCTTCGAAATTCTTGGAAATCTTGTGATCGTAATCCTCCACGTTGATCAAAGCAAAATAAGCAACAGATACGGTCCTCTCTACCGGGTCCCGGTGCGGGCTGCCGAATGTGTGAAGTTGTTCGAGGTAGATATCCGTCAGATTGGTCAGCTCGTAAAGGATGCGGGAGGATGCACCTTCGAGGCTTTCATCGGGCTGAACCCAGCCACCCATCAACGACCAGGTATGGTATTCATCTTCGATGCCTCTTTTGACTAGCAACAATTTTAATTCCTCACCGTCAAAACCGAAAATGATGGAATCCAGGGCAACAAGACATTTGGTCTGGGACTGGTATTGTTCTAATATATCTATGCGCACAATTTGATGGATGCCGGGTTAAAACTCTATTTTAATTATTAAATACAGACCCCCTCATTTACTACTCATTGATCACCTGGGCGACATTCGGACCAGGAATTCCTGCAATACATCGATTTCCCAGTCGTCGATGGCGGGAAAGTTCGCGATCCTAAAACTCGTATCCTTCTCCTTGCCATAGCCATTCCCTATGATAATGCCCTCCTCTTTCGCCCTTTTCTTGATTTCTGCTACCCGCTCCTTAGTATCTCTGACCGCAATTACCGTATCCGAGCGGACTGCCTTATTTTCAACCATCAACCCGTAACCATTTCCCTCAAGAAACGAATACCAGTTTTTGGCGCGTTCCCGGGTCTGGGAATCTACCTCCGAAATAAGCGGCACCTGCAGCATTACCTTCCCCATGAGGTAAATGCCCAATGTGTTGGGTGTGTATGGCGTTTGGAATTTCAGAAAGTTATCCCTCGTGAAAAGCAGGCTGTTATAATGCCTCCGCTCCCCAACCTGCTGCGCCTGTTCTATTGCGCGGGGCGAAACGATCATCACCGCCATTCCTGCGGGCAACCCAAAGCATTTCTGGACGGATGCATACCAGACATCTGCATCTTGCCAGGGTAAAACAACTCCGGCCATGGATGAGGTGGCGTCTACAGCAATGACGTTGTCGAATTTCTGCCGAATGTCTGCAAAAAACTCATTTGGAACCTTGGTACCATTGGAAGTTTCGTTGTGTGTAATGCAGATCACTTCACTTTTACGAACAGCTGAATCATGCAGAAATACATTTTCATTCAGATCAAATGATCCGTCTGTAGTTTTCAAGGATATTTTGTGCGTGTAATCCATCCATTTTTCTCCAAATGCACCATTGTAAACATGAAGGCTGGAATCGATGATCAGGGATTGTGCAATGATTTCCCAGCATTCTGTTGCCGAGGAAACAAAATAAACTTCGTAATGCTGGGGAACGGCCAGTTTGGTTTTCAATTCGTGGATCGTTTCTTCCAGCATCTGCATAAATTCCTGGCTGCGGTGATTGGCGCTGATCTGTCCGCTTTCAAATGCTTCCTGCAAATAGCCCCTGACCTGGGGATAGACTTTTGAGGGGCCGGGATAAAACGTGATCATGGTGTTATGCATTTAACTTTAAACAAAAAGCATCACAGTCCAGGATTTGTATGCCCCATGCTGTGATGCCTTAAAGTATATTTTATTTCTATAAAAACCCTTCGCGAATCATTGCTTTTTCCAGTTTCTCTCCCAGCCCTGCTGACGCCTTCAATAAAGGCAAGCGCACATCCGAACTGCATATCCCTTTAATTTCCAGACATTTTTTGATCCCGACCGGATTGGACTCAACATATAATAAAGTGTCGAATTCCAGAAATGCCAGTTGCAGTTTAGCAGCTTCCTTAAACCTGCCTTCCAGCGCATGCCAGGTGAGTTCACCAAATTCTTTTGGAAATGCATTGGCGATCACCGAAATCACACCGTGACAACCGACGCTGGCCATTGTTGTCACGAGGTTGTCGTCTCCTGAAAGCAACAGAAAATCCTCAGGCGCCCTCGCAGCCAGTTCCATAGTCTGCTCAAGACTTCCGCACGCATCTTTAATCCCAATGATGTTAGGATGGCTGGCGAGCCTTATAATGGTATCCGGCTTCATATTGACCACCGTGCGACCGGGAACATTATAGAGCAGAACAGGTATAGGAGCTGCATCGGCTATGGCCGTGAAATGCGCTATAATTCCTTCCTGCGTGGGCTTATTGTAGTAGGGGCAGACAGAAAGGATTGCATCGACACCGGTCAGATCGGTTTCTTTGATACAGTCAATAACCGACCTGGTATCATTGCCGCCAATTCCGTAAACAATAGGAAGTGATTTGGAATTATTTTTTATTGTAAATGCCAGTATATCAAGCTTTTCTTTCGAAGACACTGTGGGAGATTCGCCGGTGGTCCCCTGAACCACCAAATAGTCCGTTCCGCCTTCCGTTACCAGGTCGATCAATCTTTTCAGGCCCGGGTAGTCAATTTCATTCTGCTCATCAAAGGGCGTAATCAGCGCGGCGCCGACCCCTTTGAAACGTTGGTCCAATGGCATTATTTACTTATATAATGGTTAGATTCTAAAACGCAAAGTTAGCTTTCTGGGCCGTTTTTCTTCACTAATCACCGAGCATTGCCAAAAATTCTTCTTCGGAGAGAATCGTCACACCTAATTTCCGGGCTTTTTCCAATTTTGAAGGCCCCATATTTGCGCCCGCAAGCAAATAATTCAATTTGCCGGAAACACCGCTCAGTATCCTGCCTCCATTGGCTTCAATCTTATCTTTGAGGTCGTCCCGTTCAAAATTTTCAAATACGCCCGAAATCACAAATGTTTTTCCCTCCAAAACATTGCTCTCGATTTCAATGGGCTTCTCGTCACTTTCCATTTGCAGCCCGGCTTTTTCCAGACGGGCCACCAACTGCTGGTTTTCAGGCACACTGAAATAGGACTCAATGCTTAATGCAATGCGTCCGCCAATTTCCGGGACTGCGGTAAGCTGATCGTAAGTTGCCTGCCGCAGGTTTTCTATAGATTTGAAATAAACGGCCAGCTTTTCGGCAACCGTAGCGCCCACAAACCGGATACCCAATGCAAACAGCACATTCTTAAATGGGGCTGTTTTTGACAGCTCTATCCCTTTCAGAATATTCTCAACCGTTTTTTCCCTAAAACTTATTTTTTTAGCTTTTCCGGTCTCCTCATTCACAATGTTCTTTTCCAGGCCCAACAACTTGTCATAAGTCAGGTCATACAAGTCTGCTGGCGTCCGCACAAGACCCAGATCAAACAATAATTCAATTTTCCCCTCGCCGAGACTTTCTATGTTCATCGCTTTCCGATGAATAAAATGCTCAATCCTGCCTTTCAGCTGTGGTGGGCAATGGCTGTCGTTGGGACAGAAGAATGCCACCTCGCCTTCGTTCCGCTGCAACTCCGAGCCGCATTCGGGACAACGGGTCGGGAAAATGATCGGCTCGGTTGGATAAAGTTCACGCTGGGTCAGGTCCACTCCGGTAATCTTGGGAATGATCTCCCCGCTTTTCTCTACAAACACGGTATCCCCGAGCTTTAATCCCAATCTTTCCAATTCATTGGCGTTATGCAGGGTAGCCCGTTTCACCCGTGTTCCGGAGAGATGGACACCCACAATTTTGTTCAGCGGCAATGCCCGTTCCGTCAGGTCACACAGGTTAGCAACTGGGGTGATCGCTCCTGTCCGCCCCACCTGATAAGTCACCAACCTGAGGATTGCCGGCTTATTTTCGGCTTTGTATTTAAATGAAATTGCCCAGCGAGGGCTTTTGGCGGTAAATCCTAGTTCCCGTTGCTGTTCAAATGAATTGACCTTAATGACAATCCCGTCCGTTGCGAGCGGCAAACTCACCCTTTTCTCCTCCCATTCGTGAATGTACTGAATGACCTCATCAATGTTTCCCACTTTTTTCCAGCCTGGGGATACATTGAATCCCCATGATTTCAGTCCCAAAAGACTCTCCTCATGACTTTTAAAAAAATCCTGGTCGGATAAAAATGAGTAGATATAGCAGTCCAATGCACGCCGTGCCGTTTCGGCAGAATCCTGCAATTTGAAAGAGCCGGAAGCTGCATTGCGCGGATTGGCGTACTGGTTTTCGCCCAGGGTTTCCATTTCCTCATTCAACTTTTGAAATGAGCTGAACGGCATGAAACCTTCTCCGCGAATCTCAAATAATGGCGGTAACTCTTTGGACTTTACGCGGAGAGGAAGCGTGCGAATGGTTTTAATGTTAGTGGTGATCTCATCGCCCCGGGTCCCGTCGCCCCTAGTCACGCCTCGTACCAAGACGCCGTTTTCATAGGTAAAGCTCAATGATATCCCATCAAATTTCAGCTCACAGATGTACTCATAGGCTTCCCCGTCCAATCCTTTCCGCACCCTGTCATCAAAATTTCTTAACTCCTGCTCATTGTAAGTATTGTCCAGCGACAGCATGGGATAACGGTGGTAAACCGTGTTAAACGATTTGGTCACGGTCCCTCCCACTCGCTGCGTCGGAGAATCCGGCTGCATGAACTCCGGGTATTCTTCTTCCAGGGCTTTCAGTTTCTTCAACAGCACATCAAATTCATAATCTGAAACCTCAGACACGCTGTCCTGATAGTAGCGGTCATTATAGTAATGTAGTTTTTCGGTTAGCTCCTGGATTTGCTGTTCGGGGTTCATGGTTCTGAAGGCTGTGTTTGATGATCTGCCCAAATTTAAGACTTATTCTAAATTTTGAGAATCCAGAAATAATTAGGTGACTTTTTGGAATTGGTGAAGTCTGAGGAGTATATCTGATCCAAATCCTATACAATGATTCTTTTCATCAATTTATTTAAATTCGTAAAAATAGGCGACGCTTATGGAAATCATCGACGGAACAGTCTTCTACAATCCAGAACGGATTCAAATCATAAACGGGGAGGAAATGATGGCTCCTAGCCCGTTTTTGCCTCATCAGCGCATATCAAGCAAACTATCTCGGCTTCTCTCCAATCATGTTGATCATTTGAACCTCGGAGAGGTTTTTGTCGCGCCGCTGGACGTCATTCTGGAATATGGGCGCAATTCGCTTCAGCCGGATGTGTTTTTTGTATCGAAAGAAAATAGCAGCATCCTGCAGGATTGGGTAAGGGGCGTTCCTGACCTTGTCATTGAAATTGTTTCCAAAAACAGTGTTAAGCTGGACACGGTCGAAAAGAAAGACGTCTACGAGCATTTTGGCATGCCTGAATGCTGGCTTGTCTTTCCTGAAAAAGCCATGATAGAAGTTTTTGAACTAACCGAAGGCAGGTATCAGCTTTCAGGAACTTACCGGGGCGATCAGGAGGTCTGCTCGCCGGTGCTGAAAGGACTTCATTTTAAGGCTTCCGCCATTTTCTAGCATTCAAGAAGTATTTCACTAATTTCGCCAGGATTAACTTACTTACCATTATAGATTTCCATGGCTGAAATTGCCCCTTCGATACTTGCTGCCGACTTCGCAAATCTTCAGCGGGATGTTGAAATGCTGAATGCCAGTTCGGCTGACTACATCCACGTTGACATCATGGACGGCATGTTCGTCCCTAATATCTCTTTCGGGATTCCGGTTTGCGAAGCCGTTTATAAGCATGCCAGGAAACCCCTGGATGTTCATTTAATGATCGAGCAGCCCGACCGGTATCTTGCCGATTTTAAAAAGGCGGGTGCCTACGGGATCACAGTCCACTACGAGGCTTGTCCCCATCTTCACCGCACGGTCCAGCATATTAAGGAGCTGGGCGCTGAACCGGGTGTTGCGCTCAATCCGCATACGCCTGTTGAAAGCCTGTCTGATATCCTGGGCGATTTATCGCTCGTCCTGATTATGTCGGTCAATCCGGGATTCGGAGGGCAAAAATTCATAGAAAACACCTACAAAAAAATAGCCCGGCTAGCGCAGCTGAGAGAAAGATCGGGGTATTCATTCAAGATTGAGGTCGACGGGGGCGTTAATCCGGACAATGCGCCGCTACTGATCGACGAGGGAGTGGATATACTGGTAGCCGGAAGCTTTGTATTCCGCTCGCCAGATCCCGCAAGGGCCATCGAAACGCTAAAAAGCAGTTAACCAAATATTTCACTTTCAATCAATACCATTTCTCCGGACTCATCTAATGAAACTGGCCAGACACTTTTTCTTTAGTTTCTTGATCATTTTCCAATCCCAGGCAAAGCCTGTTCCCCGATTTATTGAACAGGCTGATGCAAAATTCCCGTTGAAAATCAGCCCCAATGGCCGGCATATTACCGATAGCAACGGCGTACCCTTTCTCATGGTTGCGGATGTAGCCTGGCAGTTGCTCCGCAAACTGAGCCCAGCCGAAGCAATCCATTATATGGACACCCGCAGGTCTCAGTCCTTCAATACTTTTCTGGTGCAGGTATTACCAGCCCTGCCCAACCAACGCAATTACGCCAAGGTTTCCCCATTTTCGGAAAACAACGATCTGACAAAACCTAATAAGCCTTATTTCGATTACCTCGAGAAAGTCATAGCCGCAGCGAAAGAGCGTCAGCTCGTGGTAGGCATTGTCGTATCCCGCAAAAGCTGGAACGCGGTTTTCGATGCCCAAAATGAAGGTACCTGGAAAAGCTACGGCGCTTACGTCGGGAAACGGTTTGCGAAGTTTTCGAACATTATCTGGATCGTCAGCGAAGAAGAGTACCAGAACACTTCCCAATTCAGAGCCATTGCAGAAGGGATCAGATCTGAAGCCGACGGGCAGATACTGGCTTCCCTGAGCACCTGCTCGCCTACCAACAACAATGACAACTCACCCAACCGGTCGGACCTGAAATTTATTATCCCCGACTCCACTGTAACGCCATCGGAATATGCAGCCCTCGCAAACTGGCAGAAAAACTCTGCGGAAGCAGCACTAAGACCATTTTTGATCGCCAATTCAGAATTTCCGAAAGAGATCACAGACCAGTCCGTTTTGATCAGAAACCAGGCTTATCAATCCATTTTGAGCTCAGCGGCGGGATTTTGTCACATGAGCACCATCAAAAATTTCAACCCAACCTGGAAAGTGAACATTACCAAGGACGGCGCAGAATATATTCACGAGCTTGTAAAAATCCTGAAAGGAATTCCATGGGAGTATATGCAACCCGATGATCCCGACTTATTACCCGATTCAGTAGACAAAGCAGAGATTGGTGTGGTTTCACTGTCAAACAAAAGGATGTCGATGCTTTACCTGCCCGATTCCCGGCCGTTAAGACTGAATCTCTCCCATCTTAATGGTACAGAATTTGGGGCAGTATGGTACAGTCCCAGGACCGGGCGAAGATGGGACGGAGGGTTGTACAAGGCTACAGAAGAAGCCACCGTTCAGCCTCCGGATTCGCAACCGGGCTGGGATTGGATCCTGCTGATCGGTACCAAGCAGTAGGTTTGACTTTCCGTCGTATTCTTAATAATATTACTATATTGAAATGCTCGACCGAAACTGGTCAGGCTTGCAGCACCGATGAACCCGTTGATAAGAAGTATTGTATTTTGCCTGCTTGCATTGCATTGGAGCAATGGTTACACTCAGGAGATTTTGTGGGCAAATAAAATACTTGGTTACTCCTCCGAATACCGGCCCGGCCAATATGGCTATGCCAACCGCTCCAAACAAATTCTCGGCCGTCCCAGTAAACTGCCCGATTTCGGCAGCAGCCCCTGCGCCTGGTCCCCGGCAGAGGCGGATGGCCGGAATGAAGAATGGATCAAAGTTGGTTTTGAAAAAGCCATCGCAGCGAAGCAAATTGTGATCGCCGAAAATTTTAATCCCGGCGCTATTTCCCGCGTCTATGTGTACGACGAATCGGGCAAGGAATTCCTGGTATCAGAAACTTCTCCTGCCCAGCTTGCGGTCAAGGGCAGGATGTTCCGGGTTTTCCCGAAACAACCAAATCTGATGATCAATGCGGTCAAGATCGTACTGGAACCCGGAAAAGTATCTGGCTTTAATCAGATCGACGCGATCGGAATCTCTGAAACAACTACCCCAATTGAAGCAACCATCAATTTTGCAGCCGATATGCAGCTCAAATCCCAGAAGGAAAATATGGGCAGAGCGATCAATACAAAAGGCCAGGAAGTAGCGCCAATCATTTCTCCGGATGGAAAAACACTTTATTTCACAAGAAGCAATTACGAGGGAAACATTGGTTATCCCGCCAAACAGGACGTATGGGTTTCGACCTTAAATGACAAAGGCCAGTGGACTGATGCGGTGAACATGGGACCGCCGATCAACAATGCGGGCGACAATGCCATCACCAGTATTTCCGCCGACGGAAAAACCATCTATCTGATCAACATTTACCGCCCCGATGGAAGCATGTATTTTGGTTTTTCCAAATCGTTCAAAACCAAAACAGGCTGGAGCTTTCCGAGGGAGTCGAAAATCATCAATCTCCTAGGGAATGCTACCACGATTGAAATCACAGTTTCTCCGTATGAGAATGTACTGATCATGTCGGTACAACGCGCTGATACCGAAGGTGGAAAAGACCTTTACATTTCATTCCTGCAAAAAGACAATACCTGGTCGGAGCCGCGGAACCTGGGCAATGTGATCAATACTGCCGACTATGAAGGAACGCCTTTTCTTGCACTGGACAACAGGACTTTATATTTTTCCTCACAGGGGCACAGCGGATATGGCGAAGGCGATATTTTCCTGACCAGGCGCCTGGATGATACCTGGCTCAACTGGTCGAAACCAGAAAATCTCGGACCTAACATCAATTCCCCCCTTTGGGATGCATTTATTAATATCCCCGCAACCGGTGATTACGCTTATTTCAGTGCCAGCGAAAAGGTGTTAGGACAGGAAGATATCTTCAGGATACGCATGTCGCCCGAAATCAAGCCGGAGCCGGTGGCCGTTGTAACGGGTACCATCTATGAAGCAGAGACTACCAAACCCGTCAAATCAGAGATAGCCGCGGATATTAAAAAGGACAATGCGTCTTTTGCCAAGGCGAGCTTTGATCCTGAAACGGGAGAATACCGACTGATACTTCCTTTAAAAGAGGTTTATAAAGTCTCTGCGACGAGCGACGGCTACTTTCCCGTCTCGGAAGAACTCGATCTGTCGGAAGAAACCGGCTTCCGGACAATCAAGAAAAACCTGTATCTCCAGCCGATTAAGCCCGGACAACAGATCAGACTAACCAATACCATGTTTACCCAAAGCAGCGCCGAAGTGGTTCCTTCTTCCTATTCAGAGCTGGACCGGATCGTAACCACGATGAATGCCTACCCGACCATGGAAATCCTCCTGGAAGGGCATACCGATAACCAGGGTGAAGTGCAGAAGAATGTGCAGCTATCCAAAGACCGGGTAGAACAGGTAAAAAAGTATCTGCTGTCCAAAGGGATCGATTCCAAAAGAATCCAGACCAAAGCCTGGGGGCCAGCACGCCCGATCGCGAGCAACCTCACCGAGCAGACGCGCCAGCGTAACCGCAGAGTCGAGTTTACCATTCTTAAAATCTGAAAAATATCCTATAAGAGGAAATTTGCTTAATTTCGTCGACATATGATCTGTTGGTCCGATTCCGCGTTTTTACGAACCGGCGACAGCGATCATCAGCGAACAACTATCAATAATGTCCCCAAACTATCCAACAGTAACCCTGCGATCCTGGCTTATCCTTTCCGTCATTTTATTGATGGGCGCTGCTTTAAGACTTTATCAGCTAGATCGTTACAGTATCTTCTTTGACGAGAAAAGTACGATGGTAATTAGTCAGGGAATCGTTCTCGAAGGCGCAAATCAGAAGGAGGTTTTCTCTAATTTAAGATTATCCGATTCGGAATTCTGGAAGACCCCGGCACTGAACTACAAACCTCCTATGGTCCTTCGGTCTTTCACATACCAGGAAAATTATAGTCCGCGGGCATTCACCCCTGCCGAATTTTGGTCACCCAAAACCCTCGCCGATTATTTTGAAGCCAATAACCGGAGTGACATCGGAAACAGTCCTTTTTACTATCTTTTGCTGCATTACTGGACAGTTCTGTTCGGGTTAGCAGACTTTTCAGTACGTTTCTTTTCAGTGATTTTCAGTCTTGGGATCATTGTGCTTACTTATCTTTTTGGAAAAAAGTTTTTTAGCGATACCACCGGGCTGATTTCAGCAGCCATTGTCGCGATCGAACCCTTTTTTATTGCTTACAGCCAGCAGGCCAGAAACTATTCGCTTACCTTTTTCCTTACGCTGCTGGCCACTTATTTTTTCCTGCAGATTATTGAAAACAAAGCTGATAAGCGAAAGACTTTCCTGTTATATGTAGGATATGTTCTCACGGCCGGGCTTGGATTGCTCTCCCACTTTCTGGTGATTTCCGTGTTGATGGCGCATGCGATTTATGCATTGCTGTTTTTACGCTCGATCAAAGGCTGGATCCGGATGGCGGTTTCGGCTGTGCTGGCACTTTCCGGCGTGACATTGTGGATGCTCTATGGAGGTGGACAATATACCTTATCAACTTTGAGCTACCAGGCTGATCTCTACAAACGGATGGGCGAAACGCGGCCATATAATAATCCGTTCGGCATCATTCTTCCCGCAACCGTCAAAAACGTATTTCACGAGTCGCTTCCGATCTTCTCCGACCTGGTGATTTTTACCCATGGAATGACGGACGCGCTGGCAGGGAAAAAAAATGTCATCCTTGCTGTCTTGATCGGGGTGTTGCTCATCATCTGGTACCGTTTCAACAAACGGATCAGCCTACCGGCATGGTTTACCAGCTGCTTTCCTTACATCCTCATCGTTTTGGGAATGGCTATTTACACTAATCACAGACTGCAGTTCGGAATCCTGTCTGTAAGCATATTTGCACTTTCTTTTATCCCTGATATCCATCTGAAAGCCAGTGACACACAAAGGAAAAGGCTCTGGATGCTTTACATGATGGCCTTGTTCCCAACTTCATTTCTAATCATTATGGCCTTTAAAGGAGGACATACCCATGGATTAACGCAACGTTACTCTGGGTTCTCGTTCCCCTATGTAATCATTTTACTGAGCCTTCTTCTGCAATATTTCAGAACATTGAAAGTAGAATTCCAGCTGATCCTGTATATTTTTCTGACAGCTCAGCTCTATTTCGTCGCTACAAAGCTAAGAGAGTTCTATCAGGACCGTTCGCCCAAATATGGCTACTATGATCCGGCCCGGGTCCCAAATCCGTATTATGCGGCTGCAAAGAAAATTGAAGCGCAATATCAGCCGGGGGACACCGTCTTCTACCCAACCCCGCGTTACGAGATCCTTTCAGAAATGGACCGCACGTTTTTACCCTATTCTATCCAGGACGCACAGCTCACCAACCTCTATTTACCCAAAAATGCCCAGTATATCCAGGCTATGGATATGGAACAGGCCGACAAGATCTGGCTCAAAAAAGCAGGCACCGGTAAGTCTGTGGAGATCATGAACCTCAGAGGGTTACGGTACGGATCTCAATAAACGGGAACAGGCTTTTCAAAAGCCATGAAATAAGATTTCGTATATTGCGCACTTAAAACCCAAGTTTTGGCCGTTATTTTGTGAGTAATCTTCACATTGATATACACATCTGGCATGACCGCAGAAGAAATATTAAATGATCCGAGGCAGATTAGCGGGGAACTCCGGCTGAAAATCCTCGGCCTCTACAACAAGGCAAATGCGGGGCACATCGGCTGTTCACTTAGCTGCATTGACCTGATGATCGCAGTATTGTTTCTGCACAAATCCGAACAAGACACTTTCATTTTATCCAAAGGCCACGCTGCAGCAGCGCTTTACGCCTGCCTGAACACGCTGGGTGAAATTACAAATGAAGAGCTCGATACCTTTTATCTCGACGGCACCACACTTCCCGCCCACCCAGCTCCCAGACAGTACAAAGGAATTCCATTTGCGACCGGTTCACTAGGTCACGGCCTGCCGATTGCCACAGGCATTGCGCATGCAGCAAAGGTGAGTGGTGAAGAAAGCTTCTCTTTCGCGTTGCTTTCAGACGGCGAGACCAATGAAGGGACAACCTGGGAAGCAGCCCATTATGCCATTCAAAATCAATTGGATAATCTTTTTATGATCATTGATAAGAACGGTTTGCAGGGATTCGGTTTTACAGATAAAGTCCTGGGAGAAACTGCTTCCGTTGAAAAATGGAACGCAATCGGTTTTGAAACCATCGAGCTGGACGGTCATGACATCGGCGCCATCAGCCTCGCAGTGAATGAATTAAAAACCCACAAAAACGGCTTACCGAAAGCAATTATCGCCAATACGGTGAAAGGTAAAGGAGTTTCCTATATGGAAAACAAGCTGGAGTGGCATTACTTGCCTATGAACAAGGATCAATATGAGCAAGCTACCCTGGAAATAAAGGAACGTTACTTTAATGAATTGACGAATGCTTGACCATTTACCGGTTTACCGCGATAAAATTGAAAGTTTAAAAGGACCAGTTTTTGTTTTCGGTGCAAGTGGTTTCATCGGCGCCAATCTTTTCAACGATATCTTCAAAATCCGTAAGGATTGCTATGCTTTGACCCACGATGCAACCAAAGCATGGAGGCTCAAACTGCTGAATGTCCCTTTCGAAAATATCATTCACTGCGACATCCTTTCCAACAACTCCGTGCAGGAGGTTTTTGAAAAATACAAACCGCAGACCATCTTCAACCTGGCTGCTTACGGCGCTTACAGCAAGCAAAACAATGTTAACCTGACCTACGAAACGAACGTTTTGGGTACGGTCAACATTCTCCAGAACTGCACACGCGAAATGGTTTACATCCACGCAGGAAGCAGTTCCGAATACGGTTTCAATTGTACAACGCCCAAAGAAACTGATCGGGTGGAGCCAAACAGCCACTATGCGGTTTCCAAAGTTTCAGCGGCCTATCTGCTCGAATACTACGCCAAAGTTTTCAATCTGAAAACTCTGAATTTAAGGTTGTATTCCATTTACGGCTATTGGGAAGAACCTGACAGACTGATACCTAAGCTGATCGAAAACGCACGAAAAAAACAGCTGCCTTCATTGGTTTCACCGGATATCAGCCGCGACTTTGTTTTTATCGAAGATTGCGTGGAGGCCTTTCTTGATGCAGCATTAAAAATTGACAGCAAGACTTCGGGGAGATCGTACAATATTGCGACCGGCCGGAAAACGACCATGGGAGACTTGGTAGACACGACCCGCAAAACCTTCGGAATCACGCAGGAACCGCAATGGGGAAGCATGTCCAACCGGAAATGGGACCTGGCTGAATGGTATGGAGACCCAGATGCTTTTGAAACAGATTTTGATTGGAAAGCGCGGACATCCCTGGAAACAGGCCTTTCCAGATACAGCCAATGGCAGGAGGACGAAAGATATGAAAGCCGGGTGATCCCGGCTTTCGAAAATCCCAAGCTTAATCCGGTCATCACCGCGATCATTGCTTGCTACAAAGATGCCCAGGCCATTCCTTTTATGTACCAAAGGCTGGTTAAAACCTTCAATGAACTGAAAGTCCGTTACGAAATTATCTTTGTGAATGACAGTTCACCGGACAACCAGGAGGAAGTGATCAATGGCATTTGTGATAAAGACCCTAATGTGGTCGGTATCAGCCACTCGCGCAATTTTGGCTCGCAATCCGCATTTCTAAGCGGAATGGAAATTGCGACCGGCGACTGTGTCGTATTAATGGATGGTGATTTGCAGGACCCGCCAGAAATTATTCCCGCCTTTTACGAAAAATGGATGGAAGGCAACGACGTGGTTTATGGCGTGCGTGTACAAAGAGAGATGAAGCCGCACATCCACTTTTTTTATAAATCTTTTTACAAGATTTTCCAGGGGCTAAGCTATATCCCGATCCCCCGCGACGCAGGCGATTTCTCCATGATAGACCGAAAGGTGGTGAAAGAACTGGTCGATTTGCCCGAGACCGAGCAGTTCCTGCGTGGATTACGTGCCTGGGTAGGTTTCAAACAGATAGGAGTACCCTATGTTCGCCCGGAAAGGATGTTTGGGGTGTCTACCAACAACTGGACAAAAAATATCTGGTGGGCCAAGAAGGCCATATTCTCGTTCAGTTTTGCGCCACTCGAACTGATGAGCTATGCCGGTTTTGCACTCACAGGCCTGTCTATTCTAGGCATTGTCTGGCAAATTCTGGCAAAACTTTTCTTCTATCCCGATACTCCGCAGGGCATCAGCACGGTGATTGTGCTGATCGTATTCTTTGGTGGGTTAACCATTTTAGGAATCTCGTTTTTAGGAGAATACATTACCAAGATTTTCGAGGAAACCAAAAAAAGGCCGAAATACATTCGCACCAGAATTCGCCGGGGATCCAGGTCTTACAAAACCGCCGACGAGATCCGGACTTTGGTGAAGCAATTGCGGAAGTAGACCAAATAGATTTTAAAAACGGGACACTACTTTCTTTGTTAGCTTTAAAGGAAAACGTAATTTCCTGAACCACTACACTTCATAAAATGAGAAAAGAATTTTCAAACGCAATGGAAAGGCTGGCATTGGAAGACGATTCCATTGTTTTCATTACCGGCGATTTAGGATACAATGCTTTGGAAAACCTTCAGGCCAAATTGGGCAAAAGATTTATCAATGCGGGCGTGGCCGAACAAAATATGATCGGCGTGGCTGCCGGATTTGCCCATAAAGGCTACAAAGTTTTTTGTTACAGCATTGCGCCATTCATTGTCTACCGCTGTCTTGAACAGTTTCGCAATGATGTGTGTTTCAACAATTTGCCTGTTTTTCTGGTGGGAAACGGCGGTGGATATGGCTATGGAATCATGGGTAGCAGCCATCATACCATTGAAGATCTGGCATGTTTGAGCGGACAACAAAATGCAAATGTATGGGTGCCTGCTTTTTCAGACGAAGTGGAACCGGTGATTGAGCAGATTGTCAGCGACGCCAGGCCGGCCTATCTCCGGCTGGGCGCCGGAAAAACGGCCCCCGAAAACAGTTACCAGACTGGCTCATTTAAGGTGATCCACCAGTCCGATACTGCGGAAATCACGGTATTTGCACTTGGTCCTATCGCCAATAATGTGATCACCGCACTTTCGCTCGCTCCAGAACTGGAAACCAAGGTAAACGTGATTACCGCATTGCATTTCCCATTGCACATTACCCGGGACTTGGAAGATATGATCAGAAAGGCGCCGTCCATCCTGGTGGCAGAAGAGCATATCAGCATTGGTGGCCTGGCGCAGCAACTTTCCGTTCAATTATTGGAAAAAGGTATCGCTCCCGCTGGATTCAAAAGCCTCAGGGCAGAGGGTTATCCCAACAGCCGCTATGGAAGCCAGGGTTATCATCAGAAAATGTCGGGTCTTGACCCGGATTCAATTCTTTTACATATCAGCCAATTAATGATTCCGGCATGACCAAAAAGGCTTTAACCGTCATTCTGAGCCTGATCCTGTTTCTACCGGTCCTGATTTATTTTACAGTCTGGAATTATTACGCTATCAATATCCCCAAGTGGGACGACCATGCCTTAAAGGCTTTTATTGAGGAATTTGCGAAAGCTGCCGATTGGAAACATAAGATCCAGGCTCTACTCCGGCAACACAATGAGCACCGGATCGCTACCACCCGTTTTTTCGCCTGGCTTGATTTCTCCTTGTTTGGTCATCTCAATTACCGGCACCTGATGACCGTCGGCAATTTGTTGCTGCTTGGCATCATCCCGCTCTGGTATGAACTCCTTAAAAGAAACAAGAAGCCGCTTTTTGCTTTAGTACCTGTCCCATTTTTGCTTCTCACACTGGCTTTTTGGGAGAATATGTACTGGGGAATGGCAGCCATACAGAATTTTGGTGTTGTAACCCTCACCCTCTGGACAATCTATCTTTGTATCAATCCAAAGGTTCTGCCTTTTGCACTATCGCTGGTTATTGGCGGCATTACGGTTTTAACAAGCGGGAACGGACTTTTGGTACTGCCGTTAGGTGCATTGCTGTTGTTTTTGAGCCAGAACCGGAAACGGTTTGCTTTGTGGGTAATTATCGCTGCCGGTGAGGTCTTCTGCTATTTTTACTGGTATTCAAAACCGGAATCAAACCCTGCTTCAAAGGCTTCTTTTTTTCAATTGGTAAAGGGTTACATGGCATTTCTGGGCTCTTTTGCCGAATCCATTCCCATTGCTGACAATTTCAGAGCCTGCTTTTTATTGGGGATTGTCCTGTTTCTGGTGGCGATATCCATTGCATTTGCGACACTTTTCGGCATTCTCAGAAATAAATACAGTAACAAATTTGAGCGGATCACTGATTTATTTTGTCTCGGCGCCATCCTCTTCATCCTTGGCACTGCGTTGATTGTTGTTTACAGCAGGGCCGGATTTGGTTTGGAAGGTTTAATGCACAGCCGTTACAAAATCTACTCCGTTCTTCTCCTGATCGTTACCTATCTGTATATCGTGATACCGATACGAGGTAGTTTTCTCTCCCCTTATATCACCGCCATTGTTTTCCTCGCTATCACTTTCAATGTGTTCAGCTATCATTATCACCTGGTGGAAGCTTACAACTTGCGAAAAGAACTGACAACCTCTCAATTTAACTGGACATTCAACGATAAGTCGCTCACTGCACCTACCGACACCACATTTGCTGCCAACATCGTTGAAAAGACACCAGTCTTTTACGATCAGCTTCTCCGGCTTATCAGGATCGCCGACAAACAAACTTATGCAGGCAGTTCGCGGGGCATGACAGAATTGTTTGACAACACTACATTTATCGCAGATACCACCTCGTTCAGAATAAATAACAGTTCTTTCACCAGCCAGCGGTTGCAGGACAGCGGCATTTATATTTTGCTGAGCTCAAAAGACCGCTATTATATCTTCCCCGCGCTTCGGACACGCAACAAAAGCAGGAAAGAGCTTTTTCTCAAGCAGTACTATTTTGAATCCGGCTTTCATGCCGAAATACCTTACTCTGATCCGTTGGAAAAAGGAATTTACAATGTTGCGCTTATAAGGCAGCAGGGAGACCAAACCGGGATCATTTTCAAAGATCAAAAGCTGACGGTCAGGGAAATCAAGAATAAAACAGTGAAGGTTAACTGGTAATCATGCGTAGTACATCGGAAGGACATATTATACAACTGGATGGGGTCCGGTTCATTGCAGTCGGGCTGGTGTTGGTCGATCACTTGTTTGTTACAGTAAACAAAATTCCTTTCGGGGCGCTGGGCGTTACCATTTTCTTTGTTTTGAGTGGCTTCCTGATTTCCCGGATTCTCTTAAAGAGCAAAGAGAAGACACACGGAACCCCTGGCGGCTTCAAAAAATACCTGCGCAAATTTCTGATCAGGAGAACGATACGGATTTTTCCCGTTTATTATCTCATTATCGTATTGCTACTTGTTTTTAATGTTCCTCCCGTGAGGGAAAAGCTACCCTGGCTGGCTTTATATGGGACCAATATTTATATGTCAATCCACAAAACCTGGCTTGGCTCAGTGGATCATTTATGGTCGCTGGCGGTAGAAGAGCAGGTTTATTTGTTCTTCCCATTCCTGATATTCTTCGTTCCCCGCAGAAGGCTGATCCCGGTGCTGGCTCTCATGGGACTTATTGGTTTCGGGCTCCGGCTTTACCTCTATTTATCAAATCCTGATTTTGGCCCGGCCGATTGGATTGTAACTTACGTCAGCACACCTACCTGTCTCGACTCATTTGCCCTTGGCGGCCTGATGGCCTGGCTCCAGCTGTATAAAAACGATTGGTTCGTCAAAGTTTTTAGCAAATCCTGGCCGGTAATCATGGCATTAGCGATGTGGGTGCTTTTGCAATTTTGGGCTAAATCCTTCGAAAAGCCTCACAATATCGCATTTGTTGTCTTCGACAGAACTGTTTCGTCTATCTTCGGCTTTTTTTTGATTGGGAGAGCGGTAATGGGTTATGGAGGCTTGATGGCCACGTTTTTGGAAAATCCCGTAAGTGTTTATCTCGGCAAAATCAGTTACGGGTTATACCTCTACCACAACTTCGTTTACAACCATTTTCACAGTGGGCCAATGCACCCCACGGTCCGTCTTTTCAGAAAAATTGATCAGCATATTCCCGAATTAAAGGGTTCGGTCGCCTTCGAAGCACTGGTGGTGATGGCCTTGACAATTATGGTAGCGTCGGTTTCCTGGCACTTCTTTGAGAAGCCCATTAACGCCTTGAAAGACAAGTACGCTCACTAAATAATCACATCCGATAGCCCGGTTACAGGCTTTATTTCTTAATTTCGCGCAAACATACCAAATAAGATTTTGATGTACCTTCTTAGTATAGTAATGCCCGCATACAATGAACAGGATTGTATAGAAAAAGTAGTACACAACTGGACTGGTTTCCTAAAGAAAAAATTCCCCAACGACAATACCACACTTATTGTAGTGAATGATGGGTCAAAAGACAATACCAAAGTCCTTTTAGATCAGTTGCAAAAAGAGGTTTCGAATCTTACGGTCATCAATCAGAAAAACGGCGGCCACGGTAATGCAGTGGTAAACGGCTATCGGAAAGCACTGGAACTCGGTTCTGAATATGTTTTTCAGACTGATAGCGATGATCAGTTTGTGAGTGAAGATTTCGACAAATTATGGGACAAAAGAAATCAGTCCCAGTTCATACTTGGTTACCGCGAAGTGAGGCATGACGCCGGTGTGCGTTTGTTCATTACCAAATTTCTTCGCGGAACAATTTCCATGGTTTACGGAACTTACATCATGGACAGTAATATTCCTTTTCGTCTGATCAAAGGAACCTTTCTGCAAAAACTGATGGATCAATTGCCTGATCCTGAACCTTTTGCGCCAAATATTTTTTTATCTGTCATGGCAAAAAAATCAGGGCAGAACTTATTTGATATCCCCATAACCCACAAGGACCGCGAAACTGGAACAGTTTCTATTGTAAAATGGAATCTGTGGAAAGTTTGCATACGAAGCTTCAAAGAACTGCTGCGTTTTCGCCTGGAACTGAATAAACACGTGAGGGCGATACGTGCTTAAAAAATAGGCTTGTGTCGAAAAAAAATGTTCTTATTGTTCTGCTGGTCGTTTTAGTCGGATCCGCCGGGTACTTTTTATTCAGATGGTCACGGGGGTCCATTGCAGCCTGGAAATTCATCCCTTCCAACGCCATTGTTGTCATCACCAGCGAACATTTGCAGGATTCGGCTTATACGGCAACAGAAGCTAACCTGGATATCAAAAGACTGCCTTTACTCGACGTAGCCAGCGATAACCTGACACTCCTTCATTTACTGACGACCGACCGTAAAAAGTTAAATCAGTTTTTAAAAGGGAAAACCCTCTCCTATTCTTACCATCCCCGGACAAGCACGGAATGGGGCGTTATGATGTACATCCCTGTCAATGACGAGGAAGTCAAATGGCTGTCCAGCCCACAGAATGCCAATATCCGGTCGCTCCACCACAATTTTCAGGATCACCGTATTACAGACATCATCGACGGCAATTCCCGCCCACTTTTCTCCTACCTGGTAAAAGACAACTTCCTGATATTAAGCTACTATGGCGATCTCATTGAAGATGCGGTCCGTGCGTCCTCGCTCAACATCGGGCAGTTTAAACTCAGATCGCGATTTGCCAGCATTGATGATTCCGAATTCGGTACCAGTATTTATTTGCGTGTCGATGCATGGAAATCGGTTGTTTCCGCTGAAAGCGCCAGCGGTGTTTTTGGAGAAT
Organism: Dyadobacter sp. HNCC25DJ185; assembly: GCF_056895195.1. Lineage (NCBI taxonomy): Bacteria > Pseudomonadati > Bacteroidota > Cytophagia > Cytophagales > Spirosomataceae > Dyadobacter > Dyadobacter sp. HNCC25DJ185. The sequence goes on from NZ_JBXHAR010000013.1 coordinate 101,603, forward strand.
TTGCAAAAAACTTCCCTGCCTACCAGGATTTTCATATTGAGGACATCAAGAAGAATGGCAATCTCACACTCAGATCCTCTGGGACCGAAGCGCCAGACGCTTATCTCGCGAATATTTTAAAAGATATTCCGGGGATGCGCTTCGCAGGTCACAGACATATTTCTCAGCAAACATCCTATTTATACCGGTCGGCTGTTGCAGATAAGGCTGCTTTCAAAAAGGAGTTTTCAGCCTGGCATAAGAAATACAGCTCAAAGTCCTGGGACAAACTCAAATACTACATAGGTAACGAAGGAGACCTGCTGGTCGATAACCTGGGCTCGGAGTTGATACTTTGTCAGCTGGAAGAAAACAACAGCATCAGTGACGGCAAAATCCTGCTTGCCGAGTTTTCGAATTACGACAAGTTAAGGCCCGTCTTACAAAAGCTGGCCAAGCTCTCCAATCAGGAAACCAATGCTTCGGTAGACCAGTACCAGGGTTACGATATCTACTCCGTTCCGATCCCAGAATTCCCGTCCGGATTGTACGGACCCGTGTTTTCCGGCTTTCCTCGTAGTTATTTGACCTACATTGCGCCTTATCTGGTGATCAGCAACAATTCACAGGTATTACAGAACTACATTGTCGACTACGAAAATCAGATCACCTGGCAGCAGTCGCCGGAATACGACAGCGTACTGACCAATGTCAATTCGGAGGCACAGCTTTCCATGATCGTCAATCTACGCAAAGCGCAATCCCGATCCGGTGAAGGTATCATGAAGTATACTGAACTGGTTTCTAAAATGGAGTCGATTACTTTTCAATGCCGGTATGATGGGGACCATGCCTACCCCGAAATAACACTTCATCCCAAGAAAAGACAGGGTGCCAGCAAGGTGCTGAACCGAACCTTCCTCAACATTGATATTGAGTGGCCCGACATCTACGATTCGGAGCTGGACGCTTTACAAAATCCGATCGACGGCAGCTCAGAAATATTACTCACAGACAAAGAGCATAATCTCCTCAGAACCAACAATTTAAGAGAAGGAAAGACAGAAGTAATCGCCAAACTCGACGGGCCGATCCTTACTGCGGCCTACAAGGTTGACTTCCTGAATATTGGTAGACAGCAACGGATCTTTGCGACGAAAAGCACCGTCTACGCGCTTGACGAAGACGATTCAACCACCGTTACTGCTTTTACGGGCAAGTTACCTTCTGCCGGAGAAATAGCGGCGCTTTATGCGATCGACGGCGGGGACGACGGCAGCAACCGGTTTATCATTAAAAACTCCACCGAGGAATTATTCATTTGGGAAAGCGCCACCAAGCCCATCAGGCGCCTAAACCACTCGGCAAGATTTGAAAACATTCAGAGCCCGGTGGTCGCGCTCAATCAAATAGGGAACAGAGGATTTATCGTCACGCAAAAAAACGGCAAAATCTATGTCCTGAAAGAAAATGGAACGGTAAGGGCCGGCTTTCCCGTGGACATCCTGACACGAGCAGAAAGTGCGTTCACCTGGGCTCAAAATGCGGCAACAGGGCAACCCGAAATAGTTGGAGTAAGCGTTTCCGGTGAACTGATCCGGATAAACCTGGATGGGAAAATCACCTCCCGCAAACAGTTGCTACGCCCCGAACCGGGCGCTCGCTTCCGCATTCTTTTTGACCGGAATTCATTAGACTGGATATTGGTCCGCTCGGTGAATTCTAAAACCGCCATCATTACCAAAGAAGGCAAGGACCTTTTTGAAATCAAGGATATTTTGCCAAACCCTACGATACAATACCATTTTTTTGGCGTCGACAACCGATTTATCAGTATCAAGTCGGGCAGTTATACGACGGTGTTCGATATGAATGGAAAAAGATTGGGGGACAAGGCTATTCCATCCGAAATGCCGGTCCAACTTACTTACCAACCCGGTTATTATAAATTACTTATATTCAGCCGGTCGGAGAAGAAAATTCAGGTTTGGTCGGTTAAGCTGCGATAAGCACCTATGAAGTTCTTGAAATACGTATTCCTCATTTTAGGCAGCGTAGTCTGGGCAATCGGGCTAAGCCCTTATCTGTTTAAAGATATCATGCGCCGGGGCTGGATAGAGGATGGCTATCAGTACGGTGATCTCTACCGCTTGTCCAACTTGTCGGAATTTCGGGACCCACGGAAAAAATGCACAGGGTATGTTCCACCGATGAGAGCCCCGTCGACGAAAAAAATTCATTTATACATTATTGGAGATAGCTTTACAGAAGAGCAACGGGTTGAAAAACGTGACCTCGTTGTGGACAGCTATCATTACGTCAAATGGAGCGACTTCCTGCATATCAAACTGGACACTACAGTAACAAATATTCTTTTGTTGGAATCGGTGGAAAGGCATTTCCGGCAAAAAATGCTTGCGCCGATCAACCAGCTTATCCCGGACTCGGCAACGTTTATCAGCAAATATGAATCACCGAACGCGATGCAAAAGGTCGACGACGCACTGAAGGCCAGCTTCACGCAGGACCGGCTGGACGGTTTGTTATTTCAAAATGATATCTTTCTCGCAGTAAAACAATGGAAGGCCGATTTTAACCGCCATATTTTCAATCGGGTTAACAAATCCGTGACGCTGGTCAACCATGACCAGGATATCGCTTACTATATGGATACGGACACGACAATCACTTCTTCGTTCCATCCACTGGGACAATCCGACCTGGACTCACTGGTAACGAATGTCAACAGAAGCAGCGATTTGGCGCGCGGTATGGGATTCGACCACATTATACTTGCGATTATACCAAATAAAACTTCCGTTTTGGACCCCGGCTACGGCCATTACAATAACCTGATTGAAAGGGTTTATCAGAATCCCGCACTCCAAGTACCGTATGTGGACATTTTGAATGATTACCGCAAAATGGGCAGGAATGCCTACCTAAAAGGTGATTCGCATTGGACCTGCGAAGGACAAACGCTATGGTTAAACAAAGTCAATGCTTTGATCAATAGCTTAGTCGCCAACAACCGTCAAGATTCTTAATTATTTGCGCCTTCCTCATTACTGAACCGGTCTGTTAGCTTTCCGACAGTCAATCCTTGGACGATGATCGAGAACAAAACGACAAAATAGGTAATAGCCAGCAGCACATCTTTGTTCAGGTCCGAGTCAATAGACAATGCGAGTGCGATCGAAACCCCTCCACGCAATCCGCCCCAAACCAATATGGCGATGGATTTTTTTCCGAAACGGGATTTAAAAGGGATCAGTTTTACCGGTATATAAATGGAGATCAGTCTCGCCAGCAACACCACTACAATGGCGATAACGCCCGCAACGCTGTACTGCTTCAAATCCGGAATAAGGAGTAATTCAAAACCAATGATCAAGAACAGGATCGCATTCAGTATCTCGTCTATCAATTCCCAAAACTTATCGATATAGTCGCGCTCCGTATCAGAAACTGCCCCTGGGTTTTTCCCATAATTACCTATCACCAGACCAGCCGAAACCATGGCCAGCGGGCCTGACATATGAAGCGCCTGAGCAGCAAGGTGCCCGCCCATCACGATGGCAAGCGTGATCAGAACGTGCACGTTGTAGCCATCGACTTTGTAGATCATTTTGGAACCAACAAAACCGAGCAACAGGCCCAGCACAATACCCCCCAAAGCCTCTTTGGCAAACAGCATCGCAATACCCCCCGCAGAAGTATTGACTTCTTCCCCTCTTGCTAGTGCCAGCATCATAATAAATACAACCACGGCCATCCCGTCATTGAAAAGTGACTCACCGGCAATTTTTGTCTCCAATGATTTCGGTACCCCGGCTTGTTTCAGGATACCCAGAACTGCAATAGGATCTGTGGGAGAAATCAATGCGCCGAAAACGAAACATTGAATCAATGGAATATGGATACCTGTGAGCGGCAGCAAATGATACATCAAAAAACCAATCACAAATGTGGAAATTACTACGCTGACGGTCGAAAAGACGATCACAGGCAACCGCTGCTCCTTCAAATCTTCGAGATGTAAGTGAATGGCCCCGGCAAAAAGCAGGAAGTTGAGCATCGCCCCCATCAGGATTTCAGTCAGGTCTACACTCGCGATCAGAGTTGATATACGGAAAAATATGCGTGGGAAAACACTGTCTGTCGCTATCAGCCCCAATGAAACCATCAACGCAATCACCATGACTCCGATCGAAGGAGGAAGCTTTAAAAACCTTGAATTGAGGTAAGAAAAGATCGCCGAAAGGACAATCAAAGCGGAAAAAGAATAATACAGCTCCATGAAAATATTTTTTAGACTAACCAAAAATAGATTGACACACGCTCATTTTCAATTCTGAAAGCCAGGTTGAAGAAACTCTAATGTTAATCTAATCCGACAGAAACGACCGGCCCAGGATAACGTTGCCAGGCGCAAGTTGAGAAAACCAAAGATACTTTTCCTATTTTTAGACTCATATCCCATTGGCACATCATCGGACGGTCGGCATTATGAAAAACCTTTTCATGTACATTTACCACTTATGTTTTTCCAAAGCGGGTGGCGTGTTCCTGGCTGTTTGCCTGATCAGCACATGCACTGCGGATGCTCAAAATAGCAAACTAAGAGCCGGGTTCGACAAAACTGAGTATAATGAACTCATGTATATGCATTTCCTGCTTTACGATTCGAGCATGGCAAATCCCAATAAACCAAGATTTGTCCCTCCAAAACCAGCCCATTTCAAATCGATTTACAGATCACCGGTAATCGGGATGGACAACCGCTGGGAATTATGGAAAAACGAGCAATCGGTTGTTGCTATCAATGTCAGGGGTACCACGCAGACGCCCGTTTCGTGGCTTCAAAATTTTTACGCCGCCATGGTACCTGCAAAAGGTGAGCTGAAATTAAGCGATTCTTTCACTTTCAGATACAATCTGGCCGATAATCACAGGGCTGGGGTACACGTCGGCTGGCTGATCGGAACAGCCTTTCTCGCAAAGGATATCCTCCCCAAAATCGATTCTTGCTATCAAGCGGGCATGAGGGAATTTCTGATTATGGGCCATAGCCAGGGGGGTGGAATTGCCTTTTTACTTACTTCTCATCTTTATTCTCTTCAGAGACAAAACCTGCTACCCAAAGACATCCGGTTTAAAACCTATTGCAGCGCAGGCCCCAAGGTTGGCAACACTTACTATGCCTATGAATATGAGCATATGATCGATGGCGGCTGGGGATACAATATCGTCAATTCGGCAGATTGGGTCCCGGAAGTACCTTTTACCAGCCAAACATTGGACGATTTCAATCAGACCAACCCATTCAAAAATATCGATGCTGTTGTTGAGAAACAGAAACTGTTAACCAGGGTCGCATTGCGTCATGCCTATAAAAAAATGAAGAACCCAAGCATCAGGGCGCAGAAGAACTATGAGAAATATCTGGGGGGCTATGCTTCGAAAGCGGTCAAAAAGGTACTGCCCGGTTTTCAGCCGCCTGTCTATATGAAAAGCGGTAATTTTGTCCGTATCGGCCCTACGATTATGTTGCTGGCAGATGACGAATACTACAAGCTGTTTCCCGATTCCAATGCAGATCCCTTCGCGCACCATTTACCACAACAGTACCTGTATTTAATGGAAAAATATCAACCCTAAATTGCCTGGCATACCTCATGAAACTAACTACTACGCTGCTCCTATTCCTATTTACACTCTCAGTACGTGCCCAATACAAGACCCGTTTCGAGATAAGCGGCGGCAAGCAAACCCCGACTTATGAAGAAGGTATTGCTTTTTATCAGTCTCTGACCAAAAATTTCCCACAGATCCAAATGAAGGAAAAAGGCTTAACCGACAGTGGAAAGCCTTTGCACCTGGTTCTGTTCTCAAAAAACAAACAGTTCGATATCAAAAAGTTAAAAGCCCAGGGAAAGGCCTTTTTTCTGATCAACAATGCCATTCACCCTGGTGAACCCGACGGGGTTGACGCTTCGATGATGCTTTTGAGAGATATCGCGACTAATCCTGGCAAATATCCGGAACTGGACAGCGTGGTACTGGCAATCATTCCTTTTTACAATATTGGCGGTACCCTGAACCGCAATAGCACCACAAGGACTAATCAGGAAGGGCCTGAGGAGTACGGTTTTCGCGGCAATGCCCGAAACTACGACCTCAACCGCGATTTTATCAAAAATGACACGCGCAATGCCCGGAGCTTTGCTGCCATCTTTCATGAGCTGGACCCCGATCTTTTTGCGGATACACATGTCAGTAATGGGGCCGATTATCAATATGTGATGACGCTCGACTATGCGCAGAAGGACAAACTGGGAGGCGCGCTGGGTACTTTCAACAATCAGGTCTTCCTTCCCTATATGTACCAATATCTGAAAGACGCAGGCTTCGAAGCCACTCCGTACGTCAACGTATTCAATCAGACGCCGGATAAAGGTTTCACACAGTTTCCGGACTGGCCGCGCTATTCCACTGGTTATGCGGCATTGTTTCATACCATTGGGGTAATGACTGAAACGCATATGCTGAAGCCTTATGATCAGCGGGTTAAGTCTACGTATGCTTATCTGCTAGGGAATATTAAATTCCTCGCCAGCCACCGCAGTGAATTATTAAAATTGAGAGAGGACACCAGGGAAGCGGTTAAATCACAGGAGAAATTTGCCGTTACGTGGCAGGTTAACAAGGAGCTGAATACGCAGATCCAATTCAAGGGTTTTGAATCAGAATACGTTCCAAGCGAAGTAAGTGGTGTGAACAGGCTACGCTACGACCGTTCCAAGCCATTCACTAAAACAGTTCCTTTTTACGACACATATGTGCCTTTGGATGAGGTTACGAAACCGATCGCATATATCATTCCGCAGGGCTGGCACCATATCATCGATCTGCTGAAACTCAATCAGGTGGAGGTGAAACAATTGGAAAAAGACTCCGAAATGGAAGTGGAGACTTACTACATCGACAATTATGAAACACCAAGGCAACCTTTCGAAGGCCACTACTGGCATACAAGCGTGACGCTGAGAACGGAGAAAAAGAAGATTATTTTCAGGAAAGGCGATTGGTATATTCCTGTAAACCAATGGACAAACCGGTACATTGTAGAAACACTGGAACCCAAAGCAGTGGATTCCTTCTTTAAATGGAATTTCTTTGACACAATCCTGCAAGCCAAAGAGCATTATTCCAATTACGTTTTCGAAGATTTGGCCAAGAAACTCTTAGACAAATCGCCGGAACTGAGAAGACAACTGGAAGACAAGAGAAAAGCAGACCCCGAATTTGCTAAGAACGGAAATGCGCAGCTGGATTTTGTTTACGACCATTCTCCATACCGTGAAAAGGAATATCTGAGATACCCCGTTTTCAGGTTAATGAAATAAATGGTGCCGGTCAGAAACGAAAACCCAGGCTGAAATTGAATTCTCCGGTAATGTTAATGCCGCCATTATTGGTTACATTAAATTCGGACTTTTCCCGGTCTATATAACGGGAACCCAGTCCTCCGTTTAATCCTATCTGAAACTTGGGCGTGATCTGAAAGTTAATGTAATTGTTGACCATGACGCCCAATCGGAAATTTGTAACACGGCTCTGCGTACTGGTATATACCCCCGAAGTAGGGTCATAAACCGACGAGTTTTGAAAGGCCTTCCCGAAACCCGCAAAAATATGCGGCCCGACGGCATAGGTCACTTTTCTTTGGCCAAATGGATAGATTTTCAATCCCGGGGAAAAATAGTACATCTCCGTCCGGTTGCCATTGGACTCAAAAAGGTAATTGTAGCGATCAGGAAAAGTCATGGTGAATGGCAATATGACCCCCAGGTATTGATTTTTGTCTACCTGGATTTCGTAACTGATCCCGAATCCAGGCCCGCTGTCCAATGCTTTGAATGGGGAAAAATTGACCTGGCTTCTTCCAAAACCTTCGCCATGGTTAGGAATTTCGGCACGTTGTCTTCCTGAACTGATCGGATCATTCAATAACACCGTCTTGCCGTTTTCGAACTCGATCCTGTTTAACTCGCTTTTTCTTATCACAAAAACGGCAGCGTTAGGTTCATCGCTGATTTTATAAGAAACACGGTCAATCCCCACTTCGATCACCTTACCTTCAATGGTTTTACCGTTTCTTCTGACGATTATATCCTGCGCATGGATACAAATGAAAGCCAGCGATAACAATGTGGACAGGAAAATTTTTCTGATCATAATTGACAGGAAGTTGATGAATAGAACCCAAATTTAAACAATGCGTTGTAACGCGCGAAACATATCGACTGAACGTTTAAAAAGCTTGTTCTGTTATGCCTTCGGTCATAAGGCCATTTTATATATCGGACTGTTTGGATTCCATCTTGAACAGTCATCAAAAAACAAATGATATTTCAGGATTTAAAACTCATCGAGCCTATTACCAGGGCTCTGCAGGAAGAAGGTTACACAACCCCCACGCCGATTCAGGCAAAAGCTATTCCAATTATTCTAGAACAAAGGGATTTACTGGGTTGTGCGCAGACCGGTACAGGCAAAACAGCAGCCTTTGCCATTCCCATGCTGCAACTGCTTTATGGTAACAAAGAAAGTAAACTTGAAAAAAGCCGCATCAGAGCGTTGATATTAACGCCAACAAGAGAACTTGCTATCCAGATCGGTGAGAGCTTTGCCGCATATGGTCGTCATACCAACATCAAACACACGGTGATTTTCGGAGGTGTGGGCCAAAAACCACAAACCGATGCTTTGCAGAGAGGTGTTGATGTACTGATCGCCACGCCCGGCCGTCTGCTTGACTTAATCAATCAAGGCTTTGTCAAACTGAATCAGTTGGAATTTTTCGTTCTGGACGAAGCCGACCGCATGTTGGATATGGGCTTTGTACATGACGTCAAGAAAGTAATCAGGCTTCTGCCCGCGAAAAGGCAGTCACTGTTCTTCTCGGCCACCATGCCGCCCGCTATCGTTACACTGGCAGATACCATTCTCAGGAATCCGGCTAAGGTAGAGGTTACCCCTGTATCTTCAACGGCCGAAACGATTCGGCAATCGCTATTTTACGTCGATAAGTCTGACAAAAATTCATTGCTTTTGCACATTCTGCAAGACCAATCTATTGCGACAGCCTTGGTTTTTACCAGGACAAAACATGGTGCAGACAAGGTAGTGAAGGTACTTAGAAAGGCAGGCGTGAGTTCCGAAGCAATTCATGGGAACAAGTCTCAGAATGCTCGCCAGAATGCACTTAAGAATTTCAAGAGCCAGACTACCAGGGTTTTAGTAGCAACAGATATTGCTGCCAGAGGAATTGACGTGGATGACCTGACACACGTGATCAACTACGAAATTCCCAATATTCCTGAGACTTACGTGCACCGCATTGGCCGTACAGGCAGGGCAGGTGCCAAAGGGATCGCCTATTCGTTTTGTGACAGGGAAGAGAAGGTTTATTTGAAGGACATCCATAAACTGATTGCCAAGAATATCCCGGTCGTGAATGACCATCCCTACACTTTGCGCTAAACCACGCAGTTTACCGAAACTTTCCGTTACCGGCCATTTTAAAAGTGGCCGGTAACGTTTTATAAAAGGTTAATGAAAAATACCTATTCAGATATCGATTTGTTAACTGCCCGGGCTATGGTTCGGGAACCTGGCTCAGTATTGGTGGATGTCAGGGAAGCCTGGGAGTTTGACGAATTCAATGAAGGCGGGATCAATATTCCTCTGGCTGAAATCCGAAATCAGAGAAGTCGGCTGGAACCCTACGAAACCATCATCGTCATTTGTACCAATGGCGTAAGAAGCAAAGTTGCTGCAATGGATTATTGCAGGGTACCTCAATGGATCAGTAAAAAAATCTATCACGTAAAAGGCGGGATTATCGAATCGGAATAGGCTTAGCTTTCACCTGGAATGTCCAAACTTCCCTCAAATACTTTAACAGCCGGGCCAATCAGTGTGATGTCTTCAAATGTTCCTTCACCGGTCTGATTGTATGACACCTCTAAGGTACCACCAATCGTCTCTACTGTAATAGGACTGCCCCAGCCCGCCCTCAGGCTTGCCGATAATGCACAAGCTGTAACACCCGTACCACAGCTGAATGTCTCATCTTCCACGCCGCGCTCATAAGTCCTCACACTCAGGTGATTTTCTTCAATCACTTCTACGAAGTTGACATTGGTACCACCCTGTGGCCCATATACGGACCCATAGCGTATCTCGCTTCCTGTGTTCACTACGTCGACCTCCTCGACATGATCCACATAAGTAACATAGTGAGGTGATCCGGTATTCATAAAATCGTATTCCTCATACCTCTGAATATCCTTTACACCGCTCATTTTCAGCTCGATCACTTCTCCCGAAACCGTAGCCTCATGTTCCCCGTCGACTGCGATGAACTTTGTTTTATCCGTGAACAGCCCCAGATCCTTTGCAAATTGCACGACACAACGGCCGCCATTTCCGCACATGCTGCCTTCGCCACCGTCTGCATTGTAATAGACCATCCTGAAATCGTAACCTGCTGCATTTTGCAAAAGAATGAGCCCGTCCGAGCCAATACCAAACCGGCGATGACAAACAGACGCGATCAGCGCCTTTGAGACAGGAAATTTCTGCTCGCGATCATCGATCATGACAAAGTCATTTCCCGTCCCTTGGTATTTAAAGAATGTAATTTTCATTAGAAATAGAAGCCAAAGTTATTCCAACAACTGTAATGAACATTAATCGCTAGTATCACCAAAAATGACTGTCGCCTTCGAAACAACAAAACCCTGCCAGAAAAAATCTCCTGCAGGGTTTCTAATTTCAGTCCGAAGAAGGGTTTTCTTACTTCGAGACTTTAAGCTCTTTAATACGAGCGGCTTTACCTTGACGTCCACGCAGATAAAACAAACGTGAACGGCGCACTTTACCGCGACGAATCAATTCGATTTTAGCGATACTTGGCGAAAGGATTGGGAAAACGCGTTCAACACCAATACCATTCGATATTTTACGCACTGTGAAAGTTTCTCCGCTTCCGCTCAGATTACGGCGTTGCATAACTGTACCCTGGAATTGCTGGATACGCTCTTTGTTACCTTCGCGGATCTTAACGTGTACGTTGATCGTGTCGCCTGATGTAAAATCAGGATACTCGGATTTACGATTTTCAATCGTAGCTTCTACGAGTTTAATAAGTTCGCTCATGACGAATGCTTTTATGGATTAAAATGATAGCTTGCTTCCAGCGGACGGGGTGACGCCCCTTCATTCAAAACAGCCTTGCAAAAAACGAGTGCAAAGCTATGATTTTTTCCTCTTATCTAAAAGCACGAAAAGCTTAAAAATGCCGAACTTCGACAAGTTTTTTGTTTGAGACCTGCTGTAAGTCAATTAACTGGCATAATGATTGAAAGTATTTTCGATCATCGTGATATTAAAAGCTATTACTAAAATGAAAATATTGAATGTCCGTCAAATCCGTGAACTGGACGCTTTCACCATTAAAAATGAACCCGTTACTTCGCTCGACCTGATGGAACGCGCTTCCAATGCATTTGTAGGCTGGTTTACGAACCACTTCGTGAATACCAGACCAGTACATGTGTTCTGCGGAAAAGGCAACAATGGTGGCGATGGTTTGGCGGTAGCCAGAATTTTGAGCGCGTTAAGTTATTCTGTAAAAGTTACTGTCGTTGACTATACAACCAGTGAAACAGAGGAATTCCGAAGTAATCTGGCGAGATTAACTGACCATTTGCAACCCGATTATTTAAAGTCGACCGAGGATTTCCCGGAAGTTCCGGACAATGTAGTTTGCATTGACGCATTATTAGGCTCCGGTTTATCCAGACCAACAGAAGGCTTGCTCGCAGATGTGATCCGGAAACTGAACGTACTTCCCAATAAGTTAATTGCCATTGACATCGCAAGTGGCCTATACGCCGATCAGCCCAATCAAAAAGAGGATATGATCATTGAACCCGATCACACGGTTTCTTTTCAAATTCCCAAACTTGCATTCATGCTCCCACAGAATGTGAAATTCACAGGTGACTGGCATTTGGTTGATATCGGGCTGAGTCGGGAATTTATGAAGAACATATCGACACCTTACTATTACACAGAGAAAGAAACCGCAGAATCGATCATCAGGCCACGGGAGAAATTCTCACACAAAGGGACTTTCGGGCATGCATTGCTGATCGCCGGAAGTTATGGAAAAATGGGTGCGGCGGTGCTGTCAGGCAAAGCGTGTTTAAGGTCAGGCGTAGGACTGCTGACTATGCATTTCCCCACTTGCGGCTACGACATTGTTCAAATCTCCGTCCCGGAGGCCATGGCATTGCCCGACAGTGACGAAAAGTACCTCAGCGAATTGCCGGAACTGGATGCTTATTCGGCAGTAGGGATCGGCCCGGGGATAGACCAGGATCCTTTGACTGCAAAACTGTTGGAACGGTTACTGGAAACTGTGAAAGTACCATTGATCATCGACGCTGACGCCCTCAATCTGCTGTCCAAAAATAAAGTATTGTATGAAAAGCTACCTGAAAACACGGTTTTGACCCCTCACCCAAAAGAGTTTCAACGTTTGGCGGGAGACAGCAAAAATGAATACGACCGGCTGGAACTGGGCCGCAATTTTGCGCAAAAATATAAAGTCATTATTTGTCTGAAGGGTGCAAATACCGCAGTCATTCTTCCAAACGGAGATGTACATTTTAATTCTACCGGCAACCCGGGAATGGCGACAGGCGGAACAGGCGATGTTTTGACGGGGATCATTACCAGCCTGCTAGCCCAAAAATATAGTCCTGCGGATGCCGCTATTCTGGGTGTATACCAACACGGACTTGCAGGAGACAAAGCCGCTGAAAAGAAGGGCCAAAGCGCTTTAATTGCCTCTGATGTGGTTGATTGTCTGGGATGGTAGTCTAATTATTCAAGAATTTTTGGGGTAAATTTTGACTAACAAAATTAATTGTCACCAATGCAAAATCTAGACAGAATAACAATCGATCCCAATATTTGTCACGGCAAACCATGCGTCCGTGGCTGCGCTGGCCATTCGAGGTAATCATCGATGTGTTAAGCTCGGGCATGTTTGTTTCTGAAATCATTGAGGATCGTCCGGAATTGGAAAGGGAAGGTATCCTCGCAAGTTTAAATTATGCAAAGCTTTTAGTATCTGGTCGCCTCATCAACGAAGCTGCTTAAACGGAGTTTCTTTGCGACGATCACATTGCTATCAAATTAGCGAAGTATCTGCAGAGTCTTGGGCATAAAGCTATCCATGTAAATAGCTTACCTGAAAAATGGCATAGTTCTGACCACGAAGTTTACCTTGTAGCTGATCGCCAGAAACTCATTCTGATTACCAAAGATGACGATTTCGGAAATAAGTTTTTCTGAAAATACCCCGAAGAAGTTGATAAGGATTATGCTCGGAAATGTTTCTGAACAGAAGTTAATCGAGCTCTTTACTAAAAACCTTCCTCTGATCCAAGACCTGAATAATGATAGGCGCTTTTATCTCGAACTTGGAGCTAAGATAGTAGTATATACTCCTAACAAGTAAAATTTCAGCTCAACAACTGATATGCCGCAAAAGCAGATACATAAGCGAGCGTCATCAAATAGGCCAGTTGGATCAATGGCCACTTCCAGCCGTGGGTCTCGCGGTATACGACTGCGATCGTACTCATACACATCATCGCGAAAACATAGAACATCAGAAGTGAGTAACATACGGCCGGCGTGAACATTTGCCCGCCCGTATCCGGATTTCGCTCCTGTACCAATCTTTGCTTCACGGTGGGCACATCTTCCGAATCTCCGCTAATGCTGTAAATGGTCGCCATTGTTCCCACAAAAACCTCCCTTGCCGCAAATGAGGCCAATAAGGCAATCCCAATTTTCCAGTCGTATCCCAAAGGTTTGATCACTGGCTCAATAAAATGCCCGAATTGCCCGGCATACGAATTTTCCAGTCTCACCGACGCAATCGCTGCATCAACTTCTTCCCGAGGCATTGCCTTCATCTCTGCCACAACTTGTTTTTCAGCATTCTCCATGTTATTGCCTGGACCATAGGATGCCAGCACCCAAAGTATTATGGAAATAGCCATAATCACCTTACCCGCTTCCAATACAAAAGATTTGACACTCTCATACATCGAAAAGCCCACATGTCCCCAGCGTGGCAATTTGTAGGACGGCATTTCCAGCATAAAATAGCTCGGCTCTTTTCTTGGAATAAAAAGGGACAGCAACCATGCGGAAGCCAGTGCCCCAATCAGCCCAAGCAAATAGAGACCAAACAGCACAAGGCCCTGCAAGCTGAAAATGCCGAAAACCTGAGTAGAAGGAACTACCAGGGCAATCAGGATGGTATAAATCGGCAGACGGGCGGAACAACTCATTAGAGGCGTGACCAAAATAGTAAGCAGGCGCTCATACCTGCTGCTGATACTCCGGGTTGTCATAATAGCGGGCACCGCACAGGCGACTCCGGAAATAAGCGGCACAACACTACGACCATTTAACCCAAAACGCCGCATCAACTTATCCATAATGACCATCACCCTGGCCATATAACCCGATTCTTCCAAAATCGAAACCAGGGCAAAGAGGATTGCAATCTGAGGCACAAATACGACAATACCTGCAATTCCGGTCAGAACACCATCGGTGACAAGGTCATTCAAAACCCCGGGAGGCAAAACAGACTTCACCCATTCGATCCCCTGGGCAGATATCGCATCGATCCAATCGCTCAGAAACGTGGCCCAGGCAAAAATTGCCTGAAAAACCAACAGCAAAACAAGTGCAAAAATGACATAACCCCATACTCTGTGCAAAAGGATACTGTCGAGCTTTCTTGTCCAATACGGTTGCTCTGTGACTCCGGAAGATTTGATGGCCTTTGATACAATCGGCTTGATTTTTTCGTAACGCGCCACTGTCTCCGAAGCGAGAAAATGATTTTCATCAAAAGAATATTTCTCAATCAGCCGGTCCAGCTTTGTGCGTGCCGGCTGTTCCAGAAATGAGAAATTGTCGTGCTGACAAACATACTGAAGGGCGACGTAGTCATTTTGCAGGTTATAAATTTGCTTTACTTCGCCAATCAGCTCGATTTCGGCCCCTTTTGGTTCATAAAAATAAGTCAGTACGGGCCTTTGTGTTGTTTCGAGTGTTTGCTTTACGGCTTCTTTCAGAATATTCAACCCTTCTCCCGTCCTTGCATTGATCCTCGCAACCGGAGCATGAAGCTGCATCGCCAGTTGTACCGCATTGACAGTCAGGTTCATACTTTCAGCCACGTCAAGCATATTCAGAGCAATGACAGTGGGCAAGCCCAAATCGCTTATTTCAGTAAAAAGAAGAAGATTTCTCTGAAGATTAGAAGCGTCCACAACCACAATCACCACGTCCGGAAAATCAGGGTGTTTCGGGTTGGCTAGAATATCCATCACAACCGTTTCGTCCTTCGACTTTGGATAGATGCTATAAGTACCCGGTAAATCAACTAAAGTAATCGCCGATTCAATTCCGGCGATACGAAACGTTCCTGATTTTTTCTCTACGGTTACCCCCGGGAAATTTCCTGTTTTTTGACGTAAACCGGTTAACGCATTGAATAATGTAGACTTGCCGGCATTCGGGTTTCCTACCAGCGCAACTTTAATATTTCCCTGTTTCAATGGAGAGGCTTGTAAAACGAAACGTATCCTTACTCTAACTCAATAACCGCAGCTTCATTCAGGCGTAGTGACAAGCTGTAACACCCCCCCACATTAATGCAAATCGGGTCACCAAATGGAGCAATCGCGTCGAGACGTACTTTACAACCGGGCAGACATCCCATTTCCAACAATTTGAGCGACATAGCCCTATCTGAAAATGATTTAATCACTCCCGTTTCACCTTTTCGGAGATTGGAAACCGTACGAGCCAACATACACTCTTATTTAGATTCAGTTTATTTAAAGTACAAATAAAGCATTCCCAAGCCGGAAATCAAATATTCATTTTTCGAATTATGTAATTGATGATGACGATCAGTCAAAATCATGCTATTTTATTATTTCCCTCAGCCTTTATGTCGTATTTTTGCGTTTTGAAACGATGTCCTCTAAATCGGAAACTGACCGCCGATCAAAGTATTTTGAACGAGATAAAAACCCTAATCAAAAAAGAGATAACGCTTGAATGGCGTCAGAAATATGCCTTAAGCGGTATGCTGCTTTATGTTGTCAGTACCGTTTTTGTCTGTTACCTGAGCTTTAATCTTCGCAGAAATCAGCTCACTCCTATTGTCTGGAACACGCTTTTCTGGATTATACTGCTCTTCACCGCTGTTACTGCGATCGCCAAAAGCTTTTCCCAGGAACGCCACGGCAGGCTTCTTTACTACTACAATCTCTGCAGCCCGCAGGCGATTATTATTTCCAAGATCATTTACAATTCGTTCATCATGGTCTTGTTATCCGGAATTGGATTTGTTTTTTACGGTTTCGTAATGGGCAATCCGGTCGGTGATATGTCCTTGTTTGTAATCTGTATCCTTCTTGCTTCCCTGGGTTTTGCTTCGGTGCTTACTTTGGTAGCAGGCATTGCTTCCAAGGCCGACAACAGTGCGACTTTAATGGCAGTACTAAGTTTTCCAATCATCCTTCCCATGCTTTTGATGACCATTAAACTATCAAAAAATGCGCTGGACGGCCTGGAATGGTCGGTTAGTTCCGACGAAATCAGCACACTATTAGCTATTGATCTCATAGTAATTACCCTCAGTTACCTGCTTTTCCCTTATTTGTGGAGAAGCTGAAACTGATTATTTTTTAAATACAACTAGTCAAAATGAGAAAGATCTGGTGGAAAATCCTGTGTATCGTCATCATGTTTTACGTGATCGTCATGGGACTGCTGGGACCAGTCCCCCGTCTGGCGATTATTAATGAAAGTATCCGCAACACTTACTACCACGTCGCACTATGGCTTGCGATGACTTTCCTGTTGCTTCTATCCATGATATTCTCGGTAAAATATTTAAACAAAGGCAAAATTGGAGACGATGATATTGCCAGTGAGCTTACCAAGTCGGCTATTTTCTTTGGCATACTCGGATGTATGACTGGCTCGGTGTGGGCCAACTATACCTGGGGCGACCCCTGGCCCAACGATCCTAAATTGAATGGCGCCGCAGTAGGCATATTGATCTATCTGGCCTATCTGCTGCTCCGAACATCATTTGAAGACGAACAGCGTCGCGCAAGGATTTCGTCGGTATATAACATCTTTGCTTTCGCAGTTTTTATCCCCATTATTTACATCCTGCCACGGCTCACGGACTCCCTCCATCCGGGCAGCGGCGGCAACAGCACGTTTGGCTCCTATGATTTTGATAATAACATTCGCAGGGTCTTTTATCCGGCGGTAATTGGCTACATCCTCCTGGGGCTTTGGCTGGCCGAACTGAGGATACGGATAAAGCGTATCAACCGCTTGAGAGAAGAAACGCAAACATTTTAAACCAAAAATTCGTTAAGATTTAGTCTGTCAAAATACAATGAAAAGAATTTCCTCCTTTTTGCCTGCACTTCTTTTATTGAGTGGAAACCTGATGGCCCAAACCGCCGAAAATTCTGTGGAAATGGCAGATAAACTACGTGCTGACGGGAAAATTTGGGTTGTGGTGACGGTCATTGCAGTGGTTTTTGCGGGCATTGCTATCAACATGCTCCGGATCGATTCCAAACTTAAAAAGATTGAAAAAGAACTAAATATCAAGTAATTCACCATGAAGAAGATACAAATTTTCGGGCTTGTCATTATAGCAGTTGCTATCGGGATCATTGTCTCGACAGCCGGCGACGCCAGCACTTATGTGGATTTTACCAAAGCAAAAGAAATGGCACAGGACGGGGATAATGAAAGCATCCACGTGGTAGGCAAGCTCAAAAAGAATAGCACTGGCCAAATTGTAGAAATGCAATATCAGCCCGAGATCGACCCCAATTATTTTGTTTTCACCCTGGTTGACAACAATAACGTGGAGCAAAAAGTGGTTTACAAAAACTCCAAGCCACAGGATTTTGACAAGTCGGAACAGGTGGTTGTGGTAGGCAAGATCAAAGACGGCACTTTTTCAGCCGAGAAAATCCTGATGAAATGCCCCTCTAAATACGAAAACGGGAAAATGGAAACCACTGAACATACTGCCGCAAAATCATGATTCACAGTACGATTGGAAGTGCAGGACACCTGCTGGTCATTATTGCATTTGTTACAGCCCTGGTTGCGACATTTGCTTATTTCAAATCCGGCATTGCAGGCGGGTCCGTTGATGATACGCTGACCTGGAAACGTTTCGCCCGGATTGTATTTTATATCCATGTCGCAGCGGTAATCGGGATTGTGTTTTCATTATACTGGATCATCGGCAACCATTATTTCGAATACCATTATGCCTGGAAGAACTCATCGCTGTCCCTTCCAACAGGGTATACGATTTCCAGCTTCTGGCAGGACCAGGAAGGAAGTTTTCTATTATGGATCTTCTGGAACACCATTTTAGGCTCCGTATTGATTTTCACAAACCGTTCCTGGGAAGCGCCTGTCATGACCGTTTTTGCTTTGGTCCAGGCATTTTTAACCTCAATGATCCTCGGTGTAGTAATACCCGGTCTTGATCTTAAAATCGGTTCCACGCCGTTTTTGCTCCTTAAGGAGGTGATGCCAGACCTGCCAGTCTATAAAATGGACCCGAATTTTATCCCAAAAGACGGCAACGGCCTTAACCCGCTTTTACAGAATTACTGGATGGTAATCCACCCTCCTACCCTGTTCCTGGGTTTTGCCACTACCTTGATCCCCTTTTCCTTTGCCATCGCGGGTTTATGGACAAAAAAAATCCAGGAATGGATTCGCCCTGCGCTACCTTGGGCGTTGTTTTCCTCCATGATTCTGGGGGTGGGCATTTTGATGGGAGCTTATTGGGCTTACGAAACCCTCAACTTTGGCAGCTACTGGAACTGGGACCCGGTCGAAAACTCCTCTATTGTTCCCTGGCTGGTTTTGGTTGCAGCGGTACACACGATGATTATCGGAAGAAGGAATGCCACTGCATTGAAAACTTCTTTCATACTGACGATCGCCACATTTATCCTGATCCTTTATTCCACATTCATGACCAGAAGCGGGGTATTAGGCAATGCGTCGGTGCACTCCTTCACGGATCTTGGCTTATCCGGACAGTTGTTGGTTTACTTACTGACCTTCACCGTTGTAGCTGTCGGCTTGCTGTTCTATCGCTGGAAGACCTTGCCAACCGACGAAGAGGAGGTATCCACTTATTCTCAGGAATTCTGGATTTTTATTGGCGCAACATTGCTTTGCCTGTCTGGCTTCCAAATTCTCGCTACCACCTCGATCCCGGTTTACAACAAAATCGCAGAGGCCTTCGGAGCCGTACTGAACATGGCGCTGCCGGCAGACCAGGTTGCGCATTATAACAAATTTCAGCTTTGGTTCTTCTCGCTGATTATCCTGTTGACAGGTATAGGCCAGTACTTCTGGTGGAAACGGGTAGGGAAAGGCAATTTGCAATCGCTTTATAATCCGTTGCTGATCACATTGCTGGTCAGTGCTGCCGTGATCACCTTCAAAGGCGTGAAGGACATCCAATATATTGTGTTGCTGACAACCGGCATTTTTGCAATTGTGGCCAATGGTACCATCCTGCTCAATATCCTGCGTGGTAATTACAGTTTGTCGGGCGGCGCAATTACGCATATCGGGGTAGCATTGATGTTGATTGGGATCTTGTTCTCGTCGGCGTACACCAGGGTTGTTTCTATTAATAATTCGGGGCTGATGATCTCGCGCAGTGAGGAATTTACGAGCAACGATAATAAGGAAAACAAAGAGAACATTACGCTCTGGCTCAACAAGCCTGAAAAAATGGGCGAATACATGCTAACCTGGCGCGATGTTCGCGTAGAGCCCCGTCACATTCCGGGTTATATACCTAAAAGCTGGATCGACATTGTGGAAGGCGATTTTCACGCGGTTGCGTTGCGTGACATTGTAATCAACAACCAGAAGTACAATTCTAAAGGAGATACCATCGAGATTTTCCCCGAGAACTTTTACTACGAAATTGAGTACCGGGAGCCGTCGGGCAAGATATTCACCTTATTCCCAAGAGTGCAGATCAACCCGAGAATGGGTGGAATTGTATCTTCGCCAGACATTCAGCGTAAAGTGGATAAAGATTTGTACACGTACGTCTCCATGGTTACTAATCCTACTGCAGAACCGGTATGGAGCCAGACAGAAAATTTCACGGTCAATTTACGGGATACCTTTTTTGTAAATGATTATGTGGCTATTCTGGATAACGTGGTAAGAACTGAGGATGTGGAAGGTGTGACACTTGGCGAAGGGGACGCTGCTGTGAAGGCAATTATCCGCGTTCTGGATAAGGACAAAGAGTTCGTAATCACCCCTTCTTTCGTGATCCGCGACCGTATGGTTGCCCGCAAACCCGAAGTAAACAATGATCTCGGTCTTCGCATCCAGTTTCAGGAAATCAATCCGCAGACGGGCCAGTTCAGTTTCGCTGTCAATACGACCCAGCGTGATTTCATTGTGATGAAAGCCACAGAAAAACCGCTGATCAATATTCTTTGGCTAGGTACCTTCGTATTGGTGATAGGATTTATGATGGCCACCGTGAGGCGGTTTAAGGATTTTATAAAAATGAGGAACAAGGAAGCCCAGTCGGCCGGACAAGCTAAACCAAAGCCGAAGGTTCAGGTGGTTTAAAAATATCATTGTCACAAAAAATGTCAGCCCCGAAAAGCTGACATTTTTTGTGACTCTATTATTTAAAACCGGAAACCAACCCTTGTAAAGAAGAAAGCTCCATTGTATCCCATTTGAACAGGGTCCCAGGTTCCTCCCGATTCCGTCAATGCGGGCGATGATTTGTCGGGATATACATTGAAGAGGTTGCTTCCTCCTACCGACAAGGAGAACTGTTTGGTGAAACGGTAATTCAAAGTCAGGTCAGTCTGCACTTTTGCTTTATAAGTATCAATCTCATAATCCCAGTTTGCCAGCTTTACTTCCCCAAAGCGGATCAGCCGCAACATGATACTGAATTTGTCTATTGCGTAGTCCAAGGTCAGGTTGATTTTGGATGGCGGTGCCGAAGCGAGAACGAACCTGCGCTCGCGCTCGTCGAAGTAGATATCTTCTTTACCAGCCAGTTTAGGGCTCGTATTTACGGGGCCAAGTTCCATCCAGTTAAAGTTGGCAGCCAGTGTGGAGCTCAGCCTGCCTATTCCCAATGGAGCAGAGTGGGCCACGATAACATCAAAACCCTTTGTGGTGGTATAAGACAATGCATTGGTAAAAAATTGTGCTTTGCCCACACGTAACGCCTTCAATAAGTTGCCGATCTCCGGATCATCATCGCTGAATTGGCCTGTCAAGACAACACGGTTTTTCACCTTAACATAATAACCGTCCACCGTGACCGACAGCCGTGAGGCAGGTGTGAATGTGAACCCCAGACTGGCATTTTGAGAAGTTTCCTGTTTCAATTCGGGTATGCCCAATGCTTTCGTTACTGCGCTGTTGTTATTAGCCAGCAAAACCTCCACGGCCTGCCCATTTACAAAGTTGGTAAAGGTGGAGTTAAAGTATTTCTGGGCTAGGGAAGGTGCCCGAAAACCGGTGCTTACAGCTCCCCGAAGCGCAAATGCGTCGGTTACTTTGTACCTTAGCCCAACTTTCCCATTCAATGTACTTCCGAAATCGCTGTAATTTTCGAAACGTACCGCGGCATCAACCAGAAATTGTTTCGTGAAGTCTGCCTCTATATCCACATAAGCGCCCACATTGGAGCGGGACTTGTTGGTCGCGTCCGTTGGGCTATATCCCGGAAACCCCTGCGAGCCACCAGGAAATTCCGGGTCATAATTATAATAAGATGCCCTCTCACCGGCGAAAATCTTATAACGCTCTGTCCTGAATTCTCCTCCAAAAGCGACGTTCAGGCCTTGTAAAACGCTTTTATAAAAACGGGTGATATTCAGGTTGGTAACATTCTGCCCGAGCTGAAAACCGCCCGCATCGAACTTTGTCTGGGAAAGTTCGCCAAATGACCTGTTCAAAGAATTCTTTACACCGAAATGAAACTTATTAAATCCATAAGTATTACTCAGGTCAATGTCCCACGATTTCCATACGCCTCTTACGCCGGCGGTAACTGCCCTGTCATCGATTTTGCTCGTGATAATCGGGTCAAAACCATTTGGATAGATAGAAGGAATGTTTCTGTCATCGTCGGGGAACCTCGTCCAGGCATAGGCATCACCTTTCCGGTTATTGAAGCCCCCGAAACTGTAAACCTGAAATTGATTCCCAATGGGGATTTTAGCATTGTAGTAAACCGAGGCGTTATTAATCCTGGGGTCACCAAACTGCCTGCGCGCCAGTTCCGAAACGCTGTCAACCGAATTGGCCCGATTGGTATGATCGCGGTAGTTATAATCGGCGGTAACATTAATAAACCCTCTTTTAGCTATTTTCAGACCATAATTAAGGTTCACGTTGTAATTAAGCCCATCGTACTTTTTATCATCAAAACGGTACTTGGCTTTAAATATTCCCGCATTTACATTTGCGGTTAACTGATTGACGGACTCTTTCAGAACAATGTTGATCACACCGGCAATAGCGTCTGAACCATATTGCGCAGCGGCTCCATCCCGCAAAATTTCTATCCGCTCAATGGCTGCTGCAGGGATTGCATTGAGGTCAGTCCCTGTATTTCCTCTTCCCCGGGTGCCAAACAGGTTGACCAATGAGGACTGATGTCTTCTTTTTCCGTTGATCAGCACCAATGTCTGGTCGGGCCCCAGGCCACGCAACGATGCCGGATCCACATGGTCCGCCCCATCTGAACCTGTCTGTCTGTTGGAGTTAAATGAAGGAGCGGCAAATTGTAACAATTGATTCACATCAAGCTGCCCTTGCTTGGTGGTCACCTCGCGTATATCGATCACATCTACGGGAACCGGTGTATCGGTCGCCGATCGGTTGAGGTTTCGGGAACCCACAACCGTTACCTGGCCTAGTACAGTCGCATCGGTTAGGGAAAAATCTTGTGAAACCCCACCGTTGAGTTCTCTTTCTATCTTGTTGTAACCGACATAGGTTACTACCAAAGTAGCGTTAGAAAAAGTGACCGTCAATGTGTAAGCCCCACTTCCATCTGTGGTAGTTCCATTGTTCGTGCCCTTTTCAATGATGGAAGCGCCAATTAAGGGCTCGCCCTTCTCGTCCGTGACCTTGCCGGATACTTTCAACGACTGTCCGAACGAAACGGAGCCAATAAAGAATAAAACTAAGATAATGTAGGTTTTTACCATGGCGTAAATATTGATTTTGGGAGCAAATTATACAATATTCATTTAGTATTAATAGAGCTGACGAAACAAAATTTTTAAAAACATACCTTTCACAAAATTAAACCCTCCTATCTACTCATTTTCTCTGATATATAATATTTCCATGTAAATCGTTTCGCGACTTACCGCTTAAAAAATTCCTGAATACGTATCTTTACAGGAAAATGTACTCTTCCAACACAGTTATCCCTATGATTTCCGAATTGATTAAATCAACGCTGGGCCGTTTCCGGATTGTCGCTTTTCTTGAGGGTGTTTCATTTCTGGTGCTTTTAGGGATCGCAATGCCATTGAAATACCTTGCCGGACTTCCACAGGCGGTACGGGTTGTAGGCATGGCACATGGCATTTTGTTTGTCCTTTTTGTACTTCTCCTGATCCAGGTTGCAACGGAAAAAAGTTGGTCTTTCAAAAAATCATTACTATCCTTCTTTGCCTCATTGGTCCCGTTTGGTACTTTTTATGCCGACGCCCGCTGGTTTCGGAGCGAACATCCCTGACAACTGATTATCCATTATTCCTATATCCGAACCTGTGCTTCGAATTTTTACCCTGACTCAACTCTTTTTCTGTTTAATAGTTCTAAAAAGTATTGCACAGAAGCCTAATGAAAACTACCAATACCATATCCACTCAGCAGTTTCCCCGCTGACGATCGATGGCGTAGCAGATGATCCGGCCTGGAACGCCGCCGAAACCGCGACAGACTTCTTCATGATCACACCCATGGACACCAGTTTTTCAAAGTCGAAAACGGATGTGAAGCTCTGCTACGACAAAAATAACCTCTACATTCTCGTCGTAAACTATAAGGTAATCAAAGGATCGCTTATTGTTGAATCGCTTAAAAGGGACTTTTCATTTGGAAAAAATGACAATTTTCTCCTATTCATGGATACTTTCGATGATAAAACCAATGGTTTTTCATTCGGTGCCAATGCCGCTGGCGCTCCCTGGGACGGACAGCAAGGCGACGGGGGAACGGTCGATTTAAGCTGGGACAATAAATGGGTGAGCTCAGTTAAAAATGATGGCGATAAATGGGTCTGGGAAGCGGCAATCCCCTTCAAAAGCATACGTTATAAACCTGGCATCACCCGCTGGGGCATTAATTTCAGCCGCCAGGACCTAACCATTTCCGAAAAATCTTCCTGGGCACCCGTGCCGAAGCAATTTCCTTCGGCTTCACTGGCTTATACCGGGGTATTGGTCTGGGATGTTCCGCCACCGAATCCAGGCCCGAATATCTCGGTTATTCCTTACGCAGCTTTGAAGATGACCAAGGACCACCAAAACGATACGCCGGCCAAGTATAAGCCGACTGTTGGCGGCGACGTAAAAATCGGGCTGACGCCCTCATTAAACCTCGACCTGACCGTCAATCCTGACTTTTCGCAGGTCGACGTGGATGTGCAGCAAACCAACCTCAACCGCTTTGAGCTCTTTTTCCCGGAGCGACGGCAGTTCTTTCTGGAAAATGCCGACCTTTTCGCCAATTTCGGGTACGCTACCATTCGCCCTTTTTTCTCGCGGCGCATTGGTTTGGGGGTACCTATCCAGTTTGGCGCGAGGATGAGCGGGAAAATCAACAAGAACTGGCGTATCGGGGTTTTGGATGTCCAAACCGGTTCTGCCGACTCTCTTACTCCAAGGAATAACTATTCGGTTTTTGCATTGCAGAGGCAGTTATTGGCAAGGTCCAATGTACGGTTCATTTTCGTGAACAAGGACGCCACGAATTATTCCCTGGAAAGGCACTCGGCTACCAACCGTTATAATCGCAATATCGGAGCTGAATTCAACCTTGCCAGTGCCAAAAATCTCTGGACAGGAAAAGTGATGGTTTTGAAATCATTTACACCCGGAAAATCTACTGATGATTTCACGCATGCCGCCGATCTTAAATTCAACCACCCCAATTTCTTCTGGCAATGGCAGCATGAGTATGTGGGCAAAAATTACAATGCAGAAGTCGGATATGTCCCCAATGCGGTCCGTCTGGGTTACTACAAGATCAGCCCGAATGTGGGTTATCTGTTTTTTATTAAAAATCCAAAAGTCATCAGCCACGGACCGAAACTGGTTAACAATACCTTTTGGGACAAAAAGTTTGATCTGACAGACCGCGAATTTATCCTTTCCTATAATGTGAACTATATCAACCGAGCCACGGTATCGGTGTGGGGAGCAAGCAATTATGTGCGGCTATTGCGTCCTTTTGACCCGACAAACCTGGGAGGAAGCACATTGCCAACCGGAAGCGAACACAATTGGAAATCGGTTGGGTTTGATATTGTATCCGGCCCTCAAAACAGGCTTACCTTTCTTACCTCCGGTATTTTCGGGGGTTACTATCAAAACGGACATCGAAACAATCTTCGCGCTGAACTGGGCTACCGCGTTCAGCCTTATGTGGCGATTACGATGGCGGGGAATTACAACGATATCCGTTTGCCAGCGCCCTGGAACCGCACGCAACTCTGGCTGGTTGGCCCGCGTGTGGATGTTACCTTCACGAACAAGCTCTTTTTTACCACTTTTATGCAATACAACAATCAGGCTGACAATATCAACCTGAATGCACGTGTGCAATGGCGTTACAAACCGGCTTCGGATTTGTTCATCGTGTATACCGACAACTATTTACCTGAGAATTTCCGGGTCAAGAACCGTGCGATTGTGTTGAAATTCACTTACTGGCTAAATTTGTAGCCGTCAATAAAATACCTCAATATTCTTCTTTTTGAGAAGTCCCAGCTGTTGGCCATATTGTTTCTCAGTGTTTTCCGTCACGAACGGATTACCCCGGAGATACAGTTTCTCCAATTGCGTGATTTTCAAAAGCTGCTCAGGGAATTCCGGGAAGTTATTGGATGACAGGTCGAGTTCCTGCAAGTTGGTAAAGGCGGTCAGCTCGGCCGGGAAATTGGTAAACCAGTTATAACCCAAATCTAAAATCCGAAGGTTCTTCAATTTACCAATCCCATCGGGCAGGTTGCTCAGATGATTGTGATGGGCATAAATCGTGTGTACGTTCTTCAATCTGCTGATCTTTGCAGGTAATGCGGCAATCTGGTTGTGCGAAACTGCCAGATGTGTCAATCGTTTCAACCTGGTAATGGATTTGGGCAGTACTTCCAGCTTATTATAATAAAGGTCCAAAACTTCCAGCCTCCGCATCTTTTTGATCCCTTTGGGTAAAACAGCCAGATCCGACCGGTAAAAGTTCAGGTCACGGACCTGTTTGAGTTTTCTGAAACTTTTGGATGACAAATTGTTAAGTGTGTTTCCGCCAAGCCAGAGGCTCGTCATTTTCTTGCATTTCTTAACGGCATCTGGAATGTCCGTGAATTTATTCTCTCTCAAATTCAGTATCTCCAACGACGAATTTTCAGCCAAAATAAGGCCTGAATTCGTGAGTTGGTTGCCTTGCAAATGCAGCTGTCTCAGCCTGGGAAAGCGTTTCAGATCAATACCAACCTTCTGCAATTCATTGCCACCCAGGTACAATTCTTCCAGATTTTTGAACCTGTAAATTACATTTGGCACCTCTTTCAGTTCCAACTGATTGAGATAAAGGTATTTGACTTTTAGTGTATCAACCGCAGCCAAGGCAGTTTTCACGTCCACAATGGAACTGTCCATTTTCCTTATCTCCCGCCTGACAATCGCCTTCCCTACATTACGAAACGAGGCGAACATAAAAGCTTTCCCGGGAGCATTGACCGTTTTCCAGCCATCGAAACTTCTCAGGAAAGCTTCCGAAGTGTGACGCCCCAATGAATCTATATTATATCGTTCGCTTGTCTGTATATCAAAAATCAGATAATCGACCGCACCGGAGGCATTGACGAAGAATTGTGTGAAAACCGTAATTCCGGGATTTGGGTTGACCGGAAAAGCCGCCGCAACAGCTTTCTCTAACTGATCAAGGATTGGTTTGGCAAATCCTTTCACATCATTATTGTATTGCTGGGCCAGCTTAGTTACATCGAACCCCTCGGCTTCGGCATTCTTTTGCCAGATAACCCTTGTCTGCGCATTCGCGAATTGAAAAATCAGGCTTAGAAAGAGGATGAGAAACAGTTTCATAGCAGTAGAGATAAGTTGATAATAATACAACTAAGACCTTAGTCATATTATTATACTTACTTATATAAAAAAGAATTTGCTATGTATAGTTAAAAACTACTTGCTTCTTTCAATTGTGTATTGAACGAGCTGTTCCAATGATGTTCTATGGGTTGAATCTACAAATCCAGCCAGGAGGCTTCTGGCTTCCTCCACATACTTTTGCATAACTTCCTGCGCATAGCGTAAGCCGCCCGACTCTTTTACGAAAGCAATCACCTCATTGACTTTATGGGGCTTGTGGCTTTCATTGCGGATAATGTTGATGATCCTGCGCTTTTCCAGCCAGGGAGCGTGGTTCAATGCGTAAATCAATGGGAGCGTCATTTTCTTTTCCTTGATATCGATCCCGAGCGGTTTGCCGATTTCGTCTTCGCCATAATCAAAAAGGTCGTCTTTGATCTGAAACGCCATACCCACTTTTTCGCCAAAGGCATGCATCCGCTTCACCATATCCTCGCCGGCGCCAACTGAACTAGCGCCTACTGCACAGCAGGAAGCAATCAATGATGCCGTTTTTTGTCGAATGATCTGGTAGTAAACTTCTTCGTTGATATCCAGCCTTCTGGCCTTTTCAATTTGAAGCAGCTCTCCTTCACTGAGTTCCCTGACAGCCGTGGAGACAATCTTCAGAATGTCGAATTCCTGATGATCAACCGATAAGAGCAATCCTCGGGACAATAGGTAATCCCCCACCAGCACGGCAATCTTGTTCTTCCACAAAGCATTCACAGAAAAGAAGCCGCGACGGTAATTGGAATCGTCCACAACATCGTCGTGGACCAAAGTGGCAGTATGGAGCAGTTCGATCAGCGCCCCTCCCCTGTAAGTCGACTCGGTGATGCTCCCGCAAACTCCCGCGGAAAGAAATACGAACATCGGCCGTAGCTGCTTCCCTTTCCTGCGCACGATGTAATTCATAATCTGATCGAGCAGCATTACATCGCTTTTCATAAACTGACGAAACTTATGCTCAAAAGCCTTCATTTCATCTACAATCGGTGCCTGAATATCCTTTATTGAAAGGGTCATATTAATCTGCGGGGGCAAGTATCCCTCCTGATATTAAAAGGACGCTAGCGGCAGTGCAGGTATGCAGTTCGTATGTCAGCTGCCTCTGAAGTCTAGCCTTCAAATTTGGAATAAAATCTTCTGTTTATATCAATTTTATTTTTAAAATGTTTAGAATTGAGGAAAATGGAATGAAGGATTTATGAAAGCACTTGTCCTCGGAGGGGGATCAATGAAGGGCGCTTTTCAGGTGGGCGTGATCCAGGCTGTACTGGAAAATGGTTTTGAGCCTGAAATGATTTATGGGATTTCGGTAGGAGCATTAAACGCAACATTTCTCGCCAATGAAGCCGGCAGGCAAATGCTGGATAGCAAAGAAATGAAATGGCCTGTGGCTAGCCGCAAATTACTTGAATTCTGGATCAAAAATATCACACAGCCTCAGGACATATCCATGCTCCGCTCCCGGGTGATGCTGGGAATGAATACCTTGCTGAGCAGATTTGATGGCATTGTGGACCCGCTTCCATTACATCAGCTGATCAGGAGACATCTGAACGATGATTATCTGACGAATACGCCTGTCAAGGTCAAAGTGGGGGCGGTTAATATTGCCAGCGGGGAAATCAAATACGTTACTCCTCAGGATCCTCATTACATCGACTTTGTCTACGCCAGCTCCTCCATTCCAATGCTGATGCCCGCCGTTGAAATTGAGGGGCAGCTTTACCTCGATGGGGGGATGCGCGAAGTAGCGCCGATCAGGCAGGCCATAGAAGACGGCGCGACAGAAATTGTCCTGATCGCCTGCCATTCACCCCTGCTTTATCAACCCGAAGACCTCAATGCAAGAAATTTGATCACATTAATCGAGCGGGTCAGAGATATCACGGTGAACCAGATTGCCAACAGCAATATTGTGTGGGCCGAATCTTATGTGGACCGCTCAATATTGCGTGGCCATCCCATGAAAATAACGGTGATCAGGCCGTCAAGCCCCTTGTTCCTCGACTTGCAACATTTCAACTCCGACGATATTTCGAGATTGATCATTGAGGGCTACCGTGCGGGAATGGAATCGGTGATGAAAGCGGAGAAAGTGTAGGAATAACCATTGAAATGATGAAGCGAAAAGTACTTTTTATACTTATGTTAACTGCAATGGTTACCATAAAAGGGTCTGGTCAGAGGCACATCGGTCCTTGTAATTTCAATTCCGCAGGCGCCCTCAAATCTTATCTTAAACCTAAGAAGAGAGATATGCCACTCATTATGGCACATCAGGGGGGTACAGAGGACGGTTTTCCGGGTAACAGCATGGCAACCTTTGAAAGGACCTATCAAAATGTCCCTTGCGTGCTGCTGGAATTTGACGTCAGGGTAACAGCCGATGGCTTGATGGTCATTTCGCACGACGATGAATTGAACATCCGCACCAACGGAAAAGGTTTGTTGAGCAAAACGAACTGGGAAGACGCCGTGCAATTGAAACTCAAAGATGCCAACGGTAAACTGACCGAATACGGCATCCCCACATTTCAGGAACTGCTGGTGTGGAGCAAAAGCAAGAACCTTATTTTGATTGTGGATAAAAAACCGGAGACCAATGTTCGGAAAACCATCGATATGCTACGGACCACAGGCAACCTCAATAAATCCGTGCTCATTTGTTACTCGATCGGAGAAGCGAGAATCGCCCACCAACTGGCTCCCGATCTGATGCTGGCTGTTGGTTTTAATAGCAACAAGCTCATTGGGGATGTGGAAAAATCAGGGCTCCCCATGGATCACCTCGTAGCACTTACGCCGCGGGAATTGCAGGATAAGCCATTTTATGAAAAGATACATCAGTTGAATGTCATCGCTTCGCTGGGTACGAATGGGAACATTGACACTCTTCAATCCTCGGCTTCGCGGCCTTTGTATCGGAGAATTTATGGAAGTGGCGGACCCGATATTATTTGTACGGACAAACCGGTTTTGGTGCAGAGTATATTTCAGAAAAAATAATTAAAAAATAGTCTGTATCCCGCTAATGTATTTACATCTAAATATGGCAAACACTTGCTCTATTTTACCTCCGCTTATTTAATTCAGCGTGCCTCCATTTAAAAGAAATCATTAATCCCCGGGGCTGACGCCCGGGGATGGGCTACCAATGTAAGCGTCACTGATCTGGCAGGCGCCGCAGATGCAACAGCCAGCACAAAAATGTCCCACCAGCATTATACTGAGCCATCTCCAGCCGGATAGAGAAATTTCAGTGTCAAAATCCGGACATCATAGATTGACAGTAGTTGTCAAAATACGCCCGTCCCTTTGCAATTGGCCTTCGAAATCAAAGTTGCCTTCCACCTCAATAGCTGTCCGGGAGCCGCCGATGTAAGGCTTCCATTGCGACCAAACCTCATACCAGAAATCATGTACATTACTAACTCTATTATCATATCTGAGGGGAATGGCGACACCATCCGCATACAACGTGGCATTTGTACTTTTTACCCTTAAATAGGAAGCTGTCTCATTCCGTTCGATATTGTTGTTTGGATATCTTTTGTACAGATCCTCTATTAATTTGACATAAGCAGCATATCCGTTATCGACGTGAGGTGTACCAATTCCGCTTTCGCATCGGCAATCTTCATTGTACGGCTCGTACTCATCATACCATTCATACCAGTACCCAAAGCTTGCGACTTCAACTCCCCCATGAAGTTCAATCTCAAAATTTCTGGAAAAAAAGCCGTCGTTATATAATGGGGCACCCGTACGGATGTAAGCGTTTTGAACATAGAGTTGATTATTTCCTAAGTTATACCTGGCTTCCGGGTTACTTAAACTCTTTACGTTTCGGCTAATTGCATAGGATTTTACCAGAGATTCCAACTCAGATTTCTCCAGCAGCGCCAGTTTCGCGTTCGTAATCCCATTCGTTTTGCTAATTGGAACACTGGAAACTTTATCTGGAGCAAAACGAAATAGACTGCCCCCGATAATTACAAGGCCATCCGAATTTACCAAAGACGCGATGTTTTCCGAAATTAGTTTGTGCCGGAGAATGCCCGTTTTATATTCCACAAGA
The DNA here is from genome assembly GCF_056895195.1 of Dyadobacter sp. HNCC25DJ185. Lineage (NCBI taxonomy): Bacteria > Pseudomonadati > Bacteroidota > Cytophagia > Cytophagales > Spirosomataceae > Dyadobacter > Dyadobacter sp. HNCC25DJ185. The sequence continues at coordinate 133,319 of NZ_JBXHAR010000013.1, forward strand.
TCATTATCCAGCGCAAATTTTTTGATTTCCGTCTCACTTTGTTTTTGCTTGGACTCAACAACAGAAGTTAAAGATAAATAACCCAATCTTCTCTCCAGATCGAGCCGAGTGCTCACATCGGCAAGCCCGGATCTTTTAGAAAATTCATCAAATTGAGCTGCTGTTCTGAAAACTAAAATTCCATCATTTACGTGGACACTTTTAAACTTGTCGTTGGTTTCGACTGGTTGGTCTGGATCAACATCCTGATTAGTACAAGCAGTTGTAAAAAATAACAGATGGCAGACAAAAACGGTGAGCAATTTTCTCATTCCCATAAGACTAGTGTTTAAATGTTTAACATTGTATCCGAATGTTGAATCAAGTTGCAAAAGAATTACTTCTACTTAAATGATCGAATATTTTACATGAGTATTAACAATAAATTAACATACTGTTAGAAAAGTACTTCTAATATTTGTGCGCGCTTTCACTGGAAATCTTAGTAACAGGTAATATTAACGTTTTAAATTTGGGTGGTTAGATTGCCGCATAAAACCACATTGCAAGAAAAAATATGGCCTAAAAACCTCATTATCAAATGGTTGACATAATATAACCTGTAAGTCACATGAAATGCATTAAAAGAATTAGTCCGAAAAGAACGGTTTTGAAATGAAAGGGAAATCAATACCGAGCTTGACCCCAGGGATAGCCAGCGAGGGTGAGAGCTGGCCCGGCTGGTGCCGACCACCAGACCTAAGCTGAAAAATCGATCTTGCCAATGGAAAGTCTGGTGGCAATAACGCCGCGGGAATTGCAGGATAAATCTTTTTACGACAAAATTCACGCACTGAATGTGATTCATCGCTAACATTTATATATAACAAAAGAGCCCGATCAAAAAAACCGGGCTCTTTCACTTTCTAAACTTCGATCAGATTAGTTGAAGATATATCTTATACCAATTTGCGCCTGCCATACACTACCAACAGAAACGTTAGGTACAAAAGAGTCTCTTAATAAGATAGTTTTGTTTGTACCATTATCATTAATGCTCTGCGTAGCGATCCTGTAAGAAGGAACACCGTCGACTGATACACTTGCAAGAGCCAAAGGGTTAGACACGCCTGTTGCAGAAGATGCTGTCGCTAAATTACCCAAGCCCCATTTGTCATTAATCAGGTTGCCAATGTTAAGAATATCACCGCGCAACTGAATCGTATTTTTCTTGTTTTTCTTGCCAACAGCTACGTAAAACTCCTGAATAACCGTTAAATCGAAACGAGTCAGCCAAGGGTAAGCACCACCGTTACGTTCAGCATACTTACCACGGCGCGATTTCAGATATTCATTACCCTCGATGTATGCATTGAAAGCCGTTTGTTGTTGCTCAGGAGAATAAATTACCGCGGTAGGACCTGATCCAACAGTTAAAGGAGCAAAGGTTAATTCAGAAGCATTCTTTGGCACGTAAATCAAATCATTCGAATTTTGTCCGTCACCATTCAAATCCTGGTTAAGTGTATAAGAGATTTTTCCACCACTGGCAGAAACCGCGCCCAATGTAAACACGGTAGAACCTCCGAACTTGCCACCATAGTTAAGGCGGTAGTTAACCAAGCCCACAACGCGGTGACGCAAATCGTTATCCGAATAAGCCAATGGCAGGTAGTTCTGACCAGTGCTGGTTGGAACATTTGCCTGAACCGTGCTACCTACGAAAGCAACGTCTTTTGCAGCACCATAGGTATAAGAAACAAATCCTCCAAAACCTTTCGAAGCTGGTTTTTCAAGCTTAATCGTTGCAATGTACGAGTTACCTTTTTTAACGTTTTTCAAAACAAACACGTTGGAGATTTTAGGATTGTAAAAACGTGCCACGTTTACTGTGTTTGCTTCGCCTATACCTGAGCTTGCTACACCAGAAGCCGGGAAACGCTCACGGTTGTCAGGCCCAGAGAAAGAACGGTCCGGAGCTTTCAGGTTGGCGTCGATATAACGCAGCCCGTTCAATGTTTTGTTGAAGATAAACTCAACTGTTCCGATAAGACCGCCAGGAAGTTTCTGGTCAACGGCGATGTCTGACTTCCAGATCTGAGGATATTTCAGATTGGCATCCGAAGCATTGATTACGTAAGGAAGCAATTTGGTTATATCAACAGAGTCACGATTTGGAGTAAAGCGACTTGGATCCAACGTAAATGGGTAATTGGTAGTGTTGGTCACGTTGATTACCGCTGTATTCACACCGTTGTTACCCAATTGGTTGGAGATCAACACCTCTGGGATCCTTGAAACAAATATCCCGGTTCCACCACGAATCTGAGTTGTTTTATCACCTTTCACATCCAGGTTAAAACCGACACGAGGAGACAACAATAATCTTGCTTTCGGGAAAGTACCGGTACTTACCTTGTAATCCTTTCCATTCTCATCTGCGAATTTAAGCGCTGCCACAACCGGGTTTTCAAAATCCTTTGCTGTTGAGTTATCATAGGCAAACACGTCACCACGGATACCGGCAGTAATTTTGAAATTAGGCGTAACCTGGAATTCATCCTGTACATAAGCACTATACAAATCTCGTTTTAAGGTCTGCAACGGCTCACCACCACCTGGCAACAATGAATAACGCAAGTTATAGCGGGCAACCGTTACAGGAGATGTTGTAGCACCCGGGTTGTTTTTAGCAGCAAGTGCGGCAGTTTTGAAATCATCGATCGAATTATACACATATACCCCGTTTGACGAAGGGAAGAACACGTTATTAGAAGTAAAGTGCTCATAAACAACACCGAATGTGAAGGTATGCTTTCCTGCAAAGTAGCTCAGGTTATTCGTAACGTTGAATGTCGAATAGTTCAGCTTGTTGTTTGGCGTAAAAGGATCAAACCCGATGGTCGTGTAAGTACTTCCATCTTTCAGGATATCTACTGTTGGGAAAACAGATGTTTTGTAAGTACGGTCTTCAATTTGCTTGTTGTAGGTTACAATGAAGTCATTCGCGAACTTTCCTCCAAAATTAGAGTTCAATTCTGCTGCGATAGACCGGGTATTGTCTGCAATAAGATATCCTGTGTTTTCGCCGGATATGGCAAGCTGGCTGTTTGTCCGGTTTCCGTTACCTGCTGTGTTACTACTGCTACTATTGCTGATGATCTGCCCTGACTCAGAATTGTGGTGAGAATAACGGACGGAAAGCTTATTCTTGTCATTAATGTTGTAATCCAGACGAATAAGTGCTTTTTTACTGGTCACCTCATTGTTAAATCCATCCAGCGCACCCAGTGAATAATTAAAATTGGTGGTCAGGAATTGGTCGAGGTCCTTCAGGTCTGATTCAAGAACGCGAGATACGTTGGTACCGCCAGTTCCACGATCTAAAGACCATGTTAATGCAGGTGTGCTGCTCTTGTATTGTTCTGCGTTGATAAAAAAGAACAATTTATTTTTGATGATCGGACCTCCCAGACGGAAGCCATAAGTATTCTCTTTAACATTGGGTACCGGTGTAATTTTGTTCCCGCCGTTTCCTTTTTTACCGACCAGGTCTGAATTCCGGAAGAGTGTGTAAGCCGAACCCGAAAAATCATTTGTACCTGACCGTGTAACTGCGTTGATACCGGCACCTGTAAAACCGGATTGGCGAACATCGAAAGGAGCTACGTTAACCTGAACCTGATCAATCGCGTCCAATGAAACTGCGGTGGTTCCCGTACGACCACCTGCCTGTGCTGATGACCCAAGACCAAAGCCATTATTGAAAACCGAGCCGTCAATTGTAATGTTGTTGAAACGGGCATCCTGCCCCGCAAAAGACTGGCCATTGCTGTAAGGATTATACTTGCTGATGTCGTTGAGGGTACGGCCGATAGTCGGAGTCGTGTTAATCTGCTCACGGCCAAAAGAAGACGAAGCACCCGTCCTGTCAGAGCTGAAAACGTCACTTCTGGCAGTGGATACAATAACCTCTTTCAAATCCGTCCCGCCGTCAAGCATTTTGAAACTTACGTCGGCGCTGGTACCCAGCTCGGCAAAGACGTTGTCGCGAACCTGGTCCTGAAAACCCACGAATGATACTGTAACTGAGTATGGGCCGCCAACACGGACTGCAGGAATCGTATACAATCCCTTGTCATTGGTAATGGAGCCATACTTTGTGCCTGATGGGACGTGGATCGCCACGACTGTTGCGCCAGGAAGAGCCTCCCCTTTGCCGTCTGTGACACCGCCCGTAATTGCTGATGAAGTAACCTGCGCCTGGGCGTCAGGACCGAAGAATGTTAATAGAAGTGTTGCCAGCGCAAGAAACGCTGCCCTGAAAAGTAAACTTTTCCTGTTCATAAATTTGGTGATTTGGTTTGTAAATATTAGGTAGGATCATCGCTACCGATGAGTAAATATTTGCTGCAAAATAATAGTTTTTTTATTTCAGAAACAAAACCGTAAATCCTACTAAAATACAATACTAGTCTGCGTAACTGCCTGATTTATTGGAATAATATAAAATACTGTACCAATACTTCAATATTTTCATTGTTATCAAATTATTAAAATTCGTTAATTATTGCTTCACGCGTTTTAAACGGAATTTTATAGTAAAAAATAATTTTTGTAGAATTTTTTTGACCCATTTTCCTGCGCATTAACCATGTCGAATTACCAGATTGTTAAATTTTACGAAAGCCGTTTGTTTCTTTGCTGAAAATATGTTCCTCTTATGATGCAACTAAACTTTAAACAGATCGGGGAAAGCGGAAAACCCATGATCATTCTGCATGGCGTTTTTGGCCTTCTGGATAATTGGCTTGGCATTAGTAAAACAATCTCGGAACACGGATACAAGGTGTTCCTTGTCGACCAGAGAAATCATGGAAGGTCGCCCCACGCTGGGCCCATGAATTTTGCCACATTTGCTTCTGACCTGAAAGAATTCATAGACCAGCAGCAATTGGAAAACCCGGTATTGATTGGGCATTCAATGGGAGGAAAAACCATTATGGAATATGCAGTGACTTACCCTGGAACTTATGACGCGCTGGTGGTGGTGGATATCGGGCCGAAAACCTATCCAATACACCATAGCAAAATCTTAAAAGGGTTGAATGCAATCCCTATCGACAGGATTGAAAGCAGAAACGAGGCCGATGAAATCCTCAGCGAATACGAGCCTATTCTGAGTGTAAGGCAGTTCCTGTTAAAAAATCTTTATAGGAAAGAGGAAGGCGGTTTTGGCTGGCGCTTCAATTTGCCACTGCTTACCTCGGATATGGCGAATGTAGGAGCTGAGGTCAAGTCAAAAGACCGGATCGAAACTCCTGTCCTGTTTATCCGGGGAGGAAAATCAAACTACATTCTTGACGAGGACATGGAAGGCATTCAGGACCTGTTCCCGAATGCCAGGCTGGAAACCATTGCAGACGCCGGGCACTGGGTCCAGGCGGAGCAGCCGAAAGCATTCGTGGAAGTCTTATTTAAATTTCTGGATGAGGTTATCTGACATATTTTGCTTTGAGACCTGCGCAGGATGATATAATAAGCAAATCATAGCTCCATGACAATTCCCAGGTAGGGCAATAGGTACAATTGATCGTTGCACATACAGGATTGGACGGAATCGCCACCTGGGGCTTGATATCCATTAACGATCCATTGATAATCAAAGATTTAGGTGCGCAGCATCTGGGGGAACCGTCAGGGTTGAGAATGACGCCGTCGGCACGGAAAACAAGGGTATCTACTTTTGCAGCCGCAACCGGCTCCCAGACGTTCTTATTATCAATGGACGCCCTTTCCAGTTCGCTAAGCTTCCAGGCGCCGGCAATAGACGGGATATCAGTATTATATAAAGCATCCGCACTGTCCTTTTTGCATGCTGCTAATAGGGTGAGAAAGAAGGAAAAATATAAAAGCCTTTTCATTGTTTGTATTTTTGTACAGTTGGTAGGATTCGAAATCCAATAATTTGGTTGGAAGAAACAAGCAATTTATAAAGGCTTATGAATGAACAAAGTATAGTAATATTTATGATTCCCACGATTCTTTCGGAAGGAACTCAGGACCATGTAATCACACCTCAGATCAAGGAAACAATCGCTGCCCTTGAAGTATTTTTTGTGGAGAATATCCGTACCGCCCGACGTTTCATCAGCAGCCTCAAACTAGGAAAAGTCATTGATAACCTGACATTTATTGAATTAAACAAAGACACTCCGAGGTCGGAAACGCTCGAATCCCTTAGAAAGCTGGATCAAAATGCGGGAATTATTTCCGAAGCAGGCAGCCCGGGTATCGCAGATCCGGGCGCTGTTGCCGTCAATATTGCCCATCAGCTTGGGATCAGGGTGGTACCTCTGGTGGGACCTTCATCTATATTACTGGCCCTAATGGCCTCGGGAATGAGCGGACAATCGTTTGCCTTTCACGGTTACCTTCCCATTGACAAGTCCCAGAGAAAAAGAACAATCCAGGCCCTGGAAAGGGATGCTAGACAAAAACAGCAGACGCAAATTTTTATGGAAACGCCGTTCCGTAACAACCAGATGATGGAAGCCGTTCTGGAAGCCTGCCTTCCCGACACCTTGCTCTGTGTCGCAAGCAATGTTACTGCCGAAGATGAATTTGTAAAAACCAAAACCATTAAAAGTTGGAAGGCCGATCTGCCTGATCTTCACAAGAAACCAACCATTTTCCTGATCGGCTGAGCTGCACCCTTCCAACGATGTGCAGATGATTACGATCCTGACTGGTAATTATCAAATTCTTTATTCAATCAACTTTCTAAAAACAATGAAAAAATGGATCATGCTTGCAGTGGTAACGCTTTCGGTGGTAATGACCGCCTGCAACAACGACGGACTGGACGCCATCACGATTGTAGACTCTGATTTTGAAACTGCACTGGACGGATGGAGTGCCGAATTTGCAGAATATTCTGCTGAAACCGATACCGCAACGATGCACCTGAGATCTGGCCTGGCGTTGCTTCCCAAAGGCCTGGACACCACCCAGCATGCATACGCGATGCAGGGTATGAACCGAAGCGACGACCTGTTCATGTACTTAAAGAAAAAAGTCAAGGGCCTCGTTCCCAATGGAACATACACCGTCACTTTCGACATCAGCCTCGGCACCAATTATCCCGAGAGCAGCCTCGGGGCCGGAGGATCGCCGGGAAGTTCGGTTTACCTTAAAGCGGGGGCTTCGGGAACAGAGCCCACAGTAACGCTCCAGAATAAATTTTACGAATTCAACCTCGACAAAGGTCAGCAGTCGCAAGAGGGAAAGGATGTAGCGCTTTTGGGCAACGTAGCAAATGGTCTGGAAACCGATAAGTATGCATTGGTAAATAGGTCAAACGCAGACAGGCCATTTACTGTTAAGGCGAACGCGCAAGGTGAAATCTGGCTTTTTGTGGGATCTGACTCTGGTTATGAAGGTCTGACCGTACTTTACTACAACAGAATCACGGCGACCATTAAGGAGCTGGACGTTAATTGAACAGAAAATTTCAGCAGGGCGCCGTCATTTCCTTCGGGACACGACGGCGCTTGTTTTTTACTTCCGCAACAACCTAAATAACACGGTTTGCAAAGTGTTTCGTAAATTCGCGCCACAGATAGAAATACGCGTCAAATCCCAATGGAATGGTCCAGGTAAAAAGCTTTGTCTTTAACCCGTTTTCTGAAAATACTTATATCCTTTACGACGAAACAGGCGAAACGGTTATTATAGATCCCGGTTGCTATGATCATACTGAAATCAAAGAACTCACAGATTTTATAGCGCTTAATCACCTGAGGCCTGTCCGTATGATCAATACACATGCCCATATTGATCACGTCCTGGGTATAGCTGCGCTCAAAAGCAGGTACAACATCCCGTTTGCGCTCCACCGGCTCGACGAGCCTTTGCTCAAAGCAGTAAAGACTTACGCACCCAATTACGGTTTTCCGCAGTTCAATGAACCGGAAATCGACAGTTACCTTCAGGAAGGAGAAACGGTGCAATTCGGTTCTACTACGCTAAAGGTAATCTTTGTACCCGGTCACGCGCCAGGTCATGTCGCTTTTGTGAATGAAGAACAAAGATTTGTAATTGGGGGCGACGTTCTTTTCCGGATGAGCATCGGCAGAACCGACCTGCCCGGTGGTAATCATCAAACTTTGCTTTCCAGTATCCGTCAACAGCTATTTACGCTGCCTGAGGACTACATCGTTTACGCTGGCCATATGGAGCCGACAACCATTGGATTTGAGAAAAAGAATAATCCGTTTTTCAAATAGCCGCTCACGCAAAAGAATCTGCCCATGATCCGTCGAAACATCCCTAATGCCCTCACGTGCGGAAACCTGCTTTGCGGATGTGTCGGCGTTGTGGAGGCATTTCACAATAACTTACTCTTGTCATGCGCCCTGGTAGGCGTTGCCCTGATTTTCGATTTTCTGGATGGCTTTTTGGCGAGGCTTCTGAAAGTCAGCTCTGCCATTGGCAAAGATCTTGATTCGTTGGCCGACATGGTCACGTTCGGGTTGTTGCCTTCCATCATCCTGTACCAAATGCTCATGCAAAGCATTCCGGATCTTTTTGGAATCTGGAAAGCATATTTTGCCTTTATTGTCGCCATTTTTTCGGCAATCAGGCTCGCTAAATTCAATAATGACCCGCGGCAATCGGACTCATTCATTGGCGTTCCCACACCGGCTAATGCCATGCTGATCGCATCCTTGCCCCTTATCGTACACATTAAAGGCGATTTTTGGGCCGGTATTATTATTGATACAAGCCATTTGCTGATCCTGGCCGTTGTGATGTCCTACCTGATGGTGATGGAAATGCCGCTGATCGCACTGAAATTCAAGAACTTCGGCTGGCATGGGAATGAGGCCCGGTTCATCCTTGTGATCGCGACGGTTGTATTGCTTTTGACCTTACATATCCTGGCGGTACCCGCCATCCTGATTGTCTACATTATTTTGTCGGTGATAGAAAACATCCGGAAAAGGGCCATATAAATTGCAGCTCAGTGTTTTTATTGCAAAATTTGTAGTTTAGCCGGATTAATATTGGATTTTTAGTGCATTTTCTCTTCTTAGTAACTTTATGACATTGTCGCGAATTACAGGCCTTGGTTATTACGTCCCCGAAAATATTATAACCAATCACGACCTGACCCAGTGGATGGAAACCTCAGATGAATGGATACAGGAGAGGACCGGAATCAGGGAACGAAGATACTTTGAGTACGGAAAAGACACCAATTATAGCATGGCGGCTGCGGCTTCGCGCCAGGCGCTCGAACGGGCAGGGCTGACACCCAATGAGGTTGATGTAATTGTGTATGCAACCATTACCCCGGACTACTTTTTTCCCGGGTCTGCCTTTCTGATGCAGCGTGAGCTGGGCATGGACGGCAAGCCGGTGATCGATATCCGCGAACAATGCTCGGGGTTTGTATACGCACTTTCCATTGCCGATCAGTTCATCAAATCCGGCATGTACAAGACCGCACTTGTTGTTGGCTCAGAAATTCAGTCATCATGGATTGATAAGAGCACGATGGGCCGCAATACGGCAGTGATCTTTGGCGACGGTGCCGGAGCAGCCGTTCTTTGCGCAACCGAAGATCCCCAACACTGTATATTATCTACACACCTGCATGCAGACGGACGCTTCGCAGAAGAACTATATGTAAGAGAGCCGGGCAGTAGCCGCGTTGGCCGTGCGGCTACAAAAGAAATGCTTGACGAAGGTGGATTTAATGTTTTTATGAACGGAAATACTGTCTTCAAACATGCGATTGTTCGCTTCGGGGAGGTGATTGGGGAAGCCTTAAAGGCAAACGGCTTAGAGGCAGGGGACCTCGATTTGCTGGTACCGCACCAGGCAAACATCCGTATCAGCGACTATGTAAGGCAACAACTGGGTTTAAGAGAATCGCAAGTTATCAACAACATACAACGTTTTGGCAACACAACCGCAGCGTCCATTCCTATTGCCCTAGCCGAAGCCTGGGAGCAGAGGAAGCTAAAAGAAGGTGATCTGGTTTGTCTTGCGGCTTTTGGAAGTGGGTTTACCTGGGCTTCTGCGCTAATTAAATGGTAATTAATTGCTAATACTCACCAATCGAAAGCATAACAAGCGTACAGGCTTCTATTGGTATGATATTTTTATTAACTAAAATGTTTTTAAATTCAGGGTTTTCAGTACCAGGGTTAAAAATGACGCGTTTAGGGTTCAAAGAAATAATATAATCGTAGTATTCAGGTTGATGGGTTGGGTTAATATAGAGTGTAACCGTATCAACATCTTCCCAATCTGTTTTATCAAGATGAATTTCCTCTCCCAGCGCAAACCCTTTTCTGCGGCCAAGAAGTACAATCGGATGTCCGTGACTCCTGAGCTTTTGTGCGGCCAGATAAGCGTATCTGGATGGATTTGACGATGCCCCAACAATTAATGTACGTTTCATGTTTGTTGATTTTTTTGAAAACTATTAACTCCTTATTCTCACGCTGGTTAACAATGAAAGAATACAAAATCGTTTCCCAGACTGGGATAACGCACTTTGAGAACGTGAACAACAATACAACTTTTTAAGAACCTAATTATATATCCTTATCCAAATGAACGAGTTACATGTAAGTCGGAGTTTCTGGAATGAAAAGTGGGCTAAAATCAAATTCGACGAAATCGAGAATGCTCCTCATTATGAAGTATCCAATTATGGCAGATTAAAAAGTTTTCAGAATAACCCCAAGGAAGGCGTGGTGATCAAGGGTTCAGTGATACAGGGGTACCGGTCATTGAATATCAGGGTAGCGGGCGGTAAAACAATCAACCGTTATGTCCATAAGCTGGTTGCCGAACATTTTGTAAATAAGCCTGACGCAGAGCACAACTTCGTAATCCACATTGATTTTGAAAAACAAAACAATCATTACGAAAACTTGAAATGGGTTACTAAGGCAGAAATGATCGACCACAACCGGGAAAACCCTGCCTTTATCAACCGGGTTATTCCAAGAAGGACGAAAAATTACAAACTCACCGAGAGTAAGGTGCGGATCATTAAGAAGCTATTGAAGAACGACAATAACCGCCTCAAAATGATTGCCAAACAATTTGGAATCACGCATACCCAATTAAATCGGATCAGATCAGGAGAAAACTGGAAGCATGTAACCATTGAGGACTAAAATGCGATTGTCTATTTCGTTTTTTCAGCCATGGATACCGTATAACCGGCTCCGTTCAAACCTTCTTCATAGTCTACCGAGACCCCGATTACGTACATCAGGTGCCGCCTGTCTACAACGACCTTAATACCTTCTATCAGATAAGTTTGGTCGTGTTCTGTTGCAGTATCAAAGCCAAGCAGAAATGTACCGCTGCATGCGCCCCCGCGTAACCCAACCCTGAGACCATAGGTGTCAGGGATTTTATTGGCTTTCAGTGTTGCCTTGATTTCAAGCTTTGCTTTTTCTGTAAGTTGGATCGGGCTTTCCGTCATAAACTTGCAATTACTTTTACTTTATTCACTGGGGAATCTAACAAGATTGCAGTGCCTTCCATTCGCTATTTTGAATAAATATCCGCTTAATTGTGGCAATCCGTTAATTTTGCACTTCATTTTTAAAAAGTTACCTATCAAACACAGATGGAATATAATTTGATTCTGACCGTATTGTTGCTCGGTGCGCTTGTTACGTTTGGAGTATATCTGACCATTACCACGGTTGCCGACAAGATTTTCCAAAAACAGAAATGGGATATCCGGAGCAAAAATATAGAAATCACGCTACCGCTGCGTCTGCAGGCTTACGAACGCATGTGCCTGTTCCTGGAACGGATCACGCCAAGTAGTTTGTTACTCAGGCTGGCACCGTCAGCAATGAGCTCACTCGAACTCCAGCAAATACTGCTTCAGGAAATACGCGACGAGTACAATCATAATGTGGCGCAACAACTTTATCTGAGCATTCACGCCTGGGAGCAAATTACCAGTGCTATGAACGAAACCGTTGCGGTGATCAATCAGTCGGCATCAGAAGTTTTGGCAGAGTCGGCGCCTTCCGATCTGGCAAAAAAAATATTTTCGCACGTAATCGAAAAAGAAGTGCAACCTGCTGCACATGCATTGAAGGTTCTCAAAGAAGAAATCAGAGAGTTGTTTTAACAAGTAAAGAAGGTAACGTTAAAAATCAGAAAGAGCTAAAAGCTAATCGCTGGTAGCCAACAGCTAAAAATGCTATATCCCAACACCATAGAACAAAAATTAGGCTTTGATAAATTAAGGGAACGATTAAAAGAAGCGTGCATTAGTCCCTTGGGACAGCGTTTTGTCGAAAAGATCAAATTTTCCGAGAACTTTGGGCTGGTTGAAAAACTGGTAAGTCAGACCGCCGAAATGCAGCGCATCCTGGAAATCGGAGAAAATTTCCCTTCACAGAATTATATTGACGCCACACCTTACCTGAAAAGAGCAGCCATAGAAGGCATGCTCCTGAACCAGGCAGAATTTTCGGATCTCAAAGTATCACTTCAGACAATCCGTCTCATTTTAAGATTTTTCGAAAGCCAAGAATCTGATTCTTTTCCGATTTTAACGGAGTATTCGAAAACCATTCAAGTAGAAAAACCGATCACCGATGCAATTGAACGCATCATCGATGACCGCGGGCAAATCAGGGATTCCGCTTCTTCCGAATTGTCGAGGATACGTAAAAAGCTGATTTCCGAACAGGCCGGAATTCGAAAAAAACTGGATACCATCTTAAAGTCAGCCAAAAGTAATGGCTGGATCGGTGACGATACTTCTCTGACGGTGCGAAATGGCCGGATGGTCATTCCGGTTGCCGCGGAACACAAGAGGAAATTAAGAGGTTTTATCCACGACGAATCAGCAACCGGGCAAACCGTTTTCATTGAGCCAACCGATGTTTTTGAATCCAATAACGAGATACGAGAACTCGAATACGAAGAAAGGCGTGAGATCAACAGGATACTGCTCGAATTAACCGCTCAACTCAGGCCTTATGTTCCTGATTTACAGAAAGCTTATCAGTTTCTGGGTTTAATGGATTTTTTGCGCGCAAAGTCAAGGCTGGCAGCGGAAATGGGTGCGATTAACCCGCCATTTTTCAATCAACAGTTTATCAACTGGCGTGATGCCAGACATCCTCTTTTACATTTATCTTTCCAGAAGCAAGGCAAAAAGGTTACCCCGCTCAACATAGAACTGAAAGAAAAAAAGCGTATCCTGATTGTCTCAGGGCCTAATGCCGGCGGGAAGTCGGTAGCTCTGAAAACAGTAGGGCTTATACAATACATGTTCCAGTGCGGGTTGCTGGTACCGGTTGCAGAAGGATCGTCCATGGGTTTCTTCCAGAACATTTTCATTGATATCGGTGACGAACAATCGCTTGAAAATGACCTGAGTACATACAGTTCTCACCTTACAAACATGCGCTACTTTCTGACTTTGGCCAACAGACGGACGCTCTTCCTGATCGATGAATTCGGCACAGGCACAGAACCCGGCCTGGGAGGGGCAATTGCAGAGGCAATCCTCGAAGACCTGACCAAATCTGGCGCATATGGGGTGATCAACACACATTATACCAACCTCAAAGTACTGGCCGACAAAACCGACGGCCTGGTTAACGGTGCCATGCGCTTTGATGGCGAACACTTGGAGCCGCTTTACCAACTGGAAATTGGAAGGCCGGGAAGTTCGTTTGCGTTTGAAATTGCTTCAAAAATTGGGTTACCAGTTGCGGTGATTGATCGGGCTAAAGAAAAGCTCGGGACTCAGCAGGTGAGTTTTGAGAAGTTATTGAAGGAACTGGATATTGAGAGAAGGGTTTTCTCCGAGAAGAATATTGAGATCGGGATTAAGGAACGAAAGCTGACCAAGCAATTGGCCGACTATACTTCTTTAAAAGAGAACCTGGAAAACAACGAGAAAAAGATCGTGAATGAGGCCAAGCAAAAGGCCAAAAACCTCATTTCCGATGCGAATCAGCTGATCGAAAATACGATTCGGGAAATCAAGGAAAACAAAGCTGAGAAGGAGAAGACCAAAACGGTAAGGACCGAGCTGGAAACTTTTAACAAGAAAAACCTTGAACTGGAAGAAGTAGCCGAGCCTACCCTTGCCGAAGATGTTTATGAGCCGGAAAGCGGCGACATTGTTCCAGGAAGTTATGTCAGGATTATCGGGCAGACTGCGATCGGGGAAGTGATTTCGCTGAAAGGCAAGGATGTTGAGATCAGGATTGGCGACCTCAAATCCAATGTAAAGCTCAATCGCCTGGAAAAAGTATCTAACAAAACTTACAAAGCGGCAACCGGAGAAAAAAAGGTCAAAAGCGCTGCCAAAGGGATTGATCTGAATGAGCGCATGATGAATTTCAGTTTTAATCTCGATATGAGAGGCAAAAGAGGTGAAGAAGCGCTGGGCATGGTCGATCAGTTTATGGACAACGCTATCATGCTGGGTTACGATGAGCTCCGCATTGTTCATGGGAAAGGAGATGGAATCCTGCGAACCCTGGTCAGAAACCATTTGAGAGGTTATTCGCATGTCAAGGGGATGCAGGACGAGCATCCCGACAGAGGTGGAGCGGGGGTGACGATTGTCAAATTGAAATAAGACTTGTTCCTTCAAGATAATATAAAAAAGGGTCGACGATACTCATCGCCGACCCTTTTTTATTGTTGAAAAACCTTATAACTGAGGTTGTTCAGCTGCTCTGATTTCTTCAATTGCCCCAGGCTTCGGGTTACCTGCCCAAAACCACAAGACTGAAAACGCAACGATCAAAATGATCGGGAAAGTCATCATAGTAGACAATGTTGCCTGACCGGCTGCCAGTTCAAGCTCCGATCCTGAAAGACCTTTTGCTGCATATTCGGTATGAGCCGAGTCGATCCAGCGACCGATGATTGGCTGGAAAATAGAAGTTGAAAACATACCTACTCCACCGATAATGGACATACCCAAGGCCCCACTCAAAGGTACGCGCTGCGCAACAAATCCGATTACAGTAGGCCAGTTGAAACATACGCCCAAACCAAAGATTACCGCTGCCAGATACGCTATCGGGCCGGTAACCGTGCTAAACATGTAAATACCTGCCGCGGCCAAAACAGCCCCGAACAGCAATATACCAGTTTGACCAACAGCATCTACGACCGGGCCTGTGAAAAGCCTTCCTAGTGTCATCACACCAAAAGTTAATGCCAAAACCAGCATAGGGTCAGCTCCGCTACTGTTCAAAACAACGTTTACCCACTGGTTAGGACCAAACTCTGTGATGGCTGTTAATGCCATGCAGCAGAATATAAAAATATATAACGGGGTTAGCATGGCCTGGAAATTTTTCGCCAATGAGGTAACACCTTCTACTTTAGGTTTTGGAAATGTCTGACCACCGAACAGGAATGCATAAACCACGGTAGGTAACATCAACACCCAGATCTGTGTTTGCCAGGAAGAACCGGCGTCGGTCATAAACTTGGAGACTAAGCTACCTATCACGATCCCGCCAGGGAACCACATGTGAAACCGGCCCAGCATTTTATTCAACTTGCTGCTGGAATACATGTCCGCGATCATCGGGTTACACGCGGCCTCAGTACAGCCGTTGCCAAAGCCAATGAAGAATGTGGAGATCAGCAAACCCATATAACCTCCGGCATAGATCGTTAACAGAATCCCAAGCGTGTGGGCAACCAAAGCAACCTGCATGATAATTTTGGGCCCGATCGTATGGTAAACAATACCTCCAATAATCATAGAAATCGGGAACCCGAAAAAGAACATGGAATTAATAAAGCCCAGCTGCTCGGCGGTAAGACCAAATTCATTTCCCAATTGAGGAAGAATACCCGCTCTGATACTAAATGAAAAGGCTGTAGTGATAATGGCAAGACAACTGGCAATGAATAACCTGTTGCTGTTAACGGTTTGGGTCATAAGACGATTAGGGTTTGATATTGAATTAGTTGATTAAAATAGTAAGCAATGTTTAATATAAGAATTTCTCAGAAAAAACAAATCCAGCAATATTCTACTGCTTTTACCTTAATCCGGACGGGGTATTTTAAGTGTTAAAATTATATTTGTAAGAAGTAAGAGTGATGTATACTACTCTTTATAACTGTAAAATCTTTTCGAAACTTTAAACCAACTGGAATGTCACGAAAGATCAGAATGGGTATGGTAGGTGGTTCCCTGGACGCATTTATTGGTGGGGTACATCGCCGTGCAGCGATCATGGATGGAGAAATTGAACTTGTTTGCGGAGCATTCAGCTCCGACCCTGTGAAGTCAAAAGAAACGGGAAAGGCGTTGTACCTGCCGGAAGAACGGGTTTACAACGACTTTGAAGAGATGATTTTGAAAGAAAAGCAATTGCCGGAAGGTGAGAGAATGGATTTTGTTGCCATCGTGACGCCTAATCACGTCCACCACGCGCCAACGAAGCTCGCTCTCGAGAACGGATTCCACGTGGTTTGTGATAAACCGATTACCTTAAATACTGAAGAGGCGGAAGAGATCAATGAATTAGTAAAGACAACTGGGCTTGTGTTTTGTCTTACACACAATTATACAGGCTACCCGATGGTCAAAGAAGCACGAAGCATGATTGCGTCCGGAGCCATTGGGGAAATCAGGAAAGTGATTGTGGAATACCCACAGGGCTGGCTGGCCACGCTGGTGGAGGTAACCGGCAACAAACAGGCTGCATGGCGTACAGACCCTAAAAGATCAGGTGCTGCCGGCGGCCTGGGGGATATCGGTACACATGCCGAAAACCTGGCAGAATACATTACCGGGCTCAAAATCACGCAGGTTTGCGCCGACCTGACCATTTTCGTCGATGGCCGCCTGCTTGACGACGACGCCAATGTGTTGCTTCGTTTCAACAACGGCGCGAAAGGCATCCTGCAAAACAGCCAGATTGCAAACGGCGAAGAAAACGACCTTAATATCCGTATCTATGGAGAGACCGGCGGATTGCAATGGAAACAAATGGAGCCCAATACATTGATCCATAAGACCAATCAGGGCGTACGTGTCATTCGTACAGGCGTTGGTAATTTATCGAAAGCTGCACAAGTCCATACACGCATCCCCGCAGGACACCCCGAAGGATATTTCGAAGCATTTGCCAATCTTTACCGCAATTTCGCGATCCATGTAAGGGCTTATTGGGAGGGCCGCAAAGCCGATCCTGTTTATGACTTTCCGACTGCCGAAGATGGATTGCGTGGCATGAAGTTCATCGATACCGTTATCGCTTCAAACAGCACGGATACCAAGTGGACCGATTTCTAATTTCCATGTTTTTTCACCTATCTCCAATACCCGTTTATGAACAAAATTAAAGTTGGCGTCGTCGGTACAGGTTTCATTGGTCCCGCACACATTGAAGCCCTGAGACGTCTTCCTAATGTAGAAGTCGCCGCACTTTGCGAAGTCACCGCCGAGCTGGCCAGAGAAAAGGCAGACGCTCTTGGAATCGCCCGTTCTTACACTTTCGATGAATTGCTGAAACAGGACGACATCCAGGCGGTACATATCTGTACGCCTAATTTCCTGCACTACTCTCAATCCAAAGCGGCATTGCTGGCCGGCAAACATGTTATTTGCGAAAAACCATTGGCAAAAGACCTCGCAGAAGCCGAGGAGCTGGTTGAACTGGCCGCCAAAACGGGATTAGTAAATGCCGTACATTTCAACTTGCGCTATTATCCTCTGGCGCGCCAAATGAAATCGATGCGTGAGAGAGGCGAATTGGGAGAAATTTATTCTTTCATTGGCTCGTATCTGCAAGACTGGCTTTTCTATGAAACCGACTACAACTGGCGTCTTGAACCGGACAAATCTGGTGATTCACGGGCAATCGCTGATATAGGCTCCCACCTGATGGACATCTTGGAATATATAACCGGCCTCAAAACCGTAGCGGTGATGGCTGACTTCAATACGATTCATAAAACACGGAAAAAACCACTCAAGGCAGTAGAGACCTACTCAGGCAAATTACTTCAGCCGGAAGATTATGCCGACGTACCCATCACAACAGAGGATCATGCCAATGTACTGCTACGTTTCGACAATGGCAGCAAGGGAGTGATTACCGTTTCGCAAGTCTCAGCAGGGCGTAAAAACCGCATGTCACTCGAAATTGCAGGTTCTAAAAAAACTTTCAGCTGGTGCTCAGAATCTCCGAATGAGATGTGGATCGGCAACCGTGACAAGACTAACGAAATCCTGATGCGTGACCCTTCATTGGTGCATGACGATGTCAGGTCGACAATCACTTTCCCGGGCGGACATAACGAAGGTTTTCCTGATACTTCCAAGCAAATGTTCAAAGAAGTATATGCAGCGATTACCGCAGGCAAACAACCCGAAAATCCAACCTTCCCGACTTTTGCAGATGGATATCGCGAGTTATTAATTTGTGAAAAAATATTAGAAAGCAACAAGGCCCAGGCTTGGGTAACTATTTAATTAATAATACATTATGAAAACAATAAAGGGGCCTGGAATTTTTTTGGCGCAATTTCTCGGAGACGAAGCACCTTTTAACACTTTGGATTCCATTGCGGATTACATGGCAAACCTGGGATATAAGGGTTTACAGCTTCCCACCTGGGATCCCAGAGTAATTGATGTAAAACAAGCTGCAGAATCTCAGACTTATGCCGACGAACTGAAAGGCAAGCTTGCAGATAAAGGTCTTGAAATCACGGAGCTGGCCTCACATATCATTGGCCAATTGGTAGCCTCGCATCCGGTTTACGATGAAATGTATGATGGCTTCGCAGCACCGGAAGTACGCAATAACCCCAAAGCCCGCGCCGAATGGGCGACGCAGCATTTGAAGTATGTTGCTCAGGCAAGCCGAAGACTCGGATTAACCGCAAGTGCCACATTCTCAGGAGCATTGGCCTGGCCTTTCCTCTATCCATGGCCTCAGCGCCCCGCAGGATTGATTGAGACGGCATTCAAAGAACTGGCGGCCAGGTGGAAACCCATTCTGGATGTTTATGATGAAAATGGCGTTGATGTAGCTTACGAGTTGCACCCAGGTGAAGACCTTTTCGACGGGTCTACATTCGAAATGTTTGTAGACTATCTGGATGGACATACCCGCGCCAATATCAATTACGATCCAAGCCACTTCGTACTGCAGCAATTGGATTATCTGCAATTCATCGACTTGTACCACGACCGTATCAAAGCATTCCACGTCAAAGATGCCGAGTTCAATGCTACAGGTAAGCAAGGGGTTTACAGTGGTTTTGCAGGCTGGGCTGATCGCGCCGGACGTTTCCGTTCGTTGGGCGACGGCCAGGTAGATTTTGGGGGTATTTTCTCAAAGCTGTCCCAATACGATTATGGTAGCTGGGCGGTCCTGGAATGGGAATGTTGTATCAAGTCCCCCGTTCAGGGGGCTGCCGAAGGTGCGCCTTTCATCGAAGGCCATATCATCGAAGTTACCACAAAAGCTTTCGATGATTTTGCTGGAACAGGCGCTGACGAGGCATTCAATCGCAAAGTTCTAGGCCTGTAATCACGTTTTGACAGTATATTAAAAACCTGTCTTTCTTATGAAGGATAGGTTTTTTAGTTAACCAATCATCATCCTTGTAATGCATAAATTCTCTTTTCTTAAAACCGTGGCCAGCTTTCGGATTACAGCTATTGCTGCTATGATTGGTTGCGGTTTATCAGCCTATTCCCAAATCATCACACCGGAAAAACGGGTTCTGGTTTTTTCTAAAACTGCCGGATTCAGGCATTCTTCCATTCCTGCCGGTAAAAATGCAATAATGAAACTTGGTAAGGAAACCGGCTTCGCAGTGGACACTACGGAGAGTGCCAGTGTTTTTACCGACAAAAATTTGCAGAAATACAGTGCTGTCATTTTCCTGAATACAACCGGAAACGTACTCGACGACAAACAACAAGATGCTTTTGAACATTACATTCAGGCAGGCGGCGGATATGTCGGGGTCCACGCTGCCACAGATACAGAATATGAATGGCCCTGGTACAACAAGTTGTCGGGTGCATACTTCGCGAGCCATCCGGGCAATCCCAATGTTCAGGAAGGTGAAGCTTATGTCGTAAATGACCAGCATCCTTCCATGACTGGATTTCCGAAAAAGTGGAAAATCAAAGATGAATTTTACGATTTCAAAAGCTTCAACCCAAAAGTTACGGTTCTCGTCAAGATAGATGAGAAAACCTACAAGGACGGAAAAATGGGCGATAACCATCCTATGTCCTGGTATCACGAATACGACGGAGGAAAAGCTTTTTACACCAATTTTGGGCACGAGGATGCTACCTATATCAACCCGGCTTTTGTAAAACATCTGACGGGCGGATTAAATTGGGTAATGGCAACCAAGCTGGATTACACCAAATCACGGCCGGAAGAAAACAGGTTTACGAAAAAAGTTTTAGCCAGTAAACTCGATGAACCTACTGAACTCGTTGTTTTGGACGATCAGCGTGTGTTGTTTACAGAGCGTAAAGGAAAGCTCAAGCTCTACAATCCGAAAACCGGGCAGACGAAAGTGGTGGGTGAAGTTCCTGTCTATACCAAACAGGAGTACGGTTTAATGGGATTGAACATCGATCCTAATTTTAAAACCAACAAGCTGGTTTATATGTACTATTCGCCACCGTCCTCGGAGGCTGATACCGCGCAACACCTTTCGCGGTTCAAGTACGATGATGTAAAAGATACGTTATTGCTGGGCACCGAAGAAGTACTGCTCACAGTTCCAGTCAAAAGAACAGATTGCTGCCACACGGGAGGCTCCATCGCGTGGGATAGCAAAGGAAACTTATATCTCTCCACGGGTGATGACGTCAACCCGTTCCAATCGAACGGCTATGGCCCAATCGATGAACGCCCGGGGCGTGAAGGATGGGACGGTCAGCATTCCTCTTCCAACACCAATTCGCTGAGAGGAAAAGTATTGCGCATTAAACCGCGTTATGGAGATCGCAGGGCCAATATGCCAGGGGGCACCAATCTGTATGACATTCCCGAAGGAAACCTCTTCCCTCCCGGCACCGCCAAAACCCGACCGGAAATTTATGTAATGGGGACCCGAAATCCTTACCGGATCTCGGTTGACCAGCACACAGGATATTTGTATTGGGGGGATGTGGGTCCAGATGCCTCCGATGATAATCCTAAGCGTGGCCCGAGAGGCTATGACGAGGTGAACCAGGCCCGGAAAGCCGGGTATTTCGGTTATCCGCTGTTTATAGCAGACAACAGGCCTTATGTCGATTTTAACTTTGCGGACAGCACTTCTGGAAAACCGTTTGATCCGGCTAAACCAATTAACAATTCGCCGCATAACACGGGCTTGCAGGAATTGCCTCCCGCACAGCCTGCTTTCATTTACTACCCTTACGCCGATTCCCCTGAATTTGGGCCGATCGTGGGAAAAGGAGGTCGAAATGCGATGGCAGGGCCGGTTTATTACGCGGCAGATTTCTTAGACAGCAAAGTGAAGTTTCCCCAGTACTACAATGGAAAGTTCTTCGCCTACGATTGGATCAGGGACTATATCAACATTGTGACCATGAATGAAAAGGGCGACCTGGTGAATATTGAGCGTTTCATGCCGGGTACCAAGTTCAGTCACCCCATCGACATGCAGTTTGCAAATGATGGATCACTTTACACGCTGGAATACGGGCCGAACTGGTTTGCTCAGAACGACGAAGCAAGCTTATCGCACATTACCTACAATGCGGGAAACCGGATACCAGTCGCTGTGGCGACTGCCACCAATACAACCGGGGCAGTGCCTTTGAAAGTGAATTTCTCTTCCAAAGGATCGTTGGACTACGACAACGATCCGATCAAGTATGAATGGTCATTTGGAAAAGGATTACCTAAGAGTACATTGGCGAATCCGAATTTCGTTTACACAAAACCTGGCGAATATACTGCTATCTTGAAAGTGACAGACAACGCCGGAAATTCCAATACTTCCGAGGTAGTCGTGAGAGTTGGAAATGCTGTGCCTCAGGTGGATGTCGCAATAAAAGGCAACAAAACCTTCTATTGGAATAATAAGCCAGTGAACTATGAAGTGTCTGTATCGGATAAAGAAGACGGAACTCTAGCCGGCAAGAAAATCCCGGAAGACGAAGTGACGCTTACGATCAACTATCTTGAGGGCTTTGATAAAACACAGCTTGCCCAGGGACACCAGGCCAATACAGGTTTTGAGACCGGCAAGCGGATGATCGAGCTCAGCGATTGCAAGGCTTGCCATTCCAATGATAAAAAGTCAATTGGCCCGGCCTACCGCGAAGTAGCTAAAAAGTATAAAAGCGAAAGAAATTCGCTCAAAACACTCACTGATAAAGTTTTGAAAGGCGGAAGCGGTGTATGGGGAGAACAAGCTATGCCAGGGCACCCTCAACATAAGCCTGAGGAAGTGGAAGAGATGGTAAAATACATTCTCTCTCTCGCCAACGAAAAACCAGTCGACAAAAAACCCCTTAAAAGCAGCTATGTGACGGAAGCGAAAATGAAAGACGGCTCTTACATTTTTACAGCTAGCTATACCGACAAAGGGAATGGAAAGATTGGACCTCTTACCGGCTCCAAGACGATAGCGCTAAGACCTGCCAAGATCAATGCAAATACCTACGACGTCAGTAAGGATATCATGAAATACCAAGTTCCAAACGGGCCCGAATTAATCATAGGTACTAAAAACGGAAGTTACATTGGATTCGATGATATCGATCTGACAGGAATCAGCACAATTGACATTTCAGCAGGTTTCAGGGAAGGACAAACCGCAGGCGGAACACTGGAGGTGTATCTTGATACGCCAACAGGTACCAAAGTGGGTGAAACAAAAGTGACGGCCATGGGAACCATTAGTATTCCAGTCACACCTACGGATAATCACTTGCATAAATTGGTACTTGTATTCAAAAATCCCGATGCCGGAACAAAGCCTCTATTCTCGATCGATTCGATCCGGTTTACGAGTTCAATGCAGTAATAAATGCCAT
>NZ_JBXHAR010000014.1:0-155948 GCF_056895195.1 Dyadobacter sp. HNCC25DJ185
CAAAAAACAAAGCACCCCAACCACCATGAAAGGGTGGGTACAGCTCCTCAGGTGAGGCAACCTTTTTCTTTTTCGTTCCCAAATACTTCCTTTGTAGCCCGGGCCTATTCCGGGCTTATTTGTTCAATACCAAACAACACCAAAACTCGACAGTTATGAAAGCCTATATTTTCCCCGGACAAGGGTCACAATTCAAAGGCATGGGGCTTGACCTGTACCAGTCATCCGATTCAGCAAAAGCATTATTCGAAAAGGCAAACGAGATCCTGGGTTTTGAAATAACCAAGGTCATGTTCGAAGGTTCAGACGAAGAGCTTAAACAGACTAATGTGACCCAGCCCGCTATATTTCTTCATTCGGTTGTATTAGCCAAGATCAGCACAGATTTCACACCCAATATGGTCGCAGGACATTCATTGGGTGAATTCTCTGCCTTAGTGGCTGCCGGGGCGCTCTCTTTCGAAGACGGACTTTCCTTAGTCGCAAAAAGGGCTGATGCCATGCAAAAAGCCTGCGAAATCAGACCATCCACAATGGCCGCCATACTTGGTTTGCCCGATGCAATTATTGAAGAGATCTGCGCGGGAATCACAGATGAAATCGTGGTGCCTGCTAATTATAACTGTCCGGGCCAGGTAGTGATTTCAGGCACATTAGAGGGAGTAGAAAAAGCCTGTGAACTGCTGAAGGCCGCAGGCGCAAAAAGAGCCCTGATCCTACCTGTGGGCGGTGCATTTCACTCTCCGTTGATGGAACCTGCCAGAGAAGAACTGGCTTCCGCGATCCATGAAGCTCAATTTCAGGCACCCATTTGTGCTGTTTATCAAAACGTGAATGCAAAGCCGGCAACTGAAATTTCTGTCATCAAAGACAACCTGATCTCACAGCTTACAGCACCCGTAAGATGGACACAATCCGTTGAGCAAATGGTCGCTGACGGTGCTGGACTCTTCATTGAATGCGGTCCCGGAAAGGTTTTACAAGGTCTGGTCAAGAAGATTGCCGGACAGGTCGAATTGAAAAGTATTTAATTTTTTTATCCAAAAGCTTGACAACTTAACCTCATCACATTACTTTTGCACCACTGTTTTCGGTTTTGGCCGATGGTGTAATGGTAACACAGGACATTTTGGTTGTCTTATTCAGGGTTCGAGTCCTTGTCGGCCAACAGTAAATCAAAGAGCTCATCAAAAATGAGCTCTTTTTTTGTGCTTTCTTATTTAAGAATCAGTACAAATTAATCGATAGATTGGCCATTTTCCTCTCTTAATTGCCCTTTTTTATAGATAAGCGCTTTTTAAGGTAACAAAATCACGAAATAGGTGACTTATAATAATTTATCGGTATAAAATTTCCAGATGAAATATTACATTTACCATGTTTTAACCTAAACAGCACCCATATGAAAATTGACAAAGTTAAAAAGCGTGATCGTGAACGCACCAAGAGTAAAATACTCAAGGCAGTTGGCGAGGTAATCGAACAGCATGGAACCGAGAAAGTAGGAGTTAACCTGATCGCCCGAACGGCAGGTGTCAACAAAGTTCTCATTTACAGGTATTTTGAAAGTGTGGATGGGCTTATGGAACAATACGTAAAGTCCGGCGAATATACCTCAACGATGGGCACGGATTACATCGATGCCATCCCGCCGCTGGCACCTGATGAACGGGGAAAGGCCCTCAACAGTCTGATGCAAACTTTTATGCACGACCTGAGAGAACGCAAAGCCACCCGTGACCTTCTCAGATGGGAAATCGGGACAGGGAAGTCTATGCTATCGGATGCCCGCAATCAGGTAGCCTCACGAATTTTAAACAAGATAGGTGATTTACCTTATTTCAAAGACACCAGTGCACTTGTTACATTTCTATCCGCAGGTATCTACTATATGACCATTTCTACCGATTATCGCGAAAAAATGATCGACGTGGATTTGCACTCGGATGAAGGATGGACAAGGATCGAAAAAGTGATTGAAAGGATCATTGCAGACGTAAGGGGTTAAAACACTTGCGAAAGAGTCCATCCCAATCCTGACGGGAGGACTCTTTTTTTTGTAATTTGCCCACTAGTTTGAATTAACAATGTACCTGTTCTGAACAAAGGCCTGAAAACCGTTCTACGGTCTGCTCAACGGGCCATCTTTTATGAGTGTTTTAAAAAAACTGGCCAGTGAAACCGCAACCTACGGAATCAGCACCATGCTGGGCCGCTTCCTTAATTACCTGCTTGTAGCGCTTCACACTAAACTTTTTGAGCCGGAACAAATCGCTGCACAAGGGCAGCTTTACGCTTACGCGGGTTTTGCCGCGGTTCTTTACACTTTCGGAATGGAAACCACTTTTTTCCGATTTGCTAGAAAAGAGGAAGACCGAAAGCACTACTATAACCTGATTTTGAGCGCTGTTATCCTGGTTAGCCTCTTTTTCTCCGGTCTCCTGTTCATTTTCGCAGAAAGTGCTGCCCTCTTTATCAAATATCCTGAGAATGTTTCCCTGGTCAGGATGTTTGCTATTATCATGGCAATCGATGGCATTGTATCTATCCCATTTGCCAGGCTCCGTCTGGAAGGAAAAGGCAAGAAGTTCGTCACTGTGCGGGTTACCAATATCCTTATCGTCATTTCCCTGAACCTTTTCTTTCTGATCGTCTGCCGCGACATTCATAAAGGCAGTTATCTGGTCTTCCTGAAGCCGGTTATCGATTTATTTTACAACCCCCTTCATGCACCGGACTACATCATTATGGCTAATCTGATCGCCAACGTATCCTTTTTTTGGTTTTTGAGAAAGGAATTTGCCGATTTCAGATTTGTTTTCGACGCGGAGCTCTTTCGTCCGCTCTGGGTATATGCACTGCCGATCCTGGTCATGAATGCAGGAGGTGTTATCAATATGTTGTTTGACCGCGCGTTTATCCAGTTTCTTTTGCCAGACAATTTTTATCCCGGTCGCACTACAAAACAAGCTATCGGGATTTACGTCCAGTGCTACAAGCTATCGATCTTCATGAACCTGGCCATACAGGCCTTTAAATATGCCGCTGAGCCGTTTTTCTTTTCCAAAGGCGAGGATAAGAATGCACCTCCTGTTTTCGCCAAGGTGACCAAGTATTTCACGATCGTTTGCGTACTGATGTGGGTAGGGATATGCCTGAATTTGGATCTCTTCGCAGCTCTGTTTCTGAAACAGAAAATCTACCACGAAGGACTATCGGTTGTTCCCTGGCTGCTGGTGTCATATATGTTTCTTGGGATTTATTATAACCTGACTACCTGGTTCAAACTGACGGACAAAACGCATTACGGAACCTGGTTTACGTTGACCGGTGCATCCATTACGATTGTTTCCAGCTTTATTCTTGTGCCTCAGATCGGCTATCTTGGATTTGCAATTGCATTCACCTTGTCGGGCTTTACCATGCTTGCGCTCAGCTATTACTTTGGCCAGAAATTTTACCCGGTGCCGTATGACGTAAAATCTGCATTTGGCTATATCGGTTCAGGGGCTGTGCTGATCTGCATTTCCTCGCAATTCAAAATAGCAGACCTTATGGTTGCCGTACCTGTGCACATGGCGATTTTTGCAGTGTTTGCGGGCATAACATTCATTCTGGAGCGGAAAAACATCCCTTTTCTGAACCGGAAGTCCTAGCTACCAATTTGTACAAACATTTACGGTTCCATTTCCCGCAGCAACTTGTTGGAAAAGAGAAATTCTTTGAGTTCGGGAACGTCCGTTTTGATAATATCAGCATTAACGCCCTCCCACAATTTGGCGCCCTGATACAGGAACATAATATTCTGCCCGATCTCCATTACCGAATTCATATCGTGGGTAATGATAATGGTCGTAATCTCGTACTCCTCTGTGATTTCTTTAATCAATTCATCAATTTTAACAGAAGTGAGCGGGTCGAGGCCGGAATTGGGTTCGTCGCAAAACAGGTATTTCGGGTTCATCACAATTGCCCTGGCGATGCCCACCCTTTTTTTCATTCCGCCGCTGATCTCGGAAGGCATTCTTTTGGCAGCTGCGTCTAACCCCACACGTTGCAGGCAAAACGCCACCCGGTCCTGTTTTTCCTGCATGGTTTGGGAAGTAAGCATATCAAGCGGAAATCTTACGTTTTCTTCGACTGTCTTGGAATCAAACAATGCCCCTCCCTGGAAAAGGACCCCCATTTCTCTTCTTATTGCCTGCTGGGTGTCTTTATCGCAGTTGTAAAAATCCCTCCCGTTGTATAAAACGTTTCCCTGATCAGGCTTAACCAGCCCGATCATGCATTTAAGCAAAACACTTTTCCCAGTCCCGCTGCCCCCGATGATCAGGTTTGTCTCCCCCTTTTCAAATTTGGCCGAAATGCCTTTAAGAACATCCTTACCATTAAATGCTTTTGCTATATTATTTATTTCAATCATGGTTTGATTCTTATAAATACGAAATGCCCTCTATCATTACAACAACAACTGAGCAAGCAGGTAATCGGCGATCAAAACGGAGATACAACTGTTAGTAACCGCATCCGTACTCGATTTGCCTACTTCCAATGCCCCGCCTTCGGTAAAAAATCCTTTAAAGGAGGAGATGGATGCGATCAAAAAACCGAATACAAATGGTTTGACACACATGAAAAAGATATTGTACGGTACAAAGGAATCCCTGATCCCGTATAGATAATCGCGTTCGGTGATCACTCCTGTAAGCGTCCCGGCCAGATAGCCACCCAGGATACCAAGAAAAGCGGAGAAAATAACCAGCATTGGAAACGTGAGCATGGCGGCAATTACCTTGGGCAAAACCAGATAGGACGATGAATTGATGCCCATGACCTCTAGCGCATCTATTTGTTCGGTGATACGCATGGTGCCCAGCTCGCTGGCGATATTGGAACCCACTTTACCAGCCAGTACGATGCAGGTAATCGTCGGCGCAAGTTCCAGGATTTCCATATCGCGTACGATCAGCGCCACAGTAGAAATAGGTATGATAGGGCTCACCAGATTATATGCCGTTTGAATACACGAAACGGCACCGATGAAAGTAGAAACGATAGCAACAATAAATATCGAACTAACTCCAATCCCAACACATTCCTCCATGAGCCTTCGCCAATAAACCGACAGCTTCTCTCCTTTTGAAAATAATGTCCCTAAAAAAATAAAGTATTTCCCGATTACAGACATAAATCTTAATTGTATTCAATATTTTCGGGAAAATTAGGCAAAAAAAGAAGCAATCAGAAAAATGAATCCATTAGCGGTCATTACCGGCGGGACGAAAGGAATTGGTAGAGCCGCAATTGAACGATTTTTATCAGGTGGCTTTGACATCATTACCTGCGCCCGAAACGAACACGATCTTGCTGTCTTAAAGGAAAATCAAAAAGAGCGTTTTCCTGGCGCTGAGCTTCATTGTTTTCGGGCAGACCTTTCGGTCAGAAAAGATGTTGACACATTCCTGAAGTTTATTGAATCCAAGAACCGCTTTACGGAGGTACTTATCAATAATACTGGCGTATTTATTCCGGGTCAAATCCATAATGAAACGGAGGGTACCCTCGAAAAAACAATGGAGACCAATTTGTATAGCGCCTACCACCTGACGAGGGGACTTGTTGTGGATATGATGGAGAAAAAGAAAGGCCACATTTTTACGATCTGCTCCACCGCCAGCATTACCGCCTATCCGAACGGGGGGTCCTATTGCATATCGAAATTTGCATTATACGGTATGACAAAAGTCTTACGCGAGGAAATGAAGCCTCATGGCATAAAAGTAACCGCCGTGTTACCCGGTGCCACATTCACAGATAGCTGGAAAGGCGTCGACCTGCCTGAAGAAAGATTTATTGACGCTCATGATGTGGCCGAATCAATTTGGTCGACTTATAAACTCTCGCCAAGGGCGGTGGTAGAGGAGATTTTGATACGCCCCCAGTTAGGCGATTTGAATTGATTAGTGAATCATATAGCATTTTTGCTAAATTGCGGCATTTTTAAAATTATTTATTAAACCCAGATTTCATTTCATGGAACAATACCTCGGTATAGACGTGGGCGGTACTAACGTAAAAATGGGGATCGTTGACGCTACGGATGGACGAATTTCAAATTTTTATAGTCACGATACTGCCAGCTGGCGTAGTTCAGGCCATTTTATAGACCGATTAGGGGACGCAATAGCGCTCCAGCTGGTCGAATACCCCGAGGTAAAAAAAGTAGGAATTGGCGTTCCCGGCCTCACTACCAGAGACAGGACTACATTGATAGAAATTACTGCGATACCTGAAATCGATGGGATTGCTATCGTTCCCGATCTGAAAACACGGTTTCCAAATCACGAATTTTATCTCGAAAATGACGCTAATGCAGCCGCATTGGGCGAATATTATTTTGGTGAGGATAAGCTTCCTGAAGATTATATTTTTGTGACGCTGGGTACAGGCATCGGCGGTGCTGCAATTATTGATAAAAAGGTTTTCAAAGGAGGCGGCGGTAATGCAATGGAACCCGGGCATGTACCCTCCAAGAACGGCAAAGTTTTGGAGAGGAATATTGGCAAAAAAGAGCTTCTGGACCTCGCCAATGCGATGAGGGCAAATTATACAGGAAAAACACAGCTTCCAGCTGATGGTACCATCTCTACGACCGGACTTGTGGCAGCGGCATCAGGCGGTGACGAATTGGCCAAACAGGTATTTTATGAAATGGGTTACCTGCTGGGAGAGGGGTTGGTCTCTATGATCCGTATCCTGGATATCACGACAATTTTAATAGGCGGTGGTATTTCTGCTTCGTTTGAGTTTATTTTGCCAGCCATAAACGACCGTTTCAAATACTGGCTGACCCCATATTATTTAAAAACAATCAGTATCAAACGTGCTACCTTAGCCAATGACGCAGGTTTGCTTGGTGCTGCTTCGTTATGCTTTGACTAATATTACAACTGTATCGGCAAAAATTGCGTCCAAACAGTTCCACTTTTTATTTTTTTGATGAAATTATCAATTATTGTTCCTGCTTACAACGAAGAGAAGACGATCTGGAAAGTACTGGATAAGCTGAAATCCGTTCAACTGATCGATGATTTTCAAAAGGAAATAGTAATTGTGAATGACTGTTCTGCAGACAACACGGAAGCTGTTGCAAAGCGATTCATTGAGGAAAATCCACAGATCGAGATCAGTTATTTCCGCCACGAATACAACCAGGGAAAGGGGGCGGCACTGCATACAGGGATACGCAAAGCTTCCGGAGATTACATCATTGTTCAGGATGCCGATCTCGAATACGACCCGCAGGAGTTTAATATACTCCTTAAGCCTGTTATTGAGGGTTATGCCGATGTGGTATATGGCTCCCGCTTCATGGGCGGGAGACCACACCGCATCTTATTCTTCTGGCATACCATTGGGAATAAGTTCCTTACTTTTCTGAGCAACATGTTTACCAATCTCAATCTGACGGATATGGAAACATGCTATAAACTCTTCCGTGCAGATCTTTTAAAGGGCTTGGTTTTGAAAGAAAACCGTTTTGGCTTTGAGCCAGAGGTCACCGCCAAAATTTCTAAAATTCCAAAGATCCGTATCTACGAAGTCGGTGTGTCCTACTATGGCCGTACTTACGATGAAGGCAAGAAAATCAATTGGAAAGATGGTTTTCGGGCCTTGTACTGTATTGTCAGATATGGACTTGGAAGCTAATTGAGGTTCTGAGACGATCACTCCCCCAGCAAAATCATAAATCGATTACTGCAACGTGGATCCCGCTGCCTGCGACGGTACCCGCATAAGTTTTTGAGGGATCAGTGGGGTGCTTGATTTCAATCGTGTGCCTCAGATTGTCCGCAAAAACATTGAAATAGTAGAGGACCATTTTACTTCCCAATATGCGACAACGGGAAATACCCCGCGTGTCAAAATAAGCGCTTACGATATCACTCCCATTAGCTTTCCTCTCTATCCAATTGTTGCCGTCTAGACGATAAGTACAATAGTAAGCAGTACCGCCGGCTACCTGTCCCCCCGTTTGCATCCAAAGCAAGTTTCCAAAATAAGTGTAGTCACCGCTGACGGCCAGCGCAGAATAAAAGTTTTCAGCTGGCAGGCCTACTCCAAGCGGATAATAGAATGGAAAACTACCTGGTCCACCGGGTTTAGGACGCCAAAAATCCATACTCTGATGGAGCGGCTGATAATATCCAAGCGGCTTTTTCCCAGCAGGCTGCTTTAATATTGTTCCCCAATCCACAAATAGGTTGCCATATTCATGCGCCAGGAAGCCCATCAGAATTTGAAAAGATGGACTGTGTAACGGCTTATCCGATCGATAAAAATCTCCTTCCGGGTATGTGGTCCGGTCCGTAAACGACTCTGGTGCCCATTCATGCTGGTTATAGAAAAAAATACCTGTGTATTTGCCGAGCTTTTGCCATAACTCCATGGCAAACAACGTGTTCATCGTCAGCTTTGGATTCAGATCAAAGGGGCCGAAGTAAATGGCCTCCATGATGGTGTTCGTTTTGGAGAGCGTCCCTCCTGGATGATAAAGCGTTTTGTACTGCCACTGCGACGGATTCTGAGAATACATGATCTCCCAATCGGACTTGGACCTATCCGTATTGCCCAGATTATAGGGACTTGACGTGAAATAATTGTGGCACAAATAAAAGGGTTTTTGATCCTGCGATTTCTTGGTCTCGTAAAGGGTTGAAAGCTCGTCATAAAAAGATCCCCACATACCTTTGTCTGCCGGCATGAAAGGAAAATTCTCCATTGTCTCCCCAATCCAAAGGTTAGAAGCATTACCGCTATTCCATACTTCATGCGCTTTTGACCGGGCTTCCTGGTCTGTGAACGGGCCATTGGGCCAGCATTTTTTATTGTAACCATCAACCCACTCCTCCGGTCCGTCACACGGAAGTCCGAAAATGG
This sequence comes from Dyadobacter sp. HNCC25DJ185, assembly GCF_056895195.1. NCBI lineage: Bacteria > Pseudomonadati > Bacteroidota > Cytophagia > Cytophagales > Spirosomataceae > Dyadobacter > Dyadobacter sp. HNCC25DJ185. Next base: position 8,941 of record NZ_JBXHAR010000014.1, read on the forward strand.
TGTTAATCGTGGGTACGCCATTATATTCCCTGTCCGGATAACTTGCCCTGAAACTCGATAGAGAACCCTCGCTTTCAATCTCGTTACGGTTGTAATGCGTCCCTCCTTTGGAAAAGATCTGGCCCCAAGTATAAGTTTGCTTGGTCGGCGGCTTTACCAGTACATGACCGGCCGGCATCGTCAGATTGGGGCTGACTTCCAGAAAACCGGGCACTTGTGAGGAGGGGTCATATCCGGCCGGGATTGTGTTTTTAAATGTGACAGGTATGCTTTGGGCGTAAACATCGAATGTGTATAGCAGCAGCCAGAAAAATATCGTCTTTCTCATATCAGTTAAATATAAAAGTGGTTAATCCTCCTCTTGCGCCAGGTACCAGTTGCGCAACGGCATCTGGCTGGTAATAGTAGCCACAGCCGTCGTTCGGGCAGGGCCAGCGGTTTAATGTATCGAGACCGATTTTAGTGGCCATCTTAACTACCCGGCCAGGGCTATTGGATTGCCAGGGCTCATTGAGCAGGTTTGTTGATCGCTTGATCCACTTATTTCCTACGAAATAGGACCATTCGTATCCATTTGGCAGGCCGACTGTCCCGACATCGCTGATCAGCCAGCTTCCCGTCTGACCGGGATCCGGGACGATAGACAATGTCAGTACTTCTGGAAAACCCGAGGACGATATCCTGGGTGTCGGGAGATTCTCACCACAGCCTGCCGATTGCGTCACGGCCACTGAATTGGATGCGTCGCTCGTGCAACCGTCAGTACCATTGGCAGCCGTGTAATTCCCTGGCTCACTTTTGATTATACTTGTCCCCTGCCCGACTTGCACCCCACCTTTAAACCAACTGACTGTGCCGGTGAATGCGGTCGCGGTCAATGTCACAGTCTGATTTGCTGATGGGCAAACGGTAGTCCCCGATGTTTTGGATATTGTTGGCGCAGATGGCTTTACACAGGCCCCGCCTCCCCCGGTTACACAAATTTTATCCTGTCGGCAACTTCCGCCACCTGCCCCCGAAATCCTGATTATGTTGCTGCCAGCTGCCAAATTCAATGCAAAGGCATACTCCGTATAAACGATATTCCATGAACCCGAGTTAGCCAGTGTTACACTCTGCACATTGGCCCCATTCACGGCTATGGCTATGGCTGGAGCAGAAGAAGAGTAGTACCGGAGCTTTACCTGATAGCTACCCTTCGCCGGGACATCTGAAAGTACATAATCAACATAATGATTGTACTGCCCCTCTGCACCGCGCGTCTGGCCATTAGACGCATTTGGGTCGCTGCTGACCGGGCCTGTAGCATTTGCCATCAACTCTGCTTCAAGACATTTGCTAAAAGCAGCCCCGCAGCCTGCGGTTTGGCTGACAACAATTCCAGCCGACATCGCACTGGTACAACCATCCTGCGTGCACGTGGCGGTATAACTGCCCGGGGCATTTGTAGTAACACTATTCCCCGAGGCTATCTGCGACCCATCCCTGAACCAGTTGACCGTGCCCGTCACCCCGGTTGCGGTAAGCGTAACCGTTTCGTTAACAGCAGCGCATACTGTCGTTCCTGATGTCTTCGCTATGGCGGGCTGAGCCGGTATGGAACATGGAGATGGACTACCGGTAACACATATCCTGTCCTGGCGACAGCTTCCTCCACCGGTTCCGATTATACGCAAAGTATTATTTCCAGCCGCCAGAGTCACATTGAAAGTGGCGTCGGTGTAAGCAATGTTCCAGGAATTCGAATTTGGCAATGTCTGCGACTGGCTATTAGCTCCATTGACTTGCAGGTTCACAATTGGAATTGCAGAAGAATAGTACCGAAGGACTACCTGATAACTTCCGGCGGCAGGTACGTTGGTCAATGTGTAATCTACATAATGGTTGTATTGATTCTCTGCTCCCCGTGTTTTTCCATTGGAAGCATTGGGGTCGCTTGTTATGGGGCCGTTGGCGCTGGTCATTAGTTCAGCTTCAAGGCACTGCGAAAAACTGGAAATCGCAGCAATACGGTTCTCAGTCGCATCCTCCGCCGGGTCTGTAACTTTTAATGTAACCTGGCCCCGGGCCAAAAACCTGCCAATCTCAGCGGAATGTCTTGTTCCTCTTAGTAGCAGAAATGTCGCGGATTTCGGTATTTCTAAAAATTTTCCCCTGACCCTGTAAATAACCTGGTTTTTTGGGCCTGATAGTTTGTCCCCGATGAGATCGTGGTAGTCCCCGCCGGTTTGTACAAACCCTGGCGGGAACACAAGTTTCAGCCTGAACTCTGTATCCAGCGTCATGGGCCCAAGACGGTCATCCCACTTCCCTCTCAACCTACATTCAATGGCAATTTCAAATTCCTCTCCCCGAGTAACGGATGACTTACCTGGTACGAGTGTAAACAATACCGGATCAATGTCCGCATCCCTTACCAACGTACCTGGATAGACCTCCATGTGGACCATAAGCAAAAGAGCTATAAGCGCTCTTAAAACCCATGGATTTGGCTTTCTGATTTTCTGGATGTTCATGATAGAATTATGTTAAATGAAGTGTGATAAAAGTAGTTCAATACGCTTAGGACTAACCGTAAACAACCCCCTCAATATTTGTCATGAAAACCCCTCAAAAATTGAGGGGTTTATAATTGATTTTATCCAAATAACTTTACCCCAAATTTCAATTTCTGATTTGGGTAGCCCCAAATAAAATTTGATCTTGCAATTACAATTATTGATTTTAAACCTCTAATCAGACACACTAAATTCTTGAATTGCAACTATGGAGCCACCTTCTTCAGACTTATCACCATTATTTGCCCCTGAATATCAGCTCATAAACCGAAAACTATACAAATTAACGATCAGGGAATGGGACGTTCTCATCTTATTGGCCGACGGACTTACCAACAGCGAAATTGGCGGTGAGCTTTTTGTTGAGGCCAAAAGCATTGAAAATTACAAGAGCCGCATTAGAAGCAAACTTCAATTATACGGTCGGAATACACTCTTCAGGTTCAGCACCAGACATCGGGATCATTTAAACAAATTCTACAAGATTGTCAAATCTAAAATGTAGAACATTCTTATTCCTTTCATTTTCCATTTGCACACACTTTTTACAAACAAAATGACTATAAAAAATCTAAGGCATGCCAGTGTTATCTATTTGTTGCTCCCCAATTTGCTTTTCTTTTACAGCTGGACGCGGCTGTCGGTTGCAATCATTGGGATCATCATATTAATCTATTTGGCATCTGACGATTATAAGGACGTCAGCTTCCAATCCGCCACAGATTTTGAAACGAAGGATCTTCTTATTGTTGGAGTCACCGGTCTGTTGCTTACATTGATCTCTGGTACAGGAGGTTACTGTTATCAAACCATAGATTACTGGTGCCATAACGCCAAATTCTACGAGCTTTTTACCAGCGAATGGCCTATCCGGATTCCAGTTAACGGGTCGGTAATTTCTTATTACTATGGCTATTATGTTGTTCCCGCATCACTTTTTAAAATAACAGGAAGCATCAATGAGGTTATTATTTTGATATGGACAACAGCAGGAATTGCGATGGGTATTGCTTGGGTATATTTGGTTTTGAATAAAAAAATCTGGTTTGTACTCATGGCAATGTGCGCCGGGGATTTCCCTCACATTATAAAAAATACATTCGCGCTTTTATCACTCAACCTTTATACATTTTCAAGTTTTGGCATAGAACACTGGTCTCTTTTTGAAAACATTTTCTGGGTGCCTAACCAGATAATTCCTTCATTGATTATTGCCGGAATGTTTATTTATATTTTAAAAAATAACCTGAATAGTTATTTGATTATTTTCCCTGTCGTGCTTGTTTTCTGGTGGGCAGTTTTCCCGGCTTTTACGCTCAGTATCCTGATCGGCTGTGTACTTCTTAGAGATTGGATAACCGGTTCACTCCGGCTGGAGAAGGCGGTTTTGATGAAGAAAATAATTCTTCCTGCGATGATTTGCCTTCCCATATTCATCTTCCTGCTATCACATCAGGAAACGCCTGTTTCGGGCTTTATATGGCAGTTCAGAGAAGATTATTTCAATTTACTGTCTGAATATTCAGCAAATATATTACTCAATGTATTTGCCTTTCTAACCTTGTACATTTGTCTCAAAAAAATGAATTTCGAAACGCTGGATTATTTTCCATTTTTTACGATCCTCATTTTAACTGTTATTTTTCCAATCTTCCGTTTGGGAAAAGTAAACGACTTTTTATTCCGGGGAATGATGCCCTTACTGCTTTTTGCAGGAATTTATTTATGTTATCCGCTTACCAGAAATAGCTGGAAAACCACTCTTCAGACCCTCCGGAATTCCTATTTAAGTTTATTTATCATACTCATATTACTTTTAACCTCTGTGCTCGCTGTCAGAAGGGTATGGCGGGCGGTTAATGAAAACCCATTTATCCCAGGGCCGGGTAAAGCCCCTTTTATTGAAATTCCGTATGATGCATATCCCAATGTATATGAGGTACTACGTGCAAAATGGACCGTGCAGGAAGCCAACCAGTATTTGGGAAAGGTCGACTCCCTTTACGAAAAATACATAGCGCCCTAGGCCAAACCTGCGCCAGGTTATTTTTTCATGATCTTACGGCTCACGGTTGTTCCATCAGAACGGGTGAGGGAAATGATGTAAGAGCCGGAAGGAAGAGCGGCAACGTTCATTTTGTAATTGCGCTGAACTTCCAAAACATCCGCCTGCAGTTTCTGTCCGGCTACATTCTGGAGCTTCAATGTCCCGCTTGCGGCATTTTTGAATTCGATCCTGACTTCATCCGATACCGGATTGGGATATATGTTCCAAAAAAGGTCCTGCCTGCCGGGTTCGACAGCGAGCAAAGGGGAGGTTTTGATCGTCACTGTCTGAGGAGCTGACTGAGAACTGGCATTAAATGCCTGGATACGATAGATATAGCTCGCGCCAGGAGATACATCCTTGTCTTCATACGATAGTGTTTTGCTATCAAATGTTTTGATCGCCTTGAAATCCGTATCATTACCCGCTTTCCTTTCCAAAACATAACTTTCAGCTCCGGTTGACTCCCACGATACCATTACTGTCGCCATATCCGATTCCTTTGCCTCCAGCGTTTTGAAAACCAACGCATCTGCAATAGGTACTTCCTGAAATGAAAATGCGCAAAGGCCCCGCCCGTTCTTCAAGAACGGGCCATAATAAGCACTTACTTTCTCTCCCTTGTAAGCAGGCAGGTAAGTGAGTTTCTTCGCTGCCGACGCTACCGATAATTTCAGGGTTACCTGGTTACCCTGAGCGATACCTATAGTAATTGGGGCTGGCTTAGACTCGTCACCGTCAAAAAAGAACACTTCTTTCAAACTTTTCACAAATTTCACTCCGTTGACATCGTCCAGTAACGTGTCCTTTGGCCAAACCATATCCTGGCCCTGTTCGTAAAAAATAGTGATCTCATCTTTTTTATCAGACGAGTAAAATACCTTCCGGATATCCGGACAGCTCACATTGCTGGTATCCGTTGAACCGTAGATACTGGGTCCTATAAACTGGAAAAATCTGCGGCCCAATTCCTGATAACCGGCCAGATCGTAATGGATACCATCGAATCCCGGCAAACCCGAAGCACTGAAGTGTTCCGTTTTAGGATATACATACTTTGTCTTGCGCTGAAATTCGCGAATGGTCCCGGCAATATAGTATGGGTTAAATAAGACCGGGATTTGGACAACTACGAATTTTTCTACCTGTGGGTAATCCATCTGCCAATAATTAAACAGCTTGTCGTACTGCTGGTCGTAGTTCGGAATATTCTCGATCGCCTCCTGCTCTCCCTGGTACCAGAAAAAAGCTCTTATTCTCTTCGGTTTGGCCACTCTGATACGCCCATATAAAAGCCCGTAAATTGTAGGCAACGCAGGGTTCTGGGCATTTCTGTCGTTATGATAGGTAATGTAAGAACCAGGTAGTGCACCATTAATGATACAGGTAGGAATGCCATAATTGTCCAGAATGCGTTTTTGCATTTCCACGCCCCAGGCGCCCGCATAGGGCCACGACCAAGTCGACTGGATCCAAAGCGTGTCACCTTCTGTGATGGTTGGATTGTCATCCGGAATCCTGGCCACCGTCCTGGCGTATTTGTTGGACCAATTTCCAAAATGGATCGCAGAAGCATTTGACTGCCCGCTGATCACATAAAAATCGCCCGCTACAACGTCCGTTCTCCTCACAATAAAAACCGAGTCTGTTTCCTTGCAGGCATAAACCTCAAAATCATAATCAGCCATTTCAGCTGTTATTTTGGGTCTGAGATCAAAGTTGGCGGAAGTTTTCCCTCCATATGCAAGAACTGATTTATGATAATCAACTCTTTCCTTATTCCTGTATGTAATTACCGAAATATGGTCCCAGCCGGCAACTTCTATCACTCCGGATATAGGGACTTCGGCTGTGTTATCATCGTCGCGGGCGTACAGCTGCATATCTTTCGGCAGATTGTTGAAAACCAGTGCGTAAAACCGCTGCCCATAACCATCCGCTGGAATGCCTGCCAATGCAAGGAGCAAAATAAGGATGTTCCTATGTGTAAAATTCATTTCATTCAAAACCTTCTTTGTGACAAACTAAAACCGATTCTATGTTCAGATACGCAATGGCGTTAACTGTTATAAATATATTGTTATTATTTTTCATTTTGGGCAAGCTCCATTTCCTTTTGCCGATCCGAAAATTTCCATTGTTCGTCAAACATTGCCAGGAACCAAAGCCCCATGATGAGTGGCAATGAATATTTGTCCCAAGATAACTGTGCCTTGCCCAGCAACAAGGTGTTCAATATAACCATCCAGCTTGCAAGATTAAATGGCGGTGTAACAAATCTGATCAGCGTAATCATCATCAATATTCCAAAGCAGATCTGCTTGACGAAACCGGTAATGCCGATGGTCATGAATAGTTGATCGATATAACCCAAAAAAGGCCAGGTGAAATAGGGGTTATAAGCCTGCCGGGCCGGGAAAAAAATGATCAGCACGGCTACAAACCCAAGTAACAAAGCAAATAACCCTGGCTTCTTGAGGGGATAACTGACCAGATATTTCAATCTTCCTGTGAAAAGCATCTCTGGAATCACATAGTAAACGGACACCACCACCGAAGAATAAATAAGGAAACCGAAATTATACTGCACCAGCTTATCCGAATTATAATGCTGCTCCGCCATCACTGGCGCCGGCGCAGGCCCATGCCATAACAGGACCCAGGGAATGATACTCAACACCGCGGCAGTGTAGTACATCCACGCCCGGTCAGACTTGAGCCTGCTCGTGAAAGATTTGATATTTCCTGCCTCCTTAACAATCTTAAGGACTTCAAAAGCTGCTACTGCCGCTGGAAAAGCCAGCATATATTGTCGGCAGCATATCGCGGCGGCGAAAAACAGCAGGCCTGTCCAATGCTGCCTTTTCAAATAAAACACAATACCGCCCAAAGTGAAAAACATGGCAAAAATGTCTGTGTAATAATAAACGCTGCACAAATAATAGTTGGGGAAGATCATCAGTCCGGCCAGACAAAGCCAAAACCTTTTGGAACGCTCAGGGCTGTTCCAGATGAACAGCATCAACAATGAGAAGCTGGTAAATAATGTGAGCAGCCGCAAATATTGAATGTTCTCCCCAAACAATTTTACTACCCATCCCCCCAGTATAAAAGGGATCGGCGTGTTCAGTTCATTATAGCTTTTTAATAACTCTAGAGAGGGGAGTGGTTCCCGGCTAAAAAATACTGCTGTGGGCAGATAATGAAATTCATCCTGATAAAGCGCTCCCGTGAATTGGTCTTTCAGAAAAAAGATTACTGCAAATAACAGGAGGATAACTAATGATGTATATAAATTTCTGCGTTGCATAAAGCTTTGATTTTTAAACAAAATTGACCTCAGTCGCCAGACGAATGCCGAATTGAGCTTCAATGGAATCCTGAATCTTTTCAGAAAGTAATCGAATTGCATTTCCGGTACCCCCTCCATAATTCACCAATACCAGCGCCTGTTTTTCGTGCACGCCGATCGGGCCTTCCCTGTAACCTTTCCAGCCGGCTTTCTCGATGAGCCAGCCCGCGGGGATTTTTACACTCCCGGCACTAGCTGGATAGCCCGGCAGTTCGGTATATTCTTTTTTGAGCGACTTATATTGCATTTCCGGAATTTCCGGATTTTTGAAAAAGCTTCCCGCGTTTCCAATAACAGCCGGATCGGGCAGCTTGCTTCTTCTGATCTTCATAATAGCATTACTTACATCCCGGATCGAAGGGTTGCTGATCTGCATTTCTTCCAATGTTTTCCTGACATCCCCGTAACCTATGTTCAGCACCGGCTTTTTCTTTAAAATAAATGTTGCTGCCGTGATTACATATCGACCTTTAACCTCTCGTTTGAAAATGCTTTCCCTATATCCGAAATGACACTCTTCTTTTGAAAAGATCCGTTTTGTGCCTGTTCCTATCTCTATAGCCTCAACGGATTCGATAACATCTTTGATCTCAACCCCGTAAGCACCAATATTCTGCATGGGTGCCGCGCCAACCGTTCCCGGTATCAGCGAAAGATTTTCGATGCCGCCGTAGTGATGTCCGACGCAATACATCACCAAGTCATGCCATACTTCGCCGCTGCCCGCTCTGATCCACACAAACGAATCATCCTCCTTTATCTTTTCTATCCCTTTGATGTCGGGATGAATAACCAATGCTTCGATATTTTTAGTGAACAGGACATTACTGCCGCCGCCAAGTATGAATTTTGCTGTCGATTGCCAGGCAGGATCCAAAAGGATTTTTGTCAATTCTTCTGCTGATTTCGCTTCGGCGAAGTAAAGTGCAATTGCTTCAAGCCCAAAAGTATTATAATTCCGGAGCGAAAAGTTCGTTTGAATTTGCATTGAAAGAATAGATATGGACAGTAAAGTTAGGTATTACATTCAAAATTAAGTGGTATGGTGATTCATGCAATTTTGTTTAAGTTTGTGGGTTCAGTTAGAACTGTCCTGGATATGAGGCTGACAAAGAAATTTTTATGGACACTGCATCTTGGTATAATCATCATTTCGGGATGTAGTAAAAAATCAGTAGTTAGTTCTTCCGGCGCCGAATACAAGGAAGATCTCGCTGCTGTCCGTCCTCGATATGAATATGTCGAACCTTCTTTTGAAAAAGCCGAAATTACTCAACCTGCAAAAAGCAACAACGTTCCTAAAACAGTAGCCGACAAGCCATTGTATGTCAACAAAAAACTGGAAACAGTTTTAGATACGCTGGCAAAACATAACAAGTCCATTCGGTATATCAATGGTTTCCGGATTCAGATTTATGTCGGTAATGTGAGGCAGGAAGCGGATGGTGCCAAGTCGTATATCTATCAGGCATTCCCCGACCTAAATCCATATGTGTCTTATTCTCAGCCTACTTATCGTGTCAAGGTAGGCGATTTTATGTACCGGAGCGATGCTGAACAATACCTCGAAATGATCCGCGAGCAGTATTCGTCAGCAATGATCCTGGCAGACAAAGTTGATATCAGAAGGAGCCTGATGCTGGGCACGGCTTCCGATAACAACTAGATTATCTACTTTGTATTTTCTTTTTTAACCTGGATATTTTTTATCCCATATACATACTGCAACTTATAATGAAAAAAGCCCTAATTACCGGAATTACCGGACAGGACGGTTCTTATCTGGCCGAACTCTTACTGAGCAAAGGATATGAAGTACACGGTATCAAGCGCCGTAGCTCACTATTCAACACACAAAGAATTGACCATATTTACGAAGATCCGCATGAAAAAAATGTGCGATTTCACCTGCATTACGGTGATCTGAGTGATTCTACGAATATTATTCGAATCATTCAGGAAGTGCAGCCTGACGAAATATATAATCTGGGCGCTATGTCGCATGTCCAGGTAAGCTTTGAAGAACCGGAATACACTGCCAATGTGGACGGAATAGGCACCTTACGAATTCTCGAAGCCGTGCGTCTTTTGGGTTTAACTAAAAAGACAAAGATCTATCAGGCTTCGACTTCTGAATTGTATGGGTTGGTCCAGGAAGTTCCCCAGTCGGAAAGAACGCCTTTCTATCCCCGCTCGCCCTATGCTGTCGCGAAACTTTATGGTTACTGGATCACGGTAAATTACCGGGAGGCTTACGATATGTTCGCCGTGAACGGAATTCTTTTCAACCACGAATCCCCGCTGAGAGGTGAGACTTTTGTAACCCGGAAAATCACACGTGCCGTAGCCCGCATTGCATTGGGACTTCAGGATAAAGTTTACCTGGGAAATCTGGACGCCCAGCGTGACTGGGGCCATGCAAAGGACTTTGTTGAGGCAATGTGGCTCATTTTACAACAGGATACACCCGAAGATTTCGTCATTGCGACCGGTATCACAACGCGCATCAGGGATTTTGTGAGAATGGCATTTGCCGAAGTGGGGATAGAAGTCGAATTCAGTGGAGAAGGGGCGGAAGAAATTGCCAAGGTAGCAAGTTGTTCAAATCCTGATTTCCAGATAGAAATAGGAAAAGAAGTAGTGGCGGTAGATCCAAGGTATTTCCGTCCGACGGAAGTAGAGCTATTGATCGGGGACCCTACGAAATCAATGACCAAGCTGGGCTGGAAACCTAAATATGACCTGAAAGCATTGGTTAACGATATGGTTGCAGCTGACCTTACATTGTTTAAAAAAGACCGTTTGCTGGAAAGCAGCGGCCACCGCGTCCCCAATTATTACGAGTAAGATGCATATCAGGTAAAAAAATAACCCCGGCTACTTTCCGGGGTTATTTTTTTATACTCTAAATATCTTAAATCGTCCCGGGATCCCCCTTGATCGATTTAGCTGCTTTGATTAGGGTCTCGGGAGTCTGATACCCCAGGAGCTGTTTGACCACTTTACCCTTTGCATTGATAAAGAAAAGCGTCGGATAACCTTCGATAGGGTACTTGTTGGCCAAAGCCGGACCTTCTCCGCTTTCCATGTCAAATTTTACGTTGATGAATTTATCGTTAAAAACTTCTGCAACGTCGTCACGCGTAAAGACGTTTTTCTGCAATAGCTTACAAGGTCCGCACCAGGTCGTATAGGCATCAAAAAAGATGATCTTCTTTTCTTCCTTTGCCTTTTTCAGGATCGACGCCCATGAAGCTTCCGTGAACTGAATGCCTTTTTCTGCCGCTTTGCCGGCTTTCTTGTTATCGTCTTTCGCTTCTGCAATCGAAAAGGTCAAGGCGAAAACCGCGATCAGGAGACCTAAATTTTTTAGACTTTTCATTCTTATTGATGGTTCTGTTGTACACTCAGTTTTAACGAAAATACATCCTTGTTTTATTTTATCCAATATCTTTCAAACCGCAGGCACGGATTATTATGCCATTGGGATTTCAAAAAGGGTAACTTTGCAGCTCTAACAACCAATAGAAAAATATGAAAGTTCAGGAAGCAAAGTATGTGATGAGCAATTCGGATTACCAGAAATGCCCTGATCCTGTTTTGCCCGAATATGCTTTCATAGGTCGCTCCAATGTTGGCAAATCATCGCTGATCAATATGCTGACGGGGAAAAAATCCCTGGCCAAAACTTCCCAGCAACCCGGCAAAACACAGCTTATCAATCATTTCCTGATTAATAATCAGTGGTACCTAGTCGATTTGCCTGGTTACGGATATGCAAAAGTCAGCAAGACAGAACGTGAAAAGTGGGAGAAAATGATCCACGATTATTTGTACAACCGCGAAAACCTGATTTGCACTTTTGTTCTCATTGATGTAAGGCATAGCGCGTTGGCCGTCGACCTCGAATTTATGGAAGCGCTGGGCGAAGCAGGAATTCCTTTCCATATCATTTTTACAAAGGCCGACAAGCTGAAACCAGGCCAGGTAGCCAGTCAGGTGCAGGCATATGAGCAAAAATTAGCTGAAATCTGGGAGGAAATTCCCCCTGTGTTCGTAACATCCGCTGAAAAAAACGAAGGTTCCGAGCCGATTTTAAAAACAATAGAAACTTATAACCAGTCGTTTGAAAAGGCAAAGTGAGTCCTGGGTTGTTTAAGGGATAATCTTTCCGTTATTTTGCGCAAAATTTAATTGGTAATCGATTCAACAGTATCATTATTAAGGATATAACTAATAAATAAGAAAGGATGAGTGAAAAAGTAGAGTCAACCGGAATGGATTTGTTGAAGGAAATAGCCAACGTTTCTGGTAAAGGCGGTTTGTTTCGTATTCTTAAGCCGAGCCGTGCGGGCGTTATTGTAGAAAGCCTTGATGAAAAACACGAAAAAACTTTAATCGGGCCAACTGCGCGCGTTTCAGTCCTGAAAGATGTATCGATATTCACCGATGGCGAAACTGAATCTGTCCCTCTTGAAGATGTATTTCTTACGATTCGTGAAATGCATGGAGAGCAGATTGATCTGCCGGTTAAAACAGCTTCCGACAAGCAACTGATCGAGTTCCTCGCTAAGGTCCTGCCGGATTTTGACAGGTCTAAAGTGTATGTATCGGATATTAAAAAGATCATTACCTGGTACAATCTGCTATCAAAATATACCCCTGAACTCTTCATAGCGAAGACGGAGGAGCCGGAAGCGGCACCAGCGGAAACTACCGAGGCGCCAGCGGAAGAACCAGCAAAGAAGGCTTCTAAAAAAGAGAAAAGTGACGCCTAGGTTGCACATGATATATTTCGAGAACCCTGTCGACCCGGCGGGGTTTTTATTTTTTTAAGTATAGAATTTCTGTCTCGATGACCCAACTCTCCGCCTTCATTGATCATACGCTTCTAAGTCCCGTTGCCAGCGAAACAGACATTAGAAAAATATGCGAGGAAGCCTGGATACATCAGTTTAAAGCAGTTTGTGTTGCCCCGACTTTCGTACCTTATGTAGCCGAAATGCTGGAATTTTGCCCGAATAGAATAGAAATCGTGACCGTTGTGGGATATCCGTTTGGGTTTTCAACTACGGCGACAAAGATGGCCGAGGCAGAACAGGCATTGAAAAGCGGAGCAACCGAAATCGAAGTGGTCATGAATTTTTCCCAGTTCAAATCCATGGCATATATGAGCGTCAGGGAAGAATTGCAGCAACTTTCAAACATGGCGCACCACGCAGAAGCCCAATGTACGGTAATTATTGAAACCGCCTATCTCGATTCATTTGACCTCTATACCGCTGCCGAAATCTGCGTCGAGGCTAATGCCGATTTTGTGAAAACTTCTGCCGGATTTATTGGTAACCATACTGATCAGGACATTTTGAGAAAGCTGAGACCGATGCTTCCTTCTACCGTGAGAATAAAGGCAGGAGGCCCGGTTTATTCCTATAACGATGCCATTGGCCTTATTGACTCAGGGGCGGACCGGATTAGCACTTCCTCAGGTGTTACAATAGTTGTATCCGCATGAAACGGCGCGTTTTGCTTATCAGCACAGTTCATCCTGCGACAGATCCGAGAATCGTTTACAAAATCGCTCCTTCGCTGGCTCCCAGCTATGAGGTTTTTTGCGCCCTGCCCAATGCTGGCAATAAAAGTGTAACCCGTATTTTTAATATCAAACTGCCGTACTTTAGAAGTTTGCTCCTCAGGTTGTTGATCAGCCATCCCGTTATGCTTTGGAAGTGCCTGCGGCTTAACCCTGATATAATCCATATCTTCGTGCCGGAGTTGATTCCCGCTGCCTTGCTGTTCGAATGGAAGGGAGCCAAGGTCATTTACGAAGTGCAGGAAAACTTATACAAGAAGTTTGAGATCAAACAATCCAACAATAGCCTTATTTTCAAAACTTTATTTCGCCATTTCGACTCTGTTGCCCGAAGGAAATTCCATCTTATTTTTACCGAAGATGCCTACCTGAAAGAATACAGCCGGCTCAGCCATTCGAGTGCTATTGTCCGTAATTTCGCTTCGGAAACCCTCATTGATGCTATTCCCGAAAATCATACCCCGATTTCTGCCCGATATGAGTTTTTCTATGCAGGAGTTATTTCATTGGAACGATGTTTTGATATATTATTACTGGCATTGGTAAAGTTAAAATCCCTCTATCCAGATTTTCATGTTCATTTATTTGGGCCTGTAAGATTGGGGTCAAAAAAGTTAAAACACTTACACGGTTACGAGCAGGTCGCCGGGCATTTGACTTTTTATGGTTATCAGGATCAAAAACGCGCATTAAGTTTTGCCGGGAGATGTATTGCAGGAATTGCGCTGCTCAAACCAGTTGCTGACTATCCGGATTCTTACACCACTAAATTATTCGAATATATGGCGTTGGGCCTGCCGGTAATCACTTCGGATTTTTCTCTTTACAAGCAGGTTACGGAACATTCGGAATGTGGCTTTTGTATTTCTCCATATGATGCGGAAGCATTATGCGATAAGCTGGCCTGGTTCATCGAAAATCCCGCAGAAAGATCAAAAATGGGTTTAAATGGAAAAAAGTCCGTGTATGAAAGGTACAACTGGACAACAGAAGAAGAAACACTTTTGTCATTTTATAATTCTCTTATTCGAAAGGCATAGATATCTGACGGGGAAGCGGTTAATTCCGTATCATTTTATAAATTTATTATTGAATTGTTCAAATATTAAGTACTACGATTTCTATGAAATATTTAACTTTCGAAATCAAAAAGAATCGTAGTTTGCGAAGTCAACTTCTCAATCATGTATATTAATACAGTTAGTCATTATTTGCCAAGCGAAGTTATTGGTAATGAATATTTTACAAATATTAACAATCTGTCCAACGAGTGGATTGTAGAGCGAACAGGAATTTCAGAAAGACGTAGGGCATCCCCGGAAGAAAATACTTCCACGATGGCAGTAAAAGCAGTAGAGTCCTTACTTGAAAATATCCCTTACAGCAAAAATGAAATCGATTTGATCATAGGTGCCACCTATACACCCTATGACACCATAGTTACACTGGCCCACGCGGTACAACACCAGCTTCAGATTCCCGATATTCCGGTCGTAAGCATTTCATCCGCTTGTTCTTCCTTACTGAACGCCATTGAAATTGTAGAAGGTTACTTTGCGATGGGTAAGGCGTCCAAGGCATTGGTAATTGTTTCGGACCATAATACCGCCTACTACAATGAAATGGATACCGTTTCAGGACACCTTTGGGGAGATGGCGCTTCGGCAATGTTGATTTCGAAAGAACGTCAGACCGAATCGGATATGGAAATTAAAAAATTGATCACAGGCGGCGCGGCGACCAGCGGAAAAGCGATCGAGGCCGTCGTCTTACGGCCTAATGACCGTGGCGTGATCATGCCGTTTGGCCGCGACGTTTTTCAAAATGCCTGCGTTTATATGCCGAAGGTGAGTCAGCAGGTACTTCAGGCTTGCGGGCTTACCATTAGCGATCTGGATTACCTGATCCCACATCAGGCCAATCACAGGATCAGCCTCAATGTAATCAACACCTTGGGCATACCGCCTGAAAAGCTGATTTCCAATATTCAATATCTTGGGAATACCGGCTGTGCAGGTTGCGCGATCGCACTTTCCGAAAATAAAGGCAAATTCAAAAAGGGGGATAACATTGTAATTACTGTTTTCGGCGGTGGGTACTCTTATGGCGCCATGCTGCTGACTGTGTAGCCGAGCAATATACCATAAAAGAGAGGTGGCCGAGCAATTCAACCACCTCTCTTTTTTTAATATCGATATATCTAATTCACTTCGGGTTCAGCAAACATCGCCGGTCTCCAGACATTGTTATCCGGGTTAATATCTGGCAGGTTATGCTCAGGATCAATCGTCACAGAGCGTATCGCCTGCTGGGTGGCTGCTTTGAAAGTCCAGGACCCGCCTCTTTGCCAGATTTCAACCGGCAGTTCAATGCGGGTTTTCTTTCCACTAATTTCTTCTATATCAATTTTCGCAGGCATTGCCCATTGGTCCAGGTTTTCAATTGTAATAAAAGAGCCCTTTTGTGGGTTTTGCTCCACGTAGCTCACTTCTTTTACACCTTGGTCCAACTTATAGTTTTCAAAAAACCATCCTTTCCAAAACCAGCCCAGGTCCTCGCCTGCCGCATCCTCTATGGTCCTGAAAAAATCGTATGGCGTGGGGTGTTTAAAAGCCCAGCGTTGTACATATAAATGGAAAGCATAATCGAAACGGTCTTTACCGAGAACCTGCTCACGAAGCATTTTCAAACCCAGTGCTGGCTTGTAATAGGCTTCCCAGCCCAAGTTAACTGCCTGCACTACGTCTGGAATGGTCATGATCGGATCCGCTTTCGGACGGAAAATCATTGGAGCCAGCCGATGCATGTCATTCATCTGCATTGTCTTATACTCCCCGTTATTGAAGTTATCCCCCGAAAGGAAATTGATGAAAGTATTGAAGCCCTCATCCATCCAGGCATACTTACGCTCATTGTTACCCACAATCATCGGGAACCAGTTATGCCCGAATTCATGGTCTGTCACGCCCCAAAGATCTTCTTTGCGGCTTTTGCTGCTGCAAAATACGATACCTGGATATTCCATCCCGCCTACAATTCCGGCGACATTGGTTGCGGTCGGGTAAGTAAACTCATGCACATAGCCTGAGTAAAATTCAATACAACCTTTTACATATTCTGTTGACCTCCCCCAGCCTTCCAAACCACCGTCTTCGGCCGGATAAACCGATTGTGCAAGGGCCGTTTTTCCTTTGGGCAAATTCATGCGTGCCGCGTCCCATACAAATGCCTTAGAAGTAGCCCAGGCAATATCACGTGCCTGCGTGCAACGAAAACGCCAGGTCAGTGTACCCGATTGTTTAGGGCGGGACTGAGGGTTCTTTACCTCCTCCTCGGTACGGATCATGACAGTCTGATCACTTTTCGCAGCTTCCGCCAGTCTTTTTCTTTGTTCAGCTGTAAGAACTTCGGCAGGGTTAATGAGTTCGCCGGAGCCTACCACAATATGGTCCCAGGGTACGGTAACGTTGTATTCGAAATCTCCGTATTCGAGATAAAACTCGCCAGCGCCCAGATAGGGCAGCAGGTTCCAGCCCTCTATATCATCAAAAACAGCTACCCGTGGATACCACTGGGCCATCTCGTAAACAATCCCATTCTTCGTTTCCAATGTTCCCATACGGTCCGACCCATACTCCGGGATCTTAAAAGAATAAGCGATCTTTATCTTGATGATATCACCGTTCGGTTTTACAGGCGTCGTCAAACGGATCTGCATCCGGGTGTCGGTGATTTTATAATCCGCCTCAACAAACTTCTCCTTCCCTTGCTGAATAGACACAGATCTGATCGAATCGCCTCCTTCAAAACCTGTATTTCCAAAACGTCCGCCAGAAACCGGTGTGGTTTTCCCACCTCTGGATTTATCGCTAAAAGCATTCTGGTCCAATTGCAGCCAAATAAATTCCAGGCTCTCGGGACTGTTATTTTTATAGGTTAGTTCAATATCTCCGCTCACTGTACCCTTATCCTCGTCCAATGCTATATTGATTTTGTAATCTGCACGATTCTGCCAATACCTTGGTCCCGGTGCACCACTTCCTGTACGGTATTCACTGCCTGGCTGAAAGTTAAAAAGCGGATGAAAAAGTACATGCGCGTCATATGCCCCTTTACCTGCGTCCTGCGCAATGCTGCCGAACGAGCCCAGGGTGCCGATCACCAACATACCCAGACGAAATAATGAAATTTTCATTCTATCAATTAATAATGGAAAATATAGGTTTGTAAACGAGCAAGATACGCTTTTTCGCCATTTTAAGAATAAAAAGTTTAACTTTTGCCCAGCAAAGTCCTCTTACATTGCCGCTGTGTAATTATTCCAAAACCATCATGCGAAAGCGTCTTTCCGTCGAATCTTATGTCGAAGGCATTCTTGCCGGCGACAGGATGATGCTGGGCCGTGCCATCACTATTACGGAAAGTCGGCTGGCTGACGACAAGGTTTTGGCTGGTGCAATTCTTCAGAACATATTGCCCAGAACGGGAAACGCAATTCGTATTGGAGTTACCGGAGTTCCGGGGGTTGGCAAAAGCACCTTCATAGAAGCATTCGGACAATATCTGACATCATTGGGTAAACGTGTCGCCGTGCTCGCGATCGACCCTTCCAGTAAAAAGTCAGGCGGAAGCATCCTGGGCGATAAAACCAGAATGGAGCAACTTTCCCATAATCCGCTCGCATTTATTCGGCCGTCGGCCACCCGCCTATCGCTGGGCGGCGTTGCACGAAGTACGCGTGAAACAATCCTTTTATGCGAGGCGGCAGGTTATGAGATCATCCTTGTAGAGACTGTTGGCGTAGGCCAGTCCGAGACGTTGGTGAAAGGTATGACCGATTTTTTCCTGCTTTTAATGCTCGCTGGTGCGGGCGATGAGCTCCAGGGAATGAAGAAGGGGATCATGGAGATGGTAGACGCCATTGCGGTTAACAAGGCAGACGGTTCCAATGAAAAAGCTGCAAACCTAGCAGTTTCCGAATATCGGAATGCTTTACACCTGCTTCCCGCAACCGAATCCGGATTTAATGTACAAGTGATCGCATGTTCTGCCTTAGAAGCGATAGGGATGGATATAATCTGGGACATGGTTCGGGAATACACGGAAGTAACCCAAGCGAACGGCTTTTTTATAAAAAATCGTCAATCTCAGAATACAGAGTGGCTGCACGATCAGGTCCGCCAGTCCCTGGAAGATTTATTTTACGAAAATGTGGCTGTAAAAAAGCAATTGCCCGGCATTCAGAAAAAAGTACAGGAAGGAAAAGAGCTGCCGGTTAGCGCTGCCAATGAGTTACTTGAATTATTTCTCAAAACCCAGATTCCATTCCCCAAATCATAAAAATGTCAAGCAAAAACATTTTTGAACTATGTTTGAGCGTTAAACGTAACGTATCATGTAAACTAATCAACTATTACCTCGATGATGAAGATTAATCCTGTCCTTGGCAAGACCGCCTTACTTGCTTTCTTCTTAACAGCTTTTACCATTGTCGGCTGTAAGGATGACAAAAAAGATCCGGATCCTGTTACACCAGACAATAATCCTATAGTTGGGACCTGGCAGCTGACTTCTATCACTCCAGAGACTTCTGGTACCACCATTCCCGCGCTCCAATTTATCACTGCCTCCGTTCCTTGCTTATTCAGTCTTAAAATCACTTTCAAATCGGACAATAGTATCACTACTGCTGATTGCAGTGCCGCTGTTTCTGCAATTGACCCGTTTGTTCCCGTAGGCTCCGACGCCAAATGGAAAGTAAACGGAGATAAACTCGTATTGTCCAAAGGAACCACTAGCCAGGAGTTCAAAATGACGCAAACCGCAACGGATCTTACTGTAGTCGTTAATACCAATACAGACGCCACCAAACCTGCGGTAAATGCAGTTCTGCTGTTCAAAAAAGTTTAGATATTCAGAAAATGAAAGCAGCCGGGGCAATGCCCTGGCTGCTTTCATTTTTATCCGCTGGTATGATCGCAAATGATGACCCACTTACCCTTGATTTTTTTCCAGAGCAAAGTGTAATGACCTTCCAAATCTCCCTTCACAGGTCTCGTCAGATGAAATTTACCCACCAAAAAAGCTACACCGGGTCCGGGAAAGGTAAAGTTGATAAACGTGAACTTCAGTTTACCCATCGCTGCCCTGTCAGGATAGCGTTTCAGATACCCTTTGTAAGTTGATTGGTAGCCATAGGTAACTCCGGTCTTCCCCACAAACATTAGCGAATCAGATTCCCAATAGCCATTCATAAAAGATTTGATATCCCCTCTGTTCCAATCAGCGACTTGCCGGTCGAGAGTAGCCAGGATTTGTTCTTTATCCTTGGCGGATTGTGCTTTGCCGACCAACGCCAGCGCTAGCAGTAATATGGCAAAAAGCCAGTTTCTCATAATTTTTATGGATTTTTGTAAAGTTTTGCGGATTCCAATATAATCAAAGAATCGCGTGAACCGGACTAATATTCATAGAAATCAGAGTCAGAAACAGCCATGGGCAAGTTAGATAGTCTTTTCAAGAAGATGGACAGGCAGAAATACCCTTTTATAGACGGCCTCTATTATTTATTCATTATTGTTTTCCTGCTGATTTTATTCCTACTTTTTGCCTGACCGTGAATCCGTATTTATTTATTTTAAACCCGAATTCCGGTACGACAATTGGGAAAAAGATGACGATTGTTGAAAATACAATCGAATCCTTTGCAAGAAAAACGGGCAACCGGGCCACGATTCTTTTTACAGAAGAGCCTGGTCACGCAACAACCCTGGTAACCGAGAATCTTTCGAAGGAAAATTGGAAAGCCGTTGTCGCTGTAGGTGGCGACGGGACTGTTAACGAAATAGCCAGGCCTCTTGTAGGATCTAATACACCTGTTGGCATTCTGCCATTGGGTTCAGGAAATGGGCTTGCCAGGCACCTAGGGATTCCGTTGACACTTGAAAGTTCTTTAAAAAGACTGTTTGACGGAGCCGTCACGACCATCGACAGCGCCGAGTTGAATGACATTCCTTTTTTCTGTACGGCCGGAATGGGTTTCGATGCTTATGTGGGCCATTTGTTCAGCCAGCAAAGCGAGCGGGGACTTGCCAGCTATGTCAACGTGTCCTTCAAATCCTACTGGGCCTACAAACCGCAGCATTTCCGGCTCAATGGTCTGGATACCAATGCATTTTCTCTTTCTTTTGCAAATGCCGGACAATTTGGAAACAATGCCTGGATAGCTCCCACCGCAAGTCTTCAGGATGGTTTTCTGGATGTTTGCACAATCAAGCCGTTTCCCAAGTGGTATGGTGCTTCTTTAGCATATCAGTTATTTACACGGCAAATGAAATCGTCGAAGTTTATCAGCTATCAAAGTGTGCGAAAAGCCGTTGTGGAAACCGAAACGCCGCCTATGATCCATTATGACGGGGAACCATTGCAATTGGACACAACCAAGATTGAAGTGAAAATCAGACCACAAAGTCTTAAAATAATCATCTGAAATTTTTCATGAGCACATTAATTTATATGTATGTCAAAAAATAACCGCTCAGGAATCATTTATTCGACTAATCCGGATTTTGAATTCAACGATTCGGACGACGACATAGAAACTTTGTCTCCTTCTCAACAGGATTTGAGGATCTGGCTTGACCGAAAAGGCGGAGGAAAGGTGATCACCGTCGTCAAAGGATTTATCGGAAAACAAACCGATCTGGAGGCATTGGGAAAGCTCCTTAAATCGCTTTGCGGGAGTGGAGGTACCGTGAAAGATCAGGAAGTCCAGATTCAGGGCGACCACAGAGATAAGGTAATCGGCTGGCTGGTTTCAAAGAGTTATAAAGCAAAAAAAGCCGGAGGTTAGTCCGGCTTAGAGAACCTTATTTGTATCAATGGTGGTCGGTTCTACTGGCGGTGCAGGCGCAGGCTGGTTCAATTGCGTATTGCCGCGGCCGCTCTCAAGTACCTCTACATTAGTCACGAAATATTTGGTATCGCCATTCCAGGGTAATGTAAAAAACTTCTCTTCATAAGTGAGCGAAACCCGGTGTCCGCTTTTAATAGCGTCTTCCAGTTTGGCGATGGCATCCTTGTTTTTTCCACTCACTGAAAAAACCCACTCAGAAGAGCTCATGGTGCCGTCTCCATCATAGAGACCACCCATTCTCAGTTCTCCTTCATAAGTTTTGAACAGATATCCCTTATTGCTCAGCTTTGTAACAAAGCCTCCCCGTTTTCCTTCACTGTAATAGCCAAACGTCAAATAATACAGGATTCCAAATACGATTGCCAGAAAAATAGCAAAGATGACCCATTTACGCATAGCAGTATTTTCAATGGTTTATATGATCAACGAACTTCGCAAAAGCGTTTCATTTTTCCTACTATTTCGCCCGTATTGCGATGACAGGATCCATTCTGGCTGCCAGCATGGCCGGAATGATCCCGGAAAGTACCCCAATCACACTGGAAACCCCCAAGCCCAGCAGGATGTTTCCCGGAGTCAATAATATTTCGAGCGACCCAAGTGACATGAACGACATCAGGTACACCAAAAATATGCCTACCACTCCTCCGACGAGACTAAGCATAACTGCTTCGAAGAGGAACTGAAAGAGAATCGAATAATTTTTTGCTCCCAGAGATTTCTGTATACCAATCAGGTTTGTTCGCTCTTTTACAGAAACAAACATAATATTTGCAATCCCAAAGCCCCCGACCAGAATTGAAAAGCTGCCGATCACCCAACCCGCAACGGTTAAGACTGCAAAAAGGCCGGCAATGGCATCCGCAGCAGCTTCAGGCCTGTTCAGCGAGAAGTTACTTTCCTGTTTTGGTTTAATTCCTCTTTTCGTACGCATAAGCCCGGTAATTTCGGCTTCCACTTCTTTCATTCCTTCATCTTCCGCGAAGCCTTTTACAACAATATCAGCGCTTCGCCGCCCTGATTGGAAGAGCTTGGAAAATGATGAAAATGGTATGAGGCAATTTTTATCAGGGCTGCCTCCGAAATCGATTAAACTTTCGCCCTTCTTTTCTCTCACTCCTATAATTGTAAAGTTATTCCCCGCCAATTTGAATGTTTTCCCAACAGGGTCCCGGCCCGGAAATAACGCTTCAGCAATATCAGAACCTACAACCGCTACATTCCTGGCATTATTTGTTTCCAAAGGAATAAAGTACCGGCCAGTTTGAATAGGAATGTCAGAGATTTGATTGTATTCAAAAGAAACACCCTGGATCTGGGCCGTGATGCTGTTCGAACCGTTTTTCAGGGTTGTATTGCCTTTGAAATCCATCACTGCAACAGCACTTGCATTTTCCAGATTGTCGTACAGAAATTTATATTCGGCATAAGTGGGTTCCGGCCATTGAAAGTATTTCCACCATTGGTATTCCCCGCCGAATCCCCAAGGCCATTTTTGAACATAGATCACTTTATCGCCAATAAAACTCAGGCTGTCCTTGATACTGCGTTCAAGGGAATCTACAATGGTGAATACAGCCACAATCGCAAAAATGCCGACGGTAACTCCCAGTAAAGAAAGTATGGTCCGGGTAATATTGGATTTCAATGCTTGCCATGCAAACCGGAAGCTCTCCAGAATTTGACGTAAAAATTTCATAAGCACCTTCGGGACAATAGAATCTAAAAGTTAGCAGTTAAGTCCCTTGCTTTGAAATAAATTGTTACGAAAGGCAAGAAAAACGGTTCGATTTAATAAATTACAAACTTAACGAGAGCTCTCCTGTATGTCATTGCGCCAAGTATTTCTCTTTTTTGCCGCATTTTTTCCTGGGTTTTTAGCAGGACAAAATCCTGTAAAAGAATCCAAAGGCTTTTATCAGTTTGAGTCTGACGATCCAAATCAAAAGCCTTTTTTCAGCGATCGCTCCGGGGTTTTGGCAAAAAACGGGATTGTAGCGACGGCTCACCCCGAGGCGTCGAAAGTAGGGATTGAGATTCTCCAAGCAGGAGGAAATGCGGTAGATGCCGCTGTTGCAGTACAGTTTGCGCTGGCAGTAGTCCATCCCTCTGCGGGAAATATCGGAGGAGGGGGGTTTCTGTTATACCGTGATCAAACGGGAAAAACCAATAGCATCGATTTTCGGGAAAAGGCCCCGGCAAAAGGGCATGCCGATATGTACCTGAACAAGGATGGAAATATCATCGCGGGGGCCAGCACGCTTGGACGTCTGGCTTCTGGGGTTCCAGGCTCTGTGGACGGTATGGTCGAAGCCCATACCAAATACGGCAGGCTACCCTGGAAACAGGTACTTCAACCCGCGATAAACCTGGCTCAAAATGGGGTAATCCTCACTGAAAGGGAAGCAAGAGGTTTAAACGCAGTAAAAAAGGATCTGATTACACTCAACCCAAAATCCAAATATTTCCTGAACCCATCAGGAAAGGATTGGGCTGCCGGGGATTTGCTGGTTCAGAAAGATTTGGGAAAGGTACTTGTGCGCATCCAGAAAAAGGGACGTGATGGTTTTTACGCAGGAAAAACGGCACGGCAACTGGTTAAAGATATTAATAGAAACAATGAAGGAATAATTAGTAAAAAGGATCTTAGGGATTATCACGCCCAATGGAGAGAAACGATTACCGAACCTTACAAAGATTACACAGTGATCACAATGGCTCCCCCTTCAAGCGGCGGAATCGCGTTAATCCAACTCATGCGCCTTACCGAACCGCACCCGCTTCGAAACTGGGGCTGGCATAGCGACTCCACAGTCCAGGTGATGATTGAAGCCGAAAGACGCGTGTATGCCGACCGGGCAAAATTTCTAGGCGATCCGGATTTTGTAAAGGTTCCGAAAGAAACATTGGTCAGCAGGGATTACCTGCAAACCCGCTGGAAAGACTTTGACTGGAATAAAGCTACCGACAGCAAGAATGTAAAAGGAGGCACTTTTCCGGGTTATGAAAGCCTGGAGACAACCCATTTTTCGATTGTCGATAAAGAAGGAAATGCCGTTTCGTTGACCACCACACTGAACGGAGGCTATGGCAGCCGGGTGGTGATTAAAGGCGGCGGGTTTTTAATGAACAATGAAATGGACGATTTCAGCATCAAAGCAGGTGCGCCGAACATGTACGGCCTCATCGGAAACAAAGCCAATGCCATAGCGCCCGGAAAGCGCATGCTTTCCTCCATGACACCTACTATCATTGAAAAAAACGGCAAATTGTTCATGGTAGTAGGAACACCAGGCGGTTCAACCATAATTACATCGGTTTATCAAACAATTCTGAATGTGCTGGAACATGAAATGACGATGCAGCAAGCTGTAAATGCGTTGAAATTTCACCATCAATGGCTGCCCGACAAAACTACCTTTGAAGAAAATGCATTCTCGGCAAGTACGATCAAGAAGTTAGTGGACAAGGGCTATGTTCTTGAACAGCAGAGAAATACTATTGGCCGAATGGACTGCATCCTGGTACTTCCCGACGGTTCTCTCGAAGGCGGCTCAGATCCTCGGGGAGACGACACGAGCCTCGGATATTAACTGCACGCTGGGCCTGATCAGTGTGTCAATTCCTTAATCAAAGCTTCATGCTGCGGGAACAGACTCGTTAGTTCTTCCCTGTTGGCCATCTCAAAATCGGCAAAATCAAATCCTGGGGCAACTGTACAACCCACCAGGGAATAGCTGCTTCCTTCTGCAGGCCTTGATCCAAACCAGGCACCGGCAGGTACAACAGCCTGAAAGGTTTCGTTGTTCTCAGGATCTGACCCCAGCCTGATCACCTTCAATTCGCCGTCCCCGGGGTTAATTACGAAAATGTCCAAAGCCTCTCCGGCGTAAAAGTGCCACATTTCGTCGGACCTTATTCTATGGAATGCCGAAAAGTGCTGTCTCTCCAGCAAGAAATAGATCCCTGTGGAAAACGATCTGTCACCATTGAACCTGTCTGGCAACAGATCATGACTTATTAATTCAGAAGCTCGGTAAGTTTCTGA
This sequence comes from Dyadobacter sp. HNCC25DJ185, assembly GCF_056895195.1. Lineage (NCBI taxonomy): Bacteria > Pseudomonadati > Bacteroidota > Cytophagia > Cytophagales > Spirosomataceae > Dyadobacter > Dyadobacter sp. HNCC25DJ185. The sequence goes on from NZ_JBXHAR010000014.1 coordinate 34,454, forward strand.
ATAATAACCCCCTTCAGGATGCGGTTGCAAATCGTATTTTTCTGTCCAATAGGCTGCTGATTTCATGGTTTCAGTTTTTTGGTTGACCAATAACCAAGTTCTATTTGAAAAACAGAAAAAATGACTAATTTTGATCAAAAACAATCTAAAATAATCAAAATTAGTCAAATGAGAAATGAGGGCGTTAAGCTGGTCAATGAGGAAGTCCTATCCGATAACTGGTATACTTTAAGAAAATATACTTACGACTATCAGCGTGCCGATGGCAGCTGGGAACGTCAGAGCCGGGAGGCGTATGACCGTGGAAACGGAGCTACGATATTGCTCTACAATATTGAAAAACAAACAGTTGTACTAACCAGGCAATTCAGGTTACCAACCTACACCAATGGAAATCCAAATGGAATGCTCATCGAAGCTTGCGCGGGCTTATTAGATAAAGATAATGCCGAGGACTGCATCAGGAGAGAAACAGAAGAAGAAACCGGCTACCAGATCAAATCTGTTAAAAAAATATTCGAAGCTTACATGTCACCAGGATCCGTGACGGAAATTCTATACTTTTTTGTAGCGGAATATTCTGACGAAATGAAGGTGAGCGCTGGAGGTGGTTGTGAGACGGAACAGGAAAATATTGAAGTGATTGAGATCCCGTTTAAAGAAGCCGGAGAGATGATTGCTAACGGGGAAATAAAAGATGCAAAAACGATTATGCTGATCCAGTATGCCCAATTAAATAAGTTGCTTGGGTAAAATAATGGCAGCAAATCTACATCATCCCTGGCGCAGCCAATAAATACGCGGCTCTTATCCGGAAACGTCTCACAGTTGCGCCGAGGATGATACAAAACAATATCTTACGAAATAGGATCTGGCGAAATGTCCGTGGTTGGTTCGGCCGAAGTCTTGCTTCCGACAAATTTTGCATACAAATCTTTGAAAAATGCCTCAGCATCCGGAAAGTTGCTTTTAAGCGTTTCTGCACTTTTTGCTTTGAGCTCTTCAAAATATTCCGGTGCCTTGTCTAAAGCTCCTTCTGCATCTGCCTTCAGGTTGTTCGCCTTTGTCTTCAGATCTTCCAGAAGCTTTTCTCCTTCTTCAGTCTGAAGGTACTTATGTGCTGCCACTCCGGCCGCTGCGCCCAGAATAAATGTGGCCAAATGTTTTGAATTGATGCCCATGATTTCCAGTTACTTAGTTTGATATTAAATTTAGGAAAATTCAATTTCTTTTAAAAAAGAAATGATTCCGGCATTCCTTTTAAAAAATTGTGCCGGAATCAAACCGTCTAGCTCACTGGTTTACTTGATTTCGAAAGCCGCCTGCATGCGATAGGTAATTTTGATTTTTTGGTACTGGATATCGCTTTCAGTCACAGCGTCAGCAGATTCTGCCTGGGCAAATGTGCGCATATTTGCTTTTGCATAAACAGGCTGAGGGAAATATAGATTTTCATCTAGTTCTTTTATTTCCAATACTTTCCCCAATTTTTCGCCCAGAGAAGCGACCAGATATTCTGCCTTTTCTTTCGCTGCTTTCAAAGCGTCAATCTTGACTTGCTTTTTAAATTCTTCTTTCTTAGAGTGATCGACCCTGGCTACATTTGCATACTGCACACCACGACTTTCTATCTTGGACATAATGACGTCCAACTTTTCCGGACTATTCACTTTCAGCTCGTATTGTTTGCTTTCCAGAAATGTTGCTGGCTTCTTCTTTTTATCAGAATAATTTTGATATCCCCCTAAGGAGCTGACAGACAATGCTTCTTTGGTCAACCCTGCATCTGTAACCGCCTTGATCAGCTGTTTTTCAAGCGTACTGATCACGACTTTGTCCTTCTGGTTCTTTTCATCTTCAAAATATTCCCTGAGCGAAATGCTGAAATAGATTTCGTCGGGAACGATTTCCATTTCGGCAGTTCCCGCAACTTCAATTCTGGGCACCTGAATTTGCTGTTCATATTTTACCTGTGAAAACGCTGATGGCATAACAGAAGTGGAGAGCATAAGACTTAATAGAATAACCTTTTTCATGGCTTCATTCAATTTAAAAAATGAGTTAAATGTAATTGTTGACCAAAATACAGGGCTCATTGGTCAACGGAGATTTAGATTGAAAAATATGCCAAAGGTTTAAGATATGACCGCTATTGGGCTAAAACCATTAGTGCAATCTTTTTTGATTTTGGGACAAAAAAATAGAAGGCCGACATAAGTTGCTGTCAACCTTCCACTTACACTCCGAATACTTCTGCTTTCAGGTAAAATTCTGGTAGATAGAATCCATAATTCTCACAAAATGCTGATAATCTGAATCATTGAGGCTTCCCCAGCCTTTTCTACGAATATCTGCCACAATTGGGAAAGCCTGATTATAGGTATTTTCCCCGGACTGGGTAAGAAACAAATTAAATTTCCTGCGATCGCCAGCAGCAGCCCCTCGCTCTACCAATCCTTTTTTTTCGAGGAGGTCAATAATACGGGTAACCGTAGGAGGATCTTTAAAAGTCATTTCCGCCAGCTCATTCTGGCTAATTCCCTGCTTTCTGAAAATATGGTCGATAAGTACCCATTGATCTACTGTCAGATCAAAGCCAGCTTCTGTTAATTGTTTTTGGAGGGCGTTGCGAATCTTTTTAATGGTCGTGTCTATTTTAAAAAAATAGGCACGATGATCCGAATGATGTGTCATGGGGAGTACGTTGAAGTTTCACTAATGCGTATTCATAGTATAAGGCTGTCCAACTATTCGTCTACTAATAATTGCAGCAAAACTTCTCCCCGTTTTTTGACCGCCAGTTTCACTACAATTCACGCTCTACACCCCCTTAATTTGGCGGAACGCGAGAATCCACCGTCAGAATGATCTGGGTTTTGATAGAATTACTTCAGAGGTAAGGCAAAATCCAGCTTCCGCGCCACCCTACCGGTTTTTTGAAATGAAAAAGCACCGGCAAGCTACTTACCGGTGCCAAGTATATTCATTTAAAAGTTATGCCGAATTTCTTGCCGCATTGATGATTCCAAACATGGCTCTTACAATGAGCTGATTATACGTTTCAACATCTACAGGGAGACTTTGGGGATCCATGGCCAGCATCTGTAAAGCATATTGCTGAATCGTAATCAACGGCAATACGATTCTCTCCCGTGTCTTAATAGACACTTTAGTTACATTATTGCTATCGAGCAGCTCCCGTTGGCCTGAAACTTCCAGCAACATATCACGCGTCAGCAAAAATTCCTCGTACATTTTGTCCCAGAATTCCCTATAATCTTCGTCGTCACGCAAATATTTGGTTGCAGGAAAGAAAGCCTTGGACAGCGACTGCATAGAGTTTTCTATCAATGTCCGAAAGAAAAGTGACCTTTTATAAAGCTGTTTAATGTCTTCGAGCTTTCCATTGTCAGCCATTTGCCGGATCGCTGACCCAAAGCCGTAAAATCCGGGAACATTCTGCTTCATTTGAGCCCAGGATCCTACAAAGGGTATTGCGCGCAGATCTTCAAACTTCAGACCCTCATCGGCATTGCCCCGTTTAGTAGGGCGACTGCCTATATTGGTTTGCCCATAGAAACGCAATGGTGTCTTTTTATCAAGATATTTTACAAATTTGGGGTGGTTTTTAAGATCCAGATAGGAGTCGTATGCGGCTGCAGCCATATCTTCAATTAAGATCTTATCCTCTTCGCTCAACTCATCCTCAACTCTATTTCCCCTGAACAGGTGATTTTCCAGGCCTGCGGAAAACAGCCTTTCCAGGTTATACATAGCAGTGGTAACCGTTCCATAATTAGAACTGATCGTCTGGCCCTGAACGGTAAGCTGAATTTCCTTATCCTCGATATCATTACCAAGTGAAGAATAAAAGTTGTGGTTGTTTCCTCCCCCACGTGCAGGAGGGCCTCCGCGACCGTCGAAAAATGTCACTTTGATACCCAGCTCCCGTGACACTTTCGTCAGTTCCTCCTTAGCTCTGTAAATAGACCAGTTGGCACGCAGGTAACCTCCGTCCTTTGTGCCGTCGGAGAAACCTACCATGATTGTCTGATGATTTTCCCTGTTCTGTAAATGCGCCCGGTAAAAGTCGTTCTCATACAACGAGCGCATGATGTCCGGCGCATTGGCAAGGTCGTCTACGGTTTCAAAAAGCGGAACTACGTCCAGGGCAAGCTTGCCGTCTTCGTCTGCAATGAGATTTTTAGCAAGTGCTACTACCTGCATTACATTTAAGGCAGAAGTGTTGTTACTGATCACATAACGGTGCGCGCCCTTTTCTCCATTCTTAGCCTGAATTGTCTTTATTGCTCTTATCGAGCCCAGTATATCCTTGGTAAGTTCATCTTCATAATCCTCATCACGCAATGGTATGTTAAGCGACAGGAGTAATTCTATTTTTTTTGTTTCGTCCCAACTCTCATAGTCGCTGTATTTCAGCAAAGGAATCTTTTTCTCAAGCCTTTTGAGAATGTCCTCCCACGCCTTGGCATGCTTACGGCTATCCTGGCGCACATCTAGGCTCGCGAAAAAGAAACCAAAAAGATTAAGTTTGAGAATGAAATTGTCCAGCAACTCAACAAAAAGGCCCTGATGCTTGCTAACCAGTACCTCCCTCGCCTTTAAAAACTCATCAATGAGTTCCTGCGCGTTGGCGTAACCTTCTTCAAAGGGGCCGAAAATAGTACTGTTCATTTTCTTCTCGGCCAGAGACACCGCTTCATCAACACCTTTGAAAGTTAACCGACGTTTTAAAGTCCTGATATCCCGGTAGTACCCTCTTAAAAGCGTTTCTCTCAGCCTTGATGCGACCTGCAAGGTGATTTCAGGATTTACAAATGGGTTCCCGTCGCGATCACCTCCCGGCCAGAAGCCTAGCCTGAAAACATTGGGGTACGGCCAGTCATGAACGCTCATCCCCAAACCATTGATGAGCTTTTCCATAATAGCAGGAATAGCGTCATAATAGACATTTTCAAGAAACCAGCACAAACTGACTGCCTCATCGAAAGGCGTAGGTTTCTCATGGTTGATAAAAGCTGTCTTACCGAGTTGAAGTAGCAGCTGGTTTACCTCGGTGAAATCATTTTCCTTAATGGCATCTTCAAGATCGTTGATGATCCCCAAAACTTTTCCGGAATAAAATTGTGTCGGATGCGCGGTAAGCACAATCCGCACGCTATAGTCTTCTAGTTTTGCCAGCAGCTTCTTTTTAAGCTCGTCATTATCCAATCGGTCTGTCAAATAGCTTACAGAACCCTTTCCTGTCAGGTCGTGCGTTTGATCAAAAGCTGCATCTTCTACAGAATCAAATAAAACCACCTGTCTTTCGATATACTGGATAAATGCGAAAAGCAAATCGGTCCTCTCTTTGGGTGACGCTGTTTCCAGAAGCTCCGAAAAAAAATGCTCAATGATTTCCTTGGGGGATTTCCCCTCCTGAAATCCTATCTCGCTTTGCTGCGTAAGTATGGGAAGTAACGAACCAGTCTGAAAAATCCCACGGTAGGGCAAGCTCAGAAAAAGGCTATTGAAAATATTGTACTTCGTTACAACTGCGTCCTGGAAACTATTATTCATATGGGAGCGACGAAATTATATTTGGGAATTTGCATATAGGGCAAATATACTCCTAAAAACCGGCTTTCAGGCCTTTGGATGCGCTTGCTGATGTGTTTTTTTAAGCTTTTCGATCGAGTTGTGGGTATAAATCTGGGTAGCTGCCAGGTTAGCATGGCCTAAAAGTTCTTTAATGGCGTTCAGGTCTGCCCCGCGGTTCAGCAAATGGGTAGCATAGGTGTGTCGCAGGACGTGCGGGCTCTTTTGAGAAAGCGTCGTCACAGCGGAAAGGTATTTTTTTACCACTCGCTGAATAAAAACAGGATAAGCTGCTTTCCCTGAATCGGTTATAAGCAGGCTTTTCGTATCATCCACAGGCGCCCTCTGTTCCAGATATTTTTTTAGAAGTTCGGCCAGTGATGAAGAAATAGGTACGATTCGCTCCTTTGCCCGTTTTCCAAAAACCCTTATCGTCCGCCCAGGTAAATCCAGGCTTAATGTCTGCAGGTCGATAAGTTCCGCCAACCGGATACCCGTGCCGTACAAAAGCTCCAGAATGACACGGTCGCGCAGACCTTCAAAGTCTTCCGCAAATGTTGCTTCGTCAAAAAGCATTTCCATTGACTTTTCCTCCACAAAAGCGGGAAGCTTTTTGCGGGTTTTCAGGGCAAACAGAATTTTGGTCGGATCCTTAGAGATATGATTTCTACGTCTTAAAAAACCATAATATGCTTTTAATGAAGCAATTTTGCGATTAATTGACGTGGGATTAAGGCCTTCTTCCATGAGGCTCACCACCCAGGAACGAAGCATGGGCGATTGAGCGGCTTCGGGTGTGGCACATTCATATTGGAACAGAAGATATTTATGAAACTGATCCAAATCCGTTTCATAAGATTTTACCGTGTGTACACTGGCGCGTTTCTCAAATTTCAAAAAATCCAGGAATGATGCTATCATAAGGGTAACATACAAAAAAGAGCTGTCCAACGCAAGACAGCTCTTTTCCTATCATTAAAGATATAATAATCCTGTAGAATCTTTCAGAAAACCATTCCGGAGAACTAGTCTTCTAAATGACCATAAGTTTTTTCCTTGTAAACGGCACGCAAAACTTCGAAACGACGTCTAACAGATGGTTTTTCGAAAGCAGTACGGGCACGAAGCTGACGCATGGTGCCAGTTCTTTCAAATTTTTTCTTGTAACGCTTAAGAGCGCGGTCAATCGATTCGTTGTCTTTAATATTGATAATAAGCATGCTTATAAAATATAATGTTCTTTTGAATTGGTTCTCTGAAAATCGGACTGCAAAGAAAAGCCATATCAAACAGAAAATCAAGAAATAAGTCATTAAAATTAGGTTATTTTTGTAATCATTGCATTGAACAGGACAACATTAGCAGATTAAACGGCCCGTTATGAGCTCGCGACTGGGTATTATTGATTTAGGAACAAATACTTTTCATCTGCTGATCGTTGAAAAATCCGGGAATGGTTTTACAAATGTCTTTCATGAAAGCCGGCCTGCGAGAATAGGGCTCGGTGGGATTAACCGGAAAATCATCACTCCCGAGGCATTTGAAAGAGCATTGACCGTTCTATTCCATTACCGGGAAAAACTGGACGAATATGACGTCAGGCCGGAAAATACCTTTGCTTTCGGGACGAGTGCAATCCGTAACGCAGATAATCAGCGCGACTTCTGTTCGACAATTCTTGAAAAAACTGGCATTCAAATCAGCATAATCGACGGAAATCGCGAAGCCGAATACATTTATAAAGGAGTGAGAGCCGGCGCGGATATTGGTGATTCTACTTCGCTGATCATGGATATTGGCGGCGGAAGTGTCGAATTTATCATTGGTAACAAATCTCAGATCTTCTGGAAGCAAAGTTTTGAAATGGGCGGCCAGCGACTTATGGAAAAGTTTATGCGCAACGACCCCCTTTCTCAAACCGATCGAAAAAGCCTTTACAATCATTTTGAAGAAAATCTGATCCCGCTTGCAAATGCAATTCACCAATACGCACCTGACAAGCTTGTAGGCTCGTCCGGCACGTTCGATACCTTGATCGATGTGGATTTCCATTTCAGGGAAAATAGCTGGCCTCCCAAAAACCAGACCGATTTTAACATTACAATCAACGAGTTCTACAGGGTTTATGAGCTTGTTTTGTCTGGTAACCATAATGACAGATTGCTTATTCCGGGAATGATCGAGTTACGGGTCGATATGATCGTTGTGGCCGTGTGCCTGATCGATTATGTGCTCAAAACTTATGGGATCGGCAAGATACAGGTTTCCAGGTATGCTTTGAAAGAGGGTGTGCTGGCCGAATTGCTCACCCGATGATTTCTTTTATTTATTAAATTACCCCAAAGTTATTCTCTATCCGGGTTCAAAGTTTTATCCATTCTTAACAACTAAATAAGCTTTATGAGATTATTCCGCTACCTTCTTCTAACGGGACTGGCGTTGGTGTATGTGTCCGGGGTTCAGGCCCAAAAGAAAAAAAAGAAAGACAAACAGGAAGATGTAAAAATTGAAAAGGCCGTTGACGCAGTTGCTTCCGCAGTGAAAGACAAGCTGAAAGACGACAAAAAGAAAGGTCCAAAGGCTTTTAAGGACCTCATTGATACCAGTGCTGTGAGTCAGAAAGGGATGATCTCCATTCATAAAATAGACGACAAATGGTATTTTGAAATCCCGGATTCTTTAATAGACCGAGATATTATGGCGGTAACACGCTACTCAAAGACGGCCGCGGGCGGCGGGATTTTTGGAGGAGAAGAGGTTAACAGGCAAATGATCCGCTGGGAAAAAGGGTTGGACGATAACCTGCTGCTTCGCTCTGTAACTGTGGTCGTTACAAGCCCGGACAGTACCAAACCGATTTTTCAGGCGGTGAAAAATTCCAACTCCGATCCTATCATAGGTGTTTTTGATATCAAGGCGGTTAAAAAAGATCCTGGTGCAAAATCTTCCGTAATCGATGTAACCGAATTTTTCAATTCAGACAACCAGGTCTTTTCACTCAGCTCGATCAGCAAACAATTGTTGAAACTGAATGCTTTCAAAAAAGAGGCCTCCTACATTGAAAAAATCCGGACATACCCCATTAACACAGAAATAAGGACTGTAAAGACATTCACCGTTACGCCGCAATTGCTTACGACCACTCCGGTACCGAGCATTGGGCAGTACCTGCCTGCCGGTCTCGATGCGGGTGTTGTTACGCTGGAGATGAACACCTCGCTGATCCTGCTACCGAAGAGCCCCATGCGCAAGAGAATTTTTGACAGCCGCGTCGGATTTTTTGCAAATCAGTATGCCACATTCGGAGAGGAATCTCAAAGATCCGATACAGAAGTTTTCGCCGTAAGATGGCGGCTGGAACCCAAAAATGCAGAAGACGCAAAGCGACAGAAAAACGGGGAACTCATTGAGCCCAAAAAGCCGATCGTGTACTACATTGACCCGGCGACTCCTGAAAAATGGCGCAAATACCTGAAAGCAGGTGTAGACGACTGGCAGGTTGCATTTGAAAAGGCTGGCTGGAAAAACGCCATTCGCGGCGAGTACTGGCCCGAAAAAGATACGACTATGAGCCTGGAAGATGCCCGCTATTCCGTGATCCGCTATTTTGCCGCAGATATTCAAAATGCTTACGGTCCCAATGTACATGATCCCCGGAGCGGTGAAATTCTGGAAAGCCACATTGGGTGGTACCACAATGTGATGCGCTTGTTGCGGAACTGGTACATTATCCAGGCAGCAGCCGTTGATCCGAACGCCCGTAAAAAGAAATTTGATGACGAATTGATGGGCCAGTTAGTGCGCTTCGTCTCTTCGCACGAAATCGGCCACACGCTCGGCTTACGCCACAACATGGGCGCCAGCTCGGCAACACCAGTTGAAAAGTTGCGCGATAAGGCCTGGGTTGACGAGCATGGCCATACCTCTTCTATTATGGATTATGCCCGTTTTAATTATGTAGCCCAACCAGAAGACGGCATTACCAATCTGTTTCCAAGAATCGGCGATTATGATAAATGGGCCATTCAATGGGGTTACAGCAACTTTCCCGACTCAAAGGATGTCGCTGCCGAGAAAGCATTGCTCAATGCGATGACGAAAGAGGCATATAAAAATAATCGGCTGCATTTCGGGACTGAGATCAGCCCCTACGACCCGCGTTATCAAACGGAAGATCTGAGCGACAATGCGATGAAAGCTTCCGAATATGGGATAAAAAATCTCAAGCGAATCCTTCCCAACCTGATCGAATGGAGTAAAGAAGATGGGGAAAGCTATAAGGAGCTCGATGAAATTTATGCCAATGTAGTAAGTCAGTACCGCCGTTACCTCGGCCATGTGATCAAAAATGTAGGAGGTATTTACGACACGCCTACCACCTACGATATGGACGGTCCCACTTTTACAGTTGTACCGAAAACAACCCAAAAGGACGCAGTCGCTTTCTTGAATAGTCAGTTGTTCAAAACCCCTGTTTGGCTTCTTGACCAGAGCATTCTGAATAAAATAAAACCGGAAACGGGTGTTGAGGCTATCAAAGCACTGCAGGAGTATGCGCTCACAGCCCTTTTCGCTGGTGACCGGGCCGTCAGGCTGATGGAAACAGGTACTTCTGCCAAAAACTTCACGCTGGACGATCTTTTCACCGACCTCGAAAGCGGTATCTGGTCGGAAGCGAAAGCAGGAACTTCCATTGACTTGTATCGCAGAAATCTACAGAAGGTTTACGTAGAGAAGCTGATCGACTTATTGAAACCAGGCAAAGCCAATGTTCAGTCTATTCCAGTGGGTATTACCTATGGTTTCTCGACGCGTGTTGTAGAACTGGAGAAAACCGACCTGCCTTCTGTTGCACGGGCTCATTTGGAAGCCCTGAAAACAACAATACAAAGTGCGGTTGCTAAACCTGGCGACAAAATTACCAGGTACCATCTTCAGGATGTTTTGCAAAGAATCAAAATGGCCCTGGATCCAAAATAATCATAAACCAATGGATTGCCAGGCCCGAAAGCCTGGCAATCTTTCATAAAAAATGACTAGACTTGAAAAAATACTTTCTCGTCGGGCCGATTTTGAAATGGTTATCAGAAATAAAAAGCCTTTCAGGAAACTCGACTTTACGGAAAACAATGCCGAACTCCAGGCCCTGGATTTATCAGGTACCCGGGAATTTTCAGATTATATTTTTAAGGAAATGTTATCTCGGGGTGAGTTTATAGGCGTTGGCGGTTTTAACGAAAACCGTATCATCTATCGGCAACGTAAACACTTTACAATGGATTCTGAAAATCCGAGAAACATTCACTTGGGTACCGATATTTGGGCAGAGGCCGGTGAGCCTGTTTATGCCCCTTTTGAAGCCACTGTTCATAGTTTCGCATTTAACAACCAGGATGGCGATTACGGACCGACGATTGTACTACGGCATGAATGGGAAGGGACTGCGTTTTTCACGCTCTATGGACATTTATCGCTGACTTCCCTTAATGGTTTGTACAAAGACAAATATTTCGAAGCCGGGCAGCATTTTGCTTCTATCGGCCCATATCCCGAAAACGGGGATTGGCCGCCCCACCTTCATTTCCAGGTGATCAGTGATATGGGAGACTATTCGGGGGATTTCCCGGGAGTATGCAGCGTTTTAGACCGGGAATATTATCTCTCCATTTGCCCCGATCCCAATCTCATCTTAAGAATTCCGGAGAATGGCTGAAGCCGCTGGTTTGCTACTTCCGATGAATTGTAGTTGCAGCCGACTGGGCACCAGCCAATATGGTGATATCCGCAATCGTAACCCTATCCGGCGCATTGACAGCATAGAGAATCGCGTCAGCGATATCGCCGGCCTGTAAGGGGTCAAAACCCTGATACACTTTTTCTGCCCGGCTTTCGTCGCCTTTAAATCTCACCAGGGAAAATTCTGTTTCTACTGCGCCTGGAGCAACATTGGTAACCTTAATTCCATGCTGCGTCAGTTCGAGCCGCATTCCTTCGCTAATCACTTCGACAGCGGCTTTGGATGCACAATATACCGCTCCATTAACATATGTTTGCTTTCCTGCTATCGAACTGATATTCACTATATGCCCTTTTCCACGCTCCAAAAGCAATGGTATTACCGCTTTTGAGACATAAAGCAAGCCCTTCACATTTCCATCGATCATCGCGTCCCAATCATCTGTATCACCTTCATCCAGCGAGCCGAGGCCGTGCGCATTACCGGCATTATTAACCAGGATATCGATATTTTTCCAATCATCTGGCAGAGAACCTATCATGGCCAATACTGCGCCTTTATCGCGAACATCGAAAATAAGTGTTTTTACCTGCACTTTTGAAGACAATTCCCGGGCTATTTCATCCAGTCTGTCTTGCCGTCGGCCACATATAACGAGATTGATTCCTTCACTGGCAAACAATTCTGCCGTGGCCTTTCCTATTCCGGATGTTGCTCCGGTAATCAATGCAATTCGGGACATTATACTTGATTTGTTACTAGGGACGCAAAACTAATTTTTGTTCTTAGGGATATTCAGGCTGCTGAATTTGCCTTTTTCAAGCTGCGCTGCCTGGCTGAAAAGTTGTACCGCCTGGACATACACATTATCCGTCGGATTGAGAATCTGGAAGACTTCGTTGTTAAGCCCGCTCTTTTGCTTCCTTCCCCATACATATCTGCCAATAATGGCTTTGGTTTGAGAAGTTATAACAGATTTCGAGTGATTTAATTCTTTTTCATTCGGCTTGATCCCCGCTTTTGAAGCGTCTTTTACAAGATCTGACAGCATTGCATCAGAAATCTGAAAAGAATTGAGAAATTCTTTGAATGATTGTTTTTCAAGCTTTTTCTGATTCTCGTTTGCGTAGCGCAATGCGTATTCCCTGATGATGTTTTTAGAATACAATTCAAATAAATACTTGCTGTTCAACAGGGTATCCTTTGGAACAAAAATATCGGGCGTAATACCGCCGCCGCCATAAACGATCCGACCGCCATCCGTTTTGTAAACTTTGCTTTTGTCAAATTTGATACTATCCGCATTGAACAATTCCCCACTTTCGTAACGGTGTGAGAGATCAAGGCTGTAATCTTCTCCTTTTCCCATTTCATAGGGTTTTTGAATGCTTCTGCCGCTAGGTGTATAATATCTGGAAATAGTCAAACGAAGTTCCGAGCCATCGGCCAGCTTGATTGGCATTTGTACCAGCCCTTTACCATATGACCTTCTTCCTACAACAAGCGCCCTGTCGTGGTCCTGCAATGCGCCGGCCAAAATTTCAGAAGCAGATGCACTTCCCTCATCTACAAGTACGATCAACGGGCCCTGCTCAAACAAACCATCCACATGCGAACGTGTTTTTCTATCAAAACGGCTGTCTTTACCTTCGGTATAAACCAACAACTTATCGCCTGCAATAAACTCATCGGCCATGCTGGTTGCGCGCTCCATATACCCCCCCGGATTCCCACGCAGGTCCAGTATAAGGTTTTTAAGACCATTTGCTTTCAAGGTTTTCAGGGCAGACTTAAATTCATCAAAAGTAGTTTCGGAAAAACGGCTGACCTTGATATACCCGATTTCCTGATCAACCATATAAGCGGCGTCCACGGAGTAAGTGGGGATACGATCGCGAACTACCGAATAGTTCATTGGCCCTTTCATACCAACTCTTTCAATTGAGAGATCGACTTTCGTACCTCTCTTTCCTCTCAATAATTTGTAAACCTGTGCATTGGTAACTCCCGGCCCTGACAGATTTTCTTTATTCACAGAAATAATACGGTCCCCGCTTTGAATACCAACCGTTTCGGACGGCCCCCCGCTTAATGGGGTTACCACATATACTGTATCATTATAGATGTTAAATTCCACTCCAATGCCATCGAATCCGGATTCCAATTGCGAACGTGCTGCGGTTGCCTCCTCTGCATTGAAATAGGCTGTATGTGGATCCAGTTTTTCCAGCATTTTTGAGATAGAAAAATCCACGAGCTCATCCGTATTTACAGAATCAACATAATTGTTTTCTACCAGCATAAGAACCTCACGGTATTTCGCATACCCCTTGGCGACATCCGAGAGTTTACGCCCGCCGCTGAAAAAAGTACTTCCCAGGAGAACGCCGGCAGCTAGCGTTATACCAATGATGATGGGTAAGCGAACGATTGATTTTGAATTATGAATCGGGGTGTTGGATTTTTCTGGATTCATGCCGGTGAGTTTTTGAAAAGAGTTGTAACCAGCTGTATGAGCAAGTTTCTCTAACGTGAAGTAAACAATTTTGATTCCTTAAAACAAATAGGCTTTGCCAATACTTACATAGCCGAAAAATGAGCATTTTATGCAGTATTCAGACAAATGCCTTCAATGATTCCGGATTCCTCATCGTGTCAAGATTAATGCACCGGGCAGGATCTTCGCCCATCAAAATTCTCTTCATGGGAGTTTCCATTTTTTTCCCATTAATGGTGTACGGAATATCACTTACCTGCTCTATCGTGTCAGGTACATGACGCGGGCTATACTGAGTGCGCAATGTATTTTTGATATGCATTTTGAGATCATCAGTCAATGTCTGGTCTTTTCTCAAAACCACAAAAAGCGAAATAGTCCCCTCTCCATTTGCTTTTTCAAGGTACACAGCCAAACTATCCCTGACCTCCGGAATACTTTCTACAGCACGGTAAATTTCGGCCGTCCCGATACGTACGCCGCCCCGGTTCAGGGTCGCGTCCGACCGGCCATAAATAATTACCGTCTTTCTGTCTGTAATCTTAATCCAATCCCCGTGACGCCAGACGTTGGGGTACATTCCGAAGTAACTCCCCAGATATTTCTCATCGCTTTCATCATTCCAGAAGTAAATTGGCATAGATGGCATGGGCTGGGTAATCACCATTTCACCCATCTCATTCAATACAGGCTTTCCAGCTTCATCAAAAGCCTCTATCCTGCATCCCAGCATCCGGCATTGTATTTCTCCGGCATATACCGGCAGTAGAGGGCTGCCGCCTACGAAAGCACTGCAGACGTCTGTCCCTCCGCTCAGGGAGATTAGCCAGACATCCTTTTTAACATGCTTATAAATCCATTCATATAACTCTGCAGGCAAAGGTGAGCCAGTAGAGCCGATCGTTTCCAGACTAGCCAAACGCTCAGAAGTAATACTGACGCCACTTTTCATGGAAGCTATAAAATAAGCCGCGCCACTGCCGAAGTGAGTAATTCTTGCATTTTCCGCCAGTGTCCAGAGTACCTGTGATGATGGAAATGCAGGAGCTCCGTCGTAAAGTACCAGGATAGCACCGCATAGTAACGAGCCCAGTGCATAATTCCACATCATCCACCCGGTTGTGGAATACCAGAAATAGCGGTCGCCCGGTTTCACATTTTGATGCAGCGTCAACGCTTTCAAGTGTTCGATCAGGCAGCCGCCTACTCCGTGGGTAATGGCTTTCGGCTGGGCAGTAGTACCCGAAGAGTATAGGATCCAGATCGGGTGATCAAATGGAACAGGCTCAAAATCAAGACCGAAATTTTGAATGTGTAAAATGTCTTCCCAGGAGGTAAAACGCTCAGGTTTTGTTTCAGAGAAAATGTTATTGATCAAAACAGTATCCTTCACAGAAGGCAATAAAAATGACAATTCCTGTGCGAATGAAGTGATGTCGTAAGTTTTCCCGTTATAGGAATATCCGTCCGTAATGAAAAGTACCTTGGGCTCAATCTGAAGAAAACGCTCAGCAATAGCTGTCTTGCCAAAATCCGGCGAGCACGAAGACCAGACAGCCCCAACCGCATTTGCTGCCAGAAATGCGGTAATTGCCTGAGGAATGTTTGGCAGGACGGCAGCAACCCGATCGCCCGGTTTCACCCCACGCTGCCTCAGCCAGGCAACCACTGCAGCCACTTCTTCTTCCAGTTTTTCCCAGGAAATTTCCTTTAACTCAGCTTGTTCCGACTGATACATAATAGCCGGGCGGTCTTTTGTTTTATTCCTGAAAATATGTTCGGCATAGTTGAGCTTGGCACGCGTAAACCACCTGGTACCAATTAATCCGCTTTGCGGTTTTTGCAGAACTTCGAGATAGAGATCATGTGATTTGATGTTGAAATAGTGCCAAAGGCTTTCCCAAAAATCTTCCAGATCAGTTACAGACCATTCCCACAGATCATGGTACGAACGAAAATAAAGCCCT
The DNA here is from genome assembly GCF_056895195.1 of Dyadobacter sp. HNCC25DJ185. Lineage (NCBI taxonomy): Bacteria > Pseudomonadati > Bacteroidota > Cytophagia > Cytophagales > Spirosomataceae > Dyadobacter > Dyadobacter sp. HNCC25DJ185. The sequence goes on from NZ_JBXHAR010000014.1 coordinate 50,253, forward strand.
TTTTTTACAAACAGCCAATCCATGAACTTCTTCATATTGGATTGTTCCAGTAAAGTTCTTCCGGGCTTCCATAATGGTTGAACCTGCACCTCAGCCGACATATTTAAAACATTATGTGAAGGAATAGACCAAAAATATTACTATAAAAGCCGCCTTTTGGCAATAGTACTAATAAACGTTCCTTTATGATTTTCGACATAAGATGAAACAAAAATATTTACTCCGAAAATAACCGTATCTTTGTGCCCTTAAAAATTAAATCATAATTACTCTGATCATCAGATACGTTAGATAGAAGATTTTAGTGGCAGATTTATAACTATTGCGCAATAAAATTACTATCGGTTACACGGCAAATTGTGAGAGGAAAATAAATCCAGTAGTGATACTGCATTCCTAATGAGAAAAAGAACAAAATCCAATGACGGCGGAGACCGTCCCTTCAAAAGAGCAAAGCCTGAAGTCGAGAGCCGATTCAGCAAACCAAGTATCAAAAAATCAAGTCTGAGGGTCGCAGCACCTTCTTCGGAAAACAAAGGCCCCAAAGCCCGCCCGAATTTTGACCACGAAAAACCAAAATCAGACAGGCCGCGATTCGATAAGCCCGAATTTAAAAAGTACGGAAACGATAAGCCTGATCGTGATAAGCCCAGATCAATTAACCGTGACGGTGACTACCGAGGCACCAATGATCGTAAAGAGCCCGGAAAAGCTGCTCCGGACAGATATGCGCGTTCATTTAAGCCACGCGAAAATTCAAGCCCTGGTCAGAGAAGGCCATATGGCGAGAAACCAGACAGACAGCGTCCTGAAAATGATTCGCGAGAGTTTAAGCCAAGAGAAGATTCCAGACCTGAAGAAAGAAAATCTTTTGGAAGTAGGACTGAAAGGCCCCGCTTTGACAGAAGCACTGATGCAAGGGAGTTCAAGCCGAGGGAAGATTTCAGATCAGAAGAACGAAAGTCTTTGGGCGACAGACCTGAAAGAACTTCCTCTGACAGAGGCAATGGTTCCAGGGAATTTAAGCCTAGATCCGAATCGGGCCGTACTGAACGCCCTTTTCAGCGTGACCGACAAGACAAACCTGCTTTTAAAAAAAAAGGTGAGTCCGATCCATCGGACGAAAGAAGCTTCAGAGATCGGACACCGAGAGAAGAGCATGTAGCTCCTGCTGAAGATCGTAGCGGACTGGATCGCAGAGTAGGTCGCTTTGAAAGTGCGCCGAGGTATCATCTTTCGGAATACGAGAAAAAAAACGCTCCTAAGAAAAAAGAAGAAAGCAACGAGATTCGCCTGAACCGTTATATCGCCAACGCAGGAATATGCTCCCGTCGTGAAGCTGATGACCTGATTTCGAGTGGGCAGATTTCGGTAAACGGAAAGACTATTACCGAAATGGGCTACAAGGTAAAACCCACAGATGTTGTCAAATATGGTAAAAAGGCGTTGAATCCTGAAAAAATGGTTTACATCCTGATTAATAAACCAAAGGATTATATCACTACGACCGATGATCCGGAAGAACGCAAAACGGTTTTGGACCTGATCAAAGGTGCTTGTTCGGAGCGTGTTTATCCGGTCGGCCGCCTGGACAGAAATACAACCGGGTTATTGCTTTTGACCAATGATGGTGAGTTGGCTGAAAAACTGACTCATCCATCAGGAGGCATTAAGAAAATCTATCAGGCGGAACTTGATAAACCGATCACCACAGAGGACTTTGAGTTGCTGCAACACGGACTGGAGTTGGAAGACGGTTTCATCCATCCCGACGAAGTTGGAATTGTCACTCCCGATGCCATGGTAGTAGGCCTGGAAATTCACAGTGGCCGTAACCGCATCGTTCGCCGAATGTTCGAGCATTTGGGTTACGAGGTTCAAAAACTGGACCGTACTGTGTTCGCAGGGCTGAACAAGAAAGACCTTCCCCGCGGAAAATGGCGCTTTTTGAACGAGAAAGAAGTGATTAAGCTCAAATTCCTGCTTTAATAGTTCCAATAAAAAATGAAGGGCTGCGATGTTGAACACCGCAGCCCTTCATTTTTATACTAAACAGGTTCTACAATCTGAATCCAAAAGAGTACACATCGTAAGGAGCATCGGGATAAAGTCCTTCAAACTGCACCATTGACTCCTCTTTGCCCGCAATTGCCGATTCGAAATCCTTCACGGTTTTGACAGCTTTTCCATTCACCTTGGTAATGATAAAGCCTTCTTCAACTTGCGAACGGCCAAACTTACCGCCCTCAATGGATAACACTTTTACACCACCTTCAATTTTATATCGGGACAACCGTTGTTTCTCAGCATCGCTGAGGTTGCCAAACTGCGCACCCAAAGCATTCATAATTGCTGCTGTTTCATCACGTTTGATGATTTCCGAGCCGCCCGTTCTGTTGCGAAGCGTCACATTTAGTTCCTTCTCTTTGCCTTCTCGGTTAACTGTCAGGTTCACCTTATCGCCAGGTTTGTGTAAACCAATCGATTGTTGCAGCTCAGGAACTGAATGGATATCCATCCCATCCACTTTGACGATCACGTCACCTTTATTAACGCCGCCCGCTTTTGCAGCACTATTTTCTGTGAATTCACGGACATATACGCCATCGTTCACTTTCACACCGTATTCCTCCGCCTTTCTGCTATCCAGATCATCAAGCTGAATACCCAAATATCCACGTTGCACATTGCCAAATTTGATCAAATCGCTAGAAACTTTCTTAACGATGCTGGATGGGACAGCGAAAGCATATCCCGCAAAGCTTCCCGTAGGACTAGCAATTGCAGTGTTGATACCGATCAGTTCACCCTTCAGGTTAACTAACGCACCGCCACTGTTTCCGGGATTAACTACGGCATCTGTCTGGATAAAAGATTCAAGTGGAGAATCGCCGGCTGCCATTGAAGTTGGCGTTACACCGTTACGACGACTGTTTTGACCAATGATTCCAAGCCCACGACCCTTTGCACTCACAATGCCTGCAGTCACTGTCGATTCCAGGTTGAACGGATTACCAACCGCTACCACCCATTCTCCCACTTTAACCGCATCAGAATTGCCCAGAACAACTGCGGGGAGGTCCTTTGCTTCTACTTTAATAACCGCTATGTCGGTCGAAGGATCTGTGCCAATCACCTTAGCCCTGTACTTGCCTTTATTGTGCAAAGTTACTTCCAGCTCCTGGGCGCCTTCTACTACGTGATTATTCGTAACAATGTAGCCATCAGAAGAGATAATAACTCCGGAACCAGCCGCTTCGGACGATTGCGGGCCACGGGAACCGCCGCCAAAATCATCACCAAAAAAATCCCGAAAAATATCAGGGATCTGTTGCTGACCGCGGGAAGCCTGGCGTGTAATCGTAGACTTAATATGGACAACCGTGGGTGTTGTCGCCTCAGCTGCATATACAAAATCGCCAGGAGCACCCACAGGCGCACCCGTTGAGGTAAACCGTGCAATAGACTCAGAAGCAGCTTCCTTAAAAATTACATCTTTACCGTTATCTGGACTTAGCAGCTTAAAGCCGGCAAGAGTTGACGCGCTTGAAATCAACCCAACCAACACTAAACCTTTCCAATTTGTTTTCATAGACATTATGCTGGGGTTTTATTTTGTGAATGAATAACGCAAAGCAAATAATAAATTATTCCCGTAGCAGGCTCATTTAACATATTTTAACAAAGGTATTTCATTTAGGAATTTAGTAAAATATCCTGCCAGCCGAAATTAACATTTATCCAAATGCCTTTCATAAAAAAGGCGTTATTCTCGCAAATAACGCCTTCAAGAAATTTCGCGTATTATGCAATTTCAATCGCGCGGGCAGGTTTTTCCTTCGCCTCTTCGCGTTTGGGCAAAGCAATGTTCAGGATACCATCATTATAGCTAGCTTCGATCTTATCGCCATCCACTGAGCTAGGGAGAGTGAAGGTGCGTTGGAAGGAATTGTACTTGAATTCCCTGCGGGTATATTTCTCGCTTGATTCTTCCTCTTTCACTTCCTTTTGTGCGGAGATTGTCAACTGGTTTTTTTCCAGGTTCAATTTAAAATCTGCTTTCTGCAAGCCAGGGGCAGCCACTTCAATTCGGAAGCCTTCTTTATTTTCAACCACATTCACAGCTGGCACACTTCCCGAAAATGCAGGGGTGTTGAATTCATGAAATAGATCCTTACCAAAAAATCCGTTCAAATAAGATGGATTTGCGAAATGTGTTTTGACTAATGTGCTCATTGCTATAAGGTTTTAATGTTTTTGATTTTACAGTTTAACCGTTTCGGTTTGTAAGCTGTTAATCAACTTTCATTCCTGTTCACAAATGCCAAAAAAATCAGGACAAAATGTCCGAATAGTTCATGAAATTTAATTAATAGTGACAAAAAGTCATAAAATGACTGAAAACAGTGTTCCTATCTGCCAATAAAGCGATGATCTCTGTTAAATAGGGGATTATTTTAGTTCAAGGATAGCGCAGGCTTGTTCCGAAGCGGATTGTTCTGCTTTCTTTTTTGTAAAACCGTTACCGGTTGCAAAGGGCTCGTCATTGACGAGGATTTGTGAGATAAATTCGCGATGATGCCTCGTTCCGCGTTCTTCAAGAATTTCGAAACGGATCTCTTTACCTTCACGCTGCGCCCACTCGATAATGAGGCTTTTGAAGTTCGCATTGGTCTGAATAATACTATCCAGATCATAGTGCGTGATGAGCTTACTGATGATAAAGGTGCGGGTGAACCTGAAACCTTTATCGAGATAGATCGCGCCAACAAATGCTTCCAGTGCATCGCCGTACATGGAAGATCTCGGAGACATACCTCGGCGATTGCCATCATATTCGATCAGGCGATCGAGTCCAAGCTTTCGGGAAATTTGATTAAGAGACTCGCGATTAACAATCCGTGAACGGATCTCGGTAAGGAATCCCTCGTCTTTGTAAGGATATTTTGTGAAGAGAAATTCTGCGACAACCATTCCCAGCACCGCATCGCCCAGATATTCCAATCTCTCGTTGGACTCACGGAAACCTTTGATGGCCGTTTCTTTGGATGCCGAAGTATGACGGAAAGCAAGTTGATACACCCCGAGGTTTGACGGGCGGTCACCAATTACATGTGCAATCGATTCCTTAAATTTTTTGTCCTCAGCACTTCCGGTCCTGAAAAGAGAAAGTATCGGTATAAGAATTCGCTTTGCCAATGGTAAAAAGTTTATCAGTCCTCATACTTTTTGAAAATGACTGATGCATTGTGCCCACCAAAACCAAATGTATTGCTAAGGGCATAATTTATCTTCCGCTTTTCAGCCGTATTGAACGTGAGATTCAGCTTTGGATTGATCTCAGGGTCGTCGGTAAAATGATTGATAGTAGGAGGAACAACCTGATCCCGGATTGCCATGATACAAGCAGCAGCCTCAATCGCACCGGCACCGCCCAACAGATGGCCAGTCATGGATTTGGTGGAACTGATACTAAGTTCATAAGCGTGATCGCCAAAAAATTTCTCAATGGCCTTGATCTCCTGTGGATCACCAATTGGTGTAGATGTGCCGTGTGTATTGATGTAATCGATGTCTTCGGGTTTTAACCCAGCGTTTTCTACCGCGTTCTTCATTACAATGTGCGCTCCAAGCCCTTCCGGGTGAGGGGCAGTAATATGATATGCGTCCGAAGACATTCCGGCACCGATCATTTCAGCATAGATTTTCGCGCCACGGGCTTTTGCATGTTCGAGCTCTTCCAGGATGAGGGCAGCGCCACCTTCTCCCAGCACAAACCCATCACGGTCCTTATCGTAAGGGCGTGAAGCTGTTTCGGGAGAATCATTTCTTTCGGATAAAGCTTTCAGTGCATTGAACCCTCCTACGCCGGCTATTGTAACCGCTGCCTCCGAGCCTCCTGAAATACAAACATTCATCATACCAAGTTTGATATAATTGAATGCGTCAATCAGTGCATTAGTTGCCGAAGCACAGGCTGAGACAGTAATAAAATTAGGTCCCCTGAAACCATAGCGGATCGAGAGAACTCCCGATGCACTGTCTACGATCATTTTAGGGATAAAGAATGGATTAAATCTGGGGATTTTGCCGTTCTGGGCATAATTGATGACTTCTTCTTCGAAGGTTTTAAGGCCGCCTATACCGGTACCCCAAATTACACCGGCTTTGTCGAGATCAAGCGTATCTGCGGCAAAGCCGGCGTCCTTCATTGCTTCATCTGCGGCAATTACAGCATACTGCGCAAATGGATCCATCTTGCGAGCTTCCTGACGAGGAATGTAATTGTTGATATCCAGGCCTTTCACTTCACAGGCAAAGCGGGTGCGAAACTTTTCAGCATCGAAATGTGTAATCGGCGCTGCTCCGCTTACACCTGCCACCAAATTTGTCCAAAAGGTAGAAACATCATTCCCGATGGGTGTTAATGCACCCATCCCCGTAATCACAACTCTCTTAAAACTCATAAAATAAGGACAGAAATAGAAGATGACACTGGTGTGAAACCGAATTACTTCACGTTTTCTTCCAGATATGCAACAGCCTGGCCTACTGTGCCAATGTTCTCTGCCTGATCGTCAGGAATAGATAGATTGAACTCTTTTTCAAACTCCATAATCAATTCAACGGTATCTAGAGAGTCCGCTCCCAAGTCGTTCTGGAAGTTTGCTTCCGGTGTAACCTCCGACTCTTCAACGCCGAGTTTCTCGACGATAATTTGCTTAACTCTTTCTGCAATTGCTGACATTTTATATTCACTTTTTGGTTAAAATCGCCACAAAGAAAGATATTTCAGTTCACTTTTTCAAAATTTTTTTAGTCCTTTCATTTTATTGTGAAACATCGATAGGAAATAAAAAAAAGCAGAAAATCAATCGCTTATCAGCTATATCTAATTGGAAATCCCGCAATCGTCTGGAGAACGTTGCGGATAAATGTACATTCGCGAAACATTTGCTCGTCCACATTCAACTACGTATGATTTCAATACCCAAATTAAAAAACACGGATTCGCCCCAATTTTTTCTGATGGCGGGCCCTTGCGCCATTGAAGGTAGGGATATGGCGCTCCGCATCGCTGAACATATCGTCACCATTACCGACAAACTTCGAATTCCATATATTTTTAAAGGGTCATACCGCAAAGCCAATCGCACGAAAATTGACTCCTTTACAGGGATTGGAGACGAAAAAGCATTGAAAATACTTCGTGAAATCAATGAATCTTTTGGGATACCGACTGTCACAGATATTCACGAATCACATGAAGCCGCCTTTGCCGCAGAGTATGTTGATGTGCTTCAAATTCCAGCCTTTTTATGTCGGCAAACTGAACTTTTGGCGGCCGCGGCGCGCACTGGCAAGGCGGTCAACGTAAAAAAAGGGCAGTTCCTTTCAGGGGCATCCATGAAATTTGCGGCTGAAAAAATCAATGATGTCAATCCTGACTGTCAGGTCATTTTAACCGATCGCGGCAATAGTTTCGGTTACGGTGACCTTGTGGTAGATTACCGTAACCTGCCAGAAATGGCTGCATTCGGGATTCCAGTGGTGATGGATTGCACCCATTCTCTGCAGCAGCCCAATCAAAGCTCAGGTATCACGGGCGGCAAACCTAAGCTAATCGAAACAATTGCCAAGGCTGCTATTGCCGTAGGAGCGGACGGATTATTTATCGAAACACATTTTAATCCTTCCGAAGCAAAGTCCGACGGGGCCAATATGTTGCCACTCGACCAATTGGAAGGACTTTTGCAGCGGCTGGTGCGAGTCAGGGAGGCCATTTTATGATTAGAACCGTCAGATTACAGTGCTACTGTTTCATTATTTTCTGCTGCTTATGCTCGCAGGCTACTTTTGCCCAGCAAGACTCTACGCGCTGGGTAGTGAAGGCCGGGGACGTCATTCCTCCCGTTACACTAGGCCTAGCCGCATTCATTACTCAAGGCAAAATCAGCAGGCATTTACAGCGAAATGTTGTAGCGCAATATCCTTCATTCCAATCCCATTGGGATGAATACCTGCAGTATACGCCGGGCGTTGTGAGCCTTGGACTGGCGTCTGCGGGCGTAAAAGGAAAACACTCACTGGGGGATCAGGTTATTCTTGCATTATTATCCAATCTGGCTGCACAAGGTGTAACGCAAAGCCTGAAAAGGATTATCAGATATCCCAGGCCTGATCACGAGGACTACCATTCTTTTCCTTCCGGACATACTACCACTGCATTTACCAATGCGACCATTTTGCATGAAGAGTATGGTGACAGGAGTGTTCTTTACAGCATTGGAGGTTACGGGACGGCAACAGCCGTGGGTACACTACGGGTTTTAAAAAACAAGCATTGGGCTGCCGATGTGCTGATGGGCGCGGCTATCGGTATTGGTGCAACGAAGGTGTTTTATATCAGCTATCCCTGGCTTCAGAAAACGGTCAGAAAAATGAGACATCAATAAAAAATCACAATGCAACTGACATAGGGTTGTCATACGGAGGTGTTTGTTTTGAGGAAACTTCAAAACTCATCCACATGCAAACCAGGACCATTCAACCCATTCACGTTCTGTTTTTCGAAACAAAAACTTCCTTGACGCAGCTTTCTGAACATGTCCGGCATGTTGCGCACAAACTTTACCGGGATGCTTCTCGCAATGATATGGAAATTACCGGGCCCATCTACTGGATTTATGAAGGAGCCGACGGACAGCCCGATACGATATTTTCCCTGACTATCGCCCTGCCGGTAACTCCTGTGACGGTATTGCTGCATTCGGGATTTAGAACCAAATACTTGGAAGCCTTCAACTGTATAACAGAGCAGCTTTACGGAGACTGGAACAGTTTGGGAACAATCTATAGCTCTTTGATTTCGCAGATTATGTCTCAGAATAAAACTTTGTCAGGCCAGAACCGTGAAATCTATATCAATATGGACTTCCAAAACCCGGAGAGGAATATCACTGAGGTTCAAGTTGGGTTATTGAACTAATATTCGTGGAAACGCGTGCATCCGCAGCAACCCCTTTTGCCACGAATACACGCGTTTTCACGAATTATAAATGGCTGTTGAGATATGTCCGCAATTCCTCTGGTTTGTCTGTCTGCAGGCCTTGTACGCCTTTTTCCAGTGCAACTTTCCAGGATACAGGCCCTTCTGTAGGGCTTTGGACGTCGAGCCAGACAGATAATCCAAGTTCATGGGCGATATGTACCAAGGCAGGCTCCGTCACATTATCAAGCACCTGAACACTCACCTTGCCTAGAAAAGCCTGCATTTGCTCCTTATTTGTAACTTCTTTGGGCAGGCTGGTCATGAGCGGCACTTGCGGGGCAGCATCTTTCCAATGCTTGTACTGGGATTCTTTATTCAGATAAACAACTACCTGCCCTTCCATTCCCGCAGATTTGATCTGCTTCCATGTTTCGGCCACATCTGCTTCCTTAAAGTCCAGATAGATATTGATTTTGTCTTTACAAGCCGCTAGTACCTCTTTGAACTCCGGGATGCGGTGGGTTTTTTTATTGTGATTGAAAACCTGCAGCTTCTTCACTTCTTCCAAAGTCATCTGAGCAATTTTTCCACTTCCATTGGTTGTCCGGTCTACTGTGGCGTCATGCAAAACAACCAGGTGTCCGTCTTTCGTAGTCCTCAGGTCCACTTCCACGTAGTCGGCCCCGCAACTGATTGCCTCTTTATAGGAGGCAAGCGTATTTTCAGGGACATCCACATGGTTACCTCTATGGGCAATTACCACGATCTTGTTCTTAACCTTGGGTAACGTACCATGGTGCTGAGCGTTTGCAAAAACAACCGTGCAGACCATGAATGGAATTAAAATGTACTTCAGTAAAGTATTCATGTCAACAATTGGAAAGGAACATTCTATTGTATTTCAAAGCTCGACAAATTCACGAACTCCTGAACGCGGGAATTGATTTCCTGCTGAGAAAGATTGACCAGACGTTCGGTACCGAATTTCTCTACGCAAAATGAAGCCATCGCCGAACCATAGATGATGCCTCTTTTCATATTTTCAAATGAAATATCGTTGGTACTGGCCAGGTAACCGATAAATCCGCCTGCGAAAGTATCGCCAGCCCCAGTTGGATCAAAAACCTCCTCCAATGGCAAAGCGGGAGCAAAAAAGATCCTGTTTTCCTGGAATAACAATGCGCCATGCTCGCCCTTTTTGATGATCAGCGTTTTAGGGCCCATCTCCATAATTTTTTTAGCGGCCTTTCTCAAAGAATACTCTCCCGAAAGCTGACGCGCCTCTTCATCATTAATGGTAATCAAATCAACCAGTTTTAAAACCGCTTTCAGATCGTCCAATGCAATGTTCATCCAAAGGTTCATGGTGTCCAGCATGATCAGCTTGGGACGTTTTGACATTCTTTCGATCACCAGTTTCTGGGTTGCAGGAACGGTATTTCCCAGCATCAGAAACTCGGTATCCTGGTAAGCATCCGGAATGATCGGATCAAAATGCTCCATTACGTTTAGCTCGGTGATCAGGGTGTCCCGGCTGTTCATATCCTCGTGGTATTTCCCCGACCAGAAGAAGGTTTTACCGTCCTGAACAATTTCAAGTCCTTCTGTATTAACCCCGTGATCTTCCAGCAAATCGATCATTTCTTTCGGAAAATCACCGCCAACTACGGCGACCAGATTATTTTCCTGCGTGAAATAGGATGCGGCTAGTGTGATATAGGTGGCAGCCCCGCCAATAATTTTGTCTGTTTTTCCAAAGGGTGTTTCAAGTGCATCGAATGCAACAGATCCTACGGTTAATAAACTCATAAATAAGTACTGTATTGATTTTAAGTAAGTTTCAAACTGGTTTTAATATGCAAAAAACGCTGCGAAGATAATCAAAACGACCGAATAGCATCTTTTGCAACCCCTCAATATCTGAGCGGTTGCCAATCAATCATTTGTTATTTCTTATTTTTGCCCCTATCCATTTTATATCTCCAACACATACTAGCCAATGGAAGCAATTTCGGAAGCAAAATTCACCACCGCTTACCAAATCCTGCACATCGACATGGGTTACCAGGGAAGTAAAAGTGCAAAATTAGCGTCACTGGGTTTGGAAGAAGCGGAAAAAATCATCCGCTGGGTTGAAACCCGGCTTGCTAAAACGCAACATTAATTTAGAATTGTATTCAAGTAAGTACCCATATAAATGACCGCACAAACTTTCCAGCCTCTCCGAATTTTCAATACGCTTACCCGTAAAAAGGATGTATTCGTTCCAATAGCCCCTCCTTATGTCGGAATGTATGTTTGCGGGCCAACCGTTTATAATAATGTCCATCTAGGGAACATCCGTACATTTTTGTCCTTTGATATTCTTTACCGTTACCTCACACATATCGGATACAAGGTGAGGTATGTTAGAAATATTACAGACGTAGGGCATTTGGTGGGCGATGGTGAGGAAGGCGAGGACAAAATCGGGAAGATGGCCAAGCTCCAGAAGCTGGAACCAATGGAAATCGTTCAGCGCTATACCAATGATTTTCATGATGTGACAGCTATTTTTAACCTCATACCCCCCAGTATTGAGCCTACCGCGACGGGCCACCTGATCGAACAGATCGAAGCTGTGCAGAAGCTCATTGATAAAGGCGCTGCATATGAATCCAATGGTTCGGTTTATTTCGATATCAATAAATACCAGGCAGGCGGAAATGAATATGGCAAGCTCTCCGGCCGCATTCTCGAGGATTTGCTCAATGAAACCAGGGAATTGGACGGGCAGGCTGAGAAACGCAATCCGCTTGATTTTGCGCTCTGGAAAAAAGCCAGCCCAGAACATATCATGCAATGGGATTCACCCTGGGGCATGGGCTTCCCTGGCTGGCATCTGGAATGTACGTGTATGAGTGCCAAATATCTGGGCAAACAATTTGACATCCATGGCGGCGGAATGGACCTCAAATTCCCGCATCATGAATGCGAAATCGCGCAGGGAAAATCACTTACCGACGAAGAGCCTGTACGCTATTGGATGCATACCAATATGTTGACGGTGAATGGACAAAAGATGTCTAAGTCACTCGGCAATTCTTTCCTTCCGGCAGAGCTGTTTTCTGGAAACCACGATCTGCTCGAACAGGCTTTCAGCCCAATGACAGTCCGGTTCTTCATGCTTCAAAGCCAGTATCGCAGCACCCTCGACTTTTCAAACGATGCATTGAAGGCTGCACAAAAAGGCTACAAAAAGCTGGCAAACGGCCTTCGCAATGCGAAGCTGCTTACTTATATCCATGAAGAAGGCGTGAATCCGGATGAAGCCAAAAAAGCTGACATCGAGAAATCCATTGATGGTTTCTACGCAGCGATGAACGATGATCTTAACACGGCAGTCGCATTTGCCAACCTTTTCAATCTGCTGAAATACATTAACATGCTCAACATGGGCCAGCTCAAATCTGCTGCCCTCGGCGAAGCTGTTTTTACTTCTTTAAAAGATAATTTCATTGTTTTCTTCGAAGAGGTGCTCGGGCTCAAGGAAGAATTGAGCGAAGGTCATGCGATCCTGGATGGAATGCTTAACCTGTACCGCGAATTCAAACTCTCGCAGAACTACGAAAAAGTGGACGAAATCCGTTCTTACTTCAAAAATCAGGGCCTGGTAATCCGCGACACGAAAGTCAGGGTCGATTGGGCCTATGAGGAATAAGTTATGGAAAAAAGACGCTCCTTCCTTTCATTGATTCTTCTTGGCGTTTTTCTGCTGGGCGGGGCTGCTTATCTGTTCATCCCCTTTTCTGCGGCGGATAATCCTTCAAAGTCCCCGGTTTCTCCCAAATCCAATGCCACTTACATCAAGGAGGGAGAAGTGACCTTTTGGAAAAATGGTGAAAAAATAAAGAAAATAGATGTAGAAATTGCCGAGAACGAGGCCGAGCGGAACAAAGGTCTGATGTTCCGGCCCTATATTCCCGATTCGGTGGGTATGCTTTTTATTTTCAATCATTCCGTCCCTCAGGGTTTTTGGATGAAAAACACCGCCATTTCCCTGGACATCATTTATGTCGACGAAAATAAAAAGATCGTTTCAATCGCAAAAAATACCAAACCTTACTCCGAAGAAAGCATTCCGTCGCTCGGAAATGCCCAATATGTAGTGGAGGTCAATGCAGGTTTCACAGAACGTCATAATATCAAATCCGGAGATGCAATATCTTTCTAAAAGCTTCATTTCAAGGCTATTACCAGCCTTATTTTTCTTTACGCTTCTTTACGGCTGTAATTCCAAAGATAGTTCCGAGCAAACCAGCGAGCAAAACGCCCCCAAACTGGTCAAAAGCCCGGAATTCAACGCCGATTCCGCCTATAACTTTGTGCAGAAACAGGTTGATTTTGGCCCAAGAGTCCCCAATACCGCTCCACACAGAGCTTGTGGTGATTATCTGGTAGCTATGCTAAAAAAGTATGGCTTCCAGGTAACAGAACAAACTTTTACACCCACGACATTCGACGGTAAAAAGCTCAACGCCAGGAATATCATAGGCAGCTTTAACCCTTCTGCCGCCAAAAGGATCCTGCTGACTTCTCATTGGGATTCAAGACCGTTTTCCGACCAGGATTCGACCATCAAAACCAAACCGGTGATCGCCGCAAATGATGGCGCGAGCGGCGTGGGAATTTTACTGGAAATCGCGAGAGTGCTTTCCACACAGACTGCCAAGCCGGAAATTGGCGTTGATATCATCTTTTTCGACGCGGAAGACTGGGGAAGTTCGGATCAAGAAACCAACCTGGAATACAGCGGATTTTGTCTGGGATCACAACATTGGGCCGCTAATAAGCACGTCCCAAACTATACCGCTTATTTTGGGGTCTTGCTTGATATGGCTGGCGCAAAAGGCGCCACTTTTTTTAAAGAAGGTTATTCTATCCAAATGGCCGAGGATGTTGTCAGAGAGGTTTGGACGACCGCCAGCCGCATTGGATATTCCAATTATTTTATTGACGAAAGAGGCTCTGCCATTACGGACGACCACTTGCCCGTTAACAAGCTGGCTCATATCCCCATGATCGATATCATCCATACGCGGCAGAACAATTTGTCCCGCACTTTCTTTGATCAGTGGCACACCACACAGGATAACATGGAACAGATTGACCCAAAAACGTTAAAAGCTGTTGGCCAGACGCTCGTTCAGGTGCTTTACCAGGAAGCAGCGGATCAGGCATTGTAGCATGACCTACATCCTGCGAACCACGATCCAAATATCCGAATTCCTTCCTTTATCATCACTGCAGGAGATCTTAACCTTTCCAAATGGCGGATTGATAAAGATCGCTTCACCAGGACGGGCTTTTTTATTGAACTTATCATTGATATACCAAAAGACCTCCTCCACGTCATTCGCTGCCTGGCAAGCCAGCTGGATTTGCTGAGGTTCGTTTTTTTGGATAAAATATTCGCTGCCATCATTAGGACTGACAATCAGCGGAGCACCTTCATGAAAAACCCGTTCACAAGCCGGATTATGGGGAGGAATCTTTTGATAAGGTATTTTTTGCATTTCGTAAAAAGCAATCAGTTCCGGAGCTATATTAGGATAAGACCTTTTTTCAAACCCCTTTCCGGGAAGGCAATAAGTGCAGTAGGAAATCCTGCCTGTATCGTCGGTAAAAACCCAGCGGAGATGCTGGCATTTTGTATAAGCCGAAACCCCGACAATATATAGATCGGGGATCTGATGATCGCAAAATTCAGAAGGTATGTCCCCGCTTGAAGCACAAACCTGTCGAGACGAAATATTGGCCGGGGATCTGTACCAGCCCTTTGGAGAATTATAATCCAATGCATTAAAAATAGAAAAGAGCAGTGGCGTTGCCGTATTCGCACCGCTCAGTTCGGGGACGCCTTCCCCGGAGAAGTTGCCAACCCAAACCCCAACCGTATATCTTTTATTGTAACCGATGCTCCAGGCATCCCTTTTCCCGTACGATGTGCCTGTTTTCCATGCAATTTTTGGGAGGTGGTAAGTGTTGTCAAAGTTTGTTGGCAAATCGGGCCGGGTGATCTGGGTTAAAATGTTGGTTACCATATATGCCGCCTCCGCCGAAACGATCTCGGCGCCCTTCTTATCCAGTGGACTTTCAGTCGTGTACCTCAGGCCTTTTAAAATTCCTTCATTGGAAAAAGCTGCAAAAAGCCTTGTCAACTCTTCCAGTGTAACCCCGCAGCCACCGAGGATCATGGACAATCCCAAATCCTTAGCTTGTTTGTCAATCGTTTTGAAACCCGCTTTTCTCAGCTTCTCGATCAATGCAGGCGTCCCGACGTCCTTCAATACTTTCACGGCCGGGATGTTCAGGGAATTAGCCAGTGCAAAGTCGGTGGTAACAGCCCCATTGAAATGCTTATCGAAATTTTCAGGTTCATAGCCACTGAAGTTGGTAGGCACATCGTTCAGAACCTTTTTCGGCGTGACAATTCCTTTGTCAAAGGCGGTGGCGTACAGGATCGGCTTCAATGCACTGCCCGGAGACCGTATTGCCCTGACACCATCCACCTGGCCCCCGTCATAAGGATTATTGAAATCAGCAGAACCAATATATGCCTCCACTTCCATGGTTTCGTTATTAATTACTAAAACCGAAGCATTGTGAATATTTATCAACTTCCGGCGGTTAATATAATTTTTGACCTGTTCTTCGATTTGATTCTGAAACTGGGTTTTAATAGAAGTATGAATAATCGGCTCGTCAGGAAACTGCTGCTTTAGACGCAGGGATAAATGCGGTGCCTGCCTGGGTGCTTGCAAGCGTTTTACGACCAAAGGCTCGTCCAATGCATCCTGAATGACGCTCTTTTCAAATAAACCTTCTTTTTCAAAACGGCTTAACCACTCGTTGCGGGCTTGTTGCAGGGCGTCGTTCCTCGTTCCGGGGCGAAGGCTCGACGGACGGTTCGGAACGATAGTCAAGGCAGTAATTTCCGCCAGACTAAGCAACTGCGGCGGTTTGCCGAAATAGAGAATTGAAGCAGCCTTTATCCCCTCAATATTGCCCCCGTAAGGAACCAGATTGACATACAATTGCAGTATTTCGTCTTTGGTGTAATGTAATTCCATTTGCAGCGCCCTGAAAACTTCAATCATTTTACTGAAGTAAGTCCTTCTCCGCGGCTCAATAAGTCGCACTACCTGCATGGTGATCGTGGAAGCACCTGATGTTCTTTTGCCAGTAAAAATATTGCGGACAGCCGCTCTGCCAATCGCAAAAGGATTTACGCCCGGGTGATAATAAAAATACTGGTCTTCTTTGTAAATCAAGGTTTTACGGAGCAATGGCGTGATCTCCGAAATATTTGAGTACATCCGCCACTTGTCATCTTTGCTTAGAAATGCATGTATAACCACTCCCCTGCTATCGGTGATCTGGGTCGCATAACGAATTTCCGGAGAAAAAGGAAAAATGAGGTCTGTCACTAAAAACAGAAAAACTGGGGCTGCAATAAAAAGAAGTGTTTTTCTGGCTCTTTTTAAATTCATCGCTTTCTAAATAATAAAATCCCGAAGCTATTTTGCCCTGCTCGGTTAATTTTCCCTACTTACTGACTTTATTGCAAATAAAGTCAATCATAATCCCATTATGTCAAAATACATTGCCGCAATTGATCAGGGAACAACCAGTACCCGCTGCATACTTTTCAATCACCAGGGAAATATCGTATCAGTAGGACAAAAAGAGCACGAGCAGATTTATCCTCAACCAGGCTGGGTAGAACACAATCCAACCGAAATATGGAAAAATACTTTGGAAGTAATCGCGGTTGCCCGGATCAAAGCTTCCGCAACCGCGGCCGACATTGCGGCAATCGGGATCACCAATCAAAGAGAAACAACGGTTGTCTGGAACAAACGCACGGGCAAGCCTTATTACAATGCACTGGTATGGCAGGATACGAGAACCACCGATCTTGTTACAAAATATGAAAAAGAAGGCGGCCTCAACCAGTTCAGGGACATTACTGGCCTTCCGGTGTCCACTTATTTCAGCGGGCTAAAATTAAAATGGCTTCTGGAAAATGTGGAAGGTATCCGCGAAGATGCCGAAAAAGGCGAAGCGCTTTTTGGCAATATCGATACATTCCTGATCTGGCATCTCACAGGCGGCGCGCATGGCGACGGCGGCATTCATGTAACAGATGTTACCAATGCAAGCCGCACCCAACTGATGAATTTGAGAACGCTTCAATGGGATATAAACATGCTGGCCGCCTACAATATCCCTGAGAAAATGTTGCCCGCTATCAAAAGCAGCAGCGAAATATATGGTTATGTCAACAATGAAATATTGCCCGGCGTACCAGTAGCGGGCGATCTGGGTGACCAGCATGCGGCATTGGTAGGACAAACCTGCTTCGAGCCGGGTATGGCCAAAAATACTTACGGGACTGGTTGTTTCCTGGTCATGAATACGGGCAGCGAATTAAAAACATCAGCAAACGGCCTGCTGACAACGGTATCCTATCAATTTGGAAATGAGCCCGTCAAGTATGCGTTGGAAGGAAGCGTGGCCGTAACTGGCGCATTGGTACAATGGGTTAGAGACAATTTAGGCCTGATCCAAAACAGCAGCGACATTGAAGATCTGGCGCGATCAGTGGAAGATAACGGTGGTGCCTACTTTGTACCGGC
Organism: Dyadobacter sp. HNCC25DJ185; assembly: GCF_056895195.1. Lineage (NCBI taxonomy): Bacteria > Pseudomonadati > Bacteroidota > Cytophagia > Cytophagales > Spirosomataceae > Dyadobacter > Dyadobacter sp. HNCC25DJ185. The sequence continues at coordinate 67,926 of NZ_JBXHAR010000014.1, forward strand.
GTTCTCCGGACTATATGCGCCTTATTGGCGAAACGATGCCCGCGGTGTTATTGCAGGCTTGACAAGATATGTAAACAAAGGCCATATTGCTAGAGCAGTTTTGGAAGCCACTGCTTACCAAACGGTTGACGTGGTCCGCGCCATGGAACAGGATTCCGGAATTGAACTTGCATCACTTCGGGTCGATGGCGGTATGGTTTTGAACCAATTATTGATGCAATTCCAATCCGATATCCTCAATACCCAGGTCGTAGCCCCTGCCGTCGCGGAGACCACCGCATTGGGAGCAGCCTATGCGGCCGGACTGGCCGTTGGCTACTGGCAAAATACCGAAGAACTGAAAAAGAACTGGGCAATTGCGCATACCTGGAATCCCGGTATGGACGAAGAAAAGCGCAGCCGCTTTTACAAAGGCTGGAAGAAGGCAGTTACGAAATCGTATGATTGGATGGATTAGGAGCTTGTGGTTAAATCAAAGTACGGGAGTTGTGGATAAGTCTTTGAATTAGAATCACTATCATTTATCCATGTATTCCATGCCGGCGTAGGTAATTTTTTAAAACAGGAGTTGAAATATTACATTTTCTGCGGTCAACTGTTGCAGTCAATAACTTATAGCATGTTTAATTCTGCTACTGTTGAATGAAGTTTGGGCTACCAGCAAACCATCTTATCAAACAAATCCGCCGAAAAGCTTCTATTCAATAGTCGTCATAGATTAATTAAACGGTCCGCACTACCTAACGAATCTAATATTCGTCAGATATCACTATTATTGAAATCTCTGACTTTGATCTTACACATTTCTCCTGTAATCCGATTGTGCCAAACAATTCCCTCAATTCCACAATCACTGCCAAACTTGCTTTTTTGCTGATTAATCCAAGTTTTTAATTCCAGAAAATTGACCGGCACATTGTCAAATTTTACTTTTGATCTCCAAAACTCCAATGAAAAAATGAACAGGGTATGACCATGAAGATTAAGAGGATTTCCTTGAATTTTTTCTCCTAAGGCTTCTGCACACCACTCTCCATCTGGTACTTCTGCCAAATTAGTATTGCCAGCTGCCTCAAAAATATACCTGTCAGCACGATCCGTTGAAACCGCATCAGTGTACCAAGGCTCTACAATCCCGGCCTCTTTTTCCTTTTTTGTAGGATTTCTCCGCTTCTCCAGTCTTACCAATTGACCGCTTCTGACCGTTATGCGCACATTCCTGCCATCCAGCTTCTCAATTGCGTCTGAATTAGAAAAATCGAAATCTGCTACGGCAATCTTATCAATAACTTTTTTGTCGCCCTGCCAGTCTCTTTCAAAAATTGTCGGAATCTTTTTCATTAATTGATTAATCACACCTGCCAAAACCCATATTTGACATTTTGGTAACCTAGTTGTGGTGGCTTGATTATGCAAAAAGGCTTGCTTAAAGGCTACTATCAATTATTGAAAGGAGAAATCTCTACAGTTTAGTTAATTAAACTAGCCAATGGTAGATATGTCGAACGCATGTTCCATGTCTAGAGGAGGCAACAAACCTGACGTTAGCAAGTTCCACCAACTCCGAACCAAGCCCCTCTTTAACCTTTTTATAATCTGTATAAACTACTCGCTTTCTTGCGCTGTCTGGCGTTTAGGCGTAACTTCGGGGCGCGAAAATCAAATTAGAGTAGCCTTATGCATACCCTGCGTCTGAAAAAGCCCCTCGCTTTTTTTGATCTTGAAACTACCGGTGTCAACATTGTACGTGACCGGATCGTTGAAATTTCTGTTGTGAAGGCTTTAACAAATGGCGAAACGGAGATTCGCACACGAAGGATCAACCCCGAAATGCCCATCCCTCTCGAAAGCAGCCTCATCCATGGCATTTATGATGAGGATGTGAAAGACGCCCCTACTTTTAAGGGTATCGCCCGCAACCTGGCAACCTTCCTCGAAGGTTGCGATCTGGCTGGATTCAATAGTAATCGTTTCGATATCCCCATGCTAGTTGAAGAATTTCTTCGGGTGGGTGTTGAATTTGATATTAAAAACCGGAGAATGGTGGATGCCCAGCGCATTTTCCACATGATGGAGCCTCGCAACCTTGCGGCAGCTTATAAGTTTTACTGTGGAAAGACCCTCACCAACGCACATAGTGCAGAAGCCGACACCATTGCTACTTTCGAAGTACTGCAAGGGCAGATAGCTCGATATGAGGGGGTTACCATCATCGACAGCCATGGGAAGGAAACAGAGCCCATTAAAAATGACATCGCAATCCTCCATGAATTGACCGCATCCAAAGTCATTGATTTCGCGGGCAGGATGGTATATAATGATAAAGGCGAGGAAGTTTTCAATTTTGGGAAACACAACGGCAAAAAAGTAATCGATATCCTGAAAAATGAACCTTCCTTCTTCGATTGGATGATGAAGGGGGAATTCCCGCTGGACACCAAAAGAAAATTGACCGAGATTAAATTGAGGGCTTTAACCCAGCGCTGACATAATCCTTTTCAACTGGTTTGAGTAAGTGGTATTTATGTCTATTTTTGCCAGAAATCTATTTTTGACTATTTTAACCGAATATCCAATAAGGTAAACCTGCTATGATTCCAAACCCTAATTTACCAGAGGTTCATATACCAGCGGTTATTCAGAACATTCCTCTTCAACATTACTTAATTCTCAGTACCTTACTTTTTGTGATCGGCATCATCGGTGTTCTGACGCGTAGGAATGCAATCATCATCTTCATGTCTGTCGAATTAATGCTGAATGCCGCGAACCTGCTGCTGATCGCGTTCTCTTCTTACAGATCTGATCCTTCCGGCCAGGTTTTCGTGTTTTTTATCATGGCTGTCGCGGCTGCGGAAGTAGCTGTGGGCCTCGCTATCATCGTAATGATTTATAGAAATACAAGAAATACGGATATCGGCTTCCTGAATAAGCTGAAATGGTAAGATGCTTATTGCCTTACTGACACACAGCCTGTAGATAATTAGAGATTAAAGTTTAAAATACATGTCTGCATCATTACTCATACTGATTCCGCTGTTACCATTGCTTGGTTTCCTCATCAACGGGATCGGATTTCCAAATATCCCAAAGGGAGCTGTCGGAATAATAGGAACATTGGCCGTTGTGGCGAGTTTTGTTCTTTCCATCATGACCTTTAATGCTTTCCTCGCATCAGGAAGTCAGCCATTCATCGTACCTCTTTTTGATTGGATCACCGTCGGAAACCTCAATATCCCTTTTTCATTCCAGGTCGATCAGCTTTCGCTGCTCATGTTGATGATCATCACCGGTGTTGGGTCGCTGATCCACATTTATTCCATTGGCTACATGCATCACGACCCGGGTTTCGGTAAGTTTTTCGCTTATCTTAACCTCTTTTTGTTTTTCATGCTGCTACTGGTGCTGGGATCCAACTATGTGATTATGTTTATTGGCTGGGAAGGTGTGGGTTTGTGCTCTTACCTGCTCATCGGTTTTTGGAACAAGAACACCAATTACAACAATGCAGCTCGCAAGGCATTCATTATGAACCGCGTAGGTGACCTTGGTTTCCTGCTAGGTATCTTCACAATCATCGCTACTTTCGGTTCTGTCGAATATTCAGAAGTTTTCACCAAGGCAACCAGTTTTCAGATCGGCGACCCCGTTATCGTCACGATTACTTTGTTCCTGTTTATCGGAGCAATGGGAAAATCAGCACAGATTCCACTCTATACCTGGTTGCCCGACGCAATGGCCGGTCCAACCCCGGTATCTGCATTGATCCACGCAGCGACCATGGTTACCGCCGGAATTTACATGGTGATCCGTTCCAATGTATTGTATTCCCTGGCGCCTTCTACATTGGAAGTGGTCGGTATCATCGGCGCAGCTACCGCGTTGTTTGCAGCTTCGATTGGCCTTTTACAAAACGATATTAAAAAGGTCCTTGCGTATTCTACCGTAAGTCAGCTGGGTTATATGTTCATGGGTCTGGGGGCGATGGCTTATTCCGCTTCCATGTTCCACGTCATTACCCATGCGTTTTTCAAAGCATTATTGTTCCTTGGCGCTGGTAGCGTGATCCACGCCATGTCCGACGAACAGGATATCCGTTCGATGGGAGGTTTAAGAAAGAAATTGCCGATTACCTTTTTGACATTTCTTATTGCTACAATCGCGATTTCCGGTATCCCTCCATTTGCAGGTTTTTTCTCCAAGGATGAAATTCTGGCACATGTATTTGAGCACAACAAAATCCTTTGGATAATTGGGGTTCTGGGTTCTTTGATGACTTCCTTTTACATGTTCCGTCTGCTTTTCCTTACCTTCTTCGGTACTTTCCGCGGTACGCATGAGCAGGAACATCACCTGCATGAATCGCCCGCTTCCATGACTATACCGCTGGTTATTCTTGCTGTACTCTCGGCGGTCGGTGGATTTATTGGTGTCCCCGAGGCATTACATGGTACGCATTATCTGGCAGAATTCATGAACCCGTTGTACGATGCGGCACGCCAGGTTAATCCAGTTGCATTTGAACCAACTATTCTGTCCCACTCGCAAGAGTACCTTCTAATGGGTGTTTCTGTAGCAGTAGCATTGGTTTCGGCAGTGGTTGCCTATGTCATGTATGTTCAGAAAGCCTCTGTACCCGCGCCTGATACCACGGAAAAGACAGCTCTACAGAAAGTTGTTTACAATAAATACTATGTTGACGAGCTTTATGACGCGGTTTTTGTGAAACCAATCAAAACGCTGTCCAATATCCTATACAGCTTCGGCGAGTTTTTCATCGACCTTTTTGTAAATGGTTCCGCGAGGCTGACAAGCTTTCTGGCCGGCCAGTTGAGGAAAACACAATCCGGATCCACCGGCGATTATGTTTTTGCCATGGTTTTAGGCATTGTCGCCATACTATTCTGGAAACTTTTACTTTGATCCGTCATTGTCCATAAATCCGTTCACATCTATTGCTGACCGTTGACTTAAAATATGTTTACTCTTCTTTTAATACTTTTACCAATAGCAGCAGGCATCATCACCCTCTTGTCGGGTGAGCGGCTGGCCAAACAAGTTGCATTAATCGGCGGGTTGGCTTCCCTTGGTGTCGCTATTGCCACCTGGCTCCAATTTGATCCAGAAGCCGGAAGTCAGTTTGGTTTCAAATACGCGTGGGTTGCATCAGGAGGTATCTCTTTCGCTGCAGGAATTGACGGGATCAGCCTCGTACTCGTTCTGCTTACCACTTTCCTCACCCCACTGATCATCCTTTCTGCTTTCAAGCATGACTACAAAGGTACAGCATCCTTTTATTCGCTGATCCTTTTCATGGAGTCTGCCTTAATTGGTGTTTTTACGGCAACCGACGCATTTTTGTTTTACCTTTTCTTTGAGGCCGCCCTTATTCCTGTTTATTTTCTAGCGGCGATCTGGGGAGGCGAGAACCGTTTGAAAGTCACTTTCAAGTTTTTCATATATACGATCTTTGGTAGCTTGTTTATGATGGTTGCGCTGGTTTATCTGTATTACCAGACACCAGGCACCCACACTTCTGAGATTACTGCGTTTTACCAGCTCCAATTATCCCCGACAGTTCAAGGTTTTATTTTCTGGGCATTCTTTATTGCCTTTGCGATTAAAATGCCTCTTTTCCCTTTTCATACATGGCAGCCTGATACCTACACCGAATCCCCGACACCAGCAACCATGCTATTGTCTGGAATTATGCTGAAAATGGGGGTTTATGGATTGATAAGGCTTTTGCTTCCGATCGTGCCAGCCGGAATGCAAACCTGGGGCACGATGGCCATGGTACTTTCAGTAATTGGTATCATCTACGGATCCATTATCGCGATTCAGCAAAGCGACATGAAACGTTTGATCGCCTACTCTTCGTTCGCTCACGTAGGCCTCATGGCTGCCGGTGTTTTTTCATCATCGGTTAATGGCTTGCAGGGTGCTTTAATTCAAATGCTTGCGCATGGTATCAATGTAATAGGCTTGTTCTTTATTATCGATATCATTTACAGCAGGACCAAAACACGCTACCTGGATCAGTTAGGCGGTATCACCCAGAGTACTCCTCATTTGAGCGTTTATTTCATGGTATTACTCCTTGGAAGTGTTGCACTTCCGCTGACCAATGGATTTGTGGGCGAGTTCCTGCTTTTGTCAAGCGTTTTTCAATACGATGGCTGGCTTGGCGCGGTCGCCGGACTGACGATTATCCTTGGTTCTGTTTATATGCTGAGGCTCTTCCAGAAGTCAATGTTCGGGCCAAAATCCAAATGGGTGGAAGGTTTTCAGGACCTTACTGCCAGCGAGCGCGCCGTTCTATTGCCACTCGTAATCATGGTTTTCTGGATAGGTATTTATCCCAATACATTTTTGAAAATAACAGAGCCTGCTGTAAGTCAACTTTTGCAACTGGTAAATAACTAAGTACGTATGTATCCCATCATATTATTGTCGTTTTTTGGAATCGTAGCGCTTTTCCTGGGCTTCTCGAAATCAAAAAACATTTTGCTTCCGGCAACCCTTCTGTTCCTGATCATTGCGTTGGTAAGCAACTTTATAGAGTGGAACCAGGGGCCTTTACTGTATTTCTATGATATGTTAAGGGTCGATAATGTTACCCTGGCTTTCAATGGTATCGTCCTGCTTTCAGCTTTCATGATCGTAGCTATTTCTGGCGGCTTTCACGATAACCCCGACTCAGAACCCGCTGAATATTACGGACTGATGCTATTCTCGCTGGTTGGGGCCATTATGATGATCGGCTTTGAACATTTGATCATGCTTTTTATCGGCGTAGAAATTCTGTCGGTAGCCATGTATGTACTGACCGGAAGCAATAAACGTAATCTGCGTTCCAACGAAGCTGCATTGAAATATTTCCTAATGGGCGCTTTCGCTACCGGCTTTATGCTCTTTGGGATGACCTTGCTTTACGGCGCAACAGGGTCGTTTAACCTTATGCAGATACAAGGATTTGCATCCAATATTCCCGCCGGGACGCAATCGTATATTCTGTATGCTGGCTTATTATTGCTGCTGATCGGTATGCTCTTTAAAGTATCCGCCGCTCCTTTCCACTTCTGGACCCCCGATGTGTACGAAGGTGCGCCTACGATTTTTACAACTTTCATGTCGACAATTGTAAAAACAGCGGGGTTCGCAGCACTTTATCGACTGCTTAGCCATTCTTTCACAGGAATTTACGGTTTCTGGTGGATCGTCATCGCAGTAATCGCTATCCTTACGTTACTCGTTGGAAACATTGGTGCAACCAGCCAGAACAGTTTCAAACGCATGCTTGCTTACTCAGGTATTTCCCACGCAGGTTACCTGCTCATCGCGTTGACTTCCCTGAGCAAACCATCTCAAAACGCAATCATCTTTTACTCACTGGCATACTCTCTTTCAACGATCGCGGCATTTGGCGTGCTGATGCTGGTATCGAAAGAAAAAACCATCGAAGGACAGCCCAACGAACGTTACGAAGCATTCAATGGACTTTCCAAACAAAATCCATTGCTTGCATTTGTATTGGCAGTATCCATGTTATCATTAGCAGGGATCCCCCTTACAGCAGGATTTTGGGGTAAATTTTTCATTTTCACCAGTGCCGCTGAGAGAGGTATAATCTGGATCACGGTAGTCGCTGTTTTGATGTCCACGGTTGGTATCTATTATTATTTCAGGGTGATCATTTCCTCATACCTCAAAGAGGGCGATCTGCTTAAAATCCGTGTTGCGCCCTTTTACCAGGCTATCCTCGTATTGGCAACTTTTCTGACTATTTTGTTTGGTCTCGCACCGGGGATATTTGAAGGATTAATGTAGAGGGCGGTGCACTTTTTCCCTGATCTATGGAGGAAAGCTTTCATCTGCTCGTCTTGGAAAAGTTTCAGTAGTCTCCCCTTCGGTCGCCGGGCTAACTTCGATTTGTAAAAAGAGCTGCCTATGTACAGCTCTTTTTGTTACCTCCTGCCAAGTACCGCGTATTAGATATATCCGTCACCTTCTCACGATATATCATATGCAAATCCAAAGTAACAGCGCTATTCCCCAACAAAATTTCATTTGCAATCCTGCCGATCTTTTGGATCGCGAACCCATTGTGCTTGATCAGCAAAATATTGTTCGGGAGATCAAAGGCAGCATTGTGCTTGTCACAGGGGCGGCCGGTTCAATCGGAAGAGAACTTAGCCTACAGATTAGCAGCTATGGCCCACTTAAACTGATCCTCATTGACCAGTCCGAAACATGGCTAAACGATCTGGATATGCTACTTCGTCAGCAATTTCGCAAACTGGAAGTACATTCCTTTGTGGCCAATATTACCGACGTTTTGCGTATGTCAGAAATATTTTCGCAATTCCGGATACACACCGTTTTCCATGCTGCGGCTTACAAGCACGTCCCGTTTATGGAAAAACATCCCTACGAAGCGATCAAAACAAATGTCTTGGGCACCGAAATCCTTGCCGATCTCGCGATTAGCTATCAAGTGCAGAAATTCCTTTTCATTTCGACAGACAAGGCCGTGAAACCGGCCAGCGTCATGGGCGCGAGCAAGCGGCTTGCAGAACTTTATTTGCAATACCTCAGCACCAATTATCCCGCATCAACGCAATTCATCATTACACGGTTTGGAAATGTACTGGGTTCCAATGGCTCATTTTTATTCACATTTGAAAGACAAATCCGCTACGGGGGCCCTATTACGATTACCCATCGTGATGTGCAACGCTATTTTATGACTGTTTCCGAAGCTTGCCAGCTGGTACTTGAAGCCAATGCGATCAGCCAGGGCAATGAGATCTTATTTTTTGATATGGGAAAACCCCTGTTTATCCATGATATCGCAAAAAAGATGATCCGCCTGGCAGGTTTTCAGTCCGACGAAATTTCAATAGAATACATTGGTATGCGCCCGGGAGAAAAACTCCATGAGGATTTGATTGACGAGAAGACAAAATATACGGCCGAACACCCCAAAATAAGAAAAGCATTATTTGACGGGAAACCCGATATCTGTATTAAAAAAATGATGTCAGTAATGCTGGAAGCATTGGATTCGGGAAGGCCTGAAAAAATGGTAGCCGCTTTAAAGGCGGCAGTCCCCGACTACGTCAGCCGTAACTCGCATTTTGACAAGCTCGACAAAAGCAGTTCAGGTACCTGAGCTATTTGCTCTCCAATAGCTTGTTAGTACGCATCCAGATCAGGCACCTGGTAAACCATTCCTGAAAAGAGGGTTCCTTTAAATACCCGTGCTCCCCTTTGGAATAAATATGGAGGTCCGCAGGAATGCCTTTGACATTCAACGCTTCGTAAAAATATATACTGTTGGAAACGGGGACGACTGTATCATCTCCTGCGTGCGTAAGGAATGCGGGAGGAGTAGAAGAAGTTACCTGCAATTCGTTTGAGAAATACTTGATCTTTTCTGCAGTAGGATTAGCACCCAGCAAATTGGCAGCGGATCCTCTATGCCCAACTTTGTCCTGGAAAGAAATAACAGGATAAACCAGAATCATGAAATCGGGACGAAGACTCATTTTTTGCGGATTTGAAACAAAGCTGCTATCATAATGTGTACCGGCTGTTGCGGCCAGATGTCCTCCTGCCGAAAAACCCATAATCCCAATCTTTCCAGGATCGATCTGCCATTCCTTTGACCTTAGCCTGACCATTTTAATTGCCTGCTGAGCATCTTGCAAAGGCCCGATGGATTTGTCCTGCATAATCCTGTCGCTGGGTAACCTATATTTGAGGACAAATGCGGCAATACCCACTTTATTCAATTCTTTCGCAACCTGATACCCTTCCCTGTCTATCACCAACACCCCATAACCGCCGCCCGGGCAAACAATGACAGCCGTTCCGCTGGCAATGTCCGAAGGCGGAAGGAATACAGTCAATGTAGGTTTGGAGACATTTCTTGCCACATGATCTTTATTGGTTTCCTGATCCTGAACATCGAATGAATTAGGAATTTTATCCGGATACAGTGGAATTTCGGATTGGCCCCTGACCGTGAGCCCGGTAAGGCTAAAAACAAACGCGAGGAACATTAGTCTGAACATCATCATCATTGACGGCGGGTATAACCTATTGACAACCCTTGTTTTAATTTTTTTCTAATTCCTTTGGAAGTAAATTCTACCTAAATTTCGGTTAGAATAATATCCAGGCCTAAGTCGTATCTGGAAGAGGTGCTTTTAACGAGCTCAAGCCAAGGTTATCAAAGGAAGTCACAGGGCCGCTGAATTTACCTCCGGAACATTTTGCATTACCCCATGAAGTAAGCAAATAAAATTGCATCTTTCCGTGCCAAATGATTATTTCCTATATTATTAATATAATATTTACAAGAAAATAAAATTTGGTTTGTTACTTTGCTTCCGCATTCCAAAAAAAAATTAGCTAGTTTTGCGATGTACCCGAAACATGCACTACTTTCTTTGATACGTTATAGATGGTTTAATTGAACTCTTTTGCCCTTTTGCGACTTCATTATCCATATAATCCACAATAGAAGAATGAAATATACCGTACATGCAGAAGACAGGTTTCAGTTTATAGACGAGGGAAAAGGCGAAACACTGCTGCTTTTGCATGGCCTTTTCGGCGCATTGAGTAACTGGGACGGTATCATCGATCATTTTTCTGATCGTTACCGGGTTGTCATTCCGCTTTTACCCATTTATGAGTTGCCGCCCAGAGAGGCTGGTTTGGAAGCGCTTCTCGCATTTCTTGAGGATTTCATTTCTTTTAAAAATCTCACCAATGTCACGGTTATTGGCAATTCGCTGGGTGGGCATATTGGGTTGTTATATACACTTAAAAACCAAAGTAACGTTCATAAGCTGGTGCTGACCGGTAGTTCCGGCCTTTTTGAAAATTCAATGGGTGGGTCTTTTCCAAAACGGGGAAGCTACGATTATATCAAAGAACGTGTGGCCTACACCTTTTATGACCCGGAAGTAGCAACTAAGGACCTTATTGATGAAGTTTTCGAAACAACGTCCAGTATTCCGAAATGCATGAGCATTGTGGGTATAGCAAAATCCGCACAGAGACATAACCTGGCAAAAGATCTTCACGAAATTACTGTTCCCACACTTCTAGTCTGGGGACTAAATGACACGATCACCCCACCACACGTTGGTTATGAGTTCAACCGACTGATTGCCAATTCGGAATTATATTTCATAGATAAGTGCTGCCATGCACCGATGATGGAACATCCAAATGAGTTTAACGTCATTTTGGAAAGTTTTTTGGAAAAACATGTTCCTGTTGCTGCAGCCTGATGCACGGTTTTCTTTGAAATTTCTTTTGGTACGAGAGTTGATACATATATAGTTTTTTTATAGCTTCGACAAATGACGTCCTGAATTATGCTTGCTACTTCCCTCATTAATCCGATGATACCAGTTCTCAAACCGACAGATTCGGTGAGCACGGCATTGGATTGGATGGACGAATTTGGTATCAAACAGCTCGCAGTGGTAGACTCAGGCATTTATCAAGGCATCGTTTCGGAGGATATCCTGTTCGATGTTGTCGACAGTTCAGAGTCTCTCGCCAGGATTATAATCCAGCACAAAGACATTTTTGCTTCCGAAGACCAGCACCCTTATGAGCTTTTAAGACTTGTAAATCAGTTTGGTTTGAGAATAATCCCCGTCTTACATGATGACAGGACTTTCGCAGGAAGTATCCTGGCCAACGATCTTGTAGAACATTTCGTAAACGAACTAGGCGTTCAGGAAAAAGGCGCGGTGATTGTCCTAAAGATCGCCGAACGCAATTATTCGTTATCAGAGATCAGCCGCCTGATCGAATCAAATGGCACCCGCATACTCAGTAGCTACTATACTTCCGGAGAAATTTACAATCCCTCCAACGAGGCGCGGCTTACGTTAAAGCTCAACAGAACCCATATTACCCCTCTTATTGCGACGCTCGAACGATTCGGGTATGAGATCGAGGAAGCGCACGCGAATGATCCGATAGAAAGTGTCGATCAAGAGCGCCTGGATATGCTTCTGAGATACCTTGCAACCTAGTTCCCAGCCCCTTTCTAAATGTGTACCCGCTTTTGAATCGGCACATTTGTCACGTATCTTTCGGCTGAAACCATCTGTATTTTCTCATCCTTCATGAAAATAGCAATTCATGGACGCAACTTTAATGAGTCCGCCCGCCCGTTTATTGAAAATATGTTCAATGAACTCTCGGCAAGAAAAATTGAAGTTCAGCTTTCCAGACCCTTCCGAACGTTTCTGGATCAAACCGGGATTTCACATTATTCAGAATTGGTTTACGAAAAGCCCGACGAGCTTTTTGATGCCCGCCTGGTTGTAAGTATGGGTGGTGACGGAACCTTGCTCGAAACCATTTCGCATGTCGGGAAAAGACAGATACCCGCAGTGGGCATCAACGTTGGCCGACTGGGGTTTCTGGCAACAGTATCCCCTGAAAGGATTGCTGATATGATCGCTGCCTTGGAAAACAGCCAGTTTCGCATTGATGAACGGACACTGGTTGCGATTGAATCCAATATTGATTTATTTGAAGGACTAAATTTTGGTTTAAATGACTTCACAATCACCAAAACCGACACTTCTTCCATGATCACCGTCCACACCTATCTGAACCAGGAATTCCTGAATTCCTATTGGGCTGATGGATTGATCATTTCCACACCAACCGGCTCCACTGGATATTCACTGAGCTGCGGCGGCCCGGTGCTTGTCCCACATTCCCAGAATTTTATCATCACGCCAATCAGTCCACATAACCTCAATGTAAGGCCGCTCGTCGTGGAAGATACTGCCGTGATCAGACTGGAAGTTAAAAGCCGCAGTAACAATTTCCTGGTTTCCCTGGATGCACGTTCAAGAGTCGTTGATGAAAATACGCTGCTAACCGTCAGAAAAGCCGATTTCACTGCCCGTTTGATCAAAATGAAAGATGATAGCTTTTTGAATACCTTACGAAGCAAACTTTCCTGGGGCCTCGATATGCGCAATTAATCCGCCTCCATATTTTCCTTTAAAGTCAAAATCATGAAACTCACATACCACACTTTCGATCTTCGGCTTAGGCATACCTTCACCATCGCGCACGACTCCCGCGACATTCAACCAACACTCATTGTTGAACTGAGCGATGGTAATTTTCACGGGTTTGGCGAAGCCACTTCCAATCCCTATTATGGTGTTACGATTGATCGTATGATCAACGCGCTGGAATCGGTAAGAGGCATTATTGAGGGCGGAGAATACAATTCGGCGGAGCAGCTTTGGGAAATCGTACATCCATATCTAAAGTCCCATTCGTTCTCCCAGTGCGCATTGGACGAAGCAGCGCACGATTTTTTCGCCAAAAAGAGAGGACAGAAGCTCTATCAGAGCTGGGGGCTCTCGATCGATAAAAACCCGCTGACCAACTTCACTATTGGAATCGATACCGTCGAAAAAATGGTATCCAAAATGAAAGAACTTCCCTGGCCTATCTACAAAATCAAGCTGGGTACCGACAACGATCTCCGTATAGTTAAGGAATTGCGTAAAGAAACAGACGCCGTTTTCCGCGTCGACGCGAATTGTGGCCGGACAGCTGAGGAAACGATTGAACTTGCGCCAAAACTGAAAGAACTGGGGGTCGAGTTCATCGAACAGCCTTTGCCTGCTTCCGATATCGAAGGAATGAAAAAAGTATTTACCGAAAGTGCATTGCCGGTTATTGCCGACGAAAGCTGCATTATTGAAAGTGATGTGGCCAAATGTCACGGATTATTTCACGGTGTAAATATAAAATTGACCAAATGCGGGGGGCTTACGCCAGCAAGGCGAATGTTGAGTGAGGCTAAGTCACTTGGCATGAAAACAATGGTGGGCTGTATGACCGAAAGCAGTGTCGGAATTTCGGCAATCGCGCATTTGCTTCCACTGCTCGATTATGTAGATATGGATGGTTCTCTTTTAATAACCAATGACCCTGCAACCGGTGTCACTTTCGATTACGGTAAGGTACTCTACGCAAACACAAACGGCAGTGGCGCCCTTCTGAAATAATGGAGATTTTCCTTACCGATCAACTTCCCGGCAGAACTGTCAGGACTCGCCAGGGAGAAGAGTATCTGTGGTTTAGCGGAACGGACTATCTGGGGATGGCCCACCACGAAGTGTTTCGTACCGTTTTGACCGAAGCCACGAAGGATTACGGAATGCACTTTGGAAGTTCCAGAAACGGCAGCCTGCGTCTGAGCGTTTTCGAAGAAGCCGAACATTCTTTTGCAGGTTTTACAAAGAGCGAGTCCGCCCTGCTCGTCTCCTCCGGAATGTGGGCGGGACAGTTGGTAATGAAAGAGATTGACGAAATTGCACGGAAAGAATCCGGCTTTACTGTTCATTATCATTATGCTCCTAAGGTTCACCCCGCGCTGTGGGGCAAAAGCTTTAAGCAAACAGTGGAGACTTGGAAAGATTGGGCATTGGAAACCGTTACAACCATTAATACGAATAACCCGTGCGAAACCCACATTATTTGTTCGGATGCAATAGGTTCGCCACTTGTAGAGGCATTTGACTTTTCAATTTTTGATCAAATAAATCATTCCAGGGATGTTTGGCTGATTGTCGACGAATCACACAGCCTTGGAGTTATAGGGGAAAACGGAATTGGCGTAGGGTCCCAAATACCAGGGTTTCTGATCGAACGGACTATTTTCGTTTCGTCTCTTAACAAAGCCCTTGGCATTCCGGCAGGCATCATTTGGGGTGGTGAGCAGGTGACCAAATCGATCCGTCGGTCTGCGTGGTTTGCTGGCGCTTCTCCTCCCGCTCCGGCATATATATTTTCATTTAACCATATTTTGAAAAATGGGTTATACCAGGCTGCAAACCAGAAATTAATGGAGCAGGTCAGCTATTTTTCAGAAAGGCTTTCGGGCCAAAATCTCTTCCTGTCTGCGACAAATTACCCCGTTTTTTGCAGTCAAAATGCAGATTTGTTCGGATATCTGCTTAGTAATGGCATGATGGCCTCGTGTTTCTCCTATCCGTCTCCGACCGACCTCCCTGCCACCAGAATAGCAATCAGCACTGTTCATCAAAAAGAAGACCTCAACCGATTGGCCGAGGTCTGTAATGCATTTTTTTAACACAGCTGCTTCTACAAGTCCCCTGTCCGGTTAGCCAAAGCTTTCTCTTCCCTTAGTTTTTCTCTTTCTACTTTTCCTGCAACCAGGATACTCAACTCATAAAGAAGGAATAAAGGAATGGCGACAATTACCTGGCTGTAAATATCAGGTGACGGAGTGATCACGGCTGCCACGATCAGGATTACAATCATTGCATGTTTTCTGTACTCACGCATAAAGGAAGGAGTTAGTACGCCCACTTTTGCGAGTACATAAACAATGATTGGAAGCTGAAACGCAATTCCGCAGGCCAGTGTCAGTGTTGCAACCAGCGAAATGTAAGACGACAGACTGAACTCGTTAATAATGGACTCATCCAGTGTAAAATTGGCCAGGAAGTTGATGGCGAGCGGCGTCACCACATAGTAACCAAAAAACACCCCCGAAAAGAAAAGGAATGTGACATAAAATACCGCGCCCCTCGCCGATTGCCTCTCAGAGGGTTTCAGCCCAGGCTTAATGAACCGCCATACCTCCCAGAATGCATAGGGAAACGCGAACACCAGGCCAGCGATGACCGCAGAGGTCATACTCATCGTAAATTGGTCACCTACGCCAATTGCCTGTAATTTGAAATTCAATGCTTTGATACACAATTCGTCGTAACCCACAACATCTGCAAGCTTACATAGCATCCGATAAGTCCAGAAATCAGGCTGGGATGGAGCTATGATGACATAGTGATAAATCTCTTTAATATAAACAAATGCAAGTATCGCAAATACCAAAATGGAGGCCCCTGCACGGATCACATGCCACCTTAACTCTTCCAGATGCCCGAGAAACGACATCTCTTTGCCTTCAACATCTTCTTCTTCGTTTTCAAATTCCTGATCCAAGGGCATATGAGTATTATATTACTAAAATTCTATTTACGTGAAAATGCAAAAACAGGATCAACCCTGATTGCGAAAAACCGAAATTACTTAAAAAACCCGTCGAAGTACTCCGGCGGGTTTCTTGTTAGATGACGATGTGCAGATTAGTCCATCACAAAAGGATAATCGCTTTCCACATATACGTCTGTGTATGCTTCTTTGGCATCCGGAAACTCTGATTCTTCTGCGAACTGCACCGATTCGGCAACGATTTCTTTTATTTTTTTATCAATATTTTCAAGATCTTCCTCCGTCGCCAGCTTGTTGTCCAGAATAACGGCACGTATCTGCTCAATCGGATCCCTGTGCTTGTATTCCTCAACCTCTTCTTTGGAACGGTACTTCTGAGGATCCGACATGGAATGTCCCCGATAGCGATAAGTACGGAATTCAAGGAATGTTGGACCTTCACCTTTACGGGCACGTTCAGCTGCTCTAGAAACGGCTTCATGAATAGCTTCCACGCTCATGCCATCAACGGGTTCCGAAGGAATGTCATACGCTTCTCCAAGCGTATAAAGTTCGGTTACGTTAGACGAGCGAGCTACTGAAGTACCCATTGCATAGCCGTTGTTTTCAACAACAAAAATAACAGGTAGTTTCCAGCTCATTGCCATATTCAGGGCTTCATGAAAAGCCCCCTGGCGGATAGCGCCGTCACCAAAGTAACAGATACATAAGTTGTCTGTTTTATTATATTTTTCAGCAAATGCGATACCAGCGCCCAAAGGAATTTGTGCACCTACGATACCATGACCGCCGATAAAGTTTTTCTCCTTATCAAAAATGTGCATCGAACCCCCTTTACCCTTGGTTGTTCCTGTTTTCTTACCGTAAAGCTCGGCCATGATCGCGTTGGGAGAAGTTCCCAGCGCAAGAGGTATTCCGTGATCCCGGTAAGCAGTGATGTACTTATCCCCTTCTTTCAATGCAGTTACTGCACCGGATGAGCAAGCTTCCTGACCGATATACAAGTGACAAAAACCACGGATTTTCTGCTGCCCGTAAAGCTGGCCCGCCTTTTCTTCAAAACGACGTTGTAAAAGCATGTTCTCGAACCAGAACAAATAGCGGTCTGTCGGATGCTGTAATTTCTTGGGGGCTGAAGATTTCTTTTTTTCAGTAACGGTGGCCATGTATTTGGTTCTCGTTTATAAAGACAGAACTTTGTCTTAAAGTTATGGTTTGAACAGAGTCTGTTGTTTGCCGTACTCACGCAATGATCTGCGAAAATAAGCATAAACTAAATAACAAAGAAGTTCATGTGGCTAGAAAAGCTCCACCTTACATACTTTAAAAGTTATGAGGAGAAAGCCTTTACCTTCGGCGAACATGTGAATTGTCTGGTTGGGGAAAACGGAAGTGGAAAAACGAATTTGCTTGATGCCATTTACTTCTTAACACTTACCAAAAGCGCGTTTCACAATCAGGATGCCCTCGGTATCCGCCATTCCAACGATTTCTTCGTCCTGGACGGAGTTTTTAGGGAGCCTGTCCGAAAAACACAGATCACATGCAGCTTTCAGCGGGGTCAACGAAAGATTTTCATGGCCGACAAGAAGCCCTACGACCGTTTAAGCGAACATATTGGATTGTTTCCCCTCGTTCTGATTGCTCCCAATGACACCGATCTGATCCGGGACGGGAGCGAAGAGCGCAGGCGATTTTTTGACGGGGTCTTGGCCCAGGCTACGCCAGGATACCTCCATGATTTTCTTCAGTTCAATAAAATACTTAACCAGCGAAACGGGCTGCTGAAGCTTTTTGCGGAGCGCAATTATCTGGATGAAGATCTGCTGGAAACATACAATGAACCTTTGATCATTTTATCACAGAGAATCTATGAACACCGGCGCTCTTTCATGAGCAGGTATGTGCCGTTGTTTTATAAATATTACGATTTTCTGAGCAGCGGCCACGAGGAGGTGGATGTAATCTATGAAAGTGAAGTTGCCAGCGAAGATTTTCCGTCAGAGTTCAGGCGGAACAGAAGCAAGGACCTGTATGCCCAAAGAACCGGCAAAGGTGTCCATAAGGATGAGTATACCTTTGAAATAAACGGAGTTACCTTAAAGAAATTCGGGTCACAAGGTCAGCAGAAATCGTTTCTGATTGCACTGAAACTCGCGCAGTTCGAGTTACTGAAAGAGGAAAAGGGAAAAACTCCCATTCTATTACTGGATGATATTTTTGACAAACTCGACGACCGCCGTATCAGCAAACTTATTGAATTGATCGACACCGGTTTTCTCGGCCAGGTATTCATCACCGACGCCCGTCCCGAACGTTCTCAGAAAATATTGGAGCGCGTGAAAGCTGATGTAAGATTTTTTGAAATTGAAAAAGTATTGAATTTGTAAAAGTATTGAATTTGTAAAAGCAGAGCCAAAAGCAGATAGGCTCTGCCATTTTTTAAACATATTTCGAATTAATCTCCTTTGCGTCGGCGACGAACTCTTTGACCTTTTGTTCTTCTTCTTTTTTACAAATCAGCAGCACACCGTCATATTCCGCCACAATGTACCCATCCAAGCCATTCACTACCACCAACTTATCCTTCGGCATCTTGATGATCGAGTTCGTAGTATTGTAAAGAAGCAGGTTTCCGTCCGTCACATTCAAATTAGCATCCTTTTCGGAAACCTCGTAAAGCGATTTCCATGTACCGAGGTCCGACCAGCCAAAGTTGCTTAATACCACGTGCACGTTTGCGGCCTTTTCCATAATCGCATTGTCGATTGATATGCTGCCGCAATGCTGATAAGCACGTTGAATAAAGGCATCCTCCGTTTCCACATAATAATGCGGTTCGCCTCCTTCAAATATCTCCGCAATTTCGGGCTGAAATTGTACCAGGGCCTTTTTGAACGCATGGATATTCCACACAAAAATACCGGCATTCCACACAAAATCGCCACTGTCCAGAAATTGTATCGCCAGCTCCAGGTGCGGTTTTTCAGTAAAGGATTTCACCTTTTTAACCGTCAACTTGTCGGGTACATATTGAATATATCCGTAACCCGTATCAGGGCGCGTAGGTTGGATTCCCAATGTAACGAGGATATCCTCGTTGCGTGTGGCGCCCAATGCTACTTTGATCGTGTCTTTGAAAACTTCTTCCTTCAGAATAATGTGGTCTGCAGGTGCCACCACCA
This sequence comes from Dyadobacter sp. HNCC25DJ185, assembly GCF_056895195.1. NCBI lineage: Bacteria > Pseudomonadati > Bacteroidota > Cytophagia > Cytophagales > Spirosomataceae > Dyadobacter > Dyadobacter sp. HNCC25DJ185. Next base: position 87,167 of record NZ_JBXHAR010000014.1, read on the forward strand.
CATTCGCGTCCGGATTTCTGGATGCAATTTTATAACAGGCGTAAGCAATGCAAGGGGCAGTATTTCGCCTGTTAGGTTCCAACAGGATTTGATCGTCAACTAGTGCGGGTAATTGCTCTTTAACCAGCTCCTTATACTCCTGGCTCGTAACAATGTAGATATTTTCAATGGGGCACACGCCTTCAAACCGCTCGACTGTTTGTTGTAAAAGTGTTTTTCCTGTTCCCAGGACATCGTGGAACTGCTTTGGAAAGTCAGTCCTGCTAAAAGGCCAGAACCTCGTCCCAACTCCGCCAGCCATGATAATTACAAAGGTATCCTGCATTATATACTATAATTTTTAAACACATTTATAAAACTTCGTTCAAAACTAACGATAAACCATCACTATGATGAGCTATGATAATCAAAAGGTCCAGAAATTTAGCAGATGGTTCCTTTCCGTTAAAATCCGGTAGAAGCGTAACTTCCTTTTCGTTTCATTAAAGAACAATAACTTAGTGAAGATTTGGTGTCAAAAAAATATTAACTAATTCAAGAAAAAATTGTACCAAAATTCTTTTATTGAACCGCAATCCCGCTAACTTACTCGACATATCCGCTACGCTTATGAAAAAAATCTTTACATACCTCAGATTAATATTGTTGTTCTTGCTATCCGGAGCTCATGCTTTTGGACAGGTCAACCTGAAGGGAAAAGTAACCGAAACCCTTACAAAGGAACCACTCGCGGGCGTCAGCATCCGGATCAAAGGAAAAGTCATTGGTACCATTACAGACACTAAAGGGCAATTTGACCTAACCACGACGACCACGCCCCCTTTTACAATTGTTGTATCGTCTGTGGGCTTTCAAACGCAGGAAATCGAGGTAAAAGCCAACGAATCCGCATTAAATATCAGTCTGGCGGAGCAGGCGGTATTAGGGAGAGAAATTGTGGTTTCAGCGTCGAGATTTGAGGAAAGCGTCATGAAATCACCTGTCGCCATTGAAAAAATGGACGTCAGGGATATCCGCAATTCTCCGTCGGCCAATTTTTATGATGCGCTGATCAACCTCAAGGGGATTGATATGACCACGCAGGGATTTCTTTTTAAATCCGTCAATATGCGGGGATTCGGAAGCACAGGAAATCCGCGTACTGTGCAGATGATCGACGGAATGGACAACCAGGCCCCAGGCCTCAATTTTCCGTTGGACAATATCGTGGGCATGTCAGAACTGGATGTCGAAAGCATCGAAGTACTGCCTGGCGCAGCATCAGCGCTATATGGGCCTAATGCCATTAACGGATTAATCCTGATGAACAGCAAAAGCCCGTTTGTATATCAGGGGTTGAGCGCGAACGTTAAAAGCGGCGTCATGCACGAGTCCCGACGTACCAATGCAACTACTCCGTTCGTAGATGCCACCATCCGATTCGCCAAAGCATTTAATAACAAAATCGCTTTCAAAGCAAATCTGTCCTATATCGCTGCCAAAGATTGGGAAGCTACCAATTATTCCAACCTGAATGTCGGAGGTACCGCCGATCCCAACCGTGGGGCAGGTGCAGATGTTGACTACGATGGCGTTAATGTCTACGGAGATGAAATCCAGACGAACATCAATGCCGTCGCACAATCGCTGGCATCCAGCGGGATTATCCCTCAAAATGCCGTTGCACTCGTTCCAAACACTTTTGTGAGCCGGACTGGATATAGAGAGAAAGACCTGGTCGATTACAACACGAGGAGTTTCAAAGCCAATGCAGCCGTACATTACCGCATCAACGAAAAAATTGAGGCGGTTGCACAAGTTAATTATGGTTACGGTACAACCGTTTATACCGGTACCGGCCGCTATTCCCTCCGTGCATTCAACCTGACCCAGGCCAAGCTTGAACTCCGAAGCGACAACTTCACCGTAAGAGCTTACACAACACAGGAAAGATCCGGAAAATCCTATCTGACCGGCCTGGCAGCAGTTTCCATGCTCAATGAATTCAAACCCAACAGTACCTGGTTTGGACAATACGTAGGGGCTTTTGCAACAGCGCGGGCCGGAGGGGCTACCGAGGCAGATGCCCATTTGCTGGCCAGGCAGACGGCCGATAACGGCATGCCAATGCCGGGTACCGCAACTTTTGATCAATTGCTCGACAAATACCGGAATATGCCGATTGTGGATGGGGGCGGAGGTTTCGCAGATCAAACCAACCTCTACCATGTGGAAGGATTTTACAATTTTAAAAATCAGGTCCATTTTGTAGAACTACTTGCTGGTGCCAACTATCGTCAATATCGCCTCAGGTCCCATGGAACTTTGTTTGCCGACAATAAGGAAGGCAGGAACGGGACAATTCCGATCAATGAATTTGGCGCATTCGTGCAAGCAGGAAAAACAATCCTTGCCAATCATCTGAAACTGACCGGGTCCATCCGATATGATAAAAATCAAAATTTTGACGGCCAGTTTACACCGCGGATTTCGGCGGTTACTTCTTTTGGAGAACACAACATCCGCCTATCTTACCAAACCGGGTTCAGGATTCCGACAACCCAAAATCAATATATCGATCTGAAAACCCCGTCAGGGACATTGGTGGGCGGCCTCCCCGAATTTGATACGCGCTACAACCTCTCCAACGGGATTTTAAGACAAAATCTGTCAGAAGAAGCCATTTTGCAGGTGATCAACAGTGACCCAACTGTCGTTCAGAACGCCACCAATTATGCGAAGGCCGCAGTTACGCAACAGGCTACGACTACTATTACGCAAGCTGTAACCGCGCAGGTAACCGCGGGAGTTAATCAGGCGGTCGCTGCAGGGCAAATCCCAAACACTCCGGATGCGATACAGGCCGCAATTGCTGCGGGCGTAAGCCAGGCATTGCCGGGAGTGTTGGCCGCCCAGTTACCAGGAATTTTGGCTGCCCAGGTACCAGGCCTTGTCCCCAATCTTGCCAAAGCGTATGCGCTTGAAAAGTTGCCAAAATACCAGCCCAAAAAACTAAAACCGGAAAGAATCGCCTCCTATGAAATCGGTTATAAATCAGTGATTGCCAAAAAACTTTTCATTGACGCTTATTACTACGTCAGCAAATACAAGGATTTTATGGGCGGAACCGTAATTGTTGTGCCCATGGCAGCAGCCGCGCCTGGCTTACCGATCGAATCGGGAATTGGTGTTGGCAATTATAATGCCTACGCGAGGACCGTTAACACGGATGAAACCATCACCACCAGGGGCTTCGGAATCGGATTAAATTACGCTCTCCCAAAGGGGTTCAATATAGGCGGAAACGTTTCCAACAATGTGATCGTAAACTTCAAGCCATCGCCGGAGGTGCAGTATTCACAATTCAATACACCAAAATACAGGTATAACCTCAACTTTGGCAAACGGATTACCAGCAGCAACTCATTTGGGTTCAATGTGGTTTACCGCTATCAGCAATCGTTTCTGTGGGAATCCAGCTTTGTTGTCCCTACTTCCACCGACGTGCCCATTTTCTCTAACACGACGGTGCCGGCGATCAGCAACCTCGATGCCCAGATAAGCATGAAAGTGCCGTCGATCAAATCGATCATCAAGCTGGGTGGCACCAACCTTTTTGGAAAATCTTATGTGCAATCGTATGCCAGCCCCAATGTTGGTTCGACATACTACATTTCCATCACATTCGATCAGCTGATGAACTAGCCGCTACTTCTCTCCATAAGCCAGGTCGCCCGCGTCGCCAAGGCCTGGCACAATGTAGTATTGTTCATTCAGCTTCTGGTCGATTGCGCCTAACCATAACCTGCAATGCGGGATCCTCTTTTGCAGAAACTCAACCCCTTCCGGGCTGGCTATGACGGACGCGATGTGGGTTTGGGAAGGAATCCCGAAGCGGAGCAATGCGTGGTAAACCTTTTCCATGGATCTTCCCGTAGCCAGCATCGGATCAATCAGGATCAGGATTTTTCCTGTAAGATCAGGGCTGGTGATATAGTCCATTTCGACGGTAAATTCCTCTTCCTCATTAATATGGTGCCCGCGATAAGCGCCGACAAACGCATTATCGGCCATATCAAACATACTCAAAAAGCCTTCATGAAGTGGCAGGCCGGCCCGCAAAATAGTTGCCAAAACCACTGGCTGGAGCAATGACCGTGACGGCGCCTGGCCCAGCGGCGTTTCCACTTTCCCGGTCCGGAAGGTGAGCGTTTTGGAAAGCTCATAGGCCAATAACTCCCCAATCCGCTCCATATTGCGCCGAAATCTCATCCGGTCTTTTTGAATATTTACGTCACGCAGCTCGGCCAGATAGTGATCGGCAATGGAAGGTTTTTGGGAAAGTAAAAACATGGATGTGACAGTTTTTTAAACTACTCAATGCAAGATAATACAAATTCATTGACGTAATTTGGAAGAGTTAACCGAAAAATTATCCGCAAAAACCCTGTCTGCGTGAACAGTAGATTTTTTTTGCCTATGTACCGAGGAATTATCCGGCATCTCAATATCCTGTTTTTTACGCTGATATCCCTGTCGTATACATATGCGCAAAGCTCGTTTATCCCTCTCAATGACGACTATTATCATCTGATCGACCGCCTGGAAATCAAGCGCGGCAAGCTCACCGAAGGCCTTAATATCAACGTGAAACCATTTGAAAGGAAGGCCGTTGTAGCACTTACCGATTCTATTTTAAAGGAAGGTACTGTAAACCTCACCAAGCGCGATTGGGAAATCATTGATTATATCAGGGAAGATAGCTGGGAATGGACAAACGGAATGGTTTCTACCGACTCTGCTCAATACAACAAGCTTGCCCGTTTAGGCTGGTTTAAGGCCCCGCCGCCTGGAAAAAAAAGGCAATTTTTCGAACATCCCGTGGATTTATACAGCATTCATAATCAAGACTTTGACTTGCACTTTAACTTTGTAACAACCAATTTTGCAGGTAAGGACAACAGCAATGACACGGCCCGTTTTAATAACTTATGGTATACGGGACGAGGAGTGGAAATCAGGGGAATGATCAATAATAAATTCGGGTTCTACACCTATGTAGCTGACAATCAAGGGCGATTCCCACGATATGTCAATGATTTCAGTCACCCCGACGGAACCTCTTCAAATTTTCCAGGTGAAGGTTTCACAAAGTATAGTCCCCGAAATCGCAGCGTCGATTTTCTCTCGGCGCGTGGATACATCACATTTCGTCCATTGAAAAGCGTCAACGTCAAATTCGGAAATGATTACAATGTTTTTGGAAGTGGCTATCGCTCGCTGATACTTTCAGATAATAGCAGCCCTTATCTTTTTCTGAGGATCGATACCCAACTAGGCCGCTTTCATTATACTAACCTCTGGACCAGCATGATCACTGCCGGTAAAGATTCATTCTCGGAACTTTTGAAGAAGAAAAAGTTTGCTGCTATCCATCATTTGAGCATCAATCTTTCCGATAAGATTAATATAGGTGTTTTCGAGGCAGAAGTTTTTAACCGCGACTCGGTGGGAGGTGGTTATGACCTGAATTATCTCAATCCCATCATTTTTTACAGATATGTCGAATCTTATATTGGAAGTCAGGATAATGCACTCTTAGGTTTTGATTTTCGCTGGCTTCTGGGAAAGAAAGCTTCCATTTACAGTCAAGTTGTGCTGGATGAGTTTCTTTCCAAAGACCTTTTTAACGGAAGTGGGTTCTGGGGCAACAAATACAGCTTACAGGTAGGGGCAAAATATGTCGACGTGCTGGGGGTTCCCAACCTTGATTTGCAGGCCGAATACAACATGGTACGTCCGTATACCTACTCCCATAAAGATGGTGGCCGGAACTACATGCATTATGGACAAGCATTGGCTCATCCGTTAGGCGCGAATTTCCGTGAATATCTGGGAATTATCCGTTACAAAGCAACCTCCCGGCTATCGGTATATGGCACATTGATGGTCGCCGATCAGGGAAAAAATCCTACGACCGGCCCATACATGAATTTTGGAGGGGACATTTCAAAAAGTTACGATGACAGGAACGTCAACCGCAACGGGGAATACAACCAAAAAATTGGTCAGGGTATCAAAGCCGCCACCTTATTTACAGATCTGCGCGTTTCCTATTCGCTTGCTCATAACCTGTTTCTGGACGGCCGTTACCAGGTCCGAAAGATCACTTCCCAGGACGTAAATGTTGCGACAAAATCCAATGTTTTTACGTTCGCAGTACGCTACAATATGGCTTATCGCCAACAGACCTTCTGACAACAAACGTTCTGATTAATTTAAAAAAAATGGAAACCAACCCACACGAACTGCGCAGTCTGATCAGGCTTGCTTTACTGGAAGACATTGGTGACGGAGACCACTCTTCTCTCTCTTCTGTACCTGCTGAGGCTACCAAAAGGGCCAAATTGCTTGTCAAACAGGATGGTGTTCTTGCCGGTGTCGAAGTGGCCCAGATTATTTTCGATGAGACGGCTTCGTTTTATCATGATCCACCCCTAAAAATAAATGTGTTACTTCTTGACGGTTCCAACGTCAAAATAGGTGACGTGGTGTTTACAGTGGAAGGAAATGCAAGACTGATCCTGAAAGCGGAACGACTTGTACTGAATATCATGCAGAGAATGAGCGGGATAGCTACCTATGCGCGGCAAATGTCAGCTTTGGTCACCGATCTGCCCGTCAAGTTGCTGGATACCCGTAAAACAACGCCCAATTTCCGGCTATTTGAAAAGCTCGCGGTAAAAATCGGCGGAGCAGTCAATCATCGAATGGGGCTTTATGACATGATCATGCTGAAAGATAATCATGTTGACTATGCGGGGGGGATTGAAGCAGCCATTACCGGAGCCAAAAAGTATTTAAAGGACACTGGCAAAAACCTGAAAATTGAAATTGAAACCAGAAATCTGGCAGAAGTGGACGAGGTATTGCGGGTTGGTGGCGTGGACATCATCATGTTCGATAACTTTTCGCTGGCCGATATGCGTGAAGCCGTCAAAAGAATTGGCGGCCGGTTTGAAACTGAAGCATCTGGAAATATTACTGAAAAAACATTGCGTGCAGTCGCGGAAACGGGCGTCGATGGTATATCCAGTGGTGCTTTGACACATCAGGCGAGAAGTTTGGATTTAAGTTTAAAAGCCTTCTAACCCTCATCTAATACCGAAGCGTATGCAGAGACTTATACCGAAAACATACGCTTCCAGACAACCATGTGCGCAACAATCAGGGTTTAGGTTAATTCTGTTCGTTCTGATTTGCCCGCTGATTTCACAATCTGCAACAGGCCAGAATCCTCCTCGCAAAGAAATAGATATTAACCAGTTTATCGCCGACCTTTTTCCGGTCCCCACAGAAGATAATGATAATGCCGAACTCTATGAATCGCTCTATCAGCTTTACACGAGCCCGCTCGACCTGAATAAGGTAACCCGCGACGAGCTTTTCAATACTTTTATTCTTTCGGAAGCTCAATTAACATCATTTTTCAACTATCGGGAAAAACTAGGCCCTCTTTTGTCACTTTACGAATTGCAGGCAGTTCCTGATTTCGACCTGACCACGATCCAGCGCTTGCTTCCTTTCGTAACAGTCAATCGGTCCGAGACTTCATTGCATGAATCGCTCAAAAATCCCAGCCAGCATTTTCTCATGTTCCGCTCAAGCAGAATACTGGAACAACAAAAAGGTTTCAGCGCTTTAGATCCGGACTCGAGATCAAGCACCAGATACCAGGGGAGCCCTTTTAACGGATATCTCCGATACCGGAATGCCAGGACTGGAGCATATAGCTTAGGTATTTCATTGGAAAAAGACGCCGGCGAAAAATTTTGGTGCTGGTCGGCAAAACGGCAGCTATATGGAATCGATTTCACTTCATTCCATGCCCAGATCATGAACCGTGGAAAACTTAAAAATCTTATAATCGGCGATTTCATGATGCAGGCCGGGCAGGGGATGATCCTGGGAGCAGGTTTTCCTTTGGGAAAAGGCTCGGAAGTGATAAAGACGACTTACCGAAGCAACCTGGGAATGAAACCATACACCTCGGCTATGGAGGCCAATTTTTTCCGTGGCATGGCCGCGACCCTCACGCCGCTTGAACATATGGAAATCACATTGCTGGTTTCATTTTTAAAAAGAGATGCGACCCAGGAAACCGTTTCCGGAAATTCCGACGAAAAGATTACTACTTCTTTACCGGTGACCGGATATCACCGCACTCCGACAGAAATTGCAAAGCACAACAATTTCTCAGAAGAAAACGTAGGTCTGCATATTTTGTACCGCCTTCCAAATCAAACGGGCCAAATTGGATTGACTACCTTAAGTACCCATTATGGCACTATATTCCGGAAGCGGGACGCACCTTACAACCAATTCGAATTCTCGGGCAGGCAAAATTCAGTCGCAGGCTTGCATGGCGATTACCGCTGGCAAAATTTCCATTTCTTTGGTGAGGGCTCGATATCTAAAGGTGGAGGAATGGGGGTTGTTGCCGGCACCATAGTGGGTTTGGGCAAGAAGCTGGATTTTTCAATGCTTTTCAGACATTACGATAAGGACTTCCACACTTTCTACGGCAACTCGTTTAGCGAGTCATCCCGGCCTATCAATGAAACCGGCGCCTATTGGGGATTGAGATTTGCTCCGAACCGTAGCTGGCAAATCAGCAGCTACTTCGACTACTTCCGTTTTCCGGGACTGAAATATCAGGTAGATGCTGCTTCAAGAGGACACGATTATTATCTCCATTTGCTCTGGAAACCCAATAAGCGTTTGAACGCCTACATTTTGTTTCACGAAAAACACAAAGAACAGAATAATCCTCAAAAAAACGACGATAATGTTTCTCCGCTGGCTGGTACGGTCAGGCGGACGGCTATGTTCAATTTCGAGTACGAGAAACCGCTACGATTCTCGATCCGGACCCGATTCCAATGTGGTAACTTTAACTATCAGGGTATTTCCAAATCAAAAGGCCTGACTGCTTTACAAGATATCACCTGGCATTTCCCAAAATTTGAACTCAGCGCCAGGTTAGCCTGGTTTAATACGGATGATTACGACAGTCGGCAGTATGTTTATGAAAAAGACTTGCTTTACGCATTTTCCATACCGGCTTACTACGATACCGGCACCCGGCACTATCTGATGGTACGCTACAATCTTTCGAAAAAAATGAAAGTCTGGCTCCGGTGGTCCCAAACGAGGTACAAGAACCTGGACAAAATCAGTTCAGGATTGAATGAGATCAATGGAAACAAACGCAGCGAACTCAAAATGCAGCTTATGTACCAGTTCTGAGATGCTGTTGACAAGTTAAGGCTAACATAAAACCTAAATATCAAACAAATATGGCATACCAAAAACTGGATGCATTAAAGAAATACTTCGGATACGATTCTTTTCGCCCCCAACAATCTGAAATTATCGATACCGTGATGGCCGACAAGGACTGCCTGGTCCTGATGCCGACCGGAGGCGGAAAATCCGTTTGCTTTCAGATTCCGGCTCTGTTGCGACCCGGGCTTACTGTGGTTATTTCCCCGCTGATCGCCTTGATGAAAGACCAGGTGGAAGCGCTCAGGAGTAATGGAATAAATGCCGGATTTCTGAATTCTTCGATTTCCTCAGCAGAGCAGGACCAAGTTCTCTGGCAGGCCAAAATAGGCGAGCTCAAATTGCTTTATATCGCCCCGGAGCGGCTGTTCTCCGGCAATACTTTTGATTTTTTAAAGGAATGGAACGTCGGGCTTTTCGCAATTGATGAAGCCCATTGTATTTCTTCCTGGGGCCACGATTTCCGCCCGGAATATCGCCAGCTAAACACGTTGAAACTTCGTTTTCCCGAGGTTCCGCTCATTGCACTCACTGCCACTGCCGACAGGGTTACACGTCGGGATATCTTAAAGCAACTTCGCATTGAACATGCCGAAACTTTCATTGCCAGCTTTGACAGGCCCAATCTGAACCTGAGCGTATTGCCGGGCAGAAAACGCCTTCAGCAAATCCAGAGTTTTATCAGCAAACACGAAAACCAGGCTGGTATCATTTATTGTCTCAGCCGCAAAGGGACCGAAACCGTAGCCGCAAGTCTGCAGAATGCTGGTTTCAAAGCCGAATTTTATCACGCCGGCCTTGCAGCAGAAAAACGATCAAAGGTTCAGGAAAAATTCTTAAAGGACGATATCCAGATCATTGTTGCCACGATTGCCTTCGGCATGGGCATTGACAAATCCAATGTCCGTTGGGTGATTCATTACAACCTACCCTCTAATGTAGAAAGCTTTTACCAGGAAATCGGGCGTGCCGGGCGCGATGGGTCGCCCTCGGATACCGTTCTGTTTTACAGCTATATGGATATCATTACCCGGCAGGACATGATCAACAATTCCGACCAATCCGCAGAACAAAAGGAATTGCTCCACGCTAAGCTCAATCGGATGAAACAATATGCCGAGGCGGACATATGCCGACGCAGGATTTTGTTGAGCTATTTTAATGAAGCAGTCGACAGAGATTGTGGCAATTGCGACGTATGCAGAAACCCAAGAGTTCGGTTCGATGCAACGATTATAGCTCAAAAAGCACTCTCTGGTATTGCACGAACAGATCAAAAGGTAGCAATGGGCATGCTGATTGACATTTTGCGTGGTAGCAGGAACCGAAATGTACTCCAATACGGATACGACCGCCTTCCCACTTTTGGAGCAGGCAACGAGCTTCGCAGTGAAGAGTGGGCTGAGTACATTGGCCAATTGCTGAACTCAGGCGTGATGGATATTGCCTACGACGAGGCGCACGCTTTTAAACTTAACCCTGTTAGCAGGCAGATCTTAAAAGGGGAACGTAAAGTTGAACTGGTGAAATTCATTCCCCTAAACGAACGAAAAGCAAAAGAAGAAGAGCTTGTACCTAAGGAAAAAGCAAAGCAGGAGATCATTCGCGATGCACTGTTTGAGCGACTAAGGCTGCTCAGGAAACAGATGGCCGACGCAACTGGAGTCCCCCCTTACGTCGTTTTCAGCGATGCGACCCTTTCGGAAATGGCACAGAAAAAACCCATTTCCGAAGCACAGATGAAAGCAATACCCGGCATAGCCGATGAACGATTCAGAAGATACGGCGAAACATTCATCAAAGAAATCATTGATTTTGCACGCGAAAATACAAAGCCAGGCACGCGGGTCGTCAAAGGAATGACCTTCGTTGAAACACTTGATCTTTACAAAGAGGGGTATTCAGTTAAAGTTATTGCAGAAAAGAGAAATCTGAATGCAGTTACGATCATTTCCCATCTGATCAAATTAAAAGAAGAAGGCAATCAAATTGATCTGAAAGCACTGATCGATGATCGGGCCTACAAGACAATTATTCAAGCGGCGCTGGAAATGCAGATCACCAAAAATGATCCCCTTAAGCCTCTTTTCGAACTACTTAACGAACAATTTGATTATGGGCAGATCCGCTTAGCACTGGCAATTTGGGAGGAGGAGGGAGAAAGGTCATTTTAAACGCTATATTTGTATAATTATATTTCTTATTTAGCCATGCCAAGACAAAATATACGTTCAGGGTCTCCCTGGGAAGATAAAATGGGTTACTGTCGCGCAGTACGTATCGGAAATATTGTAGAAGTGTCCGGTACTGTCGCCATAGTGGATGGGGAAAAAGTCAAAGCTGATGATCCTTATGCCCAAACGAATAACATCATAGAACGCATTGCGAAAGTTTTGGAAGAAGCAGGGGCAAGCTTGCAAGATGTTGTTCGTACCCGGATTTTCACGACCGACATCATCTACTTCGATGAAATAGCGAGAGCGCATGGAGCCTATTTCCTTGATATTAAGCCTACAACCTCCATCTACGAGATCAGCAAACTAGTTTCCCCTGATTATCTGGTAGAAATAGAGTTTACAGCAATAGTTCAGTAATGTAACGGAATAATGAAAAATAGCCCTCAGGATGCAACAATGGGCATTTTTCATCCAAATTATTTTTTAGGAATTACAACCCTCTGGCTCAAAATTTGCTCTTTGAGTGGTAGTTGTCTCACTTTGACACGAAGCTATACGCATCTTTTTATGAAAAATCATCTTACTTTAATCATAGCATCACTTTTACTAGTACTCTGCGTATTGGAAAAGCAAGCAAGCAACAAAGCTGGAAGAAATATGAATGTGGAAAATATGTACAATTTTCCGGATAAAAATATCAACAGCAATGCCACAGTGGAGCAAAACCATGAAGAAGGATTGGCAGGAGAAAAATCACTATACAATCCTTCACCATTGTTTCAATTTGCTTCAGCGGATTCCACGTCGCAGAATTTGCTGAATATTTCGGCGAGTAATAAGGTTCTGAACTATTAAGTTTTCAGCTGAATAATCCCATAATATCCTCCTGGCTGAGCTTTTTGATAAAACCGGATTCCCCTCCCACCAAGTCTTCAGCCAGATCCTGCTTGCGCTGTTGTAGCAGCAATATTTTCTCCTCAATCGTGTCTTTACAAATCATTTTATAAGCAAAAACTTTTCGGGTTTGCCCTATACGATGCGTCCTGTCGATTGCCTGCCGTTCTACGGCCGGATTCCACCAGGGATCAATCAGATAGACATAGTCCGCTTCTGTGAGGTTCAATCCTACCCCGCCCGCCTTTAAGCTCATGAGGAAAACCCGGCATGTCTGATCATTTTGAAAACGGTTGACCCTTCCCGCTCTGTCAACCGTTTGACCATCCAGATATTCGTAAGGAATGTTCATCTTTTCCAAATGCTGGCGAATCAAGTCCAACATACCAAGGAATTGACTGAAAATCAAAATCTTATGATTGGATGCATTTTCTTCAATCTCCCGGGTTATCTCTTCCAACTTAGCCGATTCGTTTCCAAAATCCTCATCCCCTGACAAAATAGACGGAGAATCACATATTTGTCTTAGTTTCAGTAATGCTTCCAAAATCAGGAAGCTGCTTTTGTTCAACCCGTCAGTAGCAAGCTTTTCCGCAATTTCCTGGCGATACCTCTCTCGGAAAGTCTCGTAAACTTTTCGCTGCTTATTGCCCATTTCGCAAAACAAAATGGTTTCTGTCTTATCAGGCAAGTCCGTTGCTACTTCTTCCTTGGTGCGTTTCAGCATAAACGGATATACCAGCTTTCGTAATTCTGCCGCTTTCTCTTTATCCTGATACTTATCGATAGGCGTGGCATATTCGGTGCGGAAAAAGTCCGCATGCCCCAGCATACCCGGGTTCAAAAACTCAAACTGGGAATAAAGGTCAAAGGTATTGTTCTCTACAGGCGTACCCGTCATCGTTAAACGATTTTTGGCATGCAAGAGGCGGGACGCTTTTGAAGTAAGTGAATCCGGGTTTTTGATGGCCTGCGCTTCATCCAGAACAATGTAGTTGAAATCAAAGTACCGTAGCAATTCCACATCGCTACGCATCGTACCATAGGTGGTGAGAATGATGTCGTATTCTCGGAAAAAATCAATATCCTTCCGCCGTGACATTCCCCGGTGAACGAATAATTTAAGGTCAGGCGTAAACTTCGCTGCTTCTGCCTGCCAGTTGAAAATCAGTGTTGTTGGAACGACAACAAGATTCGTATTGGAGGGATCTATGTTTTTCTGCTGCTGCAAAAAGGTAAGCATCTGCAACGTTTTCCCCAAACCCATATCATCTGCCAGGCAACCTCCCCAGCCGAATTCATCCAGGAAATGGATCCATTTGTACCCTTCTTCCTGATATTGTCTGAGCGTAGCATTTACATTTCCTGGCAAAGGAACATTAGGTATCTGCTTAAAATTGAGAAGTTTCTGTTTTTTCTCCCATAATTCACGGAACACCTCTTCATTGTCAATTTCTGACACCAGTTCATCGATCAGCGAGAAGTGAATTTTGGAGAGATGAATCTGGTCGTTATTGATTCGTCCGAACTGCAATAACGGTTCCAGCTTACTGATCCATTCGTCTGGAAGCATTCCGAGCGATCCATCCTGAAGCTGCACATATTTCTGCTTTTTAAGCAGCGCCTTTTTCGCCTCTGCCAACGATACTACCTGATCCCCGAAATTGATCTCGACTTTCATATCAAACCAATCAATCCCTGAAGAAGCCGTCACTTTTACAGTACCGCGATTGGGGTTGAAACGCATTTTTTTGAGGTCCTTGAAGCCAAGCAATTCAAAGTGCTTTTTCCTCGCGCTCTCTACAAAGTTGAACAGCCACCCATCTTTCATCACCTGATCAAACGGAACATAAAAGAACGATTGACCCGTTTGCTGTCCGAAGTTCGGATGTATCGACTTTACCCATTCCCAAACTGCGTTCTCGGCGGGTAGGTCACGTTCCAGCATGGTTATCTGATTGTCCTCGAAGCTGGTTTTCGACCGCCTTTGATCGTGCAAAAATTCTATTTCTCCCGTTTCGCTGTCGGCTGATTCGTACACATAGGAAGGGACGATCAATAAATTGGCATCATCCTCTTTCAGGTAAATTTTAGGCTTTTTAAATGTAAGTTGACCCAATCGTACCTGATGTCGGGTCTGGAACATCACATCGAACTGCTCGGTAACCGGAATGATCCAGTCTTTGAGAAAACCATCTCCGAATTCTTTTTTAACGCGTATTTTGTATCCATTCTGGCTCAGATAGGCAACCATTTCCGCTTCACTTATCCCCGCCCAGCGAAAAAGAAGTTTTTCATTGTAAATCCCGAGCCAAAAGCTATCAAAGGAAATAACTTTTTGCAGTTCCAGTGGTGTCCCGGCTTTCAGTTCAACATAAGGATTAAGTGTGATAAATTCCTTATCTTCTGTAAGAACGAAAAATAGCTTGACCGGCTCACGCAGCAATTCGAGCTGAATAAGCTGGTTGTTACTGGTGATATAATCACCGTCGGCCAGGTATAGCCTTTCGGGATCCAGGTCGTTGAAAACGCGGTTGATTTGCTTGCCAACGTAGTTACGCGCTTCATAACGCTGCTCGGCACCGACATCGTCAAAATGTAAGTACGCATTGTAAGCCCAGCCCTGCTTCCGGATAAATTTTTGCAGACCTTCTTCCCAATGTTTCGCCAAACGCACCAGCCTCGCATCGGCTTCATTCAAAACCGGAATTTCGTCCGCTGCATAGTAGTGGCTCGATCCGCCGGCGATGTTGCGGATATTGGTCAGTTTTTCTGATTTAGTACTATATCTAACAGAAAATACACCGAACCCTACATCCAGTAAATGGTTCTTACCTTTCGGCCAAAAAACAAATATGGAAATCCTGTCTTCGTCGTCCTGACCATTTTCGCTGATTGATATATTGAAAGATCCATTTTGTTCAGGTAATATCCGTTTTCTCAGTGAGCTCCAGTCCTGATACGGTCCGACCTTTTGCAAAGCAGCATCCAGTTTGATCAGTAACAGTCCACCATCCTCATCCAACCTGAAATCAAATTTGTCTTTATAAGGATCTTCCAATGAAAAGCCATATTCTGCCAGAAGGTTGTTTTTTTCGACTGTTAAATCCCGCATAACCTCAAAGGCCTTTTCGCCGAGCTCATCTCGAAGTTTGAGCAAGGCCGCCAATTTATGCTCACACAGCGGTACCCATAATTTTTTCCCGCACGTGCAGGAAGTATGAACCTGCCTGGTATTCTTGATCCTCTGGAAGGCTACCTGGTAACTGACATTGTTTTCCACGACCAGACACTCCGCTTCTCCTTCTTTGGCAGAAACGATTTCCACTTCCTGCAGAGCAGCCCTGTTTTTCCAGACGTCATCTGACACCAGGCTTCTCAGCTGAAATTCTTTTAATTCGGGGAGTTCAACGACCGTGCTGCTCATATCATGAACAACTTGCTTGATCGTAGGCATTTTGTCAAGAATATACAGAATTGCTGCAACCCGGTGCTTACAAAGCCCGTTTTTGTCGGGACATGAACATTCTGTTGTTATCTGGGGAGTAAGAAAATCCCGGATGTAGATCTGGTAAAACTGAATAGAATAGTCGCTCTTGACTTTGAATTCAGCATTGCCGGGGCCATTATAATCAAGTTTAGAAACCTTTAAGCCGCCACTACTATAAATGGAACGCCCTCTTGACAGTACATCCTTGTCTGCCCGCCTTAGTAAGAAGTTGGATAATTTCTCCCTCTTTTCGTTTTCCATTTACCCTGCTGCCGTTTAAAATGCAAAAGTACGGTATGTTTCTCTTTTATAGAAACCCAACCAGAATATATGGTAGCTCAAGAAATCCTCAACGGATATAGGGTTGTCTGATGACGCCTATATGGCCTGAATTCAAGGTTTTGCAATAAAAATCAAGAATTTGTTTCCCTATATTCGGGTATAAAAGTTTGACCTCCAGTTCTGTCACCGGAAGCCACACAACTTCCAACGCTGTCGTTTGTTCGGGATTCAAGACAGGGGTACCCGATAGAATCTCTGCTTCGAAGACCATATGCAACGTTTCCTTTTTTATTTCGGGCCATATCACTTCTCCTGAGCAAACCATCGCATTGACCGTCGCGGCAATACCCAGCTCTTCCTGCAATTCCCGAGCAAGCGCCACAGACAAGCATTCACCCGGGTCAGGATTTCCACCCGGCAGCGCATACACTTCCGAGTCGCCATAGCAATAGCGCAAAGTCAAAACCGAGTTTCCCCGGAGAATGATGGCAGAAGGTCGTACGTTCATGCTGTATCAGTTAATCCTGCAAAACCATTTTTTCAATAAGCAACATGAAAATGTGAATGACCTTGATGTGGATTTCCTGGATACGGTCGGCATATCCGAAATGAGGCACCCTGATTTCAATATCTGCGAGGCCTCCCAGCTTTCCGCCATCTTTTCCCGACATGATAATCACCTTCATTCCTTTGGACTTCGCTGTCTCGACCGCACGGATGATGTTCGCGGAATTACCGCTTGTGCTCAATCCGAGCAGGACATCACCTGACTGGCCCAATGCCTCCAGGTATCGCGAAAAAACGAACTCATAACCAAAATCGTTACTCACGCAACTCAGGTGGCTGACGTCCGATATCGCAATGGCGGGTAACGCGCGCCGGTTATCCCGGTATCTCCCCGTTAATTCCTCCGCAAAGTGCATGGCATCGCAATGTGAGCCGCCGTTCCCGCAGGAAATGATCTTTCCGTTATGGTTGATCGCCGATGCCATCATCGCCGCAGCGACCTCTATTTTTTCAATTTGTATGGGATCGTTCAAAAAATGGTCAAGCACCGTTTGCGCTTCCCTTAATTCCTGGCTGATGATACTATGATAATCCATATGAAAACATTTTGACGAAAACCATGCACGATAAAAATCAATGCAAGCAATGGCAAGCTACTATAATATCACAATCTGACAGCCTTTAGCACATGCAATTTTCTGCCCGGGCCCTTGTGCCTTTCTACCCGGAAGCCCGCCGCAGCTAAAGCCCTTTTAACAATTCCTTTTGACGAATATGTTACCAATACGCCTCCAGACTTGGTTTGGGCTGCTATTTTTTTGAAAATTTCTTCCGTCCAGAGCTCAGGCTGGGCACGCGGATCAAATGCGTCATAAAAAATCACATCGAATAGCACTTCCGATGTGAAGTTCTGAACTTGTATATTTTCTTTTTGAAAGGAAAAAAAGTCCGAGATATTGTTCTGCAACGACCATGGCGTATTGTGCAGATCCAAAAAACCGCTTTCACCAAGCAATTCGCCATAATTCAATTTGGAAGCTTCTTCCGACGTTATCGGATAAGCTTCCACGGAAGTGTAGTAAACCTGCTTTTGCAATCGACTAGCCAGTTTCCAGGCCAGAAATGCATTCAGCCCGGTGCCGAAGCCCATTTCAAAAACCCGGACCGGCTGATCCGAATTTTCAAGTACTGGTCGTAAACCCAAATTAATGTAAATGTGCTCTGATTCATTCAGAGCACCTTGAAGCGAATGATATTGTTGATTGAATTGTGCGCTGAACAAAGAATGCGAGCCGTCTTCAGTTACGATAAGGCGTTCCAAATAAGCCAGATTTTAGTTTGGCTTAAAAGTAATTAAATCATTCTTCGCAGGGTAATCTGGGTAAAGAAAATATCCCCTTTTCGTTTGACGAGTAAGTCAATGTTTTTTCCGTCTCCTCTTTGCATCAGCTTATAAATGTCGCTGACATTTAGTTCAGAGGCCGAATGGTCATCAATAAAGAGCAACTGGTCGCCTTCCAGCAGGCCTGCCCTTGAGGCCGGGGAGTCGTCGGCAATGTGGTCTACGAAGTAAGAATGGAAATCCCTGCCTTCTGCCCTGATCTCCATACCGCTCATATCATGCTCGAACTTCTCGCGCATGCGGCTTTTCACAGGTTTGAGAACCATATATCCGCCCTGGTAATTCATCGTAACCTTAAACCGGCGCAGCAATTCGCATCCGATATTTCCCTGGCGCTCTGTCCCCGCTTTCAACTTTGAACCAAACGAAATACTGTCTGGAAAGGAGGCCACGATATTGTCCATCTGGTAACGGCCTACCCGAAGTCTGTCAATACGGCCCAGATTACCGTTGATGACGCCGTTCAGGCCTCTTCCGAGCTGAGCCCTGATTACCTTCTCGGGCAACCGGAAAGATTCCTTAGGTGTATTGTTCAGCAGCAATGCATGACCGGCACCGGTGTCAATCAAGACCCGTATAGGATGTTCTCTTCCATCGGCGAATAGGGTTACTGCATCTGTGAAAGGCTTGGTATCTTCAATAATCAGTGGGTGTTTGTCACCCTTGTTGGTTTTGTAGTGGTATTTCTCGGGCCGCATCAGAACCAGCTCTTTTTTTGAAAAGTCGATGGTCACCACAAAATTGTTAAAAATTTCATAGCCAAAAATACCGTGTACCGGAACGCCTACATATTCGGAGAGCCGAAGAAAATCTTCCTCCAGAACCACGATATTCTGATGATTGGCCTTCAACCGCCCCATTGCAAATCTGTTGTCAATAGCAACATGAGCGGAAATGGATTTCCCTTCCCCTGCTCCTGTCAGATCAACTTTGCGGGTTAAACGTAGCTTGTCCGGCTTTAAAATGTAGGGATCCGTGATAATGATCGAGCTTACCCCTGTGTCTAATATAAAGCGCAGAGAATCCGTATCATTGATCTTGGCATATAAGAGGATAAGATTGGAATGCAGCTCAAATGGTATACGGGCTGTTTTATGGTTCTTATCTAAAAAGTAACCATACCTCTCCTCTGAAACGGGGGGAATGTCTTTTGTTTTAGCAAATGATGCAATGCCTGTAAAAAGTATGATTGCTAAAAATAACCACTTAGACGTTTTCATCGTGGCCTCCTTTCTTTAAAATTCTGTGTCTAAAACTCTTCGGCTAACATTCTACAAAACACGCTGATGATAATGGCTGAACTCTGTCTTTATATCTTCTGTGTACACCCAAGTATCGATTCCACCAAACAGGTTAATTAAGTAAAATTAATGCATTTTAACTCAATTAAACACAAAAAAATCTTTATAAGAACAAACTTTCTGGCAATAATTTTATCATTTATGTAAAATCATGCAAATGATGAAATTATGGTAATTTTGTTGCGTAAAAAGACCTTATTTCACAATAAAAATTTTCTCATGCGAAAAAAAATCGTTGCCGGTAACTGGAAGATGAACAAACTTCTGGATGAGGCAGTTGCGCTCACCTCCGAGCTGGTTAATATGGCCAAAGATGAAGTTCAAAATGATGCGAAAATCATCCTCTGCCCACCCGCCATCTATCTCACCACGATCAAAAAATATATAGAAGACGTCCCTCATTTTTCATTGGCGGCCCAGAATTGTTCCGAAAAGGTCTCGGGTGCTTTCACCGGTGAAATTTCTGCGCAGATGCTGCAGTCTATCGGTGTTGAATATGTGCTCATCGGGCATAGCGAGCGTCGCCAGTATTTCAACGAAACAAATGCGCTTTTGGCTGAAAAGGTGAATACCGCGCTGGCCAATGGCGTATCCCCGATCTTTTGCTGCGGTGAGTCCCTCCACCAGCGCCAGAATGAAGATTATATCGGATTTGTAAAAAATCAGATCACTGAAAGCCTTTTCCATCTTTCTGAAGAACAACTGTTATCCGTCATTATCGCTTACGAACCAATCTGGGCAATCGGTACCGGACTTACCGCCAGTGCTGAGCAGGCGCAGGAAATGCATGCCGCATTACGCGCGCACATTGCTTCAAAATATGGAGCTGGTGTAGCCGACGACATTTCCATCCTTTATGGCGGAAGCGTTACCGCAGCAAGTGCACCGGAATTGTTTGCAGCACCGGATATCGACGGCGGACTGGTTGGAGGTGCATCCCTTAAATCAAGGGAGTTTATCAATATTATCAAAGCCCGGTAAAAACAATGGTCATTTATTGCCAGGCCTGGTCATGTATTGAAATATCTAAAAACAATACCTGCCTATTTCTGACAATAAATGACCATCACTGATCTTTGCGATTTACATTTGCGTCACTACAAATTCCACCCTGCGGTTTTTCTTCCGATCCTCTACCCCGCCCTTGCTGATAGGCCTTGTAGCACCATATCCTTTCGCTTCAATCCGGGCAGCATCTATGCCCTTTTCGATAAGATACGATTTAACAGCTTCCGCCCTTTTTTTAGACAATTCAAGATTTTTGTCAAAATCGCCTACATTATCGGTATGCCCTTCCACCCTAATTTGTAGGGTAGGGCTTTCTCGCATCATATTTACCAGTCCATTGAGCTCTTCATATGACTCTGGGAGGAGCGTGAATTGTGAAGTTTCAAAATAAATATTAGGAAGTGTAATGGTTTCACCCACGGTCAAAGGGGTCAGGTAAACGTCCCGGTCGAATGCTGTATTGTCCGACGAGTCGGCGGGCGTAACATTGATTGACGTACCATAATAGCCTTTTGCCGAAACCTTCAGATCATATTTCCCCGAAGGATCCAAACCGATCCGATATTTGCCAGATGAAGATCTGATTTGCAATGAATCCCCATTCTCCAGGTAACTGATCTGCGCAGCGATCGGTTTTTTAGTTTTCGCATTATAAATTGTCCCGGTAATAACTGGCGCGCCACTCATTTTTTTCTCTGGCTGCGGATTTTTAATAATGGGCTCTTCAACCGGTTTAGACACAGGTGCTTCTACCTTCGCTGCCGGTTTTGATATCTTTGTCGGCTGTCTGTTTACCGGGTTTTTGATGTGTACTCCATAAAAATTCCACGACTGAGATCCTTGCGAACTTCGGCCTTCATAAAAGTCAAATTCTTCTATACCAGGAGTTAAGCGCTCAAAATAGGCCACGAAATCGACCGTTTCACCCGCTGTTACTTCTTTTCTGCTGGTGGTAGGAATGTTCTCAGCTTTGATGAACTTGAACTTTTTTTCGATTTCGCCCGGTTTATATAATCTCGTTTCGGGATCAAGCCAAATCTGGTTACCGCCTGTCTTAAATTTCTGGTCCGGCCCTTGTGGGAAGGGAAAGGGGAATTGCTTAGGTACGGACTGACTCGCCCGGGTTTCTGTAAACTGTAAATAGATAATAGTATACCGGTCTGTAAGTTCCACTTTTTTAATTTTTACATAGGGTTGCGATTGTTCTTCAACCTTTGGGTTTTCTGTTATCTGTCCGAAAGTGGTATGGAATGAAAGTATAATCGCGCCGGAAAAAGCCAGAAGCAATTTGAAATTCATGGTTTTAAATTGTTAGTTTTTAATAACTGCAAGAACGCGTGAAACCACCTGTTAGTTTGTTAAAAATTGTTAAACTACCACACCTACTGATAGTCCGGGATAAAATGCGACCAAAAAGCTGGGTCGTAACGCTCCCAGGCATGACAGGCGAAAGGAAGCTGGTGGCCGGTAAGTTCATAAGTCGCGGCAGGGCTTTTCTCAAAAGCAAATCTCAGGGCTTCCCGCCAGGATGGGAGCTTTATGAACAATTTCATGGGTATAAGCCGGGTCGCTGCCTGTGAAAACAGCATATCCTCGTTTCCTTTCCATGAAGGATAAAATGTATTGTAAATCTGCAAATACCCGATAAAAGCGGAAATGCGCCGTAAGGAAAGGCCACCATTGAGCACATAACGACGGCTGGCAAGTGCCTTGGCAAAAACATCCTTTGATCCTGCCTGCAATGCATCAAACTCTTGTTGGTGAAAAGAGGGGGCCCCGATATAATCGTAACCCTTCCGGCACCATTGCATCAGCTCGTCACGAAAAACGAATGCGTCTAACTGATAGAGCAAAATATACTCGTATGAGGTAAACTGCCTATAAAAATCAATGGAAATTAAAAGCTTATTATATGTCGCTATACCTTCAAAATGACGATCTTCCAGTGAAATAAGCTCAATGGAAGGATATTTAAGGCTGATAAAATCCGCGGCCAGGCTCCTTGGTTTGATGATTTTAACCGGATAACCGGACAATACCTTCAGACACTGCCTCAGCGATATCTCCTCATTTTCAGTCAGAAATGGCTGATATAAAGGTATCACTACGGCAACAGAAGATCTTTCCTGCATGGGTTTACAATCATTTAACTATTTTATTCCAGCAAGTCCCCGATTGCAGGTAACCACCAATCCTTACTGCTAAACCTGTAATAACCTCTTACCACTTGGTTCACAACCGGATGGAGCCTTCTCATCCTGTTTCCGGGAAGTGATGCCCTTGTGTAAAAGTGTTTTTGCGATAAATATAACTTGATCAGTTTTTCTCGGGGCACAAAAGGGATAGCCCGAAGCAACAAGTAAAGTTCGTTGAGTCTATCTGCTTTTTCCCTCAATGGAACAAGCTTTTTATTGCGGTCTCTCAACAGCCTGTCTTTTAGCTGAACCTTATCGACCTTACTCCCAAATCCCACTTGCTGGGTTGCATGCATCCGATAATAGATCAACGTTTCGGGTATAAAATCGATCTTACCCTGCAGGCTGAGAACAACCGCGATCCAGGCGTCATGGATCAAATCAGGGACATGCGTTGGAAAAGGCATAAGTCTTTCAAGACAAGATTTCCTGATCGCCAACGTCGCACCGGTCACCACGAAACCGTTGAAGAGGATTTCATAAGGCTTTCCGTTTCTCCATTTGGTCTGCCCGCGTTCGTCAAATTCGATTTCCTGCCAGATGGTCTTTCCAGTCGGTTCCGAATAATCGTCCATCATCATGGCATTCGTAAATACAGCATCTACGTCGGGATGTTTTTCGAGATAGTCGACCTGCTTCTGGACCCTGTCCTTACGCCACCTGTCGTCCTGGTCGGAAAGCAGAATGATATTGCCCTGACAAAGAGAAAGACATTTTTCAAAATTCTTGGTGGAGCCCAGATTTTGTTCATTGACATAGATATGTACGGGGAATTTGCATGTAGCTGCAAAAGATTTTATGATTGCAAGAGTATCATCTCCAGACCTATCATCGCACACCACTAATTCATCAACCAAAACTGTTTGATCAGCAATGCTCTTCAACTGCTCAGGCAGATACTTTGCCCCGTTGTAAGTGCACATGGCTACTGAAACCATATTGTGTACGTAAAATTTAAATACAAAACCGAAATTTAATACTAAAAGCGCCCGTTTCACATACCGGGACGCTACTTTCACTCAGAATCATCTGGAACTACGTCCTTCTTTGGAATACGAACAACATCATGATTTGTTGCCCAATTTAATATCTCTGAAATCTCTTCCGATCTGCCGCCGGATATCAGCGGTGTGCTGTGATCCTTTTCCCATCGTTGCAAATTCATAACGATCTCTCCATTTGTTTTTCGGACTTCTTTCAGGTTGTTATAAAAAGACCCTGCCCATACGAGGAGAAAAAAACCAGACAAGACCCGCAAATGGGTCATTTTGATCAATTTGGAATCCAACAGCGTTAAAACCAGAAAAATGGGAATAGTTGCTGTAAAAAACATATAGCGTGGTGCAATACCTCCGGCCGACTTCGCCTCAAACCTCGAAATCGAGACAATTATTCCCGTCAGGATTGGCATGGACAAAAGAGCATATAGTAACGGACTTTTGAATGCATAACCCTTGAAAAACAGCCAGATCCATATTGCCAGAACCCCCATACCGACAAACATACATACAATGATATTGATATACTGGCCTTGGTTAGGGTTGACATATACAAAACTTCCCAGAAACGTAAGCAATAAACGCATCATCCACTCGAAGTTGAACGTCGCGCGGGCAGCATGGTCAATCGGAGAATTTATAAAAAAAGTAACGATCAGCAATGACAGACTCATTAAGCCCCAGACAGTCAACATCATCCATTTGCGGTTGACGCTTAAAATAAATCCACCAAGGAAAAGTGCAATAAAACCATTACCGAAAGAAAGCACAGCGATTGCCGCCGCGGCAAGTGCAATAAAAAAATCCGGATCCCACATCCCGACAGTTTTATCAAGCATAAATAAACTGAGAATAGAGAAGAAAAATACCGTATAATGCTGAATTCCTCCCCAATAATAAAAGGTTACCTGCCAAAAAGCGAGACTAAACAGAAATAGACATACCCAAAGCACAACTTCCGGAAAAAACAGCTTTTTTTGTTTTATTAAAACCATTAATAATACAAAAAAAGCAACGAGAAAAAGATTCTGAAAAAGTATCAGATTTCGGAAATTGATCTGATCAAACAGATAATAATAAACGGCGGCGGTTGATTTCGAAAACAGGATCCGGTGCTCGTTGTGCCGACTTAACAAAATGTCTTTTCTGATACCAATTGGATTGTGATCAAAATAAAATCTTCTGATGAAATTCAGCGTGGTGTCGTAATCGTCAAATGAAGGAGTATCCTGGGCATTCAGCAGTAGAGTATATCCAAAAATTAAAAAAATGGCGATGCTCAAACCGATTGAGAGATATTTACTCATATCTGATATTTTTGTCAAAGAACTTACAGCTCCCGAGAGCTATAAAGTTCCATTGCAGATCCCGCGATTCTAAATAAAATTATCAATGCATTTGAATGGCCTTACCTGACCAACTTAAGAAGGCGATTGTCCAGATGCCTGCCAAAGAAAAGGATAAATTGTTACTCAGGCTAATCACGAAGGATAAAACACTCGCTGACAGACTGCATTTTGAGCTTATCGAGGAAAGTTCTACGGTTCTGGAGCGCCGGGAAGACCTGATGGCGAACATTGTCCGAACCTCCAAGTTCAACCAGAACACACCTGGATGGATTTTGATGGATATGCGCAGTCTCAGCGGCGACATTGCTTACCATGTGAAAGTGACTAAGGATAAAATCGGAGGCTTGGAGCTCAACCTGTTCCTGCTCAATACTTTTATGGACAAGTATCCTGATATACTGAAAACCTACTCTTCCCGGGCAGACACATGCGCGCTGTATTTGGCCAAGAAAGCGCTGACTATTCTTAATGGTTTGGAAAAGCTGGAGGAGGATTATCGTGTGGACTATGTCAAAGACGCCAACCGGATGCTCCATTCGGTTTACAGCCTTTGTTCGCGGATGTATGCCCGGCAACTTGGCTTACCTCAGGAAATGGAGGGCTAGTTATTGTAAAGTTTCAATTTTAAACCGGCTATGAAAAAAACAGCATTGTTGATCATTGACGCACAGTTCGATTTTTGCAATCCGGAAGGAGCACTTTATGTTCCAGGTTCCGAACAGGACATAGAACGAATTACGCGACTGATTGCCCTGGACGGCGATAAAATTGATCGTATTTTTATAACACTGGATACCCACAGAGTGCTGGATATTGCCCATCCCCTATTTTGGGAAGACCAGAACGGGAATACTGTGGCGCCTTTTACATTAATCACCAGTGCGGCTGTTAAAGCAGGAAAATGGGTTCCGCGCTATCAAAAAGACTATGTTGTTCGCTATCTTGAAACCTTGGAAAGTCAGGGTGAATTCAATCATTTCATCTGGCCGGAACATTGCCTTGTAGGCTCCAGAGGTGCTGCACTTGACGATACGCTCATGCATTCGCTGCTCGCCTGGACACACCGGACCGGTCGGGACTATGTGGCTATTCCAAAAGGGATCAATCCCCTGACAGAGCACTTTGGCGTGTTCAAAGCGCAGGTGCCGGTAGATAATGCGCCAGAAACAGAATTGAACAACGGTTTTCTTTCGCAACTCGAATTCTTTGATCAGGTATTGGTAGCAGGTGAGGCACGCTCACATTGTGTCGCTACCAGTATCAATCAGATATTAAAATACGCGCCAGCACTTATTCCAAAAGTGACGGTGCTCTCTGATTGTATGTCGGACGTGACCAATTGGGGACATCTGGCTGATCCCATTTTCGAAGAGGTAGGGGAAAAAGGAATGACTTTTTCGAAGGCAAATTCCCTGATTCTTTAGTATTGGCAGACTTACTTTCCTCTGTAGAGTGCCAAACTAAATAACCTGACTTTTGGTTTGTATAAAGATCGGTACATTACAAACTTGTACCGAATATCCACTTGAATTTCTCCTATGATGCATTTAGCTGTACCTCGGATTGAGGCTTCCCAATTCGATGATCTGGATCCAAGAAAATACATTCTGATCAAAGGTGCCCGGGTTAATAATCTTAAAAATGTTGATGTTGCTATTCCTCGCAATAAACTGGTTGTGATCACCGGCCTTTCGGGCTCCGGTAAATCATCGCTGGCTTTTGATACACTGTTTGCGGAAGGTCAGCGGATGTACGTAGAAAGTCTGAGCAGTTATGCGCGGCAATTCCTTGGTCGTATGGAAAAGCCCGAGGTTGAGTACATTAAAGGCATTTCTCCGGCCATTGCGATTGAACAGAAAGTGAATACACGAAATCCGCGATCTACGGTAGGCACATCCACTGAGATTTATGACTACCTCAAATTGCTGTTTGCACGCATCGGACACACCTTCTCGCCGGTTTCAGGAAATCTGGTCAAAAAAGACTCGGTAACAGATGTTGTTAACTATATGCTGGCCCATGAAGAAGGGACCCGCGTGATGATTCTTGCACCGCTTCTGGTCCATGAAGGCCGCTCCCAGCAAGAAGAGCTTACTATCTTGCTTTCAAAAGGTTATAACCGGATCGTGCTGAATGACGAAGTAGTTTCTATTGAAGATGTTCTGGAACGTCCTGACGACTTTTCGCAGGCCGGCAATCAGATATTCATACTCATCGACCGCGCCGGTATTAGGCATGACGACGAAGATACCCAGTACCGGCTATCCGATTCTGTTCAAACCGCCTTTTTTGAAGGTGAGGGAGTTTGTATTGTCCAGGTTGTTAATGTTGAAAAACGGGTTTTCTCCGACAAGTTTGAGCTGGACGGGATGATTTTTGAAGAGCCAAGTGTCAATCTTTTCAGCTTTAATAATCCTTACGGAGCCTGCAAGAGATGCGAAGGTTTTGGGAAAATCCTGGGAATAGATCCTGATCTGGTTATTCCGGACAAGGGCCTCTCGGTATATGAAGGTGCAATAGCACCATGGCGTACCGAAAAAATGAATGACTGGCTGGTTCCGCTTGTCCGCAATGGAGTTAAGTTCGATTTCCCCATTCACAGACCGTATAAAGACCTGACCCCTCAGCAGAAGGAACTACTCTGGACAGGTAACCAATACTTTCAGGGTATTAACGATTTCGTGGCGGAATTGGAATCCCAGACTTATAAGATTCAATACCGGGTAATGTTATCCAGGTTCAGGGGGCGCACTACTTGTCCCGACTGCCGCGGATCTCGTTTGAGAAAAGATGCCTCTTTTGTAAAAATCGGCGGCGCCTCGATCACCGACTTGGTTTTAATGCCCATTGAAGACGTTTCCGCCTTCTTCCAGAATCTTGAAATCAGCGAACACGACCGTCAGATCGCAAAACGTGTTCTGACAGAAATTGAAACGCGCCTGGACTATATGAACCGCGTTGGGCTTGGCTACCTGACATTGAACAGGTTAACCAGTACTTTATCCGGCGGAGAATTTCAGCGTATTAAGCTCGCGACTTCATTGGGAAGTGCATTGGTTGGCTCGATGTATATTCTGGACGAACCAAGCATTGGGCTTCATCCGAGAGATACCCAACGCCTGGTGGGGGTGCTTAAATCGCTGCGGGATCTGGGAAACACCGTTATCGTGGTAGAACATGAAGAAGAGGTAATGCACGCGGCAGACCAGATTATCGATATCGGCCCTGAAGCTGGTACCGGTGGCGGACACGTTGTCTTCCAGGGAAACCAAGAAGATATTGTCAGTTTGCGTGAAAATGGCATAGATAGGCATGAAGAACTGGAGGCCAAATCGCATACGCTTGATTTTCTTTTAGGGAATGATGCTATTGAAGTTCCAAAAATCAGACGAAAATCACTTCACCATCTGGAAATCAAAGGTGCTAGAGAAAATAACCTTAAAGACCTGGATGTCAAAATCCCACTTAATAATCTGACGGTTGTGACAGGGGTCAGTGGTTCGGGTAAATCGACTCTGATCCGTAAAATATTGTATCCTGCCTTAATGCGTCTCAAGGGTGAATTTAGCGAGGAAGTAGGTCGTTTTGACGAACTTTCAGGCAGTACAGACAGAATCGAGGCCGTGGAAATGATTGACCAGAATCCCATCGGAAAATCTTCCAGGTCCAATCCGGTTACTTACATTAAAGCTTACGACTATATCCGTCAGATGATGGCTGATCTGCCTCTTTCAAAAGCACGGGGTTACAAGCCATCCCATTTTTCATTTAACGTAGATGGCGGACGTTGCGAGATTTGTCAGGGCGAAGGCCAGGTCAAAATTGAGATGCAATTCATGGCCGATATCTATCTAACCTGCGAAGGGTGCAATGGAAAACGGTTTAAACAAGAAATTCAGGAAGTGAAGTATCAGGACAAAGATGTTGCAGAAATCCTGGATATGACTGTGGATGAAGCTATTGAATTTTTCAAGGAGGCCGAGCCTAAGCTCTCAGACAGGCTCATGCCTTTGCAGGAAGTAGGCTTGGGATACGTAGGGCTTGGGCAATCGTCGAACACGCTTTCGGGCGGGGAAGCACAACGTGTGAAACTAGCCTCATTCCTGGGTAAGGGCTCAACCAATAAGGGGAAGATGCTTTTCATATTTGATGAACCTACAACGGGCCTGCATTTTCATGACATTAAGAAGTTGTTGAAAGCCATCAATGCACTCGTGGACCAAGGGGATAGTGTGATTATCATTGAGCACAACATGGAAGTAATCAAAAGCGCTGACTGGATTCTTGATCTCGGACCGGAAGGCGGTGAAAAAGGAGGTTACCTCACGTTCGCCGGCACGCCGGAGGAGATGGTTAAACTTGAGAATAACTATACCGCAGCGTTTTTAAAGGAAAAGATATAATTCATGGCGGGGAAGTTAGATTATTACCTTATTACCAAGACCTGTCCGATAGTCCAAATCAAGACCGCAACCGTATTATTTTAGAGTAAAGAGCAGCAGGCACAGCCTTATTGAAATTTAACCAATACCAGCATCCAATGAAGTTATATAAAACTGAAAAAGGCATTCTTCTTGAAAATGACGACATTTTTTACCGTTTACATGAGAATGACTGGGATCTTGCAGTGAACCGCGACAATCTTTACGAGTGGCTTGAGATACAAATTGAAAACTTAATCCCGCTCACGTTCACGGATGATATTCCAATGCCCGATATTCTGCCGCCTATCGGATCGCAGGAAGTATGGGCTTCGGGGGTAACTTACTTCAGAAGCCGCACGGCGCGTATGGAAGAATCTGAAAAAGCTGGCGGGGGAAATTTTTACGACAGGGTATATGAAGCCGAGCGCCCCGAGCTTTTCTTCAAATCAACAGCATGGAGAGTTGTTGGAAACCACGGAACAGTGCGCATTCGGAGGGATTCTACCTGGGATGTTCCCGAACCTGAATTAACGCTTTTCGCATCTTCATCCGGCGTATTGATTGGATACACCATTGGTAACGACATGAGCTCTCGCAGCATTGAAGGCGAAAACCCTCTGTACCTGCCCCAGGCAAAATCATACACGGGCAGTGCCGCCCTCGGCCCCTGTCTATATGTCCCTGAGTATCCCTTGGGTGAAGATACTATTATTGACCTGTCTATTCTCCGTACAGGTGAGGAAGTATTTAACGGGCAAGTTACGTTATCCCAAATGAAGCGTAAGCCCGAAGAATTGCTGTCTTACCTTTTCAGGGAAATGGCGTTTCCACATGGCTGTTATCTGATGACCGGTACAGGAATCATCCCCCCGTCCGATTTCACTCTTCAAAAAGATGACATCATCCATATTACCATCGAACCGATAGGAACATTGACTAATACGGTAGGGTAACAAAATAAAAGCTGCAAGAATGAACCTTGCAGCTTTTTCAATATAGATAGAAGTATTGGTTACGAATGACTCAGTTGTGGTGCTCCAATAAAAGCATAAATGACACAACGCACGATCGTTACCAATTTGGTGACCATCGATTCATCGTTTTCCTCGTCTTTGCTGTTGTTAAAAAACGAAGCGGGGCCCTCATTCACAACTCTTTGATCAAGAGTTGCCGCATCAGACACGTCGCTTGTCAGTTTTGCATTTACAAAAACGGGTGCCTGTTTTACTTTTATCGATGGCTTGGCCTTTTTAACAACCGCTTTTTCAATCACGACATCTTTACCTGCCTGCAGCTTTCTGTGGGCTACAAACATATTGTGGGCATAACCTGTTGCTCCGGCCTGAAGGCTGAAAAGCGTTAATATTAAGAGGAGAATTTGAATCTTTTTCATGGCTTATGTTTTTCAGTCGTTCAGAATAAACCGGGGCTAACTCGCTGTAACTAATTGACTCTACAAATATATATGTTTTAATAGGTATCTTGCAATACATAGTACCTTGTTTTTAACAAAAATTATGAAATTTTTTCACACCTCTGTTTTGAACGGCAATTATGAATCGGTTAACAGATGCGAAGTTAATATAAAAGGTTGCAGCCAGGGAACACAAAAAAGACGAACTGCTGCTTTTGGAGACTGAAACGTGCCTGGGAGCCGACAAATAAAAAATGCCGGAGGCATACCCCCGGCATTTGTAATGTACGTTTAAGTATCTTCTATTTCTCTCTAAAGAAGATTGTGATGGGAACGCCCGAAAAATCAAAATTTTCCCTGATACGGTTTTCCAGGTATCTCAAATATGGTTCCTTAACATGTTTCGGGTTGCTGCTGAAAAATACGAACGTCGGAGAAGGAGTCGGAAGTTGGATCATATATTTGATATTGATGTACTTTCCCCGGTGTGCCGGCGGCGGGTACTTCTCAATTTCAGCCTGCATTACCTCGTTGAAACGCGAGGTAGTGATCTTTTTGGTTTTATTTTGATAAACTTCCATGGCCTTCTCCATCACCTGGTGAATGCGCTGTTTCTCCACTACGGAAGCAAAGATGATTGGCATATAATTCATTGGCGCCAACTTCTCGAGGAGCGATTTTTTATATGTATCGGCTGTTTTAGAATCCTTTTCGACGAGATCCCACTTATTGACCATGATCACAATACCTTTTTTGGCCTTATCTGCCTGGCCTATGATGTTCATATCTTGGCCCTCCAATCCCAAAGTGGCATCTAAAAGGACAATGCAAACATCTGATTCCTCCATTGCCTTTACCGAACGCAAAGTCGAGTAAAATTCAATATCCTCCTTCACTTTTGATTTGCGTCGGATTCCGGCAGTATCTGTGAGGATAAATTCCATCCCGAATGCATTATAATGGGTGTGGATCGCATCCCGCGTCGTACCGGCGATATCGGTCACGATACTTCTGTCAGTTCCTGTCAATACATTCAGGAATGACGACTTACCAACATTCGGACGGCCCATAATGGCAATACGGGGAATTCCCTCTTCCGGATTTTCAATACCAGACGTCTCAAAATGCTCAACCACTTTATCCAATAGCTCGCCTGTGCCAAAACCTGTTTGAGCAGAAATCGCAAAGATCTCATCCCCCAGGCCCAACTCATAAAACTCCGCTGCCGACTGATAGCGTTCTGTGGTTTCTGCTTTGTTCGCTACCAGATATACGGGCTTATCAAATCGTCGGAGAACATTTGCAAAATCCTTATCAAGGTCAGTGAGGCCTGTCATGGTATCCACCATAAATAAAACTACAGTTGACTCTTCAATGGCCAGCTCCACCTGGTCGCGGATTGCACCTTCAAAAATATCATCAGAACCTACTACATAACCCCCTGTATCTATTATTGTAAAATACTGGTCTGTCCATTCTCCATAACCATAATGCCTGTCGCGGGTAACACCACTCTGGTTATCCATAATTGCCTTGCGGCTCTCTGTCAGTCGGTTAAATAACGTGGATTTGCCGACATTAGGGCGACCGACGATTGAAACTATATTTGCCATTTTTGCTGCTTTAATTGTGGTCCAAGCGACTAATTACAGCCTCTTTTCGTTCATTATTTTTAGATTATTCTATTCTTGATATCCCAACTGTCGTAATTTATTTTCTTTACTTCTCCAATCGGGTTCAACTTTTACATGCTGTTCAAGGAAAACCTTTTTGCCGAAGAATTCTTCCAGGTCCTGCCTCGCCTGTGTGCCTACTTTCTTGAGCATTTCTCCCTTTTCACCAATAATGATCCCTTTCTGGCTTTTTCGTTCAACCAGAATTTCCGCCCGGATGACGATCATGTCGTCACGTTCTTTAAATTCTGTAATCATCACTTCCGAGCTGTAAGGAATCTCCTGGCGGTAGTTCAGGAAAATTTTCTCGCGAATTATTTCAGAAGCAAAGAAACGCTCGGGTTTATCGGTTAGTTCATCTTCATCAAAGTAGGGCGGATGAAAAGGCAGCCGGGTGATCACTGCGTCGAAAAGCGTTGCAATATTAGCCTGTTCCAAAGCGGATATGGGAATAATAGCCGCGGGGTGGATTTCATTTTCCCATTCAGCCATTTTCGCTTTCACTTCCTCATCATTGGAAAGATCGATCTTGTTAATGACCAGCAAGATTGGGGCTTCCGTACGATTTAGTAAGGGCAGTACTTCATGCTGTGCTGCCTTTTCCCCTACCTCAGCCACAAATAAAACAACATCCGCATCCTCCAAAGATCCCTTCACAAAAGTCATCATCGAATCGTGGAGTTTATAGGCCGGCTTGATTACCCCAGGCGTGTCTGAGTAAACAAGCTGGAAGGGAATATCCTCATGCTTTCCATTTAGTATTCCCAAAATTCTATGTCGGGTAGTCTGGGCTTTTGAGGTAATGATCGACATTTTCTCACCAACCAGCACATTCATTAATGTGGACTTACCAACATTTGGTTTGCCAATGATGCTTACGAAGCCCGCACGGTGGTTGCGAAGTGGTGTAACAGTTTCTGTTTGCTCTTCCATATTTTCTTTCTTTCAATAATTCCAGCCAATCAAGCTACCCGGAAATTGAACACTACGTACATTTCGAAAGCCTTTATTTCCAATTATTTTGCAAAAGTACGGTTTTATAGTCAGGATATTGCTATTGATAATGAGTTCAATAGCTCGCCAGCTACTCAATTACTCAAAAAAAAATTGATGGTTGGTTGTTTTTTAACAACTATCGCACTATGTTTGCACTCCGTTTCAACAACACCGCGGGATGGAGCAGTTGGTAGCTCGTTGGGCTCATAACCCAAAGGTCGCTGGTTCGAGTCCAGCTCCCGCTACATCAAAAAGGCCACTTTTCAGTGGCCTTTTTTCGTATGGTACAACAATTAAATGGCATCAGGGCTCAAAATCAAAACTTTGGACAGCCGGGCTATTTTCTCACTTGTGCTAAACACGCCTATTTGCTCTGGAAAGATCTTCTTTATCGCGTTCATTCATAAAATTTGGATTAACGTCCATTGATCGTCAGAATGGCATATCAATGAGAATGACTCTAGATGAAAAGCCTTACGGCAAAACCTTCTTCACAGCGATTGCCGCTGAGGATTTCACAAATTATAGGGTGCTAATGCTCTCAATCAGATCAGCCGCATGTCTACACCGCTGAACCAACGTAATTCAGTATCGCTGGTGCAATATTCACTTTGTCTTCGTAATTTATCTCCTGCCCAGCTTCATCCAGCTGACCGACCTCAACATATTCCGGAAGAAAGCACCCCATTACTTTAACACCATCGCAGTTCACAATCTGTCTTTTTAGGCTTTGTTTCTTGATTTATGTGTAGGGTTATGCCTTCTTTGCCAAAATCATATAATGCGGATAGACGAGCATATGTCTGTAAGTGATATGCGAACATTCGAAACCCGACTCTTCTAATTTTGATTTAAGCTTTTCCGCCGACCACTCGTTTCCAATTTCCCCAGCCAGCAACATATCGTGTAATTTATTAGCGTAAACAAAAATACTTGCCGCATCAATATCTTTGAAAATAAGTAAACTGTTTTTCTTCATTTTCCTATATAGCTGGCGAAAAAAATCTACTTGAATTTGAGGGGGAATATGGTGGAAAACATCAATCATGGTGACTACATCGTAATCACCAATTTCAGATGGAATATTGATCCCATCGTAGGTAGAAATAGAAACGGGAATAGGAGCGGAAGACAAAAGCAACCTTGCATTCTCAACAAGTACATTGCTAATTTCAATGCCGCCCAATTTGACGGGGTTCCGAAAATGATTGATAAGGGATAGAAGCGACCCCGAACCACATCCAAGGTCAAATACTTTTGACTGCACTGGAACTTGTTCAAGGATCTCGCTAAACGGACAGATGACCGGCCTATAAGTGGTTTTAAGCTGATTAAGGCCTTTCAAATTTCTTCCCTCACCATTTTTGAGGAACTCTATTAACACTTTGGACGAAATCATCTATTGTTTCAATTGTTGAGAAAATTAAAAAAAATACCTGTCGAAAGTGAACCAATAACAGATAACGACTTCCGAATAATTTACTTACAGTACACTGGCTTTATTAAACATATTTACATTTTAAGGTGCTCTCCGAATTCTCCATACACATGAATATGTTCATTTCTGAAAAGTTTAACCATACATTGTTTCGGCACTTTTTCAAAAACGTCCCCGTAACAACAATGAAATAAGCATCTGTATCTGGCCTTGGCAGATATTACCGTAGCTTCACCGCCCGTAAGTCGAGAGCCGCAGAATTATGGTAAATAACTTCAGGAAATTGTGTGTGATGCGGAAAATAAAAAAACGAATCCATGGAGCTACTTGCCCAATCGAAATCAAATAGCGCTGATTCTTTGTTTATCCAAATAAGTCTTTTCTATTCCAAAAAGTACAACCGGGATTATTGCCAATGCGAAGGGTACAAGAAAATACCTTGATTCTAATACTGGAAATGACCAGTAGTGGATACCAAACCAGACAGGTATAATGGTTAGCCAAATTGTGCGTAGCAAAACCGGTGCCGACCTCAAAAAAAACAGACTTAGAAACGGAAGGATAAGCATGATTGCAAATTGTCCACTAATAATGGAGTAATTTGTAAAATTCTCAACTACCCGATACAATCCCGACTGTAACATGTAGGGTTCGTAACCGTAATACCAGCGCAAGCCCACAAAACCGGCTATACCTATCAAGCCAATGCCCGCGGAATAACTGAAATTCCGTAATGTGATTTGATAACCATCCCTAACAAAATTGACTGTTGCAAATAAAACAGGAATGAGCAATGATGTTTCCCGGTTTAATATACCAATTGTCATTATGAGGAAAAGCCAGAAAGGTGAATAGTTCTTCAAGATAATCCACCCGCTTGTGATAAAAAGTAGGAGATCTATGTAGGTATCGAATCCGAATGCAGTATCTCTGAATGCGTTGTTCATACCGTTCGCCAGAAATATTACCCCAAACAATACCATCCAAAAGTTCTGAATGAATAATTGATAAAACCGATATGCCACATACAATATTCCTAAATCGATCAAGAACCGTAAGAGCATAAATACGATAAAATATCTATGGTATTCTTTAATAACTTCCCATTCGTTACTCCCCATTTTGTACTTATTGAAAAAATATTGGGGAACGGACACTTCGGCGCCGTTACTGCTAAACCTGTTTAAGTTAGAAGTGATAGTGAACCGGTCATTCCTGATCGGGCTGGTATATTGCATCAAGCCATCTATAGGGATTAGTTTGTCAAATGTTTTGGTATACAGCTGATAGGTTCCTTCAACAAGCCAAACTGACAATACTCTGTATTTCCAGGGGTTGGGAAACCAAAAATCCCCAGCAAGCGCAGCTTTGTGAGCCGCTAGCTGATGTAGGCCCAAACCAGTATCGACTGTTCGTACAACTGGCATTCCTGCCATTAAAAAGATCATGACTACCCATAAGGATTTTTTAACTAACTTTTTCAACATATTCTGGCTAAAAAACGAGTCGTTGTAGTTTCCGATAAACACAATAAACCAGCGAAAGATAATTGATTAACCCGACAAATTGTATTTTAGGCTTCACACTCCTCATCTCGATGCTTGCTTTTCAAAAAGCGCCGCCCAAGAATTCTTTCCTTAAATGGGTTTATATTTTACCATGGAATGTTACCAGATAGATTACTGCGGTAGCGACATCAAAAGTGACACGATCTTGTTCATTCTCTGAAAACCGATTTGTTTAGCTAGAAGTAACCCTCCATCTGGATGGTCAAAGCTAGCTCCCCGCTGAGGCCAGAGAGACAACCACTTCCTGAGTTTATATTCGCGACTACTGTCATTTTGTTGGGTTCCACTAGCGTCAGCACCGGGTCTCGTTGCACATAGCGCCGACCTTCATGGAACGCTGATTTTCGTTCAGAATATGATTCAAATGGAAGGATTGGGAAAGATGCCAGCAAAAAACTTTACAATATTTTTCATATTTTGATTTTTTGTCTACCTTTGCAAGCCAAAATTGAGGCTAGAAGAGATTTATATCGCAATAATTTGATACTGAGATGAAACGTACCTTTCAACCATCGAATCGCAAGAGGAGAAATAAGCACGGTTTCCGTGAAAGAATGTCAACTGCTAACGGACGTAAAGTAGTTGCAGGCCGTCGCAAAAAAGGCCGTTGGAAACTGACTGTTTCGGACGAAAAACGCCACAAGCAATAGTCCAGGTTTGAAAGTTTGAGTAGGGACGATAGTCGGGAACGCCTAGTCTTTTCATAGTCTGATAAGTTTGATAACCTCAAACTTATCAGACGTTTTTTTCTACAAGAACTTGAAACAAACTTTTGGTAAAAATGAACGCTTGTGCAGCCCCCGAATCATCGGAAGGCTTTTCAAAAGAGGTAGCACAGAGGTGCATACTTTCTACCTTTTTCCTTTTAGAGTCCTGTATGTTTACGAATTACAGTCTCCTCCCCTATTTCCTCAAGCCCTTTTTTCTGTTGCCAAAAAGCAGTTCAAAAAAGCTGTAGACCGGAACCTGATACGTAGGCGCAGCAAAGAGGCGTACCGTCTTCACAAAGCATCCTTGCTTTCCATCGATCTGGAATCAAGACCTTCCTATATCGCTTTTTTATATCTTGCAAAAGAAATAACTTCATACGACGTTATTGAAAAGGCCATGAAGCAGTCGATCAAAAGGCTCGAGAAATTGCCTTCTGCACATCCCAAAAATCAATCTAATTCCTAGTCCCAGATGAAAAAGTACCTTCGCTCCATCTTGCTGGCTGTCCCGGTTATTGGCGGTCTCGTTTTCTTTTCGTTCAGGCAGGACGACAGGCTGTTTGAAATTGCACGTAACCTCGACATCTATGCTACGCTTTTTAAGGAACTGAACGCATATTATGTGGACGAAATCAATCCGAACCTGTTGATTAAGACCAGCATAGATCAAATGCTTCGCTCGCTGGACCCTTACACCGTCTACTACGCCGAGGATGATATTGAGGATTACATGACGATGACCACCGGAAAGTATAATGGCATCGGCGCGATGATCAACTCCGCGGATGGGAAACATACGGTGATGATGGTTTATGAAGATACCCCTGCACAAAAAGCGGGGTTACAACTTGGAGACGAGATCACAAAAATCAATGGCATCGATCTTTCTACCAGAGAAGACTTCGATACTGGAAAATTATTGAAAGGCCAAACTCAAACCAGTGTTGCCCTGACCGTAAAACGCTACGGAATTACCAAACCCCTTGAAATCACGTTGAACCGGGATATTGTCAAGGTTACCAATGTGCCTTATTATGGTATGCTCAATGAGAGTGTCGGCTACATTGATCTTAAAGATTTTACGGCAACTGCTTCCAGGGAGGTGCGCAATGCTTTTCAGGAGTTAAAAGGAAAAGGGATGAAATCGGTCGTATTGGATCTTCGGGATAACCCGGGCGGCTTGCTGAATATGGCTATTGAGATTTCGAATATCTTTATTGCGAAAGGAGAGGAAATCGTCTCTACAAAGGGAAAAGTGAGCGAGTGGAATAAAACCTACACGGCTTATAACCCGGCACTGGACACGGAAATTCCGGTTGTCGTTTTGACCAATAACCGTAGCGCATCCGCAGCGGAAATTGTTTCCGGAGTTATCCAGGACTATGACAGAGGCGTGCTCATCGGGCAACGTACTTATGGAAAAGGCCTTGTGCAAACTACCCGTGACCTTTCGTTTAATACCAAAATGAAAATTACCACCGCTAAATATTATATTCCAAGCGGCAGGTGTATCCAGGCAATCGATTACAGCCACCGTAACGACGATGGTAGTGTTGGGAAAATTGCGGATTCATTAATGACCGAATTCAAGACCAAAAATGGCCGCTCAGTTTTTGACGGAGGAGGTATCCTACCCGACATACTTACAGAAAAAGAGACCTATTCCCCGCTCGCTACTTCTCTTGGCCGCAATAGACTTTTCTTCGATTACGCTGTCAGATTCCACTTTGAGCACCCGACCATCAAACCTGCCAAAGAATTTCATCTGACCGATGCTGATTACGCTGCTTTTGTAAAATGGTTGGGGGATAAAGAGTACGATTATACCACTCAAGTGGAGCGCGACCTGAATGATCTGGAAGCTTCTGCAAAAAAAGAAAAATCGCTGGAAGTAATTGAAGATCAGCTAAAAGCACTAAAATCAAAGCTTTCGCACAGCAAGGATAATGATCTGCAGATCTTCAAACCTGAGATCAAGCAGGTTCTTGAAGAAGAAATTATCAAACATTACTACCTTGAAAAAGGAATGCGGGAAGCTTCGTTTAATGAAGACCCTGAAGTAAAAGCAGCGCTGGCCTTATTCAAAGAGCCGGCACGCTACAATGAAATCCTGAAAAAGAAATAAATTTCCAGCCCGTCCAAAAAGACGGGCTTTTGCTTTTATGCTCATATTAAGTATTGATACTTCCATAAGAGGATGCTCCGTTGCCCTGCACGATCGCCGATTTATTGCAGGCTATGATCTGAATACCGACAGGTCCTCTTCTTCCATGCTCACTACCTTGATCAAAAACAGCGTGGAAAATGCCGGTTATGTTCTGTCCGACTTAGACGCAATCGCGGTCGCCAAAGGACCCGGCTCGTATACAGGGCTTCGCGTTGGTGTTTCAACGGCGAAGGGGCTTTGTTACGCGCTCGAAAAACCGCTGATCGCTATTAATACTTTAGAAGCCATGTCATTACAAATCTGCTCCTTCTTTAAAGGGCACTTATTATGTCCGATGATCGATGCACGTCGAATGGAAGTCTATTGTTCAGTATTTGATGATCGGAATAATCTAGTAAAACAAACGGCCGCCATTATTCTGGATGATACATCCTTTCAAGATCTTTTGAGTAACCATAAAGTCGTATTTTTTGGGGATGGCTCAGCCAAATGTCGCCCACTTTTTGAAGATCATCCTCATGCCGTTTTCTTGTCGCAGGAGATCCAGCCGTCCGCCCGGACTATCGGCGAACTTGCCGTGAAGGCTTTTGATGAACAGCATTTTGAAGACGTCGCTACTTTTGAACCTTACTATTTAAAGGATTTTATGTCACCTGCACGCAAAAAGACGGGTGCCATTGTATAAAGAGGGCATTTCTTTCAGCTGTCATAAACAAAGTCTTTCTGTTTTGTGTTAGCTCTTTTGTAAATCAATTTTAAATGGAAACTGAGGAAATTGTCAATCGGGTCGCAAGCAGCGGTATTATTTCATTGGACCTTGAAGATTTATACCACCCGGGCGAACGTGTAACCTATGACATTAAAGACAATCTATGGCAGGGGATGATCTTACGTGAAAAGGATTTCCGTGAATTCCTCAAATCACATGACTGGTCGCAATACGAGGGGAAAAACGTATCAATCATCTGTTCGGAAGATGCTATTGTTCCTACCTGGGCTTACATGCTATTAGCCGTTCATCTTGAGCCATTTGCCAACAGCTTCGTTTTTGGCGATATGCGCCAACTAGAAGACAAGCTCTTTACAGATGCCATTCAACAGATCAAGATTGAGGAATATCGTGGAAAACGCGTAGTCGTAAAAGGATGCAGTAAGGTGGATGTACCTGTTTCAGCGTACGTAGAAATCAGTCGGTTATTGAAGCCGGTGGTGCAAAGCCTGATGTTTGGCGAACCTTGCAGCACGGTACCCATCTATAAAAAACCCAAATCTTCGGTCTCTTCTTCAATCGACTGACCATCCTCCTCTTTTAATAACCTGAAAGTCATTCTGTGGTAATGGCACGGGCCGTGAATACCTATGGCTTTGCGATGATGGATCGTAGGATATCCCACATTATGCTCCCATCCATAATGGGGAAACTGTGCCGACAGATTCGACATGAGCTCATCCCGGTAGTTTTTTGCTAAAACAGAAGCTGCAGCAATAGATAAATAATGCGCATCTCCTTTGATAATGCAGGTATGCGGAATCATCGGATAGGGGGTAAATCGGTTTCCGTCCACCAACAGGTGCTCCGGTTTCATCCTAAGCTTGTCCACCGCGCGGTGCATGGCCAGAAAACTTGCTTTTAAGATATTGATCCGGTCAATTTCAAAGTTATCGACTTCAGCCACGGCCCAGGAAAGCGCTTCGCGAATAATTTCTCTTTCCAGGTCCAGCCGCTGTGTCTTGGTAAGTTGCTTGGAATCATTGAGAAATGAGTGCTTGTAATCTCTTGGCAGAATGACAGCCGCAGCAACCACCGGCCCAGCAAGGCATCCCCGGCCCACTTCGTCCAGCCCGGCTTCGATTACTTCAATATTATAATAGGGTTTCAGCATTAATCTTCAAGGATATTTGCCATAAACGTGCTTTTTGTTCCTATTGCGGCCAGCAGAAATACTACAGCCCAATAAAGGTAAATCCTGTAAAAGTCTTTGACATCGCGGGATAAGACATCTCTTGATTTTACTTTTTCCAATTGGTCTATTTGACCGAAAACGGTCTCAAGGGCCGAATTATCCGTAGCACGAAAATACTTTCCATTACCCAAACCTGCAATATTTTGCAGTTCAACCTCATCCATTAATGCGGTTGAACCTGTACTGTCAGGACGAATCCCTGGTTTTGGCTTACCCACCGAGATCGTATATACTTTCATCCCAAACGCATTGGCAAGTTGCGCCGCTGTGGTCGGACCGAGGTTACCGGAAGTATTGTCGCCATCGCTAATCAGGATCGCGACTTTACTTTCTCCTTGTGTATCCCTCATCCGGTTTACAGCTACAGCCAATGCACTCCCGATTGCCGTCCCCGCAGTGGGTATCATTTTGGGGTTAATCTCATCCAGGAAGCCGTATAGTAATTCATAGTCGGTGGTGAGCGGGCAAAGTGACACAGCCTCCCCGGCAAAAATGATAAGGCCGATACGGTCCTGCAAACGTCCCTGAATAAACTTCCGGGCAACTCTTTTCGCGGCAGCAAGCCTATTGGGTACCAGGTCCCTCTCCATCATGGAGTCCGAAATGTCCAATAGAAGCATGATATCAATACCTTCGGAATATTGATCTCTCCGTTCGGAGATAATCTGAGGCCTCGCAAGCGCGACAACAATTAAACAGATCGCAAAGCCAACGCACAGCGGCTGCACAAACCTTAAGAGTGTGACCCAGTTGACAGGCCCGCTTACAGGGCTATATGTGATAGCAAGCCTCTGCTTATGCTTTCGATGAAACACTTGTCGCAGCCAAAAAAGGACCGGGACAAAAGGCAGCAGATACAAGAGGTAGGGATATGCCCAATCGTAAGACCTGATCGTCTCATAACCAAACCATTTTAAGGAAAACCAATTATCCATAACTCCTATTAAACTACCGGGCTGTCCAGTATAAACCTTCTCTTATTCCTGTAAATCCTGGTAGCACCGGTTTTCAATACTTCGAGGTAAACATCCATATTTTTGGATTTACCTTGTCCATACACAATTCCATCCATGTTTTTCAACGCATCTGCCAGTTCATCGTCTGGCATGTTATCCATGATTTCTCTGGTTGTGTAAGTCGCGAAAGGCTTTTTTTCTAGTCGTTCGAGGTAATTCTTCCAGACAATGATCGCCTTCTCCGCGTCTTTGATATTGTTTTTTTCTCTGGCAGTACGCATTAAGCGGTTAAAGGAGCGAAGGTATTCCAAATGCCTTCTTTGTAATTTGATCAGCTGCCACTGTTTATAAATATCCTGTCCAAAAACCCAATAGATACTACCTGCCACTCCGATAATTAACGCAAAGGAGCCGATCAGTACCGAAAAATTAAACTGACGGCTCAAGGGGAGCAATCTCGTTTCCGCTTCCAGAACAGGCTTTTGATCTAGCTTCATTACTTCATCCCGTGTCAGGAACACGGAATCTTTTGCTGTAAAAACCGCAGTGCAGTCCCTTTTTTCAAATATATAAACCGGTAAGCTTAATGACTGGACCGGTGAAACATCAAAGGAAACCAAATGATAGACTGCACTGTCCAGGCTTCCCCTGTTATCAGTGCTGGACACAAATGTTTTCTGGGATATCAACTCAAAGGGGGAAAAATTAAAGGAAGAGTCAGGAAAAAAGACTTCCGTTTCGGGATTATGACGAACGCTCAGCGCAAAATACACCGGCTTACCCACCTCAATGCTATCCGTGAGAAATACTCCCAAAGGCTTAATACGCTGTCCGAATATTGGATTTGAGAAAAAGAGTAACAAAAAGGCTACCCCGGTAATTCGTCTCGTTTGAGCATAAACAGACTTCATCATATCCATATCAGGGCTGGGCTACGGAGCTTTTGGTATAACGCCTGACTTTAAACAAATGGATAAGTGCCGGAACATAATCTTCCTGTGTATTAATGGCGATATAGTCCGCACGGTTTTGGTGACAAAGCCTTTTCAGTTCTGAGCTTCGGTTACCAAACCGGTTTGCCATTTCCACACGGTATTGTTTCGAAGATGTATTGACCCAAACCGAACTTTGCTTTTCCGCGTCGTAAAGCGGGATAATTCCCAATCCTGGCAAATTGACTTCTCTTGAATCGTACAAATGGATTACAATAAGGTCATGCTTGCGGGCGAGTGCTTTCAGGTTATGCTGATAATTGCTGTCTATAAAATCCGAGATTAAAAAAATGAGGCTGCGACGTTTGAGAACATTCAATGTGACTAAGATCGCCTCGGCAATGTTTGTCTTTATAGATTCGGGAATAAGCTTATATAATTCCGAGATGAGCCCATAACCATGCTTCATTCCATCGGAAGGACGGATATAGCGCTCATTACGGTCAGAAAAACAGAGCAAACCGACCCTGGTTGCTTCCTGGATTGCAGATAACGTAAGTACGCCGCAGATTTCCTTTGCTATATCAATTTTTAGTCTCCGAACCTCGCCAATTTGCTGGGACGCACTGACATCCAACATAAAAAATGCTGTTTGTTCCTTATCCTCCTTGAAAATCTTCACGAAAGTGCCATGACCCTTTGCAGAAGTGTTCCAATCGATTGCCCTCACATCATCACCATATTGATAAAGCCGCAAATCGTCAAATTCAAGACCTGACCCTTTGAAAACAGAATGAAAGTTGCCGTGACGCTCACTCGTTACCGCCTTCCGCATCCTGATTTCGTACTTTCTCAACTTTCCTAAAAACTGTTCAAACATAAGTTTTGCGAAAAATTTGCAACCTTTGTTATCAAATGCGCATAAACAAAGATATGCATTTTGAAAGTTATGCGGCCTTCGACCCTGAATTTCCGGTATGTGGTAATTCTTTTTCTGATTCTTCAACTGCATCTTACCAGTTGTGAGAAAGAAGAAAAGCCTCCAAAAAATACGATGTCAGAAGAGCAAATGGCAACTATCCTGACAGATATTCACCTGGCGGAATCAAGGGTGAACCGCCTCCAGCTAAGATCGCTCGATTCGTCGTTGATGATTTTTAACAAACTTAAAAGCGATATCTGGAAGAAATATAAAGTAGATACCCTCGCCTATCGGGAGAGCTATTCCTATTATATGACTCATCCTCAGCTAATGACGCGCATTTACGAAAAAGTAAACCAGAAAATTGAGAAAAGGGAGAAAAATAATAATATTAAGTTTTGAAAAAGTCACACTCTTCTACGTCACACATTTAACTTTAACCAACCCTTACTTGTGAATAATTGTATTGTAGTTATCCCCACCTACAACGAGATTGAAAATGTTGAAGCAATCATTCGAAAAGTATTCAGCCTGAATCATCCGTTTGACCTCTTAATTATAGATGACGGATCTCCGGATGGGACTGCTTCGGTTGTTAAACAGCTTGCAGCAGAATTTGAAGGCTGCTTGCATCTTGTTGAGAGAAAAGGAAAACTGGGGCTGGGTACTGCCT
The DNA here is from genome assembly GCF_056895195.1 of Dyadobacter sp. HNCC25DJ185. NCBI lineage: Bacteria > Pseudomonadati > Bacteroidota > Cytophagia > Cytophagales > Spirosomataceae > Dyadobacter > Dyadobacter sp. HNCC25DJ185. The sequence goes on from NZ_JBXHAR010000014.1 coordinate 131,931, forward strand.
ATATTCATGGCTTTAAATGGGCTTTGGAAAGAGGTTACGAGTACATTTTTGAAATGGACGCCGATTTTTCCCATCCTCCCGAAGACCTGATCCGTTTATACCATGCATGTGCCACAGACGGCAATGATGTTGCAATCGGGTCGCGTTACATTACCGGGGTAAATGTTGTTAACTGGCCGATTAATAGGGTTTTGATGTCCTATTTTGCAGGTTATTATGTTCGCATGGTTACCGGTATGCAGATCATGGACCCTACTGCTGGCTTTATTTGCTACACCAGCCATGTTTTGAAAACGATCAATCTGGATAATATCAGGTTCATCGGGTATGCTTTCCAGATCGAAATGAAGTTCAATTCCTGGAAGTATGGCTTTAAGATCGTGGAGGTACCTATTATTTTCACCGACCGGACCAAGGGAGCATCCAAAATGTCCCGAGGGATCTTTAAGGAAGCCATCCTTGGTGTGATCAATTTGAAAGTGAGCAGCTACTTCAAAAGATATATTCCTAAACAGTAAGTTCGGAAATCGCCAGCCAGCTCATGAGTCCGGTTGAAATTTCCAATGCACTTTCATCAATATCGAATGTCGGCGTGTGGACCCCGGAAATAATTCCCCGGGCTTCATTGCGCGTTCCAAGGCGGTAGAAACAGGAATCTACAACCTGTGAGTAAAACGCAAAATCTTCTCCTGCCATCCACAAATCAAGGTCAACGACATTTTCAGCCCCTACATAGCCTGTGGCGGCCGTCCTGACACGTCTGGTCAGTTCAGGATGGTTTTTGAGGTACGGATATCCTTTTAAAATATCAAATTCACAACTGCCGCCCATGGCTTCCGCAATGCTTTCGGCCATTTTCTTCATTCTTTTCAAACCATCTTCCCGCCATTCCTCGTCCATGCAACGCCAGGTTCCCTGGATTGTGACTTCATTGGGAATCACATTGGTAACACCGTCCGCGATAAATCGCCCGAAAGACAACACAGCAGGGTTGGCAGGATTTCGGTTCCGGCTGATGATCTGCTGCAATGCGACAATAATATGCGACGCCATCAGTACAGGATCCACCAGCTGATGGGGCGCTGCCGCATGTCCACCTTTTCCTTTAACAGTCAGGTACAGCTCGTCGGTGCTCGCCATGTACATTCCCTCCCGAAAACCAATTTTACCCACCGGAATATTCGGAGCAACGTGCTGGCCGACCATACTCGCCGGCCGGGGGTTCTCCAATACTCCCTCACGGATCATCAGCGAGGCGCCGCCGGGCGCTTTTTCTTCTGCTGGTTGAAAAACCAACTTCACTGTTCCCTCAAATTCATCCCTCAACTGATGCAGGATACGTGCTGTTCCCAGTAACGAAGAAGTATGAACATCATGTCCACAGGCATGCATCACACCCGGAACCGTGGATTTATAAGGAACGTCATTTGCTTCGAGAATCGGCAAAGCGTCCATATCTGCCCGCAAGCCGACAATCCTTGTGCCCGGATTGCGGCCTTCAATTAATGCTACCACTCCCGTCCCCGCGATTCCTTCCTCTGGTGTTAACCCAATCGCAGTCAGCTCGGCAGCTACGTACTTTGCGGTTTTGAATTCCTCAAAAGACAATTCCGGATTGCTGTGAAGATGACGACGGTGGGCAATAATATCTGCGGACTGCTCTTTGGCTAGTGCCTTTATTTTTTCCTGAAGCTGAGACATAACAAACTAAATCTTACTCTGACAATCATTTGACGATTCAAATCCTCCAAAGGTAACAATAAATAGAATCGCTTCCCGGATGATCCTGTAAACACAATTTCGCGCTCCTTTTGCTAAGAAGACATGATCCATTGGATATTGTTCCAAAGAAAAAGGGTAATTTTGACCAGATATGAATCAATCATTATAGCACAAAATGGATCAAAAGGAGTTTTTAGAATCGTTGGTTTGTCCACTTACTGGAACCCCGCTAACATTGGCCTCAGACGGCAATACACTCACTAGCCAGGACGGTACCATTTATGAAATTGGTGATACAGGCATTGTTAATATGCTGTACCCCAAAGAATTACTACCCGAAGACGCCCGCGAGCAATATCTTTATGATCAGGCGTTTTTGAGATACGATAGAGGCGTTTCCTGGGTTTTTGAAACCCTTAACCACTCCGACGAAGCTACTACAAGACAATTCTTTATTGATTTAATGGAGCTAAAACCAGGTATGACCGCCTTAGAAGTGGGTGCCGGTACCGGTAAAGATTCCGCATTGATTTTAGATAGGGTAAGGCCTGGCGGCACTGCGGTATTGTCCGATCTGTCCCCCAATATGCTTAAAAGAGCACAGGAAAAATTGGCCGCAGAAGATGTGAATGTCCACTATTTTCTTGGCAACGGTTCCTATCTTCCTTTTGCTGATGATACTTTCGATGCCGTATTTCATTTCGGTGGAATCAATACATTTTCAGAGAGAAAAAGGGCATTTGATGAACTGACCCGCGTGGTTCGCCCGGGAGGAAAAGTAGTGGTAGGTGACGAAAGTGTTGCTCCGTGGTTGCGAAATACGCCTACCTATGCTACTTTATTAAAAGCAAATCCATTGTTCCGTGCCGAAGTGCCGCTGGAAGATGTTCCGGCCAATATTGAAAACTTTAAACTGCATTATGTTTTCGGAAATGCATTTTACGTGATGGAGTATCGGGTTACTGCCAAAGCGCCGGAGGTAGACATTGACCTGCCGATCCCTGGGAAAGATTTTGTCGATAACTGGCGCCTGCGTGCCGAAAAGGCGGTCGACTAATTCAAGCTTGTCCAACGATTAATTTCAATGATTCATGTGGGTTAAAAAAGGAGTAATATATAAACCTGACGGAAGCCTGTCCCACAGCCTTTCTCACGCACAGGTACCGTTCGCTTACAAACACAAAGACTTCCTTAGGATCTATTTTTCTTCGAGGGACGAAAAAGGTCAATCGCGCCCGACATTTCTGGATGTGGATTACGACGATCCAAAAAAAATCCTTTACATACACGACAAGCCTATTTTAGAACTGGGCGGGCCGGGAGAATATGACGAGACCGGTGCAATGCCTTCCTGGTTTGTCGACAGGCCTAATGGTGATATCTGGCTCTATTATACCGGCTGGAACCGTACCTGGAATTCCTACCGGCTTTCAATGGGGCTGGCTGTAAGTCACGATGGCGGATTGTCATTCAAAAAAATGTTTACGGGCCCGATCATGGACCGCAGCATCCAGAACCCGATCTGGGCAGCGCAGCCTTCGGTATTGATTGATGACGACGGGACCTGGCGGATGTGGTATATTTCCGGACAAAAATGTGAATACATTCATGGCTATCCCGAACCTTATTATCGCGGACAGTCTGCTACTTCCAAAGACGGTATCCATTGGGAGATCAGCGATATTCCAACGCTTGATTTTGACGATTTTCTCCATGCTGTAGGCCGTCCAAGTGTTTTCAGGGAAGATGGTATCTATAAAATGTATTATTCTTACCGCCATACCAGGGACTATCGTACAGACCGGAATCAGAGCTACCGCCTGGGTTATGCGGAATCTACCGACGGGACCAATTGGCAACGGAAGGACCATTTGGTGGGCATCGCTAAATCTGAAAATCCGGAAGATTTTGACTACCAAATGATCGATTATGCTAACTTTTACCAACATAATGGTAAGAAGTATCTGCTTTATAATGGTAATGGATTTGGCGCTGCGGGGTTTGCATACGCTGTTTGGGAAGATTAATATCCTGAAAAACGCTGATTTATATCATGCTTTTCATTTTGGAAGGGCTGTAATTTTGAGAATAAACATCAAAAATTGATCTTAAAATGAGTACACTTCAGGAACAATTTAATAATGACGGATATGTTCTTTTGAGAGGTTTTCTTGATAAGGAGGTCGTCCACACGATATACCGCGACGCAAGGGAAATCTTCAACGTACAGATCAAACGTGTTACCGGAAAATCCGTGGATATTGATGACCGTGACGCTTTTGAAAATGCCATGTTCGACTTTTTCGAAAAGGATTTTAATTCGTTTGTAAATACCGGCAAAACGGTCCAGCATACATTTTCACTGCATAGGCTGGGTCTGGATCCGAAGATTGAGAACTTGCTTAAAGAAGTTGGCCTTTCCAATCCAATCATCGGAGCCCGTGCAGCAATGCAATTCAATAGCCGTTTCTTATCGAAAGACGGCAGCAAGCACTGGAAATTAGATGCTCACCAGGACTGGCGGACAGGACAGGGCTCGTTGGACAGTGCCGTGATCTGGTTCCCAATGGTGGATGCTGGTGCTGATATAGGAGCATTGCAGGTGATTCCGGGCAGCCATAAAATCGGTTTACAACAATCCTCAACCTCTGGCTATCAGGGAGGAATTACGTCTGCCATTAAGGAAGAAGATTTTATTCAGACTGAGTTTCAGGTTGGGGATGTCCTTATTTTCTCCGCTTTCCTGATACATCAGTCAGGCAACAACATTACACGCAACATCCGTTGGTCTGTGCAGTTACGCTATAACAACCTGGACGAGCCTACTTTTATTGAAAGAGGCTACCCGATGGCTTATATTTATAAACCGGAGACAGAGCTGGTAACTCCTGATTTTCCAAGTGTGGCGCAATTAAAAGAAGTCTTTAGTTAAATTAATGAAGGTTTCTGTCTGCGTCCCCACTTATAATCATGAAAAATACATTGCCCAAATGCTGGAGGGGGCATTGATGCAGCAGACAAATTTCCCATTCGAAATTGTAATCGGCGACGACGCTTCTACAGACTCGTCGCCGATAATCATTCAGCAATACTCCGATAACAATCCCGGGAAGATCAGGGCATTTCTGCATAAAGAAAATCAGGGTCCGAAGGAGCCTCGCGAATTTGCGGGAAGGAATAATGTTCTGCAGTTATTGAAAGCCTGCAGGGGCGAATATGTCGCCATGTGCGAAGGCGACGACTATTGGACCGATCCCCTGAAGCTCCAGAAACAGGTTGACTTTCTGGATCAAAACCCCGATTTCGCAATCTGTCATCACAATATGCTGGTTACCTACGAGGATGGCTCAGAAGAACATACCTTCAATAAACCTGAACAGAAAGCGATTTCAACCATTGCTGATATCCTGGAAGACAACTGGTTTATGGCAACGGCCAGCTGGATGTACCGTAATCACTTTCTGACTCAGGATTTTGCAGACTGGCACGCAAAAGCAGCTGCCGGGGATTGGGCTGTTATGATCCAGCTTGCAGCCAAAGGAAAAATTCGATACCTATCCGACACCATGGGGGTATACCGAAAACATAGCGCAGGATTAAGTAATGTGCATTCACATGCCAACCAGAAGTTCCTGCTAAACAGGAAAGAAATGTTTCAAAATGTAGATCAATGGCTGGATTTTCGATATCATGACATTATAGAAAAAACCATTGATGCCTACAATCAACGCTTGGCTGCTTTTGAAAAAATTGGCCGTTCAAATTAATAATCTTTAATTTGTACTGTTTCAACATTTACACTATATGAAGTTAAGCGTCGTCATACCAGCCTATAACGAGGAAGAATCAATTTCAGACACATTATTATCACTCCATAGCACATTAAATAAGTACAATATCCCGCACGAAATTTGTGTTACCAATGATAATTCAAAGGATGGTACATTGCGGGTATTGGATGAGCTTTCACTACAAATTCCTACGCTGGTTTATTATACCAATCCCGGACCAAATGGATTTGGGTACGCAGTAAGATATGGTCTCGAAAGGTTCAAAGGGGACTGTGTTGCCGTATTTATGGCTGATATGTCCGACGATCCGGAAGATCTTGTCAAGTATTATTTCAAAATGCTGGAAGGCGATTATGACTGCGTTTTCGGGTCCAGATGGGAAAAGGGCGGGAAAGTGATCGACTACCCGGCGCTTAAAAAACTCATCAACCGAATAGCCAACTTGATTGTACGTATTTTAATGGGGATCAAATACAATGATACCACCAATGCATTCAAGCTTTACAAACGCGAAACTATTGAAGGCATAAAACCCTTTCTTGCCCCGCACTTTAATCTTACCATCGAACTGCCTCTGAAAGCAATGGTGCGGGGCTACAACTACGCGGTCGTTCCCAATAGCTGGACGAATCGGAAATACGGGGTTTCTAAACTCAAAATCAAGGAAATGGGGAGCCGCTATTTTTTTATTTTGATGTATTGCCTGATCGAGAAATATTTCTCTCAGGGCGATTTTATGAAGAAAACGATCGCCCCGAAAAAAGAAGTAAGCAGGTAATTTGCCCGGCTATTTGATCCAATCCTGGATAAAATGCACTTTGTGCGCGATGTAGGAAATTCCTAGCCCCCACATAATCGCACTAATTGACATCCATAAGAAAATTGCGGGCCGCGGTACTTTAAAAGCGACCGCCAGAATCGGCCCAAAGATAGGAGTGAACAATGGAGGCGTCAAAAATGCGATCCCAATGATGCCAAACTTTTTCCAAATGTTCACTGCAAGCCGATTGGTCCTGGTGAATTTCTTCGGCTTGGACTTCCTGTATTTTTTAACCAGCGCCTGAATCCCGCCACCTATATACGTCAAAAGCAATACTGTGAACATCATGCCAATGGCGGAGCAGATGGCGGTTTCTATCCAAGTCAGTTTGAGAATAACTCCTGTAATCGGTCCTCCGAAAAACTTAAGCGTACTGGCAAGGGCAACCGACAAGTATTTAAGAAAGGTGGTTTTCATTATACTTTTACCTGGATCAATTCCGAAGCAAACTGCCTCGTGGCCTCATCGGTGTCAACATAATCGAAATATGAAGGATTCCCGACATATGCGATTTTGGCGAGGCTCTCGACAATAACGTCCGAAATATCCAAAAATCCAATCTTATCGCGAAGGAATGCCGCAACGGCAATTTCATTGGCAGCATTCACGATACAGGCTGAATTGCCTCCCTTTTTCAGAACTTCATAAGCAATCGCCAGGTTTCGGAAGGTGTCAAGATCCGGCTTTTCGAAGGTTAGTGAAGGGTAATCTGTAAAATTGAACCGGGGAAATGTAGATTTCAGGCGAAAAGGATAGTGTAAAGCATACTGTATGGGAAGTTTCATGTCCGGCAGGCCCATTTGGGCTTTCAGGCTTCCGTCTTCAAACTGTACCAGGGAGTGAACAATGCTCTGCGGATGTACAATCACCTCAATTTGCGAAGCACTTAGATCAAAGAGCCATTTTGCTTCGATCACTTCCAGTCCTTTATTCATCAAGGTTGCCGAATCAATAGTAATCTTGGCACCCATGCTCCAATTGGGATGCTTCAGGGCTTGTTGCTTAGTTACCTCCGCCAGGAACGCCCTGTCCTTTCCACGAAAAGGTCCGCCGGAAGCAGTAAGGATTATTTTCTCGATTGGATTGTTTTCCTCACCTACCAGACATTGAAAGATGGCAGAGTGTTCGGAATCAACGGGATAAATCTCGACATGATACTCTTTTGCGAGGGCGGTAATCAGCTCGCCGGCTACAACCAATGTCTCCTTATTCGCTAGGGCGATATTCTTTCCTGCCTTAATCGCATGAATGGTCGGCAAAAGGCCAGCATAACCAACCATAGCGGTCAAAACAGTGTCAACAGAAGCCGTTTCCACAACCGAAGCCAAGGCCTCGGCCCCTTGATGAACTCTTATTGGTAAAGACGAAAGCGCAGATCGTACTTTTTCAAAATGACTTTTATTGCAAATCACCACTTCCTTGGGAAGAAATTTGACGGCCTGCTCGATCAGCAGATCAGCATTATCGCCGGCTGTCAGAACAGACACCGAGAAAACTTCCGGGTTTGCATCTATCACTTCAAGAGCTTGTGTCCCAATGGAACCCGTTGACCCTAAAATCGCTATATTCTTTTTCATCTTAGTTAGGTTCCGACTCAGTGCCGGTTCATTTTGACTAGTTCGTCCGCGATTTTACGATCATTCGATAACCTCGGTACTTTATTTTGCCCGCCTAATTTTCCGCTTGCCCGCATGTAATCAATAAAAGAATTCCTGCGTAGCGGCACTATTTGCAATTGACGCAGGATATTTCCTTCTATAAGATCAAGGTAGTAAATATTCAGTTCTGTCAATCTTCTGTCTATGTCTGCCGTAAACTGCCCGGGATTGTAAGGCAATGTGGCAAATTCCACCAACCATTCGTGATAGGGAAGTCCGCCGTCGGCTGAGTTTACCATTGGGGCAACTGTAAATTCAACGACCTCCACTTCCGGATGACGCTCCATCGCATATCTTAACGCTTTTTCTATTTCCTCGCCAATCACGTGTTCGCCAAAAGCAGAGATAAAGTGCTTAATGCGCCCTGTTACCAGTATTTTATAAGGATTTGTGGAAACAAACTTCACGGTATCTCCTAGCGAATAGCCCCACAATCCGGCATTGTTGTTGACAATAACCGCATAATTCTGCCCCAACTCCACCTCACCTATAGATAACCTTTTTGGGTTTTCATCAAAAAAATGCTCCGCCGGAATAAATTCGTAGAATATCCCAGTGTCCAAAAGCAGCAGAAGGCCTTCGTCATCCTGAGAATCCTGATATGCAAAAAACCCCTCAGAGGCGGGATATAACTCAATGGAATCGATGCGTTTGCCAATAGATTCGAAAAGCTTGGCTTTGTATGGCTCAAAGTTCACCCCGCCATAGATGAAAAGGGAGAACTCCGGGAAAACGTCCTTGATTTTCTTTCCCGTACGTTCCGTAATTCTGTCAAAATACATCTGGACCCAGGGTGGAATCCCCGAAATAAGCGACATAGGCTGGTTAAGCGTTTCATCAATGATCTTTTCCAGCTTCGTTTCCCAGTCTTCGATGCAATTGGTTTCGTAGCTCGGCATTTGGTTGGAGCGGAGGTAACCGGGTACGTGGTGATTGGAAATACCTGACAGGCGCCCTGTCAGTACCCCGCCAGTCTCTGTCAGTTCGGGGCTACCAGACAGAAAAATGAGTTTTTTATCTAAAAAGGCCGACTTTTTAGTTTCGTCGATATACGTCAAAATGGCATTGCGTGCCGAGTTGATGTGGTTGGAGATAGAATCTTCCGAAATCGGGATATACTTGGTTCCCGAGGTTGTGCCCGAAGTCTTGGCAAAATAGAGTGGCTTCCCCGGCCAGAGTATATCGTTGCGGCCCTCTTTTATTTTTGAAATGTAGCCTTTCAGGTCTTCGTAATCGCTCACGGGAATGGCCTCCCGGAAGTCGGCATAAGTATGGATGTCCCTGAAAAAATGGTCTTTCCCAAACTCTGTATTTTTAGCTCTTTCTATCAGCTCAACCCTCCATTTCTCCTGCACTTCCAGGCTGTTCGCGATCCATTCTTTTTGCCGTTCTACAATGTACCGAGCCAGCGGCTGGCTCAAAAGCGCTCTGATTCCCATAGTAAAACAAAGGTACACAGGTTTTAGAAATTCCGCTCTTTTCGGGCGCTCCAACAGCCTTTTAGGCCTCTGCGCAGCCATAAGCCGAAATTTTTTAAATGCCTTTGTTTGTGGGTAATAATCTGTAATTTTGCCAACCTGAAATCAAAGGGAGCGCAAATTTTAACAAATTATATGGGATTGTTTGATTTTTTGACTAGCGATATAGCAATTGATTTGGGTACTGCAAATACCCTGATCATTCATAAAGATACAGTAGTTGTTGACGAGCCTTCGATCATTGCCATGGACAAAACCACTGGCAAAGTTTTAGCCATAGGCCACACGGCGATGCAAATGCACGAGAAGACAAACGAGAATATTAAGACGATACGACCATTAAAAGACGGAGTAATTGCTGACTTTACAGCCGCTGAAATGATGATCCGCGGCATGATCAAAATGATCGATACCGGCAGCCGCTTTTTTACGCCTTCGCACCGCATGGTAGTATGTATCCCTTCCGGAATCACCGAGGTAGAAAAACGTGCAGTGAAGGATTCCTGCGAGCACGCGGGTGCAAAAGAGGTATATATGGTACATGAACCGATTGCGGCCGCAATTGGTATTGGCATTGATATCACCCAGCCAAATGGCGTCATGATCGTAGATATTGGCGGTGGTACTACCGAAATTGCCGTTATAGCGCTCTCAGGTATTGTCTGCGAGCAGTCTGTGAGGATTGCAGGTGACGTTTTTACAAGAGATATCGTGGATTATATGCGCCGTGAACATAATTTATTGATTGGCGAGCGTTCTGCTGAGCTGATTAAGATGGCTATCGGCTCTGCTTCTCCCGAACTTGAGGTGCCGCTTGACGACTACCAAATCCGGGGCCGCGACTTGATGACCGGTATTCCAAAAGAAATTCGTGTGACGTATAGTGAGATAGCGTACTCTCTTGACAAGTCTATTTCAAAAATTGAAGAGGGTGTGATGAAGGCATTGGAAATCTCCCCTCCGGAGCTTTCGGCCGATATTTTCAAGAACGGTATTTACCTTACCGGCGGCGGAGCGCTCATCCATGGATTAGACAGGCGCATTGCCCAGAAAACAAAACTACCCGTTCACATTGCCGATGATCCATTAAAGGCGGTTGTAAAAGGTACAGGCGAGGTTCTCAAAAATCTTGAACTATATAAGCCGGTACTGATTTCATAGTAGGATCGTTCACAGTTCATCAATGGTGCCAGGCGCCCGAAAAAATTATATTTTGATTGGTGTAACTGCGCATGAACATTGTAGCCCATGCTCCAATTAGTTGATTTCGTTGTCCGGAATCGTTTCTTTCTGGTTTTTGTACTGCTGGAAGTGCTCAGTGTATGGCTTATTGTGCGCAGTAATACATATTGGGGCGCTACTTATTTCAATACTTCCAATTACTACGTCGCTAAAACACTCGCGTTTTCTAATTCAGCCAGGGAGTACACCAAGCTGGACGAAATCAATTCCGACCTGGCAGCCGAAAACGCGCGTCTGCATGCACTTGTAACGACACTAAACCAAAAGAAACCTGTTGATTCCCCTGCTGGCTATGTACCTGACTCGGCTTTTGCATCTCGCTTTACCTATACTGTTGCGAAAGTAGTGGACAATGAAACGAACAAGGCTAACAATGTCCTTACCATCGACAAGGGGACTTCAGACGGGATTAAACCTGGAATGGGTGTTATTTCGGCTACCGGTGTTGTGGGGAAGGTCCGGTTTTGCTCTGCAAATTATTCTGTGATCACATCCATACTACATTCCCAGTTTATGGTGTCCACGAAATTGATTAGAAGTAAGGAAATCGGATATGCCAAATGGTCGGGAAAGGATCCCAATTTTATCGATCTGATTGACGTGTCCAAGTATACCAAGATCTTCAAAGGCGACTCGGCGGTAACCTCCGACCAGAACTCTGTATTTCCTCCGGGTATTATGGTTGGAAAAGTCGAAAGTGTTACCGTCCACCCCAACCAGACTTTTTATAACATTACCCTGCATCTTGCGACGGATTTCCGAAATCTCTCCTACGTTTATGTGGTACAAAATCAACAACTTGTGGAGCAGGAAAATCTTAAATCCCGTACCATAGAAACCCGATGAGTTTACGCGAAGCAATACAATACTCCCTGATGATCCTGCTCTACCTGTTTTTGCAGATTTTCTTCATGCGGAATATTGTCCTTTTCAACTATGCTTTTTGTTTCATTTATGTCGCGGGCATCCTGTTACTTCCTGCGGATATAGACAGGATGTACCTTTTGCTCATTGCTTTTGGAATTGGCTTCACGGTCGATGTTTTTTCCAATACTTTTGGCATGCATGCCTCTGCGACAGTCCTCATCGCTTACCTGCGCCCCTTTCTCATCCATTACCAAATGAAATCCAGGGGAGCTGAGCGGGCCGAGGTCGGCATCAGGGCGCAGGGGCTGGGCGCATTCCTGGCCTACATATTTCCATTAATCCTTATACATCATTCCATGCTGTTTTTGATGGAAATAAATCATTTTGGAATGATCCTCTATACCTTGACCCGCATCGGGGCAAGTACCTTATTCACTACACTGCTGATTGTCCTGCTGGAACTATTTTCCAAACGTTAGTATGACATTTTGACCGAAACCAATTTTTGGCTCGGAATTTGATGTTGATACACTAAAATTACCTTGATGCTTCAGCCCGTAACACAGTTCAGGAGGTAGGCTAATTTTAATTTTTTCCTGACGCAATGGCTGCCAAATAGCTTCAAAGAGCCATTCATCAATTTTTAATTTGTACCATTTGGAGCTGTTGTTAATCTTTGTAAATTCAGCATTCCTATGTTAGTTGCCATGTCAGAAACGCTCACGACTAATGAATACACGGATGATCTTCGTTATGAGGTATTTAACCGTGAGTTCATGCCACACATTGACTCCATGTATAACTTCGCCTTTCGCCTTACCATGGACGAAGACGATGCAAATGATCTGGTTCAAGACACGTACTTAAAAGCTTTCCGGTTTATTTCTTCCTTTGAGCAGGGAACAAATGCAAAGGCCTGGCTTTTCAGGATCCTTAAAAACAGCTTCATCAACGATTATCGTAAAAAAAGCAAAGAACCTTCTAAAGTCGATTATCAGGAAGTAGAAACAACTTATAATTCCGAAGAAGCTTCTGACACTACTTATACGGTTGACTTGCGTGCCGATGCGGTTCAGGAATTGATCGGCGACGAGGTTGCCAATGCGTTGAATGCATTGCCTGTTGACTTCCGTACCGTCATCATTCTTTGCGATATTGAAGGATTTACCTATGAGGAAATGGCCAAAATTCTGGACATACCAATTGGTACTGTAAGGTCGCGGTTACACCGTGCACGTAACTTATTGAAAGAAAAACTCAAGAGTTATGCGAGTTCCATGGGATATGATTCATAGGTTGTGAAACTTTTTTTGCAACCTATTCGGTTATAGGGTACAACTGTACTTATTTCCACTATTCTTATTTTCATTTTAAGTAATGAATGCATCAATTTCGACGCCTTCTGTAACGGAAGGAGCGCAACAACCTATCATGAAGCATACTTGTGAGCACCATGCCCAGTGTATGAAGATTATCCAGGCTATTCTGGACGACGAGGCGAGCGAGGCGGAAAAGGACCACTTCCGCGAAAACATGGACAAATGCATTCCCTGTATCGAAGCATATCGATTAGAAAAATGCATTAAGGATTCACTTAATCTGAAAATCGAGAAAAAACCCTGCCCCCAAAGTATTTTGGATAAGATTATATCAAAAATCAACAGTTAATCTGTTCGTGTGAAAGGTAAGCTTATCATATTCTCTGCCCCCTCCGGTTCCGGAAAAACGACCATAGTAAGACATTTATTAAAGAAATTTCCCGATCTCCTGGCATTCTCTGTGTCTGCTTCAACGCGGGAACGCCGGGAACATGAGATCGACGGAAAAGATTATTATTTCCTGGCAAAAAAGGATTTCCGAGAACGCATTGCCAATAACGAATTTGCTGAATGGGAAGAGGTGTATGCCGGAAATTATTATGGCACCCTCAAAACAGAAATTGAACGGCTCTGGGCAGAAGGCAGGCATGTCCTCTTCGATGTCGACGTCAAAGGAGGTTTAAAACTAAAAGAAATCTATCGCGAAAAAGCATTAGCCATTTTTGTTAAAGTTTCCTCAGAAGAAGAAATAATCAGGAGACTGAGCGAACGTGGTACCGAAACAGCGCAGTCTCTTGAAACGCGACTTGGAAAAGTGCGCTATGAATTAAGCTTCGAAGATAAATTTGATATTACGCTGGTGAATGACGACCTCGACGTCACACTCAGCAAGGCCGAAGAAATCGTGATGAACTTCATCACCTCCTGATCTTATGAAAATCGGCCTTTTTTTTGGATCGTTTAATCCCATACATATTGGACATCTGATCATTGCCCATACAATGGCGACAACCACTGACCTTGAACAGGTATGGTTCGTCGTTAGTCCCCAAAATCCTTTTAAAAAGAACAGCAGTTTGTTGCATGAGTTTGACAGATACGATCTCGTGCAGCGGGCCATATCTGATAATCCGCTTCTGAAAGTAACGGATGTGGAATTCCATATGCCGAGACCCTCCTTCACGATCGACACAATAGTCAGAATGCAGGAGAAATTTCCGCAACATGAGTTCAGACTGATTATGGGAGAAGATAATCTGGCCCAATTTCCGAATTGGAAAAACTATGAAAAGATCCTTGAATATACCGGGCTGTATGTTTACCCCCGCCCAAATTCCAAACCACATGCATTTGCGAGTCACGCTGCTGTAAAATTCGTGGAAGCACCACTGCTTGACATTTCTGCTACCTTTTTGAGGGCCCAGCTTAAGAAAGGTATTTCTATACGTTATTTGGTGCCTGAACCCGTAGAGCAGCTTATTAAAATCAAGAAGTTCTATTGCTAAATCCGAAGGCTACTTTAACTTTCTGAATTCATCGATCATAGCAGGTCTGCGGGGATATTTTAATTTGAGTAACTCAACAGCTTCGAGAATTTTGCTTCGGCTCTCCGGAATTGTCTTCAATACCTTTCTCATTTCCGAAACCAGCTGTGCGTAGTGTGACCTGCCATTTGCCTTTTCGCCTGAATGTATCAGGGCGGGAACAATCAAATCGGTCATTTGAGGCCCATAACCAGTCGCCAGGTATTGCATATAGTGTAAAAGCAAATGCAATGCTGGATAAGCTTTCAGCAAGTCAAATAATTGGTCCCACTGTTTCTCTTCCACGTAAATCGGACCAAGGACAAGCAGTAAATTGTATTCCTTAGACCACCAATTCTGACCCTTGTGTTTTTCGGCATCTTTATTTATCCCATTGGTTATTCGAATGATCAGGCCTGCGTATTCTTGTCCCCACTCCTGAGAACTGAATGTCTTTTTCCATTGCCGGTAATAGTCTGCATTGAAACTACCGTCGAAGGCGAAATATAATGTGTACTGTCTTACGGTATTCAGATCATGCTCCAATTCAGCGATTTTCAGAAGTACGCGCTTCCATTGGGAAGCTGTTCCGGGACGGCGCTCTTTTTCCGAAATCTCAATCCCCTCTTTAACCCATTTTTTGGCTGAAGCAAAGTCGCGGTTCAGGATTGCCCGATCAACTACAATTTGCCTAATTCCGGCGATATCCATATTTTGGAGAGCGATCTCATCCGCACGCTGGAAATCGCCGGTTTCCTGAAAGAATTGAATTTTCTTTCTGATAAAATACTCCAGTTGGTATGAGCCGGTCGACTTCCTCTGTTCATTCGAAATTTGGGCTTCGGCGAAGCTTAAAAAATCCTGTTCCCTTCCCAAAAAAACAGCTAGCCTACTGTATATTTCGAAAAGATCGTAGCCAAAATCACCATATTCGAAATAATTCTTCTTTACCAGTTCTGCGTTGAGAAAACTAAAGCAATTCTCTTTCAATTCACGTGATCTGGCCTGAATCAAATCCATTTCTTTAGCCAATGCTTTCGTGGAATGATAGTCGAAAAAACCGCGGTTAGAATAAGTCCGGATTGTCTTTTTGACCAGATCGATATAGCTATGCTCAATGTTGGCCTTATCGTCTTTATATGCAAAGTGAAGTTCAAAATGCCCACGGAAATCCTTGTTAATCTTTGAGTACTCTTCAAGGAACGCCTGTAATTCCGTTTTGCTCGCCCGGTTAATAAGTTCCGAAAATGTCAGCTTTTTAGCCTTTTCCGAGGACTTTTTTCTGGGTGCGCTTAATTGTTCAATCAACGCAAAAATAACCGCGACGCCGTGCTTGCAAACATTGCCCTCAAATGGACAATCGCAAAACAGGCTGGTTATTTCTCCATCCTCCTCCACCATCACCTCAATTGAATAAACCTCGGTCCCGTCAACTTCGGCGGTCCATAATCCAGGGTGGTTCTCTTCCACATGCAGAACGTTTCCCTTTTCATAAACCTGCTTTCCTCTTCGCCGGATCGTAGCGGGTACATTTTGTTCGAAATCTTGAAGGTTCATGAGTTGAATAACAATAACCGCTAACGGCAAACAGCATGTTCACATGTTGGACAAAGGTCGGTCCTGATAGGTAATCTCAGAAAGCAGCCCCACTGCATTAAACTTTAATATAACCTTCGCCGCATCCGATTTGGATTTCATGTCATCGCATTGGGGCCCTTTTTCCAGGAAGTAAACATAATATTTCAGGTTTCGCTCGCCCAATTGGTGAATGTCGGGGCGGCCCAGCAATTCCCCAACCTCATCTGCAAACTTACCTTTTAACTGATCCTGAACGGCTTTAAAATCCTTTTGAAGCCCAGTACGCACTTCGTTACATCCGCCACGGTCTGAGCGCCATTTTTTTAGATCAAGGCTACCGATTTTATCCGGAGGCGAAGAGCAGGATATTAAAGCCGATACAAGTATTGCGAACGAGGTCTTTGGACTAATCCGGATCATTTTGGAAAGAGGATATTGATTTCAATCGTAAGGCGAATCTAAGTATATAATTTTATGAGATAAAAATGATTCAATAATTTAGCCCTGGTTCTTAACCTATCTCTTATGAAGTTTATCCTCTCTTTTATATGCCTGATCGGCTCCCTCGGTTTTTCAGCTGCTCAGGGCAGCCTTACCCAGCCTGTTGACGGGACGGACTGCTCCAATCTCTTTTTCAGGGCGTTATTAGAAGAAGACATAAACAGTCTTGCAAATCTTATCTCCAGCGATTTTATGTTGGTCGGTTTTCAAGGAAAGTCAATTAACGGAGTCTTTCTACAACAGGCTGTCTCCCAAGGCCACATTACAGTTGAATCCGGCATGCTCAGTGGCTCAAGCACGCGCAACTACGGTGATGTGGCGGTCACAACAGGTCAATGGGATGTAAGCGCCAGAATTGAAAATAACAGTTACCGCGGTGAAGTATCGTATATGACGGTATGCGTAAGAGCGGGAGGGACGTGGAGGGTCGTGGCAGTGCAATTTACCCCAAACCAATAAAACCGCTCTGAAGCAAAAAAGAGAACCCTTGCGAGCTCTCCTTATATTTCAAATCAGAATTTTTACACATTCATCAATGACTCGCGACGACGCATTTTGCCTGCGGGAATCCCGAACATCATTTTGAAGCGGCGACAGAAATAAGCGGTATCCTTATAACCAACGTCAGAGCCGATTGCACGGATACTTTTCTTAGATGTACGCAGCAAGTCAACTGCCTTCTCCATACGTTGATATTCGATATAATCCTGCGGGTTGATGCCTGTCAGCATTTTGAAATACTGTCCCACATAATCTTCTGAAACATTCGCCACGTTCGCCAGGACCTTATTGGACAGATCGCCACCCAGGTTATCTTTGATATAAGCAAATATGTCGATCAGACGAGGGTCTTTGAAATAAGTGCTATTGGTAACAAGCTGTTCAACAAACAGTTTGTTTTTTAAGATGTAACGTATGATCTCGATAACAACCTCCTCAGTTTTGATCTTAATGATCCGTCCTTTCCCAGGCGTATCCAGCATATCTTCAGTCAGGATCTGATTGATTGTCGCGGCAATCTGATCGTCTCTTTTAATCAGGAATGGAGGAACGTCAAGGGAAGTGAAAAAGTTAACAGTATCAAAAACTTTGGCTTCAAATGATATCAGGCCAAACGAGTTAGGCAATTTTCCAATTAATGCCGGATCATGACCGGCATCTATATAGTTGTCGCGATTGGTCATGAACTCCTCATTGGATACGGTTTTTGCAGTTTGCGTGTTTCCGTAAGTCACTGTTGCATGCTTTCCGCCCGGAATAAAAAGCATATCCCCTTCCTCAACCTTATGCGATTCCTCAGCTCCGAAGGAAACTTCACCATCATAGAGAATTGTAAGTGAATTCTGAACGTCGTAAAAATTCTTGATGGTAATGGGTTGTAAAATCCTGATATGACGGGCCTTCACAAATTTCACCCCCAGCGACTCGATAATCTTATTATAATCTTCCATAACTGATATATTTAAGGGTCCGCTAGACCTATGTTTCTATTTTTGTACAAATCTAATAAATTGTACAAAACTAATACAAGAATAGATTGACAAAAAAATGAAAAAAAGTGATATTTTCATATCATTTTAATCCTAGATTTAGAATAAAATAGATTCTATTGATAAAAAGCAGGTCATTTTAGAAGTTCCCGTGCTATTACGAGTTTTTGTATTTCCGAGGTACCCTCATAAATCTGGGTAATTTTTGCATCCCTCATCAGCCGCTCAACGTGGTATTCCTTCACATAACCATAGCCTCCGTGAATCTGAACGGCTTCTGTTGTAACCCACATCGCAACATCAGATGCATACAATTTGGCCATCGCGGCAGCCTGGATATAGTCTTTACTTTCATCTTTTAACCTCGCCGCTTTGTATACCAGAAGCCGGGCTGCTTCAATTTTTGTAGCCATTTCCGAAAGCTTGAACTGGATAGCCTGGTGTTCGCTGATGGGCTTGCCAAATGTTTTTCTCTCTTTGGAATATTTTAAGGATAGCTCGAATGCGCCGGCCGCAATACCCAGGGCCTGCGCCGCAATTCCGATCCGTCCGCCATTTAATGTACTCATCGCGAACTTGAAGCCAAAACCATCTTCTCCAATCCTGTTTTCCTTAGGTACTTTCACATCCGTAAACATCAGGGTATGCGTGTCGGAAGCCCTGATACCCATTTTGTCCTCCTTCTTCCCAACAACAAATCCCGCCCATCCTTTCTCCACCATAAATGCATTGATCCCCTTGTGCCTCTTTTCAGGGTTGGTCTGAGCGATAACCAGGCAAACCGATGAAGTATTACCGCTGGTAATCCAGTTTTTTGTACCGTTTAATAAATAATAGTCGCCCTTGTCGACGGCTGTCGAATGCTGGGAAGTAGCATCTGAACCCGCTTCAGGTTCTGACAAGCAGAAAGCCCCGATCATTTCCCCGGTAGTAAGTCTGGTCAGGTACTTTTGTTTTAGTTCTTCACTACCGTACATTTCCAACCCCCAACAAACAAGGGAATTGTTAACCGACATAATGACGCCTGCAGAAGCGTCAATTTTGGAAATTTCTTCCATGGCAATCGCATAAGCAAGCGTATCCATGCCGCCTCCGCCATATTCCGGGGACACCATCATTCCCATAAATCCCTGTTCGCCCATCTTTCTGGTAAGATCGGCATCAAATTTTTGAGCGCTATCCCGCTCAATCACTTTGGGCAAAAGTTGGTTTTGTGCAAAATCGCGTGCAGCTTCCCGCACCGACTGGTGTTCCTCGCTGAGATTGAAATCCATTCCTGCCAATTGTGTGGAAGATGACATAAATAGCGTTAATTATCGTTGACGATGTATACCAAAAATATAATTTTGACAAAAGGTATGCAAGCATACTTTCTTCTAACCAATTAAAACTTTGGGTTTTGCTGCTCATTTTCAAGAAAACTTGTCTTAAGTTTGCGCCCTGATTACGACAGATTGTCCATGCCCATACTCACTATCTTTTATATTAAGCTGTTCATTAACCTTGGATTAACGCTGGGAATTGTCTGGACAATCAGCAAGACCGAACTTTTTTCCAAATGGCAGCGGGAAAATGAAAAGCTGATCTTCGGGCTTGGTTTTGTCTTACTTCGCCTCATTCCATGGATCGGGATTTTCCTTATCGTTAATGAAGATCCAAGAGGAGATATCCCTTTCTTTTTTTATAAAGCCGAAGCAGCCAAAGCAGGAGGGTTCGTATATCGTGACTTCTGGTCGTACCATGCGCCGCTATATGCCTATATCATCAGCCTGCCTATCTGGCTCTGGCATAATTCCCGGGCAATTGTTCTTTTCATGGTTTTAATGGAAAGCATGATTCTATGGTTTACCTATCAAACCTACAAGAACCGGTCCGCACGTGCACTTCAGCTGGCGATGATTTACCTGTTACTTCCCGCAGGTTTTATGTACATCCTGGTCGACGGACAGGAGGAAGTATGGTTCTGGGGTGCGGCATTGCTGATATGGCGTTATACACTTAAAAAAACAGTGGATTACGAAGTCGGTGCCGGGCTGCTTTATGCGCTTGCTCTGCTGACGATCAAGGTTACCTTCATTTTTTTATTGCCCGCATTTCTGATAAGCGTTAAAAAACCATTGAAAATGCTTCTTGTTATGGCGGCTGTGGGGTTACCCGCGATCGGCTTCCTATATTGGCAAATCGGTGATCTCTTTCTAATGCCCATCCAGCATACAGAGCAATTAATGACGCCCAACCTTTTTTCCGTCAGTCGGCCGTTCGTAGAGTTGTTTTTTAAGATTGACGTTAAAAAGTCAACGATGATTAACTGGGTAGGCCTTCTTTTTACAGTGTTTGTTCCCGCATACATTGCATTCAAAGGGCGCCACAAACATATCAATCAAACTTTGCCGGGCCTTTTTATTGCCTGCTTTGTCTGCATGATGATTTTCCAAGCCAGCGCAATGGGCGCTTATGTGATCGCTTATTTGATGGCTGCGCTTTTTGAAATAATCGATATCCGTAAAACGCTGCACATAGTGGTTCTCCTGGCGCTCAACTGGCTCACGGTGGTACAACCCTTTGTTTGGGTTTATATCAAGCAGCCTGCGTACGCATCGTTTGACATGTTTGCCAACCCGTCTTTTCTTTTTGAGTACCTGCTCGAAATACTGAACGTACTCTGCTTTGCCTGGATATTAAGAGAAACATACCGGAAAGTATCCCTTTCCGAAAACCTGAGACCAGCATGAGCATTGTTCTGGCCAAAATGGGCATCAGTCTGCTTTGCTTATTGTGTACAGCGATGATTGTTTTATTTCAAAAAACAATTTCAAAATGGCTGGAAGACAAGTCTGTGGCTGCCGTTCTTTCAGTAAGCTGGATGGCCCTGCGTTTGCTTCCATTTATTGCCATCTACCTCATTGCAGGTCAGGAACCCACGTCGGATGTAAATGGCTTTTGGGATGAAGCCAGCAAAGCCTCACAAGGTCAGGTGGTCTACCGTGATTTTTGGTCTCCATATTCTCCATTATATGCTTATTTTCTCGGTATATGGCTCAAATTATGGTATGATCCCAAAATGATCGTGCTGACAATGACGGTCATGGATGGAATCGCACTGCTGGTATCCTATCATTTTTTCCGGTCTTTTCAATCGCGGGGAACATTTCTGGTTAAGGCTATTATATATCTGCTGTTACCCGGGTCGCTGGTGCTTTGCGTAATTGGTGCGCAAGAAGATATATGGATGTGGCTGTTCATGATCCTGGCTTATTTATTAAGAGAGCGGACTTTGCGCGTTGAATGGTATGCAATTGTTCTTGCAATCGGGTTATTAATGACGAAAGCGATCTTCATCCTCATTTTCGTACCACTATTTATTCTTGAAAAGGAAAAAATCCGTTTTCTCATACCCATAGCAATTATTGGAATCATTTCTCTTGCTATTTTATACCCGATTGTCGGCTGGGAATTTATGCAGCCCCTGGATGAGGCCAAAACCCTCAGGGCGCCAAACCTACCATCCGTTCTCAATCCTTTGTTTTTCAATCACATTGGCGTCGGCGAAAAATTCTGGAACTGGATTGGCCTCGTGAGCTCCGTTGGATTGTCCTGCCTGGCCGCATGGCGGTTAAGGAACGCCGATTTCCGGGTTATGCTTTCCAGGGTCTGGGTTGTCCTGTATGCCACGATGATGGTCGTGCAACAGAGCGCATACAGCAATTATATCTTTCTGTTTCTGATCCCGCTCGTTTTTGAGGTTATCAACTGGCGAAGCCGTCAGCAGGTTATCCTCCTTTTTGTCTTCAACCTGCTTTGTGTACTTCACCCCTCCTTCTGGTGGAGGCTGGGTATGCCGTGCTACATGACGCCCTCGGATACCTGGGCTTCGTCCGACTTACTGCTGGATTATTCCATGCAAGTTGCAATTGTAGTACTGACGGCTTACTTCATCTGGCTCGCCTTCCCAAAAAGGCGTACTGTTTAACTTTATTTAACGCCCAATCTTTAGCGCCGCTTCATACATTTGAGGATATACCAACGCCTTCATGAATGCTGCCGGTTGATCAACGAACATTGTTGGAGTTGCAAATTCTCGCGGGGCATGGCAGTTCTGCCAGCATCCTCGATTATTTTGATAAAACGAAAACCCACGGCGGCAGGGATTACCTGAAAACGCTGATCTCTAAACCAAAGGACACAATAACGGGGTTGCTGGCATTTCAGGATATGCTGAAAGCGATGGCTTCGGAACCTGAACGCTGGGAAATAGATATCCCAAGAACCTACATCATGGCTGCGGAAAGCTACTATGCGTTAAATGTGGCCCATTCCATGTCGCAGGATATCTTTAAGCATTGGATTGATACCTTCATTTTCTCACTCAGAAATCCGGAAGAGTTTTATCGCATTCAAAGCGGTCTTATGGCAGTCTTGCGGTTGGTCGGAGCAACACATCAAATGCTTAGCGCTGTCGAACACATTAAAATCCCGAAAGAGATTGCCTCGGAAGTAACCGCGATACGCAAATTTTTCTCTCGGGGTACAATCAAGAACCATTTGAAAAAAGATAGCAAGAACCTGTCCAATCGCGCAGTCTTTTATCTCGATTACTTTTTCAGGGTTCAGCATAAGGATAGCCTGAGACAGCTGCTCGATTTCTTTTACAGTTTAGACGCCTATCTTTCCATTGTAAAAACAGCTGCCGTTAGTGATCTCACATTTCCTCTGATTGATCCAAGCATCGGCGAATTCCACGCCGATTCAATTCGGCATCCGCTGATTGCCAATCCTGTTTCGAATTGCTTCAATTTGCAAAAGTCTAACCCGGTATGCATTCTTACCGGTGCCAATACGAGTGGAAAAACCACGTTTTTGAAAACCTGCGGCATTATCGTTTATCTTGCTCACCTGGGCTGGCCGGTCCCTGCGAAAAATATACGAATGTCCTTTTTCGACAGGTTATTTACGTCGATTCACCTTTCCGACGATCTGGGCCTAGGCTTCAGCCACTTTTACTATGAAGTGATGCTTATCAGACAAATGGTCCAGGCGCTTCACGAAGGCAACAAATGCTTCATTATGATCGATGAATTGTTCAGAGGTACCAATCAGGACGATTCTCTTTACTGTTCCCAAAAAGTACTGGACGGCTTCTCCCTATACCCGGACTCATTGTTCATTGTATCCACACACTTGCTGAAATTGGTTGAGGATCAGATGCTATCACCCAGGATCTCGTTCAAATGCTTTAAAACCAAGATAATAGGTCAGCGGTTTGAAAATTCATATCAAATTGAACCTGGCATTGCATTTGAAAAGGTGGGAAGCCTGATTATGGACCAATCCGGGATAATCGAATTGTTTGATAGTGATTCATTCAAGAGGATGTCCTAAAGGGGAAACAAGAGGGTTAACAAGTTAGCCCCAGACGCGCTTGTAAAAATTATCTCTGGCAGCCTTAGCTTTAATCAACGGGCCATAAAACCACTTCGCTTTCAGAGTTTGATCAAGGACTCCCAGTTCGCAAAGTTCCAATATCATGTATGGTCTCATAAATTTCGCTGCATAGCGCAACCTTATTTTCATGTCCTTTTTTGATAAATAAAAGCAGGCATATTGATCGAAAGCACCCAAGTTTACTAATGCATCAATTGTTAATCTATAATTTTTATAATTGACAGATAGCAACGGCTTGATGTAGATCGGATTACGTGACTTTCCCATCGCTTGGATAATTAGTGGGTATCCGTTTGGTATCGCGACAGTTTCCAGCAAATTGAGCACGAATAACATGATGTCTGGATCACCTTCCTTGATAAGACGCCTTAATGTATTTAATTTTGTTTTTCTTTCACGAACGGATAAGCTAAGAGCAATTTGTTCGAGAGTTTCTTTCATTACTATCGAGTTACATTTCTAATCCGAATATGACGTGAATCTCTTTACTTATGAATTTAGATTATTCATAGGCCAATAGAGTTTTTAAACGGCGTCGATCAATTGCATTAAGTTAATAGTCCCGTCTTTAAAATTCTTTATCAGAG
>NZ_JBXHAR010000015.1:0-122010 GCF_056895195.1 Dyadobacter sp. HNCC25DJ185
AAAGTACACATAAGCCAAAAATAAAATACTTAGATGAGAAAGCTCAAATTACAGGTACAAATGACCGTCGACGGATACATAGCCGGCCGCGACGGCGAAATGGATTGGGTGACGTGGAACTGGGACAACGAACTGAAAAAATACGTCGGTGATTTAACTTCGCCAATGGACTGTATCGTTCTCGGCCGGAAGCTTGCAGAAGGATTTATCCCTCACTGGGCAGCCAACCTCCAGGAAGAAGGGGCGGTCCACTTCAATAATGCGCATAAAGTTGTTTTTACCAGAACCCTTGAAAAGTCCGGGTGGGATAATACAGTTTTGGCAAAAGGAGATATCACCGAGGAGATCAACAACCTGAAACAGCAGGCAGGCGGGGACATCATGGCATACGGCGGCGCTTCTTTTGTATCGTCCCTGATCAAGCACAACCTGGTCGACGAGTATCATCTGTTTGTCAATCCGGCTGCGATCGGCGATGGAATGTCGATTTTCAAAGAGCTCGAGAGCAAAAAAGAGCTGATTATGATCAAATCAATAGCCTTCGACTGCGGCATTGTTGTGCTGCATTTTGAGCCTAAAAACTAGCGTCTTCTTCTACTTTCTCCGTGTCCCGGGCCCTCGCCCGGAATACGGAGTGCTGCGCTGATCTGCCAGGATGCAAGTAGGGCAACAATACGCTTACTGCACGGTATAACCGCCATCGATCACCAAAGATTGCCCGGTAATGCCGGTGGCCTGGCCGCCGCATAGAAACATCGCACAATGGGCGATTTCTTCTTTGCTGATCAGTCTTTTCTGGGGGACCAGCGGGAAAATGACTTCTTCGAGAATTTTGTCTTCGGTCGTGTTCCTGGTACGGGCAAGATCCTGAAATTGCTTTCGCAAAAGCTCGGTGTCTACATATCCCGGACAGATTGCGTTGGCGGTGATCCCCCACTCCGCCCCTTCCAGCGCCGTTACTTTCGTAAGTCCGATCAGTCCGTGTTTGGCGCTGTTATAAGCGGCCTTTCCGGCAAACCCGATCAGCCCGTTGATCGAAGCCATATTGATAATACAACCCGACCGCTGCCTTTTCATAATCGGAAATGCATATTTCGTAGCGATAAACGGGGCTGTCAGCATGACTTTGACCATGAATTCGAATTGTGGTACGGCAAAATCTTCGATCAGAGAGACGTGCTGAAGGCCCGCGTTGTTGACCAGAATATCCAGCCGGCCATAAGTCTGATCTGCAAACGCGATCGCCGACTTCAATGCGTCTTCGCTGGTCACGTCGCACGGCAATCCCACCACATGATACCCTTTTTCGGCAAAGAAGGCCGCCTGCTCCCTGGCCCTTGACCCGTCGACGTCAGTTAATATGACCCTTGAACCGTTTTTGGCAAACTGACCTGCCATTTCCAATCCGATGCCCGAGGCGGCACCGGTGATCAGCAATACTTTGTCTTTGAGCGCATTTTCCATATGTATATGAATGCAATAATGTCCGGATCCTACTTAACCCCCGTCAGCAAAAAAATTGTCGCCCCAGAATCGCGTTGATGCAATTCCGGCGATTGAAAAAAAACAGGGTTCATCCGCACAAAGCATCAGAAGCGAATATATCGGCCTGGCTTTTTATCTTTGTGATGTTTAGATATACAGATACCGGTCTTCCAACAGTGCTCGAAAAATTCAAGACCCACTTCCCTGTTCCACCCGAAAAATGGGACGATTATGTGAGCCGCTTCAGGCGGATCCAGGTCCCGGCAAGAACTATCCTACTGCACGAAGGCGAGATATCCCGAAAAGCTTATCTGGTCGAAAAAGGTTGTCTCAGGGTATGGTTCAACAACAAAGGTGAAGAAGTGACCTTTCAGTTCTTTTTCGAAAATGGGGTGGTTTCCTCCATTGAAAGTTTTAAAAATAACATTCCCAGTTTATGCTCCATCGAGACAATAGAGCCCTGCACGCTGTGGTGGATCGATAAGGCCGACTTGGACAGTATGCTGGAAGAGATGATCGGGATCGCCTCCGTCCGCGATCGGATCATGGACACACTGTTCGATCGAACGGTGAACTATATCCAGCATTTCCTGTCCTTTATCCGGGATACGCCGCAGGAGCGGTACGTCAATTTGCTAAACGAAAGGCCTTACATTGTCCAGCGCGTACCCCAGCATTACATTGCTTCCTACCTGGGGATCAGCCGCGTCCACCTGAGCCGTATCAAGAGCAAGCTCGCGCGCTCAAAATAGGCGCATCACAAATTTGGTAACAAATGTTATCGTCTGCCGGGCAGGCGGCTTTCTACTTTTGTCGTACAAACATTCAAACGTAAGACAAAATGAAAGCAGCAGTCATGAACCCCGGAGAAGGAACCCTCCGCTACGTCGAGTGGCCCTATCCCGTCGTGTCCGGCAAGCACGAGGTAATCATAAAAGTAAAAGCCGCAGCAATTAAAAACGTCGACAGAAGCATAGCCAGAGGCCAGCACTATTCCACTGAGGCCGACGGCCCCGCACAAGCCCGGATCATCGGCAGCGACGGTGTAGGCGTACTGCCCGATGGCGCACGGGTGTACGCGATAGGAACCGGCGGAATGGTCGCTGAGTATGCCGCTGTGCAAAAAGACCGGACGGTTGGCATACCCAATAACCTGGCCGACGTAACTGCAGCCGCGTTACCCAATGCAGTGATCGGCGCAGCTTTGGGTCTCCGGTTTAAAGCGGATCTACAACCCGGGGACACGGTGCTGATCAATGGGGCAACGGGCGTTACCGGCCGCATCGCGGCCCAGATTGCAAAGCATTATGGTGCAGGAAAAGTGATCGCGACAGGGCGAAATCCCGAGTCTTTGCAAGCATTGCTGAGTCTGGGGGCAGATGAGATCATTTCTGTGCAGCAATCCGACGACCTATTTTTAGAAAACATCCGGGAAATACACAGCAGTACCCCAATCGACGTAGTGATCGATTATCTCTGGGGCCATACCGCCGAACTATTGCTCACAGCCTTGAAAGGAAGAGGTATGTTCACGCACCGGACGCGGTTTGTTTCAGTCGGAAGCGTAACAGGCGATACGATCCAATTATCAGCTTCCATTTTGCGAAGCGTTGACCTACAACTAGTCGGCTCAGGTCTGGGCAGTCTGACCCAACAGCATATCCATTCCTTTCTCACCGAAATATTACCCGAGATGTTTCAACTGGCAGCGGACGGAAAGCTGGTCATTGGAACCGTTGGCGTCCCTTTGGCCGAAATTGAATCTGTTTATGACGTGCCCGTTCCCGACGGCAAGCGCCTCGTCATCGAAATGAAGTAAGGGCCAATCTTTCGTTGATTTTATGAAACCTACAACAAGCTGGGTCACCGGTGCCCTGGTGGTCGCAGGGGCCGTTTTTGCCCTGTCGCCAGGCCCCGGCCATCTTCTTCACAATCCTTCCCCCTGGGAGTTTCGTGAGCAATTTGTTTTTCTGACAGGAGTTTGCACTTTGTCGCTCATGGTGCTGTCGATGGTTATTTCGTTGCGTATTCCCTGGATTAACAAGCAGGTGCATGGTTTGGACAAAGCTTACATCGTGCACAGGTGGACAGGCATCTTCGCAACCATGCTCATGATTTTTCATTGGCTGGCAGAAAAAGCGCCCGGGTGGCTCGTTGCATGGGAGGTAATCCCCAACCCAGGCGAGCTGAACGACGGAGGCAGTTTCTCGGACCTTGAAATTACGCTGTTCAAAAGCGGCACGGCAGTGGTGGAGGTTGCCTTTTACCTGGTGATCATTTTGGTGATCGTTGCGCTTTTCAAGAGAATACCCTACCGCATCTTTCGTAAAACCCATAAAGTTTTGCCGGCCATTTTTCTTCTGGCCGCCTATCATGGGGCCACCGCACAATTAAAGGAACGTTGGCTGACTTCACCGGCGGGGTATCTGTTGCTCTTGCTGGTAGCGATTGGCGCCGCAGCCGCCCTGGTGAGCCTGTTCCGGCAAATTGGTGCCTCCCGCAAAACGACCACCATCATTACCCAATTGAACGAATATTCCGATGGTATCCTGGATCTCAGGCTGGCCACCGCCGATAAATCTTTCTCTCACCGGGCAGGACAGTTCGCTTTCCTTCGATTTGCGCACGACAGAGAGCCGCATCCTTTCACGATCGCGTCCTCTGGCCGTGATCCGGGCGAACTGCGCTTTGTAGTCAAACCGTTGGGCGACTTTACAAATGATTTAACAAACAAATTGCAAGTAGGACAACCTGTGAAGGTGGAAGGGCCATATGGGGACTTCACCTTCCATTCTCCAAAGCAAAGACAGATCTGGATTGCGGGCGGCATTGGTATAACACCATTTCTAGCCCGTCTGGAATACTTGTCAAAGCAAGGCGGCACCACCCAACCCGTTGATTTCTGGTATTCCACGCGAGGTGTTAAGGATCATTCTTTTCCGGGATCACTGGATCAGTTATGTCGGCAGGCAGGTGTGACTTTTCAGCATCTGAATTCGGCCCAGGGCCAATACCTTACCGCCGACATACTTCTCCGGGCGATCGGCGACTTACAGGAAGCGAGTATCTGGTTTTGTGGTCCTCCCGCCTTTGCCGATTGCCTTCTGAAAGGACTTTCCCGCTACGGCTTCCATCCACGCTTCTTTCACTACGACAACTTCTCCATGCGGTAGGGCACATCAGGTAAAAAAAACGTCTTTTATTTGCAAACCAAATGGTTATATATACATTTGCATAACCGATTGGTTATATAATTGCAGATACCGGATGAAAGCGCGAAGAGATGTATTTCAGGCCATAGCGGACCCGACAAGGCGGGCGATGATCGGGTTATTGGCGAACCGCACGCTGACGATCAATGATGTGGCGGAAAATTTTGTCATGAGCCAGCCGGCCGTGTCAAAGCATATGCATATTTTATTGGAATGCGGGCTCGTGGTGATGGTCAAGCATGGACGAGAAAAGCGTTGCCGTGCGAACCTGGGCGCCTTGCAGGAAGTGACGCAATGGGCTGAGCAATACCGAGCGTTCTGGAACCAGCGGCTCGATATCCTGGAAGATCTTTTAAACACCGATGAACAGACTCATTGAATGGAAAAGCACAGCATTTTTGACAAAACCAGTGAAGATGATCCGGGGGAGGTATCTGTAACGGTCACCCGACAGTTAAAAACATCTCCTGAAAGAGCCTTCGATGCGTGGATAACACCTTCCATGATCGGGCGTTTCATGTTCGGGCCGCAGTTGCGGGACGAAACTATCGTACACCTGGAAGTAGATGCGCGATTGGGCGGAATATTCTCTTTCAAAGTGATACGTAATGGGCAGACGATTGACCATACTGGTGAATACCTGGCATTTGAAAGGCCGAACAGGCTGTCGTTCAGCTGGGGGATAGCTGGAGAAGCGACCGGGAAAAGCAGGGTTATGATTGATATCGTACCGATAGACGAAGGCTGCGTACTCACACTTACTCACAAACTTGATCCTGCCTGGAAAAATTACGCCGACCGGACCGCAAAAGGATGGAATTTCATGCTTGATAAACTAACAGAAACCATGGACACCAAAAACACAAGCCCGGCCGTGACGGCCCAAATGCTGATCCGGAAACCTGCCAGCATCGTTTTTGAAGCATTTATAGATCCTGAGATCACACGTAATTTCTGGTTTACCAAAGGCAGCAACAAGCTGCAGGCAGGCAAAACTGTTACCTGGGAATGGGAAATGTACGGCTTTTCAACACTGGTAGCCGTGGAAGAGGTTGTTCCCGAAAAGCTGATTGCAATCAAGTGGGGCGACCCGCTCACGACAGTAAGGTTCGAATTCCAGGAATTGTCCGAAGGATCTACCTACGTCACGATCACCAATACCGGCTTTGAACAGCAAGGCGACGAATTGCTCGCTGTCATCAACGACAACACGGGCGGGTTCACCACGGTGCTCGACGGGGCAAAGGCCTACCTCGAACACCATATCAACCTGAACCTGATCGCGGATAAATTCCCGAAAGAGCTTAGCCAGCATTCCAGATAATCTATTCTTACTCACCTCAAAACCTGATATCATGAAGATTGAAATGGTAAGTATTTTTGTCAACGACGTGAACGAAGCCTTCAAATTTTACACCGAAAAGCTTGGGTTCACTGAGCGGATGTACATGCCGGAGGCCTACCTGGCGATCGTGCTGTCGCCCGATCAGCCGGAAGGTACCTCTCTCCTTTTGGAACCCAATCAGAACCCGATTGCATCCACTTATCAGAAATCGCTGTACGAAGCGAACATTCCTGCGATGACCTTTTCGGCCAAAGACATTTACTCGGAACATGAAAGGCTGACTGCTGCCGGGGTACAGTTTCGCAAAGCACCGCAAAAAACGGAATGGGGCATTGAGGCGATTTTTGAAGATTCGTGCGGTAACCTGATCCAGCTAGCTTCCATCGCTTAATCCCGTTGATCATGAGCAAACAAGGAAAAATGCAGGCAGCAGACGTGCTTTGCTTCGAGCGCGTTTTTAACAGCCCCATCGAAAAGGTATGGACTTACCTGACCGACTCGGAAAAGCGTGGAAAATGGCTTGCAAAGGGCGAAATGGAGTTATGGGAAGGAGGGAACTTCACGCTCTTTTTCATGCATAGCGAGTTGAGTCCGATACCCGGTCCTCCGCCCGAAATGCACAAAGCAATGGAAAAAGGGCACAGCTTCTCCGGAAAGATTACGCGAATTGACCCGCCCAGATTGCTCGCCTTCACCTGGCATGACGATTCGGAGGTATGCTTTGAGCTAACCCAAGAAACTGAGGGCGTCAGGATGGTATTGACACATCGGAAACTGGCCGATACCAGAGCGACCCGACTGAATATTTCAAGCGGCTGGCATACGCATCTGGAAATCCTGGAGGCAACCCTGAATGGAACTACACCCCCCAATTTCTGGGCAGCTTTCGAAGAAATCCAGGAAATCTACAACCCGCTGTTTTAAACTTGATTCCGACCAAAAGCGACTTCCAATGCATGCACGATCATGTCGCATTCCTGCTGTGAAATCACCAGTGAAGGCCGCATGGTCAGTATGTTGCCTTCGATCACTTTAAGGGAAATACCTTGTTGCATACAATCATACATGATCCTTTCTGCATAATCAGTAGCCCGTTCCTTGGTCACCGGATCTTTGACTAAGTCTACCCCGATATGCAACCCTTTCCCGGCGATGTTCCCGATCACCGGAAAGCGGTTTTTCAGTTCTGTAAGTTGTGCGATCAGATATTCGCCCAGCGACGCCGAGTTGGCAACCAGGCTATTTTCTTCAATATAGCGGATGGTCGCCAGGCCTGCTGTGGAGCACAACGGGTTTTTCTCGTGGGTAAAATGGCCGATCGAGCGATGTTGGAGGACGTTGTATTTTTCTTTGGTCACAATACCCGCAAAAGGCATTAAGCCGCCTCCGAGCGTTTTGCCCAGGACCAATACATCCGGCGTCACGTAATGCGCACAGGCAAACCATTTGCCAGTCCTGCCGAAACCTTCGATAATTTCATCAAAAATCAAAAAGATAGCGTGCTGATCACACAACTCCCTGACCTGCTGCCAATAAGAAACCGACGGCACAACCGGCGTCGCCGAAATCGGCTCGGCTATAATCGCTGCGACATCGGGATGCCGCTGTAAAACGATTCTGATCTGCCTGAGGTACAAATCGTCGATGGCTTCCGGATCAGTCAGTCCCCAGGGATTGCGGTAATAGTTTGGGAATTCGACATGGAATGCGCCGGGAACCATAGGTCCCTGGCCAGTCGAAAAGTGTTCTTCGCCACCCACGCTGGAAGCCTGGAAACCGTTGCCGTGGTAGGAATCCCAATAAGAAATGGTTTTCCATTTACCGGTAACCTGCTTGGCAAGCGATATCGCCATTTCGATAGCCTCCGAGCCGCCAGGACAAAAAAGCACTCTCCTGAGTTCAGGAGGGGTGATTTCGATCAGCTTTTTGGCAAGTTCTATGGCAGGTATATTGGTGTAGCGGCGCGGCGTAAAAGCCAGATGCTCCTGCAATTGTTTGATCACAGCCTCAATCACGGCAGGATTGGAGAACCCGGCATTATGCACGCCGTTGCCGTGCAGGTCGAGATACCGGTGACCCGAAAGATCCTCAATGTAAGCGCCTTCCGTTTTCGACAGCACGTTCATGACCGGTGTCGACAATGCTTGATGCAGAAAATAACTCGCATCTTCTTCCAGCCAGAATTTGGTTTCAGCATTTAAGCCTTCCACATATTCCGCGCGAAACTCGCTTATATTATTGTCGCCCTGTTCCCTGGAAACCTCCCTGTTCATATTGTCATTTTTATTTATCCCGACAAATAGGGGCCGGGGTTGTCAATGTTTATAAATATTTAACAGCGGTAATTTAAAAATTTCCCCTAAGAAAGCAACGGCGCTAATTCATTGTCCGGATTACCATAGTGTTAACAAGCGCTTAACTCCCATTTACTCCCCGATCGTTACGGCAAGCATGGATAATGCGCCGCTTTTCAGCCGCGCTGTTTAATCATTTAAATATTTCTTTAAATTTTTTCAGGACATTGTTACATTTTCAGCCTCTTTAGAAACAGAAGCCTTTAATTCCGGAGTAACGGCCCGGTCAAATTGATTCGCGTTTCGTTTATGCCAGATCTTAATACCATTGCAGAGAAGATCACCCCCATTCACCCGCCTGTCGAAAACAGCAGCGAGGCCGTGTTATGGAATGCTTTTAAAAGTGGTGACCGGGAGGCATTTTCCGTTCTGATGAAAGCTTATTATCCTTTGCTGCTCAACTATGGATGCAGGCTGGATAAGGACCGCGAGTTTGTCAGAGACTGCCTGCACGACTTGTTTATCGACCTCTGGAACAAACGGCAAAAGCTGGACGACGTGGAAAAGCTGAAACCCTACCTGCTGACCACCCTGAGGAGAAGGCTGTTTCACGAAACAAAACGCCTGCGGTGGTTCCGGGAAGCAGAGCAGATCAATGAAGAATATACATTCGAGGTACAATTTGCCATTGAATCCTATATGGTCAGCAATGAAGTGCAGCACGAAGACCTGAAACGTCTGCGCTGGAACCTCGACAAACTGTCGAAACGCCAGCGCGAGGCCATTTACCTGCGTTTCTATCAGGAAATGGAATATGAGGATGTGGCCAGGGTTATGTCCATTAATTATCACTCCGTTGTTAACCTGATCTACGAAGCGCTCAGAATCCTTAGAAAGAACTGGTTTCTCAGCATATCAGCCCTATTTCCGATGCTCTGTCTATGAAAACGTATCTGAGTTATACCACTGAAGATTTTGTACAGGATATCTATTTCCGACGATGGGTGCTTGGACAGCTGAAACCGGAAGACGTTTTCTGGGAAACGTGGCAACGTGTGCACCCGCAACAAAATGAGATCATTGAAAAGGCCCGGTCGATTGTCATCGCCATGCAGGTTAACCCTATACCCGTTACCCTGGAAGAAGTACAGGACGCCATTGACGGCATCCTCCTTGCAACGGAGCAAAAAAACAGCACTTCCTTTTTCGGGAGAAACTGGTTGCGCTTTGCGGCCTCCGGGTTACTACTAGTCGGCTTAGGCACGTGGTTCGTCCTGCGTGAGCCCGTTGCCTCCCGCCATCCTGTCGCTACGGCAAGCCCTAAAGCTTTGGAAGAGCTGCATACTAATCAGGGAAAAACCGTAAAAACCATCACCCTTCCCGACAGCAGCCAGGTACTGCTCGAGCCGGGAAGTCAGCTCAAGGTCAGCTTAAATTTCGGACAGGCCAGGCGGGAAGTTTACCTGAGCGGGGAAGCGTTTTTCAGGGTAGCCCGAAACGTCGAAAAACCATTTATGGTGTATTCCGGCAAGATCGTCACCCGGGTGCTGGGTACCAGTTTCAGGGTCAGGGCTTACGATTCGGACGCCAACGTGTCCATCGGAGTGCGCACGGGAAAAGTGACTGTTTTCAAGCAAGCGACCAAGGAGCAGCCGGAACCTTCGCTTTCGGAAGAGGTGATCTTAACGCCCAACCAGCAGGCGGTTTTTGTGAAAAAGGACGAGCGGTTTGTCAAAACCCTGGTTTCCCAACCCCAGGCTGTCGCAACGGGTAAGGCCAGAGAAAGCCTTGAATTTCTGGAAACCCCTATACCAATGGTAGTTGGCAAGCTGGAACAGGTCTACGGAATCAGGATCATTTGCGAGGCGGACAGGCTGAAAGACTGCAACCTGACAGGTTCGCTCCATGAAGGCTCTTTGTACGACAAGCTGGCTATCGTTTGTGAGACCATCCAGGCCAGCTACAAAGTCATGGACGGGCAGATCGTCATTTATGGAAAAGGCTGTAAATAAGTACCAGTAGCATATCAATACCAGTGAAGAAAAAGGCCAACGGTGTTCGCGGCACCGCTGACCTGGAATCCCGGATGCATTTGTAAAACAAATGTAAGGGGACCGTTTTTGTCCAACTTTCTACAATCGTTCAAAAACTGCCGTAAAGGCTGATCAAATCTATGAAAAAACCCTTACTAAATGTTGACCTGTTAAGGACAGTTATGAGAATATCCTTTACACAACTGCTCATTGCGCTGATCAGCCTCCAGCTGACCTATGCCATCGAGTCGCCCGCGCAGGAAATGCTGGATAAGCATTTGAGCATCCGGGCGGAGGACCTGCCGGTCAAAACCATTCTCAACCGGATCGAAAATACTACAGGTGTCAAATTCACTTACAGCCCAAAGGCCATCCAGGCCGAAAGACGGACCTCCCTGGTGGCGCAAAACCAGTCGCTCCGGGACGTCCTGAACCAACTGCTCACACCTCTGCAAATTGGTTACCGTCCGATCGGGAACCAGATCATCCTCAGCAGTCAGCCCGAAACGCCCGATGATGCTAAACCCGCCAATCCCCCCCAGCCGACTTCGATAGACAAAACAATCAACGGGACCGTCAAAAGCGAGACAGGCGAAGGCTTGCCCGGCGTAAGCGTAGTTGTAAAAAACACCACGCAAGGAACCTCTACCAATGCGGAAGGCCATTTCACGCTGGCTGTTCCCGATCAAGCCGAGGTATTGGTTTTCTCGTACGTTGGCTACCAAAGCCAGCAGGTAACGCTCGGGCGCCAGACCAGCCTTGCGGTCCAAATGGTACCCAATCCCAAATCGCTCGATGAAGTAGTCGTGGTGGGTTATGGCACACAGGTCAAGCGGGAGCTTACGAGCGCGATCTCCAAGGTATCTGCCAAAGAACTTACCGAATTGCCGGTAGCGGAGGTAGGCCAGGCGCTTCAGGGCCGCGTGGCCGGGCTCACGGTAACCAATGTGAGCTCGCCCGGAACGTCCCCCAATATCCGGATCCGCGGCGTAAGCTCGGTGAGCTTTTCTACCGACCCGCTCTACGTGATCGACGGGTTCCCCACCACCAACCTTTCCAGCTTCGATAACCGCGACGTGGAATCCGTTGAAGTGCTTAAAGACGCCAGCGCAGCGGCCATTTACGGTTCCCGCGCCACCAACGGCGTGATCTTGCTGACGACAAAAAAAGGCCAGCGCAACAAAAAAATGACGGTTAACCTCGACTCGTACACAGGTGTCGAATCGGCCTGGCGCAAGCTGGACCCGATGAACACAGACCAGCGCATGCGGTTTATGGACGCTATGTTCTCCGGGGCTAACGACGAGAACGCATCGGCCCGCCCGAGCCGGTACACCACCGCCGAAATGAGCAAGCTGCCTTATCCGGGTGCCACACAATCTTACGCGCAAACCAATACAGACTGGCAAGACCTGTATTTTAAAAAGGGATTGATGACCGGCAACAACCTGTCCATTTCAGGAGGCAGCAATGCGTCTACCTTTTACAGTTCCGCGGGCTACACCAGGCAGGAAGGCATCGTGAAAGGCGTAGGATTTGACCGGTATAATTTCAGGATCAATTCTTCCCATGATCTGGGCCCCCGATTTACATTCGGCCAAAACCTGCTGATCGCTTATTCATCCCAATTGTACAACAACGCCGATGGCCAGACGGGCGACCAGGGCACACCGCTTTCGCTACTGCAGTTTGCGCTCCCGCATTTGCCGGTGAAGGACCCCAATACAGGCGCCTGGATCAAAGCAGGCGGGGATGCAATCGACGGCCACCCGTTCCCCAACCTGATCGCCGACATTGAAAACATTGTTTTCAGGAGAAATACCACTAAGATATTGGGTAGTGCGTTCCTGGATGTGAAACTGCTGAGCTGGCTCAAATTCCGCAGTACATTTGGCATCGACTACGCCAATTCATTGGAAAACGGAGCGGATAACAGCTACCTGGTCAATGACGGCAATAACACTTTTAAAACCAATGATGGTCTTTCGACGATTTCCAGCAATCGAAATGCCTATTCGTCGCTGCTTTACTCGGAGCAGTTGACAGCCGACAAAACACTTGGTACAGACCACCATTTAAATGCAATCCTGGTTTTTGAGGCCCAGAGCGGCCGCATCCGGACAGAAATGATGTCGGGCAAACAATCCAATCCGGCGATCAAAACATTGAACGGCGCCACCAACATCAGCGCATTGAACGCATTAGAAGAAAACCTGCTGACTTCATACGTCGCTCGTTTGGGTTACGCCTATAAAGGAAAATACATTGTGAATGCGAGTATCCGCCGCGACGGATCGTCGGTTTGGGCGCCTGGGAATAAGTTCGCCAATTTCCCGGCTGCCTCGGTAGGCTGGAATCTGGGGCAGGAAAGCTTCATGCAAACCATTTCCTTTTTGTCGGATATGAAAATCAGGGCGAGTTATGGGGTTACGGGGCTTAATCCTACCGCGCTGAGCAATTATCCATGGCAGTCACTGGTGTACAATTCATCCTATCCATTTAATAACGAAAATGTGGTCAATGCTTCCTTTTACAATAAGCTGGCCAATCAAAACCTGAAATGGGAAAAAACCAACCAGCTGAACATCGGTCTGGACGCAGCATTTTTCAATAATTCGCTCACCGTTACCGCCGAATACTTCAACCGGATCACCGACAACCTCATCCTGAAAGCCCCTACCCCGCCTTCCTTTGGTTATGTCCAGTTTACGGACGTCAACATTGGCAAAATGCGCAACAAAGGCTGGGAATTGCAACTGGGTTACCGCGCTCCGCGGAAAGGCGACTTTACATGGGGCGTAAGCGGCAATATCAGCGTGGTCAGGAACAAGGTACTCCGGCTCGATTCGCCCAGCGGGGTGATTTACGGAGGCGACGGCAACTACTTTTCAAGCTGGGGAGTACCGGTAACCCGGACGGTCGCGGGAGAATCGATCCAATCATTCTACGGCTGGGATTTCGACCACATTTACCAAAATCAATCCGAAGTGGACGCGGATAATGTGGCGGCCAGGTCCAAAACTGGTTCAGCGACTGCTTTTTACCAAAGTTCGGCCACCGCGCCCGGCGACGTCCGTTTCCGCGACCTGAACGGCGATGGCATTGTTGACGACAAAGACCGGAAGGTAATCGGCTCATTTCTGCCCGACTTCACGTATGGTCTTAACCTCACCGCGAGTTACAAGCATTTCGACCTCTCAATTCTTTTCCAGGGTGTGCAGGGCGGCGAAATATACAGCGGCATCGGCGTATATGCAGGCGCTTTCAGGTGGCCATTGGGCGGAAGCCTGTCAGCGTTTGAAAACGCTTGGACGGCCGACAACCACAGTACGACCAATCCCCGCATCAAATGGAGCGACCCTAACGATAATTCGAGGGTATCGCAGCGCTGGTTGCAGGATGCTTCCTACCTGCGTTTGAAAAACATCAATATCGGTTACGAGCTTCCGTCCGATCTGTTAGCCAAGAAAACCAATGGGGCCATTTCGAAATTCAGGATCTATCTGGCCTCCCAAAACATCCTGACTTTTACCAAGTATACCCTGGGATACGATCCGGAAATCGGTATGAAAATTGGCAGCAACCGCGGCGCAGGCAACCTGACCAACGGGATTGATTATGGTCAATACCCTGCCGCAAGGTCATTTACATTAGGATTGCAACTGGGTTTTTAATCTTCTTTTTATCCGACATTATGAAAAAATATAATTGCATACCCGCACTGATCGCCCTGTTTACCTTGCTTACCGGCTGCGAAAAACAGCTCGACAAAGTAAACCCCAACGCCGTCACTTCAGAAACCTATTTCAAAACCGCCGCCGAACTGGAAAAAGGCGTGAATGCAGCCTACACGACGCTCAATGGCAGTTATCTCGTTGGAAACTGTTATATCTGGCTGCAAGACCTTCGTTCCGATGATTTCGTAGGAACGACACTGGCCGACGACCGGGGCGAAATCCTGCGCGGAACCCTGGGAGTCAATAACTCTTACGTAGAGCGGGTATGGAAAGGATTTTACATTGTGATCCACCGCGCCAATGTGGTGATCACCAATGCGATCCAAATCGATCCGGACGATCCGCAGGGAACCTTGAAAAACCGGGTGGTGGCCGAGGCAAAATTTCTGAGGGCGTTTTCTTACTTCGAACTCGCCAGTCTTTGGGGCGGCGTGCCTTTGATTACCAGTCCGGTGACCGATTTCAGCGGATTTGTTCCCCGTTCGCCGCAGAAAACTGTATATGAAGCCGCCATCGCCGATCTGAAAGAAGCAGCGGAAATTTTGCCTGCTACCTATGACGCAGCGAACAATGGAAGGGTAACCAAAGGCGCCGCCAACGCATTGCTGGGCCGGATCTATATGCAAATGGGCGATTATCCCAATGCCAAAATCTATCTTGAAAAAGTCAGGAATTCCAATTTGTATGCACTCGTGGCCAATAGCAATGAAAACTTTCAGGAGGAAACCGAGTTTAACAAGGAATCTATTTTTGAAGTAATATTTTCGCCCTCTCCTTCCGCTGCCGAAGACGAGGGCGACGATTATGCGCAGGGTTTGTACCGGGAATCTACCAATGGGACCAGGCAATACGATATGAATACCGGCAACGGGATTGTCCTGCCCGCGCCGAAACTGAAAAGTGATTTCGAAGCCGCCGATATTCGCAAAAAATCGACTTTTTACGAGCCTGGCGACCAATGGGCCGGAGGTGTGATGACGCAGGAATCCTGGAAAAAATACACATTGAGCTACAAAAACGCCATGCCGGGCAATGTGGCCAGCGCGATTAACCGACGTCTGATCCGCTATGCCGAGGTGTTGCTGATGCTCGCCGAATGTGAAAATGAAACCGGCAATATGCAGGGCGCTATCGACCGCCTGAACGAAATCAGAAGCAGACAAGATTTGAAAACCGCTAAATTGAGTACCTTTCCCAATGCCTTGTTTCCCTGCAATACCAAGGATGAGGTGTTCAAAGCGGTGGCGCACGAGAAAAAGGTGGAGTTGGCCGGGGAGCAGGTCCGCAGCCGCGACATTATGCGCTGGCGCACCGCCGGAAAACTGGCATTGCTGGGCGGTGAGCCGATCAGCTATTTCCAGGCTGGCAAGCATGAGCTGCTGCCTATCCCGCAATCCGAGGTTGACCGCAATATTGCACTGGGTTCCGGTGGGGTGGCTGCCCAAAATCCCGGATATTGAAAGTTAATTGACTATTCCTAAACAACTATGCTCCGAATTCTGCTGCTGCTCGTCCTCATTTCTGTTTCTTCGCTTGCTGCCCGTGTGAAGGAAGTCAGTTCGCCAGACCAGTCTGTCCGGATTTCGGTAACGCTTGATTCGATACTTACCTACCAGGTTTCTTATAAAAATAAGCCGATCATTTCACCGTCGAAAATCGATATGGTTTTGACCAGCGGCAAAAGGCTTTCGCAGGGTTTGGCAAAACCCAAATTCGTGACAGGTACGCATGATGAAATGATCGTCTCCCCGGTCCCTGAGAAAAGAAGGCACATTCCGGATCATTACAATGAGCTCAGGGTCGAGCTTTCGAACGGTTTTGCGGTCATTTTCAGGGCTTACGACGATGGCGCGGCTTATCGGATAGTCACTTCATTCAAGGAGGAAACAGAAGTAAAAAATGAGATCGCTACTTTCCGTTTCCCCGGTAACCCGCTGACTTACATGCCTGAAGTGGTGCCTTCACCCAATATGGACATTTACCATACCAGTTTTGAGGAGCTTTATGGGATCAAAACACTGGATAGTGTTTCGCAAAAAGGTCTGTTTTTTACGCCGGTGCTCATTGCCCAAAACGATGCGCCCAAAATCGTTATTACCGAATCGGACCTGGAAAACTATCCCGGCATGTTCCTCAGGCGCGTGTCGGGCGACGGCCTGATGGGCGACTTTGCACCTTACCCTGCTGCAGTCGCCGAAACCAAGGACCTTTATTCTCAAAAGTATGTGACCCAAAGGGCCGGGTTTATTGCCAAAACCAAAGGCACCCGGAGTTTCCCCTGGAGGGTAATCGTTATTGCGCCTCGGGACAAGGACCTGCCGGTCAACGACTTGGTTTACCGGCTCGGGTCACCGTCGCGGGTGGCGGATGTTTCCTGGATAAAACCCGGCAAAGCGACGGAGGAATGGATCATTTCCTCCAATATTTTTAATGTTGATTTCAAAAGCGGGGTTAACACGCAGACTTACAAATACTACATCGATTTCGCCAAAAAATTTGGTTTTGAGAGGATCCTGATGGACGCGGGATGGAGCGACAATAATGATCTTTTCAAGATCACGCCGGGAATCGATATGGACGAAATCGTCGCCTATGCAAAGGAAAAGGGTATTAAAATCAGCATGTGGACGCTGGCACTGACCCTTGAAAAACAACTGGAACCGGCATTGGAACAGTTTAATCGATGGGGCGTCGACTTTATCATGACCGATTTCATCAACCGGGACGACCAGCAGGCCGTTGCGTTTTATTTCAAAGTCGCAGAAGCCTGCGCGAGGCACAAGATCATGCTCATGTTTCACGGCGCATTCAAACCGGCAGGTTTCAACAGGACGTTCCCCCACGCTTTGACGCGCGAGGCAGTACTTGGTTCGGAATACAATATGTGGAGCGATAAGGTAACGCCCCGGCACAATTTGCTGCTGCCTTTTATACGGATGGTGGGCGGCCCGATGGATTACGAGCCGGGCCAGCTCACCAATTCGACGCAAAAATCATTTAAATACGGGACCGAGAATGTCACTTCAATGACAACCCGCACCCAGCAGCTGGCCATGTTTGTCGTATATGAAAGCCCGATGCAATTCTTTTCCGGAAATCCCGCACAGGGCCTCATGGAGCCTGAGTTCATGCATTTGCTTGGGAGCATACCCACCACCTGGGATACAACGCGCATATTGGACGCCAAACTGGGCGAATATATCGTCACCGCACGCAGGAAGGGAAACGACTGGTACATTGGCGCCATGTCGGGCCAGTCGCCCCACGACTTCGCGCTCCCGCTTGATTTTCTCGGCGACGGCAGCTACCAGGCGACGATCTGTGCCGACGGGATCAATGCCGACCGCTATGCTGCCGACTATCGTATTTCCACCCAAACCGTCTCGAACAAAACCAGCCTGCCCGTGCGTCTGGAAGCCGGCGGGGGTTATGTCGTCAGGCTGATCAAAACCAATTGATTGCGTGTTTTACGCAAAGCTGCTACCCGATCTGTGAGGTTGGGATGCTATATTTATGCGCAAAATATTCCTTTACCTGCTATGATCCAGAAAAGCCAAAAGGCTGTTATCCTCACATTGACCGCTATTGCATTCGCCTGCATCAGTATATTATCCTCTTTTATCATTCAAAACCCTCGGGAAAGCACGCCTAAAAAGGGCAAAGACAATCCGAAAATCATCAACATTGTCAATTTCATTCGCTTGCTGGAACCCCGTGACCCGCTGATTACGCAGGATGTATTGTACCAAACTGTCGTCAGGCAGGTTGAGATCATGAAAAAATACAGGCTGGGCGGATCTTTTCTGCTCCAGTATGATGCTTTGATTGATCCGCGTTACCAGAAATTATTAAAGGATTTGCCCAAAGGAACATTTGAAATCGGTGCATGGTGGGAACTGCCGCAGCCGCTGGTTGAAAAGGCCGGGTTAAAATGGCGCGGACGCTACCCCTGGGACTGGCACGCCGATGTAGGCTTTTCAACCGGGTACACCCCGCAGGAACGCGAGAAGCTTATTGACGTGTATATGGCTGATTTTAAGGGAATTTTTGGCTATTACCCGAAATCGGTTGCTTCCTGGTTTATCGATGCGCATTCTTTGAATTATATGTACGACAAATACCATATCGTGGCCTCGGCGAACTGCAAAGACCAATATGGTACAGACGGCTACACGCTTTGGGGTGGCTATTGGAACCAGGCTTATTACCCGAGCAGGATCAACTCCTACATGCCGGCACAAACCACGGAAAAACAGTTACCGGTGCCCATTTTCAGGATGCTGGGCAGCGACCCGATCCGCCAGTACGATACCGGACTGGGCAACAGCAGACAGGGCGTGATCACGCTCGAACCCGTGTATCCGGAAGCTGGTGGCAGTGCTACCTGGGTCAGCTGGTTTTTAAAGGAGTTTGTCGAAGGCGAGTCGATGGCTTTCAACTACACCCAGGCCGGTCAGGAAAATTCATTTACCTGGAATGCGATGTCCAAAGGCTTTGAAATCCAGATGCCGCTGATTGCCAAATTGAGGGATGAAGGAAAAGTAAAAGTAGAAACACTGGAGGCTTCGGGGCTTTGGTTCAAAAAGAAATTCAAACTAACCCCGGCTACTTCTTTCACGGCCAACAACGACCTGCCGGGTGGAAACCAGAAAACCGTTTGGTTCAACAGCCGCTTTTACCGTGCCAACCTGCTCTGGGAAAATGGTTCTTTGCGCATCCGCGACATCCATATGTTCGACGAAAAACTACCGTCCGTCTACACCACCGAAAAGGCTACTTCCAATGAATGCTCATTTTTCACACTTCCGGTGGTAGACGGCTATTTGTGGAGTAAAAACGATCAGCTGGCCGGGTTGCGTTTTAAAGCGAATGTAGACGGCAAAGAGGTTTTGATCAAAGG
Organism: Dyadobacter sp. HNCC25DJ185; assembly: GCF_056895195.1. NCBI lineage: Bacteria > Pseudomonadati > Bacteroidota > Cytophagia > Cytophagales > Spirosomataceae > Dyadobacter > Dyadobacter sp. HNCC25DJ185. The sequence goes on from NZ_JBXHAR010000015.1 coordinate 19,007, forward strand.
CGGCGACCCGGTGATCACCAGCCCGTCCGAGGGCAAGCTGCACATTTCATGGCCTCTCACAACATTCAAAGGCACCTTGGTGATGGATCTGACTGAAAACCAAATGAAGATATCCCTCACCGGCGCTCCCGCACAAAACTGGTTTCTGGACCTGAATGTAGCAAAAGACGAAAATCTGCCTTTTAAAACAGTTAATCCGAACCAGGTGCAATGTCAGTTTGAAGGGTTGGACTATTCTGTTCCTGCTATTTCCGGGGCTTTTTCAAAACCTGGTGGTGATCAGGTGTTCAGGGTTTCTCCGAAGGGGAATGTGTTGGTATTGGATTTGTCGAATGGGAGGGGGTTGAATTAAGGTAAGTTTCAAAACCTGCTAATCTCCGCTCCCCGATCAAAAATAATAATAGATTATTTGGTTGATATTTAAATATCAGCCAAATAATTCCTCATTTCCGTTCGGGCACAAAATCGACCTTTAAATAATTGCTTTCGCTTTTTGTCAAAATGATTCTTCTACTTGTGCATAAGTAACTTTTGCGTCGGCTCCAAAAATTTACACTTCAAAGACACACTAAAACCTCAAAAGCCTGTCATAAAACATGTACTTAATGCATTACGTTTAACGCTAATCGTTACAGGATCAACCTTACTTTTTAATAACTGCGATGGGTTTGGAAAGCGAACAACTGTGGTTTACGGCACCATTACCGATATAGTCACCAAGCAGCCTGTGGACAGCATTCAGATTATTTTCAGCGAGTTGAGTTTTACAATTGACACAGATTTGAAAGAAACTTATTCTGATAAAGATGGCAAGTTCGAATTTGTGGGTGAAGTGTCCACAAAATATATCGCTATCGAGGTTGCTATTCCATTCTATCCAAGTACAAATCTGAAGTTTCAGAAACATTATAAAGGACACAAAATTTTTAAAAACGACGAGCCAACTGTTATTTGCTGTACTGCTATTATCGGCGCGAAAACCAAATACCAATTTCAGTTAATACATAAATAATTTGACTATCCGCTCTATGAAAAGAACTATTACATATCAGACAATATATTGCAAATCAATAGCATACATTTTCATTTGCATTATTTCCATACTGGCAGGGTGTAAAAAACAAGATAGAACTACTGTAGTATATGGTACGATTACTGATCAAACTAACCGGCCAGTTGACAGTATCATGGTCGAAATAAGTGGTTCACAATTTCTAACCGGCACCAAATTGAAGAATGTGTCTTCCGATCAAAATGGGAATTATGAATTGGTCGTTACCGCTGAAAAACGATATAACGCTGTATACATATCAATACCATTTTATCCCATGGGAAATCCCAAATTTCAGTGTAGCTATAAGGGCTATTATATTAAAAAAGATGATATCGCAACCTCAAATTGCTGCACCGCTGCCATTGGCAAAAAGACGAAATATGATTTTCAGTTAATTCCCAAGTAAATAATCTGCCTACCTCATGAAAAAAAGATTTACATGCTCCATAAGTTGCTTTAAGTCAGTAGCCACTTTTCTCTTTAGCTGCATTTTCGTCCTTTCAAGTTGTGAAAAGGAGCGAACAACCGTCATTTACGGCACCATTACTGATATAGTCACCAAACAACCCGTGGACAGCATCCAGATTATTTTCAGCGGTTTGGTTTTTACCAACGCTACAATATTGAAAGAGATTTACGCTGATAAAGATGGGAAGTTTGAATTTGTAAGTGACGTGTCCACAAAATATGGCACCGTCCTGGTTATAATCCCCTACTACCCCGACACAAATCCAAAATTTCAAAAGATGTATAGTGGATATGAAGTAATCAAAAACGACGAGGAGACATATACCTGTTGTTCAGCACTTATTGGCGGGAAAACCAAATACGAATTTCAATTAAAACCAAGATAATTTAAACCCCTTGTTCATGAAACAAAACGCTACATGCTCCATAAGTTGCTTTAAGTCAGTAGCCACTCTTCTCTTTAGCTGCATTTTCATCCTTTCGAGTTGTGAAAAGGAGCGAACAACCGTCATTTACGGCACCATTACCGATTTGGTCACCAAACAACCGGTAGACAGCGTTCAAATCATTTTCAGCGGATTGAATTTTACAATTGACACAGATCTGAAAGAAGTTTATTCTGATAAAGAGGGCAAGTTCGAATTTGTGGGTGAAGTGTCTACAAAATATAATGCAATCGCGGTTGCTATTCCATTTTACCCGAATACAAATCCCAAATTTTATAAACTGTATAAAGGACATAAGATTTTCAAAAATGATGAGCCTACTGATATCTGCTGTACAGCGCTGGTCGGCCTGAAAACCAAATATGAATTTCAATTAATTCCGAAATAGATTAAATCTTCCACTTAAAACCAATTCCAATGAAACATGTACACACATGCTGGAGGGGAAAGCTATGTAGTTTTCTTCAGCTTTTTCTATTGCTTATTTCTGCCGGGCAGGCGCAGGATTTTGAACAATTGAGGCAAGAAAAATTGAATAAACTTGAACTGTCTGGTCTTGGCAAAACCCTGCTGCTCAACAATGCCTGGACAGGACAAGCTGAAATCGACTATTTTAAAAACCTCACCAGGAATAAAACTCCAAAGACAGAGACTGTCTCGGCGGAAGAATGGGAAAATCTGTATGAAAGACTGATCGATGCTGACCTGACCCATCACATGCCCCATTTAGAAAAACTGATTGAAACTGATCCCGGCAAATTGACGAAAAGCAACGTGGTGCCTCTTGGCATTATGAACCTGGAAGGCATTTACCTTACCGATGCGCAGATTGCAGACAATGAGTTAAAAAAGAAAGCTGGGAAAGTTGTTGACTTCTCTGCTTACGAAAAGATCCCGATCGTCTATGCGTCGGTATTGCAGGATGAAGTTTATCAGGCTGACGTCTCCCTGGAAATTCGGCCAGAACTTTTCTTTACCAGTCATCCGGATATCATTAAGAACATTGAAATTGGTTTTGGTGAAGGGGAAGGTTATAAAAGCTATCCGATATCCCAACAATTAATACCTCATACCTTTGAAAATACCGGGAAGCAAAAAATCCGTATCAGACTTACGACACATGATGTTACTTACCTTTTCGAAACTTTCATAGACGTAAAACAACTTGAAAGAATTAAGCCGTATAAAGAGTTACGGGTTACCGCACCAGGGTTTACCTCTGACACCAATTCCTCAGAAAGATCGGCCCGTACCATGTTAATTGGAGGGGAAATCAGAATTATCAACGGCTGTGATCAGATATTCGACAAACCGATCATCATTGGCGACGGTTTTGACATGGGGCAAGACGTTTCATTGGATAATATTGAAGCGAAATACAAAGGCCCGTTGAGCCAGTTTCTATCTGAAGGATATGACCTAGTCGTGATCAATTATGACGATGGACGCGCAGCTATTCAGGATAATGCGCAGGTAATGAAAGCAGTTATACAGCAAGTGAATACGATTAAGCAGGGCAATCATCAAAACATTGTTCTAGGTGAGAGCATGAGTGGGCTCGTGGCGAGATGGGCGCTCAGGGAAATGGAAAACAACGGGCAGTCGCACAACGTAAGTCTATTGATTTGCTATGACACACCTAATCAAGGTGCAAACGTTCCTGTTGGGCTGACATCGCTTCCGTATGATTTAAGTGTAACCGTGCTTTCGCAAGTGGTTTTAAAATTCTTCGCAAAACGTTGGCGAAACTTTTACTCCGCATTGGCTACTCCCGCCGCCAAGCAGATGATGATCCATCAGGCAGGTTATCCAAATGTAGGTGGGAAGCATCAGGATTTTGATACGTTTCGTAGCGCACTGAATGCAATGGGTAATGGAGGCTATCCCCAGAATTGCCGCAATATCGCCATGATACATGCCAGCATGGACGCATCCGATCGGGCTATCTTTGAGCATTATAATTATGGGTTCAGGATATTCAGGAGTTATACACCCTGGCTGCTTCAAAATACAAATATTGAAGCTAACACTAATCAGATCAACCAGTTCGAAACGGTGCTCCGTGTGGGGGCTTGGGGAATACTATTTAAAGCCGTAGGAATTAATAGAAAATACACAAGCCCGTTTAATGACGATTTTCCACCAGGAGGGATAACGACATATAATGTCCCAAATAAGCTCATTAAACCAACAGGGGAATTTAATTTTTGTTTCTTGCCATCTTTCAGTTCCATTGATTACCAAGGGCCTATTTTAACCCAAAACCAACGTGAATTATTGAATGTCATGGAAGTAAATGCGATAATAGGACCCGCCAGACAAACGCCATTTACCGCTATTTATGGAAGGTCAGATAACATCAATACCCTCCACGCATTTGCGAAACTTCTAGATTGGGCCGGCATGGGTTTCGCGGAAGGCCTGTTAACCGGAAGTACTTCCTGCCCCGCCCTCCCACTCCCGCCAGCGCCCGTCATCGTAACAAGTGCAATCTGCTATCCTTTCAGCGAAAAAAGAACTACTGAGGATAACACAGCAAACATCACGATATCCCTGTCAGCTCCTTCCAATGGCATATATATCCACAACTGGACAGTGTTGCCTACGCAGCAGACTTTCACGACCACAAGTGACCAGATCACATTTCAGGCGGAGCGACCTGGGCCTTACCAGATCATTTGTGTCCGTACTTATCCGGGCCGCAGGGATCTGGAATCGTCTTCAACCGTGGACATGATCGTGTCGGATTGTGCAGATGTTACGGCCACTCCGGGACAGCCAGGAATGAACCCAGTCAATTCGGATGTAGATCGGAACGATATTTGGGAAAATGACTTCCTGCTCACTACGCCCCTACCCGACTCTGTGGCCGTGTTTGCACATTACACGCCAGGTGATCCGGGCATCCTGTACGCGACGAAACAAAACAATGATTTTGTTCCGAAGTCCGCATTGGTCACCAGTGGCATGTTTGAAGCGTTTGCGGAATTATTTGCAGAGAACGATCCAAGAATTGCCCTCCCGGTAACACTCAAGGAGTTCGATGCAAAAGCGGAAGGAAAAATGGCATTGCTTACCTGGACGACCACCCATGAAATCAACAGCGAACGGTTTGACATTGAGCGAAGCACTACGGGCAAAACCTGGGAAAAAATAGGTACGATCCCTGCCAAAAGGCTAAGTTCCGAAATGACCGACTATACATTTGCAGACAACCATCCTGAATCCAATACCAGTTACTACCGCCTGAAAATGATGGATACTGACGGCACTTTCGCTCACAGTCGTATTCAAATCGTCAAGTTTGAAAATCAGGACCTGATCGCATACCCTAACCCGGTCGACGATGGTCAATCATTGCAGTTATTGCTGGGCGACAGCAAGATCTCAAAAATCACGATCTACAATCTGGCTGGCAAGCCAGTCCGAGACCTTGATGCGGCTGCTGCGAAATCGTCCCGGATCCATGTCGCAAACCTGCCATCGGGCAGCTATGTTATGAAAATCCACTTTTCCGATGGAAGCGAGCGCAGCAAGGTCATTGTCAAGCGATCATATTTGCCGTAACAACGAACAAACCCCAACAGGCTGTGTTAACAGACCTGTCGGGGTTGAAGCAGCAAAGTATTTGCTACTTGATATCCCAGAACACCTTTGTCGTCACCTTGTCACCTCCTATGGCCGATGCAGCGGCGGTGTAGCTGGCATTATTGGTGGTCTGTTCGGAGTTAGGATAAGTATAGCGGATCGGGAAATCGCCCTGTGGGATCGGGGGCGCGTTGAAGGTAGGGTAATCGAGCCGACGGTATTCTGTCCAAGCTTCGAGGCCCCGGTTGAACATCGCAATGTATTTCTGTCTGGCGATCTTGTTCAGGTCGGTGGTGCCCAATGCGGTGGCAAAAGCAACATCCTTGTCGGTCAGATAAGCGGCTGCGGCTGCGGCAGTTCCGCCCCAGAATTCAACGGACGCTTGGATGGCGCTGGCATAGTGCAAAGCCGTGGTACCTCCTACAGTATATCCCCTTGCCGCAGCTTCGGCAAGATAAAACTCCACCTCGGCGTAATCCAGCAGCACGCCCGGGGCCGTCTCCGCCGTCATGGTAGGCCCAGCCTTGGAATAAGTCACATAGGAATTGCTCCTGCCATAAATGCCGCCCGTATAACCACCTGCGTTATCCTTTGTGAAATACAATGGAATGCGGGGGTCGTCCGCGGCGGGCGCTTTCATCATATCCATGAGGGTATTGGAGGCCACGTAATCCTCGCGGCCACTTTGGACCAGGTTCACCCAGATCGGGTTGGTGTTGGGCGTGGTAGGCAGATAATCCAGCTTGGCCACCTCGTCATTGGAAGTAAATACACCGGCCTTCACTGCTGCTTCGGCCATCGCTTTGGCCTTCGTCGCATTTACATCGGATAATGTCATGGCCATTTTCAACTTCAATGAATTGGCAAATTTGATCCACATATCAACATCCCCTCCGTAGATCAGGTCAGCCGACCCGAAGCCTGCAGCAGCGGGGTCCAGCTTCGCGAGCGCCTGGTCCAGGCGGGTGAACAGGTCGTCGTAAATGGCGGCAGCATCGTCGTATTCGGGCGTGAGGTTATCGGAGTCGAGCGCCTCCGCCTTCAATGCGGTATTGACCGCCCCTGCATAAGGAATGTTTCCATAAGTGTTGACCAGCAGGGAGTAGGTATATACCTCCATGATCTCAATCAACGCCAGCTTGTTCTGGTCTACCGCAGGGAAAAGGCTTGGCTTCTCGGTAATGATCTTTTTGGATTCCTCGTAATCCAGCAAAACATCCCGGTACATAGACACCCAGAAACTGCTGCCCACATCTACCAGGTTATAGGCACTTTCGGAGAAATAGGTGGTCTGGGCAAATTGCTGGGAGATGATTTTGAACAAAAAACCGTAGGTAACGGCATCGACCAGATTTCGGGAAGCATTGCTGTAGAAAGTCTCTCCGGGCACCGTTCCCGACTGATACGCTTTCGGATTGGTATTGATGGAAGTAAGGTCGTCACAGGATGTTACAGTGAGCACCGCGACCAAGGTATATATCGCTTTAAAAAATGTCTTCATGATCGTCATCAATTAAAATGTTGCTTTTAAGTTAAACCCGAGGGACCGCACCATCGGCAAGCTACCCACTTGCACGCCCTGAATGTTACCCGCGCCCAAGTTGTCCTCGGGGTCGGCATAAGGCAGGTTTTTGTGGATCAGCCAGAGGTTGCGGCCCACTGCGGAGATCGAAATGCCCCTTACAGGCCCCAACTTTTTCATCAGGCCGGATGGGAGCGAATAGGTCAGCAAAACCTCGCGCAACTTCACATAGCTGGCATCGTATACGTATCGGTGGGTCGGACCGACGGTCTGTGTGCCCAATTGCGGATAGTCCAGCATATTCAGACGTGTCTTGTTCACCGCCCCATCGGGATTGACTCCCGGCAGCAGAACGCCGCCGCCATCTGCAACCGGGCTTCTGACCGGCTTCCCAAGTTCATTCAGGCCCGCGCTTTCCTGGTACAGACCCGTTGCCAAGCCGTAATACATATCAATCGAAAGTACATCCCCGCCCTTTTTGGTGTCCAGCAAAAAGCTAAAAGTTACGTTCTTGTAGGTAAAGGAGTTATTCAGACCACCGGTCCACTTAGGATTAATATTTCCGATTTCATTGGTAACTGTCGAAGTCCGCTGGTAACGTCCTGTGGTGGGATCCACCGTGCGCTGACCGTTGGTATAAATATAATCCGTTCCGTAAAGCGTACCATAACTTTTGCCCAGGGGCGCATTGGTAGAACCGCTCGCCTGGAAATCTCCATTGGGCAGCGGGAAATTGGACACGTCTTCATACAATTTCACCACTTTGTTACGAATCCGCGTCCAGTTCAGGCCGACGTCCCATTTAAAAGAACCCACACGCACCGGCGTCCCGGTAATGGAAACTTCCCAGCCTTTGTTTTCCAGCGTACCGGCGTTGACATATTTCGAATTATAACCAGTCGCGGTTGAAACAGTTACAGGAATGATCTGATCCACGGATTTGGAATCAAAAAAAGTTACGTCCAATCCAAGGCGACCGTCCAGATAGCTCGTTTCGACCCCTACTTCATAGCTTTTGGTACGCTCGGGCCGCAAGCCGCCGTTATTTTTTGTCCCTGGCACCGAGAATATCGGGACCGCTCCGAAAGCGGTCGGTTTGTCATATAAGTCCGACAATGCATTGAACGGCGCATCCGCCCCCACTTCCGCATAATTCAATCTCAGTTTCCCGAAAGTAAAAACCGGGTTTTCCCTGATGAACTTCGAGAACACAAAACTGGTCGAAATCTGGCCATAGTTGTAAGCATTGTTCCCCTTTGGAAGCGAAGACGCATAATCCCTTCTGAAAGATCCGTTCAGGAAAATGAACTCTTTAAATCCAAATTCCACATCCGCAAAAACGCCGTTTACCTGTTTTTCGAGATAATACGTTTTCTCGTCCGGCGCTTCGATCGGGTTCAGCGAATTGGACAGGGCGTAAATTTTAGGAACCGTCAAACCGCCATTTGTCTGGGCACTAACTCCTGTTTGCTTGGTTTTACGGATATTCGTGCCGGCTGCTGCTTTAAAAGACAGGTTAGCGGTCAGGTTCTTACTGGCGGTGAGCAAGAAGTCATAATTGTATTCCTGGAAGGTGAGATCACGGCGCAAATAACGTCCAGCCGGATAAAGAATACTGCCGACCGCCGTTTTCTCTTCCTGTAGCTGGGTATAGCTATCCAGGGAAATGCGTCCCATCGCACTCAGCCAGCTGGTGATCTTATAGTCCAGTTTGGCATAGCCGAGGTACCGCAGGCGGCTGTCGTTTGGCGCATTTTCGTAGGCGGCGAAGTAGGGATTATCCCAGTAGATCAGGCCTGTTTCTTTCGGCAGACCGCTCGACCAGTTCCAGGTAATGTTCTCACCGGTACGCTTATATGCAGCTTCCTGCTCCTTGATATCCACATTGGCTTCCCACCATTCTCGGAAGCTGGAAATGTTGTTGTTCCCGCCATATCCCTGCGCATAACGCCCGCGGCCCTTCACATTGGTGTAGTTGATAGACGCCGTCGCGGTCAGTTTTTTGGTAATTTCGTAGGAGGCACTGAAATTCAGGTAGTTCTTTTCCAGGTGACTGTTGGGCTGTATCCCTTTTTCGGTGTTCCCAGTCCAGCCAAGCTTGAAGAAACCTTTGTCGCCCCCGCCGTCGATCGTAATGCTGTTGTTATTGACCACACCCTGTTCAAACCATTTGAAGGGATCATTGGCGGCTGCCTGCCAGGGCGTTGCCTTTCCGTACGTCGGGGAAGTCGGATCGCCGAACGCGTTCCACTGGTAGATCATCAGGCTAGGATCGAATGCAGCACCCACCGAAGCATCTTCATAGGTAGGTACAATGGGATCGGCCTTGCCATCGCCATCTACATCGGCCATATCGAAATAGCCGTCGCCATCCGGACCATAATATTTACCATAGCCCGCACCATATTCTTTCTGGTATTTGGGGAAAGTCTTTTTGTCGGCGCTATTGAAGGTAACCCCTGCGTTGACGGTAACGCCCAGTCCTTTTTTGCGGCCTTTTTTTGTCGTAATGTAAACAACGCCATTCGACGCCCTCGATCCGTACAATGCAGTCGCTGCCGGCCCCTTCAGGATGGTGGTCGACTCAATGTCGTCGGGATTAATATCCGCAGCTGCATTGCCAAAATCGTAACCTGCGGTTCCGCGGCTGGTACGAGAGGCATTGTTGGTCGAGTTGTCTATCGGAACGCCATCAACCACAAACAGGGCCTGGTTGGATCCGTTCAGGGACTTCCATCCACGGATCACAATACCAGTCGAACCACCCATGCTGTTGTTTTTCTGGATCTGTACACCAGCAACTTTACCAGAAAGCGCATTAACAAAATTGGCATCCCGGGTACCGCTGATCATTTCCCCGGAAACAGTTTGTGCGGAATAAGAGAGCTCATTCCTGGTTTTCAGGATACCCTGTGCGGTCACTACTACTTCGGTAAGCTGGCGGGTGTCCCCGGTCAGGGTAACGTCGAGCACATCTTTGTTACCAGTAACCATTTCGAGGGTTTGATGCCCGATGAAAGAGAACACCAGTGTTGTCCCGGAGCCGGGGACCTTAATTTTGTAAGTACCATCCACGCCGGTCACAGTTCCATTCGAAGTACCTTTCACCACTACATTTACGCCAGGCAAAATGCTTCCGTCTTCACCGGAAATCACCGTGCCCGATACTACTTTATCCTGAGCCCAGGCAATCGGGGCTGCAAAGGACAATAGTAATCCCAGGAGTAATATTTTCTTCATAAATTATTAGGTTTGTTATCCTCATAATTTACAAAATCAAAATCAATAAATAAATGCGTTATTTACTAATAATAGCATATTATATTTGGTTTTATAATTTATATCAAAATTATATTTGTTATTATTGAAATAATACAAATTAAAATATATACCAATCGGTTACTTGAAGATAAAATGGCCGTATTTACGCCATGCTGACTATCAGAGAGTTAAAGAAGAGGGTAAAGGGTTATCTAAAGAAACTCCCCACCAAGATCATTAGCAGCAAAGATTCTTCTTTGGATGAGCCCACGCTGACGTTGAACGCAAACTGCTCACGAAACGGCGTAACGTAAAACCCGCCTCCGTAGCCCTTATGCCAGTATTTCGCTTGGTGCCCCGCGCCGTCTGCCCATACCTGTCCAATGTCGTAAAATCCGCGAACGCCGATTTGAGCGGGATAAAAGTATTTCTGGTCTGTGCCAGCTGGTAACGCAGTTCAGTATTTAAGAATGCCCTGGACTTACCTGTAAAACGGTTTCTTTTATCGCAAGGCTGAAATAGATAAATGCGGGATAATGTTATAAGAACTGGTTGCGGAACGCGATAGCTGTTGCATCAGGTAAGCGCCTCAAACGAAAATGATCCGGACATAGATCCATTCAGGAATTGAATGGATCTATATTTGGAAAAACTTACACTAAATCGGTATACAGCATGAAAAAACTTGCTCTGCTCGGAGCTTTGCTCTCCGGTAGTACGATTGGCTTCGGCCAATGCGAAAAGGACCTTCTTCTCTCCAGCTCAAAAACAGAGTATCTCGACAGCCTTGGAAACCTTCAGCGGACTGTCGACGAAGAGACGGTCATCAAGATCAGTAAATCCCAAATCGTCATTAGCCCGGGAAACACGCCGCCGATGATCGGGACAATCGAATCCACGACCTGCGATTGGAAGGTAGCCTACAAAGAAGGAAAAACAGTGATGAAGACTGCATTCGAAGGGCCCCTTGGTCCGCTGCATGCCACTGCCACCACCGAAGGGAGCATGGGTAATTTGACGTTCCTGCTGGAAATTGCCGAAATACCTGACAAGAAAATCAAGGTCAGCCTTCATACATTCAAAGAAACGAGGAAAGAGTAAGCTCATCTTTAAGAGTAAGGTTGGTTACAAAAAGTCTTTATTTCTGCGGAGATGATTTCAAACAGAAAATAGAAAAGTTCTTCCTCAACGAACTAGATCTTAAGATGATAGCAATTCTTAAATGGATAAAAGACATAAAACATATTACAAAATCTTACAAATCAAGGTTTTATATAAAAAAACTGACGCTCTTCACTGCGGGCTTTCTCGCGTTACCTGTCATACTGGAAAGCTGCATTGAATCATTCTCCCCTCCCGAAGTAGGCCAGAACGATCATTTCCTGGTTGTCGACGGCTTTTTCAATGTCGGGGGCACAGATACCAGCCGCATTGAGCTGAGGAGGACCCAAAATGTAAATCAAACGGATGCACCGATTATAGAAACAAGGGCCTCCGTGCAGGTGGAAGGGAAAAATGGGGGAACCTACCCGTTTACAGAATTGAAAGACGGGCTGTATGTACTGCCCCCGGCTTCTTATGATATGGCAGACCAATACAGGATCCGCATCCACACCCTGAATGGTCGCGAATACGTTTCCGATTTTGTCGACGTGAGCCGCACGCCGGCCATCGACAGCCTTACCTACAGGCTGGATGCTGCTCAGAATGCCATGGTTTTCTATGTTAATACCCATGATGAACGCAACAAGACGCAGTTTTATCGCTGGAAGTTCGAGGAAACCTGGGAATACGACGCCACTTATTATTCCGCATTGGAAATAGTGAATGACAGTCTGAAGATCAGGCAGGAGAATATTAACAAATGCTGGGCTACCAAAAAATCTGGCAGCATTCTGCTAGGTAGCACGATCCGGCTCAGCAACGATATTATCAAGGATCTTCCGCTGAATACTGTACCTGTCTCAACCAACAAACTTTTCATCCGGTACAGCTTTCTTGTCAGGCAGTACGGCCTGTCGCGTCAGGCTTTTGAATATTGGACGGAGCTTTCCAAAACAACGCAGCTGACAGGAAGCCTTTTTGACCCGCAACCCGGACAGGTCACCGGAAACATTCGGAACGCCAGTGACACGAAAGACCTTGTTTTTGGCTACTTCAGCGCTTCCACCGAAGCAACCAAGAGAATCACCGTGGCACCTAAGCTGGGTACCTTTCCCAGATGCACCGATACGGACAGCATTCCCGTCAGGTGTAGCGGGAGTGCCGACGAACCATGCGCGTTCAACACCCAGCAACTGCTACTTACCTATTTCGGTCCAAGGGCCGATTCCGTTATCGTGGCAACACCTGAATGTACCGATTGCCGCCTCGCAGGAGGTACCAACAAGAGGCCTTCGTTCTGGTAACGTTCAGCCCTTGCCGACGGGCCCAATGCTTACTTCTCTATCCTCGATTGCGCTTCTGTGGTTAAGGGCGTAAAAAAGTTGACCAGGTTCCCATCCGGGTCCCTGAACAACAGCGAGCGGTTTCCCCAGGGCATGGTCGTTGGTTTTTGAACAACCCGATCCCCGATCAAATCAGCCAGCTTCTCGTATTGAGCGTCCACATCATCGACACGAAACTCGATAATTAGGGAACGATTGGCAGCCGGACTGGCTATCTCACTTCCCCCGAATAATTGCAAAGTACGCGTGCTGCCAATCGCCAATGTAGCCCCAGGCGTGCGCAGCTCGGCAAAATCATCGGTATATCTGGTCATTGCGATTCCTGTGACCTGCTCATAAAACGGAACAAGATGATTAATGTCTTCGGTGATGATCCTGACTGATGCGAAATTCATGGTATGTCATTATTTGATGAGATACAAAGAAAAAGGCCCCTGGTGACAAGGGTATGTCAGCAGGGGCCGAAGTAATTGTTAAATATTGAGGTTTACCTGAAAGATTACGGCTTGCTCAAAAAGATTGAAGTAGCGAAAGCATGCGCAGTACCATCAGAAAGAATGACCTCGGTGTCGTTTTTCCAGTATTTGGCTAAATATTTAACGCCATTCCCTCCGCCTCCCGATATATAACGGTCACTATTCAGCACTTTGATACCGCTGGCGTAGTTGGCATTGTTGATACTCCTGATAGAATTGTTCCAGTAAAACGCTATACTGGATTCCTGACCAACAATGTGTATGCTATTGTTTGAGACCGTAATATCAGTCGCTTCCGAGGGACTGTGGTTAGCGGTAATACCGAGTTCCACGCCATTTTTCCAGTACCTGGATACGATCATGCCATTTACATTCTCATAACCTACCACCAGGATTTCGCCGTTGGATACGGCAATGGCATTCGCATAAGCGTCTCTGGAACCGTCGGTGAGATCCATCTTGACCCCGTTTTTCCAACAGGTAGCTATCGTATGTGTTCCGTTAGAGGTCATGCCAGCCACGTAGACATCGTTTCCGTATACTGCAATACTTTTTGTAAACCCATACCCGCCCGGAAGCCTTACAGATACTCCGTTTTTCCAATAAGCCGGGAAGAAATCAGAACCCTCATATGCTACACCAGCTACATAAACATCGCCACCTGCAACTTCAACATCATGCAAGGTTCCGGCGGATATATCCGTTGAAAAATCTTCCAATACACCGTTTTTCCAATATCTGCTGGTCGCGAAACCCGTAGAATCGCTTTCTGATCCAACCACATATACATCGTTGCCGGCTACTGCAATGGAGTTCGTCAAAACAAGCCTTTGCGAGGTCTGCAGATGCACAGGCTGACCATTTTTCCAATATTTGGCAGTGAAAGAGGTATCGGTTTGTTCCCATCCAGAAACGTAAACGTCGGGTTCTGATGGTAAAACGTGGTCCTGCAGGGAACAGGATAAAGAAAATAAGCTAACAAGCAAGAGCGAAGCGTAAGCGCAGAGTTTTTTCATTGGGTGAGTAAGTAAGTTTATAAACAAAAATATAAACTTACTTCGGCTAAATCCAAAAAAGTAGCCTGAGGTTACAACAGAAGTCAAGGGATCACATAAGACAAACCATTTTGTTGACGTCAACAAAATGGTCCAGGAAGCTCTCAGGATAGTTTTAGTCACTTTATGGCTTTTTCTTAAGCCTCTTTTTATCTGAGGATTTGTCGCTGGATTTCACGCGGCGTTCCAATTTTTTAATATCTTCCTCGGCGGGTAAATCCTCGGGTTTGACGCCACTTTTCTCTAGCAAGGTCCTGACCTAACCAAACAATCATTACCGTTGAACTAATCAGTTTCCCAATTTTCAATCCGCCGCCAAACTCTCCACCGGATTCATCCGGGCCGCCTTCATAACCCTGAAACCAATTGTAACGGCCGTAATCGGTAAAATGAGCAGGCCACCGGCAGCGATGAGCCACCAATGCATGTCGATCCGATAGGCGAAATGGCTGAGCCATCGGTTCATCAGGAGCCAGGCCAGCGGGCTTGATACCGCAAATGCGATCAGGATCATAACCAGGAATTCTTTCCCAAAAAGCAGGAGAATATTGTCGACACTGGCTCCCAGCACCTTTCTGACACCGATTTCTTTGGTTTTTTCAGTGACCATAAACGACACCATTCCGTACAGTCCCAGGCAGCAAATGACAATCGCCACCCAGGCAAATAGGCGGATCAGATTGGTCAGCTGCTCTTCTTTGGCGTAAAAGGAAGCAATCTTTTCATCCGCAAACTCCCAATTAAACACTTCACCCGGATAATGCGCATCCCAGGTTTGGCGAATGCGCGCAAGTGTCCGCGAAAGATTGGACAAATCAAGTCTGACAGCCACTTCCCGGTACTGCTCAGGCCTGGCGTAAATCGCACAGGGTTCGATGCCTTCCTGCAATGATTTCAAATGAAAGCTTTTCACTACTCCCACGATCCGCCCCTTATAACCCGAAGAACCGTCTTCCATGGGCCGGCCGATCATCTTTTCCGGCTCCCTGATCCCCAGCTTTTTCATCAATTCTTCGTTGACTACAAACTCGGGCACCGAATCCCTATCTGAAAAGCTGCGGCCAGCCAGCAATGGCATTTGATAAGTTTTGAGATACTCAGCATCGCCAAACCGGACACGAATCATGAATTTCTCCCACTCGGTGCGGTTATCAAAACGTACAGAACCGCCAAAACCCATGTCGGAAGTGGGTGCGTCGTATTCATAAGTGACCGATTTGACCTCCGGATATTGTAACAAACTGTTTCGGAACGACTGCCTGTTCATAGGAGCGGGGCCTTGTTTGGGCAGTGTCATTTTAACGATCCCTTTTTGATCAAAACCCAGATCGGCATTGCGGAAGAACCGGATCTGCAGCATCATCACAAGCGCCCCGATGATCATGGTCTGTGCAATGGCTAGCTGTACCACGACCAGCGACCGCCGCAGGCCAATGCCACCCACTTGCCTGGGACCGAGCTTACTTTTCAATGCAGCCACCGGGTTAAATCCCGAGAGGATAACTGCGGGGTAAAAGCCGGCCAGCAATATGACCAAAACCATGGTAAACAATCCAAAAAACGCGATTTCCAGGCTGAATAAAGAAGATAACCGAAAAGCCTGCGTGTGCGCCCAATTGTTAAGAGGCGTGAGCAGCGGAATGATAAGTAGGATGGAAACCAGCGACGCGAGCACGGTTACCAGCGCCGTTTCACAGGTAAATTGCCAGAAAAGCTGCTGCCTCGTCCCGCCGAGCGCTTTGCGCACGCCTATTTCTTTGGAACGCCTCACGGCGCGCGCCGTCGCCATATTGATAAAATTAATGCTCGCAACAAGGATCAGGAAGCCCCCTACCCCGCCCAAAATCCAAAGGATCGATTTGCGGATCTTTCCGTCGTAGTTTTCATTGAAATGAATATCCAATAGCGGTTGCAAATGGTGCCGGAAGTAAGGTGCATTATCGGCGTAATAATTTTTGCCATTTTGTTTGATGACCTGTTCGATCCGTGAGGCGCGAATACCAGGCGCAAGTCTGACAAACGTAAAATTACGGCCGCTGATCCAGCCGTAGTCGTTGACCCAGTTGGTCGGCTCAATGGATTTTAATGTGGGTAGTGAAATATAGGCGTCAAAGCAGAAGTCCGTCGGATTGGGCTGATCTTCTGTGACGCCAGTGATTTTCAAGTCATGCGCATTGTCCAGCCGGAGGGTTTTTCCTACCACATCTTCCGTACCGAAATATTTGCGCGCCAGCTTCTGGCTGACCACGACGGTAAATGGTTCCCGCATACTGGCCGTCGCGTCATGATACATCCATTTGAATGCAAAAAGCTGCATATAACCCTGGTCTGCATACGCAACAGTTTCTTTTTCCATAAAACGCCTGATACCCTGCCCCGATCCGGCTGAGAATGTGACCATTGGCATCTTACGGATAAAACCGCTTTGCTCTACTCCGGCATAGTCGCGGCCCAATGCAGCCGAGAGCGCAAAGGCCGATCCCGATTCGCGGACAATACCTTCGTCCAGATGCAGGTCCAGCACAACCCGGTACAACCGATCGGCATCAGGCTGATGCCGATCGGTTGCTAGATGGTGGTTCAGGAAGAAAAATATCAGCGTCGCTCCTGCCATACCCAAAGCGAGGCCCAGTATGTTGAGGATGGTGTAGGTAGGACTGGTGCGCAGGTTTCGGGCGGCGATGAGCAGGTAGTTTCTCAGCATGACGGTCAGATCGGTTTAGTCCCTTAAAGTTAGGGCGGAAGCTCTTTGGGATCGTTCACCTGGCTTGACATATAGGCCTTTTTAACAAGATTTAACAAGATTCCGCAACCGTGCGGGACAAAAGGTGCTATTGCATCGAACTTCACTCATTTATCAGCCGGCAATCCGTACAAGCTATTCTTTTTTGAATTCCCGGCTGTCGCTACCCTGTTTCAGTACCAGCTTTTTGCTTTCCGGCATAAACTCAAAAGTGGCGTTAGCACTCGTAAGTGCGAAAATATGCTTCCCGAGTGCCTGAAGCAATGACGGTTCTTGTCCCGTAGCCTGCACAAAGAGCTGCTTTTCCTTTTGGGTAAAATTCAGTTTGAAGGACGCGTCTGAACTGCCGTAAGTGCCTTCATATGGATGGAGGTCCAGATTCATGATTTCCTTTGCCAGATCAATGATACCTGCGACCTGGTCTGTCTCAGTGATCCCATCCGTCGATTCCAGCCTGGCCATTATTCCCCAACCATAAAAGTCATTGGAAACCCCAATGAGCAGATCGTTTTCTCCCGGTTTCAGGTTCAATGGCATAGCGGTGTTATTGATAGAAATGCGACCTTCCGGATATTTTCGCATCGCCTGCGCAAAAAGGTTTTTATCAACCAATACCATCTGGTTATTCACAAACACCCATATTTCGTCACTGAAACCAATATGGAGCTTGGTTTTAACCGCTTCTTTTGCAGTGATTTTGGCTTTTAGCCAAACTACCCTTCTGCTTTTGCTCTCCCCGTATTTACGGGTAAGGTTAACCAGCGCTCTGCGCTCGGCCCGAATGGAGTCTGTAAAGGCTGATGGCTGGGGCAGGTTTCGGAAGGACAGCTCGTTACCATCCGGTAAATTTGCAGGAACCGTTACCGCCCAATTTCTGAGATAGCTGGCGTCATGATCGGTCAGGTCGGGTAATGCAAGCGGGCTCAGACCTTCAACTTCATTGGGTTTCAGTTGTACATTGGCGATGTAAGACGATCCCTCGAACGCAATGCTCCCTTCTGTAAGGGCACCTTCCAATTCGGGAATGTCCAGAACAGGTTTAGGCACATTGTTCAGAAAAACCTGCAATCGCTTGCCCGACAAGATAAGCTTCATATGGTTCCACTCTCCTGCTTTTGCCATGGCCGGTGCCTGGTACTCGGGATACATATCCCACATATTCACCGCGTCGAAATAGGGCGTGTACTGGATGCCCGCGCTCGATACCTTGTTCCCGACTGCTCCAAGTCTCAGATAGACAATCTCCTGCTCTTTATGGTCTTTCCGGTGAAAGTAAATGGATTCGGCAAATTCGGGAGCGATGGGCTTGATATCGAATTCAATCGTACCGTTTTTGAAAACAACATCTTTCAAAACCACCTGCCCCGAACCGGGCGCAAGCTTCATGGCTTTCATTCCCTGATGGTCTTCAAAAGCTACCTTTCCTTCTTTGTACTCCCATTTTTCAGGAACGATGGCAACGGAGTAATCTACTTTTTTGGTTAAAGGCTGTTCTTTTTTCTTTTGTCCAAAACTTTGAACGGCGAGCAGAATAAACACGATCTGAACTAGTTTTTTCATGGCATTTTTGCTGTTTGATTTTGAGCAAAAGTGCACCAGGAAGAAGTTTACGCCGATTCAAACCCGAACCAAGTTTGGTTCAAGTTGAGTTCAAGGCGAATTTCAGGAAGATTTTCTTACGAGCGGACGCTGATCTGAGAACACCAGGAACAGACCGAGCAGTCCGACGATAAAAAAGCTCAGAACGAGCGGCAAAACGCCATCTGCCATCAGGCCGCTGATCACAGATCCCAGGGACGCTCCAATAGAAAAGAAAAGGGTCCCGTATATCGCTGAGGCCATTCCTGCCATATCACCCATCGGCTCCAGTGCCAAAGCGCTGCTATTCGGCTCGATGGCCAGGTTGAGCGACATTAACATAGCGATGCCAATGAAGAACAGAACCATATCGGGCAGGCTCCCGGCAGCGTATGTGAAAAGCAATAAAAGCCCTGCTATCAAACTGTAGATCATCAGCAGCCACCGGATGCTTTGCCGAGCCCCGAACCTGGATGACAGATGCGAGTTCAGCAGCGAGCATAAGGACATGAGCATTCCCATACTGGCAAAAATCCACGGAAAGAGCTTCGGTTTGTCGTAGATACCTCCCACAATATGTTCAGAGCTGGCCACATACGAGCTCAAAACCGTAAAAAGAGCGGTCGCAACCCCCGTGTACCGGAGAAAAACCGGGTTGCCGATGACCTTCCGGATCGACTGACCGATGCTGACCCAATTGAGCGGGTTGCGCTGATCGACCGAAAGTGATTCTTCCAGCCTGAGTGACCAGACAAACACGAAAACCGCGAAAATGGGCGGCGTGAGGAACACCATTTGCCAGGATGAAACGGATAGAATGGCGATTCCCAGAAAAGGTGCAATAACGGGTGTAAATAAGAATATCGTGAAGACAAGTGACATAATCCTGGCCATTTCGTCTCCTACAAAACGGTCCCTGACACCTGCGATTGTTGTCGTAAAAACGGCGGATGCACCTACGCCGGCTACAAAACGCGCTGCCAGCATCCAATAAAGGCTGGGCGAATAAGCTGCCGCGACGCCTCCGATAATATAAAGCGGAAACCCGACTCGCAGGATCGCCAGTCGGCCGAAACGATCTGAAAGCGCTCCGAAAATAAGCTGTGCGATCTGCCCCAGGAAAAAGAATGAAATGATCTGCGCAGTAACGGTAGATTTGGGATCAAGCCCGAAGTGCTCCCGAAGTTCGCCAAATACGGGAAGCATGATGTCGATTCCCAAAGCCGTCAGCATCATCGTACAGGCCGACAGGGCAATGAACTCGGCATGCTTCATTTTCATACGCAGGTTGCTATCCGTTTTGATTAGTGCTCCTAAGTTAAAGCTTTGTTGCAAAGCTACCGACTAAATGAAATAGCATAGGGGTGCAAATCAGACAATTTACAGGGTTGATATGGACAAAGTGAACGTCTATCTTTGCGCGGCACCAGCCAATCTTATCTATCCAACATATCCCATGAATTTCAGAAAAGCGACCTCGTCCGATATCCCTTTCATCATCCAGATGCTGGCCGACGATGCATTGGGACAAGCACGGGAAGATTTTAAAGATCCGCTGCCGGCAAAGTATTACGCGGCTTTTGAACATATCAATAACGACCCCAATCAGGAATTGATCGTCGTGGAGAACGCGGAACACAAGATCATAGGTACTTTACAGCTCAGTTTCATACAGTACCTCACCTACCAGGGCGGCATCCGGGCTCAAATTGAGGCGGTCCGCGTTCATAAAGACCACCGGAACGAAGGAATCGGAAGGCAGTTTTTTCTTTGGGCCATTGATCGTGCAAGAGAAAGAGGCGCGCACCTGATGCAACTTACGACTGATAAGCAACGTTCCGCCGCAAGGAGATTTTATGAGGGACTGGGTTTTGTGGCTTCGCATGAAGGGATGAAGTTGCATTTGTGACCTCATTTTGTAAGCTTCTTTCAAAGAGGAATGCATTCAACTATTATATTAGTTATATTGCAAAGACCTTTGATTTACCGCCGATGAGATTCCTACTACTACTACTTTTCATAGTTCATTCGCTTCCAGCCAGGATTACAGGGCACTTGTCCGTCAGGCCAATGTTTATTACACAGATAAGGCTTACCCGCAATCTGTCGCGTTTTATCAGCAAGCTTTCAAACTAGCTCAGAATAATCGAAGTGATCTCTACAATGCAGGCTGTTCGGCAGCATTGGCTCATCATTCCGATCTCGCGATGAAATGGCTCAATATGGCTTTTGAGCAAGGTTTTGTCAATATCAGACATATGCAGTCGGATAGCGACCTGACCTCCCTTCACATGAGGAAGGACTGGAAAACGCTGACGGCAAAAATGGACGGGCTGGAAGCAAACTATGATAAGCCTTTGCAGAAAAAATTACTCCGGATTTACGACGAGGATCAAAAATATCGCCTGCAGATCGAAGAAGTAGGGAAAAAATATGGATTTGAATCAAAAGAGATGACTGCGTTGTGGAAGGTCATGGGAGAGAAAGACAGCATTAACCTACTGCAGGTGAAAGAAGTTTTGGACCAAAATGGTTGGGTTG
Organism: Dyadobacter sp. HNCC25DJ185; assembly: GCF_056895195.1. NCBI lineage: Bacteria > Pseudomonadati > Bacteroidota > Cytophagia > Cytophagales > Spirosomataceae > Dyadobacter > Dyadobacter sp. HNCC25DJ185. The sequence goes on from NZ_JBXHAR010000015.1 coordinate 40,186, forward strand.
GAGAAGACAAGATTGGGCCCCAGGCCAACTTAACGTTGTTTCTCGTGATCCAGCATGCGGATTTAGCGACACAACAAAAATACTTACCTGTGATGCGGGAGGCCGTAAAAGCCAATAAGGCACAGGCCAGTTCATTGGCTTTGCTGGAAGACCGCGTTGCATTGGGTGAAAAAAGACGCCAAACCTACGGCAGCCAGATTGGTGAAGATTCCACTGGAAAAGCATACGTACTACCACTGGACGATCCCGATCATGTGGATAAGAGAAGAGAGCAAGTAGGGCTGGATCCGCTTTCAGATTACGTAAAGCATTGGGGTATCACCTGGGACCCGGTTGAATATAAAAAATGGTTACCTGAATTAGAGCGGCGGGCAGGTATAAAATAAGGCCCTTTCTGCTGCAATCCGGCTTATTCATCTTCAATTCCTTCAAAATAATTCAATACAGTCATCAGCGGAAGAGTAGCCTTGTCGGCGGCATTGGACATCTGGATGACGGCCCGGTCGATATTGGTTTTATCAAAACCAATGAAATTGCCTTCGATGGTCTCACCGGGCCTGACCTGGTAGCTGATTCTCTTGTTGATGTATTTCGAGACCCTTTTCTGTAAGCCTGTAAGTTGTGTTTCTGACATGATTGACTGCTTTAAAATACCCTATGGCAAAATCCAGACAAATGATCTGAAAAAATAGTTCTGTGATCCCGATACTTTGCAAGGAGATCTCCTTTGTAATATATTGGGACCATCAATCAGAATTTCAGAAACAGCTCCAACCCATGCCCATACACGTCGCCATCACCCGCAAAGTCCTGCCCGGGAAAGAAGAGGAATTCAAAGAAGCGCTTCGCCGGTTTCTGGGAGAATCGTTTCTACATGGCGGTGTCCAGGGCGCAGGTATGATTACCTCGCTGCCCGGCGCAGAGAGCAACGAAATTGGGATCCTCCGTACATTTGCAGACGAGGCTGAACGGGATGCATTTTATCATTCCCAATTATTCAAGGACTGGGAGGCATATGCCGCAACGCTCACCGAAGAACCCAATTATCGTCAACTGACCGGGCTCGAAGCCTGGTTCCGCTCGCCGGTACCTCCTCCCCGTTGGAAAATGGCGGTCGCTACCCTATGCGGGGTTTTCCCGACGAGCTTGTTTCTTCAATTCACAGTCGGACCCTTCATACGAGAACTTCCAGCTGCCCTGCGTACGCTGGTTATCGCTGCCTCTATGGTCGGGATCCTCACCTGGCTTGTGATGCCGCAGGTGATCAAGCTCCTGAAACCCTGGCTTCAGAGAAACTAGGGTGCCAGCGGTCCCGTCAACTCTTCGAGTTCCGCCAGATGCATTCTTAATTCGGTCAGGTACGGATCAGGCAACCGTTTGAAGAGCAATTTTGCAGCTTGATACACGCCTATAATTGTTAGTGCATTTGCGCCCGTGAGTACCAGGGATTTTGTCAAACCATAGGACTCGAAGTTCCTCACCATCAAGGACATTCCGAGCAGAAAACCGCCTACAAGACTGATCTGCCAGACACGCTCCATTGTTTTCTGATCATTTTGCTTCATGAGAATCACCTGGCGCAAGCCTTCGCGAAGGTTACTTTTGCTGAGTGTAACCCGGCCGATTTCCGTCTTGAAAGAGACAATAAAAAATAATGCCGTTAAAACTATGAATTCATACAGGACGGCGGGTATGTACTCAAACCATTGTTCATAATCGAATGGATTTCCCGCTAAAATTGCCGCAAACAGAACCAGCAGCCCAGAAAAGAAAAAAGCAGCCGTACTCAGCTTCCGCTGCATTTTGGACAGGGTACTTTGCGATTGTTGCCTGATCATCGTCAGCACAACCTGTTCGTTTAGCATTGTCGAGGCCTGTACCTTTTCTTCCAATGCATTCCAGTTCGTTTTCAAGTCGTCAAGATTCATAAGTAGCTGTTTTAAAGCGTGATTGATTTAACTAGTTTTTCCAATTTGATTTTAATGCGACTCAACTTGACACCTACGTTCGACTTCCCGATACCTAGTATCGCAGCCATCTCCTCATAGCTTTTTTCGTCCAGATAAAGCAATACGATAGCCTTCTCGACATCGGTAAGCTGATCGATAGCCTGGTACAACAGCGCGGTTTCGGACGAAGATTCATCTGTATCTGACAGGTCGGGGACCACATCGTGGAGATCGGTAAAGGGTGTAGGAACTCCGCGCTTCTTCTCTTTACGGAAATTGGAAACAGCAGTGTTCATGCCAACCCGGTAGATCCAGGTACTGGCGCTGGATTCTTCTCTGAAACCTGGAAAGGCTTTCCAAAGCTGAAAAACCATTTCCTGAAAAAGGTCCCGCCTGTCTTCTGCATCCCTGCAATACATCTTGCAAATCTTATAAAGAATGGCCCGGTTCTGATTCAAAAGAAGTACAAATTGCTTTTCCATGCTGGATTGACTGACGTTTGGTACATTAGTCGGAGAAGGGGCAAAAAAATTACACCGGGGACGATTATTTGTAAATTATGGCCAAGGCTTTTGGAGGTTTATAGTGATGAAAGCGCGGTAAATGTACGCGTAAAGTCGGGGATCAGTTGTAACGCTCCGTCGACTACCCAAGCTGCCTCAAAAAGAATGTGAACCTCAACAATAGGACTTTCCTTCAGGTAGCCGTCCGCACGGAGCAGTGTTTCGCGTCCTCGATTTTCAATTCAGAAGTCCCGGTTGGTGAATAACAAACAAAAAGGAAGAATTGCAAACATAAAAGCATCCGCGGGCACCGATCAACCCAGGTATTGATCAATGCTTCTCCAGGTTCATCGAAAGCTCGATGATAACCAGGGTGCCACAAGCCACATGCTCCTCGTCATATTTATCGATAATTTCTACGGACGCGTGTTCTCCCTGCAGGCTCAGGATATCAATACGGTCCTGGGTGATTTTCAGCCCTTTGGATTTATGGGCATGTGTTTTGGCGGCGTTTCTCCTGATTTCCTGGGCCTTTTGCCGGCCTATCCCGTTATCCTCAATCCTGCATTCAAATAGTTCCTCACTGAGTTTTCTAAACGCGATCGACAGTGTTCTAGGGCCTTTTTTATGCATCAGACCATGCCAGAGCGCATTTTCCACATAAGGCTGCAGAATCATCGAAGGCAAGACAATATCTTCTCCCTCCAGCTCGTCGTCCAGCGTGATCGAATATTCGAAACTATGCTGAAAACGCATCAGCTCAAGCTCGAGGTAGAGTTCCAATACCGTGATTTCCTCTTCAATACTCACAAAGCTTTTGTCGGAGTTGTTGAGCACCATCCGGAAAAGCCTTGAGAATTTATTGAGGTACATACTGGCCTCGCCAAATTTTTCCGTGATAATACATTCCTGTATCCCGTTCAGACAGTTAAAAACAAAATGGGGATTCATCTGCGCCCTCAAAGCCATGAGCTGGCTCTCTGCCAGCATTTTATTGATTTCCAAGAGTTGAAGCTCGCGCTCGTCTGCCTGTTGCTGTGCTTGTGCCTCGGCAATCTTGTTGGCGCTGATGGAGGCGATCGTTTGCAGAGCCTCGAGATGTTCGTTGTTGAAAAAGCCCTTTCGGCTGTGTTCGGAGTCGATGACGCCAATCAGCTTCCCTTCATGCACGATCGGCACTGCGATCTCAGAAAGCCGGTGCTGATCATCGACAATGTACTGAGGATGTTTGGTCACGTCAGGGACGATCAACGGCAGTTTAGAAGCACCTACCGAACCAACTATGCCCTGTCCCAGCGAAAGCTCAATGGGGTTGAAAATTTCAAAACCCCTCAGGTTCTTGACGCCATAAGCACCCTTTTGAATCAATTTGTCTCTTTTTTCATCGTAGAGGTACACCACACAGTCTTCAAAACCCATTTGGGCCATGCAATTCTTTGCGATGTCCCAGCAAATTTCATTGACTGTGTTATCCCCGTAAACCGAGTTGGCGAAGTAATTGATCATCCGCGCAAACCTCGCTTTTCTGCGGCGGCGTTTCTCATCTTTGTACGCTGCAAAAGCAATGCAGCCGATCAGACCGGACAGGATGAATAAAAACCACCATGTATTCCACCAGAAAGGCTTTACATAAATATTAACCGTTGCCATCTTCGGCATCCATATCCCCTTTTCGTCCGTGCTCCTCACTTTAAAACGGTAACTCCCCGGCTGGATGTTACTGTACGAAACGGACAGCTGACGACCCACATCAATCCAGTCCTTATCAATGCCTTCCAGCTGATAGCTGTACCTGAGCGAGGGAATGTCCCTGTGGTTCAGCGATGCATATTGGAATGTCACGAAATCTTCGTCCGGTTCCAGGACAAGTTCCTGCTCATTCCAGAAATTGGATCTCTCCTCCTGAAATATCTTGATGGATGTAATTTGTGGGGGCCGCCTCACCACTATTGCCCTGATTTGGGACGGGTCGATTACCACCACATGGTCCAGCATGACCGCATATACTTTCCCCTTGACAATTTGCAGATCATTCCAATAGTCTTCGAGCGTTTTTTCAAAATCAATTTTAAAACGGTTCTCGATCTTTGTTTTTAAATTCAGGAATACAAGCCCTTCTCTGCCAGCAGCCCATATATTGTTCGAATCACTCATAGAAATACCTGCAAAGCGATCGAGCAGAACACCATTACCCGAATTTAGACTATCCAGTTGGCGACCCTGTAAACTGAATTTGATCAGTCCGCGACCATACACCGAAGCCCAGATGTTGTGATGCTTATCTTCCAGTAAATCCTTTGCCAAAAATTTTCCGGCGGCTTTCACGGGGGACTGCAAAAACAAGTTGTTTTTTTGATCAAACCGCAGGAAACCCAGTCCATCCATCGCGAACAGCACATCACCGTTTTTCAGCCTTAAAGCCGATGAAACATTACTGTAATTAAACAGACCAAAGCGCGGATCTGTCCCGTCAAAACGTTCCGTAGTCTGGGTTTGAATATGATAGCGGTACAGGGCATCTCCCACCATGTGAAACCAGATACAGCCACGATCATCGTTCACCAGGACATTAGCCAAACCGTTTTTCAAGGGTTCCCCGATTGGCAGCCGCACGATATTGTCCCCTTTGGCATCAAAGTAATAGACCCCGTCCACACCGGCAAACCACCAGCGTCCTTCTGCTTTCGCCGAAACTACAAAACGGTTTCTGATCAGGTCCGGGCCAGAGGTAACTTTGTACCTTTTATATTGCCGGGAGGTCATGTTGAAAAAGATAACACCTTCCTCCTTACAAGCGACGATTGTATCCTGTACGACATTAATCGAATTAGCATGTGCGAACCCCGTCTGAAGAAAATAAGGGAAACTGGGCAGACGATAAATGGCTTCGATCGGAAAGTAGACCTGGCTTTCACTGACACCATTGATCGTGCCAAACCACACGTTCCCTTCTGAATCCTGCAATACATCCCTGAAATTCCCATAAGCGATCGAATAACCCTGATCCTGGCTGTAAGGTATCATTTGAATCGCCTTATGCGGTTCCTTAAGATAGGCCGCATACGACCATGTCGAGATCCATAACCTGTTTTTATTATCCACAAAGAGCCTGTTACAGCCTTCGTTGATGGTCCTTCCATCCAGTTCCTTGTAGACCTGGACCGAATGATCGCGATAATTCCAAAAATTCAGCGTCCGGTCATCACCGCATCCGTACCATAAGTTGAAATCATTATCCAGGGCAATTGCTTCAACAAACCTCCGGTTGAATATGGGGGAATGGTAAGGATTGTTTGTGCTGCTGTATACGCGATTTCTAGCGCAATCGATAAAATATACCTGTTCGCCTCCTACCCAAAAACCAATCCGGCGCTTGTCCCAGACGAAACTTTCAGAAAAGAAAACTGGATTTTTAATGGCGACCGTCTCGGGGATCACTTCCTTTAAAATGGTCAACCTGTTATTGACATAAACAAAAATGTCGGTTGTAGAAATGATCCATAAACGACGTTTCTGATCCACCCTAAACGCCACAATCTCGTGGTTGCTCAGCTGCGAAAACCGCTTGTCACTGGAAAACGAACCGGTACGCTTGTTGAATATCTTGACACCCTGTTTGGTCCCGAGGATCAGATAACCCTGGTCCCTGAGCGGCTGAATGGCATTGATATACAGATTAGGCCTGCCTTTGACGTCGCGAAATTGCCTGATGGTCGCCCCGTCGAACCGGTTTAGCCCGCTCGTGGTACCTATCCACAAAAATCCGTCGCTGTCCTTGAAGAGACTTCGCACCTGTTTTTCAGTCAGGCCGTCCTGCAACTTTAAGTTTTGAAAAATAAAGTCAGCCCGAACATCGTGCGACGCTACAATCAAAATACATCCTATAAGCCAGCGTCCTAAATTTTGCATATAAAAATGGTGATCTGACCTGCGGCCGGGATTTCAAACGGCTGTGTTTTAAATCAAAACCCTCACTTTGATTTGAGTGCTGATACCTTAAACACAAAAGGCCGTTTTTAAATAGTTTACCTTGCAAAAAACAAGGGATCACTGAAAACTGCCTGAACCTGAGCGAGTATTTTATTCATCGGTTTCTGTCAGTTATTGAATGGTAAAATAGGGGCCAGTTGTACCACTCCAGAAATAATTCAGATTCTACCTCAATCTTTGAATGATCAAATGCCGTGCAGAATTTATCATAAAAATTTCAGATATGAAATTATTGGTTATAGAAGACGAAAAGGACCTATCCGACAGCATTTGCTCCTATTTGAGCTCCGAACAGTTCACCTGCGAAACGGCCTACGACTACCCAACGGCGTTTGATAAAATGGTTATGAATGAATATGTCTGCATCATTCTGGACATCACTTTGCCACATGGAAACGGGTTGGATATCCTGGCGGAACTGAAAACCCTGAATAAATCGGAAGGTGTATTGATTATCAGCGCGAAAAATGCTCTGGACGACCGGATCAAGGGTCTCAACAGCGGCGCCGACGACTACCTTGCCAAGCCTTTCCATCTGGCCGAACTGGGTGCCCGGGTGGCGGCCATTGTCAGGAGAAAATCGTTCGAAGGCAAGACGCGCATCACGGTGGGACCCCTGACCCTCGATCTGTCCGAGCGTATTTTGAGGTCAGGGAACGAGCCTATCCCGCTGACTAAAAAGGAATACGAATTGCTTCTTTATTTTATCAGTAATAAAAACAAAGTAGTCACCAAAGAGGCGATCGTGGAGCATCTTTGGGGCGATGATATCGATATGGCGGACAGTTACGACTTCATTTATTCCCATATCAAAAACCTGCGGAAGAAGCTCATGCACGCCGGCTGCCCCGATTACATCAAAGCTGTATACGGAATGGGTTACAAATTCAGCCTCGACAATTGAATACCCATGAAATTATTCTCCCGCTATAATCGCATCAATCTGACCGTCATGGTCTCGCTTTTCCTGCTTTCGGGGATTTGTTATTACTTTTTGATCAAATACGTGCTGGTCCATGAACTGGACGAGGCCTTGGACGATTACCGGATCAGGATCGAAAACTTTGTCGAAAAGCAGGGCAATTTACCGCCGATCGGTATGATGGACGAGACCAGGGTTTCCTACGCCAGATGGCACTCCGCCAGGCAGGCGGTTTCACTTGCGACAGTGACTATTTCAGACAGGACTGCAAAACGGTCGCACCGGTACAGAAAACTGACCTTCACACAAAATGTCGGCAATGCCACCTATCTGGTTACCATTGCCAAGCCCATCGAAGGTGTACACTTACTCACACGGACAGTTGCGGGAATTACGATAGCCATGCTGCTGATCGTGATCATTACAACGATTGCTTCCAACCAGGTGATCCTCAGCCGGTTGTGGCAACCATTTTACGGCTCACTGGCTTCCATGAAGGGCTTTAAACTTGGCAAGAAACAACTCCCCGATTTTCCCGACACGGATATTGAGGAATTTGCCTACATGAACAGGCTGTTGGAAAGTACGATCAGCAATGCGGAAACGGATTACCAGGTCCTCAAAGAATTCACCGAAAACGCATCGCACGAAATCCAGACGCCGCTCGCCATCATACGGTCCAAGCTGGACCTTGTAATTCAGGAAGAAGGCCTTTCGGAAAAACAGACCCAGGCGCTGTCCAGCATTTATTCGGGAATCAAAAGATTGAACAAGCTCAATCAGTCCCTTTTGCTTCTTGCCAAAATTGAAAATAACCAGTATACGAAAACGGCCTCGGTAAACCTGCAAGAGAGCGTCCGGGAAAAGCTCGAACAGTTTCAGGAGTTCTGGCAGAACAATGAGATCACTACCTCCGCCGACCTGCATCCGGCCGCGATCCAGGCCAACCCGGAGCTGATCGATATCCTCCTCACCAACCTGATCGGAAATGCTGGAAGGCATAACAATGAAGGCGGGTCTGTTTACATCAGCCTGTCAGGCCACGAACTCTACATTGAAAATACGGGCCCGCAAAAACCGCTGGATAACAAACGGTTGTACCGACGCTTTTACAAGGAAGCACAGCACAGCCAGCATAACGGGCTCGGCTTATCGATTGTCAGACAGATATGTGAACAGCTGCGAATTGATATTTTGTACACATATACCGACGGCCTGCACCGCTTCACATTAAAGTGGCATTAAATTTTCCAGAAAACGAAGGTATTAGCCCGTTTCTCTAAAAATTCTCCAGAATTGGCTTCTAGGTTTGCCTCATCACCTGAGCAACTTATGAAGTCATTTATTTCTTCCGCACTCCTGTTACTATTTGTCTGGACCGACGTTTACAGTCAAAGCAAATCAAACCAGAAAATAACCGGCAAAATCACCGACAGCACGAGCCATCTGCCCGTCGAATATGCCTCGGTGGGCGTCACCGACCAGTTGACCAATAAGGTCGTTAATGGTGCCGTAACCGACTCGACAGGTTATTTCGAAATCACTGGACTTACATCCGGCACGTTCACGGTGAACATCGATTTTATTGGTTACCAGAAAAAATCAGTAAAGGACCTGACCATCGGTGCAAACGATAAGGTCATTGCACTAAATAATATTGCGTTAACCCCATCAGTCAGAACATTGGCCGAGGTAACAGTTACAGGGCAGGCGGCGATTATAGAAAACCAGATCGACAAAATTGTTTTTAACGCAGCGAACGATGTGACGTCCCAGGCGGGCGTGGCACTGGATGTTTTGAAAAAGGTACCGCAGGTTTCGGTGGATATAGACGGCAATGTGGAGCTGCAAGGAAACCCCAATGTTCGCTTTCTGATCAACGGCAAACCCTCAAGCGTTTTTGGCAACAGCCTCACCGACGCGCTGTCCTCCATTCCGGCCAGCCAGATCAAAAGTATTGAGGCCATCACCAGCCCCGGGGCAAAATACGACGCACAAGGAACAGGCGGGATCATCAACATTATCCTCAAGGAAAACCGTTTACAGGGAATCAACGGAAGCGTTAACCTGACCGTCGGCACCCGGCTTGAGAATGGCTCTGTAAACCTGAATTTCAGGAAAAGTAACTTTGGCGTCAATGCATTTTTCAGTGGTAACAAACAATTAAGCTCCCGCACGCCCAGCACGCAGGACCGGCTCTCCGCAAACCCGGCCGACAGCACGCAAACCCGTTTGCTGCAAAATGGTCACCAGGATTTTCAGAGGAGCGGTTACCGGTCAGGGGTCGGGTTTGACTGGAATTTATCCAAAAAAGACAATCTGATCGGGGCGGTTGGCTATAACAACTTCAGCAATGGCAGCAACGGTATAACCAGCATCCGTCAGTCGGTTATTGGTGCAAGCGGCACCCCAGCGCCCACCTCCGATATTTTAAGGAACTCTGGTAGCCACGGAGGGATCACCGCTCTCGACTGGAGCTTAAATTATATCAAAAAACTCAGAAGGGACGGCCAGGAGCTGAATGTGTTATACAGCTCAAGCTTTGGGAAACCACGAAACAGGTACAACCAATTGCAATACATCGGTTCGGAAGAAGCGCCATATATGGGAACTTCTGGGAATACGCCCGGCAATGACAAGCAAACCAACATTTCTATCGATTATACACACCCCGTCAAAAAGGACTTTATCATTGAAACCGGCGTAAAAACAGTATGGCAGGACATCAGCAGCCTGGCGGATATCCGCGTCTTCAGGCCTGCGGCTGACCAGTACATTCCTGATCCGGCTCAATCTTACAGGCTGAATTACAACATGAAAATCTATGCCGGATATTTGTCTGCTACATTTTCACTGTTCCATTTCCTGAATGTAAAGGCTGGTGCGCGGTTTGAGCATACGGATGTCAGGATCGATTATCCAAACACGTCGATCCCGTCCTATAATAACCTGGTACCTTCCCTTATCTTCTCCCATCAATTCAAAAGCGACCAGTCACTTAAGCTGGCCTTTACCCGCCGGATCGAGCGGGCCGAATACCGGGATATCAACCCGTTCATGAACCTGAGCGACCCTTATAACATTACTAGCGGGAACCCGCTCCTGAAACCCGAAATCGGGAACAATTTCGAGCTGGGCTACAACAAATCATTCAAAAACGGTGGAAGTGTTTACGTCGCACTGATCGAAAGGATCAATACCGACGATGTCAAACCTTACACGGTTCTTTACCCGACTTATGTGATTGGCGACTCCACCTACCTGAATGTTTCCGTCACCAACCGCCAGAACATTGGCATCGAGTACAACTCCGGCGTCAGCGTTTCGGGCTCAGTGCCGGTTACCAGCCAGCTTAACCTGCGGGGAAATCTGATGGTAACCCAGAAAAGAGTTGTAAACGACCTCCTGGGTGGCCATGTGACCAACGGTACCAACTGGCGGTTCAATCTCAACGCCACTTACCAGCTTCCCAAGAACCTGGTCCTGGAAGGTTTTGGAAACTATTCGTCGGCGATCAATACCATTCAGGGGAAACGACCGCAACAGCTCACTTACAATTTTGCTTTCCGCAAACAATTTAATCATAAAAACGCCAGTATAGGCCTCACTGCGACCAATCCTTTTACCAGGTACATCAGCCAGGTCACGACCATCAGAACCCCCAATTATATCTCGACCAACACGGTGCTGGTGCCGTACCGATCGTTTGGTGTAAGCCTTACCTACAAGTTTGGAAAGCTTGAATTCAAAAAAGGCAAAGACCAGGGTAACGATTTTTTGCATAGTGCCCCTGGCGGCGACAATTGATCTTTCACTTTATCAGATACCCCCTCTTATGAAATCAGCCTTCGTTTATCTAACCATTCTGTTGGCCATGCACTCCCGGATTTTCGGGCAGACCCTCGATTCGGTCTCTTATGCCCGGCCACAGTTCACAGTCAAGGGGCTTTACCCACCGGCATCTCTCATTCTCGCAGGACTGGTCTCCAATGGACATTCGGAGGAATCCATCAAAAACGAAGTCGCCGAAGAGCGGAACGAACATATGCCCCGGTTCAAAACGCATCTGGACGATTACCTGCAATTTTCGCCTCTGGCCGTTGCCTATGGCTTGGATGCCCTTGGCATTCAATCAAAAACCGATTTTGCAAACCGCTCCGTCATTTTGTTGAAAGGCGAAATCCTGGCATTGGGGGTAGCCTCGGTTTTGAAAAAGGCCACCCACGAGCTGAGGCCCGACGGCAGTTCATATACGTCATTCCCTTCCGGCCATACCACACAGGCCTTTGCCGCAGCAACTTTTCTGAGTGAAGAATACCAAGACAGATATCATTGGATGCCTTATGCTTCTTACACCGTCGCTTCTTCCGTGGGGCTGCTCCGCGTAGCAAATAACCGGCATTACATCAGCGACGTGCTGGTCGGGGCGGGGATTGGATATCTGGCTATGAAAACTGCTTACTGGACCCACCGTTACAAATGGGGAAAAAGACGATGATAACGCTAAACTTGCGCCATTACTTCCATTATTTAGACCAATTATCGTTAACTTTGCCCGCCTTTCCCGTAAAACAAACTTAATCCAGAAGGCAGCCAGCTTCCAATCCAATCTGTTTGTATGAAAAAAATTCTCATCCTCGTTTGTACATTATTTTCTTTCGCAGCCCCGGCACAGCAAAATGTGCTTCTTGACCAGTCATTCTGGAAAACGGGCCCGGATGTGAATGCGGTCAAAGCCGAGATTGAAAAAGGCAGCAACCCCTCCCAATTCAACAGCAATATGTTTGACCCGGTCGTGCTGGCCATTAATGCACAGGCACCCAATACCACCATCGAATATCTTTTGGCCCAGCCGGGGAATACGGTCGAAAAACTGACGCATGATGGCCGCATTTACCTGCATTGGGCGGCAAACCGAGGCAATGTTGAACTGATGGAGTACCTGATCGCCAAAGGCGCGAAAGCGGACGTGATAGACAGCCATGGTGCAACACCCGTTAATTTCGCGGCAGGCAACGGCCAGCAGAACACAAAAGTTTACGATATCTGCCTCGCCCACGGCGCCAATCTCAAAAAAGACCTTAACCACGACGGCGCCAATGCATTGCTGATCGCCATAGCCAACGATAAGGACCTTACGCTCACCAATTACTTTATTTCAAAAGGACTCGACCTGAAAAGTACCGACGCGGCCGGTAACAACGCGTTTGCCTATGCCGCCCGCGCTGGCAATATAGAGATGCTCAAAAAACTTTTGGAAAGAGGCGTTCCTGCCAATGCGAATGCCATGCTGATGGCATCGCAGGGGTTTAGAGGCAGCTCCAGCCCCATAGAAGTGTACCAATACCTGGAAAGTCTGAACATCAAGCCGACTGTGGTGGGCAAGAACGGCGAAAATGTACTGCATTCACTGGCACGCAGGGCAAAACAGGAGGATATCATCAAATATTTCCTTTCAAAAGGGGTTGATGCGAACCAGGCCGACGAGGACGGAAATTCGCCGCTGATGAATGCCGCGGCATCCAACCGGGATACAACCACGCTAGGCTTACTGATCCCGAAGGTTAAGAATATCAACCAGGGCAATCTGAAAGGCGTTTCCGCTTTGGCCATGGCTGTCCGGAGCAACACTCCTGAAATCGTTGGTTACCTGATCAGCAAGGGGGCTTCGGTCAATGTGACCGACGTAAGTGGCGACAATCTGGCCTCCTATCTGATCCAGTCTTACCATGCACAAAGGGTGGGCGATTTCGATGCCAAGTCGAAAATTCTTCAGGATAAAGGTTTTAAAATCACCGAGCCGCAAAAAAACGGGAACACTTTGTACCATCTGGCAGTGGCTAAAAACGACTTGTCGCTGGTTAAGCATCTGGAATCTTTTCACGTCGATATCAATGCCAAAAACAGCGAAGGCCTGACAGCGCTGCACCGGGCTGCGATGATTTCAAAAGATGATACCATGCTGAAATACCTGATTTCTATCGGCGCAAGAAAAGACATTGAGACCAGTTTCAAAGAAACCGCTTTTGACCTGGCTACCGAAAATGAATCGCTTGCTAAAAACAATGTTACCGTCAATTTCCTGAAATAATACCCATGTCCAGTTTATTTAAAATAGCATTCGTCTTCCTCGCACTTACATTTGTGCGCCCTGCTTCCCTCTTTGCGCAAACCACCAGCAAATACAAATGCATGATCCAGATGACCAATTACATGGGCGAAGGCGCTTATATGGTCATCTCGCTGATTGACGCCAAGGGCGCCTACGACCAGACCCTGTACGTGCTGGGCTCCAATAAAAAATGGTACAACAGCCTGAAAGAATGGCATAAGTTCCAATCTAAAAAACCAGCCAATATCAGCGCGATCACGGGTCCGTCGGTTACAGGCGGAGACCGCAGCGTGAATGTGCTTGAAATCGACAATGCGAAAATCAATGCAGGTTACAAGATCAGGTTTGAAAGCGCGGTGGAAGATAAAAACTATTACGTAAAAGACCTGGAAATACCGCTCACGACAGAAGCGCTCTCCGCAAAAAGCGAGGGTACCGGATTTATCCGCTACGTCCGGTTCAGCCCAAACTAACGTTTCGACTGCCTTATGACGATTTCTATATGGAGATACAGCCATCTCGCATTGGCCGTATCTTCTTTTCTTTTGCTTTCGCTGGCTTCCGTTACAGGCATACTGCTGGCCTTCCAGCCCTTATCAGAAAAAACCCATCCTTACCGGGCCGATCATTTTGATGAGATCAATCTTGCCGAATCACTTCCACTGCTCAGAAAACGATACCCGGGGATCAGCGCGCTTTCCGTCGATGCCAACCAGTTCGTCCTCGTCAGAGGCAGCGACGGCGAAGGCAAAAAAATCCTGGCTTATGTAAACCCGCATAACGGCAAAATCCTGGGAATCCCCGGACCGAAAAACGAATTCTTCGAGTGGGTAACCGCCCTGCACCGTTCCCTTTTCATACATGAAACAGGCCGGTTTTTCATTGGCCTGACCGCCTTTCTGCTATCGCTCATCACGGTTTCCGGCACCGCACTGATCCTTCAGCGCCAGCGCGGCCTGAAACGCTTCTTCGCCCGCATTGTCAGGGATAATTTCGCCCAGTACTATCACGTCGTACTGGGGCGGTTGTCGCTGGTCCCGATCTTGATTATTGCGCTCACCGGTACATACCTGTCACTGGCCCGGTTCGGCCTGATTGAAACACCGAAATATTCCTCTGATGTTGATTTTGACGCTATTAAGGATCAACCGGTAAAGAACCCTGCTGATTTCGAAGTTTTCAGGCGTGTAAAACTATCGGAAGTTCAAACCATTGAATTCCCATTTTCAGAGGATCCCGAAGATTATTACACACTCAAACTTAAAGACAGGGAACTGGCTGTCAATCAGATGACCGGCGACATACTCACCGAGGCCCAATATCCTGCCGCCGCAGTACTTACCGAGCTCAGTCTCGACCTGCACACCGGCCGTACCAGCGCCATTTGGGCCGTTGTCCTCGCCATGGCATCGGGTAATATCCTCTTTTTCATTTATTCCGGATTCGCCATGACGCTGAGACGCAGGGCCGGACGGGTGAAGAACAAATTCAGGGCCGACGAAAGCGAATTTGTAATCCTTGTCGGGTCGGAAAATGGCGGCACTTTCCGCTTTGCCAACGCGGTGCACCAGCATTTGGCGGCAAGTGGTAAGTCCGTTCACGTCACCGAACTGAACAACTATGCCGTTTTTCCTAAAGCGTCGCATATCATTGTCATGACGGCCACTTATGGTTTGGGCAATCCGCCTACCAATGCGGCAAACTTTGAAACGTTATTGGAAAAACATCCTCAGCCTAATCCGGTCCGTTTTTCCGTCGTTGGTTTCGGCTCCCACGGCTATCCCGATTTCTGCAAGTATGCTTTCGAAGTGGATCATTGGTTTGGCAAACAGAAATGGGCCGTACCGATGCTGGAGATGCATACAGTGAACGACAAATCTCCCGATGAGTTTGCTCAATGGGCAGCCACCTGGTCGCAGCACGCCGACATTCCGCTGGACCTCACTGCCGGTCCGCTTGCTGCGGTACAGGAAAAGCAGGAATCTTTTACAGTGACCGAAAAAACGGCAGTGACCCATCCAGGCGAAGCTTTTTTAATACGATTTCGGCCAAAACGCCGCGTTAAATTCACATCCGGGGACCTCCTGGCGATCCATCCGGCAAATGACCACCGGGAACGGCTTTATTCCATTGGCAGGATCGGGAAGGATATCCAACTGAGCGTCAAGCTGTATGAGCACGGGCTGGGCTCCGGCTATCTTTATCGCCTTACCCCCGAAAACCTGATCAGCGCGCGTATTGTTGGTAACGCCCATTTTCATTTCCCGCAAAAAGCGCCCACGGTGATCATGATTTCCAATGGCACGGGTATTGCCCCATTCCTGGGCATGATCGATGAGCAAAAACGGGGCACCAACTGTCATCTGTATTGCGGATTCCGGGACCAGGCATCTTTCAGGCTTTACAGTACAGCACTTCAAAAGAACTTGACCGACCAGAAGCTCACCAGCCTGCATGTAGCTTACTCGCGAGAAGGCGAAAAGCAATATGTGAAAGACTTACTGACCCGCGACGAGGCCATTGTAGCGGAAACGCTGGCCAAAGAAGGCGCAATCATGCTTTGCGGATCATTATCCATGCAAAACAATGTGGTGGACCTGCTGGAAAATATTTGTCAGAAACATTTCGGAAAAAGCGTCAGCTACTATCAGTCTCGCAGCCAGGTTTTGATGGATTGTTACTGAGTTACCCTGTATGCCGAGATATCCAGGTTATCCGAAGTCAGCACTTCGCCGCCATCGGTGATCATGACGCAGCTGAACTCCGGGAACCTGTTGATGAGCCTCAGACCCGCCTGTTTACCCATCACCATGAGGGACGTACTGAACCCATTCGCTTTTTCCGCACTGGGGCCGAAAACAGTCACGCTGGTAAGGCCGGTCGCCGGATAGCCTGTTGCCGGATTGATAATGTGGGAGTACCGTTTGCCGTTGAATACCACAAATTTTTCATAGCTCCCTGAGGTAACCACTGCGCCTTGTCGGAGTGGTACAATCGCGAAAAGCTCCCCAGGCCGGGCCGGATCGTTGATACCGATTACCCAGTCGGTCCCGTCGGGCTGCTTGCCCCAGGCGCTCAGGTCGCCCGAACCATTGACTATACCTGCCCTGATCCCCTTTTTCAACATCAGCTCCCGGCATTGGTCCGCCGCATAACCTTCGCCCAGCGCACCGAAACCGATCTTCATTCCTTTTAGTTTCAGGAAAATCGTGGAATGCGTTTCGTCCAGGACGATGTTTTTGTAACCCACTTTTTCAACAGATTTTTTAATGGCGGCAGGCGCTGGCAATGCAGTCATGGATCCATCGAACTTCCAGATGCGGTCCATCGCTGCAAAACTGATATCGAATGCGCCTTTGGTTAATTCCGACAGGGCAAGGGCGCGTTTGGTTAATTCAAAAACCTCACGGTCGACCTGCACGGGGCGTATACCTGCAGCAGCGTTCACCTGCGAGACCTGCGAAGCGGGCCTCCAGTCGGAAATCAGGTTTTCGATACGGGTAACCTCCCGGATCACGGTATCGATATGCATTTCAGCCGTCAGCGAATCCTTTGCCACAATGGTAATATCAAAACGCCCGCCCATCAGCGTCGTCGTCCTTTTCCGGAGAACCTGTGCCTCGGAAGCAATTGAAATGGCGACAAGAAGTAGGGGCAGGTATTTTTTCATGACGAATAAAAGCGGAAAGGGATATGCGCCTTTGCCTTCAAATATGGAGAGAAAAATTCAGGTTTAAATCATCACTCAACGGGAAGTCCTCTGTTTGTAGGCGATGATCTCTTGCCGAGAGATGCAGCAGGCGCAAAAGAAAAAACCTGCCCTGAAAGTTCCGATGACTTTCCAGGGCAGGTACATCCAACAAATATGCAGACGGCTGTTACTTCAAATCCCAGAAAATTTTGGAAGTAACCAAATCCCCGCCCATGGCAGTTGCCGCAGCCTGGTAATTAGCGCTGTTGAGGTTTTGCTCCGTAAAAGGATACGGAAAACGAAGCGGCATGTCCGACACCGCCTGGGCGGGCTTCACCAGGACCGGGAAGTCCAGCCTTCGCCATTCTTTCCAGCCTTCCACGGGCTGGTTATGCAAGGCAATCCATTTCTGGGTACCGATGCTCCTTTTCCAGTTCGCCGCATCAAAAGCAACTGCCGGCTGCGCCAGGTAGGCAGCGGCTTCCGCAGCTGTGCCGCCCCAATCCCCTACAATGGAAGAAGTTATGGCCGCATTGTAATAATCTTTGGCGTTCCCGGGAACATTGAAGCCTCTCATTTTGGCTTCGGCAAGCAAGAAAACAACCTCTGTATAAGATAGCAGCAGGCCTGGCAATTCCGGATTACGCAATACATTGCCGGGCTGGGCAACCCTGGAATAACTATTGGCAGCCCCATAAATTCCGCCCACATACTTACCCGCATTCGGGCCTGCGGTGGCCGGCCGGAAGAATTCGTTCAGGCGCGGATCGGCAAGCGCATTCAGCACATCCACAAACGTGTTGGCCGAAACATTGTCGTTCCGCAGCCTCAGGTTATTGTAAACCGGGTTAGCCGTTGTGGGATTGGCGGTATACGTCAGCTTGGTTTCTTCTGCTGTCGAGGCAAATACATGGGGAGCAGCCTCTTCCACCAATTTCTTCGCAGTCGCGGCATCTGCATCTGCAAGCGTGATACCAAAGCGCAGTTTCAGCGAGTTTGCAAATTTGACCCAGCTTTCGGAATGTCCGCTGTAATACAGGTCACCTTCGCCAAACCCTGCGGCTCCCTTATCAACATTCAGGTTCACAATCGCGGCATCCAACCGTTTGATAAGATCAGCGTAAATGGCTGCATCGTCTTCGTAAACAGCCTGCACATTCGTAAAATCAAGAGCCTGGGCATAAGGGATATTCCCGAAAGTATTCACCAGCACCGACCATGCATATACTTCCAGCACCTCAATGACCGCGAGTTGGTTCACTTTTTCAGAATCAACAATATACTGGTCTGCTTCTATCGTCTTTCTGGCCTCCCGCAGATCACCCAGCACGTCACGGTACAGCACATCCCAAAAGCCTTTGTTGATTTCCCGCGCATTGATATTGTATTGACTTTCGTCGGGATATTGTACCGCTGCCCAATGCTGAAGGTAATACCGGAAAGGATTGAGGTTATAATCCGCCGTGGTAATGATGTTGCAAAGGTTAAACTGCGCATTGCTCACCAATGTAGCGGCCGGCACTTCAGTTGCCTTTTTGGGATCGACGTTGTAATCATCGTCCAGGTTGTTGACGCAGGCTGTTGCGAAAAACAGCGTTGACACGCCTATAAAGAATATTTTTTTCATAGTAACGCCGATCAGAATTTCATTTTGATGTTAAAGCCAATGTTACGGGCAGTAGGATAAGCCCCGCCCAAAATTCCTATCCCGATGTTCCCTGCACCATATCCAGCCTCAGGATCGGAATAAGGGACGTCCTTGTGAATAATCCAAAGGTTGCGGCCCACCAGCGACAGGTCGATGCCTTTGAATGCTTTCAAACGGGAAATCAGGCTTGGCGGCAGTGAATAGGTCAGAGAAGCTTCGCGGAGCTTTACAAAACCTGCACCATAAACATGGCGCTCGTTGGGGCCATTGCCGCCCATCGAGCTTTCGGTGTTTTCAAGCCTGACGTCATTGGGGGAGCCGTCCTCCTTCACCCCGTCCAGCAGAAGGCCTCCTCCTTCCCCAACCGGGAGCCTCGAAGATTTGCCCAGTTCGTTCAGCCCGGCAGTTTCAGGATAGAGCCCCGTGCCAAAACCATAATAGGTGTCTATGTTGTATAACTGACCGCCTTTCTTCATATCGACCAGGAAATACAACGAAAGGCCCTTATAGGAAACTGTATTGGAAAGCCCTCCTATCCAATCCGGATTGGGGTCGGCGATCTCTTTGGTAGGAGCCGATAACACGTACTGCCCGTCCTCATCGATGAGGCGTTTCCCGTTTTCATGCAAAACATAGCCAGTCCCTCTCAACACGCCGAACGGACGGCCGACTGTCGCATTGGATGTGACGTTGGTCTGGTATTCGGCCAGGATCATATTGTCGCCTTCGGCCAGCGCTACCACCTTATTCCTGTTTCTCGACCAGTTTGCTTGGATCATCCAACTGAATGACGTCGTCTTAACCGGCGTAGCGAACACCGAAAGCTCTATTCCTTTATTGGCCACTTCGCCCGCATTCACGTATTTATAGCTGTAGCCGGTTGTGGTAGGCACCGTCACAGGCAGGATCTGGTTAAAGGTCTGCGAACGGTAAGCCGTCAGGTCCAGCCCTGCCCTGTTGTTCAGGAAAGCCAATTCCACCCCCATCTCGGAGCTTTTGGTTTTTTCCGGTTTCAGGTCAGGGTTAAACCTGGTGTTGGGGACCGAATACATGGGAATCCCGTTGAAACCGCCAATCGGGCTCCCCCTTTCCTCATTTTGCTTATTATAATATTTGCCTGTGGCCGCAAACGGCGCATCACTGCCAACCTCGGCATAGTTGCCCCTCAGTTTTCCATAAGATAGCCAGGATAGATTTTTCAGCATTTCCGAAAACACCAGGCTGACCGCCGCTGAAGGGTAAAAATAGGCGTTATTGGCTTTGGGCAACGTGGACGACTGGTCTCTCCGCGCCGACAGGTCCAGGAAAATCAACTCCCGGAAGCCAAGTGTCGCGTTTGCAAAAATACCGTCGACCGCTATGCGCTGCTCGTTCTCGATAGGAGGAGAAAGAAGGCTCTTCGAATTAGATAATGCATATAGCTTCGGTACCACCAAACCTCCGCTCGTGGAAGCACGCAAAGAGTTCGCTTGCGACCTCCGCATGTTCATCCCCACCAACCCACTGAGAGACAGCCCCTTGAAAAGGCTTTTCTGAAAGTTCGCAAACAAGTCAAAATTGAACTCGCGGAAAGTTCTGTTATAACGGGTATAATAAGGATCGCCCTCGTTCGAGGTACTGCCGATGGCAAACCTCTCTTCTTGTACCTCGTCATAAGTATCCATGGAAACCCGACCGGTGACTTTCAGCCAGGCAGCCGGGTTATAGATCGCCGCAATATTGCCGAAAGTGCGGTAACGCTTGTCGTTTTCATAGTTCTCATACCGGGTAAAATACGCATTGTCCGAATAGGCAGCCACGAGATCATCGGGGCCTTTCCAGTTCCAGCTCATATTTTTCCCGGTGCGGAAGTACGACTCTTTTTGCTCTTTCAGGTCCACATTGGTCTGAAACCACTGGCGGAAACCCAGCATCGGGTTCAGTGAAGAATAACCGGCCCCGTAACGTCCGAGACCGTCCTGCTGGGTAAAGTTCACATTCGCCTGCGTGGACAATTTAGAGGTTAGGTTCAGCACTCCTCCCAGGCTCACCATATTTTTCGTGATTTTGCTGTTGGGCACGATCCCTTTATCGGTGGTGCGGGTGAAGCCTACCTTGAAAGTCGCCTTCTCGCTGCCGCCGTCTACCATGATACTATTATTGGTAGAAACCGCCGTTTCAAAGAAATATTCCGGCCCGTGTTCGGCGGCTACCCAGGGTTTCGCCTTCTTGTAATACAGGGAAGTCGGGTCGAAAGCGTCCCAATGGTACACCAGCTTATTGGGATCGAATGCGTAACCGTAAGAGGCATCGTCGGAGAAAGAAACTGTTTCGTCTTCCACGCCATCCCCATTCACGTCGAAACTGCCCCATATTTCCTCGTATCCTGCGCCGTATTCTTTCTGATATACAGGCAACGTCTTTTTATCGACCTTTCCAATTGTCAAACCGCTGTTAACTGTAACGCCAAGGCCTCTTTTACCTTTTTTAGTAGTGATCAAAATCACCCCGTTGGATGCGCGCGAACCATACAAGGCCGTGGAAGCCGCGCCTTTGAGCACGCTGACGGTGGCAATGTCGTCCGGATTGATATCGGCTACCGGATTTCCATAATCGTACCCGCCTGCGCCCAGAACCTGGCTGTTGGTGTTGGAAACATTGTTGTTGACAGGCACACCATCAATGACAAATAAGGCCTGGTTGTTCCCCGTGAGCGACTTGGTACCCCGGATCACCACATTGGCGGAGCCGCCCAGCGTATTGGTCTGGGTGATATTCAAACCCGCTATTTTGCCAGACAGCGAGTTGATCAGGTTGGGGTTACGGCCAGCGGTGACGGCGGTTCCCTCGATCTGCGTCGCGGCATAAGGCAATGCGTTCCGGCTGCGTTCCACGCCCAGGGCCGTTACGACCACCTCGCTGAGCTGCCTGGTGTCCGGCTGCAGTGCCGCCTCGACGTTTCTGGCATTATCGATGGGAAGCTCGATGGTCGTATACCCAATAAAACTAAGTACCAGCACAGCCGGCCCTGTAGGCATTTCCAGATTGAAAATACCGTCGCTATTTGTCGTTGTACCGACGGAGGTCCCCTTTAAAAGAATGTTAACCCCGGGCAGTGCTTCCTGCGTAGACGCATCGGTTACCCGTCCGGTAACCTTCCTTTGCTGTGCCAGCAACGTCTGAAAAGAGCACGCCAGCATCATCAACACGAATAGATATTTTTTCATGGTCATAATAGGAAATAGTAATTGGATAAAAGTGGCTTGCAGGCAGGATCCCATGCATGCAAAGACACGCGCAAAGAATGACCTTCGCGGCTCTGTTTTTTTACTAAAATTTCAGCTGAAAAGGGAAATAAGGGGGAATCCCCGAGATTTGAAAAACGCGTCGGCAGAAAACACAGAAAGCCGTATAAACGGCTTTCGTCTGCAAATTGCAACATCACTTGGAGTCCCCAGCCATGGAGGAATAACGGCTAGCTGGTCCTCTTGTCTTTCAGCAGCATGCTCATAGCTGCGTCCAGCGAACCTGCGCGGTTGACTTCGCCGGAATTGACAAAGAATATTTCGTCGGCATTCTCAATGGTGTTCAACCTGTGCGCGATGATTACCTGGGTAGTAGTTTCGGGCAATTGTTTCAAAATGTTGCCCAGCAATTTTTCGGTTACTGTGTCTATATTGGCAGTGGCTTCGTCCAGGATCAGCACTTCGGGACTACGCAGCACTGCGCGCATGAATGCGATCAACTGCTTCTGGCCCAGACTGATACTATCCCCCGCCGACGTCACTTTCGTCTCCAGCCCGTCTTCAAACAAGGCCAGTATGTCTCCGAGGCCAGCTCCCCCGATGACCTGTTCGAGTTTTTCAGTAGAATGATTTTTCAGTGGCTCGTTGCCATACAGGATATTGTCGCGTACCGTCCCGCTGAAAAGGAATGGCTCCTGCAATATAAAACCTATTTTTTGGCTGCGCTCCTCGGCGCTGTAACTCCGGATATCTTTGCCATCTAACAGAACTACCCCTTCCTGGGGATCGTATAAACGTGCAATCAGCGATGCCGTGGTAGTTTTTCCGCCGCCGGTAGGCCCAATCAGCGCATACGTCTTGCCCCGTTCGAGCCGGAAATTTACATGATGCAATATCTCTTTCGAATCGTACCCGAAGTGCACGTTCCTGAATTCCAGCAAGGAACCATCGGCCACGGCTTCTGTTCCGGGAAGGGTAACCAGGTTTGTCTCAAGAGCAAGGATATAGGAAATACGGTCCCACCCGGCCATAGCGACCTGAAAATTGGCCCATAAAGTGGCTAATTGCCTCAAAGGGTTGTAAAAATTGACGGAATAGGCCAGGTAACTTACCAGCAAGCCCACGCTGAACCCGCCTGTGCTGATCAAATAAATGCCGTAAGTAAGGACGATCAGCTGCGCGATATTGGAAAACAGGGTGTAAACCGGCATGAAAATATTGTTAGCCAGCCCGGCACGAATGGCAGTCACATAGTTGTCGAGGTTGGCGACCTGAAAACGCTGACGAAAATAATCCCGCCGGTTGAAGGCGATCACTACTTTGAAATTGCTTAGGCTCTCCTGGATTTCCCCGCTCAGCCCTCCCGTACTTTTCAGGCTTTTGGCATTGGCGCTTTTCACCCAAGGGGATAACACCATGGTAAACAAAAGGATCAGCACCGCAGGCAGCAACGCGGCAGCACCCAGCCTGATGTTGATTGCCAGCAGGAATATTCCTGCCCCCAGCATCGTGAAGATACTGCCCACAAACTGCATCAGCGATTGGGAGAAAAACTGGTTCAGCTTATCGGTATCGTTATTGACCCGCGATATGAGGTCGCCAGCTTTGTTCTGATTGAAAAAGGCCACAGGCAACTGCTGCAATTTGTTGAAAATGGCATTGCGCAAGGTAAACAGCAGCCGCTGCCCTACCCCGCCCATCAGTTTGGTTTGCTGAAAAGCCGTCAACAGCCCGATCAGGTACATGCCCAGCAGGATTCCTCCGAATACCAATAAACCGTGAAACTGCTTGGTGACCACGTATTTGTCGATTGCGTGGCCGATCAGGAACGGTCCGAATAAATTAACGGACGTGTTGAGGATAATCGCAACAAATGCCAGCGAGAGATTTCTGCGCTCATGGGCGATCAGTTTCAGCAGTTTTCCCAGTGCTTTATAGGTGGACGTTTTCTGCTGCTGCTCCGAAAGCTTGTTAAGATCGTAATTCATAATTGCTGGTGCTTTGCTGTGAATTGAAAATCTGTACGTATTCCGGACTGGTGGCCATCAGCTGCTGATGGGTGCCGGTCCCGATTACCTCTCCCTCCATCAGGACGATAATCTGGTCGTAATGCTCGATGGCCGCGATTTTCTGGGTGACTGAAATCAGGGTGATGCCGGGATAATTCTGCTCCACGTTGGAAAGGATCTTCTTTTCGGTGCTGGTATCCACCCGGGCCGTGAAATCATCCAGCAACAACACTTTCGGGTTGATCGCCAGTGCCCTCGCCAGCATGATGCGTTGCTTTTGCCCACCCGACAGGCTTGAACCCCGCTCCGAAACGATGGTATCCAGTTTTTCCGGCAAACCGTCAATAAAAGCCGTCAGCTCGGCCGTATCAATGGCCTTCTGAAGAGACGCATTGGTTACCGTGCTGCTGAATGCAATGTTCTCGCGGACACTCATATTAAAAACAATACTGTCCTGAAAAACGAACCCTACCTGCTGGTGGAACGACTCACTATCGTAGTAATCAATGGGTTTCCCGTCAAATTCGACCACTCCTTCCCGGGGACTGATCAGCCCGGTAAGCAAATAGAGAAGCTGTGTTTTCCCAGCCGCGGTCGGGCCGATAACCGCGATTTTAGATCCTGCTTTGACCGATATCGAAACGTCTTTGAGGGCCGGTTTCTCACCATATTTCACCCATACGTTTTTCAAATCAATATTCCCTTCCAGGACCTCTTTGCCCGTGCCCTTTTCCTCGGGATCGGGTGCGTTCAGGATCGCCGAAATCCTTTGAAATGAGGCCGTCGACTGTGCGATCACGTTGCTCATGAAACCAATCACCAGGATTGGAAATATCAGCATGGAGAGATAGCTGTTGAATGCGGCAAAACTTCCGAGCGTCATCGTGCCTTCTATTACAAAATGCCCGCCCAGAACGAGGATGGTCAGCATGGAAAGATTGGCCGTAAAGCTTACTACGGGGATCAGCCCCGCAAAAAGGTTCAGGATGGCTAGTCCGAAACCTTTGGCCTTGGTATTGGCTTCCAGGAACTTGGCGTATTCCAGCTGCTGCGAGTTGACCACCCTGATCAGGGCCGAGCCAAGAATACTTTCATTGATGATTTTATTGAGCCAGTCGATCACCTCCCGGCTTTGCACAAAAAGCGCCCTGACTTTCTGCAGGGTCAGGAAAAAAGTACCTCCTATGATCGGGATGATGGCGATGACGGTCAGCGCCAGCTTCCAGTTAATGCTCAGCAAAAGGATGCTTGCCCCTATGATGATCACGATGGAGGAGACGATGGAGACGATTGCCTGCGAAACAAATAGCTTGATGGAATCGGTATCTGCTGTGAGGTTGGTCAGCAATTTGGATGGGTTCGCTTGCTCGATGAAAGCGTGGCTTTGCCTGGAAATCTTGTCCGAAAGCCGGGTGCGCAGGTCACGGGCCACCTTTTCGGAAGCATATACCTGGATCACACTCTGGAAATACCCGAATATGAACACCAACACGACAGCCAGAGAAAATTCGATGAGCGTGTATTTCAGATCAAAGCGCCGGTGGGTGTAGTCGTCTATCCCACCCGCAATGATTTTGGGCAGCCAGAGGTTAATGCCGTTACTCAGCAGGGCAAACAGCAATAACAACACAATCAGGCCCTTATAGGGCACCAGCAAGCTAAATATGCCCGGCCCGCCTGCCGCGCCGCGTTTGGTTTTTTCAGACATGGGTTCAGTTTCAAGCAAATTGCAAATATACAAAGACCATCCGCCTCTTTTGCCCAAACCAAAGAACCTGCAGATGAAAAGCTACCCGAGGCCAGGTGTGGATCGCCCGGAACCTTCTGCCGCCGGAGAATAGTCAAAGCGCTTTTTGAAGACATACCCGAAATGCGAAAGATTCTCGAACCCGACCTCCAGGGTATACCTCCGAAGGTTTTCGCTTGTTTTCCCTGATCTGACAATGTGCCAGTTCCAGCCGCTTGTGGGTAAGCCATTTTTGGGGTGTAGTGCGGAACACTTTCTTGAAGTCCCGTTTGAATGTGGTCAGGCTGCGGCCTGTCAGGTAGCCAAATTTGTCCATGCTCATGTTGTGCATGTAATGGCGTTCCATACAATCGTCCAGGCTGATCTTCCCTGGTTCATTAAAATTGGCCAGTACATAATCGATCTCGGATTCATCGTACGGAGGATATGAACAGCCTCTTCAATTTTAAACGAAGCGATCGCTTCCGGCAACGGGCCGTTGAAAAAGCGTTAAATGGCGAGCCTACGGGTTCTTTGTGCGGCTCTATTGTAGCTGTCTGTTCTTTGTTCCATGGCTAAAATCAAAATTTGTTGGAACAAAATTAGCCCGCCGCGAGCCGCGCCTGTTTGTTTTAAAGTCCTCATTTTGTGTTTTAAAGACCATTTTACAACAAAAAAAGACCCGCCATTACCGGCGGGACCTTTCCAACAAAAGTCACGTAAGGGTTGCTATTGCCCTTGCTTGACGGGGTGAATTTCGACCGGGATCAATCCGTGCGCTTCCCTGTGCGTATTGATCACCGAATTGGCGTCTTTGGCTTCCGAGAGGCACATCACCGCACCCGACTTTTCATCAACCCAGTAATTGATAAAATTGACATTGTACTTACCCTGCACCGCCAGGTCCTTGACATGCGCCTCAGCAACAGCCTTGGCAGTAACATTACCCGCTCCCAGCTGGTGAATGTCGAGAAACAGCGTGGGGTTCACGCCCCCTGCGGCTTCATGCCCGCTGCTGACAGGCTGTACCAAAGCAGGTACCAAGCCGTGCGCCTCTTTGTGCGTCTGGTATACCGATGCAGAATCCGGTGCTTCCGACAGACAGTAAACCTTACCTGCAGCTTCGTCGACCCAGAATTTGATGAAGTTCACACCAAACTTGCCCTCCGTGGCCAGGTCTTTCTTATGTGCTTCCATTACTGCGTCGAACGTAACACCGCCGGGCGCGAGATTGTGCACATCGAGGAACATGCTTTTCGGCTGGTTTGTGTCAATACCCTGCGATTCTGTTTTGCAGGAGAAAGAAAGGAGAACTAGTGTGATCAAAAGTAAGCTTGCGTTTTTCATGTTGTTTTTTGATTGTTTTAAATTTGATACAAAGGAATATCTTCCCCACCGCCCCGATTTCAGGGCTTTTCCCCATATTAAAATGCAGGCTCCCTATTTTTCCGACCACGGAGGCCGTATAGGGAAATATTCCGGACGATTTGAAAATGGGACTACAGGCATTCAGCCGGCCCCTATCTGAGACCGGCTGAATGCCTGTTCTTGATGTGACCAATGAGAGTAGATCAAGGGGAAATCCCGATCATCTCCAAACATGCCGCTTCATTGATGGCTCCGATCCGAGCCGACGTCCCGTTTGGCTGGTATGGACGAAATGTGGCCGCCGATTGTCTTGAAGAAGTGAAAAGATTACCTGCTATTTCTTTGCCGGGAAGCCTTCTGATGGTTCAGGCAGGATGGTTGGGCTCATGGATGATGCGTCATTTGCAGCAGGTTTTTCAACTCAAAATTTCCAGGTTAATTGCCTCCTGAACGGCCTTTGAGCGGGAATTAACAGCCAGTTTGCTCAGAATAGCCGAGATATGGTGGTCCACCGTTTTTGCGGAAACGAACAATTTTTCAGCAATTTCCTTGTTCCGCATGCCTTCTTTTAAAAGTTGCAACACATCGAGCTCACGTAACGTCAGGTTCGCGGCGTTGGACCGTGTAGTCTGCCGCTTCCCGCGGGGTATCTTGCAGAGACCGGCAAATCGCATCTGTTTCTTCAATTTATTGTAAACAGCCGTTGCACCCAGATCCTGAATGATGGTGAGGGCATTCCGCTGGTCGTCCTCATTTCCCTCGAGCAGCATCAGGGCCTGTTCGTAAGGACAGCCGAGTGTTTTCCAGTAAGCAGCTTCCTTCCGCGCCGCCTGGGCATTCTGGAAACCATAATCTTCATGTCTCTCCGAAGCCGGCAGGTAACCCTTCCTTGCCATTCTGATCCAAAAGTACAGCCTGTTTTTCTTGGCAATTTTGGGCAAAACGGAGATCATGGCAATGGCGTGGTCGAGAATTGCGTCCTCAACCAGCGGTTGGCCTTCCAGCCATTCGTATTCCAGCAGGGCTGCCAAAGCCGGGACAATACGGTGCAATTCCATGGTTTCAAGGGCAATAGCCTGTGCCTCGAGCAGCAATGCCGCTGCTGTTGCGCCTCCCCTTCTGAGTTCTAATATGCCAGCGACAGTCAGTGCACCGGTTTTCACAACTGGCAGCAGATCTTCTTTTTTTAACAAATCCCCCGCAATGGAAAATGCCTGGCCCCAGTCACCGGTTTCAAGAAAGAGTCTCGCCTTGTAACACAGCATGTATAGCTTCAGGGAATCCATATCCCTTTCTTCACAATAGGAGATTCCCAATTCCAGGTTTTGTTTTGCAATGGCATATTGCTTCATCGACACCGCATTGCTCCCCAGCGCCGTGTAAGCCCGCGCAATGTGCTCGTGAAACGCATGTTTTTTAGCAATTTCAAGACTTTGTTCCAAGAAAGAGATCCCCTCGGCGATGGAAATTTGCACCGTCATTAACGCCGATCCGATACTATTCATGGCATGGGCCAATGTTTGCTGATCGTCGATTTCCCTTGCTATCTCGCAGGCTTGCCGCCCCCATTCCAGACATGCGTCGGATTGGTCTTCCAGCATTTTAAGCTGAGCCATATTGCTGTAAGCCATCGCTTTCGCCCTGGAAGCAGGCATTTCTTTCAATACCTCCACAGCTGCATAACCCAGTTGTTCGGCAAGCGCCCTGTTTCCTTCGAACCACCACAATCTGGATAAAAAACGCAGACTATCGCCCGATTTTTCATGGTTATCCTTCTCCTTCCAATATTCCAGGGCCTTTTCCACACATGCAATGGCTTCTTTGTGACGGCTGATCAGATAGCACTCATAAGCATAGGATTCATACCACTGCATGAGATCATCCCGATCGCCCTGCTGCTGGTAATCAATGGCCATCCGATAAAGCCGGGCAGCGTCGGCATGGGATCCCGCTGTTGCCGACCTGGCGGCGGCGATTGGCGCATACTGACAAATCAGATCGACAGCTTCCGCGTTTTTCGCATGATGGATGATCCGCTCGATCTCCCCGTTGTTTTCGAATCTTTCCAGAAAAAGAGCAAGGATTTTCCTGTTGAGGCTAATTCTGAGCCGGGGCGTAAGCGCCTCCTCTATGGTAATCCGGTAAAGTTCGTGTTTGAAGAAAAGACGGCCCTCCTTTTCCAGTATGATTTTCGAGTCGATCCCTTCGCTAATTTCATCTAAAAAATGCGGTAACATCTCCGCAAAAAAATGCACTTCAGCGCCTGTCGGAAAAATGGAGAGCAACTCCCACATCTGCCGGGTCTTCGGATCCTGTTTGTTGTAAACAGCCAGGATGGAGTCCCTGATGTTATCGGGAATGCCGGGACTGTACCAGGCCAATATTTCATTCACGTAAAAGGGATTCCCCCCTGAAATCCTGTGCAGCTCTTTGCCGTCCAATCCTTTCTCACGGGCCAAATTTTCGACTGCAGTTCCCGAAAGCGGCCCAAGCCTGATCCGGGTGAAAGCATCGGGTGCAAGCTGGCCTAATATGTTAATGAGCGGGTGCCGGAAATGGATCTCGTCCCGGTAAGTGAGGATAAACAAACACCTCGTCTGGCCGATCCGCCTGCCCAGAAACTTAATAAAATCCAGCGTTGCTTCGTCGGCCCAATGTATGTCCTCAAAGACGATCACACAGGTTTCCTTACGGTTTCTCAGCTCGCCCAGGAAGCTGATGAACAACCCCGACTTATCGCCCGTACCGACCTGGCTTTTGAGAGCCGCACTGCCAAGCTGCCAGATGATATCGTACAACGGGGCCAGTGGCCTTGGCGTGAACAAGGCATCGCAGGTCCCCTGGTATATCCCGCTATTGTTTTTTATTGCGCTGCAAAACGCCCTCACGAGCGACGACTTACCAATACCCGCTTCACCGCTTACCAAAATGCAATGCCCTTCCCCTCCTATCGTTTCTTCAAATCTTTCATTCAACCGCCGCAAAAAGGCGGCCCGTTCAATCAACTCCATATTCGTTAAGTGTAGTAAGAGACCACCTCGCCGTCGTTTTCCGGCATGGTCTGCGATGCTTTGAAATTCAAAATGTACCGCGCAACTGACAGATTTCAGCCAAAAATCTATTTATTATAAGGAAATTCATTGACCCAATGGAAACCCCTGTTGACCAAAGTAAAGTTGCTGGTATCGAACTTCCTCAGGCTGATGTGCAGGGAGTCTGCCGCCCATCGGCCTTTGAGTTGCAGATAACCGTTTTTACTCTCCTGATACGCAAATGCAAAATGATGGGCCTTGTTTTCCAGCGTATTTCCTTTGATAGTGTTCGTTTTCACGTCTGCCGCAAACGCATATCTTTTTGTCGTGTCGTTCATGGCCATGATCTTTGCAAAACCCTGAGTATGGACGATCAGCTTTCGCCAGCGAGTATTATCAGTCGTTAAAGGAGGAATGGTGTCGCCATTCCTTACGAAACTTTCTACATGATAGATACCGTATAAAGGCGGTTTCTCGGCAGCATCCCCATATTCGCCCGCGGTTTTAACATAGAGTACGACAAATCCGATCAGCACGAATACGATCAGGATGTACTTAAAACCAATGGCTGCCCTCCCTCTCCATCCCGGGCAGCCCGGGGCCGGATCGCCGGGATGGAGAAAAAAGAAATTCAGGAGTCGCATGCCGTCTTTAGCCTGCAAAAACAGCGACATCAGCACAAGCATGGTCGACAATATCTTGACCGGCACGTCGAAACAGTAATTCACAGCCATGATATTCAGCGCCACCACCAGCGACAAAGCCGCACCAAGCATAGCGGTTCTCCTGAACAACAGCAATAAGCCGCAGATGACCTCAGAGAAGCCCACGAAGTAGTTGAAACCCACCGAATAACCCATGTAAGCCCAGGCAAGCCCCATGGGTGACATTGTTCCAAATGGCTGAACGAGACGACTTAGCGAAGGAAACGGAAACTGCAGCTTCATCACTTTGGCCAGCCCATAATTGACCATCGTGAAAGCCACATAAAACCGCACGATTACACAGGCCCAATAAAAAATCACATGGTAGTTACGCTGCTTCGTTTCGGTCACTGTCCAAATCACAGCGAAAAGGCTTGCCGTCCACACCGTAAACAACAGCAGTACATAATCGTAAGTAGTATCGCCGCTGCCTGTGACAGTTACGTCGACAGGCTTACCGAGGTGCAGTACATGTTCGGCTATCCACGGGATGAGGAGATGAAATGGCTGAAGGTAAAAATTGGCAAAATCGTCGGTATACGGGATACTGCCATTGGGATTGAGAAAGATATACAGTGAAAAAAATGCCAGGAAGAATCTGAGCGCAAATTTTTGTGTGCCGGTCCACTGCGCGGCCCGCATTACGACAGGTGTGGTCATACTATCTGAGGTTCTGAGCGTCATTCGTTGCGCAAGATTAGCCAAAACCAGTAAGAGCGATATCGGTGATATTCCCTATTTTATAAATAAGGGAAGAAAAGCGCCCTTTCCAAGACAGTAGCTCGCAGTTAAAATAGAGAACCCTGGTTCTAAAATAGGGAAAAACGCCGATATCGCCCCCGGAAATCCCAGTTTCCTTTGTGGAAAAATTAACATATCCACTTTTTATCTGTTAGCTATGAATACGTTTAAGTTCATTCTCTCCATTTTGATCCTTGTTTTTCTCGGCAGCTTTGTGCTGACGTCCTGTTCCACAGACGGCGGGAAGACGGTCGTGGCTCCATTATCGGAAACGCCCTATTTACCATCTGGTATGCGGTGTATGGTAAACAATTCGACCTGGATAGCGGGTGATTCCGGTTCCGGTGTTGTTCAGGCCCAATACCTGCCCGACGAAAAATCACTCACTTTCGGCGGTCTCGCCAGCTATGGAACCGGCGTATCACTGGGGATCGAGTTCTCTTTAAAGAACACCGATTTTTCCAATATGGCCCTTCATCAGCAGACCCAGGCGTTCCTGGGCGATTCTCTGACCGGAAATACGATAGTCAGGGTCCGAATGGCCGGGCCGGCGGGTTTCCGTTCACTTCCCCTCTCAGGCACCGATATGAAAAGCTATCTGATCTGGGAAGTGAGCAACAGGGGAAGTGATTTCGTGATCGTGCGTGGCACTTTTCAAATTCTTTTGCCCAACCCCGACGGCGGACTGTACAACATTCGCCAGGGAGAATTTGAGATCAGGGTTTCGACAGACCGTTCCTGAATGCTTTCGCTCCCGGTTTGCCGGCTCAACTTACTCTGAGCGAAGTGATTTGACCGGATTTGCCAATGCCGCTTTGATACTCTGAAAGCTGACGGTCAGCAAGGTGACCATGATGGTGAGTACGCCCGCCATGCCGAATATCCACCAGGCTATGTCGGTTTTGAAGGCAAAGTGTGCAAGCCACTTGTCCATCACATACCACGAAACCGGGCTGGCGATAAGCAGTGATACGCCGACCAGGGTCACGAAATCCCGCGACAGCAGCTGTACAATGTGGGTCACCGTTGCACCGAGCACTTTCCTGATACCGATTTCTTTTGTCCTGTGCTGGGTCACGATGGACACCAGTCCATACAGGCCCAGGCAGGAGATCAGGATCGCGAGCCCGGCAAAATAGCCGATCAGCTTACTGAGGCGCTGCTCCTTTTCGTAGGCATTCGCAATGCTCTGATCCAAAAATGCATAATCAAAACCTTTTTCAGGAAAGTACCGGTCCCATTCGCTCCTGATATAGGACAGCGTCCTACTCATGTTCCCGGGCGCAAGCTGGATAGATACCTGTGTGAGCAGTGGCTGGTCGATGTGCAATAACATTCCCTGGATCGGGTTTTGAAGCGATTGATTATGGAAATCTTTCAGGACGCCCACAATCCTGCCCTGCTTTCCTTCCAGGTTTATGGACTTGCCAATAGCTTCCTCCGCGGATTTCCAGCCCAATTGCTTCACCCCCGTTTCATTGATCAGAAATCCGGCGTTTTGGTCCGTTGAAAAGCTTTCGGAAAGATCGCGTCCGGCAGCGAGCTTCAGGCGATATGTTTTCACAAAATTGAAATCAGTCCCCAGTGCGCCAATGAACAGGTTGTTGTCTTTCGTCTTGCCTTCGGGGACCACATTCCGCTGAACGACACCCGCCCCCATCCTCTCCGTGGAAAAGGTAACCTCCTTCACGTCAGGATTTTTAAGCACGATTTCCCTGAAAGTCTTTAAACGCAGGTAAGCACTGTCGTTGCGCGATGCAAAAACATTGGTTATCTTCTCGTTCCGGACGTTTGCCGTGACCATGTAATCTTTATTAAAACCCATCGGCTGCTCCATCAGGTAGTTCAACTGCCGGAAAGCGACCATAGCGCCGATGATCAGCGCGATGGAAGTAACAAACTGAAGCCCCAGCAATGCATGCCTGAGCGCCCCTCCTTTTGCTTTTCCGCCTATAAAGCTTCCCTTCAACGTAGCAATGGGCTGGAAACGGGACACAAAAAAGGCAGGATAACTACCTGACAGAAGTCCCGCCAGCATCGCGATCCCCACAAAGGCGAGTAACAGCAGCGGGCTGGAAAACAGGTACGAAAGAGTGAGTTTCTTGTCAGTCAGACTGTTCAAAGCGGGAAGCAAAAGGCCGATCAGCACAACCGCTAAGAGCAATGCGATACCACTGAGCATCAACGACTCTCCCAAAAACTGGGCGATGATCTGGCTTTTTTCGCTGCCCAACGTTTTACGGATACCCACTTCCCTGGCCCTTTTCAAGGAGCGTGCCGTAGACAGGTTCACAAAATTGATACAGGCAATCAGCAAAGTCATAAAACCGATACCCAGGAAGACATACAGGTAAGTCATGCTGCCCGTAGCTTCCTGGTTCCCCTCTATTTCATCGTTCAGGTGAATATCGGCCAGGGGCTGCAATTTGTATTCGATATCCTTTGCCAGCTGCTTATCCGCGTGGGTCGCCAAAAACCGGGGGAAGCGGGCATTGACGCCGGCCGCGGACCTGCCCGGACGTAGCAGGACATACGTAGATGAGTGCGTAATAATCCAGTTCTGAGGCAGATTGGTCCGTACCAGCTCGCTCTCCGTCGCAAACATGGTCTGATAATCCGAAAGCAAGTCGATCCGGATGTGCGAATGATCCGGGAACCCCTTCACTATGCCTGTTACTTTCAGCGGATGTTTCCCCTCGTAAATCAGCATTTTACCAAGCGCATCCTGCTTACCAAAATATTTCTCCGCGATTTGGTCGGTGATGATCACGGAATACTTGTTTTTCAGGGCAGTCCGTGCATCTCCCTCTATAAACCTGAAGGAGAATATGTCCAGCAAGGTCGAATCCGCAAAGTAAAAATGGTCCTCATCGAACTTGACAGGCCGGGAGCTCGAACTCGTCGGGACCTCAATGGTAGCATTGCTCCGGTAGATCCGCGCGGATTTTTCGATGTCGGAAAAATAATCGGGCAGCAAAGGCGACGCCACAGGGGGCGTCAGTGCGATAAACTGGGCATACCCCGCGAATTTGGGCATATAATTGAGCCGGTAAATGCGGTCGTATTTCGCGTGAAACGTATCATAGCTCAGCTCATGGCGCACAAAAACCAGGATCAGGAAACAGCAGGTCAACCCGATGGTCAGCCCCAAAATATTGATAAACGAGAAACTTTTGTGGAGCAGCAGGTTCCGCTGTGCGATTTTGAAGTAGTTTCTAAACATCCCGGTGTCTGTTGCAGGTTATAAAATGGAATTCTGTTTCTGACGATTTCACGCTGAATTTACAATCATGTGCAGCCAACTCCGAAAAGAGCAGTTGGCGCGGCATACAACCCTGTTCCATCGACGAACTCCGCCGACAGGTGTTGAGACAATCTCTTAAACGCGCTAAGATCGTCCGGTATCACGGTCGTTCGTTCACTTCCGGACATCTACTTTTTGAACATGAAATTTTCGAAGCAGGCTTAAAAATACTTTTAATTATCTAATAATCAAATGTTTAACTTACATTTTCCACCCTCAGAAAATGAGTGGGGCTAAAATTGGCACAGGCTTTTTTAACAGATAAGCAGCCATGAGAAAATATAATAACCAAATCTTTAAAACCAACATAGCCATGAAAATCTCAATTGTTTCCAAAGCAGTTTGCGCAGTTGCCCTGCTGTACTCTCTTTCTTCATTTACCTCCGAAAAGGTGGACCGTGAAACGACCAGCTCTCCTAACAAGGTAGCATTCGACGCCTCGATTTTCCAGGTGCGTCACAGCAACAAAGTGAAGCTTGCTGTAGACAAAGGCGGCGACGCCCGGTTGAAGGTTGTATTGAAAGACGAAACAGGAAAAACTTTTTACAGCGAAACGTTTGGAAAAGCAGAACAACAGTATCGCCGGGTATTCGATCTGGAAGGAATGAACGACGGCACTTACTATTTCGAAATCAGCGCAGGAGATCAGAAACTGACCAAAGAAATCGCTATCCAGACCAAAGGCGAGCGCGTTATTTCATTTGAATAGTACTCAGAGAACAGCCTGAAAAAGCCCCGGTGTTCCCGGGGCTTTCTTGTTTTAGCACCGACCATACCCGCAAATACTACTTCGGCATAGATATTGTGTTAGGATGCATTTATAAATGCAATTGATGAAAGTGCCCTGGCAGGCTATTTTTCCGTTATCCATATGCGGACACAATAAAATGACTGCCAGGAAGCCTTATTTCTAACCTAATATCTTCAATACAATGACTAAAAGTATTTTGCTTATCCTGGCTGCGTTTGCTTTTGCCTCGTGCCAAAAAAAAGCACCAGACAACGCCGATGCGGCCCAAGCCGACAGCACTGCGGCAGCCCCAGTTGAAACCCAGAAGGCCAATTCGGATTACAAACCCGCATTTGAAGGTCAAACCAGGATCGCTGGCGTTAAATCAGTCACCGCTTACGAAGGCAAAGTCTTAGCCAGCAATCTGACAAACCCATGGGGCATTACAAGCTTGCCCGGCGGCCGCCTGATCATTACAGAAAAAGCGGGTACCATGCGCATTGCAACCACCGCCGGGGTAGTTAGCGAACCCATCATCGGCATTCCTGCCGTCAATGCAGAGGGGCAGGGAGGCTTACTTGGGATCCGCGTCGATCCCGATTTTGAGAAAAACAGGATGGTTTACTGGGTGTTTTCAGAGGCACGCCCGGACGGCAACCTCACTGCCGTAGCCAAAGGCAAGCTTTCGGCAGACGAAAAGAAAATTGAAGGCGCGACGGTGATTTACCGCGCCACTCCCGCATTCGCCAGCAATCTGCACTACGGTGGACGTATTTTATTCGATAAAAATGAGAACCTCATCATCAGCACCGGCGAACGTTCCGATACCATTACCCGGCCGCAGGCGCAACAGCTGAATTCGAGTCTGGGGAAAGTGATCCGGATCACTAGAGAAGGCAAACCGGTTGCCGGGAACCCGTTTGAAGGAAAGGCTGGCGCCAAGCCCGAGCTGTATTCTTATGGCCACCGCAACGTCCAGGGACTTGCATTTCACCCGGTCACGGGCGATTTGTGGGAAGTGGAGTTCGGACCCAGAGGAGGCGACGAGCTGAACCGCATTGAGCCCGGCAAGAACTACGGCTGGCCTACCATCACGTATGGCATCGAATACAGCGGCAAGAAAATCGGCGACTCTATCCAGGTGAAAGAAGGAATGGAACAGCCTGTCTATTATTGGGACCCGGTTGTTTCTCCGAGCGGCATTACTTTTTACAGTAGCGACAGCATTCCCGAATGGAAAAACAACCTATTTATCGGCGGCTTGAGCAGCATGCATATCGTAAGGCTGGTCATTGAAAACAACAAAGTAGTGGGCGAAGAAAGGCTGCTCGCCAAAGAGGGCCAGCGTTTCCGCGACATTACCCAAGGCAAAGATGGCGCGCTCTACGCGGTGACCGATCAGGGCAGACTGTACCGCGTGTATAAAAAGTAACGGTTATTTTAAAAAAATATCATGTGGTCATGGGTTGTCAAGGATTGCTTGGGCGATCGGGGCAATTGATTGACCACATGTTATTTAAGATATCACACTTTTTTTTCTGCCGAGTCTTTGGGCAATATTCGCTAATGACCGGGCCAACAGTCACAAATAAGCGTAGGGGTTTTTCGGGGCGCAGTTGTCGTGATCAAAAGACAGGCCTCAAATTACAATGATATGCATTTCATCAACTTCCGGAACCCGATCGCATTCTTGCTGTGCAGCGCCTTTTTCATGGCGTCCTGCAAAATGACCAAACCCACATTACCTGCCAAATTAATCAATGAAACCCCCAATTCCGTTGTCTTTTCTCCCGACGGGAGCCTCCTGGCTGCAGGGGTATGGGGCGGAGCCCGGGTTTGGGAACACGCGTCCGATAAATACACCGACTACCCGGCCAAATCTCGATACGAAACCCCGAAAAATGTGCGCTTTTCGAATGATGGCTCTCTTCTCGCAGCTGGTGTATGGGGAGCAGTACGCGTTTGGAAGCTGGGCACGTCCGAATTCACCGATTACCCCACAAAAATGAAGAATGATACCCCAGGCAGGGTTTACTTTTCGCCAGACGACCGATGGGTCGCCACAGGGGTTTTCGGCGCTGTTCGGATATGGGACCTTCGCAACGGCAATTTCATGGATTATCCTTTAAAACTCCGCAATGAAACCCCGGACGAAATCGCTATTTCACCAGACGGCAAAGTCATAGCGACCAGTGCCTTCGGCGGCGTCATGAAATGGGATGTGAAACCATTTTAAGAGGCTGCCCCACAGATTGGGACAGCCTCTTACTTTTATTGATCAATTCAAAAACAATTAGTTACCAACCCGGCGTCTGCTTGTAGGCTCCGTTGGACCTTGAAATTTCGTCGGGGCTCATTGGCCAGGCCATATGTTTCGAGGGGTCGAAACTGCGGGCCGGCCAGATTTCCTTCACGGTAAAAGGAGAAGCAGGGTCCGTTTTATTGGTATGGATACGCCCGTGAAGCGGAGCGTTGATTTTCGGGTAATCACCCCATCTCTTCAAATCCTGCAGACGGTCTGTCCATTCGCAGGCCAGTTCTACCCGGCGTTCGTGTTTCAGGTCGGCCATGGTAGGCGCAGCGACCGGAGCTAACCCGACACGCGCCCTTACTTCGTTCAATGGCACGGCGGCTTCCGCATTTTTACCCTGCATCATGAGCGCTTCTGCTTTTAACAGCAATATTTCGGCATAACGCAACAGGGGCAGGTTCAGCCTCGTGGTTGGATAGTCACCATTCTGGTTGATCATGTTGTTGGTACTGGCATCCTCGTTGGTACCATAGCTGTAAGGTTCCATATATTTATTGATCTGGAAACCCGACAAACTGTTGGTGGAATAGTAAGAACGCTCCTTGCCGAAATAGGTAAACTTATCGCCGAACTTTAAGATCGTTACCTCACGGCGCGGGTCGTTGGCCTCATACTCGTCATACAATTCTTCGGTTGGCTGGAAATATCCCCAGCCATTGAAAATTCCCCATCCCTTATTTTCCAGCACAACCCCGATAAACTCCGATCCTCCCTGCAGACCCGACGTTACCGACCAGATGTATTCACTGCTGAAATTGTTTTCAACTTTAAACACCGCCTGGTAATTGGCGCGGGCGCTTCCTTTGCCTGTGATTAAAGCACGGTTACCCTCGGTTTTGATCTTATCGGCAATGGCTGGG
The DNA here is from genome assembly GCF_056895195.1 of Dyadobacter sp. HNCC25DJ185. Taxonomy (NCBI): domain Bacteria; kingdom Pseudomonadati; phylum Bacteroidota; class Cytophagia; order Cytophagales; family Spirosomataceae; genus Dyadobacter; species Dyadobacter sp. HNCC25DJ185. Next base: position 79,010 of record NZ_JBXHAR010000015.1, read on the forward strand.
ATCATCGCCCATTTGCTGGCGTCGTGCTGTGCCCAATAGGCGTAAGTTTTGACCATATATCCCCAGGCTGCTGCCTTGTGCGCACGGCCCTGGTCGGATGTGCCAAAAGTTTCGAACAATGGAAGCAGGTCTGCCGCTTTTTGCAGATCGGCGATGACCTGTGCGTAGTTATCTGTCACGGACGGCATCTGGGGAGGTATTCTTTTGCCATATTCCGCGTTCTCAGGACCGTCGAATGGTACACCCTGATTTTTATGCCCCCACAAGTAGGCAATCCAGAAATGCGCAAATCCACGTACGAAATAAGCCTCGCCCAATGCAGTGTTTTTCACAGATTCAGAAACGTTGGTAGCAGTGGGGATGCCTTCGATCACCTGATTGGCCTTGTTGATCATCCAGTATACATCGTTCCAGCCTCCGGTCATGCCACTTTCACGGCCTGTTACATTGAAGTTTTTGATGTTGTCGCTTTCCGCGCGGACACGACCCGTAACCAGGTCATCGCTGGCATTTTGCATCCAGAACAGGTTCCTGCCCCAGGTCGATTCGTAACGCATCGGCACATACATGGCAGCCACTGCTTTCTTTACATCGTCTTCACTTTTCCAAAAGAATGCCGTCGTCGGCTCTCCGTTCGGTTTGGTATCTACCCATTTCTCGTCGCAGCTTGTAGCACATGCCAGGGTGGCAACGAGGGATAGTTGATATAGGATATTGAATTTCATTTGCTAAAAATTTAAGCTTTCAATCAGAATTTAAGTCTCAGACCGGCTGAATAGGTCCTTGAAACCGGGAACTGGCCGCCGTCTAGACCGATACCGCCCACTTCCGGGTCCATGCCCGAGTATTTGGTGAAAGTCAGTAGGTTATCGCCGCTTACATATACCCTCAGGTTTTCAATGCCTTTCAATTTTTTGAAAGTATAGCCGACCATGAGGTTTTTCACACGCAGGTAATTGCCGTTTTCCAGGTACCAGTCGGAGTTGGTTGAAAAGTTGCGGTTAGGATCGTTCGCCTGCACGCGCGGAATGTTGGATCCCGTGTTGCTTTCCGACCAGGCGTCCAGGATTTTATCCCACCGGTTATATCCTTGCTCGGCGCCGTTCAAAGTCGATTCCTTAAATGCATGGAACAATTTCACGCCACCTACCCCTTGCATAAACAAACTCGCGTCGAAGTTTTTCCAGGCCACATTGGCAGTAATGCCGTAGGTCACTTTTGGAAAAGCGCTGCCCATGAACACACGGTCGCTGTCGTCGATCTTACCATCTTTGTTTTCATCGACAAATTTGAGGTCACCGGCCTTAGCGTTGGGCTGGATCCGGTTTCCATTGGCTGCGACATAGGCTTCTGCCTCGGCATTGCTTTGGAAGATACCGTCATTTTTAATCAGCCAGTAAGAATAATAGGGCTGACCAACCACTGAACGGTAAGGATTCAGGATACCTCTCCACGAATCCCCGTGCGACCAGAACGACGATGGGTTTCCATCGATATAATCCACCCGGTTTTTCAATGTCGCCAGGTTACCGCTCACTTCGTAGCTCAGCTCGTCAACGCGGTCGCGCCATGCAGCCGAAAACTCCCAGCCTGTATTCCTGATTTTACCCTGGTTGATGAAAGGCGCGCCGTAACCGAATGTATTGGGCCAGCCGGTGTCCTGCTGCTTGATCAGATCGTAGGTCAGTTTATTAAAATAATCGACGGTCAAGGAAAGCCTTTCCTTCAAAACACTCACATCCAGACCAATATCGGTTTGCTGCGAAGTTTCCCACGAAAGCTCAGGGTTAAAGCGGCTGTTCACATAAAGCGCGTTGCTGATAGGCGCCTCGTTACCGATCTGATAGGTACTGTTAGAGCTCAGTCTCGGATAACCATAATAGGTGCCGATGGAGCCGATGTTACCAATTCGTCCCCAGCTCGCGCGCAATTTGAGCAAGTCGACCGGTAATGAATTCAGGAAAGGTTCGGAGCTGATTTTCCAGGCACCGGTAACACCCGGGAACCCTTTGCCGCGATAGCCACTGGCCAAACGTCCGGCGATGTCGAAGCGGTAACTTCCGGTCACGAAATACCGGTCGGCCCAGCTGTACGACAAACGCCCTACATACGAAGCGTTCTTATCTTTCCATTCATAATCGCTCGGGCGGTCCTGATCAAAAACAGTAGCATTTACAAAGAAGTTGGCCCACTCCGATTCGTTTTCGAAACCTCTGGCACCAGCGCCAAATCCACGCGCGCCATTTTCCTGGGCTGTTGTCGAAAGCATCGCACCAATGCTGTTCTTGCCCAATATCTTATTATAATTCAATGTATTCTCCCAGATCCACTGGTAGTTACGGTCGGTGGAATAAGCCAGGCTGTTTTGATTGTTAGGCTTACCTGGCTCCGTTCTTTTGGGCTCAAACTTCTTCCAGAGCGAGCTTCCCTGGCGGTACGTGAACCGGGTAAAGAAGGTCAGATCGGGAATAATGTCGGTATAGCTGAACTCCGATACCGACTGTACCTGGCTCGATTTGTTGTAGGGATTATTACGCAGCAGCGTCCCTACCGGGTTGATCGCATCTCCATGGATACCCAGGTACTGGCTGTCACGCGGGCCTACGCCACCGAAGCTTCCGTCTTCATAATAAGCAGTAGCAGATCTGGGCATATATATCGCGGAGAGGATCGTTCCGCTGTATCCGCTGGCCGTTTCCGTGCCTCGGTTGTCGTTGTTGTTCCAGAAAACATCCTGCCTGAATTTCAAATGTTTGCTGAATTGGTAGTTCGCGTTCAGCCTGAGGGATAAGTTCTGGCTGAATGTGTTCAGCAAGGTGCCTTCTTCTTTTTCATAGCGGCCCTGGATCAATGTAGAAAACTTGTCAGTGCCCGAATTGATGCTCAGGTTATGCCGCTGCACGATGCCGGTACGGAAAATCTCGTCCACCCAATCGGTACGCGTTACTGCCGCGTAGGGGTTTTTGGATGCATCCCAGCCGTCCAGTGGCGAGAGGCCTGCGTTGGTGTAAGCCAGGTTAGAAATGCGTGCTTCGTCCTGAGCCGTCAATGATTGCGGCAGACGCCAGGCCTGTTTGGCACCCACGAATCCACTATATTCGATACTGGGTTTCCCCTGCGCTGCCTGGCGAGTAGTGATCAGGATTACACCTGCAGAACCGGAAAATGCTCCATAGATCGCAGCGGAAGCAGCATCTTTCAGTACGGTCATCGACTCCACATCAGCCGGGTTGAAAGGGGCGCCCGGCACACCGTCCACCACATACAGTACACTTTCACCGCTGCGCGAGCCCATTCCACGTATCGTTACCGAGGGCGCGCTGTTGGGGTGGCCACCATTGCTGACCGCCGTTACCCCTGCTACTTTTCCCTGGATCATACTCTGGACATTGAGCACGGGCCTGTTTTTGATCTGCGCCATATCCGGCACGGTGGATACCGCCGCTGAAAGGTCACTTTTACGGGCCGTTCCGTACCCGATCACGACTACTTCGTCCAGCGACTTTGCATCCGCTTTCATGGTCACATCAAGGACGGTCTGGTTGCTGATCACGATTTCCTGGGACTGGTAACCTACAAATGAGAAGATCAACGATGCCTCTTCATTATCGTTGATGCCCAGGGTATACTTACCATTGGCATCCGTTACGGCGCCCCGTTGGGTGCCTTTCACTACAATACTTACCCCGGGCAGAAACTCGCCCTTTTCGTCACGAACGGTACCCTGTAAGTCACGAAGGACCTGATGGCTCGCACCCGTTTTGACGGCCGCCATCAGATAGCCCTGGCTATGGAGCGTGGCCGCTGCCAGCAATAGCGCGGATACAGCAATTTTTGGCTTAAAAATGCTGGTAAAACATGAAAACATAATTTGTGGGATTGGTAATAAATAACAGGAGTGATCTCCAATTTGCGGAGCAAATCCTTAAAAACGGGGCAAATATGCGCCCCGCAGCATGCTCATAAAAGCCGGAAAGCGATTCTTAACAATTATTTAAAAAATTTAATAACCTTGCCGTAACCCCATTATTCCGCTATAAAGGAGTATTTATCTAGCAATTCTACAAAATTGCCATGTACATTTGGGAAATGTTCGGACCTGTTGACTGATATGAAATATTTAGCTTCTGCACTTCTTCTGATAGTCGGATTATCACTTGCACACAACGCCCTGGCGCAGGACAAGCGCGGGTTCGTTTCCGTCTCCGCGGGTTACAGCCTGCCGGTCGGAAAATTCGCGAAGGCCAAACCGGATGACCCTTTGTCCGGCCTGGCGGGATCGGGATTCTACGGACAGGTCAATTATGACCGGCAGGTGTGGAAATGGCTCGGGTTCCGCTTTTCGGGCAATTTCAACAACAATAGTACCAACGCAGGGCCCATTGTCGAAAAAGCAAATTCCTACACGGTCGGAACAGGAAAGACCTACACCTGGCAGAGCGATGTTTCCAAATGGAAGTTAGGCGCGGCCCTGATCGGGCCTGCCGTTTATCTGAATTATCAAAAGCTTAAGATCGAAGGGCACGTCCAGGCGGGTATTGTCACAGCGAAGACACCGTCTGTTCACCTGACTGGCAATGTGTTGACCGCCACCGGGCAGGTAGATCCCGCCAGTACGCAGATCGATATCACGATGGACCGGAAAACGGTTACTCCCTTTGGGTTTGCAGGGGGGGGCAGCCTTCGTTATCCTGTTTTCAAAAGCCTGTTTGTTCATGTAGACGCAGACATCATCAGCGCCAGGGCGCAGGTAAAACACCTGGCGATCAAGGCAAAAGTGGGCACGCTCGAACTTTCGGAGCAGTTGTCCGACAAACGGTTTATCGGGGTGGTTAACCTTGGCGCCGGGCTTGGCATTGCGTTCTAGCAAGAACCCTTTCCATTGAGACTGGCTGCTCGTAATAAAGAAATGATTTGATCATGTTGGGGTAAAAAGAAATGATGTAATAAATGGTTCTTTTGCCCTGCCATTCAAACAAACCCGCCGTGTAGAGGGTGGGATCAAATCATCGGGATTATCATGAAAATATTGCGGCTAACCCTGCTAAGCCTACTTTCACTGATTGCCTTTCTGGCTGTAAACCAATACTTCTTCTGCCCGCATTTCAAATTCAAAGATCCGGCCCCCTTCACAGGACGCAGGATTTACAATCCATACCGGTCTATTTCGGCAGCCGACTGGGTTAAATGCAATTTTCACGCGCACGCCAAAGCCTGGAACGGGGTCACCGATGGGCATGGGACCGCGAAAGACATCCATCGCGCTTACAAGGACCTTAAATACGGTGTGCATTGCGTGTCCAACTATCATTACATCGATACCACCGGCGAACGGCAAAAAGGATACATACCTGCCTATGAGCACGGGTATAATATCCGGAAAACGCATCAGCTGGTTCTGGGCGACTACCGGATCGAGTGGCTGGATTATGTTTTACCGCAGACCATCCATAACAAGCAGGATGTTCTCAACCATCTGAAAACTCCAAACTCCCTGATCATCCTGAACCACCCCGAATTACGGAGCGGCTACCCGGCAGGCGATTTTGCTTCTCTTTCCAATTATGACTGCATGGAAGTACTGAACCCTTCTGTGATCTCGACAGAGCAGTGGGACGCCGCGTTGTCGGCAGGCCGGAAAGTGTTCATCGTCGGGGACGACGACCTGCACAATGTGATCGAAAAGGAGCGGCTCGGGAAGATCTGTACGTTTGTCAACGTGCCCGAAAACAGTCAGGAGCTGGTTTTGAATGCTTTGAGAAGCGGGAAGAATTACGGCGTTGTCATCGGCGCCGATCAGCATGCCGATTCGATCCCTTTCCTTAAAAATATGCAGGTCAGCGGCGATACGGTCCTGATCGAAATGAGCCAGCAGGCGAGCGACGTGGTGATCACCGGGCAGCAGGGTAAAGAGATCCAATTGTTTCATGACACCAGCCGGGTCCGGTTCATACTTAAGCCGCAGGACCATTATGCGAGGGCCGTCTGGTCATACGTCAATGGTACGCAGGTTTACCTGAACCCCGTTTTCTTTACCGCAGGGGAACCGGATATCCTGCATGCTGCCGCCCCGGAAAATGTGCTTGAAACGCTGATGTTCCGTAGTGCGGGCGTGGTGGCCCTGATCGTTTGCTGGTCAGTAATCAGCAGGGTTTTTCAATTGAAATGGGTACCCCGCTACATGGTCAGATGATACTATAAGTCCCAAAAGCTCACGTCAAAAAGCGCCTTACCGAAAATCAGGGCAATCCCTGATGAAGATTCCTTCCGGATAGACGGGGATGTTACGCCTTCACGCCAACTGCTTATCATAGTAAGGTTGCTCCCGAACAGCGCAGGGAACACTTTACGTTGATCCAAAGCTCACTTCAAACTCCCTGAGGTTCGAGTCAATGTCCATATATTCTTCAATTGCCAAAATCTGTGTATCTTGACTCCATAGTCAGTAAATTCACAGACACCGGAATAAGGAGTTACCAATGGATAATGATCTGTACTCGACGTTGCCAGATGAAATGTTGGGAAGGCTTCTTTTTACAGGCGACGCAAAGGCCTATGAGGCTATCTACCAGCGTTACTGGCGGTCGCTGTTTTCCATTGCGACCTGGAAAACGAATAGTCAGATTGCTGCCGAGGAAATGGTGCAGGAATTATTTCTGAAATTGTGGGAAAACCGTCAAAAGACCCTCATCGAGAACCCCGAAGCGTACCTTAAAACAGCATTGAGATACAGTGTGATCGGCTTTATTAAAGCAAAGCTTGTTCATGCGCAAGCCGAGCTGAAAGAAGCTTCCGACCAAACCACAGACCAGCTGGCCGATACGGGACTAGGTCTGGCCGAGTTGTCGGCTGCATTGGAGAATGCCCTCAATTTGCTCCCCGAAAAAACACGGCTGATATTTCAGATGAGCCGTTTTGAACAGCGTTCTACCTCAGAGATAGCAAGCCAGCTGGGGCTTACCGATCGCGCTGTTGAATACCACATTACGCAATCCTTACGCCTGCTGCGGTTGCAATTGAAGGACTATATGGCCTATTCGGTCATCGCCGCCACCCTTGGCACATCCATTTCTTCCCTCTAGAAAGCACGCCCGCCCAAACATATTTTCTTTTGCCAAAGCGATTTTTGATATTTAATTATTTCAAGAATCTTTGAGCACATCCTCCATTTATTTGTTATTTTTCAAATAAATACAAATTTAATTTACGGCTCCACCCGCTTTTTTATACTATATCATTGAACACTTCTGAAGTCGCGATATAATGAATCGATCTGCCTTTCTGGCTTTATTGGACCGTTACGAAACGCATACCTGCACACCTGAGGAAAGCCAGCTGGTGGAGCAGTGGTATGAATTACTTGGAGAGCCTATTGAAATTCCGTTATCAGAAGAGCAATGGCTGACGATGGAGCAAAAGCTCTGGAGCAAGGTCCAGCCGCACACTCCGGAATCAGTCGTAGAATCTGCACCGTTCGTGAGGCCATTATGGCGTAAAGTTGCGTTGATCGCTTCCGGGATCGCCGCTGTCATTGCAGTTGTGATTGGTCTGAACTGGCACCAGCGACTGCTCCCAAATTGGTTCGGGCAACAGTCGCTGATTGATAAGGTGGAACAGACCGAATGGACGCAGTTTGTGAATGAGACGGGAAAGCATAAGGAAGTTAAACTGCCGGACGGAAGCATTGTTATGCTGTCGCCCCGTGCACAACTGGCTGTTCATAAGGAATTTAATAAGAAAACCAGGGATGTGAGACTGCTTGGAGAGGCCAGCTTTGATGTGCATCGCGACCCCGCCAGACCATTCCTTGTTTATTCCAATGATATCATTACGAAAGTGTTGGGCACCACATTCCAGGTTCGGGCCGGCGGTCCCAGGCAACCTGTTCAGGTTACCGTTCAAAGCGGTAAGGTAACGGTATACAGACAGGGGGTAAAGGAACTTACCAATCTTAGTCCCAACCGCGGTGTCATTTTGACCCCCAATCAGAAAGCCACGTATTTTCCTGACAACGAGCAATTTGTCACCAGCATTACAGAGGATCCGCAGCCAATTGTGGCATCTGTATCAGAAAAAATAGCATCTCCTTCCCTCGTATTCGAAGATACACCCATCGGGGACGTGATCCATCAGCTGGAAGTTATCTACGGGATAGAAATTGAATTGGAGCAGGAGTCATTGAGCCACTGCCCATTTACCGGGAATCTCACACATCAGGCACTGTATACCAAACTGGAACTGCTTTGCGGGACGATCAACGGGAGTTACGAAGTGCGAGGGACCAAGATTCTGGTTACAGGAAAAGGCTGTCAATAATAACCCATCTATAACCCATTTACTATGTCTTAAACTTTATCTGACTTCCGGAAACGAAATCGGTACCGTTGCACCGGTACCGACTTTCTACGCCCTTCCTGTATCTCGCAGAACATCCATTTCAGGGTGTAAAAGGGCTGCTATTGCTAAATCCTAAAAAAACTTAACAAACATTCAAAAGTATGAAAGACCATCTACATTGTCAAACCTGGCTTTGGGTAGTTATGAAACACTCCGTCTACCAATTTCTTCTGGCGGCTTTTGTGATAAGTGCCATTCAGGCAGGACCCACCCATGCGCAAAATCTGCTGGAACGGATCGTCACTATCCATCTCGACCAGACCAACGTGGGGACATTTTTGAATACCCTCGAAAAATCGACGGGAGTCGATTTCGTATACAGCTCGAAGGCGATTGGTGCTCAGCGCAAACTGTCTGTTCACCACATTAATCAAAAACTCTCTTTTGTGCTCGAAGCCACATTGAAACCCATGAACATTGGTTTCCGGCTGGTGGACGGCTCCATTCTTCTGCACCGGTCTGCGGGAGATGCTCCCGATCAGGTCAGTAGCGCCGGTAACTTTGTGGGTGATATTCCCGTCATGGATGCCCAGGATCGAACCGTAACGGGTTCGGTAACAGACGAGAAGGGCGAGGGACTGCCAGGCGTGAGTGTGGTGGTGAAAGGCACACAACGCGGCACAGTTACCAGCGCCAGCGGCGCATACAGTATCAGTGTTGCCTCCGATGCAGACGTGCTTGTGTTTTCGTTTGTAGGGTACCTGTCACAGGAGCTTACCATCGGGAACAGAAAAAATATCGACTTATCGCTGGTAACAGACACCAAAGCGCTTGAAGAGGTGATGGTGGTGGGATATGGTACTCAGAAAAAGTCGGACCTTACGGGTGCTGTCAGCTCTGTAAAAGGTTCCGATCTGACCCGGCTACCTACCCAGCGCGTGGACCAGGCCCTGCAGGGCCGCGCTGCCGGTGTAATGGTGCAAAATACAGACGGCGCTCCGGGAGGAAATGCCACCATACGTGTCAGAGGCGGCAACTCCATTACCGGTGGCAATAATGCATTGGTAGTCGTGGACGGGATACAAGGCGTGAACATCACCACAATCAACCCGAACGACATTGAATCGCTGGAAGTGCTAAAGGATGCGTCGGCCACGGCCATCTACGGTGCTCGCGGAGCAAACGGTGTTATACTGATCACAACGAAAAGAGGTGCGTCCGGCAAAGCGGTTTTCAATTATGGTTTCAGCATGGGTGTACAGAAGCTGAATCATAAACTTGATTTGATGAATGCCGGCGATTATGCCCGGAAATCAAATGACTGGGCAGCAACGCAAAACGGAACCGCCAGCGCACCTATTACCCCGGTGATACCTTTTACAACCGAACAGATTGCAAAACTGGATGCCAATGGCGGTACCGACTGGCAAAATGAAATATACCGGAGCGGCAAACTACAGAACCATCAGTTGTCTGTCAGTGGTGGTAGCGAATCGGTCCGCTTTTTCGTATCGGCGGGTTATATGGATCAGCAGGGAATTGTGTTGAACACGAAATACACCCGCTATAATTTGAGGAGCAACCTGGACCTGAAAGTGACCAGCTGGATGAATGCAGGGGTAAATCTTAACGTGATCAAGGACAAAGGCAATGTGCCGCCAGTAGGAGAGGGAACGCGTTACGGTGATATTCTTGGTCAGGTAATCAATACGGTTGCCAGATTTGACCCGATCACACCGGTTTATGACGCCAATGGCAACTACAACAACAAGGCGTTAAAAGGCGGGCCCGATGGCTCCAAGATCTATGCCGACAATGATGTGTGGAATCCTGTTGCCACAGCTTTGGAAACGAAATCGGAAAAAAATAACATCAGGAATGAGATCAGCACATTTCTGGATTTTAAATTGCTGAAAGGATTGTCATTGCGGGTTACCGGTGCTGCCAGCATCAACTCCAATGACGAGCAGCATTATTACAGCACCAAAACACAGCCCGGCCGCGGCGTGAGCGGACTAGGCGACCTTACCGAAAGTAAGTATCAGTATTATCAAAACTCTAATATCCTCACGTACAGCCATATTTTCAATAAGAAGCATGCATTGACTGTCACCGGAGTAGCGGAGCAGCAATTGATACAATCCAAGAACTCTTTCATTTCCGCTCAGGGGTTTTTCAGTGACGACACCGGAATCAACGATCTGGGCGGTGCTTCTCAGATCAACGAACGTTACAATGCGCAGGAAAAACAGGTGCTGAATTCTTATCTCGGCCGCGTGAATTATGTTTTCAATGAGAAATACATGATCACAGCGAGTTACCGGGCCGACGGTTCATCGGTCTTTGGCGCTAATAACAAATGGGGATATTTCCCTTCTGCGGCGGCGGCGTGGCGCATTTCTCAGGAACCCTTTCTTGAAAATGTAAAGGCCATTTCCAATTTGAAACTGCGTGCAAGCTGGGGTAAAACCGGTAATCAGGCTATCCAGCCTTATCAGACCCTTGCTACGGTGGCCTCCGGTTTCAATTATCCTTACGAAGGGAACAGTACACCAAACGTAGGTTTTGCCCTGGGCCGCGCTGCAAACCCCAATCTTAAATGGGAAACCACCGAACAAACCAATGTGGGTATGGACCTGGGGTTTTTCGGTGAGCGGCTCGTCGCAACGGTGGACCTTTATAAAAAAACAACCACAGACCTGCTGCTGAACAAACAGGTAGAAGCCTACACAGGGTTTACCACCATCCTTTCCAATGTAGGATCGATAGAAAACAAAGGACTTGAAATCTCTGTTGGTGGCAAGCCGCTGGCAACAGGTGCCCTGAAATGGAATACTTCCGCCAACATATCGTTCAACAGGAGTAAGGTTTTGGCCCTGCTTGATAACACACCGCTAGCGATCCGGACCAGCACGGGAGGCGGTTACCAGATCTACGGCAGCGGCTTTTCTTTAAAATACCTGCAGGTTGGGCAGCCGGTAGATCAGATGCGAGGTTACAGGAACCTTGGAACATGGAGCGAAGCCGAACGTGCTGAAGCGAAGAAAATGGGCCAGGCACCGGGCGAAGCCAAATGGAAGGATGTGAATGGTGACGGTAAAATAACGAGGGCCGACGATGGACAGGAAGTGATCGGGAACGCTTCACCGAAGTTCATCTATGGCTGGAATAACAGTGTCAGCTATGCCAACTTCGACCTGACCTTCCTTGTACAGGGCAGTTATGGCAACAGTATTTTCAATGCCGTGCGTATTAAAACAGAGAGCCCTTCAAACGGCCTGAGCACGAATCTCAAAAACAGGTGGACTGCCGACAATCAAAATACCGATGTGCCGGTGTTTTTGAGTACGCGGGATAGAAACCTACTGGAACTGGGAAGTAATCAGACGGCGGGGATTGGCGTGGACCAACGTTCCAGCCGATGGATCGAGAATGGATCGTACCTGCGCATGAAAAATGTAACGCTTACCTACACGATTCCCACCTCTATGGTGGCTAAGATTGGCATAAGCAGGCTGTCGACTTATGTGACGGCAATCAACCTGTTTACCTTTACCAAATACACAGGCTACGATCCTGAGGTAAGCTCGTTCAATGCAGGCGGGGCCGGAGGCCTGGGTATTGACCTCAGTAACTATCCCACAGCCAAGTCATTCATGTTTGGAATCAATCTGACATTTTAAGAGCGTATCACAATGAAAAAGAACATATTATATTCAAGCAAAAGTATCATCGCTTTGCTTTTGATGATTGCGGGTTTTTCCTGCCAAAGTCTGGAAGAAGCGCCGGAGGGGATATCCACCCCGCAGAATTTTTACACGACGGTTAGTCAGTGTGAGGCCGCCTACGCAGGTTCCATGAACGCGCTGTTTGTTACATGGGGTGGTTATCAGGGGCTACCCAGCTTTCCGGACGGACAATTTGAAGGTGCCAGCCTTGATTTTGGCGTTTCGTCATTTAATGAACTGTGGAGCTGGCACTATAAGTCCTTGTCCAATATCAACGCGGTTTTAAAAGCTGTTAAAAGTGGCAGCCTTACAGGTAATCCGCAGGATGTTATTGATAACGTAGTCGCGCAGGGACGGTTCCTGAGGGCTTTCAATTATTTTACACTGGTACGTTTGTACGGTAAAATCCCCTACCTCACTGAAGACACACCGGACCCCGTTTTAACGCCGTTAACGCCCGAGTCGCGCCTCGAAGTTTCGAAAGTGTATGATCTGCTCGAAGCGGATCTAACCTTTGCCATAGAACACCTGGGCGACTACGACGCGGCTTCCCCTGGTAAACCCAATAAGTGGATTGCAAAGGGATACCTGGCCAAGGTGTACGTTACCCGTGCCACTGCACCCCTCAACCAGACCGAATATTATGCGAAGGCACGCGATATGGCAGACGATGTGATCACCCATGGTCCATATAAATTATTGCCCAGTTTGCTGGATGTTTTTAAAACCTCCAACAACCGCAGCATGGAAATCATGTTTGCTTTTTATGAGTCACCTCAAACGCCCTATATGCCGGGAAATGTATTTGCACCTTCTGAGATGGACGGATGGAGCGGCGGCCCCGTGAAGATATACTGGGCTTCCAACATTTATCCGGAGCAACCCCGCAAGCACAGCTATCTGTTGCTTGACTTCACTTCGGACATTTATGATCCCGATGCGCCCATCATCAACTGGTCTAAGTCTGTCGATGGGGTGCCTTATATTGGTAAGTACAATATGCCGAACCTCACTTACGATCAGCAGGTCGGCGGTGGCGATGCAGGTATAGAAATGAAACTGCTGCGTTTTGCCGACCTATTGCTCATCTATGCAGAAGCTGCCAACATGGCTGCCGGAGGTCCTACCCAGCTTGCCGTAGACCGGCTAAATCTGATCATAGACCGGGCCAATGCAGGCACGGGAAAAGAGCCCCGGGCTACGCTGGCTATGAGCAAAGCGGCTTTTGACCAAAAGGTAATTGATGAAAGAAGTTACGAGCTGTGTTTTGAAAACGACCGTTACTTTGACGTTCTGAGAAAGCGGATTTTAGAACAGGTCAATCTACCCGACAATGCCCAGGGCTACCAGGAGACCGATTACTTGCTGCCTATTCCAGCCCTTGACGCAAAGGCGATCGGGCAGAATCCGGGATATTGACAATAAGCCTGTAAAAGCTGGGCGTGGTTTATAACCACGCCCAATTTAATATCAACCCATTTTAAAACATCAGCATGCTCAAAATCATAGGCTCGTTAATGCTGTTCATGGTATTTGTAAATGATGATTGCCTGGCGCAAAGGCCCGATTCGCTCCTACTGAAAAATTACCGGCCGCATTCTATTTATAAAATACCGGTAACCAAAATTACCAAAGCCAAATATCCTGTGATCGACATGCATGCCCATCAGGGCAATGTGAAATCTGATGCCGAATTGAAGGAATGGGTAAAACGTATGGATCGTTTTGGAATTGAAAAAACAATCATACTGACTATGCTGACCGGTGCCGCCTTCGACTCTGTTTATAAGGCATATGCCCCGTACGGCGACAAGTTTGAAATATGGTGTGGGTTTGACTACACGGGTTACAAGGAGCCGGGATGGAGTGAAAAAGCGGTGAAAGAGCTGGAACGTTGTGCCAAAATAGGCGCCAGAGGTGTGGGAGAGCTCGGAGACAAAGGCATGGGGGAAATTTTCTCCGAACCGGTACCTGCTTATGGCATGCACATTGATGACCCGCGCATGAAGCCATTGTTTCAGAAATGTGGCGAATTAAAATTGCCTGTGAACGTACATGTAGCAGAACCGATGTGGATGTACGAAACGATGGACTCCACCAACGACGGGCTGATGAATGCCTACGATTGGAAAGTTGACCAGACCAAACCAGGTTTTTTGGGCCACGGCGCACTGGTACAAACACTCGAGAATGTAGTGCGTGCTCATCCCGGGACCACATTCATTGCCTGCCATCTGGCCAATTGCGAATACGATCTCACCCTGCTGGGCCGGTTATTGTCGCGCTATAAAAACCTCTACGCTGATTTTGCGGCGCGGTATGCAGAGATAGCGCCGATACCGAGGTATATGTCTGCATTTTTTGAAAAATATCAGGATAAGCTTGTATACGGGACCGATATGCGGGCCACCGATGAAATGTATGAGATGACCTTCAGGATACTCGAAACCCAAGACGAACACTTTTATGCCATTGATCTGACCAATTACCACTGGCCGCTGCATGGTTTTGGGCTAAGCGATGCGGCTTTAAAGAAAATATACAGAACCAATGCATCCAAAATATTAAGTAAGAAATAGCCCGGCCTCCCAACCATCTAATTCGCTAAAAACAGGTAGTTCAAAAGGGTATCGAAGAATATCATGATGTCGTGACGGTACGCGGTATGTGTAGCGTTTAGGGAAGGCGAAATAACAGATACAATACCAGTTCTTGATTTCGATCAAGCGACGAAACAAATACTGTTCCTTATTTTTGTTTTTCATCAGACAGGAAACTATGGAACACAGGGCAGCATCCATCCGGCCATTTATCGGGGCCAAAGACTTTGAGGTATCGAGGCGTTTTTACCGCGATCTCGGATTTGAAGAAACTGTATTGGACCCGCATTTCTCCGTATTCAAAATCAACCAGTTAGCATTTTACTTACAGGACGCCTATGTGAAGGATTGGATAGATAACACCATGATCTTCCTCGAAGTGGACGATGTTGCCCGCTACTACGACGACCTGCTGGCACTCGATCTGACCGGCAGATACAGCGGGGTAAAACTGACGCCCATTCGAGTGGATTACTGGGGCCGGGAGTGTTTCCTGCACGATCCTTCCGGTATACTCTGGCATTTTGGCGAATTTTTTCAAACCACTTAAATGACATACTTACGGAAGGCTTTTGTAAGTATATGTCAAATGCAGAAAACGGACCTGGATGCGATTGGTAGATTTACGGAGGATGATTTCTCATGTTTTCATTTCTTCGACATCCGCTGCCATCGCAATCTGGTCTGAAAAATCCATTGAAACCGTTCACTATCACGGTCGTTCGTTCGCTTCCGAACACTTGACTTTTGGTATTGAAATATTTCAAACAAAAGATAAATACCTCAAACAGGACTGGCAATCAACCACTTAGGAATATCATTTCCCAACAAAAAACAACCTCCATCCGAAAGTGGCACAGGCTTTTTTAATAGATAGGTAACCATGAAAAAATAAAATAGTTAATCTTAAATAAACATAGCCATGAAAATCACAACCATTTCCAAAGCAGTTCTCGCAGTAGCCCTCATGTTTTCTGTTCCATCATTTGCCTCCGAGGTAAGAGCAGAACGCGAAACAGCCAGTTCCCCAAACAAGGTTGCCTTCGGTGCTTCTATTTTCCAGGTCCGCCACAGCAGTAAGGTGAAACTGGCCATCGAAAAGGGCAATGATTCCCGCTTGAAAGTGGAATTGAAAGACCAGACAGGAAGGACGTTCTATAGTGAAACCTATGGAAAGAGAGAGCGTCAGTATCTCCGTACTTTCGATTTGGAAGGAATGAGCGATGGCACTTACTATTTCGAGCTGAGCGCCGGAGATCAAAAACTGACCAAAGAAATTGCGATTCAAACCAAAGGCGAGCGTACCATTTCCTTTGAATAGTATTTTGAAAAAAGCCAGAAAGAGCCTCGGGGTACCGGGGCTCTTTTGTTTACAAACCAGCACGCCAGTTGATCCGGTCCGGTTACAAGTTCATTCCTCCGGTAAGCTCGATCCGCTGCCCGTTGATCCAGGCCGCATCTTCCCCACACAGAAAAGCCACTACTCCGCCTACATCGTGCGGGAGGCCGACACGGCCCAGAGCGGTTTGCTCGGCCACATACGTTTGCATCCCGGGGTTGTCGCGGATATACCCACCGCCAAAGTCGGTCAGGATAGCGCCGGGCGCAACAACATTGGCGGCAATCCGCCGCTCACCCAATTCCTTGGCCAGATATCTCGTGAACACTTCCACGGCGCCCTTCATCGCCGCATAAGTGGAATATCCCGGAAATGAATACCTTGTAACGCCAGAAGAAACGTTGACGATCCTCCCACCATCATTCATATACGTCAAAGCTTTTTGCGTCAGAAAATATACACCCTTGAAATGAATATTGAGCATCTGGTCGAACTGCGCCTCAGTTGTTTCAGCTATGCTTACCGCGTCGATCCCGGAACCCGCATTGTTGATCAGAAAATCAAAATGGGCTGTCCCAAAAGTGTCTTTCAGTGCAATGGATACCTGTTCGTAAAAGAGATCGTAGCTGGCTATTTCTTCCATATTGAGCTGCAGGGCAACGGCCTTTTGTCCCAGTGCCTCAATCTCTGAAACCGTTTGCCGGGCGTCCGCCTGGTTGTACTGATAAGTTAAAAGAATACCGACCCCTTTTTGGGCTAAACTGATTGCTATGTCCCTGCCGATCCCACGGCTCCCGCCTGTGACGAGGGCAATTTTTGTTGCTGTCATTGATTTTGCTGATTGCGTTAAATAACTGCACAAAGGTGCGCAACGGCAACAAAGCCTTGTTTGTCAGGGTCAATCCAACTTTTGTCAAATTCAAACTTTCTCTACCAATGAAGACCCTCTGAAGGCACCGGGCGACAATGCGGTTTGTCTTTTGAAGAATTTTGAAAAATGCGCCACGTCCGCAAATCCCAGACTGAATGCCACCTGTGCAATGGTCCAATGGGTCTGGCGAAGCAGGATCTTCGCTTCCTGGGTGAGCCTGCCTGCGATCAGCTCTGTAGTGGTGAGGCCGGTATTCGCTTTGAGAACTTTATTCAGATGGTTGACATGTACGGCCAGGTGATCGGCATACTCGTTAGCGGTGTGAAAACGGACCTGCTGCTGCGGCGATTCGAGGGGAAATTGTCTTTCGAGCAGCTCTACAAACTGGGATACCATGCGCGCCGATGCATTGTGGGCTGGATGTAAGGCCGCTGCCGGCTGCATTTTCTGCCCGAAATGGATCAACTCCAGCACGTAGGCCCGCAGCAAATCATATTTATACAAATAATCCGACCGTATTTCCATCTGCATTTTCTCAAAAATACCCTGCACGATCATGCTTTCGCTTTCCGACAATTGAAATACCGGGAAATTGCCGAACTTGAAAACCGGCATATTTTCCAGCACGACACCGCTATTGGCTGGCTGAAGAAAATCAGCCGTAAAAACGCAAAAGTGTCCGAGCAGACTTTCGTCCTGAGGCAACCAGTAAAACGGAACTTTAGGCATTGAGAACACCAGCGAATTGGGTTGCATTTCCACCGTTCGATCGGGGTATTCGGCCTTGCTCCTGCCACGCAACAAACTGATCTTATAATAGGTCCTGCAATTGAAAGGGATTGAGGGCTTTTGAACGACCGGCGTGAGCTCGGCGAGATTGAACACATTGAAATGCCCGATTTCGCCCTGAATGCCCTCAGGCAGCAGTGAACTTAAAGAGGCATCGTCCGTAGCCAGCCGCCGGCAAAGTTGTTCGAGGGAATTGGGTTTCATGTAAATTTCGCTTTGTCTGATGAAAATGCGGGACGTTTATCCGTTGCCAGATGTTACCCTAAACCAATTAGCCCGCTTTTTCATTTCAATATCCCGAAAAATAGCTCCGCAAGGCCAAGCTCGCCGATATGTCCTGAAAAAAATGTCCTACTTAAAACCAAAAATTATAGGGAACAAAAAGGTCACAATTGCCGCCCACAAAGTATAAACCGGCAGGAAAAAAGCGATTGATTTCCCCACCAGGGAGAGGTCCGTTTTTCGGGTGACGGCTCCCAGAAGCTTTACCGATACATATAGCAGGTGGATAAGCATCAACACATTTGCCCCAAGTACCGCTGCCCGGTTGGGTGTAATGCCCCACTCGGAAATCCGGAATAAAACAGCCGACAAAGCAATCCCGTTGACCACCAAAGTCACGGCAGATAAAAGAAAAAGAATAACAACCTGCGCACGACTCTTACCGGAGAGGCCGGTCCCCGCCACCGAAAAGAAAATAAGCGCCATCACGCCAATTAGCAATGCATTGAAGATCAACAGGAACTCTCTGTCGCGGTAAGGGTCCTTACCCGCAAAAACCATGGTACCCAGATAAACCAGAAGCATCGCCAGGGCGACGGGACTGAACAAGCTGGCAATGACCGGAGAAACTTTGTTAACCAACGTCGGCTGGGCCTGTGTGAGAAAAGTACCGACAACAGGCACAGCGGCCAATCCGCACACCACGATGTAATCAAAGTAAAACTTTTCGATCTCCAAGCCTGAGATTCTGAACAAATTAATCGTGATCGCCGTCGTAAGCCCGCCTGCGATCATAAGAAGGGCGATCGTGACCGCCAGATCCCCGTTGTACCGCAGAAAACCAAGCCAATTCAAACCGTTTTTAAGCTTTCCGCCCCCAAATGCGAAGCCCAGCAACGACCACAACAATAGCGGTAAATGAATACAGGACAAGATCAGTGTATTGCTCGATAAGTCTTTGGGAAAAAGGTTAATAAACAGGGCCGGGAGCAGCACGAGGCAAGCCAGTATCATGCCCGTTAGCCAGGAAATCTGGGTCTTCCAGCCAAAATAAGCAATCAATACTGGAAAAACGATGAAGCTGACGTTCCGGGAATAGAAAAACGTTTCGTCGAGCATAAGCAGTTTTGGCAGCTGGGCCAGCAGCGCGGCCATGAGGACGGCGCCTACCACAAACAAGCGCTCGCCTCGTGTGCCCCAGGACAGATCCTCCTGGTCGTAATTGAGTCGCTGGTACCACGCCTCCGCCAGCGGGTTCTCCTTTAATTGAGAATACAAGGAGTTAAAGGCCGATCTGAAGATCGGTTTGTTGGCCCGGTATAACTTTTCCAGCTGATGGGGATTGGCGATGTTCAACAAAATTTCTTCGCGCATAGCAGTTTTATTTTGGGTTAAACAAAGTACTTTGTATTTCAAAGTTAATAACGATTTTTAATATGCCATGGGTTAAGGCAAAAAATATACGGGCTAATAATGGTGTAACTGGTAGAAGAAGGGCACATTCAGCAAGAAAGACAACAGACAACGTTACAAAAAGTAAAATACAGCTACAAAATTGCAATAGAACCTTGAACGTCATTAGTTCTTCCCAAAAGACAGCTATAAAATCACGCACATGATCATTGACATTGTTCGGCGCAATGTTGATAAGCTCCTGCGAGGAGAAATTTCGGGGGGATTCGATGGTCGTCAGTTGCAGTATTCAGGGGGGATTCAGGGAAGTTCATTAATGGTTTTTCCCCGTTCTGCGGATTATTTATTTCAAACTCATGAAGAGCTCTGTTTCCAGCTTGGTTTCGTCTCTTGTCCAATGCCCGTAAATTTCAATGTAAGGGAGGATTACTTCATATCCCTGCTCCACCAGCTCCTTTGTCATATGCTGCCCGGTCTGGCCGATGAGGTGATAGGGACCTGCGTGCTTGTAGTAAGCATACTTTTTCAGGACTATTTTCTTTTCTTCCAATCCGTGATGGATGCCGGCGGCATCATTGTTGAGTTCAACACCGGCAAAGACGTTGTCGGCAGTTTCGTAAACCCAAATATTCCTCCCCTTGTTTTCAATGCCATTGGTTTTGACCACTTCCCACATTTTGCTGCTTAATTTAAAGGCGGTGCCCGCATAGTCTTTGTTCGTAGCAGTGCCCCCAAAGCCATGAATATTTAGCTGAAGGTTTTCAGTGATTATGTCTATCTTCATTTCTGCCAAATTTTAGTTTGCCACATCATTTTGCCGATAAATCATCCGATCGAAACAATTTTTATACAAAATAGGATATATGCACCGGAGATTCCCATCCAATAAGAATTCAAGAAAACCCTCAATGAAAAAACGAATCTACCCAGCTCTCCTTTTTTGTCTGCTTCCGGCACTTTCATACGCTCAAAAGCCTGGCGCGTCAGAAAAATAACTGCCCAAAAAGACCGTTTCTCCGGTCTTCACCTTGATTTTCACGCGATGCTGAAAGACACTTCGATTGGCAAAACTTTTACGCATCCTTTGATCGATTCGCTTTTATCCATTGCAAAGCCGGATTTTATTCAGGTCGATTGCAAGGGACATTACGGGATATCCAGTTACCCAACCAATGTCGGCAATCCTGCTCCGCGTTTCGATAAAGATATCATGAAAATCTGGCGTGAAGTTTCGGCCAAGTACAAAATTCCATTGTTTGTGCACTATTCGGGTCTTTGGGATAACAGGGCTATTCAGCTCCATCCCGAATGGGCCCGGATTAATGCGGATAGCAGCAGGGATAAGCATGCGGTTTCATTGCTTAACGGCTATCCGGCAGGCCTTATGCAGCCACAGCTTGTTGAACTTGCAAAGGATTATCAGCTGGACGGCGCATGGATTGATGGAGACTGCTAGGTACTAGGCCCGGATTATTCTCCTGCCGTGAAAGACTCCCTGATTTTCGCGGGGCTCGGTGATCAGATCATGCTGTTCAGATCCAACTTCAAACAGGTACGCTCATTGCCCGGAACGCAGGCGATAGGCAGCCAATACCGCCAGGATGATCTCCGGTTCAAGGAAGGTAATCCCCTGGCTACGGTACGTTCATATGGAAAGGGAAAAATTGCCGGCGTTTATCTCGATTTAGGCACATTTTATATAAGGAACAAAAACAACCTGATGCCATTTCTGATCAAAAGCATTTTAAAAACCATGGATGTGAAACTGGCGTCGACAATCGGCGGGTCTTCGAACATCCACCAGGTACTGGCCAATAAAAATGGCAAAACTTATGTGCACCTGATCAACACTTCGGGACCGCACGACAATCCCAATGTATTGGTTTATGATGAAGTGTCTGCCTTGTCCAACATTACCGTAAACCTCCGGACATCAAAGGCTCCCAAAACAGTAAAATTGCAGCCAGGCCATATCCCATTGCAATACAGGTATAGTGATGGAAATATCAGCATCATCGTCCCCTCGGTCGTTGTTCACAGTATCCTGGAAATCAGCAATTCAAGCAGTAAGGCTTGATAAGGCCGATTTTCAAATCAAATCCGGACCGAAGTTTTGCCGAGCAGGTCTTTCAGGTCTTTGGACGAATTGCACAGTCCCATCACTTTGCCGTCTTTACCAATAACAAGGTGTGTCGGAAATTCACTGATGTTCAGGGTATCCATGACGTAGTCATTTTTATTTCCGACTGTTTTGTAGTCAAAACGCTTTCTTGCCAAAAACTTCCTGAGCGCCGGTTCAGAATCAAGTGCGACACTGAGGAAAATTACATCGCTACGGTCTTTATTTTTAGTGACCATTTCATTCAACTCGGGGATTTCCTGCACGCAGGGTACACAACCGATGAACCAAAATTTCATTACCACATACTTACCACGTGTATTTTCGGGCGTATAAGAATTGCTGTCCAGATCGGTAAAATTGAAACCCTCGAGAGGTTTGCCTATTTTCAGATAATAGCGGTAATCGGTGTAAGCCAGGGCACGCAACTGGTTCTTGATGTTTTCTTCCACGTCTGGTTTGAGCTTTTCCAATTTGTATTGGACGATCGAATCCCGTGCAATGTATTTGTAAACCGCAAATTGGCCGGTACCATATCTGGACATGAAACTGTCGGGCAACATAGGCCTCGAGTCCGTATCAAATGCCTCAAAATCCTTATAAAATTTGAGATTCTTCGAATAATAAGACCAAAAGTGCTTGAAATCCGACATAGCTGTTGCGGTCCCTTCGACCGGCTTTCCAAGTCTGGCAATATCTTCTGAGCAACCGCCTGCTAATACCAGGCCGACCACAAAAAGTATTTTTGAAAGTTTTGAAAATGCTGACATCATTGCTTAGGTTAAATAAGGATACGGCGAATTCAGGCCCTATAAATTTGATATTATTTATTATGCGATCTGCTTCCCTGATAGGTCATTTTTTCAGATCAGGCAAAATGACAGGGTTAACAAGCCACATCAAAAAAATAATTGATAGGTCTAATCCCAGTTGGTACAAAACAAACTGTAACAACCGGAATATTCTGCATCACATTCCTGAACTTTTTTGGCATATCAGTTCAGTCACACTTTGAAAAACAACTCTTAATCGGGACATACATTTGCATTGCCGCCCAAATAATCAGAAATTGCGCGCCCAATTTTCCAAAAGATGACAACTTCTGTTTTTTGCGGTATTGATTTCGGTACTTCCAATTCGAGCCTGGCAGTAGCCAATCAAGACAATGTATTTCTGATTCCGGTTGAAAACCACCATACCACCATTCCCAGCGCCATGTTCTTCGCCCGAAAGGACA
Organism: Dyadobacter sp. HNCC25DJ185; assembly: GCF_056895195.1. Taxonomy (NCBI): domain Bacteria; kingdom Pseudomonadati; phylum Bacteroidota; class Cytophagia; order Cytophagales; family Spirosomataceae; genus Dyadobacter; species Dyadobacter sp. HNCC25DJ185. The sequence goes on from NZ_JBXHAR010000015.1 coordinate 101,665, forward strand.
ACGAAGCTTTTTTTGGGCGTGAGGCGACCGAGCGTTTCCTTGCCCGGCAGCCGGGAAGATTAATGCGAAGCCTGAAACGGGTACTGGGCACAACAGTCATGCGGCAAGGTACGATGGTCAACGGCGAACTGATGAAATTCGATCAGATCATTGCCGCATTTCTGGACCAGATGAAACGCAAGGCGGAAGCCGATTGCCAGACAGAACTCAAGCATGTGGTTATGGGCCGCCCTGTCCATTTTACCGACAATGATCCTGCGGCGGATCAAAGGGCAGAAAACGAACTGAAATCTGTCGCAATGAGCCTGGGTTTTGAACACGTTGGGTTTCAATTCGAGCCGATTGCAGCTGCCTTTGCCCACGAAGCGAGAGTAAGCGGCGAGAAACTGGCAATCGTCGTAGACCTGGGTGGCGGGACCTCCGATTTCACAATCATCAGACTATCCAGAGAAAATGCGAAAAAGCACGACAGGGGCAGCGATATCCTGGCTAACACGGGTGTCAGGCTTGGCGGAAATGACTTTGACAAAGACCTGAGCCTGGCTGAGATGATGCCAGAACTGGGCTTTCGCACCAGATACGGGGCCAAAAACCTAGAAGTGCCCTCCTACCACTATTTTGATCTTTCCGAGTGGAGCAAAGTGAACTTCCTCTACACAAACAGGACGATATTTCAGGCCAAGCAATTACTCCGGGAAACGCATGATCCTACGCGTTATGGCAGGTTGATCAGCGTCCTCGAACAGGAAACCGGCCACGCCGTACTGGCCGAGACCGAAAAAATAAAAATTGGCCTTACTGGTAACAACAAGTACGTCGCCAACCTCGACTTCATAGATCAGGACCTGCGCATTGACGTGGTAAGGGAGGATTTTAACTCTGCCATCGGCACGAAAACGGAACGTATTGTGCTTGCTGCCCGCGAATGTCTCAGGGAGGCAGGCGTATCGCCGGAGGCGATACGCCTGGTGATCATGACTGGCGGATCTACCGAGATACCGCTCATCCAGGAGCAATTCCGGCAACTTTTTCCGTCGGCAGAATGGTCGGAAGAAAACAAGCTCTCGAGTGTCGGCCTGGGGCTGGCTTACGATGCACGCAACCGTTTTTCTTAAGAAGAAGTTTGGCTGTAATATAATTCAGGCTGTCAACATGTATGGCTGGTATTCCCTTTGTAAGCCCAGTCAATTCAATATACTCACGACCGGATTGATAGTCGATATAAAAGGGTTCGATGGGATATTCCATCACGGAATCAATTCCCACCGTTGTGAAAATCAGGCAAAGGGGCAGTGAATAGGCAAATCACTAAAATGGGCATTCGGAGAAGTGTATGTAGGATTGATTTCCTGAGTGAAAATATGGAGAAAGAATTGGCCTGGTATAAAAATCAATCTTTGATAATGATTTTAAAATTTACATCCGTGTCCTCGGCAATTTTTGGTATAACGGCATAATAAGAGGTTTTTCCGTAACTTCCATCTGCCTTTTTATAAAGCGTAATATGATAATCTAGGGTGTTTTTTTCACAATCTCGTATCAGTTCCTGGCTTAGAAATCCCGTAGAGAAAATCGACGAATATCTCCCTACCAATAGCGATTTTGACTTAAAATCTATATTTGGAGCCGAGCCAAAACTGGACTGATCTAGATAGGTGTTGTACGCAATATCAGATTGGATAATTATAGCTCTTTCAACAAGACCCGGGTCGTCATTTTTTATAGTAAAACTTTGATTTTTACTTGCGACCAATTCGTATGGGACTGAACCATCAACACAAGTTATGACGTATGCGGACGGTTCTTTACAATGACTAAATATCAAGCAAACAACCACTATCGTTGTGGCCATTGAAGTTCTGTTTTTCATATTTAATTTCGACAGGGTTAAGCTGGTTCTTTGCCCCACTGTAACTATTCAGAGTTATCTTTAGGCTAGTATAAATACTGCTATCCTAAAACCCCGATCAAAGGATCGCTGGAACAACGTAAAAAACAAGTACTAAAGAGTATATAAACGCCAACATTCATAGTTGGGCAACAGCAACGAAGTATAATCAAAACACGATTTCCCCGCGGTGGATCAGCGATTTAACAGGCGATATCCGGGAAACGGCTTCTGCCGAGCAGCTTGCGTCGATCAATACCATATCTGCCCGGTCGCCTGCTTTTGGCCAGCTCTGATTCCCCTTATCGTCCAGCGGAAGAATATCATGGGTAGCAATTTTCAGGATCCTTGATAGATCAAATTCAGTTCGGTAACCGTACAGCTGTGCAGCCAGGTTTGCTTTCTGCAGCACACTGCCCGTCCCAAACGTGCTCCACCAGTCTATAATGCAATCGTTACCGGCCATCACATCCACACCGTATTTATAAAGTACCGGAATGGGCATGATCGTTCCTCCGAAAGGGATGGTGGACGCAATGCCGATTTTTGCATCGGAGAGCTTTTCAGCTGTCTCTTCTGTTTTGGCTTTATCGAGATGGGCAAGCGCGAAGCCATGGCTGACGAATGTCCTTCCTTTTAATACAGGGTTTTCAGTGACTTTGTCGATCAGGTATTGGATCGTCTTCATCCCGGATTCGCCGCTTTCATGAAGGTGGATATCAATCCCTTTATGGTTGTCCAGGGCAAGCTGAATGATAAAGTCCATATGCTTTTCAATCGAGCCGTCGATACTCGTCGGGTCCAGTCCGCCTATGAAATCGATATCCATTTGGGCAGCCTCTTTCATCAAACCCTCAGTCTTGGTGTAGTAGATACCGTGCTGGGGAAATGCCACCAGCTCCGCCTGAAAAGAACCTTTCTTGTTTTCAAGCGCTTTCTGGAGGTTTTTCAATGAGTTGAGCCCCGAAGTAGGCTCAATATTGACGTGCGATCTTGCATAATTTGTGCCGTAAGACTGCATCAGTTCGATCAGCTTTTCGCTTCGGGCTGTGGAGGTTTTGAGGAGTTCAGGGATAATCTGCTGCTCATAGGCGATCATATCCTTCACCGACTTGTTCCGGGCCAGCTTTGCTTTCCAGGGAAGCCCGTAAAATGTTTTATCCAGGTGAATGTGCATATCCCTGAATGCCGGGAGCATCAGCAGTCCTTTGGCATCAATGGCGTTCGGGTCGGGTTTATGGGAAAGGATAGCCTTTATTTTCCCATTGAGCACCTCAATGTTGAACAGCTCCGTTTTTGTACGGACCACTTCCCCTTCCTCATCATATTCGAAACCCGTTTCCAGCCTCACTTTTTTCAAGGTAAATGATTTCCCTGCCTTGGCGGGTTGCCGCTGCCCGGAAGCTTCTGATGGCGATGCGTTCAAGATACCGGCACCTGCAGCCAGGAGCATGGATGATCGTGTGATAAAGCCCTTGCGGGACATGGGGCGTGGTTCCATCATTTGTAGTTTGTACAAAAATAATAGTCCCTACGCCAAAACAAGGCAGCATTCACCTGATTAACTTGTATCACCTGTAACACCAGCAAGTTTCCGGCGGTAAAATCATATTCCCGGACACGGCATCTACCGCGAGGGCCATGGAAATTGCCGGTGAAGCCATATTCGCATTTCAAGACGCCGCCATGAGATTGTGACCGGCATCAGTGCCGTGAAATGTATAAGTAATGCCTTTAAATGTGAAAGTGTGTACCGATTGGCTGAGAGATATTTGTTCCATTAAAATTTAAATCATGGAAACAGAAAATCAAAAACCAAAAATCGTGCTGGTAACTGGCGGCAGCCGGGGTATCGGGAAGAGTATCGCACTGAACGCAGCAAAACGGGGACTGGGCGTTATCCTGACTTACAACACGCATTCTGAACAGGGAGAAGCGGTAGTCGGCGAGATCCATCAAAACGGTGGCAAAGCCGTTGCTTTAAGATTGGATTCGGCCGATATCCAATCTTTCGACAGTTTCAAAGAAGCGCTTTCGCAGGTTCTGAAGACCAATTGGGACCGGGAGACCCTGGATTACCTCGTCAACAATGCGGGCATTGCCCAGCGGAGCGCTATCAGGGACACCACCGAAGCCATTTTTGACGAACTTGTGAATGTAAATTTCAAAGGGGTGTTCTTTCTAACCCAAAAGCTCATTCCGCTGATCGTCGACGGCGGTCAGATCATCAATATCTCGTCTGGCCTGGCCCGTTTCGCATTTCCCGGTGTAGCGGTTTATGGCGCGCTTAAATCGGCATTGGAGGGATTAACCCGATACTTGGCAAAAGAATATGCCGACAGAAAGATCCGTGTCAACAGCGTTGCGCCGGGAGCGATTGACACGGAATTCGGGGGCGGAAAAGGCGATGAGGACCACCGTCGGCAAATTGCAGGCACAACGGCCCTGGGGCGCCTTGGCGAAGCGGAGGACGTAGGTATTTTTGTCGCCTCCCTCCTATCGGACGACAGCAGATTTGTCAATGCGCAACGCATTGAGGTAGCTGGCGGGATTTATATCTGATCCCAGGGTGTTAAAAGGCATCTAACCCATGCATTATGGAATTTGTAGATATCAAATCGCTTTCTGAACTGCACGAATTTTTTCGCTACGCCAAGCCGAAACATCCGCTCATATCTGTTGTAGACCTGGCGAAGGTGGACCGGTCACACCGGAAACCGGACGTGGCCTACCGTATCGACTTATACTCTATCGCCTGCAAAGAAATAGAAGGAACATTCAAGTATGGACGGACTACCTACGATTTTTTTGAAGGAACGCTGATGTTTACCGCGCCGGACCAGGTTTTATCTCCCGGCGCAGAAAACAAAGTGACTGGTTGGGCGGTTTACATTCATCCTGACTTTTTCCATGCGAGTCCCCTGGGACGGAAATTGACAGCATATTCGTTTTTCGGGTACGATATGAACGAGGCCCTGCATGTCTCCGAAGACGAAAAGAAGGTTCTCGGCGATTGCGTCCAAAATATCCAGAGAGAGATTGCGGGCAACCTGGACAACCATTCCTATCACCTGATCCTGACCAACCTCGAACTGATTTTATCTTATTCCGCACGGTTTTATGACCGCCAGTTTTTAACCAGGGTCAAAGCGAGCCGCGATATTGTCGAGAAGTTTGAGAGGTTGTTAACCGATTATTTCGCCCGGCCCTCACTCATCGACTCAGGCTTGCCCGAGGTGGGATATTTTGCTTCGCGCCTGAACTTATCTGCCAATTACCTCTCCGACCTGCTGGGCAAATATACCGGAAAATCAACCTACGAGCACATCCACGCCAGGTTGGTCGACAAGGCAAAGTCCCTATTATGGGGTACCGAAAATTCCATCAGCGAAATTGCCTACGATCTCGGTTTTGAGCACCCCTCCCATTTTACGAAGGTTTTCAAAAACAAGACCGGCATGTCTCCCAGACAGTTCAGAAGCCTGAATTAGTACGTGAAGTTGTAAAGCCCCCTCTGTCCATTGCAGCCTTGTTCATTTTTGAACAGGTTCGTCCGGTAATGGACGAAAAATCAATTGATTATTATATAAGAAATTCACAACCAATAAATTACGTAAATGGTACAATAGTTTTTGAGCCTAATATCTACACCTATTTCGCCCTGAGAACTATGCTACGTAACTACTTCAAACTTGCCTGGCGGCATCTTATAAAACAAAAAATGTACGCTTTTATCAAGATTGGCGGTTTTGCCATCGGGGTTGCGGCGTGTTTTCTTATTGCGTTGTTTATCCGTGACGAGCTGAGTTATGACCAGCAGATCCCCAATAAAGAACAGATTTACAGGGCAGTCAATAAGGGGCTTGTTGACGGTAAAGAATTGAAGTGGAGCTATATGTCCGCGCCGTTCGCAAAGGCGCTCCGCGACGATTATCCGGAAGTGGAAAAAACGGGCAGGCTGCTAGACAGCGAGCTCTTTGGTGCCGGTCCCAATCAGATCAGAAGGGCGGATAAGCTTGAAAACGTATATGAAGAAAAATTTGCCTATGTAGACCAGGATCTGATCGGGATCTGGGGCCTGAAAATGATCATGGGTGATCCCAAACATGCGCTGGACAAACCGAATAGCCTGGTGATCACCAAGTCCAAAGCGGATAAGTTTTTCCCCGGCGGGAACCCGATAGGCCAGGTGATGATCATCAATGATGACGAAAAAAATCCGCGTAAAGTTACCGGGGTGATTGAAGACTTTCCTCATAACTTTCATGTCAATGTCGATTTTCTAATGACCCTGGCAGGGATCAATTTTTATGACGGGGAGCAAACCAATTGGCTTGCAACCAACTACCATACTTATCTTCAGCTAAGAAAAGGCACCGACGTTTCCAAATTTGAATCTAAACTCGCCCAGCTTACCAAGAAATATTACATACCGCAAATGCGGCAAAGCGGACAGCAGGTCGACGAAAAAAAGATTGCCTCCGAACAAAGCTACGTTGTGCAGCCGGTTTCGGAAATCCATTTGACTTCTGATGTTTTCGACGGGTTGAACCATGGCGATATGCGGTTTGTGTGGCTCTTTGGTTGCATAGCCGGTTTTATTCTCCTGCTGGCCTGTATCAATTTTATCAATCTCTCTACGGCCAAGTCGGCCAACAGGGCAATCGAGGTCGGACTTAGAAAAACCGTGGGTTCCGAACGCAGCAGCCTTGTCAATCAATTTCTGACCGAGTCGTTGCTGATCAGCTTCATTTCCATTACCCTGGGTGTGACGCTGGCGTGGGTGTTGCTGCCGTTCTTCAATACCCTCTCCGCCAAAGTGTTGGTTTTCCCGATCGCAGCATGGTGGTTAGCCCCGCTTCTGATCATAAGCTCGTTATTCATCGGCGTATTGGCGGGCATATATCCGGCAATTTATTTGTCTGGGTTTAATCCGATCAGCGTCCTGAAAGGACAGCTGAGTAAAGGCAGCAAAGGAGCCGGACTCCGTAGCAGCCTTGTGGTTTTTCAGTTCACCACGTCTATTATCCTGATTATCGGCACCTTCGTGATTTACCGGCAGGTCAACTATATCCTGAACGCCAAGCTTGGCTATGACAAGGATCAGGTAATCCTCATTCAGGGTGCCGCCTCCCTGGGGAAAAATGTGACTGCCTTTAAAGAGGAGGTCAAAAAGTTATCAGAAGTGAAAAATGCAACTGTAAGCGATTATTTGCCTGTGAGCGGTACTAAGCGCGATGGAAACCTCTTCTGGCCCTTCGGTAAAACCAAAGAGACAGAACCCGCGCAAGGGCAATTCTGGGTCGCTGATCCCGACTATATCGAAACATTGGGGATCAAACTTGTAGAAGGCCGTAACTTTTCCAGGGACCGAAAAACGGATGCCCAGGCTGTTATCATCAATCAAAAACTCGCCAAGGAGCTCAACCTGAAGAACCCGATCGGCAAGCATATTACCAATTATTCAAACAGCGGCAACGATCTGGAAGTGATAGGAGTGGTGGAGGATTTTCATTTCGAGTCACTTAAAGAAAACATCAAAGGCCTTTGTCTGGCCCTTGGGGACAGTCCTGGTATTATTTCAGTGAAGGTGAATACCGGGAACATGCAACATGTTATCAAGTCCATTTCAGGCATATGGAATACCCTGGCACCGAATCAGCCGATCAGGTATTCGTTTATGAACCAGCAATTTGCACGTATGTACGACGACGTGAACAGGATGGGCCTTATTTTTACCAGTTTTGCAGTTTTGGCGATCATTGTGGCCTGTCTTGGATTGTTCGCGCTATCGGCCTTCATGGTAGAGCAGCGCAGCAAGGAGATCGGTATCAGGAAAGTGCTGGGTGCTTCTGTGGAAAGCATTTTGTCCCTGCTGACCGGCAATTTTCTCAAGCTTGTATTGATCTCCACCATCGTCGCCTCGCCGATCGGCTGGTATATGATGCAGAAATGGCTGCAGGATTATGAGTACAGAATAAGCATCACCTGGGATATTTTCGCCCTGGCCGGCCTGCTGGCGGCAGTGATTGCGATTTTGACAGTCAGCTATCAGGCAATCCGGGCCGCTTTGATGGATCCTGCCAAGGTAATGCGATCGGAGTAGGTTTGTCGGGATTATAACCGGGGTAGGGACTTCCACCAGGTCAGTAATTTCTTACTGAGCTCGTCCCTTACCTTCGGCTCCCCGGATGCCAGGTTATTGGTCTCTGCGAAATCTTTAACAATATGATAAAGCTCCTTCCCACTGCCGTCGTGATTCATTAAAAGTTTCCACTCGCCCGACCGAATCGCGAGTTGTGGACTCCTGTCGCGGTCTTTCGGGTAGGCGTAGGCGATGTTGTTCCGTCCGTATTCCCAATACATTTCTTTTTTTCGGAAAGACGGCTTGCCGAGCAAGACGCGCGACCTATCGATACCATCCGATTGATAATCAAAAGGTAATGCAACGTCCGCAAGTTTCGACAAGGTGGGCAGCAGGTCGGTTGCGTGCAACTCCGACCGTTCATCGGTCTTTCCTGCGGGAATATGTCCCGGCCAGCTCACGATAAACGGCATGCGGATTCCACCCTCATACAACGAAAGCTTGGATCCCCTGAACCCGCCGCTCGTGCTACCGCCGAAAGTAGGGAGCGCGCCATTGTCGCTGGTGAAGATGATGATCGTATTGTCAAAAAGCCCCCGCTCTTTCAGGCCGTCGATCAGCCGACCGATCTGAATATCATATTCTTTCAGGACGCGTTTGAATGCGGCTTGTTCCTGCGGCTGGGCCGATTCGCCAGCGTCAGGTCTTGGCACCCAGGGCGTATGTACATCATCGGGCCAGAGGTTCACAAAACACGGCTTCCCCTTGTGGCGACTCATGAAATCCAGTGTTTTATCGACAAAATAAGCGGTCCGGCCCCACCTCTTAATACTATCCTTATCAGACCAGATCCAGTTCGTAGCAGTCAGCGCCGGGTCGGGTTCCGGGCTTTCGTAAGTACTGGCGTGCTCGTCAAATCCATATTTTTCAAACTTCGGAGTGTCGGTTACGTCCCGCCCGCCGCCCATGTGCCATTTGCCAAAATGCCCGGTGGCATAGCCCGCATTCTTAAAAAACTTGGCGATGGATGGTGCCGCGGGGTTCAGAAAATCAATCTGCTCGGCATCTTTGTTGTGGCTCTTTTTATCAAGATAAGTGGCGAAATTCCATTTCCCTGGCTGCATTCCTGTGAGGATGCTGACCCGGGACGGAGAACAAATAGGCGCCCCGCTATAGTACTGTATAAGCTTCAACCCGTCGGCCGCAAGCCTGTCGATATGCGGCGTAGGCACCGTATGGCCTCCGAACGTTCCAACGTCCCCAAAACCCATATCATCGGTGAGGATGATGATGATATGGGGCTGCGTTTTGGCCTTCCTTGCAGTCTTGCCTTCGCCTGTTGCCAGTATACAGAGAAACACCAACCAAAATCCTGCCGATATTTTAAATAGATTGAATCCTTTCATGACGTAAAAACCGGTTTCTTCACTAGCCCAGATAATCAGCCGGATAAAGCTTCTGACCATACTTTTCTGCGATAGTCTGCATCTTTTCCGGATCGGGCTTCTCTCCTTTTTCGGCCGCCGCTCCGGCAACCGCTGCGATTTCGAGAAAAAAGGCGTCCAGCCCGGCGGGTACCACCGTACAAAGCAGACGGGCTGTCTGATCGGTTTTATTTTTAAAACAATGTACCGCCCCCCCTTTGGGAATAGCGGCATAGCTTCCTGGACCAGCTGTGTAAGCACCTTGCTCCGTTCTAATTTCCACTTCTCCTTCCAAAACATAAAAGGTTTCATGGAAACCTGCGTGCGCATGAGGCCCCGGCCCGCCTCCCGGCGGAACAGTCATTTCGATCGTGGCATAATCGCCATGGGTCTGATCGCCCGACACGATGATCCGGTAGCTCCCGCCCGCCATAGGCAGCATTTTTCCTTCTGTCGCGCCAACAATACTTGCGGGCTTTTTCTGTTCTTCCATTCTGATAGTTTTAACTGTTGAATTCTTCAAGTTTTCTAAGGAACCGGATCAGGCGATCAGCACTTTGTCGACCTTGCCATGAACGTCCGTTAAGCTGTAACATCCATCAATTCGGGAACGCCGCTGATCAGTTCGTTTCGTGGTTGCCATGGCGCGCTGCTTCGTCTTAAGGGAGCAAAAGATCGATCGCCAATTGCCTGGTGACGAACATGCAGGATGCTACTATTAAATGCGCGGATCAGCCAATCGCGCCTCGGCGAGAGATCGTGGCGCTTGTCGCCTGGGCGATCCGCTTGGGTGGTTTAAGATTAGAAGCGGGCTCCACGCTCTTTTTTATCGTCCGTCATCGCGAAAGTTCTTGTGGCAAGCAGTTAAATGGCAGCTCAACAACGTTTCGCACGTTAATCAATCGACAAGGACCTTATTGACACCTTCAAGAATCCCCAGCAATTCGACGAGATCGCCTATGATGTAGTCTGGGTTGGCCCCGCGAAGCTGCTCGGGCGTGTGCGCGCCGGTGGTGATGCCAATGCTCAAACCGCAGCCTGCGTTTTGTCCTTCTTCAATATCGATCGCCGAATCACCTACTTTTACCACCTCGCTTGCATCAGTGATCCCCAACTGTTTCATGGCCAACAGGATCATATCGGGGTTCGGTCTGTTCAGTTCAACATCCGAAGCGGTGATCAGACAATCGAAATCAACGCCCGGCGTCCAGCCTATCTTTTGGATCAGTGCTTCGGCCGTCTGCCGCTGATAACCCGTGTTGAGCACAACAGCGATATCATGCCTCCTCAATGCATGAAAAACAGCAGTAGCATGATGTTGTTCAAAAACATCCTGCGTACCGTAAGCATCATCAAGCATGACCATGAACCGCTCAAAAATATCCGCAGCGACAGCATCGTCATCGATCTGCTTCAAGGCCAGAATGCTCCTGATCGCCTGCAATTTCTCCTTTCCGGCGCCCTCTGCCAGCACTTCGTCAAGCGTTACGTCCACGCCCTTTTCATTGACAGCACGCTTAAGGGTTTTATATACCACATTATTTTCGTTGACCGTGGTCCCCGCCATGTCGAAAACGACCATCTTAATCATTTTGCCTATCTGTTTATTTTGAATGACTTGTTGATCTATCATCTGCTTTCAATCTATCAGGTCCATTGTTCCAACAAAGTACATGATGATTTACGACCGTTTGGCTGCAGGGGACAGGTCCCCCCGCGTTCAAAAAAAGGCACATAAGATCTTGTTCAGTGTGTCCTGCCGAGAGGCTGCTAACCTCAGGACCAGATCGCATAGGTAGCCAGCTTCAATGCCCAAGGTTGCAATTTAGCCATATTGAGTAATAGAAAACAGAAAGATAACTAGCAAAAATGCCGTTTCCAATACTTGGAGACGGCATTTTTGCTAAGACAGAGGGGGTTATTATGGCATATACCAGGGTTTTACGGATTTGTCGTCTGTGCCGCCCGTAACGGCTTTCCAATTGTCGAAGTTGGAAGTTACCTCAGCTGGCGGGTAAGTCAGTCTGTTGAAATTCAGGGACTCGCTTGTTGGCGCAAGCGGCACATGAGGGGTTGCGTTTCCGGTGCGGCGCTGTAAAGTCCATGCGTCAAAAGGCTGGTGAAACAAGGAGATCCAGTGTTGCTTGTAGATCTGGCTCAGTGCAGTGGAAGGAGTCGCACTGTAAGCAACCGCAGGATTGGCCAGCATTGCTGCTAAACTGGCATTGTCCGGGGCGGCAGCCGGTTTGTTGACCACCCAGACTGCCGAGCCGTTCGCCAATTTATACCAAAACTTAACCGAAGAAGTAATTCCCTCTTCATAGAATTGCTTTGCGCTCGCCTGGTTGGCTGCCGCCCCGCCGATACCCCTGTTGTACACTTCGGCTTTCAGAAAGGCGATCTCTGTGCCTGTCAAAAGCAGATCTGGAAAGGTCTTATCCCCTATGTAATAGATGTTTAAAGGGGAGTAATAGTAAGTACCCTTCGAAACCCAGGTTGTTAGCCGGCTGTCCGCATAGGGATCATTTAACCCCCCATCGGTATCATTCCTGGTTTCAGTCAAGACGTCGGCAGGAGGGTTTTGAGGATATGGCTTCCATTTACCGGCGCTGTTGGGCTCGAAGAAAATTTTAGCCCGCAAATCAAAAATGCCTGAGCCGTCTTCCGCATTGGTACTGGACATCGCGCTCCACATGGTTGAGCCCATTCTTACGTAAGAGTTACCCCTGTAATTCCCCGCCCTGTCCAGCAGCCCGGTCACCAGCGAAGCGTCAATCCCTACATATTCGTCAGCTCCCAAAAGCGGCTTGGTGAGAGCTTCTGCAATAATCGCATCCGCGGCTGCGGTGTTTTTTTCCCTCATCACCAGGGCATATTTAAGCCTGAGGGAGTTGGCAAATTTGACCCAGGTCGGAATATCATTCTTGAGCAACGTTTCGCTTGATCCCATCGAAACCTGGTCGGCACTTGTACTGAAACCATCAACGGCCGTTTTCAAATCTGCCAGGGCAGCAGTAAATATCTCCAGCTGTTTATCGTAAGCCGGCCTGTAATAGTCCGATCCATATATCGACTTGGCCGCTTCCTCATAGGGCATATCGCCGTATAGCGACGTCGTTTTCAACGTCTTAAAAGCCATTACAGTCTGCAGCATCGCTCTTATATTCGTCATTTTGGCAGCATTCGGGTCGGCATCGAGCAGCTCGATCGCCTTGCGATAGTCTACAAACGCGTAATAGTAGTTTTCCCAGGTCCCGCCCACCTGGTTGTCAAGCCGGTATCCCGATGCGGCATAATTGGCTGCCAACTGAGTTGCCTGGTACAAAAACGTGGAAGCAAGGCCTCTTCCGGTTTCTGTCATGCTGGAAACGATGCTGTTGTACAAGGCCGGCACAGTAACCGAATACTGCTTGTTATCCCATGGGTCGTTGATACTTCCAAAATCCTTTTCGCAGGATGTGATCATCGCCAGCGAGCAGACGATCGCCAGTGACAAAACTGTTCTGTTAATATATGTCTTCATTTTGTAATCAATTAAATGTTAAAACTGGGTCTTGAGGCTAACACCATAGGATCTGATACTGGGCATACCGGACCATTGCAATCCCTGCCCGTTCCCTACGCCGTTGATGGCTTCGGGGTTCAGGTGTATCGGCAGACTGGAATACAGGTAGAAGAGGTTTCTCCCGGTTACCGATATGGTCAGGTTTTGGAATATTTTGGTTTTGGTAAGTACTCCCTCCGGCACACGGTACGATAAAGAAATCTCGCGCATTTTAGCCCAGGTATTTTCGAAAACAGACAAGCTCCTTGGCACGTTAAGGTGCGTCCATCCCGCATAAGAACCTGCATATTTGTAAATTGGACTTACCACCCTGTCGTTCTTTCTTTCATCATCCACGTTGTACCCGTCCATGATCACCCCTACGTTTGCCGTGGACCCGTCCGGATAAGTGTAGGGTAAGCCCCCACCGTTTCGTTCAACTGTCGTTTCAGGGGCAAGTCCGCTACCCATCGCCGTAGAGTGGTCGATAGAATAAATGTCACCGCCCAATTTGAAATCAATCAGTCCGTACAGGGAAAAATTCTTATATCTGAAAGTGTTCCCCATACCTCCTGTCAGCTTGGGCGCTGCATTACCAATGGCCACAGGTTCGTTGGATACCTTGTATTTGGTACCGTATACATTGCCGGCAGCATCCTTGATATTATAGACTTGTTTATTCCCGTTTTCATCTCTTACAAAGTCGGTGCCGTAAATGGTCCCATATTTTTCGCCTGGAGTCACTTTCATAAATGCGCCCAGGTTACCAAATACATCCGCTATACGGAGCTCCCTCACACCCGGAGCGAGTGAGATTACCATATTATTATTCTTGGCACCATTGAGCGTCACATTCCAGGAAAAGTTGGTCCTTTTAACAATGCCCGCATTAATAATAAATTCAATACCCCGGTTTCTTAATTCTCCTGAATTAAAAGTAACTACGCTTGCGCCTGATGAGGGGGCAATATCCGCCGACAGGATCTGATCGACTGAATTGATATTGTAAAATGTAAAATCGACATTCAGCCTGTCTTTCAGGAACGACAAATTGGTCCCGACTTCGATCGAGCTGGATGTTTGAAAACCTAATTCATCCGGGCTTAATGTAGTAGGGACCGAATTGGTCGGCTGACCACCAAATGAGCCCACGTCGTAGGTACTGCCGAGCTTATACGGGTCGCTCGCATTGGCGCTCCGGCCATAAGCCAGGCGTAGTTTACCAAAAGAGAGCACATTGCTCGCCGTTCCGATATTGAAGGCATCGGTAAACACAAAACCGAGGCTGGCCGAAGGGTAGAAAGTCGAGTTCTTGTCCGGGGTCAGTGTTGAGTTTACATCGTTTCTTCCTGTAAGTTCTAAAAACAGGTAATTCTTATAGCTTAAATTCAATATACCCAATACCGACTGCGACTCTACCTCATATCGTCTTTCGACCATCTTATACCTGTCGGGATTTGCCTTGTCGGTGGATATGATATTATTGAGTGAATAAACACCGGGTACAATGAATTTGCCCGAATTGGTTCCGCTGATGCCGCTTGCTTTATTGGAGTAGGCATTAAACATTGCCGACGCGCTCGCATTGAAACCTTCAAAAAACAAATCCTCCTTATGCGCCGTAATCATCGCATCCGTATTGATGATTTTGGTTTTGTCGAGATCTTTCTGGTACATCCCGCCCGATACTTTATCGGCATTGGTCGTATTGTTAATGGTTTCGAATTTAGATGAAATCAAATTGCTCGAATTCCTCACAAAAGCATTCAGCCAGGGGGTAATTTCGGCGTTTAATTTGATGGTCGAAATTAATTCGTCGCGGTTCAGACGGCTGTTCTGCTCATAGAATCTCCAGTAGAGGTCCTTTCCATATTCCTGATGCGGATACGTACTTCCAAAGTCGCGTTTCGAGCCGTCCGCATTTTTGTAGTACATTTTTTCAAGCGGCTTATATTCCCTCGACATACCATAAATTGAAAATTTGGCCCAGGAGTTGTTATTCCCAATGTCCGGCGTGTTAAAGCGGTAACTCTGATTGTACCCGATGTTCACGTCGGCACTGATTGCCTTGGATATCTGGATACTTGATCCCAACGACAAGCTGGTATTGTTGTTGGTCGTATTGGGGACTACAGCTTTGGCGTCGGTACGCGAAATAGCCAGGCGAAGTGTTCCAAAATCGTTGCCGGAAGAAAACGAAACACTGTGTGTTGTTTCATTACCTTGCTGATAATAAGACTTTCTGTTGTCGGGCTGAGGGGAGTAAGGCCTTAGCTCACCGTCCCACCAGCGGACCATCTGGCCTTCCAGTTTCGGTCCCCAGGAAGCACTCGCGCCAAACCAGCTAAAAATATCCCAGGTATTGAAGCCTCCCGGAATTGTACCATGCACACCGCCGATTCCACTGCCGCCGGTACCGTAGCTTGATCCGCCGTATAGGGTCGGCAGGTAAGATTCCCCTGTGCTGGTTTTGGGCAATTGGGGATTGGCAGACCATAACCCGGCAGCAAATCCTCCACCATACTCATTTTGTACATCCATAAACCGGTATACATTCGAAAAGTTGGTGGAGAAATTGTAGTTGATACCTATCCCTTTTTGCACCATCCCCTTTTTACTTGTAATCAGAAGCACGCCGTTTGCACCTCTCGCGCCGTATAAGGCAGCGGCACTCGGCCCTTTCAGTACGGAAACACTTTCCACGTTATCCATATTCACGTAGCTCATGTAATTCCCCCAGTCCTGAATATTGTCCTGCCCCGAAATGTTGGATTGCGCAGTAGGCGTATTATCGAGAATCGCCCCATCGATAACGATCAATGGCTGGTTGTTACCGGTCAAACTATTGTTCCCCCTGATGACAATCTTTGAAGAAGCATTACCGATCCCGTTGCCTGTTGAGATATTCAAACCGGCCACTTTTCCCATCAAACCCTGGGCAAGGTCTACAGGTGCGGCAACAGTAATATCACTTCCCTTTACCTGCTGCACGGCATAGCCGACAGATCGTTTTTCTTGCTTAATCCCCAATGCGGTGACAACAACCTCGCCGAGTGAACTGGCGTCTTCTTCCAGGACGATTTCAAAAACCGTTTTGTTTTCAACAGGGATTTCCTTCGTTTTAAACCCGATAAAAGAGGCGATCAGTGAAGTACCGGGCGAAGCATTGATACTGAATTTCCCGCTGGCGTCGGTGGTAGTCCCGGTGGTGGTTCCCTTTACCAGAACAGAGACACCGGGCAACGGCTTACCGTCCGAATTGCCCGTAATTTTCCCGGTCACAATCTGCGCGACTGCCGGGGAGCTAACCATCAAAATGATGACCAGCACAAGTAAAAACTTTTGCATAGGATAAATTGGGTTAAGGTGATACATCGACCTTCATGCCACAGAGGATCAATAAATTATGGCAGAAAAATAAATGTTGAGCCCAATATTAATAAACTATTTTATTAATTCACCGGCACCTCGAAATTTTTTTAATAATTAAACGCTATTATCTAACGATACTGACCTCAAATAGCAAATATTACAACTGTTAATTAATAATTACCCAAAGGATCTTTCAAAAAAGAAGTAAATTACAGTACACTACAGGATGCGAAAATCCAGAACACTGCAATTGAACTTTTGCTATAAGTATTTCATTCAAATAATTGATAATTAATGAATTACACGCTAGATTATATAACTAGACGACCCCGGCACACAAAAAACACCCTCTGTGCTATACGTCTTATAAAAAGTTTTATCAGCGAAAAACGTCCGGAAGGTGCTTTTTGTGACCCTATGTTTGGCTGTTCATCGAAATAGGTTAGTCCCCCCCAAAAGGGTTCGCCTTGTTCTCTCTGCCGGTTTCCATAGGCTCCGCATACCTCCTACTGATCTGATTTAGTGGCTGTATGCCGGTTGAATTCGCTTGGCAGATATTCGTGCGCCGTATGGCTGAATTCTGCCTTGTGAGTGGTTGTCACGATTTCATCAGGATGGACTGGCTGCGGTTTCTTGTAAGCTGAAGGGTCGTAAGGCTGAAAACGGAACTGATGTTCCAACAGATTATCCTTTTCCATTTGCTGCTATTGGTTCCTGATCTTTTACCCGACTTATCGCTGGTGGGGTCTTCCAGGAATTGGATGATGGACGTATGGTCAAAAAACCTGCGGGCAAACTTGCCCCCGCGCGACCAGAGAAGGCTTTATGGGGTATTGCGCACAGCTTCCCAGCGGGTTGCAAAACGGCCTTTTCAAAAATTCAGTTTCCCAATCCACAGGAGCGGTTTTGATTGACGGGCTCTTAAAGAAGGCAAATTGGACAGTTTCGGTACTTAGTATGAATGATATGATAACGCAATCATGGCAGTAGCCTCTTTAAGATAGCCGTCAGTATTAGGTGCGTTGTCATGGCTCAAACTACTCCCCTGCATTGCATGAAATTACTCTCTTACTGGATCCTGCTGCTTCCCTTTCACTTATGGGCCCAATCTGTACCTGACCAAAAATTCATCCAGGAAGTGGCGACGGTCCATTCGTCCAAAGACGGGTTGCCGGATGGGAAAGTGGACCGCATCACGTTAAAAGACAATCAGCCTGTCGCGCTGGTAAAGGGTAAATCCGTGCAGTTTAAGGATGGAAAGTGGATTGCGGTTCCCAATGAAAAACCAGTGCCCCAGCCCGGGTTACCTCTCATTTCGGGTACTAAAATACTTGCCGCTGTGCGGTACCGGGGCGGATTTGCAATAGGCTGCGAGGAGGGTTTATATTTTTATAAAAATGGTAAAAAACCAGAGCGGATTTTTCCGAAAAATGAACAATACAACTGGTCGCTGAGAAATGTAGCCGCGCTGGTAACCGATTCGAAAGGGCGCCTCTGGTTCGGTGCGGAAGAAGGTGTGGGTTACCTGGACGAAAATCAGTGGAAACTGTTTACAGGCAAGGAAGGGCTACCCTGCAACCAATTCACCTGCGTTGCTGCCGGCCCGGACGATATTGTGTGGTTTGGCACCAAAAAAGGCGCAATCGAGATTGAAAACAACCAATTCAAATATCGTTTCAGCCGTCGCTGGCTGCCTGACGATCATGTCAATGCAATTACGGTGCAGCCCGACAACGGCACTACCTGGATCGGGACCGACAAAGGCGTCAGCCAGATCGCCCGGGTTTCATTATCGCTGGAAGATAAAGCACACCTTTTCACCAAACAGGTGGAAGAACGGCATAACCGCATGGGCTTTATCGCCCAGAGCCATTTGAAGGAACAGTTCGATGTCGCTACCTCAGAAGTCGCGATCTCGGACAACGACGGCATGTATACCGCCATGTACGGAGCGGCGCAGGCGTTCCGATATGCCGCCACGGGCGATGCGGAGGCCAAAGCACTGGCCGACCGGAGTTTCAGGTCCTGCAAATGGCTGGTGGATATTTCACATGAAAAAGGTTTTCCGGCGCGGGTGATTATCCCGGTGGACTGGCACGAGCCGGTGAACGACATATACAGCCGGGAGGCCAATCTGTGGCACCAGCAAAGCGACCCGATGTGGAAGGACATCTACCCGCGTTTTCCAAAAAGCAAAGACGGCAAGTATTACTGGAAATGCGACACCAGCTCGGACGAACTGGCTGGCCATTTTTTCTTCTACGGCATTTATTACGACCTGGTGGCCAAAACAGAGGAGGAAAAGCAGGCCGTGCGCGACGTGGTCGGCGACATTACCGACCATTTGATTCGCCATGGCTATAAGCTGGTGGACCACGACGGCAAAGTGACCCGCTGGGGCGATTTTTCGCCGGAATACTTCAATTCGGTGTATGGCTACGACCAGAGAGGGCTCAATTCCATGATGATGCTCTCGTTCCTGAATGTGGCAAAGCATGTGACCGGCGATAAAAAGTACGACGCGGAGGCCAAAATCCTGCGAGACAAGTACAATTACCACATCAATGCGATGCATCCAAAGGAATTCTTCCCGCCTGAAAACGTAGTTCCGTGGGACAATAACCTTTGCCTCATGAGTCTGTACGGGCTGATCAACTACGAGACCGACCCGTCGTTGTTACTGATGTACCGGCAGGGGCTTGAAATAGCCTGGCAGCATATCAGCAAGCAGAAAAACGCATTCTGGGACGCAATATATGCCTCACTCGCCAATCGATTCACCCAGCAGGCTGACCAGAAAATGTTTGAAAACAAAGGACTTTTTCCCGAAAACAGGCTTTATGCTTCCAAAGTTGTCAAAGAGCATTACAAAGGAAATTACCGGCCCGACTACATCCTCGAAACCCTGCAAAAAATTCCGCTGGACCTGATCGGCTACACCATGGATAATACCCACCGCCTCGACGTTATTTTCGACTCCTCCCCGATGCAGGAAAAAAACATCGGCTGGCGCGTTGACGGCTATGCGTTACCGGTAGACGAGCGCGGCCACGTGCGGCAGGACCGGGATGGATTTGCACTACTTGCCTCGGAAGGTGACGGACATGACGAACATGAAGGGACTTTCTTTCTGCTGCCTTATTATATGGCTTATTACCATGGGTTGCTGAGGGGTGGGAAGTAACTTTTTGCACCCATACCCATGCCGGAGGAATTTCCTAAGATTACCCGCTCGTTGACCCAGAGTAGATAATGTCATCGTTGGCCTTAAAGTGGTCAGCATTTTTATCTCTTAGGGCGCCATTTGTATAGGAATGCCGTTCCATCGTAAAACCAGCGACCTCCAGGTTAAAGACTTATGAGCTTCAGTAAACTTATAATAAAAATCAAAGGAATAAAATATCAAGCATCTACAAGAATATTTCTCAGTATAACGGCAATAGCCTATTGTGTACAAATCATAGCTGCTATGGATTTTGCAAAAGCCGCTTTGGTCAATCCAACAACGGCAGTTAGCGTAGGACTTTTAGTGTATACTATTGAAGTCCTGATTGCGAAGGTCTATTTGGGAGACAGTAAGAAATTGTTATGGATTCCATTTGCGACGGATAAGATTTTACGGGGAGTATTGGTTTTTCTTGCTGTTTTTGGCCTGACATCACTGTGCGTGAAACAATTCGACCAAGACACGGTTTTCTCCGGCTTTGATGATTTGTTGCCATATTTATTGATTTTCATTTTAAACCTGGTGCCAAGTGCAATGACAGAGGAGTGGCTATTCAGATTTTTCCCAAAAGTCGTAGTTTCACAGAAAAGCACATTGTACTCGATACTCTTTTATACTGGTACAGCCTTTCTATTTATGCTCATGCATCTTCCAAAATTTTATTTGCAGGGAAATGTATTTGGCTTATCCCAGGTTTTTATCGCGGGGATAGCATTTTTTATAATCTTCCATGCAACGCAAAACTTGCCTTTTGTAGTTCTGATCCATGCTTTTACAAACAATGCCTGGTTTATATATGATTCACGT
>NZ_JBXHAR010000016.1:0-83403 GCF_056895195.1 Dyadobacter sp. HNCC25DJ185
AGATTAACCGCTCGATTGCCCGGGAATTGTATGAGCGCCTCAATCGTACCGTAGTGGAATTGAAATGATTCTACTTCTGTCCGGTCCAGGAACGACAATTCGGCCTCAATCGTACCGTAGTGGAATTGAAATTTGATGTATTAGCTGAGTATTCAAACGCCAAACTATGCCTCAATCGTACCGTAGTGGAATTGAAATGAAAGATGCATGATTACCATGCCATTCAGGAAATTCGCCTCAATCGTACCGTAGTGGAATTGAAATACTCATCTTCCAGTGTGGGCTCTTGCAGTTGTTGGAGCCTCAATCGTACCGTAGTGGAATTGAAATTTGTGTCAATATGGCAATGTTCCAAGATTTTCATACGCCTCAATCGTACCGTAGTGGAATTGAAATGCAACAGGATGATCAATAAGGCTAAAACATTTCGTGCCTCAATCGTACCGCAGTGGAATTGAAATTCAGGATTCCATTTGTCACGGGTAAGCCAAGGGGCAGCCTCAATCGTCCCGCAGTGGAATTAAAATTCTAAACTCAATGAGCTCATCAGCCGCAGGACCTCGCCGCAACCGTACCAGGAGAATTGAAATTTTGCTGGTTATCCTTTTATTTTTACCTGAAGTATTCGACCAATTTTGCCTTAAAAAAATTTATTTGTAAAAATTTTGTACGTGGGTAAACGATCGTTTACCCACGTACAAAACACTCCTGCTTTCTCGTCCCTCTCCCCCTTCAAATCAACCGCATTACGGCATTCGCTAACCAGATTTTTACGCAATTCTGTTCAAATATAAACGATGGTTTACCTCCGAACAGAACAGGGCTCAAATGACTATGAAACAAGCAGTTGCGTACTATCGCGTTTCAACACAACGGCAAGGCAAAAGCGGTTTGGGGCTGGATGCCCAACAGGCGGCGGTAAAAAGCTACTGCAAAGCAAATGGGTATCATTTGAGCAACGAAATAATGGAAGTTAAATCAACCCGCAAGTGCCAGATTCGGCTTTTTGAGGCCCTACAGCTCTGTAAAAAGTCGAATGCGACGCTCATAGTAGCAAGGCTTGATAGGTTAGGTCGGGACGTTGAACAAATCGCACGGTTGATAAAATCCGAAGTTGAAATCATAGTGACCGATAATCCGCATGCCACTCGTTTCACAATTCATATTTTGGCAGCGGTAGCAGAAGAGCAGCGTCAGCGGATAAGCGAAACGACGAAAGATGCACTAGGCGCAGCGAAGCTCAGGGGTGTGCAACTGGGACAGAACGGAAAGGTGCTGGCGGTTATAAATAGAATGGCTGCGGAAAGGTTTGCCAGAAAGATATGCCCTACGTTGATCCGCTTACGGCGAAAGGGAATAGTTACTGTTCGTGCGATATCAAAAGAGCTCAACCGCATTGGTACTCCCACCTTTCGCGGCGAAGGTCACTGGCATCCAAGCACTGTGTATACATTATTGAACAGGTTAAAATTGATCACATAAATTCTCAATAATATGGCCCTGATAAACGAAAACGATATGCTTTTTGATGATGTCGCACTGCTGAGTACAATTCCGGGCGAGGGATCACCAAATATCTCTTCTGTGAATGCAAATTGTGATTGTGTCAGTTATACGTCTGCTGGTGATGAAGAAGAGATTGATACCGCGACTGGCTCCCGGCCTTTTGCTGCGGCAAATTGACCAACATCATGCATTTGCAGTTAATTGCAGTTCTCCGCATTCTTTGCGGGTACTTAATAATACTCAGAGTCAGATACTCAAAAGGGTAAACGGCAGAGATGATTTGGCGGATATTTCTGAGGAAATCTCGCTCGATCCGAATTCGTTGGAGTCATTTATGCTTGCGATGGCCAAATCTGAAATTATCAGATTTGATGATGATTTCAGCACACCGCAAAAACCGGAAAAAGCCACGTCCCTCAATTTTTGGATACATACTACCGATGCCTGTAATCTGGGATGCGGTTATTGCTATATCTCGACGCTCAACAAGGGAAGAGCAATGACAGAGGCTGTAAAAAACCAGCTTTTGCAAAAACTGGTTGATACGGCCGTCAAACGTAAAATCAAACATGTTAAATTCCGGCTGGCTGGTGGAGAACCATTGACCCAGTTTCAATCCTGGAAAGTCTTTATCCTAGAGGCTAGGCTTGTTTTAGATACTGTTGGTTGCAAACTTGACTTTGCTTTCATCACTAATCTGACAATACTTTCCCAGGAAATTGTCGATTTTTCCATTCAGTATGGCATTACGTATGGTATCTCATTGGATGGAATTGGGCCAGTGCATGATCTGTCACGAAAATTCCGATCTGGAACGGGGTCTTTCGATGTAGTCAATGATAACTTGCTTAGGTTGTTAGACGCCGGAATTCCTGTTTCAGTTACCACGGTAGTCAATAACGACAACCTGAAAGGGCTACCCGATCTGACGCAATATCTTATTAAGCTTAATGTTCCATTCCGTTACTCTATCGTAAAGGGCGAGAGTATCGATTCGGAAGGTTTGGAAAAAAATCTTTCGGAGTCCTTTCTTCTGATGGAGGAAGCTATCAAAACAGGGTGGCAATTTTCCAGGCGCTTTCAATTTTGTGATCTCAAACCCAACGAGCTAGGCTTTCAGACATGTGCTTCGGGATTCTCAGGCGGCGCGATTTATACCGACGGATCGCTGAAATACTGCCATGTCCATTTTGGGGATAACAGCCAATCTTCGCAGTCCATTTTTGACAATGATCTGGATCTGATCGACATGATCGATCAAGGGGTGCATCCAGAGGATGACCGGTCAGAAGACTGTCACAAATGCCGATATCGGTTTGTCTGTACCAGCGGTTGCCCGGTTTACCGTGTTGACCGAAAAGACCCGCAATGCAGCCTTTATCATCACTTTATACCTCTTTATTACGAGCTTCAGGCAAAAGAACGGTTGAAATTGTTGCGAGATTATAAGAAGATAGACTGAGCTTCTGTTGGCTTACTTAGTCCCAATCCTGTGGGGAAGGCGGCATCTTTTGTCTTTTGTGATCTCCCTTTGCGCTTTATTTGCGACCTTTTTTGAATTGTATCTTCAGCGCAGGCACAATGCCAAATCTCTTAAACCGATTCCCCAAATCGTCTTGGGAGACAGACAGGGGCATCTCTTTGTACACTTACAGAATAATGGCGTCGGCCCCTTGATCGTCGAGGGGCTGTCGTTTGTAAAGAACGGAGCTGAATATCCTGATATTGAAAAATGTCTGACGTTAGATCCGAAATCTTACAACCATGATACCGAGATTTCACCTGAAACTCCCAAGGTTATCCTCCCAGGTGCATATCTCGAAGTATTCGGGATGATCTTCGCAGAACAGGAAGGCGAGATTGAACTATCACGGGTGAGGGCCGAACTTGCCGGTTTACGGTTGAACGTTATTGCCAAGGATATTTATGATAAAAAAATTGTGGCTGCAAGAAATTTTCAATGGTTCGCCAGGCATAGCTTGCCTACGCCTAGAGAGTGAGCGCAGAAGCCTATTATTTGTCCAAAAGGAAAGTTCGTGCATTAAAAATATTATAAATTGTAAACTTCAAGTATACATAATTAGTTATTTTTAATGAGATTATCGTAATTTGCTTGACGGTCTTTAAAATTTGTAATATAAGTAAACTATGAGTTTACAAAATGTCATAAAAATAAAGAATTTACTTGAAAACTGGCTTCCAGGCCATGTTGCCACATCGGCATGGCTCAAAGAAATAGGTGTATCCCGGCAATTAGTGCAACGCTATCAGCAAAGTGGCTGGATAGAAGCTGTCGGCACAGGTGCTTATAAGAGACCAAAAGAATCAGTGGAGTGGTACGGAGCTGTGGCAAGTCTTCAAAAACAGCTTTATTTGGATGTGCATGTCGGTGGCCCAACCGCATTCTCGATCAGAGGCGGGGGGCACTATGTTCGTTTAGGAAAAGAACCTGTATTTTTATTTTCTGCTTTGAACGAACACTTGCCGAAGTGGTTTACCGATTTTAATTGGGGCAATCCCATACATCACGTCAAAACATCAACATTTCCGGAAGGAGTCGGCGTCGGCACTTACAACCACTATAGTATCGAATTAAAAGTGTCTGCTCCTGAGCGTGCAATCCTTGAATGCCTGTATATAAGTCCAAAAGCATTCGATCTGCTGGAATGTTATCAGATCTTGGAAGGACAGCAAACATTAAGACCCGAGCTTATGCAGCGGCTTTTGGTTGCATGTAGTTCAGTGCGTGTTAAAAGGTTGTTTTTGTTTATGGCCGAGAAAGCAGGGCTGCCCGTTATGAAATACCTGGATTTAGAAATGATAGACCTGGGCACCGGCGACCGAAGCATTGTAAAGCACGGTGTTTATAACGCCAAATACCGGATCAGTATTCCAAAAGAGCTGGTGAATTATGTTTGAAACGTACAGGAAAAAAGTTGAACTTCTTATCAAGGTCATACCTCTCATCAATGAAGCTGGGTGTTTCGCATTGCACGGGGGAACAGCCATAAACCTGTTCGTTCGCAACATGCCGCGACTCTCAGTGGATATTGATCTTACCTATGTGCCTGTCGAAGACAGAGAAACGTCCCTGCATAAAATCAGTGAAGCTCTCATATTGATCAAACGCCGGACTGAAGCCATGATCGCAGGTATAAGAATTCAACACAGGCAGGATGCAGGCAAACTTTTGATCATGCACCAAGGATTAGAGGTAAAGCTGGAGGTCAATCTGGTTGGCAGAGGAATAATCGGAGAGGTCGAAGAACTGCCGCTATGCGCCAAAGCACAATCTGATTTTGAAGCGTTTGTGTCCGTTCCCGTAGTTCCGTTGGCACAACTTTACGGCGGGAAGATCTGCGCGGCCTTGGACCGGCAGCATCCGCGTGATCTTTTTGATGTAAAATATCTTTTAGACAATGAGGGGTTCTCTGATGATATTCGAAGAGGTCTTATTTATTGCTTGCTGGGAAGTGACAGACCTATCCACGAAATAATCACGCCCAATTTCCAGGATCACCGCTCCGCCTTAGCTAACCAGTTTTCCGGAATGAGCGATGAAGAATTCACTTATGAAGAGTACGAGACTGTAAGAGCGCGCCTTGTCAGCGTCGTCCAAGAAAGTTTGACCGATAGAGATAAAGCTTTTCTCCTCAGTTTTAACCAGGCAGAACCGGATTGGACAATTTACGATTTTGAAAAATTTCCTTCCATCCAATGGAAATTGAAGAACCTGAATACGCTCAAAAAAAACAATCCGGCAAAGCATCAGCAACAGTTTGATTTGCTGCAAGGGAAACTGGGGGTACTGAAATAATCTGCCGACAATCTATTCGGCGACACTGGACAGGAATGAAGTGATCTTGGAAAATATAGCACTCTAAATCGCTATACCTGTTTTCTTTCGGCAAGTAGGCTCTTA
This sequence comes from Dyadobacter sp. HNCC25DJ185, assembly GCF_056895195.1. Classification (NCBI taxonomy): domain Bacteria; kingdom Pseudomonadati; phylum Bacteroidota; class Cytophagia; order Cytophagales; family Spirosomataceae; genus Dyadobacter; species Dyadobacter sp. HNCC25DJ185. The sequence goes on from NZ_JBXHAR010000016.1 coordinate 5,429, forward strand.
AGCACTCTTTGGGTTGCAGCAGTATACTTATTTGAAAGGGAAATAACCTCTTCAATCTGATTATCCGAAAGTTCCTTTAAAATAGCAATAAGCCGTTTCAGAACATCCTTTTCACTCGTTTCAGGCATTTTGTTTATATATCGAACCGCATCTAAAATTTGTAGAAATGGAATATTATCCTCCGTAATTTCATTGTTCTGTTTAATGAATGCAATTGTGCAATGCCCGCGCTTTATTCTAGCTCTCCGGTTTTTACAACCTATTTGGAAAAGCCAACTGATCTGGGTTGTAAGACCCAACTTGTTAAAAATCTGGTATCCTGTTTGATATCCTATACGTTTGCCATCTCTAACAAGCAGGTCTTTCATGATCTCTTGTTCGTTAGGACCAAGTAATCCAAAAACGGTTTCTTCGGGTTTATAGAATTTGCCTTTCGAAAATCTTGCTATTTCCCCGGCTTGAACCATGAAACCAAGATGTTTCCTCAAGGAAACTGCCTTAAACTCGCTATTCGCGAATTCGTCCGCAGTAAATATGCAGCTTTCAGGAAGTTCATCTATTTTAGCGGCGAGGTAGTCGGAAATCTTCATGTGATCATTATAGTCGGCTGTAAAAATACCACAGAGCTCAGCTCTCAGGCAACATTTTAGCTGAATCCATTAGCTGCGTATGAAATCAATTGAATGCTATTCGCCGGAAGTAACATATCATGCTTGCTTATTGTGCCGACTTTTCGGATCAAAAACTCCCCACCAGTGAGGAGGACTTCCAGATTTTGCGTACTATATGGCAGCATCATCATATCATTGCCGGACCTTTCGAGGTCAAAGGTAAATTTTTCAATAGTGTCAGTATCAGAGCAGCGGAAACAGGAAAGGTAAAAGCTGGTATTGTCCCTATTGGGAAATACTCTAATCAGATCCATCAAACCCGGTTTTAAGAAAAACCAATATGAAGCAGGTTCGCCAATCCTGTATTTATAGCGTCGAAGCATCACAGCCTCAGGCCAAAACTGCCTGATAGCCATTTCAAGAGTGTTGATGGTCTCCTTCATTTTTGTTAACGGTTTTGAGTCCTTTAATGAATTCTCTCGCTTCCCTTCCTAAAAGCTCTTTGAAATGCTTGTTTTTGAAGGCGTCATAGTAGTGAAGCCAGACCATTTCCTCAGAGACAATTGTGTAAAATATCTTTTTCATTCTGGTGGCATTAGATTTCAAATTTATGGATTATTAATTTATGGATTATTTCCGCATTACAGGATATAATCCATAAAAACTTTCTAGTGGTTGCGCCCTTGCGGCTAGAAAAGAAGAGAAAGAAGGCTAATAGCCGGACTGCGGATGGACAGGGACCATCTGAAAATTTAGTGATTGCGAGGTAGTCGAAAATGGGATATAATAATTCCAGATATCCCATCTTTAACACGCAAAACGACAATTTTGGCTATAACCCAAAAATATAAATTGTCAAAATCCAACTTTTAGAAAAGCATAGTGTAAGAAAATGGATACCTGCTTGAAAACCGGCTTCCTGGGTATTTTGCCACATCGACATAGCTCAAACAAATACAAGAAATTACGAGACACACTTAAAATTATACTTCATCAGCGATATCACCTTCCTAAGCAAATTCCAGCCGTTGAGAGGTTTTAAATGCAAGCACATACTTAGTTGTAAATTTTTATAAATAGTTAAATTTGGACTATTGAATTTCAATTCAAGGACTGTGTCATAAAAGAGTTTTGCACAAGCTCAAATTATTTTTAGTACATGAGGAACCGTAAAAGGAAGTTAGAAGACCCTAATCCTGAGTTGCCTATGTCAAAAAAGCCTCTCTCGAAGTACAAATTTCAATTTAGTTCAGGAGCTTTTAAAAGGAAAATCAGAAACACCATAGCATGTTTCTCAATTTTGGTTTGTGTCGTAATAATAATTTATATTCTTTATATGGTGAAATCAACATCCGAACCCTCCTATATTTTTCGAGACCGACCTTTCAACGAGATTACCAAAGCCGCAATTGACATCAGGCTTGATGAATCAAAAAAATATGTTCCAGATTGGACTACTATTGTTTGGAGGTGTTTGGGTGTTGATAATCGGTAAAAAAGGAGATGCAGTCCTATTGTTTAGTGACTATCAAGAGTTAATTATGATTTTTTCAGCAAATCTGTTACTTATTCTGTCCTTTACCTACCATGTTTTATATTTGCATTTGATAACAGACTGGTGCCATTCGTACTATTGATGAGAAATGATCAGGCAGCGATTGCTTAGCGCAGCATCCTTGAAAATTTTGGGCTTGTTTGTTTTTGGATTGATCCAAAGCAGCTCTTCGCCTCGCGCATTCTCCGTATCGTAGCCTGTCTGGAATGTCCCGTCCTCTTTTTTAAAACCATTTTCAAACTTCTTTACCAGCTCCATATTTCGGATACCTTTGGGGATAAAGCCCCATCGCATGGTCGTGATATCAAAGTCGGTTCGATCCTGATTTGGTTTTAAAACGACCACCGGCGGAGATTCGGGACCCAACACCGTAGGTCGCTTCAATTCCTGAATGCCTGCAATTGTTTTTTCAAGCTTCATCAGCTCAATATACTCCGCCCTCGTTACTTTCTGACCGTTATAATAGCACATGATTACAGTTCTTTTTGCTGTCGTTCCAAACGTCGGTAAAACCTAATTATTTCTTCCCCGATGGGGATAGCCCTGTCCTGTCTCCCCTCCGGTATCGACATCCACATTTTATTTCCACTAGCGATAGTTGGACGATGGATGAAAAGATCTTTCTCGTCATCAGGAAAAGAAATTTGGAAAACTTTCCGCCCGCCCATTGTTCTTTGTTGGATGTTGAGCTCAATTCCGTCCCATCAAGTGCAAAGTACTCAGGCAGTTCGGCCATGTCATAAAGGTTTTCAAAAGCCAATCTAATAAATATTTGAACTTATTGTTCGTCACAAGAATAAGTAGGGTAGTAATAAAAATTGCTAAGGTGATTTGAGATCTAGCCGAAGGCTACTGAACGGCTTGACCCAGCTTCAATTCCGGGACTTATATGTGGGCGATATTCTAAAAATAAGTGTCCGATTTTGACACAGAGCTAGATATTCTTGATCGATCCTTTCGTCAGGTATTATGGAGGTGCCTTTGTGAACAATTCTGCATCCTGGAGTTGCTTAACAGAAAAGAAAATCCCAAGCCTCTAACTATTCACGAACAGCGGAGGAAAATAATAACGTCCGCAAACAATTGTAAATCAATACTTAAGAGATTTTTCAAACTAGCACAAACGATTGTACCAAAAATCCAAACCATAAAATAAATTTGTCGAAAAAATATTACTTTATATATAGAATTATATTTACAAGAATTATCTAACTATTTGTATATTTGCATACGGTTACATCTCGCGAGGTAAGTAATTAGAAGTACCTATTTCTTATAATAAACATCTTAAAAACGACAAGATTATAGCCATATAAAAGCCATCAAATACATAATAAGTGAAACTGCGTACAAATTGTGAATGCACAATAGGATCTAGTAAATACAAAATATTATTAGTTGATATTACATAGTGACAAAATCTGCATTTCATAAAAATATGTTTCAAATTTTAGATAAAAGAAGAAATATTTTAAAATGACTACAACTCATTTAAACAATTGGCAATAATGAAACAAACATTAAAATACCTGATAATTTTATTAACCCTTGCTATTTACTCCTGTAAGCAAAATATCGAACCTAATGAAACAATTATATTAGAACAAAATGATATTTTTTCAATTAAACAGCATTTCGAAACAGCAAAATATGAGAGAAAATTGTCCGACGTGTTGAACGACACCTTGATGTTATCATGGGCTCCTGAATGGGTTGAAGCTAGTAATCAAAGCTCTGGAGGCACCGCAAATTTTATATATGTACCTCTATATCCGCAAGCCAAAAATACTAAAACTAATAAAATCCTAAATGGACGACATAAGGGCTCGATGAAATTCTTTGTTGTCAAACTTGGAAAGGAAAATGAATACTATGTTGCCCAATTCGTTTCAAATGAGCCTGGAGATTTTGTCCTTTCGGATTTTACTGGAATTGCATCACTTCGTAACTTGGAAACAAACAACACGATATTTAATTCTTTCAAACATGGAAAGAATATTGGTAATGTCATTGGGGAAGCAAAAAATGCAAAGACATCCGCCTGTATTACAATTTATACTTGTAATTGGTATAGCTATGATTGTGGCGTCAATACCGCACAGACACGCGGTGAAAATATGTGCGCTTATCCATCATTCCCGCCAATGTGTGCAAACGGAACATATGGTGGCAGCTGGATTGTTAACGGAATAGCTAATACAGAAACAGATTGTAGTGGCGATACGCCTCCAATAATCATCATACCGATTTCTACGATTACGCCGGCATCGTTAAGGAATCAGATCGCAAATAAGCCATTTGCACTTTATTCTGAGGAGTGTGCGTTGCTGAACCAATGGCTTGCGACCGCTAGATTCAAACCGGAGCAGGCGATAATGGACAAATTGTGGACTATTCATGGTGTTGTTCCACTTGGGGGTTCATCATATTTAAGACTTTCCTACGCGGATATCTCCCATGTACAGGACATTGACGATGCCCATAGCCCTGTTGTTAATATGGACTATTTCCCGGTGACAGTCACCGGTATGCCGACCGTAGACGGTGTGCAATTAACGCCATCACAATTTCTAGAGTACATTCGGTTGAACCTTAATACCTTCACCACTGGTGCCACATTTTCACCTTATCAATATCTAGGTTATAATGACGTAGCATTATGGAATTCTAGCAATCCAAAGGGCGCTATCATAGGAATAGATTTAACCGGGCCAGATAACGGTGCCGTAGTTACATCTCAATCAAACCCGGATATGTTTATGTTTACTACTATTCATGACCCAAAATACGGAGATCATCCCGTTAGTGGCAATCGTGCGGTTGGATACAACGTTACGACGGAGGGAGTAGTTTTTTATACCAGAGGTGTAGATAGGATAACAAACTGGGAAGGAACAGCACTTCAGGAATATACTGGTATCCCATTCTCGGAGGCAGACAAGCTTTGGAATAGTTTCATGACAAATATTCGTACATTTGTTAGAGGGCATGGTGGGAATGCCATAGTTAGAAATCCAGTTAAAATGCGTCCCGATTGGACTTTGGTCAAAGATGTTTTAGAAGGCAGAAAGCCAATTAGCGCTTTGAATAAAAATTGTATTTAATCTTTTAAACTATGTGGAAGAGACTTTGGATAAATGTTGTATTGGCGTTTACGATAATTCCGATAATAAAGCTTGTTTTTGATTATATTTCCATGGAAATATTGAACAATCACTCCAATTATTCAGGGTCATTTTTTGAATACATAAGCTTGATTTGGGGTACTGTTTTTATTGTCGGACCTGTATTTTTTCTAGTATTTGTATTATTGCCCTACAATGCTATTATAATTTATAGGAATGTAAATAGTTTAATTTCAAAAATATTCATTTTTGAAATTACGATGGTGATAGTCTTTTGCTTGATTGGCCTTTTTTTGAACGTATGGACCTACCCTATTTGGAGAAATATTTTTTATTTGGCCTATTTTTTTCCAATCGCTTTTTTATTTTCACTACTAATTCATAGCTCGGTCGATGTAAAATACAAGTCTTAGCAATTACTTAGAGCGTGTTTGGGCATTGCGAAGAAAGGGGATTGTACCATCTTTGCAGTGACTAAACACGCTCTTACGAATAATGATTAATGATATAGAGTCCATACTATTGAGGACTGATTAGGGTGAGGTTTTTTACAATAATTTAATACTATTTTACCGCAAAAGTATGTTTACAGATCAGCAACACTCGTTCCTGATCTGTGAAAACTAGCACTTGTGTAACCCCAAGAATTTTAGCAGCATATACCTACTGAAATAAGTCATTGAAAACATGGTGGGCCCGGCCAGACTTGAACTGGCGACCAGACCGTTATGAGTGGATGAGAGTCGAGACTGGACGGCTTTGAAACTTCAATTTTCATCGAATCTCCTGATGAGATACGATTGGAAATTGATACTTAATCGTTAAAGAGGCGTGCAATGATTGTAGTCATTTCAGATGAGTTTTTCTTTCCTGCGGCAGTCTATAATGAAGAAGATCCCTTTGGAGCTGATGCATGTCGTCGAAATTTTCTAACCGATCATTCCGATTTTAATAGAAATTTTTTGTAACTTTTCATCGTGAGGGACATTAATGAGTCGACGTCATTCCCGCAGTAAACTTTGATTACAATAACAAGAAGAGGGTCAAAGTCGGAACTGTAATTGCATATACCGGATTCGGCTTTTTTGCAAAATGCTTTAGTTAGATGGCGAAGAGCAATATTCAGTCAGGCATTTATTTTTTACAATTTAGCCTTATGAGAATAATACAAAAAGAGAATTTTGGACTCATGGATTCACGTGTGGCAACCCGCGACGGCATTGACGAAATGCTAGCAAGTATTCATACCACCCCAATTACTAAGCAAGTATACATTCAAGAAACAACGCGCCTTCATAAGATACACATTGAAGAAACAACTCGCCTCCGTGAAACATTTATTAAGGAATCCGAAAAGACAAAAAGATTAAGCCTTACTCTCTCGGCATGTCTCGTCGTTGTTGCCGTAATTGCTGTAACCTTTGCTCCTGAGGGACGTGAAAATATTTCTTACTGGGTTGGAGGAGCTCTTCTTTTGACAGCAGCTGCGGCAGGGGGGTTCAAACAATTGAGAGGAAAGTCGAGCCTTTTCTCTATGGAAGCAACCGAGGGCAGTATATTTAACCCTAAGTGATCCTTATCTACGAGAAGCGAAACAGCACCATCGAAGGCGGGCAGAGCCTCTTCCGGTTCTTTTGTGTAATTTGTGAAGTGCAAAAATAAGCTGGCCATCGACACTAGGATTTAGAAACATCATTATGGTATAAGGAAACTTTACCTTTCGACGGAACCTTCTCTAAAACGTAGCAGATCATAGAAATGTTTAAATTTTTTGGCCAATAAAACTGACAAATATCAGTAAGCCCAGATATTCTATTGACAGCTACTTGTGATTATATTGATTTAACTAAGAGTGAAAGTTTCATCAAAATTCTCCTAGTTGTGAATTGTAATGACTGTATATGACGTATCATGACCGATAATGGTGATATGATAATATATTGATAGAGCTATAGAAAAAACTTGCTTGGGGGTAAAAATGGGGGTAAAATCAATATGCGAACGTACTGGCCTCATTTAGATCATAAGCTTAAATGACACTGTCGAATCCTAGCACTGGATCTCTCTTGACGTTTGTTTCAGGGTTTCCTAAATTTTCCTCCACTTTTCAGCATGTCGCTCACTAAATCTGAAATCCGTAATACTTCGCTATAAATTTCTCCGAAATAATATTTTTCTCCTAGGATAACAAAAATGGCATTTTCAACATCGATCAATTTGAAAATATATTCCAGACTATCATCGGCTTTGCTGTGATCGCTAACCATAGTTTTCGGATACAATGTTCCCGCCAAATCGTTCAATAAAAAATGATCAAGTCTTTCGTCAAAGTGTTCCATTGCATTTCGTGGATCTTTGGTCTTTAGAAGTGAGTCATCGGTGACATTAAAGATAGCGCGTAATTTTTTCCCTCTTGCCACTGACAGATCATTGGTTGTTGCTGGGAAAAAATAACGAGAAAGAGCCGCCGCATGAGATAGGGCTTCCTGAATGAGAGCAGCAGTTGCATCGGCATCCGAGCCGTTTTTGATGTATTCTTCGTAATACCTGAAGGCTTCGACGCATCTGCTGGCGGAGTAGCCTAAGGATTCGAGATAAAATACTTCTGTAAAAGGGATAATTCCCTCAAACTCCTCGATAACGAGTGTTACTCTTCTGGCCTTTTCTTTTTTATCCATGAATGAATGGTTCGATTGAAAAGCAAAAGATAGCAAGATTCTATTGGTACACGGGTTGGTACACGGGTTGGTACACGGAGACCAAATGTTTGGTGGCTTTAAATCTTACTGCAATAATTAAATAGTTGAAAATACTGGTGGAGCTAACCGGTCTTGAACCGGTGACCTCTTGCATGCCATTTCCAATAATTGATATTTAAGGCGATTTAATCCGGTCTAAGATGTGTCTTTAACAATCTGATATTTATTGACTTTATTGGGAAAATGGGTTTAAAGTGATCCATCTCAGTTGAGCACTTTTTGGTACACAGGATGGTACACTAGGAAGATTAGAATGCCCAAATTAGCCCAGCATATGCTATCACCGTTACAAGTTGATCGCGTTCAGCCCTCGTTTTCAGACAAAATGTACAACGATGGCGGAGGCCTTTACCTATTTGTTCGAAACCACGGCACAAAGGAATGGATATTTAGATATAGTTCTCCAGTCACCCATTGCCGCCGCAAGCAATCGATAGGTACATATCCAGATACAAGTTTAAAGCAGGCCAGAATTTTAGCCGGACGAAAGCGCGATCTTTTGTCCGCAGGTTTCGATCCATTAATTGAATCCGAGAAGCAGCGGATTGAAGAATTAGAACGGCTAATAAAGGAAAGTGAAAAAAGACGGAACACAGTTGAAGCCGTTTTTCAAAGTTGGAAGACGGCGGATCTGCAAAATCGAAAAGATAATGGAGACGATGTCGAACGAGCATTTAAAAAGGATGTTTTTCCTGTCATTGGAAAAAAGGCAATAGCCGACATTGACCGAAACGATATAAAATTGATCTTAGACCGCCCACTCAGGCGCGGAAGGAAACGTACTGCAAACAGGCTACTGTCCGATTTACGACAATTTTTCGGATATGTCCAAGATGAAGAGTTGATCGACCGCGACCCAACACGCCGATTGAAAAAGGAACGAGTTGGGGGAAAAGAAAAGCCTCGTGAGCGTTTTCTAGACGAGCTAGAACTAAAGTTGTTATCGGATCAGCTACCAAAGTCTGGATTGCGACAGGAATATCAGCATGCCCTGTTGTTACTTTTAGCGGCTGGTTGTCGAGTAAGTGAAATCCTTCGCGCCGAGTGGAAGCATATTGACACGGAAACTGGAATTTTTTTGATTCCAGCAGCTCATGCTAAAAATTCGAAGTCTCACCAGATTCATCTTTCACCGTTTGCACTGATGCAGTTGAAGGCTCTGGCAAAATTTCGCTATTCAGATTTTTTATTTCCAGGCAAGACGGGAAGAGAGCCGTTATCACGCCAAACGTTGACCAAATTAATTACAGACCGGCAACAGGGAGAGGTTCGGTTTTCCCGGTTAAAAGAAAACCGAACCCTGGTGTTGCCTGGTGGGAGATGGGTGCTACATGACTTGCGTCGGACAGCTGCTACCATTATGCAAGAGCAAGGAATATTCCCTTACATCATTAAAAAATGCCTCAATCAGAAAACGGATGATCCTATCATTGCAACTTATCAACGTGCAGCGCAGATAGAAGAGCAGAAAGAAGCCTTTCAGCGGCTAGGCAACTTCCTTAGTAAGATTTTTTAAGATTGCCAGTCACTTCATTCTCTAGTAATCGGACGCGCTTTGTTAAATTTCAGCAGGGCAAGACAGAAAGTCTTTTGCATCTCGCGTCGGTCGATAGGGATAGTGACGATGTCTGATGCTTGGCTCCTAGCTGACAGGTCAAGGCTGAGTCGTGCTGCCCAAAGTTTCGCCAAAACTGGATGGAATCGATGAAGCTGTCCCAAGTTTCCTCATCGCTGAAATAATAATGCACATTGGCCTGTGGGTGAAATTGTGACTGGCTGATGGCAATCTTATCGAGGATGTCAAAGTGGAATTTGTACCAGACTTCATTGAAAGGAACATAGGCCCATACAAATGGACGTTGCATAAAATCATCACCGAAAACATAGGGATCGATGATCATTTCAAAGTCAGTATCGGTATTCTGAATTTTTAACTGTCGCTTGTTCGCGATAGCGCTTTTCACTAGCTGTGAGGCTTTTAAATAGTTCATGAAAAAATTGTTTTGATGGTTAAAATGTAAATTACGTTTGTCAGCATGTTTTCGGTGGGACAAATGAAAAGGCGTCCTTATATAACGTCCTTCGAACCATTGTCACCGCACAATGAAATTGATTTAATGCAATGATATTGACGACTCTGCCGAAAAAGAAGGAAAGTTGCTAGGGATCCAGTAAGACCCTAGCAACAATTTCTTACAAGTATGGGAATTGATAATGTGGAAGGTAGGCCGGTCTAGCTCGGATTTAGATAGTCAATGGCTACCGCATATTCGCAGCGGACAATGTAAATATTATTTTGCCTGAGAAAACGGAAATTCTTCCATGCACTTTTTTAGATCTTCCACCTTCCATGCTGTAATGTTTGGCGACAGCTTGTATGGCTTGGGAAAGCGTCCCGTCTTGCAACCATTCCACCAGGTCGCCTTGCATACCGGAATTAGTTTTAAAACTTCTGGCAGGCGCAGAAAGCCAACTGATGAAAAAAGAGTTTGATCATTCATTGAGCGTCTCCTTTGAGTTATAGGCTGGATGAAATTTAATTTCGTCGCGCAAGTGCAATGTTTCAGAACCTTTCAAAATCCGAACTGATCATGAATCTTTATTATTCTGAAAGTGACATGCTGAAACTGAGCGTGAGCCGGATTACTATGCAGTACATTTTCGAAGTGCATAGAAAAATCAGCACCCGTTAATGGTGATACATAACAAATAACCAGGAAGCCTTCGAAAATTTAAATTCGTATGATATTTGTTCTTAGCATCGTCAGGTCCTCACTGTTAACGCGAAAAAAAGTAACGGGCTGAATTGACAATCTATGATAGAACTTTTATCAACGAATGGTCGGCAGTGATTGAATCACCCGACTAGGAACCCAACGTTTGATTGAGGAGCTATAATGAAAACCGAACAACCGGATTTACAATTTTACATGGATCGAGAAAGTGCGGCGGCATATCTTAACACGACAGTAGGTGTGTTGAGGGTCTGGGATTCTATCAAAAGATATAATCTCAATCCGCGGTTGATTCATCGAAAGATCCACTACCACAAGGACGATTTGGACAAACATCTAAATCGTCATTTTTACGTCTAAAAAGCAGGGAAGAAAAGTTCTGAGAAAACTTTTCTTCCCCTGTGCCCTTAAATCACATTATTTTCTAGGAGAACCGTCATGGATAAGGACCATGCGAATAGTATAGCCATATCCAAAATTCTGGACAAGCTTCAAATCAAGCCTGAATATACTGGTAAATCAAAGGCTCTTTATTGCTCGCCAATTTGCAGAGAGCCGGAACCTAGTTTTTGGGTCTATTTCAATACAAACAGCTGGTATGACTATGCGATATCAGCCGGTGGCAACCTGGATGACTTTGCACAGCGCTATCTTAAATTCACCGGCGAAGGCCATACACCGTTAGATGTAGCACGGTGGATCTCCAATATGTCCGATGACCGGTTTTCTCATCCACACATTCATGAAGGTGTATTTTCACCAGGTAAAGACGAAAAACCCGCGCTTGTAATCAAATCGATAAAGCAAATCCAGTTTCTGGGGTTGATCAAATACCTGGAACGGCAAGGGATATCATTGCCGCTGGCCCAGCTTTATATGAAAGAATTGAAAGTGTTCAACCGCAAAACCGGCAGAACGTTTATTGCCTTGGGTGTAAAAAACGGGAGTGACGGATATGAGCTTCTAAATCCTTTTTTTAGCGGCTTCATCAAGCCTCGCGGTGTCACAATTTTTCGAGGTACGCCATCGCCATCGCAGGGCGTACATGTATTTAGACATATTTTCGATTTCTTGTCTGTATTGACGTATTTGGGGTACGACAGATGGGAGCACGATAGCCTTGTTCTTCATGCGAATTCCAATGCGCAACTCGCAGCCCCATATATCCAGAATTACGGTTACAAAACGATGCATTCCTGGATGGACAACGACCCGGCGGGTCATCGTGCAACAAATATTCTTAACAGCTTTGTCAAAAATCAGCCTAGCCTTGTGCATCTGAAAATGAACCGGGTTTATGAAGGCTTTGCCAGTGTAAATGAATGGTACATGCATAAACACGGCCTGGTTTTATAGCGAAAATCTGATGCAGCCGAATATCTGACCTGCATTTCTCCGTAGGCCGGGGTGGGCGCATGATTGTACCCGGCGCGGCTCACTACCCCAACAAGAATTATCCCCTGCCTTTGGCATTCCTCGCGCGACCAAAATTCTTGCCGGTTCGCTCACCTGATCGCCGGGTTTTCAATCCCGGTCACCCCAACCTACGGAGATTCACTTTTGACATCTAATTCGCACCATCAGAAATCACTGACACAACCTGATATCTACACTCGAGTGACCAACAAGGTGATTACAGATCTGGAAAAAGGTAATTTGACCTGGCGTAAGCCCTGGAATAGCGAGCATCTTGCGGGACAGGTTTTGTCACCACTCCGCTGGAACAATGTTCCTTATACCGGTATCAATACAATTATGCTTTGGGCGGAAGCGGCGGAGAAGAACTATTGTCTTCCACATTGGATGACTTTCAAGCAGGCCCTCGATTTAAAGGCGTCAGTTTGTAAAGGCGAGAAGGGCACACAGATTGTGTATGCCGACAAGATCACCAAAGAAGAAGAAAACGCTAATGGGGAGATCGAGAACAAATATGTTCCATATTTGAAAACCTACACGGTCTTCAATGCATCACAAATCAATGGCTTGCCAGGAATCTTTTATAACCTGCCAGAGAAGAAGGATGTCAGTCATCCACAACGCATCACAGAACTGGAAGATTTTTTTGCTAAAACCAAAGCGGAAATTTATACAGGCACTCAGGCATCCTACAACCAAAGTACCGACCGTATCCAGATGCCACCTTTCGAAAGTTTTTCACGTGCTATGGATTACTACGTCACGGAGGCGCATGAGATTATTCACTGGACTAAGCATCCGAAACGCCTGGGGCGAGATTTTGGCAGTAAGCGTTTTGGTGACGAAGGATATGCCAAGGAAGAATTGGTTGCGGAACTGGGATCATGCTTCCTTGGCGCAGTTCTTGGTTTTGAACCTATGCCGGAAGAGCAACATGCGGCTTATGTTCAATCTTGGTTAAAAGTCCTTAGAGATGACAAGCGATTTATTTTTTCAGCAGCATCACAAGCACAGAAAGCCGTAGAGTTTACATGCAGTTTCGTGTGACGTCAAATTTGGTAAAACCCGAACCCAAACTCGTCTCGTTAAGTCAAGAGGTTATTCGAATTTGATACATTGATTAGTGAGATCACAATTTGAGAACCCTACGGCGAATTTTGTGTCTGCTCGGGATGGTTGGTAGCCGTCTTTCAGAAAGGACGTTTTAAGAGACAGTCGCAAGTGTAAAATTATCAGTTTTCAGTAATTTGCGCTCGCCTGTAACTAAGGCCTATTTCCATGCATATTTTCAACCCAATCACCGGCCGCCTTCTTATCGTAAGCTTTTTTATCAAAGCAATTCTTCATTACCTGCATGATCGTAAGGTAGCAAAACCTACAAAACGAGCTTCTTTCTATCTTGCTGCATTTCCGATAATTGACAACTACAAATCAATTTATAAGCCCATAGTCGCAGTTTTAGTAATCTATCAATATCTAATGATTTCGGCGGCACTCATTCAGAACCGGGCTTTTCTCCTTCAGCTATGGAATGACTGGGAGAAAATGCCATAGCATGGAACATCTCACAAAACACTCGAACATGAGACCGTAACCTTGCTTACGTATGTTGATACAACGCAACTTTCGGATGTTTTCCGAGACCACGAAAGGCGCTTCAAAAAAAAGTAGTGATTGAGCGTTTAGTTTGATGAACAAGAAGGATAGGCCGAGCATGTAGCACGTTGCTTCCCGTTCTGTTCTAAGGTTGGTAACTTCCGAAATATAAAACATTAGCGGCGTCTGAGCGGGCAGCAGCAATGTCAGGATTGCCATCTTGATTAAAATCCCCGACTGCAAAACCAAAGACAGTACCATTTGAATCACCAAAAGATATTGATTTGAAATTGCGTCGCGTGCCGTCATTTAAAAAAAGTGTGGACGGTGCTTCTATGTGGCCTACAATGATGTCAATTTTTTTGTCGTTGTTCAAATCAGCAATTGCCAGTCCATACGGAACTATTGTCGGATCAGCCAAGGAAATACCTGATGAAAACGTTTGATCTGTTTGACCAAAATAGAGATTTACTCCTTTAGATTCATCTATGGTAACAATATCAAGCATACTATCTCCATCAAAATCGGCTACCGCTGCAACACGTACCGAAACATCCCGAGGCCCGAATGCAATACGATGATTGTCAGAATAAGTCATATCAGAACTGCCAGGATATACGTAACTCTGGCCGCCATCCCGGTTTGGTACAACAAGATCAATAAAACCATCCTTGTTAAAGTCTGCCGGGGTAATTGTCACTGCAGCATAAGGAGCAAACGGGATGCATTTAGAATCGAAATGTCCCTCCCCTTTATTTAAACATATGTAGTTTGACGTTTGTCCGGAATCTCCCCTGTTCGCTATGATGATGTCGGGTAATTTATCCTTATTGATATCTGCGATTGATATGTGCCGGGACGGCCATTCAGGAAGTCCAAATTCAGAGCCAATTTTAAAATTGCCCTTACCGTCATTGAGATAAACTAGTTTACGGTCCGGGTTTTCATTACTGATAGCGATATCAAGGAAGCCATCCCCATTAAAATCGTCAACGCCGCCATTATATGATCGATCTGATATCTTTCCTAGATCATACGCCTTGCGTACTCCGCCTTTTCCGTCACCAAGCAAAATCCTGTCAATGATCGGTGAATGTCCTCCCTTTACTAACAGAATGTCGAGATGTTTATCACCGTCGAAATCGCCAAAACTTACATTAATTGTCGTATCAGAGTTTTCTTCAAGTTGTAAAGTGCGATTGAAGTTTGGTAAATTCTTATTCTGGGCAACCATTGTAAGGGGTGTACTAATAAGGATGCAGATAATCGGCAAGGAAAACTTCATACTAAATCATTAATTTTCAGCGAGAATGTATCCCTCGCACACCTCTCCCGAGCAAATCTGGTGCCAATACACTAAATGCTTAATTACCAAGCAAATAAGAATTTAGTATACTAATAACCATTCATAATTGGACGTGAATTGTTCGTAAATGGACACTGATCTGCTGATAACTGCTTCAAAAAAATTCGTTTCGGAACAGGAACACCAGTCCCAGGTTAGCTTGTGTAATATCAGACGAGATGCTTTCGTGAATGGATCGGAAAATTATTTAGGGGGTGGGCTGTCAATTTCCAGCCTATCTCACAAAACGCTCTCAGCATGAGACGAATCTTTCGAAATTATCTCCTCACTCAAATTTCGGTCACAAGAACACTTCTTTGTTGGTCGTCGAATCGCTGTCAGCTTAGCGCAACGGTTACGACGACACTTATCCCTGATTTTTTATTTGCAACAAAAAATCATCTTCGACTCCACTGCGCTTCGGGGAGTTGTCACCTCCTTATGCGCTATTGACGCTGCCATCATCTACTCGACTAACAAAGAAAGAAAATTGATGATGACTGATCAAAACAACCCTAAAGATGCCCTGCTGCATAGAATGCGGATTACATTGCCGCCAGGAGCGGATGATTTTCCGGATGGGCTTAAAGCGCTTATGGCCTTTTCTATTGCGAAAGCGAGATTAGAAGAGATGATCCAGGAGCAAATCCGTATCAATAACCTTAACATCGATCTTGATTTTGAAGCCCCGATCGACGAATAGAAAATCTACGAGCCGGACAGATTATACTGTCCGGCCTTTTTTTACCTGAATTTTCAGTATTTACCGGGGAAAGTCAGCCGGGCAGATTGCCTGGCGGCAGTTGCATTACGCTTGATTGTCAACAGCCTTATCAGCCGGATTGGCCCCGAAATTAGCAGTTAAACAGTCCATCTTTGTGTGTGCAATCGGCAACTTGGTCACACACTTATCCTTTCATTGCATTTTTGAGACCGTAGAGATGGCGAAGCGTTCGATATTTCTTTTCGGAGAGGTTTAATGCAGTAATATAAATGCACCTTTCTTTGTCTGTCGATATATGCTGTCAGCTTAGCGCAACGGTTGTGACGACGCTTATCCCTGATTTTTTACTGCATAAAAAAATCACCTGCGGCTCCGCTCCGCTCCGGGAAGCTGTCACCTCCTTATGCGCTATGAACGCTGCCATCATCGACCAACAAACAAAGGAGATTTGATGATGACTAACGAAACCACTCAAACCGAAAAGAAATACCCAACCCACACTGTTTTCTTCGCGACCGAAAAATCAGGCAGTGATAAGAAAAATTGGAACCGTATCGGTGCCATCTGGCTGAATGAGGAAGGCGATAAGATCAGCATTTCCTTGAATATCTTCGGTCAAAAAATCTCGTTGGCAGCCTTTAAATACGAGCCTCGCCAAAACTAAGCTAGTCGCCGGGCAGGGCAACTTGCCCGGCATTACTTTTCATCCGCTTCGATTTCAATAGCGATTACAATACTTTCCAAATCTCCATCCACCGTTATATACCTGGGATCGATTGCAGTAATAATACGGGGCAGATGGTCAAGCAACTGCATGAACACGGTTTCCAGAGCATAGCCTTTTAAGAGAACGCTCTGTGAGGAGAACGCCAGGCGTATATGGTTCACCTCGCCACCTGCATCGAATTCCGCCGAGATCAGGTACGCGTAATTATAAAAGGCCCGTTTGCCATCCGGCCAAACCAGGCAGAGGTTACGGGCGTGACCAATCGGGTGCATGGTTCCATCGTCCGAACCGGCAGATTTGGGCTCTGGTTTGGCTTCGGGTTTGTCGGGAACGTTCTCCCGCATCTGGTCGAAGCGCAACTTAAATCCGTGGCTCATAGTCGATATCGATTGTACGCGATTTAGGGGTAATCTCTCTTACCGGGGTTTTGTCTTTTTGTGGGGCTGGGCGTTCGCGCGCGACTTGCTCTGCCACCGCTTGTATATTCTTTTGCTTTTGCATCAGTTCCAAGGCGGACCGACGGTCGCCGAGGCGCTGCGCGTGTGTCAGCAGCTCTTCCTTGTCGTCTGTATATATATGCACTTTGTCGCGCCCGCGCGAGACCGAGACATAGAGCTGCTTGGAGCTGGTCGCCGGAAACGTCGCTGCCGGTTGCGAGATAAAAACCTCGTCAACAGTCTTGCCCTGCGATGCATGGCTGGTAATGCAATAAGCATGGGCAATGTGTCCGAAATCCTTACCGATCTTGTACCTGGTTTTGCCGTCACCGCTTAACAACTCGACTTTGCCATCCTTTTTGACAGAGGCGACTTGCAAAAGCTGGCCATTGTTGAGCCGTTTATCCTGCTCGTCGAAACCATTACGGGTAATGCGCACTTTATCGCCCTTAGCAAGCTCGAGCGATTTCGTGCGGTAAACATCGTAACAGGCGCTTTTATCCGTCGGCAGGGTCTGGGTTTCGCCCCGGGCATCTTTGATCAGGACATGGTGATCATCGCTGTTGGCGACCTGCCAGCGGCTGCCGCGCTGGATGCCCGCTACATTCTGGTTGAACTGGATAATATCCTTCTCACTGATATTACGCCAATCCGCTCGCTGCGCTTCGGTCAGATTGCGGTTCACAAGCCGCTCGATGGAGATCTCGCGTTTGCCGAGCTCACCGCTACTTCGCAGCTTTTGACGGATGGAGCCTGTGACATCCTCCGCCTGCTGATGCGTCGGCGAGATGACCAACGCCGATTTTTTGTTTTTAATAGCCAACATATAGTCGTCGATCAATTCCTTGTTCGGGTTAAGCGGATCGATTTCTTTGATGGCACCGGATGTGTCCAGTTTTTCAAACGCACTCTTGATATTGCCTGCCGACAGATCTTCGACTGCCTGCCGATATGTTTCATTGCGTTGCCGGTAAATTTTGCTCACCTCGGCAGTCCTGATCTCGCCAACCGTATTGAGGATGCGCAAGGCATCGCCCCGGACGACTGAACTGTGCTGACGTGTATCGCCGCCTAGGATCAGTCGCGCATTTTGCTTCGTGGCAAGTTCAAGCAGGGCGGTCATATCCTTGGTGCCGAGCAGTCCTGCTTCGTCCACCCAGAGTATCTGCTTGTGAAGCTTTTCTTGCATCTTTTTCTCAACTAGGAGCTGAGAGACGGTTTCAGCCCCGGCGAAACCTTCGTTCTTCAACACGCCGCGCGATGCCTCCGAGGTCGGCGCGACGACCGTCACTTTCTTGCCAGCCGCCTCCATATGTTTGACCGCTTCTTTCATCAGCATTGTCTTGCCGGAGCCCGCGGTTCCGCGAATGATCGATACCCTGTCCGTCGTCGTCAGCAGATGCTTGACGGCTTCGCCCTGCTGGCCGTCAAGCATCACCTCCGGGCATTTGGTGTAAAGTGGCATGAGCTTTCCTTGTCCATGCCGTGCCAGCCTGACCATATACCGCTCTTCCGACAATACTTCTTTAGTCGTTACAAGCTTCTGACCACGGTCATTGATCCCCATAAGACGCTGATCGGAATTCAGGCTATCGGATATCTGATCCAGCGAAATCGTCCGCTGGCCGATGCTGTGACGGTAGGCGCTTTCAAGCAGTCTCCGGTCATGCATGACCGAAGCGCGCTCGAAACCGTGTTGCAACGCATGATCGACGCAATCCTTGGCGTGTACTACTTCCAGCATTTTCTCCGGGGCATTGCGGATAATCCGCTCGCCCTTGCCGTCTTCCTCCGGTCCGAGCTCGCGGATTTGTCTGCGCCAATCCGCTTTGAGCTCACTCATGCCGACACCCTGCTGCTTTTTGGAGCGGGTGCGGGCTCCAAGCTCGCCAAGCTCGTCGATATCGGTAATGCCTTTTTCTTTGGCAATACGTCCGATTTCGTCGGTGCGCTTGGAAAACAGATCGATCACACGCTCCGGGACGTTTTCAATCTCGAAGGATTTCTCCGTCCGCTTGATACCGTAGCCATGATCGATCAGATTATCGGACAGGTATTTGTGAAACCGTGCCTGGTAGTACGGCATATCCCGCTTTATCTCGCCAAACTGCCCAGCCTTGATCCTCTTCTCCTGGTCATCCCAGGTCGCGTTGAAGACAAAGCAATGGGCATGCAGATGCGGGTCGGGCAGATGGCCTTCCACCGGTCTTGCAGTCTGGTGGACAAAGTCCGCCCAGACCAGCTCGCCCGTCAGCCGGTCGGCATAGTGGCCGTCCTTTCTGACGCGGCCCTTGCTGTCGGCCTGGATATCCAGCATCGTCTTATAGACACTGTCCTCGAAGGCTTTCAGCAAATGATCGTCATTGGACAGGGCATGCAGGATCGATACGGATTTTGGACAGTGGAAATTAATGTCATAGCCGACGCGGCGTTCCTCTTTGGTACGCGGCGTCAGTGGCTTGCCGGTCGCTGGGTCAGTATTCTCGCATAATGCGTAGAATACGTCCTGGGTCGCTGGCGCGGTAATACCGAGCCGCTCGGCAAGCTTACCCCGGATATGCCCACCAAGTTCCTGATCATTGATATAATAATCGGCTTTGGAGAGAGCTTTCTGGAAGTAAGCTTTGGCGTGAGCAGCATTACTGGCTTGTATCATCCGTATCATAAATCGAGCTTATAACAGGAACTGAAAACCGGACTTATTTTTTCGTTTTATTAAAGAGGAGCCCGCCTGGATTTTTGTAAATTCCAACAAGTTGGGCAGTGCGCAGAGATCCCCTTGGGCAGTGCTGGGTTGTTGCTGGTCCTATGGTAATATTTTTGTATCAGACGTCTCCCCTAAGCACTGCTTAGGGCTCTATAAAGCGACCGCGATATCGTTATCTTCGATGAAATTTTCTGCCATGCGACGGCGCATTTCCGGATCGGCCGGTTTGCGCCCGTAATAGTTCACACCCCGTGAATCGTTCGGCGTCAGGCCGTCGATAAAGGAGTTGGTCACCTCTTCATTAAAGATCATCTCGTCGATTTGGTCCATCACGAAATTATCGCCGCGATGATAAGCGGCCATATAGCTGACAGAATAACAAATGCTGCAAAACACTATCAGGATGCCGACATGTTGTTGGGTAAGCCATAACACTAAGCCAATTACAAAGAAGAAGCCTGGCTCGATAATGGTTTCAATCGTGCGCACCGATAGCCTTTTCCCGAAAGGTTGATAGTTGAGAAACCCTTTGTGAATATGGCCGGTCGATAGGCTAAACCTGGCAAAGTCAAAGACATTGGGAAGCCGTGCGACCTCACGTGCACGGTCGATACACATACCGACAAAACCTGCCAGAAAGAGATACCAGGTCAAATCGTGCAGTAGGAAATAGAAAATGTCGAAAGGTTCCGCGGCCCATCGTCTGGTGATAACCTGTATCCCTAGATTTTTGAGAATGGGTAACAAGGCGAGGACCGTTGCCCAAAGGATGCCCGTCGAAAAGGAAAAATAACGCTCGCCAAAATTGGTGCGGATAAACACTTCCAGGAGAAGGCGGGGAACAGAACAGATCGAAAAGAAAAGACCATACAAACCTTCTTTGATAGCGTTTTGGCGACGGAAGACCGTCCGGTAATACATGTTTTTTTTCATAAAGGAGAAGTTAGGTTTACAATGGGAGTTCTATGGCCGGTAGTTTTGCTGAAACAGCATCTTAATGTGATTTTGCCCTTTGAGGACAACATCGCCCTGCCGATGTAAATAGCCTTCGACGAAGTACTTATTGTGGGGGCCACCGGTGCGGAGCCGTACGAATTCTTCCGGGCGCACAAGCCGTTCCAGTCTAAGTGAGCGGGATACCGAGCGGGAGAACTGTTTGGCATACGTAACACTGTCGCCTTGCTCTTCAAAGAAGGCATCACCGATTAGCTCAGATGCGTATTTATTGGTTTCGATATCGGCGTTGGCGTGGAAGATCTTAGTGGCTAACGTTCCAAGAAAACTTTTGACTTTGAATTCGCCGTGCTGCCCTCCCATGGAAGCCAGGTAATTTGGCAAATTCTGCGAAATATAGACTGTCGATACACGGCTGCTGCGGGCCGTAGCCTGAAAATCCGCATCTTTCTCGTGAATGAAGTTTTGTGCTTCGTCAGCCCACAAGAAGACCGGGCGGTCATTTCGATCGATATCCCGCTTTTCCATCGCCCGCTGCCATAGATACTTGAAGAGGATTTGACAATCCCGTCCGACCTTATGATAGATTTTAACAGGGAGATTTAAGAGAATGATCTTTCCGCGAAGCGAGTCCTCAGGGGTGACTGTTGAAAACTCATGACGGCAGAACATCGAGTAAACAGGTTCACGCAGAAGACGAAACAGAAAGCCGGAGAAAATGAAATCAATAATAGACCGGGTCTTGTCTGTCAGTGTAATGAAATTTTCGACAAAGAATTGGTCGATGAATTTGAACAGTCGGGCGCTTGGAATTGCTTCCAGAAGCTCGGTCTCCATTGCAAGTTCATCCTGCATACGCTCTTGTTTTTCGACCGACAAGGTTGAATACCATTTCTCGACCTCTTTGTTGATGCGCTCCTTTGCCGTTTCAAATGCTCTGTGAAAGTATTTGGCACCTTCCTCGCCATCGACTTTAAGGCCTTCGATGTTCTTTGGGATTGTCTGGGCCACATTATAAAGATCGTTAACGGTGACTTTGCCGTAAGCGAGCTGGCAAAGATCAATGACGTTAAACATGAGCATATCAAGTGCAGTCTCCCAAAAGGGGTCGTCTCCTTTGCCTTTCTCCTGTTGTTCACCAGCCCGGATGACCGTTTTAAGGACATCGACAAGGTTCTCCGTCAAGGATGAGCCGCTGCCAGATTGAGCGGATTCATAGGACAGGAAATTGAAACTATGACGTCCGCCTGGTTCGAGGATGACCAAATCGTTGCTGCGGCCTGTTTGCTGACAATACTCAACCCAGGATTGTTTTTCATCCGGTTTGACAGTGAGCACCAATCCACCAAACCCGGCTTTGAGATATTTCAGGGCGAGCATGCGTCCTGAGCCGGACGTCTTACCTGAGCCAATGCCACCAAAAATTTGCACGCCTTCAACAGCGTGGCGAATAGTCCAATAATTTCGCTCGGACGGCGATGCCAGCTCGATGATCGGCTGGTCAAGATCAAACGACTGCATAAAGGATAAGGGAAGAGGGTAAAATTATTTATACAAAATATTGGATTACAATCAGACTATTTTGACCGTTAAATAAGTAACTGGAAAATAATTACTCGGATTGCAGTCTGATTATCAGGAGTATTAGGAAATTTATCGCTTAGCGATTCCAGATGAAGAAGGACTGAAATGGTGTGAAAGAAACTTGCTTCACAACGGAGGCCATGCTTTCAGGCTTGTAGATTGAAGTCAGGTCGAGCGGTTTTTCTGAACATGGAGCAGGGGCAACGAGTTTTTTCCAACTCACCGCTCCTTCGCAACCTTCATCGAGTGCTTGTTGCCAGGCCTTATCGAAACGTTCTTTATCTCCGCCGAAGACATTTTTGAGCAGATGTTCCTGGTATTCCATGACTAGCCTCCGTGCGCCGATATAAAATATGTGTTCTTTTATATTACCATATATTCAAGCAATGTCAAGAATTTAAACCCTCAAAACATGGAAAAAAAAGACGAGCGGAAGGAGCATTATCCGTTCCCCGAAAATTTGGAATACATTGAAGAGATGGTTACCGAGGCGCGTAAGAAAACAGAGCTGATCGACAAGCAGCTTGATCGCACACCGCGAGAATTCAAGGAACCCGACCCTTATGTACCGCGCTATAACCCGCCCGGATTTTTAAAGCCCGCAAAACAGAACAATCCGGTTAACGTCGTCTATAACCTTGAAAAACAGAAAGCGGATATCGAAATAAGCCTTAACGCCCGGATCGAACGTGAAGTTGTCGCACTCGATCTTGACGAGGCCACTGCAAAGCAACTACGAGAAGCGACGTTTCACAAGATGAATCCGAGTGCCTTCGAAGGAAAATCGGATAAAGAAATGGAAGGCATACGGAAAGCCCCGAAGGATGTAAATTATTCACAGGACTATATGCGGCAGTTGCGAACAAATTTTCGCGGAAAAGAAGCCGAAGAAAAATCGGCACCAGCGGCTCCGCAAGCTACCCATACAAAAGAAGAAAAAACTTTTTCAATGTCGGCAAGCTTCAATCAGAGCCTCAGCTACACGAAGGTGCAGGAGCAAAAATTGCCGGAGCCAAGTAAGTCCCCAGATAAAGGCAAAAGCTCTCCCGGCAAGGATTAGCCTATTTGGACGGTGGATCGACGTCGCGGGTTTTAAGGGGTTCGGGCGGGGATAAATCTTTATTTGTCTTGTCTGTTTTGAGCCAATGCGGAAGCTTACTTTTAACCTGGTCTGTTAAATATTGCTGGCTGCCATCGCGCATACCTTGTAGGCGTGGGCTATCACCTTCGATTTTTGACAGTTTTTCCGATAGCCCTGACATATGCTGCGCAATCAAATAGCTATCGTTGAATCCTTTGAGGTATTCAGGATCAACATTTTCCTCGTCCATATTTAAAAAGTTCTGCGTATGCTATTATTCAATTTGCGTCAATGGAGTCACGATAGTAGAGGATAATCCTTTTCGCCGTAGCCAAAACCGAATGTTCCCGTCCTAACGAACTTCTCGATCGTCTATATTGGATTTGATGAAGACACTGGACTGTCACGGCCACGATAAACATTTTTGTTCATCAAAAGAATTAATATATTCCAATCGATTATAACCTGATTTACGAGCTAATAGAAAGCTTTCTCCTCTAAAAATGTAACTTACATAGACCAATATCACCAAAGAGTTTATAAGTGCAATCGAGACTTAGATTACATAAGCTTATCTGATTAGCTACCCTATGCTCATACGGCGTCTTACTAATTTAGTTTGTATTCGCTCGTATATGTTGGCTTGTATACTGACTCACATCCTGATCAATCTCAAGCAATTTCTTTGTCCAATCGTATACCTAAATTTCACCGCGAAAATATTTTTGCGTTTTTGACATATCTTCCGTAAATAGCGCAACTTTTAGAACATTTTAGAAATAATAATGCGTCAATCAGAAAAAGAAATTACTCGTGTCGCTCTCTATCGACTTTTGAAAAAGCCAATGTTAGTTAGGGCATATTGTCTAACAGAAAATCGAGCATTAACAGAATGGAGTACCCGCAGGTCTGCAATCAGAGAAGCTAGATTACACACGAGCCGATATTCGCAGCATAAAACTTCTATTATTAAACGGACCGCGTAAAATTGTGGTTGATTCCAGTAGATTCTTATTGGATAGGCGGGGGAAAATTTAAATTGGTGAGATTCATCCTTAATGAGCTTAAGGTAATTTCATTAAACTCTCGATTTTAGTACGTGAATCTACTGATCTACGTCAGATTGGCTTTCGGCGCCTTGCAACCCTCTGAATGATTTCCTGATTAGAGTATACGGGTCTATGTTCAACCTTATTTTCAAGCATCATTGCGACGCGCATACGTGTAAACTCTGTCGGCCTTAGAGCCTCTAAATCCTTTGTACTGAAAACAAAGATATCTAGCTTGCTACCATCATCTGTCGTGACTTCTACGAATCGGGACTCCATGTCGTTCTTTTTCTGAGGCTGATTGTGATTTTCCATAAGAGATATTCCTATCATTCGTTAAATTAAAGACAAGACCCAAGCTGCGACTTATTTTTCATCTTTCCACTTGAAAAATAAGTCATAAATTCCGTCTGCAACACCCTCCAACATGCCTGGATCATATTTGGCATTGAAGCCCCTCTTGGAGTCGCAGTCAATGCATATAAATCCAATAATTTTGTTTTTTCTATCAAAGCCCATTCCATTCGTTTTTATTGGACAAATGGGTACGACCAATTCGCTTTTATAGGGTAATGGCCAGCGATCTTCTCGACTACTGGTGGCAATCGAATCGGCTGACGGCCACTTATAGTAGTCGAAAAAGGAACTTTTGTAGTTCAAATCTCCAACCACATCATTGTTTAGATAATAAAATGACGCCAGATCTGGATTTTGACGCGTAAACGGGTGATAGCAAGAATCGTTTTTTACATACATTGGCTCTGAATATAAAGTTTTTCTTTTTTCTCCACTTTCATCATCCCTATATAGTACCTCAACTATCTGTTCTCCATATCGCTTAGTTTCGTCAGAATTTTTAAATAGTCTTATTGAAACAGAATATGTATTTTCCGTTCGGACTTCAAATATTTTTTTCAACTGTAGGCACATGAAGAAAAGGATTTCAGAGATTGCGGCGGAATTGCCAGGCTGATGTTTCCTGAGTTGGTGAATGAATGCGAATGCTTCTTTGAGAAGCAAATGAGCTTCTCCATAGGGGTTTTGCCGATCCTCAAAACGTGAAAAGCTCATCTTCGCTGACCTTATTTTTGTACTTAAAATTTCACTTCTTCTAGTTTGCTTGGCTAATGCTTTCTTAGTGCCGTCTACGGCCTGCTCAGCCTCTTGATTTTTCAATACAAGCTCGCTATTCAACTTATTCAGTCCGTCAATTTCATTTTCTAAGCTTTTTATTGAATTATTGGATACCTCGTTGTTTGACCTAAGTTCTTCGATTATTCCCTTAGAATTCACTCTCTCAAATTCGCGCAAATCCTGAAAGCATATAATCACGTATCGAAGTAAAACAAAAATCCCAAAACCAATTACTCCAAAGACGAACGAAAGTATATTGCTGATTTCTCCAAATCCAAGCTTTGATAGTACATCCTTTGCTCCAAGAAACGTAAAGACAGATGTTGATATTGATCCAAAAAAGAATTTATAATTTAAGTTTACAGCCTGTTTCCAGCGACTCATGGTAGTTATCTATCGTTGCAAATTTGGAGGCAATTGACATTTGATAAATTGTTAGGTACATACCTTTGTCCTGGGGTTAGAAAATGATTCGACGCTTGACATGGACATGTGTGATTCCCTAATACATCTTGCCCGTTTGTATTTCTTGAAAAAGTCGTAACATTTAAATTTTTAGATTTGTTAAGCAGAATTTCGTTAACATTTACGAATTATTAAAACTTCGTAACAATCATGTGCCTAATATTAAGCTAATTATCGATTATATCAACATATTAACACCGTAAAATTTCATTATGGTGATAGATTTTGTTAACTACAATTTGTCGCAAACATGCCAATTATTAAATCGAGCTTCAACATCTGCGTGACGTTTAGAAAATTTCGGATTCAGAAAATCGGCCAATTCATATACCTAGCTACATTTTCTAGATCTGTTATACCATTTTGATAAATTCTCTACCCAGTAAAAAGCGCTTAGTTTGATAGAAAAGGACGGAACATTGTTGAGAGCAGGATAGGGATGACAACACCATATTAATAGCAGCATTCAGCACTTTATTTGGAACCAAAGAACTAATACGGTCTTATGAATGTGTCATCGTTACTCGTTTGATACAGGAGTAGTTGAACATTTGCCCTATCCAAGAAGTCAGAGGTTTCCTGACATAATTAAATTTAAGGAATCACTAACATGCGGATACTCTCAACTTATAAAAAGCCAAAAAACAATGGAAATTCCTTTTCATTTCTCAAAAGTTTTGGTAAGACAATAAACCATCAAAAAATTCAGGAAATCCATGTCCCGGAGGGAGCCTTATATGCTGGCGGAAATTGAACGTATGCCTAGCATCTTTAAAGGACTTGGAAGAAATTTCAGTGGCGTCAATACAAACACTTTTGTGGGCTACAAGGGAATCTTTCCTTAAAAAAGAGCTTTATGAAGTCTATCGGTCACATATCCTGGAATCTGCAAACAGATTTATTTCAGTCTTAAAAGATGGGTTATTGAAAAAACATTCGAATGCACCAATTTCTTCCGTAGAATGGTGAAAGATTATGAATATACCTCATCATCTTCTGTTTCTTGGCTCTTACGACCAATATTCAGCTGATTTTACAACGAGTAAACCGATTAGTAAAATTTGATGGACTGGACTAGATAAGAAGTATCATCTAGGATAGCATAATGGTTCAAAGTCGTTGCAGATTAAGTAGTTCTAAGCATACAAAGCTGCTGGAACTGTTCGCTGGAGGGGAAACCGCCAGAACGGCTTCCGAACTGGCTGTTGTCAACCGCATTCGGCAACATTACTTTATCACAAATTGCGCAAAATTATAGCCCACCGTCTTGCCGATGAATGTCCATCAATGGCGAGATTGAGATGGATGAAAGTTATTTCTGTGGTATACGCAAAGGCAATCGGGGTCATGGTGCGGCCGGCGAGCCCCTGTCTTCGACCGCAAAAATTCGGTGGCAAAGTCAATACGAATGTCATATCCAATGCTTCAGCGCTTGGGTGATACCGTTATTACACAGTAAAATCAGCCTGATTCTTTAATTTACACTGACAACTTATCTGCCTATAATGCTGTCAACGTGTTACAATTCAAGCATTACCTCCCCAATCACAGTGAACTGTTTGCAGATAAAATCAACAAGATCAGCGCATCAAAAACTTATGTAACTAACTAAGCCCATTCTGTTATGAACAACGTTATCCCCAAGACAGCTTTCAATTCTTTTTCTTAAAAGAACTCTCGTTCCACTTTAACATCACCTCACCCGCCGACTAGCTCAAGACCCTCAAATGCAGGATGGCCGATTACCTTCTCTAAGCCAGCCTCTTATTTTTTCCCCTATCATGAGTAAAAGGCCTGTTCTTTCAAATAGATAATTGACATTCAATTCTAGCATTCATAAATTTTCGCGAGGGTATTAGAAACATCCTAAACTAAAAAGTTTCACGGGCATGTTTCCCAAGATAGTGATCTATTGAATCCCGATCGTATAGGATAATTTTCTTTTGCGGTTGGGAAAACCGGATTTTCCCTTCGTCTCTGAGCTTTTGTAACGTAGTTTTCGATTTCACATTCAGAAGCCGCATCGCTTCTGGCTCCGCCACCCATTTATCCTTTGGCGATCCGCCTTTTTCTTTTAGCCTTTCAACGACTTGTTCTATTAGGGCATAGAAAGCTGGTTCTTCCAGGCAGATAGCGCTCATTCCATAGATCAGTTACGGATTCACACCAAATTTACAAAATGATCTAAAAAAACGATACTTTTTCCGTGCCTCATAATGTTGTCTGATAGTTGTCCAAAGAAAAAAGCCAGTCACAACATTTTGTTGTAACTGGCTGATTTTCAAGTGGTGATGGACGGAATCGAACCGCCGACACAAGGATTTTCAGTCCTTTGCTCTACCGACTGAGCTACATCACCGCTTTCAGTTGGCCCCGTTTGGGACTGCAAAAATAGAAAGCCGATCTGGCTTTACAAATAAATCTGTAAAATATTTCTTAAATCAATTTCTTCGGCGTTATATCACGCTGATAACCTTCTTCTTACAAAAACTGACCCGTTAATTTTATTTCCAATACGCTTGCAGCACATACAATTTTTACCATATTTGCTTTGGTATGCTTGCATACTATTCCCCGAAAACCAAATTGCTTATGCCCTTCGCTCAGCAAATCATCTTTATACTGGTACTTGGCCTGACTGGCTGGTTTGTCATCAGGAGAGTGAATGTGATTAGGAAAACGATCCTGTTGGGGAAAAAAGAAGACCGTACAGACCAGCCACAACGCCGACTTTCGATCATGCTGCGGGTCGCTTTTGGTCAGAAGAAAATGTTTGACCGTCCGCTCATTGGTTTTCTGCATCTGGCTGTTTACCTGGGATTTATACTTATTAACATCGAGGTTTTAGAAATTGTGTTAGATGGGATCTTTGGTCGGCATCGGATTCTTGCACCAGTCCTTGGCTCCTTTTATCCCTTTTTGATCAGTTTTTTCGAGTTTCTGGCGCTAGCCGTACTGCTATCCTGCATTGTATTTCTACTAAGGCGCAGCGTCGTAAAAGTGGAGAGGCTACGGCCAGAAAGACACCAAGAGATGACTGGCTGGCCGCAACTCGATGGTAAACTAATCCTCATCTTCGAGATCGTATTGATGACTGCAATACTGATCATGAACGCGGCCGACGGGGTCTTGCAGGAACAGGGGAGCCTGCATTACACGATAACTGGCAAATTCTTCCTAAGCCATTTTTTGAAACCTGTTTTCACTGGATTGAACGAACCGACATTGATCACGATAGAACGCATTGCATGGTGGCTTCATATCCTCGGAATTTTCGTTTTTGCGATTTATATGACTTATTCAAAGCACTTGCACATTATACTCGCTTTCCCCAACACCTACTTTTCAAGGCTGTTGCCAAAAGGTGAAATGAACAATATGCCTGAGATCACGAAAGAGGTAAGGCTTATGCTTGAACTTGAAACCCAATCTGGCGAAGCGGCTGAGGTACCCGAGCATTTCGGCGCGAAGGATGTTCAGGACCTGAGCTGGAAAAACCTGATGGACGCGTATTCCTGTACCGAATGTGGCCGCTGTACCGCTGCCTGCCCCGCTAATCTGACGGGCAAAAAGTTATCTCCCCGTAAAATCATGATGGATACCCGGGACCGCCTTGAAGATGCAGGTAGGATCATGCAGGCCAATCGGGGAGAATTCGTAGCTGACGGAAAAAATCTAATCGGTGACTATATTCTGGAAGAAGAAATACTGGCGTGTACTACCTGCAATGCCTGCGTGCAGGAATGTCCGGTACTGATCAACCCGCTTGATATTATCTTACAGCTCCGCCGATATAAGATCATGGACGAGGCAAAAGCCCCGGGGTCATGGAATATGATGTTTCAAAACTTGGACACCAATCAGGCTCCCTGGAAATTTTCGCCCGGTGATAGGCTCAATTGGATTGAAGGTTTACAAAAAGGTAACTAAACCTGCTTACAGTAATCGGGATTTTTATGAATAAAATAACTTATAAAGTTCCTACAATGGCCGAAATGGCAGCTTCCAACGAATCACCGGAAGTGCTGTTCTGGGTCGGTTGCGCTGGCTCTTTTGATGACAGATACAAAAAAGTAACGATTGCTTTTGTCAAAATACTGAATAAAGCCGGAATCAAATTTGCTGTGCTGGGAACAGAAGAAAGTTGTACGGGCGATCCAGCAAGGCGTGCGGGCAATGAATTTACATTTCAAATGCTGGCGATGTCCAACATTCAGATTCTGAATATGTATGGGATCAAGAAAATTGTCACCGCCTGCCCCCATTGTTTTAATACGCTAAAAAATGAGTATCCCGAGCTTGGAGGAAATTATGAAGTCATGCACCACTCCGAATATCTCCAGCAACTGATTGATGACGGGCAGATACGGGTGAAAGGCGGGCAGGCTTTTGAAGGAAAGAAAATTACTTTTCACGATTCCTGCTATCTTGGTAGGGCCAATGATATTTACGAAGCACCTAGGCATGTATTGGAAGCTCTGGATGCAGATCTGGTAGAAATGAAACGTTGCCGTACCAAGGGACTTTGCTGTGGCGCAGGAGGCGGACAAATGTTTAAGGAGCCAGAACCCGGTAAAAAGGATGTCAATATCGAGCGAATTGAAGAGGCGCTGGGCACTGGTGCGAATACGATCGCAGTGGCATGTCCGTTTTGTATGGTAATGATGACCGACGGGATTAAAAACAAGGAAAAAGAGGATTCCGTCAAAATTTTCGACCTTGCCGAACTCATTGCACAAGCCGAAGGGTTATAATGACAATTCAACTGACTAAACCATGTACATACCTTTTAGCAATATAGATCTTCAATCCCGTGTCTGGATTTACCAGTCCAATAGAAACCTCACCGACGAGGAAACAGGGATTATCATGGAAACATTAAAGGCTTCTCTGGATTCCTGGGAGGCGCACGGCAAACGTTTAACTGCCTCCGGTAAGATTTTTGAGCATCGTTTTGTGGTCATCGCAGTAGATGAGCGGGACGAACTGCCCAGCGGTTGTTCCATTGATACTTCTACACACTGGCTGAAAGAAATCGGCCAGCGTATGAATATCGATTTTTTCGATCGATCATTGGCCTATTTGGACGATCATGACCTGGTTCAGACGATCCCTGTGTCTAAAATCAAACAGGCTATAACCGACGAGATCATTCAGCCTTTCACAACGATTTTCGACAATCAGGTAAACACTAAAGCACAATGGATGAAACGATGGAAAATTCCGGCTTCTAATTCCTGGTTAAATCGTTATTTTACCGAGCAAACGAGCTCATAACCCCGACTTTCATGAAGTTTTTCTTAGCTGCGGTCATTTGCTTTTTGTGCATCACTCTATCTGCTTGCGACGAAAATGTTGTATTTAAAGCACATGAGGATATTAAAGATGGTCTTTGGTATATCAAAGACAAACCAACTTTTAAGGTTGAAATAAAGGACACCCTGCAAGCCTATAATTTGTATTACGTCCTGAGAAATGCGCTCCAATATCCTTACTATAATTTGTACCTGAACAGGCAATTTGTCGGCCCAGACCAAAAAGTGATTTCAAATACTTTAGAAGAGGTCTATTTGTCCAATGAAGCTACGGGCAAGCCCTATGGCAATGGTTTGGGAGATTTGTTTGACCATAAAATCCCTTTTATGAAAAACTACCATTTTCCCAAATCCGGCACTTACACTTTTACTCTGGCCCAATCCATGCGGCAAAACCCACTGCCGTTTATTATCAGCATTGGTATCAGCGTAGAAAAAGTACCTTCGGAATAAATGCGTCAGATGCCTTTCGGGGGAGCAGGCGGAGGCGATGGCAAGTTTGATCCTTCGGGATTTTTCCTGGGCCTATTGCGGTAACGCCGGTTAGGCTTTTTCTTGAACGCCTTTTCAACAGCAGCCTCCCTTTGGATTTCAGCTTTTTCGGCTTCCACTTCGTGAACAGGTTCTCCCAATAAAAAGCCGTATGGTTCCAGACTTGGGATAGTATCCAAAATGACCTTCAGGATAGCAGTAACTGGCAACGCAAGGATCAATCCTGATAATCCCCACAACTGACCACCCAAAAACAAGGCCACAATGGCAGCCAATGGATTCACACTTACTTTTGACCCTACAATGTTAGGCGTGATAAAATTGCCCTCCAGAAACTGAACAAAGCTCATGATGCCAATCACCCCAACCGCATACCAAGGCGAATCCATCGTAACGATTGCCAGCAATGCGGGGAGAACCGAGCCAATCAGGATACCTATGTAAGGTATGAGAATAAGGAACCCGGCAAGAAAACCAAAGAATATGGCATGAGGAATGCCCAGGACCAGTAAGCCGATGCTATTCAGTACGCCGACAATTAAGATTACAAGAAATAATCCCGAGAGATAACTTTGGATAACTTCGTAGATTTTCTTGAGAAGGACATTCAATTCTTCATTGGGAACGTTTTTAAAAGCCTTATGCACAAACATTCTGAAAAAGTCCCTGTAAAGCAGAAAAAAGAAAATATACAGCGGAATCAGAACAAAGGTTGAAATGGCCCCCGTTGTAGTTACGAGTGTATTCAACAAAACAGCCCTTCCTTCTGTAAGCGCATTGACGAGGTATTTTTTTCCTTCACTTACCTGCTGGCTGCGGCTGATGTTAAGATAGCGTTCGCCCATTGTAAGCGTCTGGTCCATAATGGTTTCTGCCTTCTCGGTTATCCTCGGAAGCTCTTCCGCAAAGCTTCCTATCTGAATAGAAACCACATACACCAGTATTACAATTACGGTAAACAACGCAAGGATGCTCAGAAAAATAGCCCCTACCCGCGGCACCTTGTGTTTTTCCAACCGTCCGCAAACCGGGTACAGCAGAATTGCAAGCAGGATAGAGAATGCAAGTGGAATAATTGTTTCCCTTAAAACATACAGGATATAAACCGTAGCGATCAGTGCTACCAATGAGCTTGCAAGTTTCAGGTAAAGGGGTGTTTCTTTATCTTTGTTTTGAGGGGGTCTTAACGTCGAATTCATGAATAAGTTGATATATGTGTGGTTTGCTGTTAAAACCCTTTTCTGTACCTGCCAACCGGATCACAAGGCAAATAATTTCCAAAAAGTAAGGTCGCATTACAAAATTAGTAAAATAGGCAAGCTTCCCGCCGTAGCTGCCGAAAGTTCCGGACTGGCAAAAGGAAACCAGGAGGGCACTTTCTGGACTCATAACGATAGCGGGGGCAAACCGGAGCTATACGAGTTTGATCTGAATGGTCACCTCCTTTCGACAAAGACTATACCGGATTCAAAAAACTACGATTGGGAAGATCTGACCACTGATCCAGAAGGAAACATTTATATCGGCGATTTTGGAAATAATGCTGGTTCTAGAAATTTCTTTGAGGTGTATAAATTCAATGCCCGGGAATCTCTTACGGAGAAAATCACATTTCACTATTCCAGGACAGAAAACGAACCAGGTTCCACAAAAAAACCATTGTTTGACTGTGAATCATTCTTTTATCATGATAAAAGATTATGGCTGTTTTCAAAGAATTGGGCCAAGGATAAAACTACGAAATTATATGTGCTGCCGTGCGAAAAGGGCTCGTACCAGATTTCACCCATCGACAGCATCAACATTAACACTCCGGTTACCTCAGCGGACATCAGCCCGGATGGCAAAACTTTTGCCCTATTGACTTACGGCAAAATATTAACCTTTGGTGTGTCGGACAAGGGAATTGATTTTGCGAAGCCGATGGGCTGTTTTCGTCTTATTAAGAAACAAAACGAAGCGCTCATTTTTTTGAACAATACCGATATGTTGATCACAAACGAGCAAGGCGATATTTACAAAATTACTTACCGATGATATTATGTTTATGTTAATAATCGGATTGTACATGTAATGTGAACATCACATCCGCTAATTTCGAATCGCGTTTTAATCACAAACACAATGACCACCGCTAAATCTGCAGCGTCTGCACCGAAGGTATTGGTAGTTGACGATGATTCCGATATCGTTGAACTGCTAGAATATAATTTAACCAAGGAAGGCTACTCTGTTCTGACTGCATCAAATGGCAAAAAAGCCATCGAAATTGCCAAGACATTTATTCCCGATCTGATCCTGCTTGATATCATGATGCCGCAACTCGACGGGATCGAAACTGGCCGGATGCTTCGTCAGAATCCTGAAATCAAAAACACATATATCCTGTTTCTTACCGCGCGTTCGGAGGAATATTCTGAGGTTGCAGCGTTTGATGTAGGTGCAGATGATTACATTACCAAGCCCATTAAGCCACGTGCATTGATGAGCCGGATCAATGCATTGTTCCGCAGGGAAGCGCAAAAAGCAGAATCCGGTGATACCATTGAAATTCTTGACTTGTCTATCAACCGGAAAAATTATACGGTAACACAGGCAGGTGAAAAGTCCGTTATTCTTCCGAAAAAAGAGTTTGAACTGCTGTTCTTTCTCGCCCAAACACCAAATAAGGTTTTCAGTCGTGACGAATTACTACAGAAAATATGGGGGGCCGACATTTATGTCCTGGAAAGAACTGTTGATGTTCACATTCGTAAACTGCGTGAAAAACTAGGAGACACTTACATCAAGACCCTGAAAGGTGTGGGTTACATGTTCAGTAACGAGGTATAGCTTACTTTTCAATCTCTTCGGCCTTGATCGCTTCGTCTTCATGCCTTAATTTGTTTTTCTCCTTATCCTTTTTCTTGCGAAATGCGAGTTTAATATTCACCTCGCCATTTTCGTCGATAGCCCTGAGGAAAATCTTGGAGCCCTCTTTC
Source organism: Dyadobacter sp. HNCC25DJ185 (assembly GCF_056895195.1). Lineage (NCBI taxonomy): Bacteria > Pseudomonadati > Bacteroidota > Cytophagia > Cytophagales > Spirosomataceae > Dyadobacter > Dyadobacter sp. HNCC25DJ185. Next base: position 40,221 of record NZ_JBXHAR010000016.1, read on the forward strand.
TTTTCAGCATTATTAGGATCCAGAACATAGGTTGAATCCCTCTTCTTAAGGTTGCTCAGCGGGATCTGGATATTGATATCCGTCTTCGAACCAAAACTGTAAACGCCATCCAGGTAGAGCGTAAGCACATTGGATTCAATTTCCATGGGCGCGATTTCAATTTCCTGTCCAACCAACTTAATGTCGTTGCGTATCGGAGCAAACCTGACCCGCTCGAAATTGCGTTTCTTGAAGATCAGCCGTTTCATTTTCATGAAAGGCTCGAAGTTGATAATGTAACCGTTCTGTAAATCGAAATGCAATGTACCACGCATGGTAGAGGGCATCAGCTTCACATTGTTGTTCAATTGCGACTCAAAATTGAAATCGGTATTTAATATGCCCTTTAGATTTTCATGTGTGATTGTTTTCTGGCCGAAATCGGCGAACGAATAGAAAACAGCGTGTACGTCCGCATTGGAAATCCTACCGCGTACAGCCAGTTTTGGCAGCTGGCCGGCCCCCGAATGGTCCATCTGGCCGGAGACTCTGACATTTCCGCCACCAAAAGCCTTCATCACAAAATATTCAATACTTACAGCATTGTCCTTGATCGTGATTGCACCTTTTACATCCCTGGCTGAAAATTGCTTGTATTTTAATCGCTTAGCATCAAGCTTAGCCGTGATCTCCATCTGATCGATTGCATCGTCGAGCAGCTCCGAAAGTTTCAGTTTTTTTCTCTTCCTGTTTGCCACGTTGACCTTACGGGTTAGCAAGGTTTCGAGCCAATTGAGCTGCCAATTGGGAATATTGATATCTACATTAGCCCTCAACGGTTTGGGCGACCCAAACAAATAAGGTATCAGATCAATTATTTTGCCACGCATGTAAAGTATATTCTGACCATCGAAAAAATGGAGATCCGGAAATACTACCGCTTTCTCGCTGAAAGCAAAATCCCCCTTGATTTTGGTCAGGTGAACCTTCCTTGGCAAATAATCCATGGATATATTATTGATAGAAACTTTACCTGCGATTTTTCCGTCAAACTCGTCCTTAACTGGGTTGTAGAAATTTTTGAGGCTCCCATCAAAATGAAAATCAATTTTCGCGGTGCCGTTTTTGAAACGATAACGTGCAGGGTCAAGTAATTGCCCAAGATTGGTCGAATCCGCATCGACCCGCCCGTCCAGATATGCCCTAGGATTAGTAAAATCACTGACAACCAGCTTAAAACTGAAAGGAATTGTTTCAAAAAAGCCAGTCACTTTTGGCGCAGTCAAACGCGAGTTCCAGATATCCGGCAACTTTGTAGTATCTGCCTGGTTGGTAAATGAGCCGCTTGCTTTCATGTTTCTCAGAACCCCTACTGGCAACTCATAATTAAAGGTATCCGTTTGAAAAACAACATCAACATGCGGTTGTTGCTCGGACAACTGTCCTACCACTCGCACCTGCGTATCCACCGTAGTTTGAATGCCGATCGAATCGATTTGCCTTCTCAATTTTGCTGTTAGAAGGGGTAACGCATTTTTAACTGCGATCTTTTTCGCCTCAAAATTCAGTTTAAAATGCCTGACTGTGTCCGAAAAGTCAAATTCACCATTGATTCCAATTTTATCCCGTGTAGCGCTCTCAAGCACCGATGGATAAATTGTTAACTTTTTTGCGTCCTCGTCATAGGCCATGGCAAGCGCAAGCGTCGTTTCCTGATTTATTAAGAAGCCACCCTTTTTTGGCTTGAAAGTAAGCCCATTAAAATAAACAGAGCCGCTGAAAATTGCATTGGTCGTTGAATCGGTTACTGTGATAATATTCGTAGCATCCCGGAAAAGCGCGCCATAATATTTTTGCTTTATCGAATCGGCGTAATTGACCCCGAAGTTAACAAACCGCAAATTGCCCAGCTTATTTAGGATGCTCTTATCGCCACTCCCCTTACTTTTCTTTGATCGGCTGCCCGGCTTGAAAATAGTTAGGTTGGAATAACCATCTCGTTGGATAAACATCTTCATGTTTCCGTTTTCAATAACGAGATTTTTTATTTTGACGTCGCCTTTATAAAAACCCTTCATATCCAGGGCTACATGCATAAATTCCGCGACCAGAAAAGGCTTTTGATGAATGCGATAAAGGCTATCCGTCAACTTCACATCCGAGAGGGTAAAGTTCAGCCCAAGGCCTCCGTAAAAAGGCCGGAAGTTAAAATCCCCAATCTCGAGATTGCCGTTTATATTCTCGTTGACAACTTCCTGTACTGAACGAAATATTCTTTCCTTATTTCTGTATACCCAGATTTCAATGGCTGCAAACATGAAAACGGTACAGAGAACGACAATACCAAATATTTTTAAAACTCTTGAAAACATGGACCGAGCGTATTTTTAGCGCATTTTATCGGGAGGTTGTGTATCATTTCTCTCTGCATTGGACAATATATTAATAACGTGCCAGAATATACCTTATCGGTCAATAAGCCGGGTTGACAGTTCCATCTTCCTATTCACAGCAAAATATAGTACTTTTGCCGACTCTTTTGAAATATTGAGAATTTCGTTCCCAAAATCACTGCTTGAAAATGCTACTAAGCGAACAGGAAATATTGCGCCGCCAGAAGCGTGAAGAATTGATACGGCTGAATATAGAACCTTATCCGACTGAGGAATTTGTGGTAAACGCTTATGCCGCAGACATCCTCAAAAACTACAAAAACAATAAGATTGATTATAAGCATGTTGCCATGGCCGGCAGACTGATGGGGTTCAGGATTATGGGCAGTGCTGCTTTTGCTGAATTACAAGACAGCACGGGGCGTATACAGCTTTACTTTCGTCGTGACGACCTGTGCCCTGGTGAGGATAAGACGCTCTATAATACCGTTTTCAAAAAATTGCTGGATATCGGCGACATCATTGGCATTACCGGCTTTGTTTTCACAACCCAGACGGGCGAAATTTCCGTTCATGTTCAGGAATTCAAAATATTGAACAAATCACTTCGTCCGCTTCCTGTTGTTAAGCGCGATGAAGAGGGCAACGTATACGACGGTTTTACTGATCCTGAACTTCGTTATCGGCAGCGTTACGTCGACTTGATTGTGAACCCTGCGGTTCGTGATATTTTTGTCAAACGGGCGAGGATCATTACTACCATGCGTTCATATTTCGATTCGAACGGCTGGTTGGAAGTGGAAACGCCGGTCCTGCAATCGATACACGGCGGCGCAGCGGCCAGACCGTTTACCACACATCACAACGCATTGGACCTCGGATTATATCTTCGGATCGCAACCGAGCTCCATTTGAAGAGGTTGATTGTCGGTGGCTTTGAAGGCGTCTATGAATTTGGAAAGCTCTTCCGCAATGAAGGAATGGACCGGACACACAATCCTGAGTTCACCACCGTAGAGCTATATGTAGCCTACAAGGATTATATCTGGATGATGAAAATGACAGAAGAGGTCCTTGAAAAAGTTGCTCTGGCTGTGAATGGAACCACTAAAGCGAAATTTGGCGAAATTGATCTTGATTTTGCGGGACCTTATCCGCGTCTGAGCATTACAGATGCGATACACCAATATACCGGGCTCAACGTGGATGCGCTCGACGAGCAGACAATTCGTGAGCAGTGCCGCGCCTGGGGAATGGATGTCAACGAGAGTATGGGAAAAGGTAAGTTGATCGATGAGATTTTTGGCGAAAAAGTGGAGCAGCACATCATCCAGCCTACTTTCATCACCGATCACCCCGTCGAAATGTCGCCACTCACCAAAAAGCACCGCACCAAAAAGGGGATGGTAGAACGTTTTGAGCTGTTCGTTAACGGAAAGGAGATCGCAAATGCCTATTCCGAGTTGAATGACCCTCTTGAGCAGAGAGAACGATTTGAAGACCAGCTTAAATTGAAGGAGCGCGGAGATGAGGAAGCAATGGAAATGGATGATGACTTTCTTCGGGCATTGGATTACGGGATGCCGCCAACATCGGGAATAGGCATCGGCATCGATCGTCTGACTATGTTATTGACCAACAATTCCAGCATTCAGGAGGTTATCTTTTTCCCGCAGATGAGACCAGAAAAAAAGATCGAGGTTGCGAAAGAAGCAGATTATCTGAATGCAGGCGTTCCCGCGGCATGGATTCCCGCCTTGCAGCAAATGAATATCCACACGATCGAGCAACTGAAAACAGCGAACCCAAACAAGATTTTCAACGATCTGGGCGGGCTTCGCAAAAAATTGAAAATAGAAGAAAAACTGCCCCAATTGGATGATATCAAAGCCTGGGTGAGTTAGATCCAAATCAAAAATGCCACCTGATGAGGTGGCATTTTTGATTCCTGCAAAAAAAATATGGTTATATCTTTTTTACCTGCACAGCGTTAAGTCCTTTTTTACCTTCAACGACTTCGTATTCTACTTGGTCATTTTCACGGATGGTAAGGCCCCCCAATCCTGTCACATGGACAAAGATGTCTCTGTTTGTGTCGTCTTCAACGATGAAGCCGTATCCCTTAGCTTCATTGAAAAATTTTACAGTACCTGTTGGCATAATGGTTGAAATAAAAAAATTGAAATAAGGTGAAAATACAAAAGAATTACAAGCGTTTCAATAATGTAACACAAAGACTTTACCAAATAATTGAGGGAGGCTCAACGCATTGGCAAAAGAAATTTTGGCAATTTTTATCAAGACATCTCGAATATAGTGAACAACTTATAAAATCTTTAATCACAAAGAAACAAAAATTGTTTGTAAAACAATTTTTTTGGTTAAAGAATTTGCAAATTTACGAGTTAGCGGTAATTTGCCTTTTCGTACCTCCTTTCAATAAAAAGTTTTCCCTGCAATTGCTTATCGACGTGAAAATCGCTAACTATGAGTTAACTATTTAAAATAAGGTATGAACAAGCTTCGATATTTCGTTGAAGACCAAATATTTGGGGTATGCGCAAAGCTGGGTGAGAGGCTTAATTTCCCCGCAAGCAGCATCAGAAAATACTTCATTTATGCTACTTTCATGACCTTTGGCTCTCCCATTATATTGTACCTGGTTCTGGCTTTCTGGCTCGAAATCCGTCAGCATTGGCGAAAACATAATTGCCCTACGATTTGGGAATTGTAGCTTTTGCGATTCCAGTCAATTGTCCAAAGCGACGCTTCCCAAGCACAAAGTATTCCCACACCACACTCCGGTAATACAAAGGAGCCCTATAATAGGTACGCGCATTTTCTTTTACTAACGATGGGATCATTCTGTAAAACGCGAAATGCGCCCTCACAATCGCGATGACATCGGGCCATGCACCCGTAGCCATGAAGCGTACACTAGAAATCCCATCCAATACCAACCTGATCAGCACTGTCTTCCACCTTCTGCCTTTTGGCAGGTTTTTAAACAACATGATCAGGTTATTGCGGTAATTAAGAAAGGTCTTTCGCGGATTTGATTTATGCAAAGTACCCCCTCCCACATGATAAACTTTTGACTTCCCGCAATAAGTAACTCGGTATTTCAGATTAAGGAATCGCCAGCACAAATCGATTTCTTCCATGTGTGCAAAGAACGATTCGTCAAATCCGGAAGCTTTGTGAAATGCCGAAGCTCTTACGAACATACATGCACCGGTTGCCCAAAAAACGTCCTTTTCGTCGTCATACTGGCCCAGATCTTCTTCCCGGGTATCAAAAATTCTCCCGCGACAAAATGGGTAGCCCAAATAATCCATGTAACCACCGGCTGCGCCGGCATATTCGAAGTGTGTGGGTAAGTCGTAAGCAAGGATCTTTGGCTGGCACGCTGCAATCCTTGTGTCGGAATCCATAAATGAAATAACCGGCGGTACCCAATTTTCGGTTACCTCGATATCTGAGTTTAACAGGATATAATAGTCTGAGGAAATCTGCCTTAGCGCTTCATTGTATCCCCCCGCATACCCTTTATTCTCATTGATTTCTAAAACCCGTAAAGTGGGATAGTGTTCGCGGATCCAGGCAAGTGAATGATCTGTTGACGCGTTATCGGCAATCCAGATATCATAACCCACGGAGTACCTGATTATATTGGGTAGGAACCTTTCGAGATGGTGACGGCCGTTATAGTTCAGAATTACAATCGCAACAGAGGATGCCATAATTTATTTCATGAATCCTCCCAAATCCAATCCCGGGATATTGGGAAGCACGCCATCCGTTGCTTTTTGCAGATGTTCCTTGATTTTTGGCTCAATATTATCAAATGCTTTATTAACTGCCGCAACAATCAGATCCTGTAACATCTCTTTGTCATCCGGGCTGATCAGATCCTGGTCAATGTCGAGACCAATAAGCGCTTTTTGCCCATTTACAGTAGCTTTCACCAAACCTCCACCAGATTCGGCAGTTTGCGTGATGCTGCTTAATTGATCCTGAGCTTCTTTCATGCGGGATTGCAGGTCTTTCATTTTACCCATGAGTCCCATCATGTCCGCCATATTTCCAAACATATCTCTGCTGATTAAGTTTTAACTTTTATAAAACTTATTTTACGGAAATGGTTCCTACCGTAAAAGCATAAAAGTACCACTTTTTTCAACAGTTTGATTGATGTCATCCACGAAAGTCATTTTGTAAACGTAGGAGCCAACAGGTGCATTTATCCCGTTTATCGTTCCGTCCCAACTGTTCGTAATGTCGTCCGAATGGAATATAACCTCGCCCCATCTGTTAAGAACAGACAATTTAAACGACTGCAGTTGTTCAGATTTGGCTTCGAGAAGGTCGTTATACCCGTCCCCATTTGGAGAGAATGCATCGGGGACAAATACACCGGCGCTTCTTTTATAATTGATCATATTGGAGAGGCTTTCAAACTGCCCGTCAGGTGAAACCGCTTTAACCTGGAAATTATATTCGAGGTCGCTTTGAGCGTTAAATTGCAAAGTATATCTAGTGTTCATCTCGACAGGAATAACGCTCTCGCCGCTACTTGACCCTGTTTGCACAACGTTGTAACCCGAGATACTGGCGATAATCGGCAAATCCGCGCTCCAAGAAAGCGTTGTAAGTTTCCGGGTTAGCAAAATAGTGCAAACTGGTTGAGAAGCCGGAAGCTTTTGCCCACATGAATTCTCGTAACTCAATCTATAACAATAGGATATATCACTGGTTTTCACGTCTATATCCGAATATTCATTTTGATTATATAAGGTAATAATTTTCTTAAAAGTTGTCGTTCCAGCCTCAGCCCGCTCAATTGTCATACTATAAGTGCTATTTATCCCGGACCCAGGTACATTTGCTTTTATTTGAATTACGTTACTTCCTAAAACGGATACTGCAGCCTGCTCGATTGGTTTCGGTGAAGTAATTTCGGTCTTCACCCCCACGGGTGCCGATATCGACACAACATCTCCTATTCTAGCTACGATCTGATACTCCGAAAAACTGCCACAGGTAACATCTTTATCCGTATAAGTCACTTCCGATATCGAGGTGAAACTCTTTATAACTGTTCCATCTCTGAGAAGGTCATAACCCATAAATCCATCGGCATCACTATATTGATTCCATTTTAGTACATTTTCTCCTTCACTTGAACTACCCGACAAAATCATACTGCTAATCACTTTACTATCGCGCTGTCCATGACACAAATCTTCCGACGATAGTTTCAGATTGTAAACTTGGTTTACATTCAGATTAGGGATATCAAACGGTTGAGTTCCCCCAGACGACCTGCTTCCCGCAGTTGTGTAATTTGTGCCGTCTGTACTGTATTTGATTTGTGTTGGTATTGCAGTAACACCCTGATAGGTTAAACGTATAGTGCCCTCTCCCCTCATCTCCACAGATTTAACCTCGATTTCATTAAGCTGCGCTTGTTGGAAAGAAATTTTAAGAGAGGAAGTCGCCCCTTTATCACAAGCCTTCCCTGCTGTATACATGCCGGTTATTGTCGCCGTCGGACTGGTATTTGCATTTGCATAATTATGTTCAATAGTCAGTTGACTGCCTTTGGTCCAGATCGAAGATTCTCCATCCCCCCATTTAATTTCAACTTGGTCATAAGCTTTAGTGATGATATCATCTGTCAGGGTCAGAATAACCTTTCCACCGCCGCATGAAGAATATTGAACCGCCACAGGTCTGGTTTCAAATACGGTTACATTCCTACAAGCATAAAATTTTCCAGAAGCAGCGGCACCAAGCTGCAGCATGATAAAGGATCCTGGAACTGTGTAGGTATAAGCGGAAACATCGCCGTAGACAGGATTCAAGGACTTTCCATCATAAAATGCATTATAGCCCACGAGTATCGGATTGGCAACCGTGTTAGTGATCTTTACTGCCATTGGTGCACAACCCTCATATTTGTCCAGCGTGAAACCGCCGCCTCCAATATCACAAAGCCCCTGAGCCATACCACGCGCAGAGAGAAAAATCAGCAAAACAGTCAAAAAAGAAATAGCAGGTATTCTTAATCTCATAAGTGTGTCATATTAAACCATGAATTCTTTACAAAGTTTTAAAACTAATATTGAGCAATAAGAGGCTCACAAGTCGAAGATTACGTTGTTAGATGGCTGCCGGGGATGATTATCTAACGGGGATACACAGCAAAGTATTATCCTCATTAATAAGCCATTAAAAAAATCCTACCTGATCAACAAAAAACTCCCGTTTTTAGATATCATCTCGCCCGATGAATCGACTGCCTCAATTTTATACAGGTAGTAGCCGCCTGCAGCCTTCTCGCTGTTAACTTTTCCATCCCAACTTTCAGAAAGGTTCTCCGAATGGAAGACGACTTTGCCCCAGCGATCGAATATGGACATCTTGAAATTCGAGATAAAGTAGGCTTTGATCTCAAACCTTTCATTGTAGGCATCCCCATTGGGCGTAAAAGCGTCGGGAACCAGCATAATTGCGTCTCTCTTGATATTCAGGATATTCGACTTGCTCGTAAATTTTCCATTAGTCGATTGAGCTGTAACCTGAAATGAAAATTCTGTTTCAGACCCCAGATCTAATGTATGGTTGGTGCTCAACTGCTTCGGGATGACCTGCAGAAAATTACCGACTTTATCCAGTTCGATCAGGTCGTATGCACTCAAAGCATCTGTAAACGGCAGGTCACCTGTCCAATTGATCTCCGAAGTATTGCTCTTAAGCAAAATAGAACATATTGGCTGACTAAACTCCGGTGAGCGGAGTTTGCATGCATTCTGGTATCCAAACCGGTAACAATAAGAATTTTCATCCGTATTTACGGTGACATCGTCGTAGGTGAGACTTCCATTGCCTTGGGGCGAAACCTGAGAAAAATCCGAACTTCCCGACAAAGCCCGTTCTATGATCAAATCATATGTGCTTGTGAGCCCCTCTCCTGAAAGTTCTACGCTGGTTGTGATGGTATGGGCATCTTTAACGGTTACATTGGCCTGATTGATCACTGCCGGGACAGATGTTTTTGGTTCGGCACTAAAAGGGGCGGAATACGACCTGACGTCATTCTCGATGATCGCTACGATTTCGTATTTGTAGGTGGTTCCGCATTTAACATCTTTATCAAGATATGACAGCTGATCTGGCGACGTAAAAATTACAGAACCGTCCCTTTTCAATTGATACTCGATCAGTTTCTCAGTATTTGACTGGTTTTCCCAAGCAATTGAAATAATCTCATCCAGTGAAAATGACCCTTCCCTAATCGTCATGCTGCTAACGGTCGGACTTTCTACGAGGTTGTCACACAAATCCTTAGAAGACAATTTAAATCTGTAAACCTGATTAGGAGTCAAGCCACTGACCGTTACAGATTGAGGGCCACCCGTTTGCCCAGATTTTCCGGTTGGCACAAACTGTCCATCTCCCTTGTCGATCAATACCTCCGTTGCTATACCCTCCATCCCCTCATAAAGCACCTTTGCTTCCCCGGAAGCAAGCATTTCAACACTCCGGATTCTAATGCCTTTCAATGACTGGGACGGGCTTTGAGAAGACAATATGGTCGTTTTTAAGGATGCTTTACATTGATCGTTGTTATACCCACCGGTAAGCTTAATATCCGGCCGAGGTGCGTTGGCAGGAAAAGAATGCTGCAGGTCTAGGGCGCCTCCCTTACTAACCATAACCAGCTGCTGGGTTCCATCACCCCAGTCGACGGTGACAAAGTCATAAGCCCCGGCAATGCTATCATTTTCAATTTTCAGTTGTACCAAGCCTTCCTCACAAGCAGTTATCTCAGCGTTCGGGCCGCGGTTTTCAAACACGACTACATCTTTGCATTGGCTAAATCCCGTTCCCGCAGCACTCCCAAACTGCAGAATTGTATAAGTACCGGGAAGCTGATAGGTGAAAGAAGAATCCTGGGTGGTTTCTCTCGGGGCGGGCACGGTAGTACGGGCGCGATCAAAATTGAAGGCATAGGTGACGCTCTCTGACTTGGGGACCAGGTTTTTGACGGAAACCGTCAAAGGAGCGCACCCCTGAGCAGGGGTAATCGAAAATCCGCCGGTATTTCCACAAAAGCTCTGACCTAAAACATTTTCCTGGATAAGCAGAATTGTGCTTAATAAAAATGTGATCAGTAGCTTAATATTCATAAAAGAGTAGAATTGTCCCTGAATAATGCCTTCGGTTAATGCTTAAACCTTTGAAACGGATAAGGCAAATCCTTTGTTAAGATGCATGAAGATTCAAAAATAGAACTTTCGACATTAACAAATACCTTTGCTCAATAAAAACGAGTTTTGATTTAAAAGTATTTTTCATCAACCCGATTAATGAATACGAATAATATTCCGATTCAGCTGGACTCTATCGAGGAAGCAATCGAAGCTATAAAAAGAGGTGAACTAATCATCGTTGTAGATGATGAAGACCGTGAAAATGAAGGTGACTTTATCTGTGCAGCTGAACTTGTTACACCTGAAATAGTAAATTTCATGGCAAGAGAAGGACGCGGACTGATTTGCGTCCCCATTACAGAAGAGCGTTGTGCCGAGCTGGATCTTGAAATGATGGTTGGCAATAATACTGCCCTGCACGAAACGGCCTTCACGGTTTCTGTCGATTTGCTCGGCAACGGCTGTACAACGGGGATATCTGCCAGCGACCGTGCAAAAACCATACAAGCTTTGGTAAACCCTCAAACCAAGCCCGAGGACTTGGGACGTCCCGGTCACATTTTTCCGTTAAGAGCGAAAAAAGGGGGCGTGCTTCGCCGAACAGGCCACACGGAGGCCGCTATTGATTTTCCAAGATTGGCCGGGCTTTCCTCAGCAGGTGTTTTGGTGGAAATCCTCAATGATGACGGTTCCATGGCGCGGTTGCCCCAATTACGTGAAATCGCCAACCGGTTTAACCTCAAATTGGTCAGCATTAAAGACCTAATAGAATACCGACTTCAGGAGGAATCTTTGATCAAACGGGAGATCGGTGTTGACATGCCTACCAAATGGGGTCATTTCGATCTGATCGCTTATCGGCAGGTGAATACCGGGGATTTACATCTCGCACTGGTGAAGGGAACCTGGGAAAAGGATGAGCCTATCCTGGTGCGTGTGCATTCTTCTTGTGTAACTGGCGATATTTTCGGCTCTTGCCGCTGCGACTGTGGGCCTCAACTACATGCAGCAATGGACATGGTGGACAAAGCGGGAAAAGGCGTCATCGTCTACATGAATCAGGAAGGAAGAGGAATTGGTTTGTTGAATAAATTAAGAGCCTATAAGTTACAGGAAATGGGGAGGGACACGGTTGAGGCTAACCTGGAACTGGGTTTTCCAATGGACGACCGGGATTATGGCGTGGGCGCCCAGATTCTCAGAGATCTGGAAGTAACCAAACTGAGACTGATCACCAATAATCCTAAAAAACGGGCTGGATTAATAGGCTATGGACTCGAAATTGTTGATTCAGTCGGCGTGGAAATACCAGCAAACCCATTTAACGAAAAATACCTGCTCACAAAAAGGGATAAAATGGGCCATAACTTAAGCAACCTAACAATTCCTGTTAATAAATAATGGCTGATATCAGGATCGTAAAAACTGAAAGTGATGTACTTAAGTGTCGTAGAGCAATACAGGTGCTAAGACCTTTGATTACAGACGACTTATATCTTGAAGCGGTACAAAAAACCCTCACAGACAACAGGATAATTATCTTTATTGAGGATAACAACGAGGCTAGCGCCATTGCAACTTTTGAAACTGGCTACAACCTATTTCGCGGTAGATATATTTATATTGATGACCTGTCGACCTTACCCGAGCAAAGAGGAAAAGGATATGCAGGAATGTTGCTGGATTGGATCATGAGTTTTGCAAAAGAAGAAGGATTTGATCAGGTACATCTTGACTCGGGGATTAGTGAGGCCCGAACGGATGCACACAGGCTTTACCTCAACAAGCGGTTTCAGGTCACAAGCCTTCATTTTGTTGCAAACGTATGATTTTCATACCCATTTTCGCAAGTTTGTTTTTTTAACAAGTGATAGTATTTTAATGAATATAGATCAGGTATTTGAAGCATTCAATTCGCTGCGTGTATTGGTCATCGGAGATGTAATGCTGGACTCTTATGTTTGGGGGAAGGTCGAAAGGATATCTCCCGAAGCGCCGGTTCCTGTTGTAAATGTTCAGAAACGCGAATACCGTCTTGGAGGAGCAGGAAACGTACTGCTAAATGTGCAATCTCTTGGTGCGGAAGCGATTATATGCTCCGTGATCGGAACGGACGGTCCCGGCGATCTTTTAGAGAATAGTCTGTCAGAAAAAGGACTCAATTGCGAAGGCTTGATCCGAAGCAAGGAAAGAATTACAACCATTAAAGAACGTATCATAGCTGGCTCGCAACAGGTGGTACGCATCGATACGGAAACCGATAGGCCTATTTCGGGACTAGAAACTGAAAAACTCGTTGCCAAAGCCAAAGAGCTTATCCCTTCCTGTCAGGTGATTATTTTCGAAGATTATGACAAAGGTGTACTCACCGCTGAATCCATTTCTGAGATCACTTCCTTTGCAAATGAGCACAATGTCCCGACCGTTGTGGATCCAAAAAAACGCAACTTTCTAGCTTACAACAATACGACCCTTTTCAAACCCAATCTCAAGGAGCTTCGCGAAGGACTAAAGATTGATTTCAATGTAGATGATCCTGCTCAATTGTTGGATACGGTCCGGATTTTAAAAGAGACCTTGAATATTGGAGGCGCATTGATTACACTTTCCGAACGAGGCGTATTGATTGACTATCAGGATGAAGTTCACAAACTTCCCGCACATATCCGGCAAATTGCCGATGTATCTGGCGCTGGCGACACGGTGATTAGCATTGCTGCATGTTGCGTGGCATTGGGACTGCCACCAAAATCAGTGGCTGCTATCTCCAATCTAGGTGGAGGATTGGTATGCGAAATGGTAGGAGTAGTTCCAATTGACAAGCAGCTCCTTCAAACAGAAGCCGCAAAATTGTAGCTAACACATTTATTACCAGTTGATTCCAGCTTCTCCGAGTCCCATTTTCCGGATAAACTTTGAGGATAGCCTCGAGCGGCTGGTAATGTAGCGCACGCTTGCACCTATATACGGCGTGGTTGCGGGTGTGTAAGAAGTAAGGTTTTCTCGCGCACTATTAAAGGTTCTCAGCTGCCGAAACGTAGTGACTCCTGCTTCCAGCGAAACATTGATGGCCGTAAACAAATGTGCATTGGCCGAAACACCCACTTTAATATGTCTGTAATTTTCCCGCCGAAGTTGTTTTTCTTCGGGAGTCTGTATTTGAAAACCACCGCTATAACCATTCAGGCCAGCCATCATGTCAACGTTAAACCATTTGGTAGCCTTATAATTTACATCAGCCATAAAAGGTAACAATGCCGACGCACGCCAATGTTTACCCAAGCCTTTATTGATTCCAAAAACCGGTACAAATCTTAATTTTTGATTATAAGCCAGCACAGAACCGTACATGATCTGGGTCCGCAAGCCGAGAATATGCATTCTGGCTGCGCCGCCCCAGAAGAAGGGCTGCGGACTGAAAAACGTTTCATTAGTCTCGGTCATTCCCAAACCTCCTCCATACACCCAAAGCCTGTCCTTAATGCTGGCCTGTAAACGGATCACGCCTAATGAAAGTGTTTTGTATCCATTTTCAGGATTGTTTTTACCGTCGACAGTTGGTTGAATTTGTGTGTATTGAGCCAGTGCAACGGTGTGTACCGCTCTTAAATCCAGTTTTTTCCTGAGACTATATCCCAATTGCACTTCACTTTGCAATGGGATGATACCGAAAAACCCAGTCCTCGACAGGCCATAATCCTGCGTCCCATTGAGGCTGGACGGAACGGTGTAATCCGCTTTCAAGGTGACGTTGGGGTAAAAAAGGCGGCTAAGCCCAAAATGTTGGGCATGTACCGGGTTAGCTAATGATTGTGAAAGGAAAAATAAGCTGAGCAGATTGCGGAAATTTGCCATGCAAGGTTCTTGGGGTGCGTTAATTTCGCAAATAACGCGAAAAGTGCAGGGCTATTGTATATCCGCCATTCGATGAAGTTTCGCCAAAACTTCGTTGATTTACATGCACTATACAAATAATCTTATAAAAGTCATGATCCAGTTACCCTCGTTACAGGCTCTGTCAGAAAGCTTTTTGCGCACCGTCAATAAATATCGGTGGGGCGTACTAATTTCCTTGATGAAAGCCTTCCTGTTTATCTACCTCATCGAAACGCCCTATCCCGATGAGATCCAAAGGAATTTACTGACGCGGCTCTGCTATCTGGCCTTCGTGGCAATGCCGCTTGTACTTTCTATCGAATTATTAATGAAAAGACGTCGGTTGAGGCTTTCAACGCAACTGATCCTATTCCTGTTGCTGACAGCGCTGCTGGCTCTTTATTTCTTCACAATGGACGCGGATCCGGGGCCCAGTGACATGTACCGGTTTTTCATTTTTCTTTTGGGGTCGCACCTGATCGTCTCCTATGCCCCTTTCCTTGGATTTGATGAACCAAATGGCTTTTGGCAGTTCAATAAGACCCTTTTTCTACAATTCCTGAATGCCACATTGTATGCGGTCACGCTGTATATTGGCTTGCTCATTGCGGTAGAAACAGTTAAATTTTTGTTCGATGTCAAGTTTTTATTTGAAATCGAACAGGATCTCGCGGTTCTGATCTTCACGATTTTCCATACCATTTTTTTCCTGAGCAAGATTCCGGAACCACTTGATGCATTAGAACGTCAGGAAGGCTACCCCTCAGGGCTAAAAATATTCACGCAGTACGTCCTGTTGCCTCTGGAAGTAGTTTATCTCGTAATCTTATATACTTACACAGGCAAAATTATTTTTCAATGGAAATTGCCCGAAGGTGGCGTAGCATATCTTGTCCTGGCATTTTCCGTAGCCGGCATTTTGGCATTATTGCTGTTGTATCCGCTCAGAAGAAGCCAGACGGAACGGTGGATAAGCCTTTTTAGTCGTCGATTTTATCTAGCTCTTTTACCCCTGATATTGCTGCTTTTCGTCGGAATTTTCAGACGGATCAGTGAGTATGGTGTGACAGAGAACCGCTACCTCGTTGCGGTATTGGCCATTTGGCTTGCTGGTGCGACACTCTATTTTCTTTTGACTAAAAAAGACGATATCCGTTGGATACCTATCACACTTTCGATCCTCTGTTTCATTGTGACTATTGGGCCGTGGAACATGTTTGCAATTTCCGGAAGCAGCCAGATCAAACGCTTTCGCCATATACTTTCTCAATATCATCTCCTGAATCGCCAAGATAAGATTGAAGGGAAAGCGATAGTGTCAGAAAAAGACTATCAACAACTTTTCTCCATCGCCCGTTATTTTGAATCGCGAGATGTAGCCATGCTCGAACCATTTTTTGAGGGCTTACCAAAACAAGACAGCCAGAGATTTAATAGCGTTGTCGAAAATGAATTAAAGCGATTTGTCAGCAGTGAAAAAGGAGAACCTGATGATTATCTTCATTATTCTTCGGGCCTAATAAGTCCTCAAAAGCTTGAAATTGGAGTTAACGATTTTGAAAAACTCTTGTTTTTCAGCAGCAGCGAAAGTTCCTCAATGGCGTACGATGAATGGAAACTTGAATTGATGCCGGAGGGGAAAAGATTGAACATTTACAAAAATGAATTAAAAGTGATGAGTATAGACATTGAAAAAACAGCAATGGATCTAAGCAAACAATTCGGGACACAGAACGACAATGTTCCGGTCGACAAACTGCATTTCGATAACAAAGACCCATTGAACCCGATTCGGGTTATTTTCAGAAACATATCCCGCAACCGCGGAAACTATTATTTCGAAGGCCTGATATTATACCGCTAGATGTGATCCGACTAGCCTAAAACAGGAGAAATGAGGTATTCCTAAATAAATATCGATTTACATGAAGCAAATAATCTTTTCAATCTTCATTCTCTTTCCCTACTTCTCGAAAGCCCAAACTGCCGGCTCTACCTACGCCGAAAAATTAGGCTATCCGAAAGGTAAAAAAGTCCTGATCATCCACGTAGACGATGTCGGGATGTCTTACGAGTCTAACCAGGGAGCCATTAAAGCGATCCGTGAAGGCGTGGCTAATTCATTGAGTGTGATGATGCCGTGCGGGTGGGTACCCGGTTTTGTCAATTATTGGAAAGAAAATCAAGATATCGACGCCGGTCTGCATTTGACAATGACTTCGGAGTGGAAGGATTACCGTTGGGGTCCGTTGGCCGGCAAAACCAGTGTCAAAGGACTTACCGATAGCCAGGGCGCGATGTGGCGCGGAGTAGCCGACGTTGTTAAAAACGCAACGCCAGACGAAGTCGAAACTGAAATACGGGCGCAATTGGATCGCGCAAGAACCATGGGTTTTGAGCCCACTCACCTGGATTCACATATGGGAACACTGTTCGCAAAACCGGAATTTCTGGAAAGGTATCTCAAGGTCGGAATGCAGGAAAAAATCCCGGTGATGTTTCCCGGAGGCCATAACACAGCCATTCAGGCCGAAGAAAAGATGATTGCCGAGCGATTTGAAATGACCCAAAAGGTTGGCAAACAGCTCTGGGCGGCTGGTCTTCCGGTACTCGATGATCTCGAAAATACAAGTTATGGCTGGAAAGGGCCTGAGAATGGAGATAAATCAGAAAAAGCTTTGCAGAAATACAAAACGGCGAAATACATTGAGGCATTGGGTAAGCTAAAACCCGGTTTAACCATGGTGATCATGCATTGCACGATCCACACGGAGGTGTTCCCAAAAATCTCCGATTCCTGGCCAACACGCGAAGGTGATTTTCTGGCCATGGTAGATCCGGAATTAAAAAAGTATATTGAAAAAGAAGGGATTGTACTCACTACCTGGCGTGAAGCGATGCAAAGAAGGCAAAAGATAAAGTAAGCAGGGCCTTATCCGGCACGTTCTATAATCTATAAGTGCATATCCGGCGAGGTGCGGATACGTCTGCGTACGAATTCTAACGTTCCTGGGTCCATTCAAATTTGACTTCGCGTTGGCAGGTCTTGCAGCAAATGAAACACATCGTCACTGCTGGATATCCATTGATTTCGCTATTGGAATCGCCTTTCTTGTGCGATTTCAATTGGCGCCAACATACGAGTCAATGATCCTGTAGAAATCAGCCGGAAGAAATGGTTTTACCAAATAATCGTCAAAGCCGCTGGCAAGAGCCCGTTCACGTTCGTCTTCAAACGCGGATGCGGTGAGTGCTACAATGGGAATATTTTTGTCCTTTTGCCTGATTTGATTGGTAGCCTCAAAACCATCCATAACAGGCATTTTCAAATCCATAAAAACAAGGTTATAACAATTCAAAAAGCACATTTCAACTGCTTGCCTACCGTCCGAGGCAGTATCATATGCGATTTGCCTTTGTTGCAGAAGTCTCGTAGCAAACAATAGGTTTATTGCGTTGTCATCCACCACCAATATCCTTGCTTTTGTATTTACCCTGGGGTTTTGCAACTTTTCGATTGGCTTCTCCTCAATAGTGGTGACCGAATAAGGCAGCTCGATTTCAAATGAAAAAGAAGAGCCTTTCCCTAAGCTACTTTCAAGTTTCAGCTCCCCGCCAAAAAGCCTTACCAGCTCCCTGGAAATGGCAAGACCCAAGCCTGTTCCACCGTCCTGGCGTTTTACCAGACTTTTAACTTGTGTAAAAATTTCGAAAACCGTCGCCTGCTGATCTTCCGAAATGCCGATCCCACTATCGGCTACCTTAAATTCCAGTCTGATCAGGCTTTCAGATCTGTTGATTTCTTTCATAGATAATTTTACAAACCCCTTATCAGTAAACTTGATCGCATTGTGAATAAGATTCGTGATGATCTGGCTAAGTCTTACCTTATCGCCAATCAGTTGAGGCAATGACAAGGTTTCAAATATCAGGTCCAGCTTTTTCTCGTTTGCCCTGGGAGCAAAAGAGTTATAGAGGTTTTTAAAAAGCAGCTCCGGATCAAAGGTAACCGGGTGAAGTTTCACATGGTTGGAGTTGATCTTATTAAAATCCAATATATCGTTCACCACTGACATCAGATGTGTAGAAGAAAACTTCAATGTTTCGATCAATTCCCTTTCCTGCTCATCCCTTGATTTGTTTTCCTGGAGAAGATGCACAATTCCTACGATCCCGTTCAACGGTGTCCGGATCTCGTGGCTCATGGTAGACAGGAATTCGGATTTAGCGCGCGTCGCGCTTTCGGCTATTTCTTTTTGCTTTTCCAACCGTTCATTTTGTTCCGCAAGTGTATACCGATAATAAAATTCGCGTTTGTCCCTTTTCTCTTTAAAAGACATCACGAAAGGAAACAACAAATGCCCCATAAAAAAAAACAAGCCACCTTCCTCTAAAAATTGATAAAAGAAACTTGGATGTCCCCAATATAAAGCAGTCGGGAAAAACAGAAATACCAAAATGGTAACGACAAAAGAATCGGTTGCTGGCAAGCGAACTACTAAAACAATGAAAATCAGCGCAAGGGTCATGTTAAAAGTAAGCCGGTCGTAGGTAGCATGCGGAACCGTTGCGAGAACGTAGGCATGCACGGGCACGAGGATCAGGTAAGTCAACAAAGCTGCCCGTTGTCCATTGATCCTGCCGCCAAAATGACAGACCAGCACAATCATTGCGAAGCAACTGGATACCAGTTCGGCCTTAAATATTCCGATAAAAGCAGGATTGTTTTTTAAAAGGTAGACAACGGAAGTGACCGGGTAACCCAACAGGACTGTAAAGCAGAAGATTACATTACCCCACCGAGATTTTATTTCACTTTCCTTTTTCCACGATTCATTGAAATCGCCTGTGTATAGGGCATTATTCAAAAATAGAGAGTTTTAAACGCGAGTGTCTGTCTTAAGGATATAAGGCTGTTTTGGACAGCATTTCAAATTTACATAAATCAATAAAAAAAAAGGTATCCAAATGAATGAATACCTTATAATTTCTACAAAACTACTTTTACAAAACTATAAATCAATCGCCTCTCCGTAAGCCGCTTCGGTAGCACCTTTTAATGCTTCTGACATCGTAGGGTGAGGGTGGATTGAACGAAGAATTTCGTGGGACGTTGTTTCCAATTGACGTGCTACGACCACCTCAGCGATCATCTCAGTAACATTGGCACCAATCATATGCGCTCCGAGGAACTCTCCGTATTTGGCATCAAAAATCACCTTTACAAAACCATCTGTAACACCTGCACCAACCGCTTTACCGGATGCTTTGAAGGGAAACTTGCCTACTTTGATATCATAACCGGCTTCCCTCGCTTTCTTTTCTGTGTAGCCTACTGAGGCAATCTCTGGCTGGCAGAAAGTACATCCCGGAATATTTCCGTAATCAAGTGGCTCTGTCTTATGGCCCGCAATTTTCTCAACACAAATAATCGCCTCGGCAGTAGCAACGTGCGCCAATGCAGGGCCGGGAGTACAGTCTCCGATTGCATAAAATCCGGGAACGCTGGTTTCGTACCATTCATTGACAGAAATTTTACCCTTATCTGTTTTGATCCCCGTTTCTTCCAAACCAATATTTTCAAGATTCGCCACGATCCCGGCAGCTGAGAGCACTACGTCCACTTCAAATGTCTTCTGACCGTCAGGCGTCTTTACAGAAACCACGCATCCTTTTCCACTTGTATCTACTTTTTCAACAGTCGAATTAACGTAAGTATCGATACCGATCTTTTTATATTGTTTAGCGATCTCCTTGGAAATGTCCTCATCCTCAACAGGGACAAGGTTAGGAAGGAATTCAACCACAGTTACTTTGGTACCCATTGAAGCGTAGACATAAGCAAACTCCATCCCGATTGCACCAGAGCCTACTACCAAAAGAGAGCCTGGCTGCGTTTCAAGGCTCATCGCCTTGCGGTATTCGATTACTTTGGTACCGTCAATTTTAATGTTTGGCAATTCGCGGGCGCGGGCACCTGTTGCGATGATAACACCCTTATTGGCTGTATAGTCAGTTTTTTTGCCATCTTTATCCGTAACCTCAACCGTTTTCTGGCCTTTCACTTTACCAGTTCCCATGATGACGTCGATCTTGTTCTTCTTCATCAAAAAAGAAACTCCTTTGCTCATGGTATCTGCCACGCCGCGGCTGCGTTTGATCACGCCGGCGAAATCTGCAGACGACTCTCCTACATTGATACCATAGTCTTTTGCATGCTTAATGTATTCAAAAACCTGTGCACTTTTCAACAATGCTTTGGTAGGTATACAGCCCCAATTGAGGCAAATTCCTCCCAAACTTTCTTTTTCAACAATAGCAACTTTAAGTCCTAATTGGGAAGCACGAATGGCTGCGGGATAACCCCCGGGGCCGCTGCCAATTACAATCACATCATATGTTTGAGCCATTTTCTGGTATTTTTATTGATAAGAAATGGGTTGACTAAATTTCTCGCAAAGTTAAGACGATTTGCGGGAATGCCTACATCTACAAGGCCTGCTATTTATATATGAACCTGACCGTTATTGCGAATTGTTATACCTTTGTGACTTTATGCCTTTAGGCAGATTACGACATCTGCAAATGTTGTCACACTGAACGAAGTAGAAGTGCGTAATTACACTTCCACTTCGTTCAGTGTGACAAATAGCCGTCCGTGTTCAGCCGGGCACTTTTTTCAACTTAAATTCAAACTTCAAATGACATTAGAGCAATTGAAAGACTTGAAAGCCCGTGTAGAGGCTTTGGGGAGGTATCTTTGACTACGATAACCGTAAAAAACAGCTAGAAGACCTTGAACAGCAAACTGTTCAGCCGGAGTTTTGGAATGATTCGGAACGTGCCGAAAAAACAATGCGGGAAATCCGCGGACTGAAATTCTGGACAAATGGTTACGAAGAACTGGCCCGGCTGCGGGACGATCTGGATACCATTTGGGAATTTTACGATGCCAATGAAGCTACCGAAGAAGAGGTAGACGAAGAAGGCAAAAAGCTCTCTGACAAACTGGAAGAAATTGAGTTCCGGAAAATGATGGGAGAAGAAGGTGACGAACTGCCCGCCGTGATCGAAATCAATGCGGGAGCGGGTGGCACCGAATCTCAGGATTGGGCATCTATGCTCATGAGGATGTACATCATGTGGGCGGAAAAAAATGGCTATAAGGTCCGGGAAGTGGATTTGCAGGATGGCGATGTGGCCGGTGTCAAATCCGTAACGCTGGAAATCGATGGCGAGTACGCTTACGGTAACCTGAAATCGGAAAATGGCGTACACAGGCTTGTCCGTATTTCGCCATTTGATTCGAATGCGAGGCGGCACACTTCGTTCACATCTGTTTATGTTTATCCTTTGGCAGACGACAATATTGAAATTGAAGTGAATCTGGCTGACATTACCTGGGATACTTACCGCTCTGGTGGTGCTGGTGGACAAAATGTAAACAAAGTTGAAACCGCGGTCCGTTTGCATCACAAACCTTCCGGGATTATTATCGCCTGTCAGCAGGAACGTTCACAATTGATGAATAAAGAAGTGGCGATCAGGCTGTTGAAGTCACGACTTTACCAGATTGAGTTGGAAAAACGGAACTCGGCCCGCGCAGAGGTGGAAGCTTCCAAGCGTAAAATCGAATGGGGCTCGCAAATCCGCAGCTATGTACTCGACGACCGTCGGGTTAAAGACCACCGGACCGATTATCAGACTTCCAATACGGATGCAGTTTTGAATGGTGAGATTAATGATTTCATCAAGGCCTATTTGATGGAATCGTAATGATAGAGGAGACCCTCCGGCTATTGCAAGCTGGGGGGTTTCTTATTTTTCGTAACTCACATCAAAAAGTATGTCTATGGATGGTATCCGCTATACCACAAATGATAAAGATCAAAAAACTGACTTAATCATCAGCCTATAAGAACACGGACAATTTGCTGGGGACCTTTTAGATACTAAAATTGTAAAAGAACGAATGAATGAAGAAACCATTCCTTTAGAAGAATTTATTGCGCGATTAAAGTCAGAGGGTAAACTTGAAGAATGATAATTACAAAATCATCATCACGAATTCTGCTCAAAAGGAGATTCTTAACCTCCAAAAAGCCGATCTGAAAAGAATGGTATCTGCAACCGCCTCATTATCGGTTATTCTGCGACCGTCGGGATGTTAAAAATTAGTCGCTTCCAAAAACACTTATCACATTAGAATCGGAAATTACAGAGTTCTCTACCTGATAGCAGACACGGTTAGAATTGTGAAAATTTCTTTGTGAAGCACCGGCGAGAAGCATATGAGTAATTCCTTCATAAAAGGCCTCCATTACCACAAACTTGGCCACGGCCCAAACAATCTTCTCGCATTCCATGGAATGGGGCAAGATGGCCCTGGCTGTTTTAAGTCATTTGAGGAAAAACTTGGCGGAAATTACACAATCTACGCTTTTGATCTATTCTTTCACGGAGGCAGCGAAAACTATGATATTGAATTGGTTACCAAAAATTTTTGGGCTCAGTTAATCAAAGAGTTTTTGGATCAGAATCACATTTACAGCTTCGATATAGCCGGTTTCAGTATGGGAGGACGCTTTGCGCTGGCAACATTGGAAGCTTTTCCAGAAAAGATTCAAAACGCTTTTCTGATTGCACCCGACGGCGTTTCCGAACATCCGCTTTACACTTTTGCGTCCCGCTTTCCACCAGCTCGGAAATTATTCAAGTGGTCGATGAGAAATCCGGCCCTTTTCTTCAAAATCATACGCGTTGCGCAAAAAACAGGAATGGTTAACAAAAGCCTGGTCAGGTTTACCGAGTCTGTTTTGAGCACTTTCGAAAGGCGACAAATTGTTTACAAATCGTGGGTAGCTTTTCGCGAGCTCCGGTTCAATATTCCTGCGATTTACAAATTGTCCGTAAGTTGTGACGTCAGAATATTTCTGTTCTCAGGCAAATATGATAAGCTTTTAAAACCAGCCGATATCCAGAAACTCGGCCGGCTTTTACCTCAAGAACAAAACATCCTTTTAAAAACCGGGCATACGCAATTAGTAGAGCAGGCCGCCGTATGGATTTGTACTTTATTTGAGTAACTTGTCGAACACCATTCGATCCGTATGCAGCAGGTTTTCTCCAAAAATGATACAAACTGGCGCCTGAAAGCGATATTTGGCGGCTCCGCCGGAAATCTGGTCGAATGGTACGATTGGTATGCCTACTCTGCATTTTCCCTCTACTTCGCCAATACATTCTTCCCGGATTCTAATCCTACTGTCCAGCTTATCAACACAGCCGGAATTTTCGCGGTAGGCTTTCTAATGCGACCCATAGGTGGGTATGTTTTCGGAAAACTAGCCGACACCAAAGGCCGTAAAGTGGCCATGACTTTATCCGTGCTATTGATGTCCTTCGGCTCACTTCTTATCGCATTCTTACCCGGCTATAATAGCATTGGTATTGCCGCACCCTCTTTGCTTCTCGTTGCGCGGCTATTGCAAGGCCTGAGCGTCGGCGGTGAGTATGGTACTTCAGCGACTTACCTGAGCGAAGTAGCAACCGAGAAAAGGCGTGGCTTTTTTTCCAGCTTTCAGTATGTCACACTGATCGGCGGACAGCTCATCGCTTTGGGATTGCAATTGATTTTGCAAAATATCTTTCTCACAGACAAGCAAATGCACGAATGGGGTTGGCGCATTCCGTTCATTTTAGGCGCATTACTCTCACTTACCGCATTATATCTCCGCGCTCATCTGGACGAAACCCAGGCATTTAAAACCAGAGTTTCTACCGACAGAAAGGATAGCTCGTTGACAGAGCTGCTCAAACATCCCAAGGCGGTGCTGGTGGTGATTGGGCTCACGTTGGGCGGTACACTGGCCTTTTACACCTACACGACCTACATGCAGAAGTTCCTGGTCAACACAGTCGGACTGACTAAATACCAATCCACAATACTGACCTTTTGCTCCTTACTGATTTTTGCCTTACTGCAACCAGTTTTCGGGGCAGTCAGTGATAAAGTGGGCCGTCGGCCCTTGCTGATTTCATTCGGCGTGCTGGGGACTATTTTTACTTATCCACTGCTCACTACCCTCAGCCATACAGCAGGTATGTGGCAGGCGTTCGGGTTATTGATGGCCGCATTAATGATAGTCAGCGGCTACACCTCTATTAACGCAGTAGTAAAAGCGGAGCTATTTCCGGTGGAAGTCCGCGCACTGGGCGTAGGCCTGCCCTACTCGCTGACCGTCGCTGTTTTTGGCGGGACAGCAGAATACCTCGCGTTATGGGCCAAAAATCTTGGACACGAGAGCTATTATTATTGGTACGTCACATTGTGCATATTTGTCTCCCTTATCGTATATCTCACCATGAAGGATACCAAGCATACTTCGTTAATTGAAAAAGATTAACCAGCCAAATCGCCTCTTAGAAAAAATAAAAATACTCTTGACATAATCCATTAAAATCGATAATTTTCTGGAAACCAAACGTTTCAGAAGTTATGAATATGATGGATCGAATCGAGCATTGGGGCGATGCGCACCATCCGGCATGGATGGATTCAGTTCGCATTGCTTTGGGAGTATTCCTGTTTGCAAAAGGTATCAGCTTTATCAGCGATACGACGCAGTTATCCAGGCTGGTAACAGGGCTGGATTTTCATCTTTATACCGTTACTGCTGTTCATTACGTCGCTTTCGCCCACATTTTCGGGGGATTTTTAATTGCGATGGGTTGCCTGACCCGCATCTCCTCCATTATCCAAATCCCAATTTTGCTCACGGCTGTTTTCTTCATCAACATCAGGACGGGCTTCTCTTACCTGAATTCTGAACTCTGGATTTCGCTGATCACTTTAATTCTAGTAGTTACCTTTTCTATTGTCGGCTCCGGACGTTTCTCCATGGACGAATGGATGAGAACCCACGACAAATAATCAGATCAGTTCGGGTGCGGTTTTATATAGATATCTTCGCTTGTATTCCAACGGGGTCATATCGGTCACCTTTTTAAAGTGCCGGTAAAAATTGGAAACATTATTAAAACCGCACTCAAAACAGATCACTTCCGTTGCCATTTTATCCTCGATCAACAGACGGCAAGCCTGACTGATCCTGATTTCCACCAGAAAATCATTGTAAGTTTTTTTCGTCATTAACTTGAAATACCGGCAGAATGAAGTTATACCAAGGTTTGCGATCGATGCAACATCCTGAAGAGTGATATCGCTACGATAGTTTGAAAGTGTATAAGAGTATATTTTATTCAGTCTGAGCGTTTCAGTATCATTTGATTTATAAAAAGCATGGGCAGATGCGATGGTTTCGTATTCCCCGGTTTCTGCCAATATCTTCAGAATCGACAATAAAGCGATCAGCCGGTCCAGGTTTTCTGCGTTAACTGCTGAATGCATCAGCTGAATAACCTTTTCCCTGGCCTCCCCTTTGATCAATAACCCTCTTTTTGCTTTCTCATAGAGTTTGGGAATTTGATATGCTTCGGGAAGAAGCAACAGATCACTTCCAAGGCAATGAGGCAGAAAATGAATAATAATCACTTCGACTGAAGTATTACTTGCCCCTTCCTCGACACGCCAGGTATGCGGTAGGTTTTCGCCAAGCAAGATCAATTCCCCATCTGAAAAGTTACTAATGTTATCGCCAATAAAGCGGACACCCTTTCCCTTAATCAGATAATGCAGTTCGAGCTCAGGGTGATAATGCCATACTGTGCCAAAGCCTGAGTCTTTGTCATGGCGAATACTAAATGAAGTCCGCGTTGGTATCGGGACTTTGTGGAAATGCGGTTTCATTTTTTAAATCAATTCCCGACAGGGTTTAGGATAGATTGTCGGTGCATAATTTAAAAAGAAAAAGTTTACATTATCTATCCAATTCTCTTCCAAAATTTTTAGAAAAATACAATTTCATCCAGTAAAACTAATAGTTTCAGTCGGTTACAAGCACCAAATGTGCTTTAATTTGCCTTAAATGAATGAATTTTGTCCAAATATTCAATCCTCGCAGCCGGGTCTGTATATTTCATCATCTGACCAAAAATCTGATTTTTCAAATTCAAAAAAAGGTATGACTGGAAGCTATCGTCCGGTTGTATCTCCACCCTTTCATTCCAGATTTTAGTAAAAACATCCTGAATAATATTTTCTGCTTCAGCCTCATCTTTTAAGATAACTGAGCAAAACTTGAATGCTGGTACATGAAAATAAGACCGAAGCTCATCAAATGCAGCCTCATCTCCCTGTGTAACCTTAAACAGAATTTGGTGGTACGGAAAGGCCATATCGTTTATTTCAATGGTGCAATCAGGTTTTTTTTTAAAACACTACGAATATCCAGGTCTGTGTGGAGACGTTCTATTTCCTTCAGCAGCTCATCTGCCTGCTCCTTTAAATCATCCGTGAGTATGCCAACGTCCCTTCTGGTATAGGTCGATATCGGAAATCCCCGTTTTTGAAGACAATATTTGGCAATGGTTGGATATGCTGAGTGAACAATATCCATAGATTCTACAAAAAACTGCTGGACCCTATTTACTTCGGCCTGCTTACCGGGGTCTTGATAATGCTCACAAATCCAGACAATAAGCTCTGGAAAAATATTCCCCTGAATACACGACAATCCCGCTGCCCCGGCCTTAAGAGAAGACACCGCATTGACCATATAGGCATCGTACAAACCAAATTTATAGCCTTTTCCCACCTCAATACGCCTGGTTACCTCTTCCAGGTCAAGGCAGGTATCTTTGTGATATATGATCCGCTTGGTTTTAATCAATTCTCCCAGAACCGGGCTATTGATAAGCCGCTTATAGGGAACAGGGCACTCGTAAAAACCCAGCGGTATATCGTCTGTCAGACTTATTAATTCCTGAACACGCCTTATAAAAACCTCATCGGACTCATTTTCGTCGACTAAAAGGCTCGTAATCACAATTACCGCATCCACGCCGGTTTCATATATACGTTTCACGAACGCCGCCTGTTCTGCTACCGGCCCGCCAAATGTCCCTGTTGCTACGACAGGAACTCTACCCCTTGCTTTGTCGACCACCGTTTTGGTTACCTTCAGCCGTTCCTCTTCTGTGAGCTCATACATCTCACTGGACAAGCAGTTAGCAAAAAGACCTGCGGCGCCTGCTTCCAGGTACATCTCCGTCAGCGCTTCCAGCCCATCATAATCGACTTCCCCTGAATCCAGGAACGATGTGAGCATGACGGGAATAAAGCCTTTTGGCAAAGATGCAGAGCGTGATGTAACAGGAGTCATTGTATTAGGTTTTATGAGCTTTCTTATTCTTTATCCAGCATTAATTTCCTTTTTTCGGGAGCTCGGGTTTTCAAACGCGTCAGCAAAACACCTACCAGGAAAATAGTTAATGTCCCCACCACCATAATCATGTTCTGATGTAGCGGGTTATGTAAATAGGCATACTCCTTTGGCAGTTGATTCGAGAATGTCATCCAGATAATCACAACAATCCCAATCACCGTGGCAGTAAGTGCCTCTGTATTGCGGGTACTTTTTGAAATAATTCCGAGAAGAAACAACCCAAGCATTCCGCCGGCGAAGATTCCAGACAACATCCACCACACATCGAGAACGCTCTTAACGCCGATCATGGCTATGCCGGTTAGCATTCCCAAAAGCCCAAAAACGGTGGTTGCGATATACAAAATGCGCATGGACCCGTTCGGTGTGATATCTGATTTAATGTACTTCTGGTAAATGTCGACAGAAAAGACCGTTGCCGAAGAATTCATGCCGGAGCTGATGGTACTCATCGCTGCAGACATGATTGCAGCAATAATCAAACCAAGTAAGCCTACCGGAACCTTGGTGACCATAAAATGAGGCATTACCTTATCCCCGTAGTCTGCCGGGACAAGTGAGGAAGCCAGGTCCGAAATAGCAGTTGCAGTGCCGTTGGGCAATCTTTCGGTAGCAACCTGCATTTTTATTGCCTGTAATAGCTCCGGATTGCCCTGATAATAAGCATACAGGCAGGAGCCAAGCAAAAAAAAGATGAGTGATACAGGCAAGTAGAGATACACGCAAAGCCAAACAGAACCTGCCGCTTCTTTAACCGACGATGTGGTATGATAACGCTGCACATAATTTTGGTCCATTCCGAAATTGTTCAGATTCATAAAGAATCCGTACAACAACACTACCCAAAATGAGGATTGCGTAAAATCCGGCGCGAAAGTTCCGAGACTGAACTTATGGTCTGCTTTACCGATTTCGATGATCTTCGAAAACCCGCCATCAACTCCATTCACAACCAGATATAAGATCACCAGTGCGCCGACCGTCTTAATGACCCCCTGCACCACTTCAGTCCAGATTACAGCCTCCATTCCGCCCATGACGGTATAGAGCACAATACAAATCCCTACGACCACCATAATCGTAGACATCGGGAAGCCAGTCAATGCCTGCAGGCTTAATGCGATCCCAAAGAAAATGGAGCCCATCCTGGCTAGCTGAGTAAGCAGGAAGCAAACCACCGCATAAGTCCTTGCCCAGGCACCAAATCGATGTTCCAAATGTGTGTAAGCAGAAACCGCCCCTGAATTCCGGTAAAAGGGAATAAAAAAACGTGTTGCAACCCAGGCTGCAAATGGCATGGATAAGCTAAAAACCAATGAATTCCAATTGCCACCGAATGCTTTTCCGGGGACACCTAAAAAAGTATTGCTGCTTAAAAATGTAGCATAAATGGAGATACCGATCGCCCATCCGGGAATACTTCCGGACGCTTTGGTAAACTGATCGGCGTTCGTATTCTTCCTTGAAAAGTAGACACCCACTCCCACCATTCCGGCCAGATAGGCAATCACAATAACCAGGTCAATGATTGGTAAGGATTTCATTCTACTTTGGAGGTAATTATAACTTTACCACAAAGAAACAGGATGAAGCCTATGAATTAGTATCGTTTCGTGACCTATTATTGTACGATATTATCAAAACAGTGCCGCTAGTCCTCGAAATAAGGCTTATGATTCTATTATTTTTTTATCTCGAAAAAAATACCCGATTCCAACCGTAGAAATAATGATCAGGGCGATCATGACAATTTTGGTTGCCAAACCTTCATTCGGATGTTCCAGCAAGTAACGAATGTCCTGTGCTTCCTTGCCTGCCCACACTGCAAGTACCGTGCGCGGGATCATCCCCAGGGTACCCCCTGCCAAAACTTGTTTGAACCTTGCCCCAGCCATCGCAAAAAAAAGGTTGGTAATCGCAAAGGGCAAAACGGGAGAAAGCTTTGCAAAGAAAATAAGTCGCATCTCGTTCTTGTAAAACCGGCGCAGCAAATTGCCAACCTGAGGATAAACCTGTATCAGATAACTCCGGACAGATTCCGCATGAAGAAAATGGGCAGAGACATATATAATAGCAATTGCACCCAGATTCAAGCCAAACAGCATAGGTAAAGAACTCCATCCCAGAAAATATCCGTAGACCAGCGCAAGAAATGTAGGAGGCGTCAACGCGGCAGATGAAGCGAGGGTCAAAATGAATGTTACGCCCAACCACCATTCCAATGGCAGCGCCCTGAGTACCTTTTCATTGTTAATAGCCCAGGCTGTAATGAGGGATGTAGTAACCAGCGGGACAACCGTCATCAAAATGCTAACAATGACCGGCAATGAGATTTTTTTATGAGCGGAAGTTTCCAAAGCTGACTAGTTTTAAACAATTACTTTAATCCGGCAGATTGATAACCACTTGTTTGACTAAAAGGTTTTTCATAATGTTACCTTTAAGCAATCTATTTTCACGCCACGAAGCCACAAATGACCACGAATATGTTAACTTTTATTCGTGTCAATTCGCGCATTCGTGGCCTCATAACGATTCCAAAATGCAATTCGCAACAAAAGCAATACACGCCGGCGTGGAACCGGATCCAACAACCGGCGCAATCATGACTCCGATTTATCAGACGTCCACCTACGTCAAGGAAAGTCCGGGCAAGCACAAGGGCTACGAATATTCCCGGACGCACAACCCAACCAGGACCGCATTGCAAAATGCTCTAGCCGCATTGGAAAATGGCAGACATGGCATCTGTTATGCGTCGGGCCTTGCTGCTACTGACGCCGTTTTGAAACTTTACAGCCCGGGCGATGAGATCATCGCTACCAATGATATTTACGGCGGCTCATACCGTATTATGAAACGCATTTACGAAAAATTCGGCCTGGTGTTCCATTTCGTTGACCTGACAAAACTCGATCAGATTAAAGCAGTATTATCAGACAAAACCAAAATGATATGGATTGAAACACCGACCAATCCTTTGCTGAAAATCATTGAAATTGAACCCATTACGAAATTGTGCCAGGAATTGGGAGTTCATAGCGTTGTGGATAACACTTTCGCGTCGCCATTTCTTCAGAACCCATTGGATATCGGCGCCGACGTCGTTATGCACTCGGTGACCAAATACCTGGGCGGACATTCAGACACGGTGATGGGTGCACTGGTAACAAACGACGATGAATTGGCAAAACAACTGGCGTTCATTCAAAATGCCAGCGGCGCGGTACCTGGTCCACAGGATTGCTTTCTTGTGTTAAGGGGCCTTAAAACGCTGCATATCCGCATGCAAAGACATTGCGAAAACGCTTTCAAAATAGCCCACTGGCTGGAAGAACATCCCAAAGTTGGAAGAGTGTACTATCCAGGACTCCCCTCACATGAAGGCCACCAGCTAGCACGTCGTCAAATGAGAGATTTTGGAGGCATGTTGTCCTTCGAACTAAAAGGCGATGTCTACGACGAAGCGATCCGTACTATGGAAAGACTGAAAATCTTTGCATTGGGCGAATCCCTGGGTGGAGTGGAGTCGCTGTGTACGCACCCTGCCAGCATGACCCACGCCAGCATACCCAAAGAAGAGAGGGAAAAAGTAGGGCTGAAAGATACGTTAATTCGGTTGAGTGTTGGTATTGAAGACGTCGATGACCTCGTTAACGACCTCAAACAGGCTATCGGGTAGTTCGCAGCTAACTTTGCAATCAAAGTCAAAAATCTTACTTTTGAAATTACTTTTTTCAGGCACTAAAAATCTAAATCATCAATGGAATTAACCGGAACAGTTATCGCTTTGCTTCCAGAAGTAAAAGGCCAGGGTAAAAACGGAACTTGGCGCAAGCAGGAATTTATACTTGAAATACCTTCTCAGTATCCAAAAAAGGTATGCATATCACTCTGGGGAGATAAAATTGATCAGGCTGACCTAAATATTAATGATTCTGTGACAGCATCAATCGATATAGAGAGCCGCGAATACAATTCTCGCTGGTATACAGAAGTAAAAGCCTGGAAAGTGGATAAAACCGGCGCAGGTGGATCTACTAGTTCCGGAAGCCCTTTACCTCCGGTTACTACCTTCACCGAAGACGAATCGGACGACCTTCCTTTTTAATTGGATTGATAAGCCATCGACATAGTGAACTTATCGATCATTTCCTGAGGATGAACTTCCAAAACCCGCGCGAGAACCATTACAACAAGCGTATTGGAAGCAATCTTGCGCGGAATTCCGGCTACGGCGGCGAATAGATCCACTGTTACTGATTTCTTTTCGTCAAGCAGTTTCATCAGCTTTTCCTCTTTGTCGCCATACTGAAAACGGACATCCCGTTCGCCCCTGCCCCGCCGCATGATCTCTTTCATCTCACGGCTGGCTTGTAACGACTTATCATCTACCCGAATGTAAGCCTGCCGGTTTCCTGAATCGTCAATCACATAATGGGGCTTATCGATGCTTCTTGGGATGGTGATCACCAACACGTCCCGATCAGGGCTAACCGGTATACGTTCTTTTTTATAGCTGATTTTGGGGAAAATGTACTTGTCTATGGCGCGGGAAAGCGTATACTCATCCTCCTCTGCATCTTTGAGACCTCTGATCGTCTTGTCGTCGCCAATTCCGACGAACAATTTACCGCCACCTGTATTGGCGAAAGCGACCACTTCACGGACAATTTTCTCAGGATGATTGGATTTCAATTTGAATTCCGTATGCTCACCCTCTCCTTTCTTCACCAGTTCTTTCAACAATCGAAGTTCCATTAGTTGAAATGGATAGATATCTGAAATATGATTAAGATAACGCTAACAATTTACATTCCTTTTGCCGGATTAAAAAAATATTACAGGGAGAGTTTATTAAATATTTGGCCAGGAACATAACAAAAAACGGCACCTTTTGGCGCCGTCTTCTTACTTAATATTCATCTTCGTTGAAAAAGAAATCGTCTTTTGTGGGATAGTCGGGCCAAATTTCCTCAATGCTTTCATAAGGTTGACCGTCATCTTCCAGCTCCTGTAGGTTTTCAACTACTTCTAACGGAGCCCCTGTTCTGATTGCAAAGTCAATTAGCTCGTCTTTGGTAGCTGGCCAGGGAGCATCTTCAAGATACGATGCGAGTTCGAGAGTCCAGTACATAATATTTTCGCCTATTAAGAGTTACTTTACTTTTTTGCAAAAGTAAAAAATTTGACATCTTTTAAAAGCTTAAAGCGAAAAAAAAGAAAAATAATTGCCGATCACAAAAAATTAATTTATTTGAACATTTAATATTCTCATTATCAATTATTTAACTTGAAATTATTCCTCTTACATTTGGGTTACCAAAAATCCTTTTTGTAATTTTCCCAATCAATCAAACCATATATTATGACCATCGAAGTTTGTGCTTATTCCCTTGAATCCTGCATCAATGCCCAGGCTGGCGGCGCGGGTCGAATTGAATTGTGTGGAGGGCTTGGAGAAGGAGGTACTACGCCAAGTGCAGGGTTGATCGAACTGGTAAAGCAACATATTGATATTCCAGTATACGTTATGATCCGGCCTCGCGGCGGAGATTTCGTATACGATTTTTTCGAAGAGGAAATCATGCGTAAGGATATAGATCTCGCCAAAAAATTGGGAGCGAATGGTGTGGTACTGGGAGTTCTGCAAGCGGACGGAAAAGTGGACGTTGCCCGCACTAAATCCCTCGTCGACCACGCTTACCCCATGAAGGTCACTTTTCACCGCGCTTTCGACCTAACGCCCGATCCACATCAGGCACTCGCTGCAGTATTCGAAACCGGCGCGGAAAGAATCCTCACTTCAGGCCAACGACCCACAGCGCCGGAAGGTATTGCTTTGTTGTCAGAACTTGCGAAAGAGGCAAATGGGTCTATCGAAATCATGGCAGGAGGTGGCGTAAATCCCGGCAACGCAGGAGAACTCGCTGCTGCTGGCGTTCACTCACTTCATCTGACAGCCAAGGCATTCAGACCCGGCAGGCAAAAATATTTTCCGGAACACATATCCATGGCCGGCGAAATTCCGGACGAAAGATCGGTACTCTACAGCGACCTTGGGACGATTGAAGCAATTGTGCAAGTAGTTTCATAAATAAGGCGCTCTTTTATTCCAAGAGGCTTATCATGCACCCTGCTCTATGAAATTTGTCAAAGCGACCCTATCTCTGATTGTTACAGTTGGACTCACATATTTTTTGAGCAGGCCTCTTGGCCCTGCCCCTGCATTGGGTCCGTTTTTAAGTCCGTTCATTGGTTTCTGGCAGAATGGAGAGGAAACGATGGATCCTAAAAGCCAGCAAGTCCTTAAACTTGATAGTCTGAATGGGGAGGTGATTATCCGGTTTGATGATACGGGTGTTCCGCACATTTTTGCTCGCAACAACTTCGATCTTTTCTACGCTCAGGGATATATAACTGCCAAAGACCGTCTCTGGCAAATGGACCTGCAAACCCGCGCAGCCGCGGGCAGGTTATCCGAGATTCTTGGCAAAGTAACTTTACCCATGGACCGGCAGAGCCGTCGCCTGGGAATGGGTTATGGGGCAGAGGCCAATCTTAAAATTGCAATGAGCGACCCTCAGTCACGAGAAGCACTGATAGCCTACACTGCCGGTGTAAATGCCTTCATCAAACAGCTCCTGCCAAAAGATTATCCGATAGAATTTAAACTGTTGGGTTATAAGCCTGAGCCTTGGAAGCCGATCAATACGATGTATATGCTGGAGCAAATGACCCTGACACTTACCAGCTCTCCGGATGAAATGAACATGTCGGCAATTTTAAAGACCTATGGACCCGAAGTAACCCGTCAGCTCTTTCCCGACTATCCCATGCTTCAGGAAAGTCCAATCATTCCTGTTGGAACAAAATGGGATTTTCAGCAAGTACCCATACCAAAGGCACCAGTTGTCACTACAAACGATACCTTTTCTTTTTCCGGAAATCCACGAAACCAATTTCCAGTAAGATCCCCCAAAGAAGAAGGTATTGGAAGTAACAACTGGGCGGTTGGTGCCGAAAAATCGGCGACGGGCTATCCCATATTAGCGAACGACCCTCATCTTGACCTAAGCCTTCCGTCTATTTGGTACCAGGTTCAGCTGCACTCCCCCGAAATGAATGTTTATGGAGTATCCTTGCCTGGAATACCAAGCGTGATCATTGGATTCAATCAGAATGTGGCCTGGGGAGTTACCAATGTGGATGCCGATGTCACTGATTTATATAAGATTAAATTCAAGGATCAAACGCGACAATTTTACTGGCACGATAACCAGTGGAAGCCAACGAGCAAAAGAATTGAGCTGATCCATGTGAAGGGACAAATCGAGCCTGTAAGAGAAGAAGTGGTTTACACGCACCATGGACCGGTTATCCACTCGGACAGTAGCTCCGTCATTCCTGACTTAGCTGTGAAATGGATCGGGCATGAGCCTGGCAACAGCTTTATGACGTTCTATGAATTGAACAAAGCCAAAAATTACGATGACTACCGTAAAGCACTTACGCATTATGTCGGTCCCGCGCAGAATTTTGTGTTTGCGGATAACAGCAAGAATATCGCCATAACTGTTAATGGCAAAATCCCACTAAAATATAAGGAACAGGGCAAATTTGTACTCGATGGCACCAATCCGGCGACCGACTGGAATGGATGGATACCGGCAGGACAAAATCCATATGTGAAGAACCCGTCAAGAGGCTTCGTGAGCAGTGCTAACCAATCTTCCACCGACACCACCTATCCTTACTATATCAATTGGGTTTTCGCTCCGTCGGAGCGCGCGATAAGAATCAACGAACGCCTGAGTGCCATGTCAAAAGCAAATGCAGACAGTCTGAGGTCCGTTCAAAACGATAATTATAGTGTTCTGGCAAGGACCATATTGCCAAGGTTACTCGAGATACTTAAAACAAGCCCCTTGAATTCCAATCAAAAAGCAGCAAAGATTATGTTGTCCAACTGGAATTATCAGAATAGCGCGGAATCTGTTGCAGCCTCGATATTCGAAGAATGGATGCCTGCATTGCGAGGGGCGATCTGGAATGATGAATTTGGATCAACAAATATCCCCACCCGCGACCGGACTTTATACCTTATTTTAAAACAGCCTGATGCAAAGTGGTTCGATAATATTCACACGTCCGAAAAAGAAACTCTTTCAGATATTGTCTACGGCAGTTTTAGGGCCTCCTTGGATACACTAGCTTCCCGATATGGCCCGATGAGCTCGTCATGGCAATGGTCGAAAGTCAAAGCGACGGAAATCCGGCATTTGAGCAGAAGCCTGAAGCCCTTCAACTCCCCTGTCCTGAATACCGGTGGCGGCAGCAGCATTGTTAATGCCATAACGAAACACAAAGGTCCTTCCTGGCGCATGATCGTGGAATTAGGTCCAACGCCACGGTCATACGGGATCTATCCCGGCGGGCAATCAGGAAATCCCGGGAGCCCTTATTACCTTAACCTGTTGAAAAAGTGGGAAAGTGGTGAGCTGAACGAACTGATTTACCTGAATTCCCCAACCGAAGCTAACAAGCGACTTACTTCGAAAATCACTTTGCAAAAAAAATAAGCCAGGATATGAACTTCATGATGATTGTCATTTTATCAGTTGTCCTACAACTCTTTACTCCTTGGTGGGTAGTCGCAGTCGTTCCGTTTGCAATACTTTTATGGCGTCCCGCATCCTCCTTGCTGTCATTCTGGACCGGGTTTGGAGGAATTGCACTACCCTGGCTTCTATACGGTTATTATCTCCGTTTCATATCGGACAGTATCTTGTCGGATCGCGTTGCAGGCATATTTTTCCTACCCAATGGCATCCTTCTTTTACTCGTAACCGGTTTGTTAGGCGGTCTTGTGGGAGGTTTTGCAGGACTTTCAGGGTTTTGGGTGCGGCAATTATTCAGGCGCCATCCGGTTGCCCTTTCTGCACGGCCCTAAATAGCAAGCCATTGCTGATATTCATTGTACTTAAACACAAATCATTATCTTTGCGGCTCGTTCAAAAAAACAATAAAAACTTAAAAACGTGAACAACAATACTTCGTTAATCTGGAACATCGTGCTTTCTCTTGCAGTGGCGGTGTTATTCTTTTTACATTTTTCAAGCAAGCCGTCGGCAGACTCAGGTGTTGTAGCAGATGGAAGCGTAGTTGCAGGCCGCCGCACTGTTTACGTTCAGACCGATTCCCTTTTGAAAAACTACGAATTCTTCAAGGATACCCGTAAGGAGCTAGAAAACAAGAATTTTCAACTCGAAAATGAATTGAATACAAAAGGACGTTCATTACAAAATGAAGTTGCTTTTTTTCAGCAAAGAGCACAAACCATGACTCCGGAGCAAGCTCGCTCGACAGAGGCACAATTGATGAAAAAACAACAGGACCTTGTCGCTTACCGCGACCAGTCGGCGCAGGCATTGGGACAGGAAGAAGCCAAGAAAAACGAGGAACTTTACAAGAACATCCGTGCTTATATTGAGAAGTACAACAAAGAAAATGGTTTTGAATACGTGCTGGGTTACTCTTTAGGCGGTGGCATCTTGTTTGCTAACCCATCATTAGACGTGACGCAAAAAATACTTGATGGCTTGAACAAGGAATACAAAGCTTCCGGAAAATCCACTCCTGCCGATTCTACAAAGAAGAAAGATTAGTCCGAAAATATATAAAGTAAAAAGCATCCCCGCTGAAATCAGCGGGGATGCTTTTTACTTTATATAGAAACACCATCTCTACACCGCAGAAGACGAGAACTTCGCTCCTATATATTCAC
Source organism: Dyadobacter sp. HNCC25DJ185 (assembly GCF_056895195.1). Classification (NCBI taxonomy): domain Bacteria; kingdom Pseudomonadati; phylum Bacteroidota; class Cytophagia; order Cytophagales; family Spirosomataceae; genus Dyadobacter; species Dyadobacter sp. HNCC25DJ185. Next base: position 77,821 of record NZ_JBXHAR010000016.1, read on the forward strand.
GGTTCATTCTGGCGATATTTTCGAGGCTGATTTCTTTGGGACATTCGGCGGAACAGGCTCCTGTATTCGTACAGGCTCCGAAACCTTCCGCGTCCATTTGCGCAACCATTTTCTCCGCACGGATGCTACGTTCTGCCTGACCTTGAGGCAACAGGGCTAGTTGAGAAACCTTCGCCGAAACAAAAAGCATTGCGGAAGCATTTTTACAAGCTGCCACACAAGCCCCGCAACCGATACAGGCTGCGGCAGAAAACGCATCATCAGCAGCCTCTTTTGGAATGGGCAAACTGTTGGCATCCTGTGCATTACCCGTATTAACTGAAATAAAGCCTCCGGCTGAAATAATGCGGTCGAAAGCGTCACGGTCCACAACCAGATCTTTAATCACCGGAAAAGCCTGAGCCCTCCATGGCTCCACAACAATGGTATCGCCGTCGTTGAAAGAACGCATATGGAGCTGGCAAGTGGTCACCCCTTTCAACGGTCCGTGTGGACGGCCGTTGATATACATGGAACACATCCCGCAAATCCCTTCCCGACAGTCGTGGTCGAATGCAACTGGCTCTTTTCCTTCTTCAATAAGCTGTTCATTCAACACGTCGAACATTTCAAGAAACGACATATCAGGAGAGACATGATCAAGTTTGTAGTTCTCAAAACCTCCTGCTGTATCTTTATTACTTTGTCTCCATACTTTGAGAGACAAACTCATATTTCCTTCCATATCTATCTATTTCTTAATTACAGAGATTACTTTTTCTTATAAACTATAAATTCACTATCATAAGCCAGGTAGTTTCTGCCGTACACATGCAGCATTTCTACACTGTCTTTCTGACTAAATGTTTTGGCCAGGTCATAATTCTTTGCGAAAACTCCGGCTTCTTCTTTTGAAGCATTGGACAAATCCCAGGGACGAAAAACAACCCAGTTCGGATGAAGGTAGTTGATCAGCCTTACATATGACTCTGTTTTCAGTTTTTTCCTCGCGTCGATTACTTTGGTATTGCACAACCCGGGATAATCGTACATCGTCAATCCAGAATAAAAACCTATGTAACCCAGTGGTTCAAGAAATACCGTCTCTTCAGGTGTTTTGGATTCCTCTTTCAACCATAACCCTATCTTCTTTCTCAGACCGTTTTCAATCAAATCTTGCTGAGAACGCATCTGGATCAACCCACCAAAATAAACCCACAGCTGAGCAGCGAGCAAAAGGCTCAATGTACCAACCGGAAACCATTGTCTGCTTTGAACAACAGCTGCTCTTGCAGACTGAGACACTGCACAACCTATGCCGATCAGGCAGATCACCATTACTGCCGGGATGTACCAGGGATAAATTGTAGGTGAAAAGATGTTCAGATATGACGCTACCAGAAATGCTGCAAATGACAAAAACCTGGCATTGGAGTTAATCCTCGGTATAATCCACAGAAAAACTGCTACATAAGTTATGCATTTCATTACAAACAGCATCAAAAAAGGCCAGCTTTCATAATAATAATATGCCGGTGCAAAAATCCATAAAAATGGCGCCTCGGATGAAACCAACCCCATAAAAACCGACTGAAAGTAATGCAACGTCCGGTTTGAAATGCTTTCTAGCGTCAATGTAAAACCTTTGGCCAGGATCGTGTTCGGCACCGGATTTCCGTAATACCACCATGCAAAAAGTATCCAGGGCAGATAGAACAAAATCCCTACCATACCTCCCTGAAAAAATCCTCTTATATGATCCCAGGACCTGTTTTTAAATATAAGGTACCCCAATAAAAGCGAGCCGATGTGAATAAAAGCGTCCGGTCTGCTCCACATGAGGAAAGCAAAAATTAATCCAAGTCTCAATGGGTTCAGTACATGGCTGATGAACAATTCCCTGATCAGCAGGACAATTCCCAAGAGCATAAAGGCCGTCTCCATTCCATTGATACTATAATCAATGCTCTTTTCATCAAAAACTATTGCCAATGCAACCAGTACAGCAGGCCAGAATGGCGCTTTGATAGTAGCCGAGAAAAGATCAAAAACAAGCTTGACCGTCAATCCTATCAGCAACATGTTGATAAAACGGAAAGACCAGATCACTACTTCATCGTCATGTGCTATGAAATTTAAAAGTGCGGGAATCAGCGTTCCGATCGGGGAAGTGAACGAATGCACCCTTTCATTCATATTAAATGTAAAACCCAATCCTTCGGATAGGTTTTTCGATGCCCTAAAAGTGATATACCAGTCCTCCCATCGGTGATCTGTATACACAGCGAAAAACAAAGCCGAAAGTGTACCCAGGGCAAAAATTAACCAGGAAAAATATCTTGGATTAGTAATTGACATATCTGACGATTGGGGCGCATGACCTTTCAGAAACGAGGCGGCATTGCGTCCCATGACTAGCTGAGTTATTTATAGCTCCGTTGAGCAATTTTGATGTTTTCATAGATCAACTCCTCCTTGTGAAGTTCCCACTGCTCGGGACCTTTATGCTCCCAAGCCGATACGAACATAAATTGTTCATCATCACGAAGTGCTTCGCCTTCCTCTGTTTGGTATTCTTCCCGGAAGTGCCCCCCGCAAGATTCGTTGCGGTTTAAGGCATCAATACACATCAGCTCGCCCAATTCAATGAAGTCCGCCACCCTGTTTGCCTTATCCAACTCGGGGTTGAAGTAAGTGGCCGTGCCCATCACTTTTACGTCCGACCAAAAGTCTCTCCTAAGCTGTCTGATTTCGACAATCGCCTCCTTAAGGCCTTGCTCATTACGGGCCATTCCGCATTTATCCCACATGATTTTGCCAAGCCGGCGGTGGAAAAGTTCAGGAGATGTCTTTCCCTGAATGCTCAAAAGTTTCTCAATCCTTTCTTTTACCTCCTGCTCTGTTTTTACAAAAGCTTCATGATCTGTAGAAATCTTGCCTGTCCTGATTTCATTGGCAAGATAAGAACCGATGGTATAAGGAATTACGAAATACCCGTCAGCCAGTCCCTGCATTAACGCAGAAGCACCCAGGCGATTAGCTCCGTGATCGGAGAAATTCGCTTCTCCCAATGCATAAAGTCCTGGAACGGTCGTCATCAGGTTATAATCCACCCACAGTCCGCCCATTGTATAGTGAACTGCCGGATAAATCCGCATAGGCACTTCATACGGATCTTCTCCTGTAATCTGTTTATACATGTCAAACAGGTTTCCATATTTCTCTTTCACGACTGCTTTTCCCCAGGCGATAATGTCTGAATCTGAGGCGTTGTGAATATTATTTTTGTTAGCTTCCCCACGTCCGTAACGTTCCACGGCAGCAGCAAAATCGAGGTAAACCGCCAGTTTCGAGCTGCCTACCCCATATCCTGCGTCGCACCGCTCCTTTGCAGCGCGGGATGCGATATCACGGGGAACCAGGTTTCCAAATGCCGGATAGCGGCGTTCCAGATAATAGTCGCGCTCGTTTTCAGGAATTTCGTTACCAGGGCGATTATCATTCTTAGCTTTCGGAACCCAGATACGACCGTCGTTCCGAAGCGACTCGGACATCAACGTCAATTTGGATTGGTGCTCTCCGGAAACCGGGATACAGGTCGGGTGAATCTGCGTAAAACAAGGGTTTCCGAAAAAGGCACCACGTTTGTGTGCTTTCCAGGCCGCCGTGACATTACTGCCCATTGCGTTGGTAGACAGATAGAAAACGTTACCATATCCGCCGCTGCAAAGCAACACTGCATGCGCTCCATGTCGCTCGAGCTCTCCGGTGATCAGGTTTCTTGCAATAATTCCCCGGCATTTACCGTCGATATTAACAATATCCAGCATTTCGTGGCGGTTGTACATTTTAACCGTACCCATCCCAACCTGCCGCTGTAAACCAGAATAAGCACCAAGCAACAACTGTTGGCCGGTTTGTCCCGCAGCATAAAATGTCCTTTGAACCTGCGTTCCTCCAAAAGATCTGTTAGAAAGCAAGCCGCCATATTCCCGTGCAAATGGGACCCCGGCTGCTACGCATTGATCGATGATGTTTCCAGAGACTTCCGCCAGGCGGTGCACATTGCCCTCTCGGGCCCGGTAATCTCCTCCTTTAATTGTATCATAAAAAAGACGGTAAACAGAATCACCGTCATTCTGGTAGTTTTTAGCTGCATTTATACCTCCTTGTGCGGCGATCGAATGAGCGCGACGGGGAGAATCCTGGAAACAAAAAGCCTTTACTTTATATCCCAATTCAGCCAGTGTAGCTGCTGCAGAGGCACCTGCAAGGCCTGTTCCCACCACAATAATTTCAAGACTGCGCTTGTTTGCCGGATTCACCAATGGCACCGAAGAACGATATTTGCTCCATTTAGTTTCGAGCGCTCCTTGTGGTATTTTGGCATCCAAACGGGAAGAAGTTGCCATATCTTTTTTATTTAATCGAAATTTTGAATTGAATAAGACGTGCCGAAATGGCACGGTTGCCTGAAAGTTGAATCCTACTTAACCCAACCCAGGTAAATGGAAAGTGGCATCAGCGCGAAAAGGATCGGAACTACAATCGAAAAGGCTGTTCCAACAAAAGAGATCATGCCGTTATACTTGACATGGTTCAGTCCCAGAGACTGAAACGCGCTTTTGAAACCATGGAGCAAATGCCAGAACAGGGAAATGCACCCCGCAATATAGATCAGCACCACCCACACATTCTGAAAAATTTCCAGCATCATCTGATATAAGGGAAGTTCCTCACCCGTCGCAAATTGATTTGACCTGTTGGGTATCCAGAAATGAGATGTATGGATTACGAGGAAAATAAGCAATAGCGTACCAAGAAGCCCCATACTTCGGGAATACCAGGTACTGTTAGCTGATGGATTGTTTACTTCATAATTAATAGGCCTTGCTTGTTTATTACTTTTCCATAATAACAAGCCGTCAGCAATGTGGATCAGAAATCCGGCAACCAGTCCGATTTCCAAAGTCCGGATGATTGGGTTGGTACCCATAAAATGTCCCCAATGCGTAAATGTTTCACCGCCGTCATTATAAAAAATCATGGCGTTGATGGTAGCATGGATCACCAAAAAGCTTATTAAAAATAGTCCGGTAAGAGCCATCAGTAGTTTTTTACCGATTGAGCTCGTTAACGTTTGTGAAAACCACGACATAGCAAACACGAATGGTTTTAGTACAAAAAAAAGAGGTATATTTAGAACGATTCAAAGGTATATCACAAACCCATGCAAGGCAAAAAAACATTCTGCTTTTTGCCAGGGCGCATACAATTTATAATCATTATTAAGAATTATTTAGCCTGAAAAGCAGGTGCTAATGAGCCTGTTTAACCACCGGCGGAAACGGGCGGCGGGTACGAGTTCGGTTGACAAACTTCAGTGGTTCAGACTTCCCCTGATCATGCACAAAAAGGTTGTCCAAATAGTCGGATCAGTGCGGATCCATAGGTAAACTCTGAAGTTGTTTCGTAAGTTTACAAATTCACACATATCCGTTCCCGAAACACACATTTTTGTTTAAAATTTCGTTGATTTATACAGTTGGCAGACGTTCTACGGTCTATTCCGGCCTCTATTCAATTTGCTTGATCATCATACTT
>NZ_JBXHAR010000017.1:0-78648 GCF_056895195.1 Dyadobacter sp. HNCC25DJ185
GTTTCTATTTAAACGACTTTCATGGACGTGGGTGAATTCCCCCAATTCATTTAAGTTTTGTTATAGGTGTCAGAAACAATCCAGTAAATCATAACTCTGGGGATAACGCTCATGTAACCTTTTGTATATCAATTTTATATTTCTATCTTGCTTACTGTTACCTCTAACCGAAACCTGATGTGAAAAAACTACTCTGCCTCTTTACTTTCCTCACCATCGTATCCTGTGAAAAGGACAATAGCCCTGCACCTTCCCCGGACCCATTGGTGCTTGCAAAACATCAGGCCCCCTTTGGAGCCACTACCGTTGACGTTAAACTAAAAAAAATCACTCTGGATAACATCATGAGTGTGGAATACACCTACGATGGTGACTTTCTTAGTCAGCAGAACAGGTACGACAAAACCTGGGTTATACTCTACCAAAGTGGTATTTTCAAAAGAAGCAATAATTTTAATGAGTCCTACGAAGTCGTTTCCACGTATGATTCGCTGACTTCTCCGCTCAAGCCATTTTTTTCTCTGAGCTTTACGGCCCCTAGAAATGATTCTCTCCGCTTTGTGACCGACGAAAAATTTGGGGATAATGTAAAGTTTTACAGGACGTTCGCTTTTGACAAAGAAGGTTTTATATCGCGGCAAGAAGTTGTACAAAATGACCCAAACGCGCTCTCGTACAAGATCAGCTATATCCGGAATGCGCAGCACAACATAACAGAAACAAGACTGAAAGATATGCATGACCCCACTGCTGTCGAACGTGTGGAATATTCCTACGATGCAAACCCTAATCCTTTTTTCAAACTGGGTATGGACTGGAACGGGGATATCTCTGTCAGTTCTTTAAGTGTGAACAACATTACAAAGAAAACAACGATGGGGCCTAACGGACCGCTGAATACGACTTATTATGAATACGAATACCTACCCAACGGGTACCCCTCGAAAGTAAAGGTCAGTGTGGTTGATCCCATTTACTTGCCCTATGTGTATAGTTTAAGCTTTGAATATTGATCGTTAATTAAACCCCGAACTGTGCGAGGTGATGTTCCAGATGCTTATAGAACATTACGTTCCACTCATCCCTTGTCAATTTACCGAACGAAAGCGATTCTTTGCCGTCAAAATGGTCTGCTCCCAGTTCAACGGTTTTATTCAAATAACCGATCAGGCGTTTTTTTTCTGTTTCAAAATCCCTTTCAGTAGTAATTAGAAAAGCAGGGGCAGTTTGAGAGTTTTTTTTATAAGGCTTGTCGCCACATACGGTATCTTTAACAAACAATTTCAAAATAAACCTCATGAAAGCATTCGGCTTTTTGTGCTTATCCTCAAAGGCCATCTCGTAAGCCACATTCAGGTGCGCGAGCATTTGCGGGGCACTCATTTTGCCCCAAAGAGGCCTGGTTGCGGGATTCAAATGTTCAATTCTGCTGATTAACGCTTGTGTTGTTTCAGGAAGGAAAATATTCTCCATGTCGTCGCTGCTTTTTGGTGAGTCGGATGAATGAATACCCAAAATAGCGATAAATAAGGATATTTTGTTCCTTAAGAGAAGTGGAATAAACGGCTACTTTTTGACGATGCTACAAGTTTTTGTCATCCCGTTTCTAAATACCATTTTGATGAGATAGATATCAGCCGGGAGCCCCCCAAGGTCAAATTCCCTTAATTCTGTGGAATACTGAATGAACGGAGGCACAATGACCATCTGACCGGCCGTGTTGTAAACGCCGATTGTTTTTACCTGCTCCCAATCAGCATTCTTAATCGACACCTTATCAATTACAGGATTAGGATAAGACACAAAATCGTCTGGTGATTGAAAATCAACTGAAATAATCCTGCTATATGTAAATGTATTGTCCGAATCAACCAGCCTAATCCTGTAAAAATTACTTCCTTGAGCCGGATGCGTATGTTCGAAGTGATATGTATTTAGAGAGCTGCTTTGTCCGGCTGACTTTATCTTGCCGATGGAAAGCCAATTCTTTGCGTCTGTGCTATGCTGTATTTCAAAGAAATCACTGTTAATTTCAGATGAAGTCATCCAGGTCAAATTTGCACTCAGCTCCACTTGCTCTACCGAAAACGCCACAAGGGTTACCGGTAAGGTATTCTCGATACTGGTGGCAGTCACTTTAAGCATATCCTGAGTATAAATGAGCGGGAAGAACAGTGACACAAAGTGGTTGGCAGGATCAACCTCGCTTCCTGTTGTGGTCACATAGTGCGCATCCTTGTTAAAATAGGCTAGTTGCAAAGTTGCTTCATTATTACCATTCAACTCCGAAGGGTGATATACAACCCCTATTTTACCAAATATATTGATCGGCTCATTGAAGGTGTAAACTCTTTTGATACTGCTCAGAGGAGAACCCTGTATAGGATCCGGCGAAACCGTCATCAATTTATTACTGAGCTCTGTTGTGTTGTTCGCGGGGTTTATTACCAATCCATCAATATAAACAGTGGTCGATCCATTTATATAAAAAATATCCCCAGTTTTAAATTGTGCCGTAGCCTTCTGTGGTCCGAAAAGCGCAGAAAATAACAGCAATAGTACCGGATATCTTTTCATGACCCGAGTGAATAGTATTGTTTGTGGTGAATGCTCCCTTTTCTTCCCGTCGGCTTCCTGAGTATTTTTAATACTTATCCGCATTTGTCAAGAAGTAGGTTTTTCTTTTTCTATTCAACAATCGCGGTGCAGATTGGCCCAGTTCCGATTTCAACTGTGCAATTTGCTTCACAAGCATTTCATTCAACCGGGATAGTTCATCCGTTCTCTTAACCAGTGCTTGAATCGCAATAAAATTGATACCGTCGAAGTCTGCCTGATTAATAGTTGTATCATTACCAATAGTTCCGACACCATCTTTCCCAAATGCGTGATGAAAATCCTGCGCCATGGGGCCGTAATGACGAAATAGAGAAGAATCCTGATCCTTGTAATTCCACGAGGTCAGCTCAAATGCACTTATTTTTCTTAAAAATTCTTCCCCGTCAACCTTTCTGAAATTTTCTTTTTTGTTTCGGTCAGATATAATGTTCCAGGAATTGCCACCCGGCGAAAGACTCACGCCATTAAGGGAATTGGAAGTGAATAAAGAATATCCACCTGTGAAACGCATGGTCATTGAATTGTCTGCTCCACCCGAAACCTGATCACCGAATGCAAACGCTCCTTTTTTATTACTTACTGAATTCGTGCCGATTACCACAGAGTTGTTTGCACCAGAGTTGTTTCCATATCCAATTGCAACAGAGTTATCACCAGTGGCCTGACTGGACTTTCCTTGTGCAAAAGAAGCATAGCCAAGCGCCTGGGATTCCACACCGGCAGCCAGGGAAGCTTCACCGCTTGCCACTGTCTTTTCTCCAATCGCCGTCGAAGCCGTACCAAGGGCAACGACCTGATAACCGGAGCCAAATGAATAGTATCCCATCAGGGACGGAGTAGCAACATACTGGTCCATTACGGAGTTACGTCCACCAATAGACCTGAAAGCACACCGTTGCGAAATCCATTTCACGTAAAAACTCAATGGCTTGTCCTGAATATAGTAAGGATCATTGGTTAAGGTGGGTGCTATCAGCAAGGAAGTCCCAAGAATGGAACCATTTTCAACATGCAATTTTTCAGTAGGGCTGATTGTACCTACCCCTACTTGCGCCAATGAGCTCGTCAACGCAAAACAGTAAAACAGCGGCGGCATGATCCGCATCTTAAAAATTCTGACAAACATATTAAAGAAATGGTATGGTTTAATGCGTGCTCATATTTCAATCCGGGAATCTTATGGTAGTTTCCGATAGGGATTATTAACTGTCCTCACAAGCCGCGAAAATGTTAATTATGAGCCATGCAAATATTGTCTTAGCAATATTTGCATGAGAAAATAATGACCCAGTGGACATTCTTAATTATTAAAAGGTTTTATTAAGCAATTAAACTTTCCGCGTAGCTATGGCCACTCTTAAAAATCTATCTCGCAATTTGGTGTGGACGGCCTATCTAGCGACATTGTCCTGTCAGCAAAAGGAACCGGTGGCGGATTGTGGCTGTGGAGGAAAGTCATTTAGACAAATCAGGGAGGTAGCTGCGAGTTACGTAGGAAACGGTGGCTTTGTTTTGTTCGAAACCAGCGATACAACAAGCAAAACATGGGCTTATGCCTGTGAGGCCGACTCAGCCTGGCAGAAAAGCAAAGCGATGACCAGTCGCGACTATATCGTCACCGGTGAACTGAAATCGACGTGCTACACAGGCGAGAGTCTGGTAGCCATTCCACCATTTTTGAAAGTTGTTTCAATCCGGAAAAAATAAAGGGGTATCTCCATTTTTTCTAAAGCAATTTCTTTTCAAAGCAAACACTGTTCTCAACTCCGATGTATTGTCCATAATTCGGGGTTACCGAATAGCCATTTTTATGGTAGAGGGCTACTGCCTCGGTTTGCCGGCTTCCCGTTTCCAATACACAACGTTTAGCACCCAATTCAACGGCCCAGGTTTCAAGTTCCTTCAACATTTTCGAAGCTACTCCTTTGTTCCTCCCTTCGGCCGACACAAACATGCGCTTCACCTCCATTGCATCATCCCCGAAAGGTTTCAGTGCGCCACATCCAATTGGTTTTCCATCCTTGTAAAAAACCACAACATGTTTGATCTTGTCGATCTTATTATATTGGGAATAAAAAGCATGTTCAGCCCCATCAGTAATGGCCAGATAAGCGTCCAGTGCGCTTACCAGGGAGACAAAATCAGGATTTTCAGAGTCGGTTCTGACCAAGGTATTCATATTAGTAAAACATTGTTTCCTTCACTTGAAGGAAGAGATGAATGGAGAAATCTTTTAACGCAGCTCATCCAGCTCCACAACTTTCTGGGTTTTGGTCAGCAAATGGATGATCAGCCACGCAACCAGATAGGTGCATCCGCAAATCGTGAAAATGATATTATACCCTCCTTCCAGATTTCCGGCTGCTTTGTAAGTATCCAGCAGGCTTCCGATCAGGATCGGGAAGAGGATCCCTCCTACTGCCCCGGCCATTCCCCCAATACCTACCACGGAACTTACGGCTTGCTTGGGAAATAAATCCGAAGGCAAAGTAAACACATTGGTAGCCCAGGCCTGGTGCAACGCCACCGCAAAACTAATCAGCCCTACGGCGATCCAAACATCCCCGGCGAACTGGATCAGGATGACAGACAATTCCAGGGATGCGAAAGCCAGTAATACCGACTTTCTTGCCTTCAGAGTCGGCCAGCCCTTTTTTATTAACCAAGACGAAAGGTACCCCCCGCCGATGCTCCCTAGTGTCGTAGCCGTGTAAATCAGCATTAATTCCAGACTTGGCTTTTTGAGGTCAAGATGAAACGTGGAAGCAAAATAGGAAGGCAGCCAAAATAGAAAGAACCAATAAATGGGATCAATAAGGCCCTTTCCAGTAATGTAAGCCCACGTCTGCGGAAATGTAAAAAGCTTGATCCATTGCACAGGCTGCTTTTCGGCGTCGTTTTCGTCCTGATCCTGACCGCTTGTAATGTAATGCAGTTCTTCCTTACTCAGCCGCTTTTGCTTTGCGGGAACGTCATAAAACACGACCCAGAAAATAAGCCAAACAAAACCCAGGGCACCCGTTATCCAAAAGACTTCCTGCCAGCCATAACTGACAAGAATCCAGGGGACGAGGATCAGCGCGACGACTACTCCAATGCTCGTACCCGCGTTAAACAGGCCAGTTGCGAGGGCACGTTCTTTTTTCGGAAACCATTCTGCCACGGTCTTCACTGCGGCAGGATAGTTACCGGCCTCCCCCAACCCGAGGCCCACCCTCGCCAGTCCAAATCCAAAAGCACTTCTGGCAATCGCATGCAGCATTCCGGCCACACTCCAGAACACAATGGTAAACGAATAGCCCGCTTTCGTGCCAATCTTGTCAATCAGCCACCCAAAAACCAGAAGCCCCAGCGCATAAGCCGCAGTAAAAGCCATGACAATACGCGCAAAATCCGTTTCCGTCCAGGTAAACTCTTTCTCAAGGATAGGCTTCAGCAAGCCTATGATCTGGCGGTCGAGGTAATTAATGGTAGTGGCGGCAAACAGCAGAAGAACGATAATCCAACGGTAATTTTTTGTCTTGCCCATGCTGCCTAAGAAAGTTTTTGAACGAATTGCAGGAAATGGTTTTTCAGGCCCTCCCAGTCCTTATCCTGGATTAATTGCTTGTCAAAAAGTTGCCCGCCAATACCCAGCCCGTCTGCGCCCGCCCGCAGAAAAGCTGACATGTTCTCGAGGCCTACCCCACCGGTCGGAAGCAGTTTCAGCTGGTTCATGGGTGCTTTTAAGTCTTTAATATATGCTGGGCCAAGCGAGGTCGCCGGATAAATCTTTACCATGGTTGCACCCATTGTCCAGGCATTGTAAATCTCAGTGGGCGTGAACGCGCCGGGAAAAATCGGAATATTTTTCTTCACACAGGCCTTAATGACTTCTTTAGCGACCACCGGCGTCACAATGAATTGCGCACCGGCCTCCAGCGCAGCATCCAGATCGTCCTTTGTACAAACGGTCCCTGCCCCGATGTTCAGGCCTTCGCTTTCGTTCTCAATGGCGTAACGGATTATTTCAGTAGCACCAGCGGTGTTCATGGTGATTTCCACTGTAGTGAGGCCCGACTCCCGGAAAATCGGAAGGATTTGTTTGACGTCGTCTAAGGTCACGTTCCTTATAATACCCACCAAAGGCGCCTTTTTAAAAAGTGCTTCCGAAAATTTCGCTTTACTCATCATTCGTTTTATTCAGTGTTTGGTTTTGATGTTCAAATATGTGGAAATGTGCCGTTTTACTGCTCTTCCACGAGTTCAGATGAAAACTGGGTTGCTCTGGAGGATTGTCCCATCTTTCTGTCGTTTGAAAGGCATTTTCAGATTTGCCTAAATCCAGGAACAGGAAAATGGTGCTGGACCTACCAGTTATGAATGGATCCGTCGGGCGCTTTCAGGATAGGATGCGGGAATTTTGTTTTTTCTTTGATCTCCATCACAAACGTAGCTTTCTTGGGATCGAATTTCACCCCGAGGCCCGGAGCGTCGTTCAAGTACAGCTTTCCATTCTTGAAATTGATAAAATCTTCATTGAAATAAGGCGGGCGTTCCGGTTCTCCTCCGCCCAGCTCCATCATAGCCCGCGCCGGGCTGCTCGATCCGAGCACATGTACCAGTGCTGCGGTAGACAACGGACCCGTAAAATGCGGTATCATGCCCACGTAGTGCGTTTCGCAGATGGAAGCCAGCTTTTTAAATTCGCCTATCCCGCCTGTATTTGGCAATGTGAAACGTGTGTAATCGATCCAACGCTTTTCGATAAACTCATTGGCATCCCGGCGGTCGCCAAATTGCTCTCCAACCGCGATAGGTACTTTGGTCATAGAACGCACCGTCTGGTAAACAGAAGGGTTCTCGGACCGAATGATATCTTCCACAAAGTACGGCTCTAATGTTTCCAGTGCGGAGCAGATCTTTATCCCGTCCGTTAAATCAAAGCGGGTATGCAAGTCGATCGCCCATTTTCCTCCGCCGCCTACCGCCTGGTCGATCCTTTTACAAAACTCCACGGTCTTCTTCACATTCTCGTAAAAATCAAACGGTTCCTCGCCGCTGCCACCTGTCGGGCCGATACGGTAACACCTTAACCCTGCCTCCATACAATCGCGGGCACGTTCCTCTTCGGTTTTGGCTTTACTGGCCCTGAACCCGGTCGCATAACATTCCACATAATCGCGGGTTGCACCGCCCAGGAGTTCATACACCGGAACATTCAGGGCTTTGCCCTTGATGTCCCACAAAGCCATTTCCAAGGCGCCCAGTGCATGCAGCTTTTCACGTCCCGGCGGATAAAACATGCCCCGGTACACATTCTGCCAAATGTGCTCAATGCGAAATGGGTCTTCACCGATCATCATCTGGGCACATTGTTCGATCATATCTATCGAGCCGCCTTCGCCAATCCCAATGATCCCTCCGTCTGTTTCAATCTCTACAATACCCCTGGCCTGATTGAACAGTGGTTTATTATATCCAGGCGCAGCATAGTAGCGTATTTTGGTGATTTTCATTTTTGAAGCCGCTTCCAATTGCCGGAAAGGGAAACCTGCAGCAATTGCGGTAGTTCCCAGTAAAGCCGATTTGATAAAGTTCCTTCTTTCCATATGAATGGGTAGTTCTTGGGGGACATTCTAAATAAGTGAGCGAGTATCTTAACCAAAATCTCTCTACATCGATTTATACTTTAATCGATTAAGCATTTTTTTAGCAAATTATTTTTCCAGCCGCTGCGTCTTGGCCATCGACGAATCCCTGGCTATGAGCTTGGCTTCCATTAAGATTTGCTTCATCCCTTCAGTGGGGTTTTTGAGCCTTTTTATCAAGTATTCAACGGCTGTTTTCCCAAGCATTTCCAATGGCTGACGCATGTAAGTAATCGGACAATAGTACAGGTCAAATACTTCCGCCTGTCCAAAACTGACAATCGCGAGGTCGGAAGGTACCTTGAGGCGTAATTCATTAATGTATCTCAAACCGTTGATCGCCAGACCGTATGTGGCGAAAATGATCGCATCCACTTTCTGTTCCGGCGCCCGTATCTCATCGATTGCGGTTTTCACTTCTTTGTCCATGGTCTCAAACCGGACTTCCTTCAGCCAGTTAGGATCAAATACAATGCCGCTGTCCGTCAGTGCGTGCTTGTAACCACGTATACGCTCCTCCATATGGTACATGGTGGACTTATACGCCATCAACGCAATCCGTTTGTAACCTCCACGGATCAGATGGAGCCCGGCATCGTACGATGCCTTGTAATTGTTCGTCGCCACGAAATCCGTCTGTATGTCCGGAAAATGCCTGTCCAGCAGCACGAACGGAATATTTCTTTCTTTAAGGTAAATGACCTGATTTTCGGAACCTTCGGAGGAAACAATGATAAAACCGTCCACCTGGCGGTTGATCAGGACATTCAGGAGGTCCCAGGATTTATCAGCACTTTCGTCGCAACTTCCAATAATCACCGTGTAGCCGTTTCGCTTTGCCTCGTCTTCCACCACCCGCGCTATGTTTGCAAAAAACGGATTGGATATATCGGCGATAACCAACCCTATCGTGAATGTTCTACCGCTCCGGAGACTTTTAGCCAGGTGGTTGGGCTGGTAGTTTAGCTCTCTGGCTATTTCTCTGATTTTTTTTGCGATCGCTTCACCAACCCGGGTTTCCTTTTCCTTGCCGTTCAACACGTAGCTTACCAGTGCGGTAGATACTCCTGCTATCTGGGCGATATCCTTCAGAGATGTTTTTTTCACTTTCCGCCTGCTTAACATTGTGTAAAGCCCCGGACGGTTTGTCAGGGGGTATGGAGTTGTGCTACCTTCATGGCTTTACCATTGTCCGCCGAATTTCTCACCTGCCAGTTCGATTGTTCGTAATCGGTTCCTGGCCGCCTCTTTTCATTGACAGCCATGTCGTTACCCGGCACTGCATTCACCTACAGATAACCAGCCCAACCTCCTCGCTACCATTTTTCCTGGGAGC
This sequence comes from Dyadobacter sp. HNCC25DJ185, assembly GCF_056895195.1. Classification (NCBI taxonomy): domain Bacteria; kingdom Pseudomonadati; phylum Bacteroidota; class Cytophagia; order Cytophagales; family Spirosomataceae; genus Dyadobacter; species Dyadobacter sp. HNCC25DJ185. The sequence goes on from NZ_JBXHAR010000017.1 coordinate 9,586, forward strand.
CTCAGACAATTTTAGAATGGCTATAAGGTATATATTTTCGTTCATGAAATGATCGGTCAGACCCCCGAAATTTTCTTTTTTGAAATCCGACGGTTCGCTGGTATTGCCCAACGCACTAAAAGCGTCTTGCTGATAAGAATGTAACCCACCAAACGAGAAAGTTTTATTTCACTTAATCTTTACATTTTCCTCGAATAGGCAGATACTTCCTTTACCTTGAACAAATCACTTCGAAAGCTAAGCAGCTATTCCGGATAACCATCACAACGTTTCATACTAGCCTGCCTGGGATTGCGGCCAAAGCGCACTAGTTTTATATCATCCAAATAGCAAGAACGTTTTTCCCTACAAGCGCTCCATGAACTTCCTGAGACGACTTTTAGACCAGTCTAAGCTGCCGCTTTCGGAAAAGGAATTCTGGCGCTACTCATTTTGCTATTGGGGTATCTTCGCCATCATTACGCTTTGGCAGCTCACTATGCTGTGGCTCCTGCGCGAAGGTTATGTCATGCGCTACCACGAAACGTTCATCTGGCTGCTGGACGGGCTTTTCTGGTGGTCTACTACACCGCTGATCCTGTATGCTTCGCTTAAAATTCCCGTTGTTTTCAGACTGCGCACCACTTCATTGATGAAGCCTGTCCTTTACCATTTGCTCATTGTTACGTTCCTGAACATTTTTATCAATTCTGTTCACTATTACATTACCAATCCGCTGATGTTCTGGGCCATTGGCCGATCTATCCCACTCGAGAGCTATCTTTTTTCTTTCTATTTTGGTTTTACGGGAAGCTATGCACAGTACATGCTGCTGGTGGTAGGCTTTAACAAAGTTTCGTACATATACCGCTATCAGGCATTGAAACAACAGCACTTCGAAACCGAGCTGAGCAACGAACAGCTGCGCGGCCAGTTGGCCAACGCACAGCTTCAATCCTTGAAAATGCAGCTTAACCCACATTTTCTTTTCAATACCCTGCACGCAGTCGTGAGCTTGATCCTGAAAAACGACATCCGGAAGGCTACTGTCATGATCACCACCCTGAGTGACCTGCTGAGGGCCGTGCTGGTGAACCAGAAGGCCGACTTCATTCCATTGCAGGAAGAGCTGAAACTGACCAGGCAATACCTGGACATTCAGCAGGTCCGTTTTCAGGATAAGCTTAAAGTTGAGTACCAGATCGATCCGGCATCCGAACTCTATCCGGTACCGCAGCTCATCTTGCAGCCTTTGGTCGAAAATTCAATTACCCATGGCATCTCCGACCTGACCACTAATGCGCTGATCAGGATCACGAGCACCATGAGTTCCTCGGGGCTGGAAATCAGGGTGATAGACAATGGCTTGGGTGTTAATCAGCGCAGGCAGTCGCGTGGGATGGGATTGGGGTTGAAAAACACAAGCCAAAGACTCAGACAAGCCTATGGTGAACGGGCAGTTCTGCATTTCGAACAGCCGGCCCAGGGAGGGACCATTGTAACTTTAAATTTTGGAGGGCAGCCAAAAAAATAAAAATGCCAAACCTTATGAAACATTGCTGTCTGGTCATTGACGACGAAATGCTGGCACGGGATGTCATCCGCACGTTTCTGAGACACGATCATTCTATCGACATCGTGGACGAAGCCGCCAATGGATCGGAAGCCGTTGTCAAAATATTGCAGCACAGGCCGGATATCATCTTCCTGGACATTCAAATGCCGGAGCTCGATGGGTTCGAGGTACTGAAGGAAGTATGGCCCTACCATCAGCCGTTTGTTGTATTCACAACTGCATTCGACCAGTATGCATTACGCGCTTTTGAAGTAAACGCAATCGATTACCTGCTCAAACCTTTCGACGAAATCCGTTTCCATCAATCACTTGGAAGACTGAAAGAACGGTTAAGCCAACAATCCCAGCCCAGGATTCAAGATTTGGTCAATAACCTGCTGAAAGAGGCCCACCAGAAAGAAGAAAACTATTTGCACCGGATCCTCGTCAAAGAAGCAGGAAAAATGTACCTGGTCAAAACAGACGATGTCAGCCATTTCTCAGCGGACGGCAACTATATTTCGGTTTATACTAAACAAAAAACGTACACCATTTATGAGAGCCTTAGCAGCCTGGAAAGCCGCCTTGACCCGGCAATCATGATCCGTGTAGGGCGTTCCAGCATTGTAAATATGAATTATATAACTGAGTTGGAAACCTACTTCAATGGTGAATACATCATCCACCTTTCGACCGGCGAAAAGGTTAAATGGACCCGGGGCTATCGCGATAACATCAAGGCCTTCCTCACCAAAATGGGATAGCTGACCTGTTTCACTGGCATAATATCACGTTTCAAATAACAAAATACTCAACTCAAATATTTGAGGTTGTATTTCAACGGTCTGGGTTTGAAATTTGTCACCGTTATGATATTACCTAATCTCATCATCGTTAGCCATGTTCTTCAAACCTCTAAAACAAAATCGAACAGCCATTCCTGTTTTCGCTCTACTCACGCTTACTCTCCTTTATGCCGGCAGCAAATTTTACAAAGCACCACGTCAGTCCTCTCATAGGGCCAGTGAAGAAACGGTTCCGGCATACCCGGTGAGCACGAAATGGCGATACGACGAAATGGCCCACAAGCTTGTGATGGAATGCCCGGCCACCAGCGAAGAATTGAATACCCGTTTTGCTTCAGGTCTTGGAAAGGCGCTCCACCACGTATCCCGTCAGATCGCTGGCGATAATCAAGTCATTGAATTATAGGGCCTGAATTAAAAAAGCCAGAGGCTCGACAGGTATCACAGTTCGGCAGATTTTCAACCTGGACTGTGATATCATCGCGCCTCTGGCTATAAGCCTTCTCCTGTCAGCGATAATCAATACTGTAGCTCCGCCACTTCGTCTGCCACTGCCTTTGTCTCGACTGCAGGCGGCAGGAGCTTGTACATCACCGGAGTAACCAGCCTGGAAAGCAACGTCGAACTGATCAGACCGCCAATGAGCACCAGGGCCAGTGGAGAATACAAAGCGCTGTATTCGATGACCAGAGGGAGTAACCCTCCTATCGCCGTCAGCGACGTCAGTAAAATCGGCACAAACCTGATTTCACCCGCTTCTATGATCGCCTCCTCGATTCCTTTGCCCTGCTCGCGCAGCTGATTGGTAAAATCGACCACCAGAAGTGAATTTTTTACCTCGATACCGACCAATGCAATGAAACCGATCGTCGCGGTAAATGAAAGTGTTTCACCTGTCAGATAAAGCATCGCCAACCCGCCCACAATGCCCAGCGGGATCACAGATAGGACGATCAGAATACTTTTGAAGGTTTTGAATTCCAGGATCAGGACACCGAGAAAACCGAATATCGTGACTAGTATAATCAACCCCAATCCGCCGAAGCTTTCCTGCTGGCTTTCTTTTTCACCTGCAACCGTAAAAGTCTGTCCTTTTTCAAATTTGAAATTGTTCAGCTTTTGGGTGATCTGGTCGTTGAGACGCTGCACATTGTAGTCGGGCTTTACAAATGCCGACACCGTGACGTACCTGTCTTTGTCGTAGTGACGGATTTGGTTAGGTGAACTTTCCATTTCAATAGTCGCTATATTTTTCAATGGAATACTTGCGCCACTCGCCGAGGGAACATATAATTTGTCAAAAACACCATAATCCTGAATAGCCGCATTTCTCGCAACCGAAACATTCACGTCGTAATTATCCGCTTTACCGACGTCTTCCCGGTAAGTTGCAACGTTCAATCCGGCAGCGCCCAATCGCACCGTACGATCGATGTCCGCAGATGAAATACCCAGGGCACCCGCTTTTTCCTTGTTTACCTTGACACGAAGGTCTGTGGGCTGTACAAGCAAAGGGTTATTTACATAAATAGTGCCCTCTGTTTTCGCCAGCAGGTCGGCCACACGGAAAGCTGTTTTTCTCAGATCATCCAGGTCTTCCCCGTAAATACGATAAGCCAGAGGCGCTTCGATCAACGGGCCTTGTTCAAAATCCTTTACCTTGATCTCCGCACCCGGGTAACGTTCCAGCTTTTTCCTGAGTCTTTCGATTACCTCCACCTTCTCTTCTGTTTCAAGGCCTTCGACCTGAACAAAGATCTCCGCAAAGTTTTCACTTTCATTTCTTTGTATGACATTGTAGTAAATCCTGGGATTTCCTTTTCCCACATTGGTCGAGAAAGAGGTGATCAATGGTTCCTGTTTCAATACACCCTCTACATACCTGGCGACCTGATTGGTTTTTTTCAGGTTTGTTCCCTGCGGCGTTTCGATGTCCACCAGGAACATCGGCTTTTCCGATTTCGGGAAAAGACTGTTTCCAATCAACGGGACCAGTGCCAGTGAGCCGCCGAATATCAGTGCGGCAACCAGCAAAGTCACCACCGGCCTTTTCAGCGCTTTATCGAGCAGGCTTCCATAAGTGGTGTGGATGATTTTCTTCATTCCCCTCAGCAGGAAATTCCCTTCTTCGCTCATATGGGGCTTCAAAATGACGCTGGAGAGAAATGGCACAACCGTGAGCGAAACCAGCATGGAGGCAAACACCGTGGTGATGACTGAAAGGGGTAAGCTGCGGATAAAATCACCTGCGCCTTCGGGCAAAAAAACCAAGGGCAGAAAAGCAAAGATCAGCAGGATCGTGCAGCCCACCACGGCGAGCCCGATTTGGGACGAAGCTTTGATCGAAGCCTCAATGCGGCCATAACCCATCCTCAGGTAACGCTCAATGTTCTCAACGACTACAATACTGTCGTCGACCAGGATACCTAATGCAACAATCATCCCCACAATGCTAAGCTGATTGATATTGTACCCAAAAAGGTTCATGAGTGTCAGACCAATGGCAAGAGATAATGGAATGGAGATCATGACCACGACCGATGCGCGTGTGCCCAGGGGCAGAAGTGTCAGCAAAACCAATAAAATCGCGATTCCAAAATCCCTCGCAAAATGCGATAACCGGGTATCGACGCTTTTGGCCTGGTCAAAAATTTTCACCAGTTCAATATTGGAAGGCAACTCTTTTTTGAATTTCTCGACAATCGGATCTACCTGGCCCTGCACCGCAATGATGTTTTCGCCTTCTTTCTGGCTTACATTCACAAAGCTGCAACGGTAACCGTTCAGCCTGGTGATGTGTGTTTCATCTTCATAGCCCAGCTTCACATCAGCCACGTCCTTGAGGTACACGACTTTGCCGCCGGAGGTCGACACGATGGTATTGGAGACCTCGTCTAGTGTACGGTAGTTCCCGCTGGTTTTGATATTCAGCTTTTTAGTAGCCATGCTGATGCTTCCGCCGGGAATATTCACGTTTTCGCTCTGTAATGCACGAATCACCTGATCCTGTGTCAGCTTTTGCTGGGCTATTTTCTGCAGGTTCAGGTTCACTTTAACCTGCCTTTCCGGGATACCTGAATACTCAACTTTTTTCAGGGTTTTGACTTTTTCCAGCTGTTCTTTAAAAGCCTTGGAATACTTTTTCAATTGTGCATAAGTGGCATTTTCGCTGATCAATGCATATTGATAAATGCTCACATCGGATGGGATCTGTTTGTTGATACGGATGTCGGCGATGTCAGCCGGAAGCTGGGAACGCAGACTGTTGATCTCACGTACCACTTCCTGGTACTTATCGTCGGGGTCGGAGCTGTACTTGTATTGGATCTGCATCACCGCCAGGCCATCACGAATGTCTGTGATGAGGTGTTTCATATCGTCCAGCTCGTTCATCTTTTTCTCCATGGGGTCCACCACCAGTTGCTCCATATCTTTCGGACTTGTTCCCGGATAGATCACAATGACGGTAAATTGCGGGGGATGAATGTCGGGGTCCTCGCTACGGGGCATTGTAAACAGGGAATAGATGCCTAATGCAAGCACGGCCAGGAAGACGACCAGCGTAAACTGGTAATTTTTGACTGCGAATTCAGGTAATTTCATGATTTCGTGCGTTGAATAATTACTGAATGATTTTGATCGCCGATCCGTCTGCCAGATACGCGGAACCCTCCCGGATCACCTTTGCACCGTTGTCTATCCCCGAAAGGATATAAGCCTTGTCGCCTTCCAGATACGAGATCTTCACAGCTTTCCTGACTGCCCTGCCCTGCTGCGCAACGAACACAAATGCACTGTCGTTTTCCCCTTCGATCAATGCATCAACAGGGATAGAGATCATGTTAGTTTTCTCTTTCGGGTAAATACTCACCTTCGCAAAGAGCCCGTTTGCCAGTTTGGCACCTTCCTTATCCAGACGGATCTCAGCCTGATAAAGCCCCGAAACCGCGTCGCTGCCCTGCGCTAGTGTTTTTACGCTGCCGGTGAATGTCTGGGGATAGGCATCAAAAGTGATTTCTGCCTTTTCACCGCCTTTTAGCCGCGCCCAATCCTTATCAGTAAGCCCGCATTTGATCACCCAATCGCGGCTGCCGGTACCGCTCACAAACAAAACAGCCGCCCCCCCGGAAACCTGTTCCCCGGCATTCTGCAATTTCTTAATCACCACGCCATCGGTGGTTGAAATGATCTTGGACTGCGAAAGATTGAATTTTGCAATATCGACTTGTCTTTCGGCCAGGTTCAGCGCTGTCTGGGTGTTTTCGACTTGCTCTTTGGTAGCCACGCTGTCCCGGTAGAGGTTCTGTACGCGCTGTGCATCGCGCTTGGCTTTCAGGAAATTCTCTTCGGCCTGGCCCATTTGAGCAGCGATCTCGGTGGTGTTAAGGGTGGCCAGAAGCTGTCCTTTACGCACCCTATCTCCCTCTTTTACGTAAATATCCTTGATAATCCCTCCGACTTTGAAAGATAATCTTGCCTCGTTGTCAGAACCCAACAAGCCAGAAGTTTCCACAGCCTGCGCCTGGCTCAATGCCGACGAGCTGATGATTTTTACCGGAATGGTGTTGTCCGTGGGTTCCGCCTTCTTTTTTTCCTCTCTGCAACTGACGGTCGTGGCCAGGAAGAGAATGGATATGCCGATCTGGATGGTAGTTTTCATTTCATTTTTAATTTGAGAATACGTAACTCGCCTTAGCCCGTTCCAGCTCAGCAGCGCGGGTTTGAACGTTTAAATAAGAAATACTTTGTTGGAGCTGATCGTTGATCAGCCTGTTTTGCGCGTCCAGCAGCTCAATGTAAAGCAACTGGCCCTCACGGTAGAGCTTCTGCTGGTCCTGGTAATATTGCTGGGACAAGGTAGTCTGGCTTTTGGAAGCCTGGTAGATCTGCATTGCCGATTTCAGACGATTGGAGGCTGTTTTGGCCTGTAATTGCAGTTGCTGTTCCACCTGGCTGATCTGCTCGCCGGTTGCCTGGCCATCTAGCATTGCCTGCTTTGCCTTGTACTGGGTGCGGTTTGCGGCAAAGACACGCCAATCCAAGGTCACGCCGAAAAGATAATAACGGGTATCATGGTTGAAGCTCACAAAATTTCCCTGCGACCCCAGGTCAATAAACGTCGACAACCTGGGCAATGCCGCCGCCCTCGCCAACTGGCCCGAAAGCGCATTGATTTTGTACAGCGATTCCAGTTTCAGGAGTTCTTCCCTCCTGCCGGCAGCAGCTGAGTCTGGCACAGAGACCGCTTCGATGATCAGCGGCTCCTTTTTAAGCAGTTCGAGTTTGGTATCCAGCGGATTATTGAGCAGAAAATTAAAATAAGCCACCGCATTAACAGATTGGTTTGTCGCATCGTCGAGTTTTGCCTGCAAACCGATCAGTTCATTTTCCGACCGGCTTACCACCGTCCTGATCGCCTTATCATTTTTGACGAGCGCCTGGTTAAACCGCAGGTTTTCACGGGCAAGAGATACCGCATTTTCCAGTATCCGAATGGCCTCATCGGCCTGCAGACAGGCGTAATAAGCCACCTTGATCTCTTTCACCAATTCCCTTTTATAAACGTCCAGTTCGGCCTGCTGAAAATGGATCTGTTCCTTACGGATGCGGGTATTGTATGTGATTTCCGCATTGTAAAGCGGCAAAGACGTCCTGAATTTAGCGTCGTAGTAATTATTTGGATTGAAGGTCTGGCTGACGTTCTCGACCTGCGGAAATGCGGAGGAGTTGGTCAGGTGGTTCAAGGAGGTATACACCGGGTTCAGCAAATCGCCAATCGGAATGCTGATCTTCCTTCCGCCACGCGAATCCAGGTAACTGGAACTGAAATTGACTTCCGGCAGAAAGAAGGTTTTGGCTTCCCTCAATGCGTATAAACTTTTTTCCAGGATAAAACCCTGCTGCCGAAGTCCCTGGTTATTTTTCAGGCCCTGGTCAATGTATGCTTCGAGAGTCGCATCCTGTGCAACTGCCTCAATGGCAGGGACGATCAGCATCATCATGTACAGGACCCTTCCCGAAATACGGTGATATATCCAATTTAACATAAATAATGTTTATTTAGTGAACAGTGTTTATTGAAAAGCAAAATTTTTTAAGTCTTCAAAACTTCCAGATAATTGGCGACCGCATGGTCCAGCATTACCTCCACTTCCGGGTCGGACATCGGCACAATACACATTCTGCCCCTGACATACAGTGAAACCAAACCATGGACAAAAGACCAGACGGAGATCGCGAGTAAAAGAGTATCGGCCGGCTTAATCAGTTTTTGCTCAAGACATTCGCCGATTGTCTCGACCACATAACCAAAAGCACATTCTCCTGCCTGCCATTTTTCCTCATTCTTAATCTGGGCCAGCGGCGCACGCATAATGAACATCAGATCATAATAGTCAGGATTTTCGAAGGCAAACTGCATATAAGTGCGTCCAATAGCACCCAGACGTTCAAAAGGATTGGATATCGAGTCATTTTTGCGGAGTTCTTTATCGAGCAACGCAAACGCATTTTCGTGGATTACATAAAAAATCTCATCCTTGTCTTTGAAATACAGATAAATAGTCGCCGGACTATACTCAATATCATCGGCAATGTTACGAATGGACGTCTTATCGTAGCCATGCTTTAGAAACAGCTGAGTAGCCGACTCAATAATCAGGTTTCTCATATCCTGCTTCTCCCGCTCTTTCCTTTCCTTGATTGCCATGACATTTTTTGAAGTACGTTGTAAATATAATAAACACTGTTTAGTAAAAACAAGCACTATTTGATTTAGGCAGGAAAAATTTATGCCATTCATCACAAATCATTTTACAAATTACTCATACAGAATATCTTAGGTAAATATATATTGCTCATCCCAGTCCGTTTACTGCTATGGCCATTCTACAAAAATTTCTTCAACATCTCGATTGGACAGTCAACACACTCCGGTTTGTGAGAAAGCACTTACTCCTGATCCTTTCCCTCGGCCTGATCGCCGCGTTCGGAAGGGCTGCCCAGCTTCGGGCATTTGGCGAAGTACCTTCCTGGTTAAATGCTGTTTTGGAGGTGACAATCCAGGTTTCCCGGGTCCTGATTTTCCTTTTCACATTAGGTTTAACAAACATCAAAAAAGGTTTAAACCGGTTTCTGAGTATTTTCTCGCCAAAAACAACACATCCTCGGCACTGGAAAATAGCCTGGGCGACATTCCAAAAACAATGGCCGAAAGTGACACTCAATATGGCTGCTTTTATACTGATGGCGTTCCTGACGAACTTACTGATCGACCATATTGCCTATGAAACCTGCCTGTATATCACGCTTAAAAAAGATGGCCTCATTTCTGGGAACACATCCGAATGGTCGCTGATCCTCTTTTTTAAAAATATTTCGGTCATTCCCTTTACACTCGTTTTTAATGCTACCTTACTTTTGTGGTTTGTAAACAAGCTGCCACAACAGAATAGTAAGGCCTGAAACTCATTATGAAAAGATTCCCGATTTCAATGCTGATGCTTGGGTTAGCATGGACTTTTTCGTCCTTAACCGGGAAGGAGGACTCCGGAAAACCCAATATCATCGTTTTTCTGGTCGATGACATGGGATGGCAGGACACTTCAGTGCCATTCTGGAACGAAGCGACCGATTTTAACAGACGCTACCACACGCCCAATATGGAGCGGCTTGCCCGGGAAGGAATGAAATTGACCAGCGCCTACGCGATGCCCGTCTGCACGCCTACACGTGTAAGCCTGCTCACCGGCGTCAACGCAGCGCACCACCGCGTCACACACTGGACATCACCTGATAAAGACAAGAATACCGATTACCTGGATTCGCTGGTTAGCCCGGTCGACTGGAACATCAATGGATTTAGCCCTGTCGCAGGCATACCGCATACTTTTCATGCGACGCCCCTGCCGGAAGTCCTGAAACAAAACGGCTATTATACCATTCACAGCGGAAAGGCACATTTCGGGTCGGCGGGTACACCCGGTTCCGACCCGAAGCAGTCAGGCTTTATGGTCAACATTGCGGGAAGCGAAATTGGCCACCCGGCCAGTTACCTGGGTGAGAAAAACTACGATAACCCTAAAAACGGCAAATCCGACCGCAATGCTGTTCCCGGGTTGGCGACTTACCATGGTACCGGCACGTTTCTGAGCGACGCCATTACGACGGAGGCATTGAGGGCATTGGAAAACCCATTGGACAAAAAGCAGCCCTTTTTCCTATATCTAGCCCACTATGCCGTCCACGTCCCGCTGAGTCCCGACAAACGTTTCATCCACAAGTACGTCCAGGCCGGACTGGATTCTACGGAGGCCAAATATGCAGCTTTGCTGGAAGGGATGGACGAAAGTCTCGGTGACGTCCTTGAATTCCTGGATGAAAAGAAAATCGCAGACAACACCATTATCCTCTTTATGTCCGATAACGGAGGTTTGAGCCTGACGCCTCAACGAGGTGGGAAGGCCTGGACGCACAATCGTCCGCTAAGGGCCGGAAAAGGCTCGGTTTACGAAGGCGGGATCAGGGAGCCGATGCTCGTGCGCTGGCCGGGGGTTGTCAAACCAGGAAGCGTTAGTGATCAATATGTGATCATTGAAGATTTCTTCCCGACTATCCTGGAAATGGCCAGGGTCAAAAATACAAAACTGATCCAGCGGATAGACGGCGAGACATTTGTTCCACTATTGAAAAATCCTGCAAGACGGAATCAGAACCGGGAGTTGGTTTGGCATCATCCTAACCGCTGGATAGCAGCCGAAGGGCCGAATATCCATTATTCAACCGCCTTCAGAAAAGGCGACTGGAAATTGATCTATGATTACAGGAAAGAAAAACTGGAACTTTACAACCTCAAAACCGACATAGGGGAGACTAATGACCTTTCCGCTTCAAACCCTGCAAAAGTGAAAGAACTGGCATCTATGCTTACAAAACAATTGAAGAAATGGAATGCCCAGTTGCCGGTATTCAAAGCCACAGGAAAGCAGGTGCCCTGGCCCGATGATGTGATTTAAAATACAGAAAGGGCATATAGCCCTTTCGTTTGCGAAGTATTATTGATTATTGCCGGGTGCTGCTGGCATGGAAGCCAGCTTGGCTTCATCCTCACTGATGCGGCTCCTCAGCGATTCAATATCACGCTTCAGCCTGTCAAGATTATCGGCAGCCCGCCTTGCCCGTTTGGCGTCCCGATGTGCAGAGCCGGCACTTTTACTGGCTCGCCTGGCTAATTTCTTGCTTTGGGCATCATTGCCCAACTTTTCTGCCGCCTCCCTGTTATTGTCTGCCGATTTTTGTGCCTCTTCGGCCGCTTTGGCAGCCTCGTCTGTTTTACTTTGAAGTTCGTTTTCCAGTTTGGCAAGTTCCAGCTTACGGTCGTTGAGCTTTTTGCTCAGTTCCAGCGCCTGCTTCTGGTCTTTTAACATATTGATCGAATCCTTGGAAACGACCTGTGCCGACAATGAGAAGGTAATTAGCAGGAAACCCAGGGTACCCGCTATTGCTTTGGTTTTCATATTCTCTTTATTTGAATGTAACTACGAAATACCCATGCTGCAAATACCATGCCGTGGCTGCTGGTTTTCCGCCGGAGATACCGCACCATTCTTCCTGCCGGTACTAAATTGCGCTTTTTGCAGGCTCTACCTGCGCCGCTTTTGACGAAATACTCCTGATAATTTCATCCAGCTCATTGGCGGACGTCATGATATGCTCGAGCAGCTCGGTCTCTTCCGCTTCCGTATTCTCGTAATTTTTGATCAAATCAACCAGACCCATTAACCTGGCCAGAGGAGCCCGGATGACATGGGACTGGAGCCAAGCTATTTCCTGCAATTTCTGATTGCGTTCCTCGATTTCGTTGACATATCTTACCCGGTCGGTCACATCCCGAAGCACACCAATCATCCTGACCGCCTTGCCCGTGTGGTTCCTGCGGATATAACCCGTTTCTTCAACAGATGCATAGGCGTCGTTCACCTTCCGAAAACGATACTTCGCAGTCCACTTCGTACGCTTAATGTCGTCCAGGTACAGGTGCAGATTTTGCTGCACCCTTTCCTTATCTGAGGGATGAATATGTTCCGCCCACTTTCCGAGCGGATTACGGTCCTTGTTGATATCGAACCCGAAAAGCCGGTAAAACCCGTCGCCCCATTGAATCTGGTCGTTGATCAGGTCCCAATCATAAATCGCATCATTGGTAGCCTTGTTCAACAATTCATATCGTTCGTTACTCTTTTTCAGGGCGTCCACCGCTTGTTTGCGTTCCGAAACATCGATACCCGTGCACTGGATTTCGACGGGCTCCCCATTTTCGTCTGTCAGGGCGATGAAATGCCAGTAAGCACATTGCTTTTCGTGATCAGGACTGATGTGTTCAATTTCCATCGGGCAAACAGTGCCCGGATTTTTCAGACAGGAGGCAACTGTATTGATTACGCGCTTTTTGTCATGCTGGCGTATGATCTGCATACAGTTCACGCCAATGAAATTACCCCCACCGTAGAACCAGCCAAAGTCCTCCTCAAACTTGTTGTTATAATAAGTATAGTTTCCGGTCAAATCGGTCCTTATCACATAAATAGTTTGGGAATTGACCAGGCTGCGCAGCCTGGACTCACTGGCCTGAAGCTCCTTTTGCGTGTTTTTAAAATCGGTGATGTCGAGGCAGGCCCCAATCATTTTAACAGGCAGGCCTTTGTCATCCACTTTTGTTTTTCCCCAGGTTTTTAGGGTGCGTTCCTCACCGGAGGAATGGATGATCCTTTCTTCAAACCCAAAATCACTGCAGGTCTCCAGAGCAAGCCTGATCCCGCTTGAAACCCTCTCCCGGTCATCTGGATGGATTTTTGAAATATACCCTTCCAGGCTCGGGCTAAACGTGTTTTTATCAAGCCCATAGATCGTATACAGCGTATCCGACCAGTTGACCACATTCGTTTCAACATCCCACTGCCAGTTTCCAAAACGGGCCAGTTCCTGGCCTTGTGCCATGAGCATGGTAGTCTCTGCTGCAATTTCTGCTATCTGCCTGTTTTCCAGGATTACGGTCAGGATCGAAATGGCACGATCAATCACCTTGATTTCCTCCTCTCCCGGGAATTTGACCTTGTTGTAATAGACAGCAAAGGTTGCGATCACCTCATTATCCAGGATCATAATCGGGTGGGACCAGCATGCACGAAGCCCGTACCTCAAAGCAATATCTTTGTGTTTGACCCACCTGGGATCCGTGGCAATATCGCTCACCACCACTTTTTCTTTACTAAAAGCTGCCGAGCCGCAAGAGCCTTCCAACTCCCCTATCTCCAAATTCTGGATGGACCTCATGTAGGTTTCGGGCAGGGACGGCGCCGACCAGTTTTGCAACCGGTTATTTTTGACCCTGTGGATCGCACATCTCATTTGGGGGAAAATCTTTTCAATACCCAGCAAATAATCGTCAAGGAGCTTTTCAAGGGACGACCCTGCCGAAGAATTACGTTCCAGGATGGTTTTCTCCAGGTGCTCCATGTCCTCCATATGCTTTGCTTCTGTGATGTCGAGCATCAGTCCGCGAAGCAAATCAGGCTCGCCATTCCCGCGGATTATTGACACAAAGTCCCTAATCCAGACAATGGAGCCATCCGCATGCAGCATTCGGTACACAAAGGCATGGTTGCGGCCTTCACAGGTAAGCCTCTGGCAAATATCAGGAACCCTGTCCCGGTCTTCCGGATGTATCTGCGCTTTCCAGCATTTAGGGTCGCTTAACCATTGTTGTGGCTCGTAGCCCAGTATGTTCCGGATCTGGTCGCTGACAAAACGGAATTCGCTTGTAGTGGCGTCTGCCTCCCATACAATGCCGTCGATCGTCTGGATCAGGGATTCAAATTTGTTGTACGAATTGATGAGTTCCTGCTCGACGATCTTGCGCTCGTGAATGTCCTGAATAGCCCCATAAATCCGGGTGCATGCGCCATTCAAAAACTGGCCCTTCCCTGTTACCCTGATCCATCTTTCATTTCCTTTGGCGGTAATCGCAATCAGCTCCAGATCAATGAGCGTCCCTTTTTCAATCGTCTGCTGTATCGCCTGGATAAAACGGTCACGGCTTGCGCCGGGTTTATAAAAATGCTCGGGGAATTCAATGCTGGGCTGGTAGTCCGCCGGCACTTCGTAAATCTCCTTCACAACATCCGACCACACTACGACACCCCTGACCAAATCCGCCTCCCAGCCGCCTACGCGAGCAATCCGTTGTGTTTCATACAGGAACTTCTCATTGCTAAAGGTATTTCCATCGCTGACTTGCCCGGCAGCCGCAGGAGCCTCTTCTACAGATATCAAAATAAGCCCGACCTGGCCTTGTTCACCGAAAACAGGCGTATTGGTTACAACAAAATATTGTTCTTCTGTTTTCTCTCTTTTGGGAAGGGCTGGTGTATACCGGAAAACAGGGGTATGATTCGCCTGGCCATCTCCAACCACCCGCTCAAGCAAAGAGCTCAACACCTCTTTCCCCTGAGATGACATCTCAGGGAAAGCTTCGAAGAAACCTTTCCCTACTAAACTGTTCCTATCTCTGCCTGTAAATGCCAGGTAGGCATTGTTGACCTCAACTATAGTACATGTGGGAAGATCTGGGTGCAGGACCACACTAGGTGTAGGAAGAGCATTGAATACCTGAGCTAAATAGTTTTTTAACATGCCTCAAACCGTTAAACACAATCGTGGATCAAAACGCAAAAATTTCACCAACCATTAACCGTAAACGTAACCATCCGGAGGCTAAGCCCAAACTAATCATGTGCTTGCCAATTTAATGATATTTTCTATCAGATTACTTCAGTAATTCGCCTAACTAAAAGCATTTTGGCATAAAACTTTCGGTTAAATTCGCACTACGCGCTGATAATCCGCCACATCACATGAAACCCGTATTCATCCCTACCGCTTTCCTGTTGCTAATGCTCACCGTTTTCTGTCTTTTTCACAATGAAGAGCGTCGTGAAGAACAGGACCGGACCTCCGAGATAGCAGTTTGCGCACCATTGTACAATAATGCGGTACAGGCTGCGGCAGATGGAAAATTTGTCGTCGCGCTGCCCGGATGGGGTCATTACAGTTATCCGGTCTCAACCGAAAACGACAGTTCGCAATTCTATTTTGATCAGGGCCTGAGTATGTATTACAGCTATCACTTCAAAGAAGCTGTGGCATCTTTCAAGGAATCTGCTCGCTTTGACCCCTCTAATGTGATGGCTTTCTGGGGCCAGGCTTTGGCCATGGGACCTTACTATAATGCCGCACATAGCTACACCAAACCCGCAGAATTGGCAGCGGCGCTAAAGAACATGAATGACAAAGAGTCCGCTGCCAGCGAAAAAGAAAAAGCGCTGATCGATGCCATGAACAGCAGGTACTCGGCCGACCCGACAGATTCCGACCGGGCCGCGTTAAACCAGGCTTACGCCGCAAAGCTCAGATCCTTGATCCCGGTATATGGCGATGATGCGGATATCAAAATGCTCTATATCGATGCTAATATGCTGATGCATGCCTGGGATTTTTGGAACAAAAACGGTTCATCTAAAGCCTGGACACCCGAGCTCGTAGCGCTTTGTGAACAGGTATTGCGAAGTAATCCCAAACATCCGGCCGCGCTGCACTATTACATTCATCTTACCGAAGCTTCCCAACATCCCGAAGTCGCATTAGGAAGCGCCGAAACGTTACGGGACTTGCTGCCGGGTGTGGCACATATGGTGCATATGGCAAGCCACGAGTACGAACGGAACGGCTTGTATGCAAAGGGTGTGGAGGTAAATAACCTGGCGGATGATAACTTGGTCTATTACGACTTACTGGCCAAAAACCTTTCCCTGGCAAAGCATTCCTCACATTACTTTGCAGTGCAGACCTATTGCGCGCTGACAGGCGGCATGTACAAAGAAGCAATGCGCTACGCAACAAGAGCGCAAAAAAGCGTCTCTCCCGGTTACGAAGCTACTTATGACCAATATCTTTTTATGTTGCCCGTGATGGTGATGGTGAGGCATGGAAAGTGGGATGAGATACTAAACAACAGCATGGTTCCCGACAGCAAGTGGACTTATGCCAGTCTGCTTTCGGACTTTGCCAGGGGACTGGCCTTCATCAACAAGGGCAACCTGGATTCCGCCGCGTCACATTTGGAAAGCCTGAAATCAAAATCAAAAGATCCCGTGTTGACCAAAAGGCGCATCCCATTCAACGCTCCGGTGCAGATTGCCGGAGTTGCGGAAAAAATTTTGGAAGGTGCGTTGCTGTTTTCCCAAAACCAACCTGCAAAAGCGATTGCCAGCCTGCAAAATGCGGTTGAGTTAGAAGACAAGCTGATTTACACCGAGCCCAAAGACTGGCCGGTACCATCACGCCAGTTTTTGGGTGCCTACCTGCTCAAAGCCAGAAAACCTGCCTTGGCGGAAGCCGTTTACCGACAGGATCTTGTTTTCAATCCGGGCAACGGCTGGTCGCTGCTTGGCTTGTACGAAAGCTTGCGGGCGCAAAAGAAAACAAAACAATTGGCCCGTCTTAAAACCAAGTACGAGGAATCGTTCTCCCATGCCGACCAGGTACCTACTGGCTCCGTATCGATCGAATAAGCTTGCAAGGTCTGATTAAACCTTAAACCGATTGCGCATGAGGGTAAAAAAATCGAGCATATCCCCAGCTAAAGCCATCTTTTCAGCAGCATTCGCCGCCGGTACACTCGACCTCCTGGCAGCGATCCTGGTTTATGTCATTATTTTGGAGCAAACCAGCGCGTCGCGCATTTTGATGTCCATTGCAAGCGGCGTTTTTGGCGAAGCCGCCTATTCGGGAGGAATGGCTATGGTACTGACAGGCCTGCTCCTGCACTATTTAATAGCCCTTATTTTCTCTGTTTTCTATTACTTTCTTTATCCGAACCTGACATTTTTGCGTAACAAGAAGCTGCTCAGCGGATTTCTATATGGTATTTTTGTTTGGGTTGTGATGAATTTCGGTGTTCTTCGGATCGTGTTTTCAGGGTTTTCCCTGCCTGGTCCCGGGCAGGCATTATTGGGAATGGCCATCATCATTGTTGCAGTCGGGATACCTATCTCTTACATGGTATCGGCAAGCCATTTGTAACCGGCTTCACGCCTGTTTCGTGCATTTGATACCTGTTAACATGCAGATGGTCAATTGGATTTCCTGATCCGCCCGATGAAAAGTTTCTTTGCCACAATCTTAAACTGAGAGGTGATGAGAAAAATTCTGAACAAGCTCTACCACATTCCATTCTGGCTGCTCTACCATTACCTGTGGTGGACGGTGTCGATGGGCAACCCGTTTAAGGCTGCCAGCAGCATCCTGTATACGCCATATACGGTCAAATTCGCATTCTATGTGGTCTTTCAGGCATTGGCTGTTTACTTCAATTTATACTACCTCATTCCAAAATACCTGGAAAAGAGCCAGTTTAAAACCTATCTGGGCTGTCTTTTTGTATCCCAGGTCGCGACCGCGCTGGCGATCGTTTCGGGCTATTACCTCAGCGCTTCCGTCGGACATATGGCGATCGAAACATTGTATGGCCGGGATTCCAATTGTTTTTTCTACTTTTTCGCGGAAGCGCTGCCATCCACGCTTGCCAGTACAACGCTCGCAATGAGCATCAAGCTGACCAAAAACTGGATCCGCAGCGAACAAAGAAAGCAGTTACTGGAAAAGGAAAAGCTGGAAACAGAATTGCAATTTCTCAAACACCAGTTCAACCCCCATTTCCTATTTAATAGCATCAATTCTATTTTTTTCCTCATACATAAGAATCCGGATATGGCATCGGCCTCGCTGGCCCGGTTTTCGGATTTGCTCCGGCACCAGCTCTATGAATGCAATGACCATCAGATACCCCTCGAAAAGGAAATCAGCTACCTGAGGAATTTCATCGATCTCGAAAAACTACGCCAGAACAAGCATGTCAGGGTAAATGTGGAAATTGAATTGATGGAAAAGGGATTCCCGGCTGTTGCACCTTTCATGCTCATGACCTTTGTAGAGAATGCCTTTAAACATGTCTCCCGGGGAAGCAGCACCGACAATTGGATCAACATCAGGCTGCGTCTGATCGAAAACCAGCTTCTCTTTCACATCGCTAACAGTACTTCTGTAAACAGACCTCAGAACCTGTCTCCTTACAGCGGCATAGGTTTGAACAATGTCAAACGAAGACTGGAACTGATTTATCCCGACAGACATCAACTGGACATCCGGAATGAAAGCAATTTCTTTGAAATAAATCTGCAGGTTGAACTGGAAGAAATCGCTTTAAACGGCAGAACGGCATTCGACTATTTAGACCACTAACGGAATTAAGCCACTGCAGATTCGTCGGAGTTCAAATCTGAAAAATTCGCCTACTGGACAGTGAGGAAGATTTTCTCTTTTTTGGAAGCAGCCTGTATTTTGGAAAACAAGGCATTAAATGCCGGCCTGGAAGTACCTGCCACGATCTGATTGCCGTTTAATTGCGTCCCTACCAGTATGCATCCCTCGGTATCGCCTACGGAATTACCAGGGTGAATGCGAATCCCGATAAACCCCGGAACATTCTGGGCCAACGGGAGCAGCTTTCGGAATCGTTCGGAAAAACTGACTACCAGCTCATATCTCCCTCTGGGGATAGCTGTTTGTCCATGTATCTTCACATTGAAAATTTCGGATATCGTCATCGTTTTCGTCAAACCCCGATCGATATCTTCCAGGGTGAAACATTCAAAAACGCCATCGACACTCAATGAGCCGGGAGTTGCGCTGGCATTGGGATTTCGGGTAATTACAATTTGCATATTTGGGGAGAGTGAAGGGATCGTTTAAAACTTAAATTAATCAACTTCGCCAATTTATTGAATCCTGAACGCATCCTATCCTGGTGCAAAACCCGCTAAACTTATTAACCGGTTAAAGACCCAAACCACGGCCGGCTCGCCAGGGCCTCGGAAGCTACAGGCCTTGCAGGAGCACAAAAACGATATTTTGTTACCTTTGTAAACTTTATGTAAAAGCACTTCTATGTGAAAGCAATTTCTTTTTGGAAAAAATAAACAGGCCTGACTTCCGGGCATCTGTGACTATTCACTCTAAAAAAAGAAATCATGCTTTTTCTCCAAGATGCCGCTTACGCGCATCCTAATCGGGATGTGCTGTTAACAAACATCAATCTCTCCATTAATCGGCAAGATAAAGCTGCCATAATCGGCCATAACGGGTCCGGAAAATCGACGCTCTTGAAAATCCTTGCCGGAGAATTGCCTCCTTCAGGCGGAATCGTCAGAATGGATTCGAAGCCGTACTATGTCCCTCAGCAACTGGGCCGGTTTAATGACCTCACGGTCGCAGAGGCGATGGGTATTGCCAGCAAACTGAAGGCGCTGCAGGATATCCTGGACGGCCATCTCACTGACGCTAACATAGAAACTTTGGCCGACGACTGGGCCATCGAAGAGCGTTGTAAGGAAGCGTTTGCACATTGGAAGCTCAGCGGGACCGATTTGACTCAAAAGATGGCTACACTGAGCGGTGGACAAAAAACCAAGGTTTTCCTAGCCGGAATCATGGTCCACGAACCGGAAATCGTGCTGCTCGACGAGCCGAGCAATCATTTGAATACGCTGGCCAGGGATATTCTCTACGACTATGTGAGCTTTACCAGGCACACGCTCGCCGTCGTAAGCCACGATCGAACACTGTTAAATCTTATCCACACCGTTTATGAGCTCGGTAAAGAGGGTGTCACCGCGTACGGCGGCAATTATGATTTTTATGCAGAGCAAAAAAGAGTCGAAACCGAAACACTGCTCCATGACCTGAAAAACAAGGAAAAAGCGCTCCGCAAAGCCCGCGATGCAGAGCGGGAATCGCTGGAAAGGCAGCAGAAACTGGACGCCCGCGGGAAGAAAAAGCAGGAAAAAACCGGATTACCTACTATTATGATGAACACATTGCGTAACAAAGCCGAAAAAAGTACGGCTGCGATGAAAAATGTGCACGCAGAAAAAGTAGGAGCTATCTCGCAGGAATTAAGCCAATTGCGGAAAGACCTGCCGGGGCTCGACAAGATGAAAATGGATTTGGATCATTCTGCGCTGCATAAAGGAAAGATTCTGTTCACAGCCAAGGATATCAATTTCGGTTACGACGGTCGAATGCTTTGGAAAAACCCGCTGACATTCCAGATCACAAGCGGACAAAGGATAGCGGTCAAAGGTGCAAATGGTTCGGGGAAGACGACATTGATCCGGTTAATGTTGGGAGAACTTCAGCCGCAAACCGGGGAAATCGAGCGCGCTGATGTCCGCAGCATTTACATGGATCAGGATTATTCGCTGATCGACAATGCATTAACCGTCTACGAGCAGGCGCAGAAATTCAATTCCGAAACATTGCAGGAGCACGATATCAAGATCCGGCTCAACCGATATTTGTTCACTTCCGAATTTTGGGACAAACCCTGTGCAGTGCTGAGCGGCGGGGAAAAAATGCGGCTCATGCTCTGTTTGCTGGCAATCGGTAATCAGAGCCCTGATCTGATCATCCTCGACGAGCCGACCAATAATCTCGACATTCAGAACATTGAAATCCTGACCGCCGCGATGAACGACTACCGGGGAACGTTGCTGGTGATTTCGCATGACGCCTATTTTTTGAAAGAAATCGGCGTGGAAGAATCGCTGGTTTTGTAATTTTCGCCCCGGGAAATCACAACCCGTCAAAACTTAACACAATAACTCAATGAATCGCAACCTCTTTATAAAAAATGCGGCCCTGCTCAGTACCGGCCTGATGATCTCGAAAATACCTTCATTTGCCCAGCCAGCCGATTTTCCGGTGGTCAGGGTCCCTGCCGGAAAGCGCAATTTCACCAGCAAGGCCGTCGAGGATGCGATCGTTGAGTTCCAGGGTGCCGTGAAGGACAAGGAGCTGGCCTGGCTTTTTGGCAACTGCTTCCCAAATACATTGGATACGACTGTCACCCATAAATCCGATGGCACCCGTCCCGATACCTACGTGATCACCGGCGATATTGACGCCATGTGGCTGCGCGACAGCACGGCGCAGGTTTGGCCGTACCTGCATTTTATTAAAAAGGATAAACCCTTGCAGCAACTGATCGCGGGTGTGATCAACCGCCAGTCGGCCTGCATCTTGAAAGATCCTTATGCCAATGCATTTTACGACGATCCGAACAAAAGAGGCGAATGGAAAGATGACGAAACGGATATGAAACCGGGCCTGCATGAGCGTAAATGGGAGATCGATTCACTTTGCTACCCCATCCGCCTCGCGCACAAATACTGGCAACTGACGGGAGACACCACGCCTTTCGACGCGAAATGGAAAGAGGCAGTGCTGCTGACATTGAAAACATTCAAGGAGCAGCAGCGCAAGGATGGGCACGGGCCATACCATTTCCAGCGCAAAACTTCCTGGGCGACCGACGGCGTGCCGATGAACGGTTACGGCTATCCGGTTAAACCTGTCGGTTTGATCTGCTCGTCTTTCCGCCCGAGCGACGATGCCACGGTTTATTCATTCCTGGTACCTTCCAATTTCTTCGCGGTAACCAGTCTGAGACAGGCTGCTACCATGTTCGAAAAGATTTTGAATGATAAAGCTGGCGCGGCTGAACTGACAGCATTGGCCAATGAAGTGGATAAAGCATTGAAACAATACGCGGTGATCGACCACGCGCAGTATGGTAAAATTTACGCTTACGAAGTGAATGGTTTCGGCAGCTACAACCTGATGGACGATGCCAATGTGCCTAGCCTGCTGGGAATGCCGTATCTGGACGCGATGCCAATCTCGGACCCGGTTTATCAGAATACACGTAAAATGCTTTTATCACTAAATAACCCCTTCTTTTTCAAAGGAAAAGCAGGCGAAGGCATCGGCGGACCGCACGCGGGGATCGATATGATCTGGCCGCTGGGCATTATTATCCGTGGACTGACCAGCAAGGATGATGCAGAGATCAAATTCTGTATCCAGCTTTTAAAGAAAAACCACGCAGGTACCGGCTTCATGCACGAGTCATTTCATAAGGACGATGCGAGCAAATTTACCCGCTCCTGGTTTGCCTGGGCAAATACCTTGTTCGGGGAGTTTTTGTGGGAGACTTATCAGAAAAAGCCTGCGCTTCTCGCATAAAATGTTACTGCCACGAATACACGAATGCAGCACGAAAGGCATTCGTGCTGCATTCGCGTATTCGTGGCAGTAAAAAACTCACTCCGCACGCAAACTCTGCGCCGGATTTGCAAATGCAGCTTTTATGGCTTGATAACTAACTGTCGCCATTGCAATCAGCACGGCTGCTACTCCCGCCGCGGGTAGCAGCCACCATTGAATTTCAATGCGGTACTCAAATTTTTCGAGCCACTGGTTCATGAGCCAGAACGCCAGCGGACAGGCCAACAGACAGGCAATACCTACCAGCCAGACAAATTCCTTCGAGAGCAGCATCCATAAACCGGCAATAGTCGCACCCAGCACTTTCCGGATCGTGATTTCCTTCGTGCGGCGCTCGGCCATGAACATCGCCAGACCGAACAATCCCAGGCAAGAGATAAAGATCGACAAACCTGCGAAAATCGCGGCCAGTTTCGCCACCTGGTTTTCGGTAGCAAACTTTTTTCCAAAATCTTCGTCTGCAAAATGATACTCAAATGGCAGCGCGGGATTGTATTTATCGACAATCGGCTGCATCGACGCCAAGGCTTTGGTCAAATCGGCATGGTCTTTCAGGCGCACCAGGATGGCGTTCACATTATTGCCGTCGAAGAGGATCACCCCCGGACCTACCTTTTTAAATGGGTCGAGCATTAATACATTTTTGGTGACGCCGATGATGGTCAGCGGTTTGTCGCCCAATTTGATCGTCTTTCCGATCGGGTCTTTATAGCCTATCAATTTCAATGCGGATTCGTTGAGAATGACCGCATTGGAATCGGTGCTGAATTGGCGATTAAAAGCGCGGCCAACCACGAACTGCAATCCCGCAGTTTTGTCGTAGTCCCAGTCAGTCATGACCACATTGATACTCAGATTCGCATTCGGATCTTTTCCTTCCCAGCTGAAATGCGAGAAATCGTTATTCACCCAGGTCATCCCGCTGGACGCTTTTGCTACGGAAGAAATGTAGCCGGAGTTGAGTAAATCGTATTTCAATGCATTATAATTTTTGATCAGATCGTGGGTCGCATTCAAAGTGATCAGATTGTCGGGGTTGTAGCCGATCGCACGGTCCTTAGCATGGCCGATCTGCTGATATACGACTACCGTACTGATGATCAGCGAAATAGAAACTACAAACTGCATCACGACCAGTATTTTCCTCGTATTAACAGCACCCGTGCCTGAAACAAAACACCTTTCAGGACTTTTACCGGCAAAAAGGACGACAGGTAAAACGACGGATAACTTCCCGCCAGCAGCCCGGTGCCAACCGCCACCAGCAACAGCACAGCACAGAGATTTTTATTGGTGAGGTTAAATTGAATGTTCTCAAATCCGAGATCATGCAGCGCGGGAAGTAGCAGCTGGATCAAGACAACAGACAGCAGCAACGCAAGAAATGTCGTCAGCAGCGACTCTGTGAGAAACTGCGCAATGAGCTGGCCTCTTTTGGAGCCGATTGCCTTGCGGACCCCGACTTCTTTGGCACGTTTTTCAAACCGCGCGGTGCTCAGGTTCATGAAATTGATACAGGCGATCACGAGAATGAAAATGCCGATGATGCCAAACAGCTTTACATATTGAACCCTTCCGCCCACATTCTGCCAGTCTTTAAAATCGTCATAGAGTCGCCACCGCAGCATGGGATAAAGCATGAGCGACTGGTCTTTCAAAAAATCATCCTTATTTGCGAGCAGCGGGGCGATCTTTTTGGAAAGCGCCTCCATAGAAACGCCTTCTTTTACTTCAATGATGGTGCCGATAAAGCTATTGTTCCAGCGTGTTTTTGATTCTTTGACGTCGGGATAATTCTGAACTTTGAATTCAAATGGCGCCAGGAATTCGAATGTCAATGTTGAATTTTTTGGAACATCCTTCATCACACCGGTTACCTGCACATTGAACTGGTTGTCGATCCGCACGATCTTCCCTACCGGGTTTTTATCTCCAAATAAAGATCTCGCCAGCGACTCTGTCAGAACCAGTGAATTAGGATCATTCAATGCAGTTTCCTGGTTGCCGCGGATCAGCGGATAAGTGAACATTCTGAGGAAATCGGGGTCGACATAGTAGCCCATTTTATTGAACTTGCTGTTGCCCGCCACCACGCTGTGCACCCCGCCCCAGTCGATCCTCGACGCGCGTTTGATATCCGGATATTTAGAAATCAGCTCGTCGTAAACCGGCATCATCAGGCTGATCGAAGTGCCTTTCTGATTGTTCAAAAGGGTGTTCCTCACAACCGCCGCGATCCGGTCGCCATTTTTATGGAATGTATCAAAGCTCCGCTCATAATGTACCCACATTCCGATGAGCATCGCAAACGCCATCCCCAGCGCCAGTCCGAGCATGTTAATACTTGACAATGTTTTGTTCCGCAGAAGCTGGCGGGTAGCTATTTTGAAATGGTTCGTAATCATGGATTGGGAGTATAAAGGGTATGAGGGGTGTTCAGTGGGCTGTCTCTTGATATATCTGGGCTTAAAAAACCCGATCACGTCGCACCAGTAGCGCAAAACGGCCCTGCGCCTACCCGCCGATCTCAGTTGAAAGTAAAACTCTTCATGCAAGTCACCCTCAATGGCTTCCAGCAAGTGTGGTGCTACAAACCATCTCAGGAATTGGTCGGCCAGGCGCGGTGGTTTTTTCATAGTTTCGTGGAAGCTGCTATTACTCCAAAATAGACAATTTGAATGGACCGGCTAGCCTGCTCCAGAAGCTGACGCGAATGTCCTGGATTTCCTGCAGCGTACGTTGCCCGAAAGCGGTCACGGTGAAAAGCTTTTTCCTCTTTCCACCGCGCTCGGCAGTCGACTCCCCGAACGCAGATTTTACCATCCCTTTCTCTTCGAGGCGCTGCAATGCGGAATGCACCTGGTTCAGGCGTGTTTCTCTCCCCGTTTGCTCAATAATCTCGTGCATGAGCGCCACGCCGTACGCCTGCCCCTCCATTACCGCAACAGTAAGCAGGACGATTTCTTCAAATTCCCCGAGATAATTACGTTTCATCGGCTTTTTATAATTTCTATTTTTGCTGATAAAATAGCTTGCCAAAAAAATAATTGTAACCAACCACCTCAAAATAAATTAGTTACCTCAAACAACTGATAGCCAGACTGTCCGGAATCGGACAGGGTACGTCCGCTTTAGGTGACGGGATATTTCAAGATGGGATTATAAGCCGTATAGGAATTTCCGGTATCGCCGAAAGCGTGAACCCGTTTCCCGCCGACGTAAATATCCGTAGCTGCCCAAAGGCACCAGAAACAACCGCTGATGAGATTAGAAAATGCTGTCGGACAGTACCACCGTTTTGTTCTGGCAAAACAATGGCTAAGTCCAATAAGGAGGAGCGTCAGTAAAACGCGCATGATCAGGAGGTCTAGAGGAGGTCTACTGTTTGGGATACGGTAAAATATTCTTCGTAGTCTTCTTTCCCGAAACCTCTTTTGAAGCGATGATCTGATCAGGCGCTTTCGACTTTTCTACCCAATCAATGATCAGACTGATCCAGTCCACATTGTCGCAACCCGGGCCGCCTCCGCAATGCAAGACGCCGGGCAGGAGAAACAGCCTTGCATAGGACTGCGCGTCTTTGTCGCCTTTCAGGATTCCGTCGTAATGTTCAATCGTTGCGTTGGCCGAGAGGGCGGGATCATTCCAGCCGTGGAAAAAAATGATCTTGCCATTGCGTTTTTTGAATGCACTGTAATCAGTACTGGTGGCATCCAGATAGGAGGAAGCGTAGGCCGTTTCTGACGCAAAGGTTTTGAATGCGTATTTTGAATAATCAAATGTGGAATCGTTGAAAATGAGGTATTTGAAAATGTTTGTGGAAAACATATAATGCAGGCTGGGCTCTTTTTGCTGCGCGGAAACCGGCGCGGTAATCCACGGATTCCATGAACCATTTTCAGCCTCCCCGCCCAGCGGAAAACCAGGGTAAATCTGCTTGCCTTCGGCAACCAGCGGACTATATACCGATTTGATCGCCTCGACTTGCTGTTTTGTAAAACATGCGCTTCCCGCCTTCTGGCCGGGGCACATAGGTAGTTTAGAAAAATCGAAATGGCATTTACCCGGATTTTCCAAAATTCCATCCGCAGAGCCGTCCAGCTGGTCGCATTGTTTCAGTACCTCTTTCTGTAAAAGTTTGAGATTATCGTCGGTAAGGACAGGTTTC
This sequence comes from Dyadobacter sp. HNCC25DJ185, assembly GCF_056895195.1. NCBI lineage: Bacteria > Pseudomonadati > Bacteroidota > Cytophagia > Cytophagales > Spirosomataceae > Dyadobacter > Dyadobacter sp. HNCC25DJ185. The sequence continues at coordinate 36,335 of NZ_JBXHAR010000017.1, forward strand.
AGGTCTTTTGGATTTGGATAAATATGCTGGATATGCGACACAAATTTCGCAGCGATGGCCGGCCAGCCGAATGCCGGTGCCCCTGCCACGATCCCGTCAAAATCTTCGGGATAATATTCCGCTTCCATCATGGCCTGTCCGCCGCCCCGGGAGCAACCCACGAAATACGATTTGGCAGGTGCCTGACAATAATAATTTTGCATAATAGCCTTCGATACCACGGCAGTGCGGTGTATGGCTAGCTTCCCAAAATTCAACTGCCGCTCCATATTATTGTAAGCCCATTTTGCATCCTCGCCACCTTTATGGCCCGTATCAGTTCCGGCTGTGGCAAACCCCTCGTCTACCTTCGTGCGGAACGAGTTTTGAATGGTACCCACAAAACCGCCACCTCCCGACATCAGGAAACGCGTATTGCTTTCGTCGGGAAGCAAAAGCTCAAAATTGATTTCCTTGCTGATCCTGCCGAGTATGCGACAAAATGGCTTTTGGATGACGTTCGTCGGGTTCCATGGTTCATCCGGGTTTTTGATCGTGCCTCCGGCATTGGCTTCGGCCAGCAGAATGGTCACGTCGGGAAATTGTAGGTTCTTTAAACTCTCGCAGGGTTTGCAAGGTTTGACGCTCTGCGCGGAAGCAATGCAGGCCAAAAACAGGAGCAAAAGAGTAAGATGAAATCTTTTCATGTTGTGAACATTTTTAAGTAAAGTGCCCTGGTCAGCTGGATTAAATCGGCAACAAGATAGAAAACAAACTGCCCTTGCCTTCGGTGGTTTCGACCCGCAATTCGCCGCCATGTCCCTTGGTAACAATGTCATAGCTCAGTGAAAGTCCCAGTCCCGTCCCCTGCCCGGTGGGCTTTGTGGTGAAGAAAGGCTGGAAAATCTTGTCAACTACTCTTTGCGGGATGCCATTACCGTTATCCTGCACCCTTACCAGTACCCTATTGCCTGATTTTCTTGTGCTAACCGTCACAGTCGGTTCGTAATTAGCATCGGGGATCTCTTTTTGCTTTTGCTGGACGGCGTAAAATGCATTGTTGAGCAAATTCAAAACTACCCGCCCCAGATCCTGCGGGATCACTGCCACTTTGTCGATGGCTGGGTCAAAATCTGTTTTGATGGCGGCGTTGAAAGACTGGTCTTTGGCGCGCAAGCCGTGGTAACCCAGGCGAATGTATTCGTCGGCCAGTGCATTAATGTCCGTGGGCTGCTTCACCCCGCTGCTGCTCCGGCTGTGCAACAACATGCCTTTTACGATCGAATCAGCCCTTTTTCCGTGGTGGTTGATCTTTTCAAGGTTCTGACTGACGTCGTTTGCCAGAGCGATGGCTTCCTTCACATTGCCGCCCGCCAGTTCCGTCTTCATCTCGTCCAGCAACTCCTGGTTCAGCTCCGAAAAGTTATTGATGAAGTTCAGCGGATTCTGAATTTCATGCGCAATGCCAGCCGTCAGTTCACCCAGCGATGCCATTTTTTCGGATTGAATAAGTTGATTTTGAGTGGCTTTTAGTTCGGTATAAGCCTTTTCAATTTCCCTGGCCTGCTGTAATTCCCGTTCCCTGCTCTTCTCCCGCTCCCTCGCCTTGATCCTTTCCCGCATATATCGGTTGATAACAAAAATCAGCACCGCAAAAATGATCAGATAGGCCGCATACGCCCACCAGGTTTTCCACCAGGGGGGCAGAATGGTTATTTTCAGCACCTTACCTTTTTCATTCCAAACCCCGTAAGCATTGGATGCACGCACCATAAATTCGTATTCGCCCGGTTCCAGATTCGTGTAACCCGCGAAATTGCGATTGTCGTAGATCCAGTCTTTGTCGGAGCCTTTCAGCATGTGGGCATACTTGTTTTTCTGCGGATTGGCGTAATGCAAAGCTGCGAATTCGAAGCCAATGTTGTTTTGGTCGTGGGCTAATTCGACATGGTCTGTTTGTAATAAATCACCTTTCAGCGGAGAGTTTTCGCCCATATCCAGCACCGATTTATTGGAAATCAGCAAATTGCTGATGATCACAGGCGGAGGCGTATCATTTCCTTTAAAGCTTTTGAAACTGGTCAGGCCATGGTCGGCCCCAAAATAAAATTGACCATCAGCAGTTTTTGCGGCCACCAGGTAGGTACTGAAACCGTCGCTACCCAGGCCGTCGGCGGAGTTGTAGTTGATGAACATCACCTTGCCCAAAGCCTTATTGGTGATCATCTGCGAAAGCCCGTTTTGAGTGGATATCCACATTTCCCCCTTTTCTCCGGGCAGGAGCGAAACGGTATTGTCTGTCGGCAAACCGTCGGCTTCGCTGTAAAGTGTGAATTTCCCGGTCCTGGGATCGAATTTGTTCAAACCGGCCCTGTTGGTGATCCAAAGGATACCGTCCTCATCCTCAAAGAGATCCGTAACAGTATTTTCAGCCAGCGAGTTTTCGTTTTTCAAATCGTGCATGAAATGTTTAACGTCACCTGAAACGGGGTCAATGCGGTTAAAACCCTTTTCGAGGGCACCCACCCAAACATATTTTTTGCCGATTTCAATATCGATAATATCACTGCCTGTAATCGATTTTTCACGGAGCTGTTCAGCGTGCAATCGTTTTTCAAGAAAAGCCTCGTCCTTGTCCGTCAGCTTCACCAGTCGCATCCCATAAAGAGCGCTCACCTCAGGCCCGGGCTCGTTGTAATTTCCATAGCTGTGACTGTCGTCGGTCATGTAGTGAAGCGTGTAACTCCCTGGCCGAAGGTCCAGGATTTTAATATCGATCCTGTTTTTTGCTGATCCGCCCGCGTGCATGGATTGCGCGAAAGACGCCATCATCCAGATCGTATCCTTTGGCGCGCCTTCTATCCATCCGTAATCTGCCGGACCTGCCGGGTCACCTTCTCCCACGGCCATCACCGCATATTTTCCTGCAGTCTTGATCTCCACTTTCCGGGATTTATTTTGCATCTCGGTCACACCTTCAATTCCTGCCACTTTTTGACTCGTTTCGGACAACCTGTCCAGTTCGTCAACCAGCTCTTGCGGATAGGTCACGTGGTCTGTACTGACCACGTTTTGAAACTGTTCTGTTTTGGGATCGAATATATCAAGCCCGTCGGCAGTTCCCAGCCACAGGCGCCCCTTCTGATCAGGCCTGATCACCCGCACCTTGCCGGAAGCAATGCCTTTCCGGCTTTTGTATTGGTAACTATATCGTTTTATTTCCTTGTAATTTTTGTCCAGCCTGAGTAGTCCGTCACCCCAGGTACCTACCCATAATGTTTCGTTGTCATTTTCCGCAACAGACCTGACGGAGCCGCCGTACATATCATTTACGACATCAAATGTGACCCTTCGTGCTTTTTGGGTTTTTGTATTAAAAATCGACAGACCATAACCTTTTGTACCCACATACAATATCCCCGGCTTGGCTTTGGACGCAAGCACGCTGTACGGAATACCGGAAATACTGGTCGGATCGCCGTCTTTTCGCGCGATCACTGAAAAAGGCTTACTGAGCGGATTGTATTTGAGCAATCCGAACTCCATGCTTCCAAACCAGAACACGCCGCCGCGATCCACCATAAAGTTGGTAAGGGTAATGTTCCAGCCATGCTTTGGAACCTTCACTTTTCCCGCCAGGGTTACTTCTTCGAACTCGTCGGAAGTCCCTTTAAATTTGAGTATCCCGTGAAAGTTGTTGGCAACCCAGATATTTCCGGAAGGGTCTGCTCCGATCCGGTTCCAGTTCGCCCAGCCGCCCTGAATACCCTCGGTATATGTTTTGATCGTTTTCAGCGTGCCCAGCGCCGGGTCATATTTGTAGACACCATCGGATGCGGTGATCCAGAGGATGCTGTTCACGTCGGAGTATAGGGCCGAAATCCGGTTTGCATCCGTTTTAAGATGGCCAAATAAATGTGGCTGCACGAACCTGAAAGTGTCGTCACCGGGTGCAAGATGCATCAGGCCGTAAACCGCTGAGCCTATCCAGATACCCCCTTTTGCGTCCTGGGTAATGGCCAGCAGTATTCCCTGGTGAGACTGCTGATTGATACTGTCACCTTCGTACTTTGCGTATTCCCATTTTTGCGAGGCGCGGTTTAATTTCAGAAGCTCCAGCAAATTTGTAGTTACCCAAACTTGCCCCTTTTTGTCTGTTATCATCCGGAACGATCTGCCCGCTCCGCTTCCGGTTATATTTCGGAAAATTGTGCCAATGTTATAATTGACAAATTCTTTTTTCTTCCGGTCATAATAAGACACACCTTCGTCGTTGCTCACCCAGATGTTGTGCTCTGGATCCTCCATCAAATCCCAGCAGTTGTTGTTCTGCAGACTATTGGATTTGCCACGCACATTTTTGAAGGTTTCAAAGCGGTAGCCATCGTATTTCTGCAAACCGTTTCCGGTAGCGATCCAAAGTAGGCCATAATGGTCCTGGATGATGTCGTTTACCGTCGGCGAGGCGATCCCGTTTGCCACCGAAAGATATTCGGGATCAATGGTGATTTGCGCCCTGACATTCAGGCTTAATGTTACCAGCAGCAGGACGCAAGCCAGCAGCTTTTGAGGGTTCATTTTCTTAAAGTTTTTCATTGATGAGGAGCGTTGAATTTTATTTGGTTAGTCTTTTTTACTTACTGATCCTTTGCAGATCCAGGTCATGGAAATCAAAGCTGAAATCGATATTCGGTGAAATTCCTTTCATTTTAATACTCTGCGCCTTGCCGTTTTCATCCAGCGTGAACATCGCAAATGCGTCGCAATTCATATCCTGGTATGCCCATTTCACCGCAAAGGTATTGGCCCTGTAAAAATGCATCGGACCGTTCAGCCTCGGCGAACGCAACGCTTTGATCCACAACTGATTACCTTTCATAAAGATTTCCATTTTCCCAAACCATTTGTCTTCATAATTACCCACAAAATCTTGCGTCTTTACCGGCGTGCTTTTCGCAGCAGCTACGGTCTCCCACACTTTGGTGGTAACCGAATCCCCATTGCTTTTCTGGGCTTGCATATCCTTGCTGATCCGTTCGGTCCAATCTATTTTGTCCAGTCCGAGGTAACTGTCGAGGATCGTCTGGGTGACCGCGCGGAATAAGCCCGCCCCTCCATTTTCCGTATTGGTCAAAACCACAATCCCTAGTTTCAAATCTGGTATCAATGTTACATTCGACAACATGCCGGGCAAGCCGCCGGTATGGGTGGCGCGCAGATTTCCTTTGACATCGGATAACCCCCAACCGAGCCCATACCCGCCAAAGTGCGAGTTGTAACGTGGATCACGGTTGACGCCCGTAACCGTATGGATCGTCCACATTTCCCGCTGCCGCGCCTCTGTGAAAATCTGTTTTTCGAGGTTACTACCATATTTACCTTTGTTCAATTGCAAAATCATCCATTTCGACATATCGTCTACGTTGGACAAAATGCCACCAGCCGCGCCGCTGATCGCCTCTACGAAAAGTTCGATCTGCCGCATCTGGTTACTGGCAGAACCTTCCGTCGAATGCGGCATGGCCAGGTTCACTTTGTCGGTTGTCTCCGCCACCGATGTAAAAGTGTGGTCCATTCCCAGCGGTTCGATTATTCTGGAATGCACAAATTTTTCCCACGACATCCCGCTTGCCCTGGCAATGACCTCCCCGGCAACAAAATAGAGCTGGTTGTCATAGTCAAACTGTGTTCGGAAAGCGGATACCGGCTTGAAATACTGAAAGCTCGCCAGCACATCCTTGATTGTAAAATCGGTACCGTCCGGGAAAAACATCAGGTCACCTACGCCCAGGCCCAGCCCGCTGCGGTGACAGAGCAAGTCTTCTATCAAGAAATTTTCAGTGACATATTCATTGTACATTTTGAACTCGGGGATATGCTTCTTCACCTTGTCCTTCCATGAAAGCCTACCTTCATCAATCAAAATCGCCAGTGCCGCCGTGGTAAAAGCCTTGGAATTGGATGCGATCTGGAAATTGGTGCGATCGTCAACAGGCTGCTTCGCAGTGATCGACCGCACGCCATAACCGTTTTTGTGCACCACTTTCCCGTCTTTCACAATCGCCACCGAAGCACCTGCGACATGGAATTGATCCAACGCTTTTTGAACAAGGATATCTACCTCTTTGGGAGAAATCTGTGCGGATGACTTACTATATCCCAGTAAAAAGAACAGGATAAACAGGATATGGAGTAGAGTTGCCTTTTTCATTTTGTCGAATGGATGTAATTGAAATCAGATCGTCATGGTGAAATTATAAATAGCTTAGCCAACGTTGTTCTCTGTGACTTTGTTTGTAGCGGTCGAATTTTTTGCAAAGCGGGTACAGTGCCAGAATGATCCCGGTCCAAATGAGGTACACCACCGGCAGACTGAAACCGAAACCGTGCAAATCGATCTCAAATTGATGCTGGATCGCTGATTCCCACCCGAAGCCCATGAGTTCCGCGAGCGCCATGCCCAGGAAACGGATCGCGTACAAATGCAGAATGTAATAGAAAAACGGCACCCGGCCAAAGACACAAAAGAAATCCGCAATCCTCCCCCTCCATTGTTCGGAATTGGCCAGGAACATCAAAGTGAACGTCAATGTCAGCAGCAGGTAGCACAAGGAAGGCGGGTATTTGGTGACATTAAAAAACGACATCCATGTTCTGCCTGGCGTTTGCAGATGTACCCACGGCTCCGGGTCGCCATACATATTTGCCCAGCGGATCAACAGAAAACCCACGACCGAGCAAAGGGCAAGCGTATTAAACAGCTTTTTTCTTTGAGCAGCGGCAACTGAGTTATTGTAAAACCTTCCGAAATAGTAACCGAGCGCCATCACGGCGATCCAGGGAATGACCGGATAAACGACGGTGAATGTGACATGCCCGTCGAAAATTTTGGTTTCGTAAAATTCATGCAGCATCGCCCACCAGACATTATTCAGGTGAATGTTGTCCAAAAGGTTATGTCCTGTAATGAGTACAATGGAGACAATGAGAATTGCATTTTCGGGAAGGTGTATGAAACCCGCCAGCGCGATCATGCTTACGCCAAGGACCCATATTACCGCCAGGTCGATGTTGCTGAACTGTACATTGAGGTACCAGGCAAATGCAATAATCGTCAGTTCCATCAACACCAGCCACAAGCCCCGGCTGATCAGAAAAATGGAGAGGTCACCTTTGGTGCGCCGCCTGCCCGACATATATGCCGAAACCCCCGCCAGAAAACTGAAAGTCGGGGCGCACACGTGGGTTATAATACGCGTCAGGTACACCGCGAGGGTAGCGTGTGCAGGGTTACTCACATCCAGAAACGCACCGGATTGGTAGAAGTAATCGCGCGTGTGGTCGAGCGCCATTAATACCATTACGAAACCTTTCAAAAGGTCAATGGACTGGATTCTGGTTTGGTTTAAGGAGGAGGTTGAGGTCATTTGGTATCAGGCGTTGAGAAAATTTGGAGGGTAATAGTGGAAGATCTGACCTTCAACATTTTACCCCTTTTTAAACAGTTTCCTTTCGAAATGGCTGCCATTTCCCGTAAGTCAGCGAGCGCCATAGCCATTCTGCCGGACCGAAGCGGAAATATCTGAGCCATATTGGACTGTAAATCAATTGGCTAATATAAATCGAAAATGCGATCAGTGAAAGTTTCGCCGGGCCAATCAGCGCTTCCTGTCCAAGCCCATAGCTCATGAAAATGAATGCGCAGATCACTGATTGCATCAGGTAATTTGTGAGCGCTATTCTCCCTACCGGCGCGAATACCATCAGTAGCTTCTTCCAGACCGGGTTTTCGAAAAGCAATGCAAATGCCGAAGCATAAAACAGACATAAAGCGGGTACCCCCAAAGCATACACGATCGGCTGGATCATACCCATTGGCTCCAAGTCATAGTAGGCGTCGGTGGTCATCATCATAGCCAGGACGATATTACAGGGAATACCGATCACCGCGCCCCAGACCATTACTTTCCTGATCCATGGACGGTAGGTATTTATATTGGCGTAGATTCTGTTTTTTGAAATATAAAAACCAACCAGGAACATTGCCAACACCCTGAAAAAGCGTCCCGTGAAAAGCAGATCGGGGTACCTGCCAACCAGCAGGCCGCCCAAGTTATTCGTGATGATTTCGGGATAAGTCCCGGTGCGGAACGTGACAATCACCTGGTCGAAAAAGCGCGGGCCTGTCTCCGGCGGCGCAGGAGCAGACGGATTGGCCAATTGAAAACCGAGCATGATGGCGTATTGCACAATCGGCAGCAGGTTCAGGGCGACAGCGCTCCGCAATATGGTCCGGTCGGATTTATTCCTGAAAAGGATCAGGAACACACCAGTGATCGCGTAGACGGTCAGAATATCCCCGACATATAATAAGACCGCATGCAGCAACCCAAGTACGAACATGATCAGCAGCCGTCGCCGGAAACGCGACGCGAAATTGACGTCGGCCGCCGAAGCCCGTTTCATTTGCAAGGCAAACCCGATTCCGAAAAGCATGGAAAAAAGAGAATAGAACTTCCCGTCGATCAGGAAATGCTCGATCCACTCCGCGTAATGATCGATATGAGCTGTATCAAATGCAGCCCTGGCTTGTTCGGACAAGAGGAAATAACCCGAATGGGAGACCATATTGGCCAGCAGCACACCCAATAACGCAAAACCGCGAAGGGCATCGAGCAGGGCATGGCGTTCGCTGACAGAGGTTGGTTGTAGTGTTTTTTCCATCGTTGAATCGGGGAAGAAGTTATTTCTTGGGATTGGTTGGAGTAGTAAAAACCAGGAATAATACGGGGACTAGGGATTTTGAAAACCTTCGGCTTTTTGAACTCCCACGGTGCTCGGATTGTAAGGGCAAGAGGATCATTGCTTCCATTTTAAATCCTTTTAATAAGCGTTGAATGCAGTACTTTAATTTTCCACTGCTTGTTTTCCTTCACCAGGATAATCGTTTCCAGCCAATGCACGGATGACTTTCGCTCACCCCTTTGGATGTCTGAATAAAGATGATAACTTACCCAGGCCGTGTTTTTCCTGATTGTTGTATTGATAAAATCAAACCTATTGGTGCGCTTAAAATCGCGGCCGATGTTGGACCTGATGCCCTTGACGACCAGGGAGTCCGCATTCCAGATTTGGCCGTTTTCATACAATACGGCGTCCGAAGCAAAGTAACGCTTCATACTGACCGAGTCCCGGTCCGCCAACGCGGCAAACATGCCTGCTACCGTCTGCTGTACTGCTTCCTCGTCCTCAGCCGGCCGGGATTGTGCGTGGAGTGCCAGGGAGAATAATGCAGTAAGGAAAAAGCATATCACTTGTTTCATTTGCCAGGTTTTTGGTCTATAAGTAAACACTCCCCACCAGATACACCGCACAAATAAGGATCAGCACTACCAGCAGAGGCATGATAAACTGCATCCAGACTTTCAAACTCACATTCACCAATGCCAGCGAAGGCAGCAGCATAGCGGTGGGTGAAATGAAAAGCATCAGGTTCATCCCGTATAAATAGGCATTGACAATCTCACTTCCCGGAATATTGATCAGGACCGCCAGCGTTCCCATAATCGGCATAGTCAATACTGCCATACCGGAAGTGGAGGTGATGAAAAGCGAAAAGAAAAAGAAAAAGACGAACAGCAGCAGGATGAAGACGGCCGGTGGCATATGCGATACCAGATTCCCAGTATAATACAAAATGGAATCACTGATATGCCCGTCATTCAGAATAATGGTAACCCCTCTCGCCACGCCCACAATAAACGCCACCGAAAGGAGGCTTTCCGCGCCCTTTACAAACTGCCTCACGAAGACCTTTTCATTGACCTGCCCCAGAAACCCGACCAGGATCGCACCCCCAAAAAGGAGCGCCGACAGCTCCAGTGTCCACCACTGCAAAAACATCGTTCCGTAAATCATGGCTACAAATGCGCCCAGGAAAATCAGCAGTAGGGCTTTGGTTTTCAATCCCAGCTTTTCTGGTATGTCCTGATCGCTGATATGGATTTCGTAAGGAGGTTTTACAATTCCGTCTATTTTTAAAACCAGGGAGGTCGACGGATCTTTTTTCACTTTCGCCGCATACCGCAATAAGTACCAGGTAAAAAGGACGGTTGTGATGAAGAACAGGATCAAACGCTCATAAATACCGTCTTTCCAATTGATCCCAGCAGCATTGGAAGCGATGATGGTCGAAAAAGGATTGGAAAAAGCGGCGATACCGCCGACCGTATTTCCCCCGAAAATCACACCAAAAGGCACCAGCAGATCGTAACCGGCTGCCAGAAAAACAGGTACCAGGATCGGATAAAACATGAGCGCTTCCTCGTCCATTCCATAGCTGGCCCTACAAAAAGCAAATAGCAGCGTCAGCACCCCAACCAGGTAAGGTCCTTTGTCCCGCATTGCATGGGATAAGGACGCGACGCCTTTTTCTATCGCCCTGGTTTCGTTGAAAACATACACAAACCCGCCCATGACGAGGATGAACATGATGATATCAATGCTATCATAAATTCCCTTCATCGGGGCCTGGATGATATGGATAAATCCCTGCGGGTTGCTTTCCAGCGTCCGATAAGTGTTTGGGACGGATACCGGCTTCAATACCTCGCCGTCCAGAAATTTCCCGATGGGGATCCGCAAGCCAAGCCGGTCCAATGTTCCCTGTGTCAGGGGCAAAAGGGTGTCGCCAGTTGCCGTTTTCATTGAAAAAGATTTGTGATCGACCATCGAAAGCTTGCTGTATTGACCGGCGGGCAAGAGCCAAGTGGCCATTGCAGCCAATACAATCGCAACCATCAGGATCGTAAGCGGCTGCGGGACTGATTTAAGTCTAAACATTTATCATCTCACTTAATCCGGTTGTATTTTCTCAGCAAGTCGATCACCGACTTATGCGGAAGGGCGTATGCCTTATTTCCGTTTATCCCGACCATGGTCTCCGCGGCAACCATGGCATTGATGACCGATTCCTCCACAGCCTGGACGGTCGCCTCAAATAGCGAGTTCATATGGTCATTGGGAAGCTGGTCCAGTTCTGCAATGTTCTCCCGCTGAAATGCCTTCGGGTTAGCTGTGGAAAACGCGATGAAAATATCACCGGAACCATTGTTGCCCCGCCCGCCAACAATGCCGATACCGAGGGATACCCTGGTGGCTATCCGCTTTAACTGATGCGGCAATAATGGAGCGTCCGTAGCAACCACTACAATGATGGAGCCGTCACCTTCCTCCTTATAGGACGGCGGAGCTTTTATTTCATAGTTCAGGGTATCTTTCAACTCCTGCCCGATCGGCACACCGGCTATCGTGAACTGGCTTTTGGCACCAAAATTGGATTGCACCAATACGCCCACGGTGTAGGTCGAATCTTTGATTTTAACAGTTCTCGAGGCGGTCCCGGTCCCGCCTTTGAAACCCAGGCACATCATCCCAGTGCCACCACCCACATTTCCCTCTTCCAGATGACCCGATTTGGCGTTATCCAATGCTTCAAAGGCGTGGCTTTCCTTGACATGAAATCCATAAATATCATTCATACCGCCGTCGTAAGTTTCAGCCACAACAGGATAAGTGTACCAGTAATCTTCCTTGTACCAGCCCGTTTTTACAAACCACTTCAAAACTGCATCTCTTACAACACCCACGCTGTTGGTGTTGGTGATCATGATGGGTGTTTCCAAAAATCCGGACTCGGTTACCCAGGTCGTACCCGTCATTTCTCCGTTACCGTTCAGTGAATACCAGTTGGCGAACACAGGATTATTGTTCCTGCCCCTCGGCAAAATTGCGGTAACACCAGTCCTGACCGGACCTTTACCCCTGACATTTTTACCCTGCCCCGAAATGATGGTGCTATATCCGACTTCCACACCCTTCACATCCGTAATTGCGTTGAATTGGCCCGGGGTTCCGCTGAAAGGAATACCAATATCACGTGCTCTTGGTTTTTGACCAAACAGACTACATTGAACCAGAAACAGCAACGCGAGTGATGTAAAATACTTCATCATAAACTTTCCTCAACTAAGTCTTTTCCTTCGGGCGGTCTTATCCCGGCCAGTATTTCAGGCTTCATCTGCTTTGAAAGCACCTTCCCTGCATACTTTCCGTTCCCGGTTGGATTTGCCGTCACGAATAGGAGCGGCTGTGAAACCGAATTTAGTTTGAACATTGAGAGAGAAGGCTTTGTAAGTCGGCATTCTTATTCCAAAAGACAAGCCCTAGAGTTATTTCCCCATTCTCAAAGATCGTGAGTTTCAAACTGAAACGTGAACGCAATTGTCCCAAATACCTGGCCTATTGTCCCAAGCATTTGATTTATTATCCCGAATACCTTAGTTACTGTCCCAAAACTTCGTGAGTGGTTACAAGCCTGCCCTTACCGCTCTCCTCGCGGTCCCAACGCCCGGCTTCCTGTTGCGCCGGTTTCCAGGTTACTGGATCAGTTATCCTGCAATCTGGCTGATCAACAGATCGTACCGCGGATCATGCCAGGATTCGGACAGCCAATCCCTGACGATAAATTTGAAAAACAGCATGGGCGGCTCGTGCTGTTCGACGGCCGTTTGAAAATAACTTAAGGCCGTTTCTTTGTCACCTACCGATGCATGCACAATACCCAGATCATAATTCGATACCACCTGGGTTTTGCTGAGCGACGTCATTTGTGTAAGTATGTCTCTTGCGCTTTCGGGTTCCCCGGAGAGTCCGAACAATGCGCCGCACGCACTCAAGGTGATGCCATTATAGTTAATTTCAAGGGCTGCTTCCAGTGCCTCCTGCGCACCGGGATAATCTTTTAAGGTGATCAGATTGAGACCCAGCACCATATGCCCTCCCCAGAATGAAGGTTCAATGGCAATCAGCTTTCTGCCCTGTTCGGCGGCTTTCTCAATGCTTCCCGAAATCCAGTATACATACCCGGCGTAAAAATTATTGATCAATGAAAATGGCTCGAGCGACAGTGCCAGCGAAATCTGATCTTCGGCTTTGGCATAATTGTCGGTGAGGGCGAGGTACAGTGCATACTGGCCGTGCAGGTCAGCCGTGTTCCAGTTTAACTCCAATGCTTTTTTAAATGCTGCGGATGCCCCGGAAAAGTCCCATTCATAGAGCATCTGCATGCGGGCCAGCGCAAGATAACTCTCAGCAATGCCGGGGTCCAGCGCAAGCGCTTTCTCAGTGGCCTGCTTCATCAGCGGCAAGGCTTTCGCTGCCGGGAGAAGCCTGTAAAACCACATATTCAGGTAACACGAGGCTATCCCTGCGTAGGCAATGGCGTAGCCTGGGTCCAGTTCAATAGCGGATTCAAAATACCTGATCGCTTTGTTAAACTCATCGGTGCCCCCAAACTTGTTGTGGTAAAACCGGCCATGGAGATAGAGCTGGTAGGCGGCAGTGTTATTGGTATATCTTTTGAACGTGGCGGCCTGCTCATCGCCCAGAAGCTGAACTTTGACACCCGCTAAAATCGCCAGCGCAATCTCATCCTGGATGTCAAAAATGTCTTCCAGCTCGCGGTCGTATTTTTCGGACCATATCTGATAACCGTCTGCGACATCGATAAGCTGTGCGACGATCCGCAATTTGTTTCCTGACCAGCGCACGCTCCCTTCCAGTATGTGGTTGACATTCAATTGCTCCCCGATCATACGGAGGTCCTGGTTCTTGCCTTTGAAAGTAAATGAAGAAGTCCGGCCCGCCACCTGGAGATTGGGTATCCGGCTCAATACGTTGATAATTTCCTCGGTAACACCGTCGCTGAAATATTCCTGTTCCAAATCATTGCTCAGGTTCAAAAACGGTAGTACGGCAATCGATGGTTTCATGATAGGTTGACAAGGAGCGTTGTTTTGATCAGCGAAAACCTGGCCCCTGTACTCGGTTGGGCTGATATGAAAAAGCTTCCGCCAGATATTTCGCAAAATTCAGCGGACTTTCTATGCCGGCAAGGTAGGCAATTTCCGATACCCTCATATCCGTCGCTGCCAGTAAATTTTTCGTTCAATGCGCTCCACCAGGCAAGCCTCATTCGCCATGAAGTTCTTTTCATTTTGAAGTGAGGGTACGTTTTTTCTGGTTTCAATTCTCTGGTCACTGGTATCGACAGGCAGCCCGGTAGCCAAAACTCGCCCATGCAAATACGGTTTCCAAAATTTGGCCATCAGGGATATCCATATTTAGGGACGGCGCGACTTTGCACCTTCCGCTATTGCAGCCTGCTTTGAATACGGGCCTCGTCCAGGTCCATCTGCCTCTCTCTCCTGACCAGCACCTCTTCATGGAATAAATCTTCCTTGCGAAGCCGTGAGAGTTCTTTGCGCAGATCTCTGAGGATCTGGTTGCTTACGATGCCAAACTGAATGATCTGCTGGCGGCTATGGTTCCCGGAATCTCCTGAATGTGTAAGAAAAAACAGGTCCCTTTCCAGTTCGAACTTGAATTTTTTAAGTATTTCATTTTCTTCCAGAGCATTACAGTGCTTCCCGTTGAGCTCTCTTAATGCCAGATCGAGCAAACGACGGTTCAGGTCTGCTTCCTGCATCTGCTCTGGCATGGCATCTCCAGTATCCTCGACTTTAAGGAATTTAATGATATAGGGCAAAGTAAATCCCTGGAAAACCAGTGTGATCAAAATAACCACAAATGTGGTGAACAAGATCAGATTCCGTTGGGGAAACAGCTGACCATTCTCCAGAAAGAGCGGAATAGACAGCGCCGAAGCGAGTGAAACAACGCCACGCATCCCTGCCCAACTGATCACGAATACATTTTGCCACTTTTGCTTTCGTTCCCTGGCATTGAATTTGGCACGCAGCCAACCAGGGACAAAAGAGGTAAAGAACAACCAGAACATCCTTACAAAAATGGTCAGCAAACTGATCACAATGGCATATTTCGCTGCCTGAAATGGCTGATATCCGTGCAATCCTGCCAACACAACCGGCAGCTGCAGACCAATCAGGATAAAAACCAGCCCGTTAAAAATAAAGACCAGCACCGACCCGATGGCCGCAGAGTGAAGTCGCGAAATCCCATAGTTTGGCAATTTCTTGTACCGGTACGACATGAACAACCCACCGGTTACAACGGCCATAACCCCTGAATATCCGTAGTGCTCTGCAATCAGGTACATGAAATAAGGGGCTATCAGCTCTAATGTGGCATTCATGCTCGGTGTTGCGGGAAGGAAACGGTGCATCGCATAAAAAAGCAAGGCGAGTGCCAGCCCGATCAGGCAACCGGCAAAACCCACTATAAGAAATGCAGCTGCTGCCTCCTCCTTCACAAACCGGCCGGTGAGCACCGCTTCCAGGGCGAAACGAAACACGATCAGACTGGCCGCATCGTTCAGCAGGCTCTCTCCCTCCAGGATTGTAACCGTTTCTCTGGGAGCCTTCAAATCCTGCAAAACCGATTTCGCCGCAATGGCGTCCGGCGGAGAGATGATTGCACCTAGCAGCAGTCCAAGCGGCATGGTAAATTCGGGGACAAATGCATGCGTAAAATAGGCAATGATGCAGGAAGTAAAAAGTACCAACCCGAACGCAAGCATAACGATCTGCCGCTTCCATTTCCAGAAATTGGCCCAGCTTGTTGCCCAGGCCGCCTGGTACAGCAAGGGTGGAAGAATCACCATAAAAACCCAGTCGGGAGATATTTCAAATGCCGGGACACCGGGTAACAGACTGATAAGCAGTCCTGCGAGCACCAGAAATATAGGATAGGATATTTTCAGTTTCTTGCCCAGCATGATTATCAGCGATACGGCAAGCAATAACACAAGAATAACAAAAAGATTTTCCTGGAGGAGCATGAGAATATCAACGGGTTTAAATTAGAAATCAACGTCCGGTAGATATTCTTTTCATAGTGATTACATGTACCCGAAAAGCCGGTACGACGTGGCATACGTCTCGGTTTTTAATATTTTTTAACAAAATATCGTACAGGCTGCTTTACTTCCCTGCCGGCACAGTCACAAGGCCCCCAGGCTACAGGTGGCCGTTCGGGCCAGGGGCTTTACTGACGGCTCACCATTTTCGCCCCGGGGTAATCAAGTATTTAATCATTGGTTTTTC
Organism: Dyadobacter sp. HNCC25DJ185; assembly: GCF_056895195.1. Lineage (NCBI taxonomy): Bacteria > Pseudomonadati > Bacteroidota > Cytophagia > Cytophagales > Spirosomataceae > Dyadobacter > Dyadobacter sp. HNCC25DJ185. The sequence continues at coordinate 52,399 of NZ_JBXHAR010000017.1, forward strand.
AAAGCCTGCGCACCCGTCCGCAGATCGGTACTGTGCACGTCAAGCGCCCGGGAAAACGTACATTCTTGCACCATGACCCTGCCCCGGCAATCTCAAAATGAGTGAAATCTGCCAGGGATGCAATAATCAGGCTGCTTTCGAGACGGGGTGCGCACGTAACCCGTCGCATGGCGATGTTCTCGATATATCGGCTCGCGGTTCCCAGCCGGGCATGTATTATTTACGGACAATTTCCTGCGCGATATTTTTGCTTTCCGGGACCAACATCCCTGACTGAATAAGGTCGGCTATTTTGCAGTGAGTTCCACCCGTCGGTTATTCGCCCTTCCCTCGGGCGTACCATTATCTGCCGAGGGTTTTGTTTCCCCATAACCTTTGGCGGTCAGGCGCAAGGAATCGACGCCCATTTCCACCAATTTGGTCTTGACCGCTTCTGCGCGCTGCTCGCTCAGTTTGAGGTTATACGCATCGTCCCCGTCTGCATCAGTATGGCCACCAATTTCAAATTTCAGTTCCTGATGGTCTTTCATCATGCCGAACAGCTTGTTTAGTTCTCCCATACTTTCAGGTTTCAACACAGCCTGGTTGTAATCGAAAGTGATGCCTCTGGCAATGTAAGTTTTGGCGATGGAAGTAAGCTGCTTGTACGGGTCCTTCCCTCCCCCGGCGATCCGCACGTTACGAATGAAAAGCTGATGACCATCAGGATTGTTTGTGCTCCCCTCCCCATTGATGTAAATGGAAGCGGCTTTACCGGCTGAAATGGGCGCATTGACAATCCTTTGATTATTGAGGTAAACTTTAATTCCTCTTTCAGTCCCCGCTATGGAAACATGTACCCACCTGTCGTAGATCTCAGCATCTTCAAAATCACTGGTCATGCCCTTATATTTTCCTTTGAACTCGCGAAACGATACTACCCCCTCGCTCCGGATACTGACGTCGTACTGATAATCGCCTAACACTTCGTTGTTTGCATCCACATCCCTGGAATGGAAAACGACATCGAAACCACCGCTTCCCCCGTCGCCCATGTACCTGCCCCAGGGGCGCTTGTTGTTCGCTGTGATCAGGTAATCGAATTCAACCGAGAACCGCTGTGGCAGGTAGTTGTATTTTTTCATCCGGGGATACATTCCGGTGTAAAATCCATCCAGAAAACCAGCCACGGTCTGCCCATTCACTCTGGTTATTTCTACGGTACCGCCGGTCGGCACCCACAATGAAGGAATTTCATCGACACTTTCATCCCTGAAATTATCTTCAAAAATTACTGAATCGCCAGGCGTGAAGTCAAAACTGGCGTACGCTTTGATCGGAAGTTCTTTTGCTATGGCAGCAGTCCCGGAAGCTGTTGATGGCGTTGAGGCATCAGGGGTATTCTGGTTTGCCGGGACCTGGGGGGGCTTGTCAGCGGGTGTTTCATTTTTCTGCGTAGCCGCTTCTTCCGCTTTATCCAAACCCTTATCGATGGCCTGGTCTGTCTTCTGGTTGGCGCGTTGTTCTACTTTGTTTTTGACCCGATTTAAAATTCCTTGTGAAAATGACAGATTTGTCAGAGCAATACCAAAAACGAGGGGAAGTAATGATTTTTTCACTGGTTAAATTGGTTAATTTCAACTCAAAATTAGCGTAAATCAATCCTCCTGTAAATGGCACAAAAGTGCCATTTACAGGCGACGTTCCCCATCTCAACATGAAAGCAACCCCGTTAAGGAAACAGATCGTTGGTGCCTACCGGTACTTGAAAAACTATTACGAAAAACTGCCCCGCGACCCGGACCTTGAAGCATACATCAATCAGTTTTCATTCGGGGAAATCATAGAGAAAATCTACGCCGTAGGCCCCTACTGCTGGTTTTTATCGGATATGCGTGAAGGAAAATTCCTGAAAACAGGCGGGGCATTGGAACAAATGACGGGCTACCGGGACGATGAGATGGTCGGCAAATCGTTCATTCATGCAGCCAGGTTTACCAATGAAGAAAACCTCCATGCTATTGTAAACGCTGCGGGTTATTTCTGGGGTTATTTTTATCAACAGCCACTGGAGAACCGCTCCCACGTGAAGTCGTCCTACACGTATGAATTTATCCGGAAAAACGGAAGTACATTTCACGCTCTCCAGCAAAGCTCCACCATTTTCATTGATAAGCAGGGCAACGGCGTTTATCAGTTCGACCTCATCACCGACATCACGCACCTGGATCCGGACATCCAGCTGCGGTTCTTTATCCTGGACACTTCAGATTCAGACAATATGAAGAACATCCCCGTCCACCCCGGCATTACCCGCAATCCGAAATCACTCCCCATTACTTCTGCGGAAAAGCGCGTACTGGAATTAATCGCACAAGGCAAAAGCATCAAAATGATCGCCGATAAACTGGGCATCAGCGAGAATACAGTAAAGCACCACCGCACCAACATGTTCCAGAAGTGCGAGGTGAATAATATGGCCGAGCTGACTGCGAAGGCGATTAGTCAGGGGTGGTTTTTGAAGTGAAAGGGATAACAGCGGCTGTTTAAACCAATAGCGCCGCCTCAGTAGCAGTAGGCGTAATGTCTTCTACGTTCAAAACTACCTTTGCGTTCACAAAACCTTCCCTCATAGTAATCCGATGTACGATCTGATTGCCCTGACCGTCGATAGTCGGACCTGAGTTGAGTACCAGGGTTTTTGGGACCTGGAGATTGATGATCAGGTCGCCCTGGGTATTTATCGCGGTGAGAGGCATAGCGCCCTTTCCGATTACAGTGATCTTATCCGCTTTGTCCGCGCCATCGAAAATGGATTTGGTAATTGCCCCGGCTACGGAGCTGACAATCGATCCTATTCCAGGAATGGCTTCAATAGCCACGCCCAGCACCGACGGAAATGATTTAAAGAAAAACTTTTCAAGCTTTGAAACCTTCTATATCGCTGTTAATTCGGCCTTGACGATGCAGTCGCCCAGAATTAATTCCTTAAACAGCAGCTTATCCTCAAACGGCTCATTAGCGAGACTCATCTCTACTCCGTCGGCCAGCTTCACAGATCTGGCACTTGTTACGGAGGCTTTTGTGGCGTTCGGCGCTACCAGCGTGACTGAAAGTGCATTTAAGCCTTCAACATGATCCTCGATTGCCCCATTTTCTATTACAAGGACACTTTTAAGGGTGATCTGGACAATTCTGTTTTTCATCTTCGTTATGGACTGCCTGTTTACACCGCAAAGGTGGTAACGGCAGTCAACGTATTCAATACTGAGTTTTCAGTATTTTGGCCATTTTTTGGTTTCGTCAAAACTTATACTTCATGTTATTGAGATAATTATTCCAGGAAGAACTAAATGTTTCCTATCCATGGTGCTGCCATAATTTCGCACTCAGGCTGCGCTTCGGGTATATACGGCCTTCCGCGTTTCGCTATCCTGGCAGCATGGTATCATTCCAATCTCTGATCACAAACGACCCGACAAGCCCTTCCAGGATAAACGGATCTTCCTTCACAAATTCCTCCGCCGCTGCCCTGGTCTTAAAAATTGCCATGTTGCCCATATCGGCAAAGGGGCCAATGCCGATGACCTCGCCACGCGCAATGTATTTTTCAACTATTGCTTTATGTCTTGGATAAACAGCCATGATTTCATCCATTGATTTTCCTGAAGCTTGTCCGATTACTACTGCTTTCATCATCTGTTTTGTTATTTGTTCGTACTAATTTCCCTGCCTGCTTACCATTTCATTGATCCATATCGGCGCAAAAGGCGAGGTACAACCCTTTGAAACCGGGTAATTTCTATAAATCCCAAGCTTCTCTCCAATGGTAAGCGCGCGTGCTCGATATTCCGCAAGCTTAATGCCAATGTTTGCCAGCGTCGAATTCATCGTCCATTGCACTTCCGGTGCTGCGTGAGGCATTTCGGTTTCAATGCGGTCCAGAATGGCGGGAATATCGAGCGCTTCCAGATTCCGGGACACGCAGCCGCTGGTCAGGCTCCATCCGGCGCGGGCGCACATGACATCATCGGATTCCAGCCAGGCTATCCGCAGCGGTTCGGTATCCGGGTAATCTTTGATCACGTAGGAATACAGCCAGTCGGCGACGTGGGTGTGCTTCTCGGATCTGACCAATTTGGTGAGATCCTCTTTGGATAACTTTTCAGGATTCATAACCAAAATCGCCAAAAAGCGGGCATCCAAATTGCCGGTATCCCAAAGCTCCAGTGCCAGAGCGTGGTCGGTCTTTATTTTCTTTGCAACATTCCGAATATCGCCCATTTTAAGCCCGAATTGGTTGGGCCCTGCGCCACGGCTCGTATTGAATTGCCGCATTTTTTCACTGCCTAGTGATTCGAGTTGGGAAAGTGCTTCATTTAGGGTCATGACTGGCAAATCGGTTACTGGTTAATCTTTTCAAATTAATGTATCGAAAAAAGTACTAACTGCCCTGAGATCGGCCGAAGAATAAGATATACCCGTCGGCATCTTGGATTTCAAACCCTCTCAAGCCATCCTCTCCATCGTCCTGGAGTGTCCGAAAGAATGTCACATTTCTCAATAAAAATTCCGCCGCCAGTGCATCGGGATCCTGAACGTGCAGATAGGCGTCCCAACTGGCAATGCCTTTTTTGACATCCCGCGTGTGGTTCGGTAAGGGATCTACACCAATTGACTTCAATATGATCATGGCGCCGCCCCGCTGGACAATACCAAAAAAGATATCGTCTTCGGTAGGTCCTTGAAAAGTAATGTCAAATCCGAGCATATCGCGATAGAACCGCAGGGCGTCAGGAACGTTCTTTACAATAAAAAAAGGTGCGACGCCGAAAATCTCCGTTTTAGTCATATCAAATTTGCGGAAGTTTATTTTGAGGCCTGTTTAACCAAAACGAACAGCCATTTTCAAACCCTCAGCGAGCCGCGAAACCCTCGGGCCGCATAGTAGGAATCCGCGCCGTTGTGGTAAATGAACACCCTGTCAAAACGACGATCACCGAAAATAGCGCCACCGAGCTTTCTGACGTCAGCGGGTGTTCTCAGCCAGCTCGATGTTTTCAAATCAAATTTTCCGATTTGCTGTAATTCCTGGTATTCTTCCTCGGTTAACAACTCAATCCCCATTTCGGCTGCGACGTCCAGAGCCGTATTCTCGGGTTTATTGGCCTTTCTGGATTCCCAAGCCGCCCGGTCGTAACAAAGACTTCTGCGATCCTTGGGGCTTTCCGTTGCGCAATCGAAGAAAATGTACTCGTCCGTCTTTTGATCATAGCCAACGACATCCGGCTCTCCGCCGGTGGTTTCCATTTCATCCAGCGACCACAGCTTTGCAGGATTGGCTTCCAGTTTAGCTTGTATTTCATCCCAATTGAGATCTTTATGGCGAGCCATGTTTTTCTCGAAACGGTTTTTGAGGGTTTCGAGTAGTTCGGAGGTTCGTTCCAGTGGCAGGTGTTTACTGGTTTTCATGGTATTGATTTTTATTCGTGCCTGATTCGCGTCTTCGTGGCACAGACAATTAGCCACGAAGACACGAATCAGGCACGAATGCATTGTAGTTCTGACTGAATTTATCTTCTTTATGAATACAATACGCGCAGCATTTTACTCACCGAAGCCGGCAATACTGAAAATGATTTTCATCTTCGAATGCCTGCCTTCCGAAATGAATATTTCAGCATTGAATGGTTGACCCAGCTCAGATAATGCTTTTTGTTTTTCAGATATCTTTTTATGGTCGCACCACAGCAAAGGGCTGTTCATTACACACCTGCCGGTTCCTATAACAAACAGTAAGTCACACATTATTTTGCTGGGTTTGTCTTGGCGCAATTCCTTGGTAACGAGACAGAAGGCTGGTATTTTTCCTGGGTCATTTGGGAGCTTAGCCTAAGATCTTCTTTTTGATTGATGGTTGGTAGTAATGCGAAGAGGCTGGAATTACATTGTGTGAAAATTTCTGGGCCGGGTTCATATGAGGTTAGTTGGGCTGGTTTACTTCTGTTTCTTCATTGTTTTCAAAATTCCTTTTGTTTGTATTTTAATAGTATCAATTGCCGCAGAAATTGATTTTACGTGCGCGTCATTGTCCGATATTTTGTTTAGCTGATTAGAAAGAACTTCCAAATTCTTGTTTATCTCTCTTAGCTGAATTTCTGTTTCTGTCGTCTTAGGCTGTGTGACAAGGGTTATAATGTATATGACAACTCCACTAAATCCCACGGTCAAAACCCATTCAAAAATTCTCTTGCAGAAAGTAGAAAATCTTGTCGGGTGCCACTTATTATCAATAATGAGGTGCTTGAAAAATCTTAGGTACGAAACCCTTTTCTCTTGGATAAATGTCGGATCCCCGTCAAGACTAGTAACTTCCATATAAGCGACTAAATCATTCCAATTTTTTTTCAGATAAGATTTGTCCCTGAGCTTCATTGGATCTATGCGAATTTTAAGGGTTATACTGCTCTCAATCTGTGTTCGGCTGTCCGTTCCGGCGGGGTGAATTGATATTGTCACAAATCCACTATCATCACGTTCATAAACCAAGGCTGCTCCATATTCTGTTAATGTTGTCCATTTTTGTCCTTTTGAGATAGTTTCAAAAGGGCGGTTGCCCCAAAAAATCTCCACGATACGATCATTACTCCCACCGTCTCGACTGCCCGGACAAATATAAAGGCTATAAATATTTCTGAATTTTTCGGCTTTGGAGTCGTTAGCACTGATCTCTTCAAAAATCGTCATTGCCGTATTGAAAAACTCCGTAAAATCCTCGTGTCTGTCCTGTCTGGTCCTTTCCATTATGTATTGCTTATGTCCTCCTTTGAACCCTCCAATTATCGTTTAGGTTTATGCATTTCAGTTGCCTACTTTCAGTCTTCCAATCCTTTCCTATCCATAATCCTATCCACATTCTTCTCAATCCTCGCCTCCCGCGTTTTGGCTTGTTTGGCTTGCGAGAAATACAGCAGATACCCCCGTTGCCGGCCAGGCGTTAATGCTTCAAAAGCCGTTTTCAAAGCCGGGCTTTCATCCAGTTTCTTTTGAAATTCTTCCACGATTGTAAACTCGGTGGTCTTTTTCAATTCCACTTTCAAACCGGCTTTCTCTACTTCTATAGCTTCAAAAATGTAGGCTTTTATCGTGGATTCGCTCCCGGTTACCTCCTTGATGTCCGTAAAACGCATCTGGCGCGCGGCCTGAACATGCTCCGTCTGCCGGATCAGTAGCTGATTGGCGTCATTGAGAAGGGCCCCTTTGAAAAACAATACCGCGCAATATTCTTTGAACGTATGTATCAATACGATGTTATTTTTCTGGAACGTGTAACAGGGACAGCCCCATTTCAATTCTTCGGTCAGGCCGCAGTCGAGGATGACTGCTCTCAATTTCCCGATCTCCTCCTTCCATGGCGTGGCTTTGGTGAAGTACCAGTCAACATTTGGGTTCATGATTTTTGGGTTATGAGCGTTTAGCAATGCGCTTTTTTGAATCTGATGACCTTACAATCAGCAGCTACCACTTTCGATCTGCCGGCCTGAAATACCAGGATACGATTGTCAGGACGATCAATAACACAGGGCCGAAAAGCTCCTTGGCCGCATCGCCAACGGCCAGGTGAGAAAAAACGGCCCCCGACATCGCAAAGAAAAATCCTGCATAAGTCCATTCTTTTAGCAATGGAAATTTAGGGGCAAGTATCACTACCACGCCCAATAATTTCCAGATGCCCAATAGGGTCAAAAGATAAGCCGGATAGCCTAAATGCGTGAACATATCCGCCTCTTCTTTCATTTTAATCAATTGGACAATGCCGGTTGAGGTCATTCCCAACGCGAGCCAGAGGGTCGCAATCCAATAAATGATTCTATTTCGTTTCTCCATGATCTTTATTTTAGTTTTTCTGCGAATTCCTGTAACCGGTTATGTGCCCAGTTTAAACCCTGTGCAAAAGGCAGTTTCAACATTTGATCCCTCATTGTGACCGATTTATAGACGATCTGCATCGTGAGTTTGCTGGTATCGTCGGTCAACTTCTCAAATTCCAGGAATTCAAGCTGAACAGCAAATCGGCCATCAGAAGCGTGGGCATTTTCCATTTCAAATGTCCGGGTGATTTTCGTGTTTGGAACAAATTCCGGGATGGTGCCATTGGCCCGGAAAACCACATTTCCCTGCGCATCCGACGTTTCAAATTCGTAGGAACCGTGCTTCTTGTTTTCCAGTTTCAGCACTTTTGTCCCCATCCATTGCTCCACAATTTCGGGTTCGACATAGGCCCTGAACAGCAAATTCAGGGGTAAATCGAATTCCCGGGTGATCACTATTTCCTGCTTTCCTTCTTCGGCGTGGATTTTTGTTTTTCTTTCCATATTACTCTTTGGGTCTGTAGTTTTTCATAATGGCTTCCAATTTGTTGAACCTGTCGTCCCACATATCGCGGAAGGGCTCGATAAAGTCCGCTACTTCCTTCATTTTTTTTGCATTAATGTGGTAATAGACCTCCCGGCCGTTTTGCTCCTGCTGAAGCAGTTCACATTCGGTGAGGATCGACAGGTGCTTCGAGACCGTGGGCCTCGCCGTGTCAAAATTGGAAGCAATCGCGCCTGCGGTCAACGATTTCGTAGCGAGCAGCAGCAGTATCGCCCGTCTCGTCGGATCGGCTATAGCCTGGAATACATCTCTTCTTAAATTCATTACGTAGCTATTTGGCTACGAATATATGTGAAGTCATTTGGCTACGCAAATTTTCCAGAAATTTTTTTTCTGTTTTGGAGGAATACGGCAGACGTCGGCGCGCTATCTGTGCGTCAGAATTTATCAGCCGATTTGAAGCAGGTTGGCGACATAGAAGGCACCAAAGAAATCGCGACGGGTGACGTTTAGAAGGAGTCACCTCAAATGATCGTGTTTTTGGAATTTGTCAGTTTCACAAAGCCTTCGGCACCCTTCACCGAAATAGAAAGCCCCCGAAAGTCCTCCATGATGCCATGAAATTTGTGGTAAAATTCATCTGAAACAAAGCCCTGGCTGGCGTGACAGAAAACGGCCTTTCGTTTTTGTTCCTGCGTGTCGGTAATGTCCACGTAATCAGTGGGATTGAAATTCCGGGTCTGGGCGCCGGTGTAAACTTCGAAAAAGTACAGAGGAAATTTTTGCCCCATCTGCAGGCAAGCCTTCTGGGTCAGAAGACTTGCGGCCATGTGATCCTTATGGGAATCGACCGGCCAATGCGTAAAAACGATATCGGGGTTCTCCGCTTCCAGCAATTTCTGGATTTTGGCATACCAATCATTGTTGACGATGGAGTCTCCATCCACCTGCCCGGCAAATACAGGCTTGGCTTTCAATATCTTACAAGCGTTCTTAGCCTCCTCCGTCCGGATCGCAGCCGCTTCCTGATGACTTTTTCCTCTGATTCCGGCATCTCCGTTTGTAAGGTAAATGATGGTTACCTCGTGCCCGGCGTTGGCGAATTTGGCGAGGGTCCCGCCGCAGCCTGTTTCCGGGTCATCGGGGTGGCCTCCCACGCATACTACTTTGAGGGGTTTTGTGAAATGGGTATTGGGGTCGAAAGCAGCGGCCAGAGGCAATGCGCCCAGGCCGGTTAACGAACTCGACATGAAAGTCCGACGATCCATTTTATCTCTTTTCAGCATGTGTTAAAGTTAAAGAGATATCATTGATCGTCAATCGGGCTGCTGCGGATTTTTGGTATTTAAAAAACCTTAAACACCTGCCCGCTCTGCCCGCCGAGCACACTCTTAACATAAGCCTGCGCAACCTTATGCATCTCCACAGGAATATCACCTGGAAAAAAGGGGAAATACGCCGGGGATTCCTCCACGACACCCGGGGCGACCGCATTAATACGGACGCCATTTTCAAGCTCCATATATGCCGATTTGACAAATGAATTGATCGCGCCATTGATGGCGCTCACAGCTGCGCCCAACACGATAGGGTCGTCGCTCAGACTGCCCGAGGTAAGGGTAAAAGAACCTTTGGGGTTGATATAATGCTGGCCGATCAGCACGAGGTTGATCTGCCCGAGCAGCTTGCTGTTAATGCCTTTTCTGAAATCCGCATCGGTCATTTTGGGAAGCGGTCCGAAGTGCGCGGCACCGGCTGCGCTAACCAGCGCGTCGAACGGGCCTACTTTTTCGAAGAAAGATTGGATGGACGAAAGATCCGTCAGATCTATCTGAAAGTCGCCGCTTTTTGATCCCACTTGAATGATTTCGTTTTGGGCTTCAAGCGCTTTCACAACGTGTTTGCCGATTGTGCCTGTGGCACCTACTATGATGATTTTCATTGATTAAAATTGTTTTTTGACAAATTTAACCCAATACTATACTTTTGGCAAGTAGTTACCTTTTTGTCACCTAATGACAAAAAAGTGAAGAATTCAGGCATAGCAAATGGAGGAAGAAAAAAAATATCATGATGCGGAAGAATGTCCCATCACAGCCCTGATTGATGTGATCGGTGGCAAGTGGAAACCGCCCATCATCTGGCTGCTTTTAAAGGGCCCCCGCCGGTTCGGTGAGCTGCATAAGACGATGCCTAATATGGCCATTAAAGTCCTGTCGCGACAACTGAAGGAATTGGAAGCCGACGGAATAGTCCTGCGGACAGCCTATCCCGAAGTCCCGCCGAGAGTGGAATACAGCCTCACTGATAAAGGCAAATCATTGCAGGAGATTATGTTCCTGTTGTCCGACTGGAGCCGGAAAAATGTAATGGAAGTTTTGCACTAATTTTTTTTAGGGCTAACTGCAACCATTTGAAAAAACTGCATCACTGGAGGGCACAATCTCAATATGGATAAAAATTCAAACAGCTTTTGGGAGGCGACCTACCGGCAGAATATCTCGAAAATGATCGGGATCTGCTGCAGGTACACGCAAAATCGGCAGACCGCCGAGGATTTGGCGCATGACGCCTTTCTTGTTGCTATTCACAAGGCGTCCAGTTTTGAAAACAAAGGGCCTTTCGAGGCCTGGCTCAGGCGTATTGTTGTCAATGTGGCGTTGCAATATCTTCGCGGGCAAAAGAAACTGGAAAAGCTCGACAGGGCCGAAGCATTCTCCATTGATTACCTTGATGTTCAGGAAGAAAATCCATTCAATGAAAACCTTACCTTTTCAGAAGCGGAGCTTTTAGAAGTGATTAGCCGTTTGCCGGAACATCACCGATTGGTATTTAATCTTTACGTCATCGACAATTTTACCCACGCCCAAATTGCAGCTCAGCTCGGCATCAGCGAAGGGACTTCCAAATCGCATCTGGCGCGGGCGAGAAAAAAGATCCGGGAACTTCTTCATGATCAGCTTCAAGAAAATAAGGAGCGAAGAAGGGCATTTTTGTTTCTCATATTTCCCTATCGACTTTGGAATATCGACGCGCTGATTGCGGGAACATTACGCCGTTTTTCAATACAACCCAAACGTTTTCAAGATCTCCATCTCTCTGAATTGAATGGAGCAGCATTACCGAAGTTTAATCCCACTGGTATTTTCACGAGCATCTATTTGAAAGCTGGGATCTCAGCGATTATGGCTGCATCCATTTTAATTGTTATTTCAAAATACAATGCAATCAACTTCAAAGAAAATAATGAGCCGATATTGTTGGCGGCACCTGATTCCGTTCAGGACACCTTATCCGATTTAAATGATGCGATAGCTGCCACCATTTCTAAAAATCCCGTCATAGTTGAAAAAACTAAAAATGGAGATCCAATGAAAAATTTAAGCGCTTTAAGTGGAGTAGTGATTGCAAGTCTGAGTTTCAACAACAATCTGGCAAAAGAACTACCTGTTCAATTAAAAGACCGGCGTATCGAAGTGCAAGCAGTTTCCAATTCTCATGCGATTGCAGAAAATCGCCCGGTAACCGAAAAGCTGGAAGTGAAATTGTCCCAAGGTACTTTTTACGCTCAGAAATTACTCTGGTCAGAAACCAGAAAACTTTATTTCCTGGGGGACAATGTAAAAGTGGATTTCAATACGAACAGATTCGCTGGAAGCGGGCGTTTTTCATTCCTCGAAGATGTCAATCATCTCGTGATTAATGGCGTCCCATTGAAAATGAATGAGGCCATTAAACTTTCGGACAAGAAATACAATCTTAATCAGCTCAATGCAGTGGAAGGGCTGAAAAAATATGGTGAAAATGGCAAATTGGGAGTTGTGGAAATAACGCTCGCTGAATAAATCTCCAACAGTAAAAAAGGGCGCCTCCGAATCAACCGGAGCGCCCCCTTTTTTAACATTCAACTGCAATTAAGCCAGATCAAACCTGTCCAGGTTCATCACTTTTGTCCATGCGGCGACGAAGTCTTTTACAAACTTATCCTGGGCATCGGAACTTCCGTAGACTTCCGCAATAGCCCTCAGTTCGGAATTAGAACCAAACACCAGATCGGCGCGGGTAGCAGTCCACTTGGGTTGGCCGGTGGAGCGGTCGCTTCCCAGATAAAGCTCCCTATCCTCCCCCATCGCTTTCCAGGATGTGTTCATATCCAGTAGGTTGACAAAAAAGTCGGTGGTAAGCTGACCCGGACGCTGCGTAAAAACGCCGTTTTTAGAACCATCGAAATTAGTGCTCAATGCACGCATACCGCCTACCAGCACCGTGAGTTCAGGAGCCGTAAGTGTGAGCAATTGTGCCTTATCGATCAACAATTCCTCGGTCGAGGCTGAAAGTTTTCCTTTGGAATAATTACGGAAACCGTCGGCGGCAGGCTCCAGATAACCCACAGATTCCACATCGGTTTGCTCTTGCGAAGCATCCATCCGCCCGGGCGTGAAAGGAACTGTAATCGCGTGACCTGCATCGGTCGCTGCTTTTTCGACCGCTGCCGAACCCGCCAGCACGATCAAATCCGCCAGCGAAACTTTTTTACCGGTTGATTGCGTAGCGTTGAACTCACCCTGAATGCTTTCCAGAACCCCCAGTACTTTTTTCAGCTGCGCCGGATTGTTCACTGTCCAGTCCTTCTGAGGGGCCAGGCGAACGCGTGCGCCATTGGCACCGCCTCGCTTGTCGGAACCACGAAAAGTAGAGGCGGAGGCCCACGCTGTGGAAACCAGTTCGGACACAGTCAATCCTGATGCCAGAATGTTTGCTTTCAAACCGGCAATATCGTTTTCATCAATCAGTGCGTGATCAACCGCAGGGATCGGGTCTTGCCAGATCAATACTTCTTCGGGCACATCCGGACCCAGGTAGCGCGCACGCGGACCCATATCGCGGTGGGTTAATTTGAACCAAGCCCGTGCAAATGCATCTGCAAATGCGTCGGGATTTTCGAGGAAGTTCCTGGATATTTTTTCATAAACCGGGTCAAACTTCAGGGCGAGATCGGTGGTGAGCATCGTCGGCGCATGCTTTTTGGAGCTGTCAAATGCATCGGGAATAATGTCTCCTGCATTTTTGGCAACCCACTGGTGCGCACCTCCCGGACTTTTGGTCAGCTCCCAATCGAAGGCAAACAGGTTTTCGAAGAAATTGTTACTCCACTGGGTAGGCGTTTTCGTCCAGATCACCTCCAGCCCGCTGGTGATGGCGTCGGCGCCACGGCCAGAACCATAGCTGTTGCTCCATCCCAGGCCTTGCAGTTCCACATCAGCGCCCTCCGGCTCTTTACCAACGTGATCCGAAGAGGCTGCGCCATGCGTTTTACCAAAACTGTGTCCTCCCGCAATCAATGCCACGGTTTCTTCATCATTCATAGCCATACGACCAAATGTGTCGCGGATATCACGCGCGGCTGCAACCGGATCGGGGTTACCATCGGGACCTTCCGGATTCACATAAATCAGACCCATGTGCGCTGCGGCCAGCGGCTTTTCCAGGCTGCGCGAATGGATGCCCTCACCCGGGTCCTGATCCGAAGAAACCACGCCATCCCCGTCGACGCCTTCGACACCTTTGGCATAACGCTGGTCGTTGCCCAACCAGGTAGTTTCGGCACCCCAATACACATCCTCATCCGGCTCCCATACATCGGCCCGTCCGCCGGCGAAGCCAAATGTTTTAAAGCCCATGGATTCCAATGCAATATTTCCTGTCAGGATCATCAAATCGGCCCAGGATAGTTTTTTTCCATACTTCTGTTTGATCGGCCATAGTAGCCTGCGGGCCTTATCCAGACTTACATTATCCGGCCAGCTGTTCAGCGGCGCAAAACGCTGCTGCCCCGAACCTCCCCCACCCCGGCCATCGAACACACGGTAAGTACCCGCGCTATGCCACGCCATGCGGATAAAAAGAGGACCGTAATGCCCGAAATCCGCCGGCCACCAATCCTGTGAATCGGTCATGAGCGCGTGAAGGTCTGCCTTAACAGCTTCCAGATCAAGGCTTTTGAAAGCTTGGGCATAGTCAAAATCTTCATCCATAGGGTTTGTCTTGGATGAGTGCTGGCGCAGGATGTTGAGCTTCAACTGCTTGGGCCACCAGTCCCGGTTTCTGGTGCCGCCACCGCCCACATTGTGATTCATCGTACCGTTATGAAACGGACACTTGCCGATGTCGCCTGATTCTTTTTCCATTGTTAAAAGTTCATAATTAAATTGATATTTAACTGCATTTTGGACTGCATCAGACGCAAGTTATGTTTTTGAAAAATATAATCACAATCAATTAATTCTATATTTTAATAGTCAAAATCTATTTCAGTAAATACTATACGTACTCTCCGGTGTTTTTAGTTTGCAGAGGTCGCTGCGCAACTTACCGTATTGCCTCAGCACCCCTCCCCGACAGGCGGCCAGGCGAAGAACACACGGTCTGACACAAACACGATCTATCTGGCCAATGCCTTTTGGACTTCCCTTTCAAGTTCGTCTGAAAGGCCTTCATGCAGATAAATCACTTCTCCCTCCCGGTTGATCAGCACGTAAAGAGGGATCGCGGCAACATGGTAGTCAGCTCTGGATTGGGCGTTGCCGATGAGCATCGGAAAGGTGGTACCTGCTTTTTCAGCCCGTTTTCTTGAAATGTCCAGCTGATCGCTTTCATGGACAATGCCAAATACCTGTAATCCGGTATCCTTATATTTTTCGTACAGCTCCTGGATCTTTGGCATGGATACGATACAAGGCCCGCACCATGCCTCCCAAAAATCCAGCAAGGTTACTTTGCCTGCGGCTGCCAGCGGATACGACTTACCTGCTTCGAAAGATGGTAGGTCGATCCGGGGTGCCTTCCTTCCTTTTAATTGAAATAAAGGGTTTTCGGCTTTCAGCTTAGCGACTTCCTGTTTGTACATCCGGAGAAAACCGGGTTCCTGGAAATTGTAAACTTCACTCTGGTTCATTTTCAAATCTTCAATCAGGAAATTCAGGTCCTGAACTTTGCCCAGAGTCTCCTGGTGTTGCCTTACGGCCACGGGAAGCATAAACTTTTTATCGATCGTCACAGCTTTGTACCGTTTGATGACGTCGTGCTCGGGCAAATCCTGATATTTCATGATGAGATAATAATGATCCCGATCTTGTGAGACCGTAAAGCTTTGCGCCTTGGTTGTGTCCAGGACAATCAGGTCTTTTACGATCATTTGTCCGCCCGTAGTTCCATATAAGAGCTGATCTGAGGGGTTGGAAATCATCCGATATGTTTTAGTGGCCGTATCGGCCACATAGGCCAAACGCCCGTCGTAAACGGTCTGCTGGGCAAATCCATTCCGCTGTGACCAGAAAAGGAACCCAAAAAGCTTATCGATTGCATGGACCTCCATGACGGCCCGCCCGGACATGGTCCTGATGTCGCCGGTGACCAGGGTATCTGTCCGCTGTAAGGTATAAGAAACGTTCGTAAGGTTAGCCTGCGACCGCTTCACCAAGGTAATTACTTCGGCAGCATTCTGCGAGAATGCCGCCTGTTGCATTAGAAAAATCAGAAGGGCAATGGGCAGTGAATGAGCTCCTTTCATTTGAAACAGGGGTTTGATTTTCGGAAAATTAGCTTGTTTTTCGAAGGCCTTTCCCGGATTTAGACCAGGCGGGAGAATATTTCGACAGGGCGCCGCCAGGAACCTGCTGGTCGAAAAAATGACTGGTTTTGTCGAAAACCGGTGGCTGGGGACAGCAGCGTCATTTCACAACTAAACTTTTCGCTAATTTTCTGGCATGAAGCTGCATCGCGATCAGGCAAAATACGGGATTACCACGGCGGAGATGATTTTCTTCCTGGCCTATTTCATACTTTTCCCAATGGTATCGAGCTTCGAATACAACTTCTGCGAGCGCAACTCGGCAACCCTTTTTATGAAGGAAATACCTGAGCGGCTGGTTTACGGCACGCTCAATATGGTGCCGTTCTGGATTTACTATAAGTTCCTTGCTCAGCGATATCTGCTGGAGAGGCGGTTTTTGATCTTCTTTGCGTTTTTGCCGCTATTTCTGGTTCTGTTCAATTTTTATACCGTTTGCGGTTACTGGCTGGTTGCCCATCTCCCCTTCCTTCCTGGGACAATGAGTTCAAACGCAGCGAAGTGGTATAAGGCAAACCAGTCGATCCATTTTAGCTTCGTGTATATTTTTCGCGAAATACTTGTCATTACTTCATTGGCTTATTATTTGAGATATACCCGTTTGGCCGGAATGGTGGAGGAGCTGAGGAGACAACAATTAGAGACGGAACTCAATATGTTAAAAATCCAGCTGCAGCCTCATTTTTTCTTCAATACCCTTAATAACATTTACGCTCTGGCCCTCGAACGGTCCGATAAAACAGCGGACCTGGTAGCGAAACATACGGAAATGATGCGTTATATTTTGTACGATTCCACCAGCGCCGAAGTCCGGTTGCAGCAGGAGATTGACTTTATCAGCAATTATATTGCGATAGAGTCGGTACGGTTCTCCGAAAATATTGTCATACAGTTTGACACACAAGGTATCCACAGTGCGGTTGTGATCGAACCACTTTTACTTTTACCATTTATTGAAAACACCTTTAAGCACGGCGCACGGGAAGAGGTCGGTTCCGGCTATATTCAGATTGCCATCTGCCTTTTGGAAAATGAATTAATTATGGAAGCAAAAAACAGCAAACCTACGGCCCATGTTGATGGCGTTAGCCGTGGAATCGGACTTGCCAATGCAGAGAAAAGACTGGCGCTGCTTTATCCGCAAACCCACAAAATCGAGATCTTGGAAGATTCAGTCCATTATGAAGTACGTTTAAGCATCGTTCTGAAATCGAGATGATCAATTGTATTGTGATCGACGATGAGCCTTTGGCACGGCAGGTTTTGGAAAGCCATATCGCCCGTATGCCTGAGCTGCGGCTGATAGGAAAATATGCAAACGCCATTGAGGCTTTTGAAGTGGTGAGCAGGGCGGCAGCGGACCTTGTTTTTCTGGATATCAAAATGCCAGTGCTCAATGGCATCGATTTTATCAAAAGCCTTAAAAATCCTCCTGCCGTGATATTTACAACTGCTTTTCCCGAGTATGGGCCCGATAGTTATGACTTGAACGCGGTAGACTATCTGATGAAACCTGTTACTTTTGAAAGATTAGCCAAAAGTATCGCCCGCTTTCAAAGTGTTCAGATCAGGGAACCGCAGATCTCATATACTTTCTTTAAAGTCAATGGAAAGTTGCTTAAACTTGAACATCCGGACATCATTTTTGTTCAATCGATCAAAGATTATCTGATCATCAAAACCACGCAGGGCGATCACATCACGCACATGACCATGAAATCCATTGCCGATTTACTTCCCGACGCTCACTTTCGGCGGGTTCACCGCTCCTACCTGGTTGGCATTTCACATATTACCGCGATTGGCCGAAACGAATTAATGATCGGTAGTAAGCGAATTCCTTTTGGCGATCGTTTCAAAGGCGCGTTATCAGACTTATTATAAAAACATACATGCGCTTCGCATTCGATGAGACACCATTCGGTGGTGCAAACTGATTTTTATACTGAACAATGAAAATATTCCCTACCAGGAGACTTGAATTTAGGCTCGTTGATACCTGCGATGAAACGTTGAAACGCCTCGCTCGCAGAACCGAGAAGTCAGATTCCCTGACTTCTCAATTTACTGAGAAATCGTTCCGGGGTATTTTAAATGGGAATCAGTTCAAACTGATTTCATCTGCAATTGGAAAAGGATCTTTTTGCGTGATGACAGGAGAGATTGATACTGACGGAGGCTATGTGGAAGTTGAAATCAATAAGATATTCAGGTTTTTGTTAAGCCTATTTTTGGCATTCCCTATTGTCGGGCTCCTTTCAATCATTTTCAGTGGATCCGATGAGTTTTCACCTATCCTGATATTGGTCGCAATTGGCCAGATTTTAGTCATCAGGTACGCGTTTATCGGATTGGCGTTCAAGTTGCTGTCAAGGGAAAGCCTGAATAGGTTGCGTGATGTTTTAGACGTGGAGTGGATTACAGAGCAGGCTTGAAATAAAGGGAAAACCAGAATTGACAATCTCAAAAGAAGACGTGCTGTTTCAGGAGATTGCCAACTGAGCGGTCAGCTAAATTCCGATCTGCCTCGGTTAATTTCACACACGCGACATGCGATCATTTTTAATCTACCAGAAGAAACTCTTCAAGATAAAGCAACTGGGGGAATCCCAAATGCGCGGACTCCGCTCAAAAAACATAGCTGTGCATATTTTTGAGCATACAAAGAATTTTAAAAATCTTACACTGATTTAAGCGCATGCAAGGGATTTATCTTTGCTGCCGATTTGGTAACGCGCAGCGAAAAGTCCATTTAAGCGCGCGTGGAATGCGGCAACGGCAAAAAGCCACCACTGCACGCCGATGCGGTTTGCGAAATCCCGAAGTCCGTTAGCCGATTCCCGTTCTATTTTGACAAGACAAAGGTGGCAGGCTGATCGGCGCAGGAGAATGGATCACGGGCCATGCACCTTGTACATTTTTCCCGGAAGGCAAAATCAGGGCTTGTAAAAAGTCGAAAGTTGATCCAATCGCTCCCTGACCAGTACATTTTGCATAGGTTCAAACCGGCTTACTTCCAGATCGTTTTTCGTAACTACAATATAAAATGGTTGATTCAACTTTGTCGTGAGATGAAAAATGGTTGCAAGCTCAGCGATGTCCTCGGACCATGCTGCCATTGCATATAAAGAAGGAAATGGCGTTTTCGAAAGTTTGGTATAAGTATCCGGTGCCAGGGAGATGGAAACCGGTTTGCCACTCCGAAAGCGCGTTTGTTCCAGCAGGGAATCTATATATCGATCGGCAGGCCTATTCATCAGTCGCCAAATGTCTTTTGTAAAAGGCGTGGATTCCACAATTGCATTTGCATCGTCGGGGTGCGGGGTGATGCCTGTTACTAAGTCGACAATGTGCGTGGCCTCGTGCAGAAGCACATAAACGATCGCGTCTAACCTGCCGCCTTCCACGCGTACTTTATAACTGGAATCAGCTACCGGCGAGAAGCAGGAATTTTCTTTCCAGGTCGCCCATTCCGAAATATTCTCATCCAATAAGCTGGCGCGAAACGTAATGTTAAACATTTTAATGCCGCCGACAGGATCCATCGGCGACGTTAATGCCGTATTCGGCATGTTGTCCATAAAGCTGATGCTAAGCAAATGTTGTTTCAAAATTCGCCGGTGCAGTGGCGGCAACTGGGTGAAAGCATTGCTTACTTTTTCTTGTTCAGCTGTATTCAGCGTGCGGTTTACTGGCCTCATTCCAGCTTCGCGGAACATGTTGAACACGCTTTCAGGCGCAATTTTGATCCGTTGAACAGGTTCCTTTTCGCTTAAAAACCTGGCTTTTTGTGCCGAAGATCGTGTTGATAGAAACAGCATTGTCAAAGCTGCAACCGTCCATGTCAACCGCCATTTTCTAATCATGTTTTTTAATTGCAAAATTAAAATGTGGCATTAACCAGTAATTTTCAAAGAGCTGATTAATGCATTCTCGAAACCAAGATGATAATGCATAACCACCGGACTGCCCGGAAAGGTGCCGGTCACTTCCACCGTAAGTTTTCCTTTCGAACCTGTTTGATCAAAATCCAAAGGTTTTAACTGCATATGATACTTTGCAGTTGCCTCTTGTATCCAATGCTTAATTTCCTCTCTACCCGCATAGGACGATCCTTCATCGGAGACGGTTGCGCGCGCTGTAAAGTAATTTGCGAATGCCGTGCTGTCCGATTCGTTTTGCGCCTTGATAAGGCCTGCTATGTTTTCAGGAAGTTTCATCATCGTGAATGTTTATGTTAATTAAAAAATGGTTTTTTGTATGGAAATGAAATTGTAAATGCTTGCTTAAATCGTAGGAATTGTGCCACCGTCCATCACTTATTCGGTACCGGTTAGCTACGCCTCCCGGGGTAAAACCAGGAAGCCCGCGAGCTCGTTTTCAAACTTAAATTCCATCACGTTCTACGTTTGTTTAGGACAAATTTCGGGCGTATGCTTCCTACTGACAAGTACGGACTTACGATTCAGATAGGGATAAATTTATCCCCATTGAACCGCCAAATGCATATGTTTATCTTTGCGATATGTACGAAAGAAAGACAATGCCCGACCTAAATTGCGGGCTCGACCTGATTGGTGAAGTGCTTTATGGCAAATGGAAAATGCGGCTTTTGTGGTTTATCAACGAAGGTTTTCAACGCCCCAGCGAGCTGCAACGTAAAATTCCGGGAGCGTCCCGCCGGGTCTTGAACGTGCAATTAAAAGAGCTTGAAAGTCACGAGTTGGTTGGGAAGGTGATCTACCCCGTTGTCCCGCCCAAAGTCGAGTATTTCCTCACCGAATTCGGAAAGTCACTCATTCCTGTCATCGGTGCCATCGGCCAGTGGGGCGACGAGCATGATCAGCGTTTGCGGAAGCTGATTGAAAAGAACATCCAGTCTTAGCAACCGCATTTTCCCGACAAGCCCATTTCAGAATTCCTGCATTTCTGCAACAAAGCGACGAAATCGTTTATTGCTCGTATGAGTGAAGCAAAGCCAACCGTTGGTCGTTAATGCCCCGATCGTCTGTTCCATTCCTTTCCGCGAGCGCTTTATTGACCATACATGACTTTCAGTTTCAGTGGTCGGGAATCAGTTTTACATCTGACCCTGCAAGTTGGTCATAATGCGCCGGGATGTGGGGTGTTTGGAATACTTGGCAACCGGGAACCGAGTCCAATGGTTAATCAAGTGCTTCTGTTCGGTTCGGGATCATAGTCTTAATAAATGGGTAATTTCAGTCCCCCAATCGTTCATTTGCCTTAAAATGGGCATCAATGTTTCTCCGCGCTCGATAAGGCGATATTCGACCTTAGGTGGTAGCTCATGATCAATGTTCTTTGCAATCACTTCGGTTTCTTCCAGTTCCTTCAACTGCGGATTTAAAACCCGCTTGGCCGACGGTAGTATGGCAAAACATTGATATCGAAGAAACCCTGGTCAAAATCGCCTCTGTCAGACATGCCCATTCGGTAACCTAATCTAGTAAGCAAAACAGGTTACCGACTGCCTTGATCTGGATTGAATCAGAATGATGTGCTTATCTTCAAAAACAGTGAAAAAATAACCATTTTAAACAAGAAAAGCGCCCTTTGAGGCGCTTTTGGTGATCCCGCTGGGATCATAGTTTTCTGAGTAACAAATTGTATATCAATTTTTTACGCCCTGTCAAATCTTGAACTCACCGTGACACTCACCAAATTGTTGTGGCTGGTTTGCAATTATGTCAAAGATATGAAAATTTGTAAAAATTCTTCCGCTAGTGACCTCGGAGCGGTTACGTGGCCAGATTCAATAAGCTTATATCCTTTGTCTAACTGACAGGACAACCTGAGATGCAGCAAATCCTACTAGCCCAATAGAGTTAAGCCGGACTCAGGGTATGAAAGTATACGACAAGGTAAAAATCATTGATAACATTCACTAGCGAGCCAAGGCTTTTGTACAGCTAAATGCAAATGTCTTCATATCTGGGTTGCCTATAAAGACGAGGCAACTTACAATCCAGAGAAGTACCTTTGTCTCTATAAGTTTCCCCTTGAACCTTTCTGGAGAATGAACAAACCCCAAAGGCATCCGAATCATATACTTTCAACAACCTCCAGGAAATTTTTGGAGAAGTGCCTCCCTGATGAATGGATCTTTAATATTCCTGACCATGACTACGGACTTGACTATCACGTTGAAATTGTTCAAGATGGGCAAGTCACAGGTCTGAATTTTTCGATCCAATTGAAAAGTACTGCAAGAAGTTCAGACTCTGAAGCTACAAAAGCTACTCTCAAAACGAGCACATTACGATATTTTTCTGTTAGACTTGAACCTATTATGGTTGTACAGTACGAGGCAGATAGTAAAGATGCTTATTGGACATGGGTAGACAGTACTGCGATTGATCTCACTCGATCTAGTAAAACCTACACTTTTTCGATTGAGAAATCAAGAAAACTGTCTGAAATAAATTGGGGTGAAATTGCGAGTCATGTACAAATGACTTTCAACCGTAAATCAATGATTGCCGATTTCGACATATCACAACTTCATGCTGATTTCGAAATCGCCGCTTGGAATGCTTATTACAAGCATGATTTTAGTCAAGCGATATACCTATTTGAGGAGCTCAAGAAAAGAATGCAGCTGACCCGGCAGGCAAGACAGGCATTGATTTGGAGTCTTTACAGTTCATACAGGTACTACGATGCGTTGAATCAGATAAATACTCTTTTGCTGGATTGGCAATCACCAAATCTCTATCAAGTCAAGGCCTGTATACTTGCAGAGCTCGGCTTCTCAGAAGGAGACAAAGGCAGGGTAATGATAGCTAAGAACTTGTTTTTTAAGTATTTAGAGCAAGATTCGCCACCCGAAATGTTTTACAACTATGCTAATACCTTAAATGGTTTAGGTCAACATAATGATGCTATCGATAACTTCAAAATCAGCTTATCGAGAAATCCTAACCATGCTGAATGTTGGAAAAATCTGGGAAGTGCATACCACTCTATCGGCGACTACGTAGAGGAATTAAACTGCTACGATAAAGCGTTATCGTTAAATCCGCGATTACCGGAAGCCCTGTTATCAAAGGGGATCACTCTTGCACGAATTTTGCACAAATACGAAGCGGCCATTGAATCATTTGAAATGGTGATGAGCTCAGAAAGCGCCCTTCAAAAAAATATGGTAGATGGGCTTTTCTGGATGGCACTGTCATATGAAAAGGTCAATCGTTTGGATACAGCTCTCTTTTGGATTGATAGGGGGCTGGAATTTGACAGCCGGAATCGGTACCTCTTACATTTAAAATTTGACTTGCTTACAAAAAATTACAAACTAAATGATCGGTTCAAACCGGTCACGGAAGAGTTTCTGCGTAATTGCATAGACATTGACAGAGATCCAAAATGTATAAGAGCTCTTATTGAGCTTCAAAATCTAAACCTGGACGAAGCTTTACTATTGCTACACCAGCATTCTAGTACTTTTCGGAATATCACCAGAAAAGATTTGGAGAACGTGTTATTCTCGCTCGATGACGTATTGAGTTCTCTGCATTATTGCGAGTCTTATCTGGATCTCAGAAAGGAATATTCGCTGAATCGTTATATTGACCATATTGTCTCCCCATATTTCTCGATTGAAGCAATATTTTGGGATGTGCTTGACATAATATTTTGCCTTGCATTTAATAGAGCACTGGAAAGCTTTGAAGAAACGAATAATGATCTGCAATTGGGCATCACAGTATTCAATGTGATTTGTGAACGCATGCCGAGAATAATCACGGTACTAATGCCATTTAGGGATTGTTCGAATGACGAGGTTGCAGAAATATCTGCAACTATCTTCAGTGGATTGACAACAATTGCATATCGAGAGATTGGGGTTCAATCAGGTCACTTATCAAAAGTCCTAAATCTAAGAAAAGTCGATCCCTCTGAATTTTTTTCCGATTTTGGAATTGAGTCTCTAGAAGAAGAGATTTTAGAGGGATTAGCAGCTGAGCTGGAGGCGAGCTTGGGAGGTAAATAAAATGTCAAAAAGCAACTTGATACTGAATTACTGACCAAAATAGTCAGCAATCTCATTTTCTCTTGCAATCCGACCAACACCTAGGGGATTTCAGAGTGAAGGTGTAACGCTAGGCTTCCATAATACTCCGGCAATCACTCTTTCAAAACTCGCATAATAGTTCCGTTATCGATTCTGAAATCTCTTGATAGCAATGATTCTTTTCTGATTGCCTTGGAGTTTTTGCCATCTATATAGGAATATTTATAAAACTCTCCCGCCAGCGACTCCGGAGCGTTTGGGCGGGCCAGATTAGTTTGTAAGACAAACTGACATCTGGCCGATTGCGGTTAAGAGGCAATCGGTCAATTATAAAACCGACCCATCCTGTACAGTTCAATATTTGAAAATTACAAGTAAGTTCCCCCAGAAGACATTTCGCTAACATCACCTTTTCTTTAATGGCTTGAAGGCAGTTAAAAAATTTAGTTAATTACTTGTGAATAATTACTCTCCAATACGATGATTAAAGGATATAACGAGTCAGAGAAATACCTAGCAAAAATTTGTGAGAAAACCTTCCTATCACTCTATAGCTATCCGAATGTGTTTCGGGGTCGAGTCCCGGCCAGTGAACTCTGTGACCTTTTAGTGGTAGTGGGTGACGATATAATAATTTTTTCAGACAAGCACTGCATTTACGGGAATCATGAAAGGCCAGAAGTCAACTGGTCAAGATGGGTTCGAAGCGCAATTTTTGACTCAAAGAAACAACTTCGCGGCGCTGAGAGCGCCATTAGAAATTTTCCAAATGAGGTTTTTCTTGATCCAAGAAAAACCAGAAAATTTCCTATTCCGATAGACATAACAAGTGCTACTCGGTTTCATTTAGTACTAATTGCTCATGGGACCAGAGAATCTTGTATAAAACATTTTGGGAGTGGGTCGGGAAGTTTGATATTAAATACTATCATAAAATCGCAGAACGATCACATTTTGCCGTTTCACATCGGGGACATTTCTGACGGTAAGACATTCATTCACATATTCGACGACGCATCCTTCGAGTTGATTCTAACTACTCTTGATACTGTAACTGACTTCGTGACATATTTGACAAGGCGGGAGCGATTTCTCACTTCTGGATTAGTGATCACTGTAACCGGCGAGGAGGAATTGTTAGCATACTACCTTAAAACATATAACTCGGACGGTGAGCACGATTTTATTTATCCAGAGGCTAGTGATTTTGGAGGTATTTTGTTTGAAGAGGGTATCTGGAACGGCTTACAGGAAAGTGAATTATTCCACAGGAAGTTAGAAGCAGATAAAGTAAGCCTTTTCTGGGACAATCTAATTGAGAGATTTATCAGGCATGCTGTAAATGGTACCCAGGACTATGTTAGTAGTGGCGGTTTTTATGACGCGGAAATGGCGATAAGATTTCTAGCCAAAGAAACGCGATTTGCCCGAAGAAACTTGTCAGAAGCATTTATAGAAGTATTGTCCGGTCCGTTAAAGAGAAAGTACAAACGGGTTCGGGTAATGCCTTTGCAACCGTCGGGTATAATTTATGTTTTTGGCGCGTTCCCCCATCATAATCCCAAAGAAGAAACCTTGCGGGAATATCGCGATTTCCGTAGGTTAATGCTAGAATCGTATTGCTTCGTTACCAGATTACTTTACCCGGATTCTAAGTTTGTGATCGCGATAGGAATGGAGGGTGGGCTAGATACTTCGAAGCAATCAGAAGATCTTGTTTGTTTTGATTGCAGTAATTGGGATTCAAATTTACAAAGGCACGCAACAGAATTACATTTGGTACACGGTTATCTTAAAAACACAACACAATCTGAGCGTTATTTTAGTGAATATCCTAGAAATTAGGTAATCATTAATTTATGAGCAAAGTGATATTCGCCCACGTCTTTCTCCAAAGTATCTAACAGACTAACGCTCCCATAATGTCCCATGAGACGGGAGCTTTAAACATTTGATAAATTAAGAAATTTAAGCTAGACAATTATTTTTTTCACCTTCTCTGTCGCGATCCCCTCTCACAAATAGGAGGGGTCGCGAGAGAGAAGGTGCAGCGATAACCTTCCGTACCAGACCTTTTGGAGAGCCACCCTTTCAAAGCCTGCATATCCTCGCTAACCTTTGTGTCCAGGATCTTTGCATAAATCTGAGTTGTCCGAATATTTGTATGCCCAAGCATTTTGGAAACACTCTCAATCGGCACGCCATTTTGCAAGGTAATAGTCGTCGCAAA
>NZ_JBXHAR010000018.1:0-36408 GCF_056895195.1 Dyadobacter sp. HNCC25DJ185
GCCCCCCGGGTGACTAAAAATTTGTTTCACTGAGCATATGCACGTTAATGTTCCCATAATTTATTATTATTGAGAACCTTATACTTAACGTACCTAAAACTATCAAAACTCCTGCAAGTGAAACTAACGATCCAAAACCTCCAGAAAACTTACCCTAACGGTGTCCAGGCTTTAAAAGGAATCAACCTGACCATCGAACAAGGCATGTTTGGCTTACTTGGCCCAAATGGCGCTGGGAAATCTTCCCTCATGCGGACCATTGCCACTTTGCAGGAAGCCGACGCCGGCAGCATTTTTCTGGACGACCTGGATGTGTTGAATCATAAACCTGAAGTAAGAAAAATACTGGGCTACCTGCCGCAGGAATTCGGAGTGTATCCCAAAATCAGCTCTGAGGTAATGCTGGACCATATTGCGCAACTCAAGGGTATCCTAGATTCAAAGGAACGTAAACAAACGGTAGCCGCTTTATTGGCCAGAGTCAATCTTTACAACGACCGAAAAAAACACCTAGGTACCTTTTCGGGTGGAATGAAACAGCGCTTTGGTATTGCACAGGCTCTATTGGCCAATCCAAAACTCATTATCGTCGACGAACCAACAGCCGGATTGGACCCAGCTGAGAGAAACCGATTCTATAACCTGCTAAGCGAACTGGGCGAAAACACAATCGTCATTCTTTCCACACATATTGTGGAAGATGTCAGGACATTATGTAGCGACTTTGCGATCATTTGCAAAGGCGAAGTGCTCCGCAGCGGAAACCCTGACGAGGCTGTCAAAGAACTGGAAGGTCTCATTTATAGCATTACCATTGAAAAGTCAGACATAGAAGAATACAAGGCGAAGTTTCAGGTCATCTCCGCGCAAATGAAAAGCGGAAAACTAAGTATCAGGGTCTTTTCAGAAACAGATCCCGGTATTGGATTCATTCCTGTTGAACCGATCCTGGAAGACATCTACTTCCATCAGATTGCTTCCAAAATGGACGTGATTGCTTTGTAAACTCCTCACTTCTAATGTCTTCATTATGTTCTCTCAAATATTTACGTTTGAACTGAAGTACCGTTTCAATCGCCCGGCCACCTGGATTTACTTCGGTGTTTATGTCTTGGTCGGCTTTCTTTCGGTTGCGACTGGCTGGACGCCTGCTTCGGAAAAGGTCATGCACAACGCGCCTTGGACAATGGCCGAAGGAAACATTTTTTTCAGCTTCACGATGATGCTCGTTTGTTCGGCAGTCATGGGTGTTCCCCTTTACCGTGACATTGAGTACCAGACCCGCAACTATCTTTTTGCAGTCCCCATTACCAAGGCCGGCTATTTCTGGGGCAGGTTTTTCGGGTCATTTGCCTATGTTTTGCTCATTGGTACCGGATTCAGCGTGGGCGCTTATATCGGCTCATTTATCGGACCGCCATTGGGCTGGGTGCCTGTGGAAAGGGTCGGCGACTACAACATTTGGAATTACTTTTACCCCTATTTCGTATACGCCATCGGCAATTTGCTGTTATCGTCCACGATCTTTTTTGCCTTGGTATCCTTTACCAGAAATGTAAAAGTGATCTATTCGGCAAGTATCCTGCTTTTCATCGCCTATCTGCTCGGCAACTTTTTGGCCAAAGACATCGAAAACCATGACCTGGTCAAACTACTTGATCCATTTGCAATCAATACCTACGCATTGGAAACCCGTTTTACTACCCCTTTTGAAAAAAACACTGTCCCAGCACCGATTTCTGGTATTTATCTGCTCAATCGGCTAATCTGGGTGGGGCTGGCTATTGTTCTTATCCTTTTCACGTATTATAAATTCAGCTTCTCCAAATTTTTACAGCCTGAAAATACCGGTAGTAAAAAAGGAAAAAAAGAGAAAGAAGAAGTTGCGCCCCTATCGCTTCCGAAACTGCACCAGCAATTCGGGAATGTGTATAAAAAACAAATCCTTTGGAACCTCACTAAGATCGAATTCCTCAACATCGTCCGGGATAACTATTTCAGGGCAATCGTACTCGGTGCGATGATCTTCCTGGTACTGGACATCTGGATCGGCGATACCATTTTCAGCGTCAGTAACCTGCCGCTAACCATTTTTATCATGGACTACAAAGGGTACGATTACAATGTATTTATCTTCATCATCCTGCTATTTTACACGGGAGAGGCTGTTCATAGAGAAAAAGCAACGCGCTATAATATCCTGAACGACGCGCTTCCGGTTTCAAACAATATCCTCTACTTCTCCAAACTATTGGGATTGGCCGGAATTGCCATAGTAATGGCGACGATCCCGGTTCTTGTTGGAATGATCATCCAGCTTATCAAGGGCTTTTATGATTTCAACCTGCCTGTTTACCTGATCGACTCCTATTTGCTGACACTTCCCGGTTTTATCCAAATGTTGCTGCTTTCGTTTGCGGTACATATTTTAGTCAATAATAAGTTTGCCGGACACGGTGTAGCCATGCTGATCTGGATCGCAATGTTCCTGATGCGCAACTTTGCCGAGATGAACTACAATTTGTTCTTCTACTTTTTCACGCCCGATTTCAAATGGTCGGATATGAATGGGCTGGGCCATTTTGCTAAACCGTTGTTCTGGTTCAATTTCTATTGGCTTTCGCTGGGCATGTTCCTGGCGGCATTGGGTTACCTGTTTTTCCAAAGAGGGGTTGTCGGCGGATTTAAAGAAAGATGGCGCGTCGCCAAGCAGCGTTTTACCGGCGTCCCCAGGATGCTGATGCCGCTCTTTCTCCTCGCCTGGATCGCCAGCGGTATTTACATTTATTACAATGTAAGCTACGTCAACAATTATTACAGCGCTTCCGAAAACCGTGAAAACCAGGCGCTATATGAGAAAAAACTAAAAAAATACGAAAACCTGCCGATGCCGAAGATCACCAGCCTGATCCTGACGGCAGACATTTTCCCTGATGAGCGTAAGGTAAACATATATGGGAAAATGACGGTGACCAACAAATCAGGTGAGCCCATCAAAGCATTGCATTTATTCAGCGCAGATGAAGAGCTGGAATATAAAATGCTGTACAACGGGAAAAACCTTCCCTTCACCTACCCTGCTACACATCCTTATTCCAAATTCTCCTTTGTTAAAAAAGGTGAGCAAAACTTCAATTATCGCATTTACCCGCTTCCCGCCGCGATGCAGCCCGGCGATTCAGCTTTATTGGAAATTTATTCGGTTAAAGATAACCGGGGCTTTCTCAACAATGGGTTCAGCCGCGAGGTACTGAAGAACGGTACTTTTTACAGCGGAGGTTTGCCTGGATTTGGCTATTCAGCCGAGGCCGAGCTGGAAAGTGACGAATACCGGAAAAAGCTGGGTCTGAAACCAAAGATAGACGACTTGCCTGATCATAACGATCCTAAGGGGATGCGCACCATGTTGTTCAACGACGATGCGGATATGGTGCACTTTGAAGCGACCGTCAGCACCAGCGCCGACCAGCTTGCCATTGCACCGGGCTACCTGTTGAAAACCTGGGAAAAAGGAGGGCGGAAATACTATCATTACGTCCAGGATACTCCTATTGATCTATTTTTCAACCTGGTATCTGCCAGATACGAGGTATTGAAGGATGCACAGAAACTGCCCGACGGAAGGAATATCAACATTGAGATATTTTACGATAAAAGCCACCCATTTAATCTTCAGCGTTTTAACACTGCCTACAAAGACGGCCTGAGATACTTCTCA
Source organism: Dyadobacter sp. HNCC25DJ185 (assembly GCF_056895195.1). Lineage (NCBI taxonomy): Bacteria > Pseudomonadati > Bacteroidota > Cytophagia > Cytophagales > Spirosomataceae > Dyadobacter > Dyadobacter sp. HNCC25DJ185. The sequence continues at coordinate 3,719 of NZ_JBXHAR010000018.1, forward strand.
GAAACCTATGGCCCATTCCAGTTCCGGCAAATGCGGCTGATGGAATTCCCTCGTTATGAGAGCTTTGCGCAAAGTTTTGCCAACACCGTGCCTTATTCCGAAAACTTTGGCTGGGTTGCCGATTTCAAAAGTCCGGATGATTTTGATTACACCTATTTTGTGACGGCCCACGAACTGGCGCACCAATGGTGGGGACATCAGGTGACGCCCAATAAAACGCGTGGCGCCAATCTGATTTCAGAAGCTTTGGCAGAATACACCGCCCTTATACTGACCGAAAGGAAATACGGCCGGGATAATATGAAAAGGTTTTTGAAGGACGAATTGGACCGTTACCTGCGCGGCCGGGCCAATGAAGCCAAGAAAGAAAATACTTTCATCAATTGTAACCGGCCATATGAGTGGTACAACAAAGGGAGCCTCATCATTTATGGCCTCCGCGACCTGGTGGGGGATACGGCGGTAAACCAGGCACTGCGGGAGTTTAGGGACGAATATGCATTGCGCGAAAACCCGCCATTTGCAGGCAGCAATAATCTCTTCGATTACCTCGACAAGCATACCCCCGACTCGCTGAAATACTATCTGAACGATACATGGAAAAAGATCACCTTGTACGAAAATAAATTCGAAAAAGTCACTTCCAAATCAGTTGGGAAAGGCCTGTACGACGTTTCGCTCACGTTTTCCACCAAGAAGTTTTACGCGGATAGCTCAGGAAAGGAAACCGCAGCACCTATGAACGACTACATCGACCTGGGCGTATTCGCCGCCGAATCCATCAATAAGCTAGGTCAGAAGCAGACAAATCCTCTATTTATCAAAAAATACAAACTAAAACCCGGCACCCAGACGGTGACCATGCGGGTAAAGGGAAAACCGGCCAAGGCGGGGATTGATCCTTATAACAAGCTGATTGACAGGATTCCTGATGACAATGTCGGGACGGTTGAATGACACTTTGCCAAAAATTTCGCTATCTTTTTCTGACAAAACAGATTTGAAGTTCTTTTTCTACGAAATCTGAAAGACAATACATTCTAAACTTTCAAAACCAAAATCACAGCATCATTGGAAAGCGCTTCGAACTCGATCTCGTCTGCGAATGAGACGGACAAGCCGTCGCGCTTTTCCAATAACCTGTTCTGGACTTCAAAAGCCCCTTCGATGATGAATGTAAAAATGCCGTGATTGGAAGAATCATTGATAAGAGCACCCTCTTCCCTGCCATCGTATTTACCGATGTAAACATTCGCCTCGTCCTTTCCGCCGCTATGAACAGGTAGGAGGGTGTTTTTGTATAAAAGGTCAAATTGGATATGCTGGTTTTGATTGTTGGCATCCTCCCTATTTAAACGGATCTGGAGATAATTAATAGCCTCCTCCTCGTATGGATTGGTAATGATATATGATCGATCGGGTTTGGCAAAAAAACTAAATGCCTCGCCGGAATCCACAAATTGCAATGCCGACTCCCCGATATTCAACTCAATCCCGCCGACCAATGGAATCAAAATGATCTGGCAACGTTCTTCCACAACCATCGTATAGCTATGTCCAGGCAGAAGCGTCTCATCATTCAGCCCAAACAGCTTTCCAAACGACTCGCGACCTTCCGCCTCGTATTCTTCAAAATTGAAAGTCCGGAAACTGCGGAAGCCGTCCGATTGGAAACAACCTCTCTGACTTTCCAGGTAAATTTGAGCTTCGGTTTGAATAAGCATTTGAGGGAATTTTAGGCGGCAATGATGTGTGAAATACTTAAGAATGGCACTAATGCGATCATGTCGGTTTCGATTTCTGCTCCGGGAACAATGGTGTCCCGGGTCTGGTAACTCACCAGCAGCCTGTCTGCGATGGTATCGACCAATGTCATCGGCTCGCTGTAAAACCAGATGGCTATACGATGTGCCGACTTATCCTCGATATGCGATTGGATGATTTCAAACCGGAAATTCTTAAAAGGAAGGCAAAGTTTCCCGTACACATTAGCAATATCAGGGACTACGTCATTCAATTGCCTGATGTAACCGATCGCCGCAGTACTTGTAAGATAATGCAGCTGATCGGCCTGGGGTATATTTGCAATCATTTCCTGGAACGTGGAAAACTTTCCTGCAGGGTCCAGCCGCTGGGCCTGCATATAAAATTCCATATGGGTATCATCAAAGACCGCCATGTCCCAGGCTTTCCCGGAGTTGGCATCGATAATTTTCCGATAACAAAAACGGATATTCTTCATGATATCAGGCACTTACTACAATGGCGTGTGTTAGCTCATATCCGGCCGAGACGCTTCCGGTAACTGTGGACAATTCCGTTGTAACGCCATCACCAAAGACATTGTCCCGCGCATTAGTAGTATCCGCTTGTCCGTGACTTGCGTAAACGCCTTGGGCGAATACAACTTTACTGATTTCTTCCGGAAATGCGATCTGTGTAACCAGCAGCGATTTACCACTCGCATTATATACATGGACATGAATGTGTACCGCGCGGCCGGAGTACCAGCCAGGATAAATACTCGTAAAAGTAACCAGCCCGTTGGCATCGGTCGTTTGTCGTCCCCTCAAAAAGTGAACATTGGTATAGTTGGTCGACTGCATTCCCGTGCCGCCATACTCCGAATAATTGCCGGCAGCATCGCAATGCCAGATATCCACCAGCGCGCCCGACAATGCGGCACAACTATTATTTTTATTCTGGATCGTGATCTTTACGGTAAGTTTCGTTCCCGGTCTGTCGGAGGTGATGTCAGCCAGCACATAGCTCGCGGGTGACTTAGTCGGAAAAGGGCCCTCTGTTTCAGATGCAGTGGATGTGCAAGTTCCTGAGGTGGTTCCGGTCGTGGTTCCCGACGTAGTGGTAGTGGTGGTCGTTTCTGTGGTCGTTTCGGGATCCACCGAGTCGTTGGAGCAACTGATCATCGGCACAATTGTAGCCAGGCCAAGTGCTGAGAAACCGCGTTTTAAAAATTCTTTACGTTCCATATTTTGCAACAGTTCATGATTGTAAACACTTAATCGCGCTTACCTCATTTTTTGTTGCGCCCGCCCGGGCAAGTGTCGGTGAATCGTACCGATGTACCGGTGAATGGCCATACTTTTTTATAATTCCCCGGTTCTCCACTTTTCTATAAATTCCAGGTAACTGTCGCTAACCGGCAACTCTTTATCGGTACCAAGCCTAACTTTCTTATTCTGAATGGATTTCACCAAGGCATTTGGAACAATGTAGCTTCGGTGTATCCTGCTGAACTGGTTTTCGGGCAAATTTTCAAGTATCCCTTTTAAGGACATCAAAGTCAGGACGGGATGTCTTGAGCTCGTCAAATGAATTTTGATATAATCCTCCATACCCTCAATGTACTCAATGTCATTGAGCCCGATCTTGACCATCTTATATTCAGACCTGATTATAATGGACTGACTTGGTTCCTGCTGCGTTTTTCTAAACTGATATCTTTCCTCAGCCCTTCGAACCGCCTTTTCAAAACGTTCCATACTGATTGGTTTCAGCAGGTAATCTACGGCCTCAAGTTCAAAACCTTCGTGCGCAAAGTTTTTATAAGCAGTAGTAAAAATCACCATGGGCTTCTCTTCCAATTGAGAAACGAGTTCCAGGCCGGTCAGGTCAGGCATATTGATGTCAATAAACAGGAGGTCTATCCGATTATTTTTCAAAAACGCGGCACCTTCAACAGCATCATCAAAGGTGTGGGCCAGTTCCAGCGATGGAAATGAGGAAATGTATTTTTGCAGGATATGCAACGCCAGCGGCTCATCGTCAATCGCTATGCATTTCATGCGACCATGAGTTTTAGTTTAACTGTAAAAAACGGATCCTGATCCTGAATTTCAAGAGAATACCGGCCCGGATATAAAAAATCAAGCCTTTTTCTGGTATTGATAATTCCGATACCTGTCGTATTTTCTTCCGGCTTCTGTTCAAAAATCCGGTTTTTACATAAAAACGAAATTTGCTGGTGCGATACTTCTATCGCCACTTCAACAACCGACTCCCGGTGGCCACTCACGCCATATTTAAATGCGTTTTCAACGAAAGTCATGAAAATCAGCGGCGCAACTTTGATACCCGATACACTTCCCTTTACATGAAAATCAACCCTGGTCTTTGCATTTAGTCTTAATTTTTGAAGTTCAATGTAATTTTCGAGACATCCGACCTCATCCCGCACGGGCACAAAATTTTCGGTGGCTTCTTCGGTAATGTACCGCATCAGCTGCGACAATTTCAAAATGCTGGGAGCTGTATTTTCATTGTTGGACACGGCCAGCGAATAGATGTTGTTCAAGGTATTAAATAGAAAGTGGGGGTTAATCTGTGCCTTAAAGAAAGACAGCTCGGCCTGCGCCTTGTCCGCCTCCGACAATATCACTTTCTTTTCCGAAAGCTGCCATTGCCGCGAAAAACTGATCGCCATTCCCACTGCCCAGATCACCACAAACAGGACCAGACTCACAAAGTCAACGGTCACATGTGACCCTGCCCGCCCCGGCCCGCTTCGAGGCGGGGGCGGCTCACTTCCGAAAGGCACCGGCGGGGGGGCTCCCCACCTGTCGGGTTGCGGCATGAAGTGCTCATTTTGCCTGTGCAGCTTTTGAAAAACAAGTTGTTCAAAAGGCTGCGAAATGTAGATCAGCACAATCCCGGCAGCGAAAATACCTGCATAGAGAACATATTGCCGCTTTAAAAACAGCACGGGTATCAGAACGAACTGGTTGAAGTAAAACAAAAAGCAATAGAGCAGGAGAAACAACCAGAAAGATCCTGAGCTGAGCGTCGCCTGCAGCGTGGATTCTCTCGACACAATGGTCATATTCAGGCTGATAAACAGTACCCAGCCCAGCACGTGAAGCATCCAAAGATTCTTTGTCCGGAACATGAAGTCGCTTTTATAATATTTTACATTCTCCAACGCATGGCGAATATAGAAGTTACAAAAAGAAAAAGTTTTCCTATTTTCGAAAACCACATTTCCTCACTCCTCCATGAACCAACCCTCTGCCAAAAACGAACTTTTTAAGATCCTGGGTGTAGGATTTGGGGTCGCTGTCACCATTGGTGGTACCATTGGAACAGGTATTCTCAGAAAACCCGGGCCGATCGCAGCGCAATTGGGCGAACCCTGGCTGATCATGACCTTGTGGGCGGCTGTCAGCATTTATGCGTTTCTGGGCACACTTTGCACCATCGAACTGGGAACGTCCCTACCCAAAGCCGGTGCCTGGTACATTTACGCGCAAAGAGCGTTTGGAAACTATGCGGGTTTCGTAGTCGGGATCAACAGCTGGCTGGGTACCTGCTCGGCACTGGGGTTTGGCGTATACACCATGAGTGAATACCTGGCTCTGCTGATCCCTTCGCTTACAGGTAAGGAAGCCTACGTTGCCGCCGCTATCCTCGTGATACTTACCGGTATTCACTGGATCGGACTTGCGCTCGCCAGTCGTTTTCAGAATGTCATGAGTGTTCTGAAAGGGATCGGGCTATTTCTTTTTGTGGCGGTGTGTTACGTCTACGGAGATGAAGTAACAACCGGCCAGGCGCAGCTGACAACCAGCAAGATTGTCGAAACAGGCAGCTGGATAGCCCCGGTTATCTTTTCTTTACAAGCTATTTTTTACACTTACGATGGCTGGCATACAGCCGCTTATTTTTCAGAAGAAGACCGGGATCCTACCAAAAATCTGCCCAAATCAATGATCGGGGGCGTTTTACTGATCATTGCCATTTATGTCCTCTGCAATCTGGCGATTTTGCATGTCCTTCCAATGAATGAATTATCCCAATCCAAATTGGCCGCAGCAGACGCAATCCGCCTGATCTTTGGAGAGGGTTCGGGCAAGATCGTTACGCTGTTCCTGATGATCTCCATTCTGGGCATTGTCAATGCACAGCTCCTCTTTAATCCGAGAGTACTATATTCCATGAGCCGGGACGGGCTGTTTCTCAAGGCAGGTGTCAGGGTCAATAAAGGAGGCACCCCTGCTGTTGCCATGCTCGTTACCGCCGGCGTTGCAGTTACCCTGATCCTAATTGGAAAGGACGCCTGCGAAAAACTCTCTGATATTGCCACTTTCTTCTTTGTATTGGGATATGCCTCCGGTTTTGCTTCCCTTCTCGCACTCCGAAAGAAAGAACCGCTGCTGCCGCGACCGTGGAAAGTACCTGCATACCCATTTTTGCCCGTTTTAATGTTGCTCCTGTCTATCGCTTTCCTGATGGGTGCCGTCATTCAGGATTTACCGAGCAGTCGGTTCGCCTTACTCTTTATGGTCATCAGCTATCCCGTATTTTTAGTAGTTAGAAGGGTAAATCGGTGACATCAGGTCTTTGTGTAAGAAAATTGCATATTGTAACCGTTTATAACAAAACTATGCTGCGCACCAAAACCTTACTTAAACAATGCTGTTTTGCGCTGATACCGTTGCTTTTGGTTTCTTTCCAATGGCTGGAAGAAGATTTCACCCAATATGTATCAGAAAGGCTTCATGCCTACCGGCAAACATTCCCTCAGGAAAAAGCTTATCTGCATCTCGATAAGCCTTACTATGCTGCCGGGGATACAATCTGGTTCAAAGCTTACCTGGTGGAAGGTTCATTACATCTGGCCGACAGTGCGAGCAATGTTTTATATGTAGATCTGATCGACCACCGTACCGGAAAAAATGCGGCTCTGAAAAGAGTGCAATTGATAGGCGGCATCGGCCATGGAGATATCGTGCTGGCCGATTCAATTGCCAATGGGCCGTACTCCATTCGCGCCTATACCAACTGGATGAACAACTTTTCCGAAGAATTTTTCTTTAAAAAAGATATCTATGTTTTTGGTCAGGATGAAAAAGCGCCGGTAACGTCTCCCGATAAAATTGATCTGCAGTTTTTCCCGGAAGGAGGACAGCTTTTATCAGGGGTAAGCAGCAGGATCGCCTTTAAAGCGGTAAACGGCAGTGGCCTCGGACTCGATGTGGAAGGCTTCGTTCTGGGCAACAATAAAGACACCGTGGCCTCTTTCAAAAGTGGGCATCTGGGAATGGGCAGGTTCCAATTTGAAGCACTTAAAGGACAATCTTATAGTGCATTTTTAAAATCGAAAACCGGAAAACCCATTCCGGTTACCTTCCCTGAAGTCAAAGAAAACGGATATACGATGATGGTCGACAACTTATCCAACCCACTTAAAATGAGAATTATAGCTTACGCCAAAATTCCGGGCAAAACGGAAATACCGGTGCATGTTGTAGGCCATTCAAGAGGGGTTATTGCCTTTGTGGCCAAGGGAAAAATATCTGCCAAAGGCCTGATGATGGCCCTGCCTACGACCGAGCTCCCGGACGGAATCACGCATCTGACGCTTTTCAACGAAGAAAATAAGCCGGTTTGCGAAAGGCTTGTGTTCATTGACCATGCGCGTAGCCTTCGTGTGAAAATCAGCCCTTCGAAAGCTTCCTACAAACCACGTGAAAAATCTGCCATCGAAGTCACTGTCACGGATTCTGCGGGTAAGCCAGTTCAAACGAGCCTTTCTGTAGCGGTTACAGACGGCGGACAGCTCCTGCAACAGCCGTATGACCAAAGCATTGTGTCCCATTTGCTGTTATCATCAGATTTGAAAGGTTTAGTGGAGCAACCATCTTATTACTTTGATCCAGAAAAGTCGGAAAGGAAAATCCACATGGATTACCTGATGATGACGCAGGGGTGGAGCCGTTTTAAGTGGGAGGATGTGCTGAAAGATTCTCTTCCGTCGCCCCCCTATTTTGTGGAGCAAGGGGTTACCCTTGCCGGAGAAGTCCGACGCAACAAGAAAATCCCAACCGAGAAGATCATGCTCTCCATTTACATGAGCAATGACAGCCTGAGTACCTTCATGACAACGGAAAGCGACCTCGATGGCCGGTTTGCCATTTATAACCTGGTATTTGCCGACTCGCTGAAAATACGTTTGCAGGGCATGAATAAAAAAGGCAACCAAAATCTCTCTTTTATGCTCACGCCTCTTGCCCAAAAAATATCGGTTGTTAAAATACCTTATTACCCTATTACACTGGAAGCCAAAAAACTGGACGAATATCTTAAACGAGCTGCCCAGGATCAGGAGATAACCCGAAAAATACGGGAAAGCCGGGAACGCTTATTGCAGGAAGTGACCATCAAAGCGAAAAAACCGGTAGAACGCGATTCCCGGAAAATATACGGGCATGCGGATGCGACGGTCAAAGTAACACAACAAATCGCGGCGGGCAGCAGGAGCATTCTGGATTTGATTGCCGGGCGGGTCGCTGGCGTCAGGGTGGTCGGTTCGGGGATGAACGCTTCTGTATTTATAAGAGGCAACCTGGGAGAACCGCTGTTTGTATTGGACGGGGTGTCGGTCGACAAAGACATGGTGCTTAACATGAACGTCTTCGACGTGGAATCCATCGACGTATTAAAAGGCGCGGGCGCTGCAATTTTCGGGAGCCGCGGCGGCAACGGCGTCATTTCTGTACTGACTAAAAGGGGAAACCAGAATTATGATTATTCACAGGAAGTCGTTCCCGGCGTGCTGGTCGCCAAAATTGCAGGTTTTAACGTTCCGAGGGAGTTTTACGCTCCTGTTTACCAGCCCAATAGTACACAGGACGGAATACCCGACTTTCGGTCAACTATTTTTTGGGCGCCGATGTTAAAGACAGATAAAAATGGTAAAGCCACATTGGAGTATTACAATTCGGATGCGGTCACGGACGTGGAAATTAAGGCGGAGGTTTTGAGTCCCCTGGGAGTTCCGGGGTCTGGCAAATCGAGATATTCCGTCAATTGAAAATTATTGTAAGAATACTGGAATTTCCACGTTACTATTCTTATTTGTCTATGGATTTGAAAAAATCATACAGACAAAATTTGGTAACTTTGTTATTTACACAGATATAGCCGGTCATATCCAAAGATCTGATGGCGACGATTAAGATATGAGGACCGAATATTTAAAACGAACTCTTCTGATTTGCCTGGTAGCCATTGCGTTTGCAAAGCCTGCCAACGCGCAACGTCGCAGCAAAGAGCGTGAAAAGGAGCCTGCAAAATCGGAAGCAACAGGTTTCAGGCTCGAAGAGGAATCATTGGTTGCGGAAGGGATGAAGTTTATGATGAAAGACGAACCTGACCGTGCCTTGCCCGTCTTCGAAAAACTGGTTCAGTCCAATCCCAAGGATGCCGCCAGCCATTACCTGATGGCAACTGCCCTCATTAAGCTGGAGAAGCCTGATGAGGCTATCGTTTCTTCCAAAAAAGCGTTCGATCTTGATAAGACAAATATTTATTATGCGCAACAACTGGCCGAGCTATATGCCAAGCGCAGAAAATACCCCGAAGCAGCACAGATATACCAAACACTGGTTGCTAAAAATCCTGAGAACATCCAATATGCCGTAGAGCTGGCCGCTGTTTATGTCTTCAACGACCAGTTCGACAAAGCCATTGAAACCTATGATGGGCTGGAAAAGGCGATGGGCGTTACCGAAGAGGTCACACATCAGAAGCAACAGCTTTATTTACGACAAAATAACCTGGACAAGGCACTTGCAGAAGCAAAAAAACTGATCGCCGCCGAGCCTACCGAAGTAAGCTATCGCGTGGAAATGGCCGAGCTATTGATTGCCAATGATCGCATTGTGGAAGCGGTTGTACCCTTGGAAGAAGCGCTTAAAATCAATCCGGATGAAGCGCAGGCGCATGTTTTGCTTGCCGACATTTATCGCCGCAATGGCGATGTCCAAAAATGCAACCAGGAACTGAAGCTGGTTTTCGCGAACCCCAACTTGGATGCCGACCCGAAAGTCCGTGTGTTGACCGGGTACCTCGAAATGTTAAAAAACGAGCCGGAGATCAATGAAGCGGTTGCTTTGGCAAAACAGCTTGCCGAAACGCATCCTAACGAAGCGCGTGCCAATGTGATCTACGGCGATTTGCTGGTGCGCCAGAACAAAAAAGCAGAAGCCCGGGAAATGTATCTGAAGGCTTCCCGCATTGACGGCTCTGTGTTTATGGTTTGGGGCGCGATCCTACAACTGGATGGTGACCTTAACCAGGTAGACAGTATGCTGGTTCACTCAGAAAAAGCATTGGAGCTGTTTCCAAACCAGGGGTTGTTCTGGTATTTCAACGGGACCGCCCACCTCATGAAAAGGAATTACAAGGAGGCGATTTCATCCCTTGAAGAAAGCCTGAAACTGGTTGGGGATAAACCCGACATGGTCCCACACATCAACGCTGAGCTTGGCGATGCGTACAATGGAATGGGTGACCATCAAAAATCGGACACCGCTTACGAGCTTGCATTAAAAGGTAATCCAGATAATGACCACGTGTTGAACAATTACAGTTATTTTCTCTCACTTCGCAAGGAAAAACTCGACCTTGCCCTCAAAATGTCCGAAAGACTGGTGCAGCAACATCAGAACAACCCCACCTATCTGGACACTTATGCCTGGGTGTTATATATTCGCAAAGACTATAAGAAAGCTAAGGAATATCTGGAAAAGGCCATGGTGGACAGCGCCGGCGTGAGTGGCACGATTGTTGAGCATTATGGGGACGTACTGTTCAAATTGGGCGAGCGCGACAATGCAGTGGCACAATGGAAGAAAGCCAAGAGAATGGGCGAAACCACTGAACTTCTGGACAAAAAAATAGCAACGGGTGCATTACATGAGCAATAAAATTACGGTCGGGCTAATAACCATTTGTTTTATTTGGTTGACAGCCTGTCACAAACAACGTTCTTCAAAAAGTAGCACTAAAAACCCCACTATTGATTCTACGGTCGCTGCTGTTCCCTCAACGGTAGTGGACTCTGCTTCCAAACGCTCTCCCGGGTCGGTGGAACCAGTTACGGTCAAGGAACTTGACTTTCAATATCTGGTTGCGAAATCAAAAGTTTCATTTAAAAGCAAATCCGAAGATTTCGACAATACCAATGTGAGCATCCGCATGAAACGCGACAGCACTATCTGGATCTCTGTAACCGGAGTGGGATTAGAAGTGGCTCGTGGTATCATTACACCAGATTCCATTGTTTTCATGGACAAAATCCACCGCGACTACTTTGTGTTCAATTACGAGCAACTGAGCAGACAATATAACTTCAACCTCAATTTTGCTCTTTTACAATCCATTATCATAGGCAACCTTCCGTTTGAACAGCAACCAAACGGTCGCTTTGTAAAAGAAAATGACTTCTATGTACTGAAACAAATCAAAGATCGGCTGGAAATAGATAATTATATCGCAGAAAGTACCTTGAAATTATCTCGTTTGAAAGCCACAGAAGTACCAACCCAGAATACTTTTACGTTAGACTATGATGATTTCCGGGATGTAAGCAGTTTTTTATTTCCATTCACAAGCATCATTAACCTGAACGTGAAATCGGCAAAGGACCAGCAGGTAAATGAAACCAATATGCGGATCAAACACAGCAAGGTAGAACTTGTCAGTGAGAATCCAGGCTTTCCGTTTAAAGTGCCGTCGGGCTACAAGCGTAAAAGGTAAAATACGGAAAGTCTGCTTAACTTTGCCCGCCGTGAATTGTATTTTGGCCGCAAGAATTAATAAATATGCCCTTTCTTACCCCCGGTTACCGTCGTTTATTTCTAATGCTTACGTTCCTGCTTTGCGCGTGCTTCGGTGCATTTGCGCAAAAAACCCGTGAGCAGCTCGAACGCGAAAAAAGTGAAAACCAGAATAAAATCAGGGAAATCCAAAATATCCTGAAACAAACTTCTTCCCAGAAAAACGTCAACCTCGGCCAGTTAAAAGCGCTTAATCAGCAAATCAATACCTACAAAAAGCAGATAGACCTTCTTTCCGACGATCTTGAATTGCTGGATCGAGAATTAAGGGTCCTGGAAAAAAAGCGCCAGTCTCTCGACAGTAGTTTAGCCAAACTGAAAAAGGAGTATGGACGTATGATTTATGAGGCGTCCAAAAGAAATACTTATTTTAATCAACTGGTCTTCCTGTTTTCGGCGGGGACATTCAATCAACTTGTGTTGAGGTATAAATATTTAAAACAGTATACCGATGCCCGTGAGGACCAAGTGAAAGAGATTGAAATCTTGCAAAAACAGATTGCTGCTGAACGCCAACGTATTACAAGTAAAAAGAACCAGCAGAAAACAGTATTGGACACCCGCGTTTCTGAAAACACCAAGCTCGAAGGGTTAAAGACAAAGCAAAACGAGGTTATCCAGGAGCTTTCTCAAAAAGAAGTTGAATTAAGAAACCAAATCGCTGAAAACAAGCGTGCTACCGATTTGTTGGAAGCTAATATACGCCGTATTGCAGAACGGGAAAAGCGCGAACGCCTGGAACGGGAGCGTAAGGAACGTGAGGAGCGCGAGGCGAGGAGAAAAGCCGAACGAGAAAGACTGGCCCGCGAAAATGCGGAAAGAGAGAAAAAAGGAGAAGCTGCTGTTGTCGAGCAACCGAAAGAGGAAGAAGAACCCGTGATTTCAAGCGGGATGAGCGAAGAGGAAACCACACTTGCTTCTTCATTTACCGCTTCCCAGGCCAGGCTGCCGTGGCCGGTCAAAGGATTCGTTTCCGGTCATTTTGGTCAGCGTCCGCATGCGGTATTGAAAGGCGTGATGATTGATAACCTGGGTGTTGACATCCAAACCACTGCCGGGGAACCGGTACGGTCTGTGTATGACGGTGTTGTACTGGATGTCACAGAAATGCCGGGAATGGGAAATGTTGTTGCAATACAACACGGTAACTACATGACAATCTACGCCAAAATGAACGGAGTAACTGTTCGCGCAGGCCAGAAGGTGAAAGCAAGAGAAAATATCGGAAGGGTGGCCACAGACAGTGACGGCACCTCCGAACTTCAATTCCAGATCTGGAAAAACACCTCCCGGCTTAACCCTGAGAATTGGCTCATACACAGGTGATGTGAATGGTCTTGATTTGTCCAGAATACTTCGATGTGCTTTGGAATAGTTTGGGGTTGTTTCGTGTTGTTGTGTTTTGTCATGTTGTGGTTCGGGATTGTCGTGCCCGACATCCTTATCGAATGCCACAAAAACAATTCCTAACGAAATTGGAACAATCCCGAACATAACTCAAAACCTCTCCAATAACATCCAACCACCAAACTACGAAAAAATGTCCGTACATACCCCTGATATTAAACGTGTTACCACCCACATCATTCAGGAAATGAAAACCCGCGGTGAGAAGATCTCCTGTCTTACCGCCTACGATTATTCCATGGCGGGCATCGTGGATGCTGCCGGAGTTGAGCTGATCCTCGTGGGTGACTCCGCGTCCAATGTGATGGCTGGACACGAAACGACCTTGCCTATTACCATCGACCAGATGATTTACCATGCTACTTCGGTGGTGCGCGCGGTGAAAAGGGCATTGGTGGTCGTGGACTTACCGTTCGGCTCTTATCAGGGCAATTCCCGCGAGGCATTGAATTCAGCGATTCGGATCATGAAAGAATCGGGTGCACATGCTGTGAAGCTGGAAGGAGGACTGGAAATCAAAGATTCTATCACCCGCATATTAAGTGCAGGCGTGCCTGTAATGGGGCATTTGGGCCTGACGCCTCAGTCTATCTACAAATTTGGTACTTACACAGTCCGTGCAAAACAGGAAACTGAGGCCCAAAAGCTCCTGGAAGACGCCAAGATGCTGGAAGAAGTAGGCTGTTTTTCAATGGTTTTAGAAAAAATTCCTGCTTCGTTGACTAAAAAAGTTTCCGAAAGTGTTTCCATACCTACGATCGGAATTGGTGCCGGTCAATATGCAGATGGTCAGATTTTGGTGCTACATGATTTGCTTGGTATTAACAAAGCATTCAAACCTAGATTTTTGCGCCGATATGCCGACCTGAATGGCATTATGACCGACGCAATATCCAATTATATCAAAGATGTGAAAGGTAAATCATTCCCAAATGAGCAGGAATCGTATTGACCTTTTTAAAAGTAAAGAACTAATCAAATGGCTAAGAATAAACTCCACGTTATCTACGAAGACAATCACCTGCTTATCATCAACAAAGAACCGGGTATACTCGTACAAGGCGACGCAACAGGGGACAAGTGTCTTTTGGATATGGGTAAAGAATATATCAAAGAAACTTACAACAAACCCGGGGCAGTGTTTTTGGGCACCGTTCACCGGCTCGACCGACCTGTAAGCGGACTGGTCGTATTTGCGCGCACTTCCAAAGCGCTCGAACGCATGAATGAAATATTCCGGAAACGTGACGTCCAGAAAACCTATTGGGCTGTAGTTAAAAACAAACCTGCCGAAAAAAAGGGCAAGCTTGTGCATTGGCTTTCCAAAGATGAGACCCGCAATGTGACAACCGCTTATGACTATGAAAAACCGGGTACTCAACGCGCAGAACTGAGTTACCGCTGGCTTGGGGAGTTAAATAAGTTTCATTTGCTGGAGGTAATGCCGGTAACCGGCAGGCCCCACCAGATCCGGGTACAACTTGCTTCCATGGATTGCCCGATCCGTGGCGATGTGAAGTACGGTTATCCCAAAGGAAATCCGGACGGCAACATTAACCTGCATGCGAGGCGGCTTTATTTTGAGCATCCGGTAAAAAAAGAGCCGATTATTTGCAAAGCTGGCGTTCCCAATGATCCCTTTTGGGAAGAATTTTTAACTTTGGACACCGAGGTGATCAAACCCGAGCACCTTGATTTTCTGTACGAATAGGTTGGTATGCTCGAAAAACTGAAACAGCGCTGGAACGTCAGGAATGCATGGGATGTCTTCATCATTCTCGCCGTTTTTGCCTGTACAGGGTTTTCGGTTCTTTACGTCAAACGTATTATCTTCCAGCTGATCGGTCTCGACAACGCTTCCTCTTCCTGGATCCGCTGGACCGTCAACATCCTGATCATCCTTCCATTGTACCAGGTTATATTGCTGGCCTGGGGTTGGGCATGGGGGAAATTCTCCTTTTTCTGGGAGTTTGAAAAACGAATGATCAGCCGGATCGGAAGCGTATTCGGGAAGAAAAACCCCGAGTCCTGACTGCTACTTTCCCGCACCGCCTTCTATCAGTGCCCGATATACTTTCCTCGCACTGTCATAAGCCGCTTCGGCCGCTTTCTTCTCTTCTGCACGGATATTGGGTTCCTTCATCTTCCAGCATTGTTCCAGTGTAGCCAGGCACCATTCGGCACTTCTCTTTTCGACAATGGGCTTATTATCAACTTTTATAAAAACAGGGTTTGAATGCGAGCTCGGGAAAATACGCAATGCTGCCCAGCCTGATTTTTCTAACCGGTAACTGAATTTCACATTGTTTACCTCCCCGTTTGCAGTTACTTCTGTTGTATCCACCGGTTCTCCATTCACAATCAACTCAACCCTCACTTTTCTGGATTTTCCAATTCGGGCTCTTTCAATATCCCAATAAGGCATGAAAAGGAGCGAAGTTTTTGCGATCTGCTCTCCAACCGTATCCTGTACTGCCGGCAAATACGCCGCTACTTTCGCTGTAATGCTAATATTTTGCATGCCCGGCAAGGATAATTCGCTCTCAGCTACACCGGCTTCAACTCCATTGACAGCAAAATCCATAATGTGAGACTTGCCGTCGGAAACGTAGCTTCTTCCCTTTTTAATTGCCTTCACATAATGATCATACGTCATCTCACCTTCGGGCTTGAAGTAACTCCTCGCCTGCCCCACGCGCGCGTCTGTAATGCATGGAAAATCCGTTTCACCACTGAGCCTTGGCCTGAAACCGCAATTAAGCGTGTGATAATACATATTCAGCTCCCACGGTGCCGGCGTATCGCCAGCGCTGAAAAAATCAACAAGATTTTGCGTCACGGTAACGATGTATTCATTAGCTCCTATCCCATCCATTTTCGGGACAATGTAGTTGGGAAGCTTATCCGCCCGCGTCATCGGCTCCAATCCCCAGCCCGAGTGCGCATAGCCTACCACCCCATCCTGAGATTTGGCCCACGCAAGTATCGGCGCCGTCCAGCTTGGCCATTGTTCGATCTGCGTCGTGCCAGGATAATCATCCTCCTTGATGCTCAACAAAACGATATGCCCTGAATGCGATGAGGGAAACCCTGAAACCTCCACGTCGTTGCGCATCACATTTTTTTTATTGGACAGTGTCAGGTCCTTGCCGGTAAAAAAGGTCTTCTGGTGGTACCAGCTTGGCCCCCATGCCAGATTAGCAGCCATGTTCAAGTCTTCGCCCAAAGCCTGTCGCCACATATCTTTCGGGTCTACTCCTTCCGTAGGGCTATCGTAATGGCTGCATCCTGCTGCATGGATATGGTGATCGGCACTAAACCAGCCCAGTTTCGACAATTGGATCCAGCGTTTCAATTGAAAAGAAACATCGAATGAATCAACAGCCGGGACATTGATTTCCTTTGTCTGGATAATATATTCAGGACCGCGGGTGAACGTTACTTTATACTTCCCGGCGGGTAACTGCACGTGTTCGCCATCGGTGCGGTAAATCTGGGGCTGGAAGAAAAAATCAGGGTATTCATCGGTCGCGGCTAATCTTCTTGCGGGAAGCGGATAGATCTTTTTGAATTTCCCAGCAGCCTGCTCCTGTCCGTCAGAGATCAAAAAAGAAGCCATCACCGGCGATCCGTCCTCGTCTTTCACATGAAACTTGACCTTAACGGCCGGCTTACAATCAAAAAGAATGTGTGTCGCATTCCGAAAACCAATATCCTGCGATCCCTGCCCGACATTGTATGCGACCTCCGCTTCCCGCTGACCAGCGTCCTTGGAATAAACCTGTACAATCGCATATTCCAGTTTCAAACCCGTGAGATTGGGCAGCATAGGCCGGTTTGTGTACATACGGATATCCAGGAAGCGGTTGGCGATCTGACCCGGAGTTACCTCATTCTCTTTTTTTACTTTGTGATCAAAAGACGGGGCGTGGAAAGGCCTGGCAGAATTGGCGCTTTCGGCTTCCAGTTTTGCGGTGATACCCCCATCATTATTGACCCTGACCAGAAAGCTCGTCCAGCCTCCCTGGATCAGCGTGGCTTTCGCAGGACCACGCTCTACTTTTACCCGACCCTCGGGATTGATGTCGATTACATTGAGACAATACGGGTCCAGTATTTCCTGAATAACGGTTACTGTTTCCTTACTTAAAGCCTTATCACTCAATTGCTTTATTTTTTTGGTATCAGCCTCCGATAACGCATTTCCCGAAAAAGCAAGCGCCTCCTGCAAACGCAATGCATGCGCAAGCAGGGGCTGAGGCTCAATGCCCTCCGTTTTTACACGGGAAGTATGATCTTCGTGCTGCGCCAGCAGCGCAAGAGGCAGGAAAAAGCAGATAAAAAGCAGGGTAGATTTCTTTTGCATGTTATTCTTTGTCTTTTTTTCTGTACAACTTCCACGCCGTGAATCCGATATAAACCATGCTTCCCCTCGCGCCGCCCTTTTTCATCAAACCATTCACACTGCTGAAACCTAGGAAAATGGGTCCAAAATGTCCCATAGCACCAATAGAAGGCCGGTTATTGCCTTGTATGAAAGTGATCGGAAACGCAAAATCCGAATCCTCGTCCTCGAAGCGGGGAGTAATCGTAAACGAATTAGGCATATACACATCCAATGGTTGTGCGCTCCTGCTCTTGAACCGCTGGGTTTTTGATAAGGTAACAAAAAATCCCTTAACGAGCTGAATATCTGCTTCATAGTGCACCGCCTGGGCCAGTTGTACAGTCCCATTAAACGTAGAATCGCTTTCAGCAGGAAACAGACTCATGAATCCCTGCGGCCCGTGGTCACTGATCGTTTCCAATTCTTTCTGTCCAATCACCGATTCCGTAACGCTGCCGCGCGTCATCCTGGAATCGGCAGTGCGGTATTTGATCGAGCCGATATCTGTGAGAGACGCTCCGATCCTGATCAAATATTCGGGACTTTCGTCGTAAACTTCTTTTGATTTGCCCCAATAGGAGCCCAACTCATAGGAAAATCCAAGGTCATAAGCCCAGCCTGCTCCGGTTTTATCCGAATTGAAAAGGTCGCCTAATCCATTTTTCCTCGTCGGCGCGCTGTACCCGCTTTCGTAAGTAAGGTTTGATACCGTCAATTGGCTGGATTCGGAGTTCGCACTAACCGGGTTAAGACTGAAATGATTTGCAGACCCCACAAGATAGCCAATTCTGGCACCAAAAACCCGCTTGACTGTTGCCCCAATGCGAAGCTTATGTGCTTTTAGATCAAGCAATTGCGCACCGTAGGTCAGGCTCATATCCGAAAAACTTTGCTGGACCATGCTGAAATCTCCCCATTGCTGGTTATTGATCACAGGCGTGCCGCCAGTGTCCAACCGATAGAAGTACATATTTTGAATGGGTTCAGGAACATTGCTAGCTATTGCATAGCCCCGTGTACGGAACTGCAATGCAAGTCCCTGGTATTTGCCCAGCGAAACCATTGCCGACGGCCAGCGTATTTCGCTGGCCAGATATACCGGGTCCTTATAAGTAAGCGAACCCATAGTCCGCGACCGTCCATATAACTCTTTGGTTGAATGCGAGGCAAGTAGCGGGTAAAGCAGCGAATTTTCCCCGATAAACCGGAAATATCGGTAATTGATGCTCCCGCCGAGTGTGCCAATATTAATCTGCCACTTGTGCCTCGGTCCTCCAATAATGGAAGGATTGTAGGTAGCACGGTAAAGCCCGCCATAATTACTGCTCTCCAAGCCTGGGATCTGTTGCTGTGCATAACTGGAGGTTGCGATCAACGAAGACAATAATGCGAAAGTGAGTGCTGCTTTTTTCAATGTTGAGTTTTGTTAGTTAAGGACAATCTTCCGGACGGATCGTAACGGACTACTTCCTCTTCAATGAGATCTTGTAATGATTGCAGGAAAGCATTTTCAGGTATTTTTTCAAAAGCCCGCCTGATCTGCCCCGGCGTAACCGCATTTGTACTGCTCAGGTATTGAATGATCGCCTCCGAAATACCAGGATCCTTTTCCGGACCACTTTTCTTGTTTTTGATACAGATATCACAAACGCCGCATTCCTTTGCGTCAAATTCGTTGAAATATTCCAGCAACAACAATGTCCTGCAGATGTGCGTATGGGTTGCATACCGGGCAACCGCTTTGGCTTTTTTCAGGTCCCTGTCTTTCTTTTTCTCTATTTCAAAAATATTCAGCGGTAAAAGCGCCGCGTCATATCGGGGTGTTAAGAAAGTCAATTGGGGTTTATCCCTTCTGGGTTCGTATGCTATGATATCCCGCTCCGCCAGAAATCTGAGTTTTTTGATAATTTCCTGTTCAGGTGCAAAAAATACTTGCGCTATTTCGGTTTCCGAGATCCGGACGTATTCGGTAAAGAGTTCGCCGCCATACATCCGCAGAATCAGTTTGATAAACGAATCGATTTCCTGGTTGCGTATCTGGAAATCGTATAATTGCCTGTTATCGACCAGAAAATGTATTTTGGATGGATCGTTAAAATTTTCGCTTAACTGAATAAACCCTTCTTCTTCAAGAAGTTTCAAACCATAATGTGTCTCGTTGACGGGCAGCCCGAAAACTCCGGTAAACTCCTGGATATCGAAATTGAAACTGCTGAACTCCCCCGCACCGACCGCTATTTTGTAATAGTTGGCCAGTGACTGGTAAACCCTCCGCAAGCTTTCGACCGGCGGGTATTTACGCTCAATGCTATCAGATAATTCCTGCAGGTCGATTTTGTTAAACAAGGCAACAGCATATGCTTTTTTCTCATCGCGCCCGGCACGTCCGGCTTCCTGGTAATAGGCTTCGAGGTTATCTGGCAGGTCAAAATGGATTACTGCCCGTACATCGGGCTTGTCGATACCCATTCCGAATGCATTGGTTGCGACCACAACCCGGGTCTGGTTTCTGATCCAGGCAGATTGACAGTCCGATCGCTCTTTGAATGGCAACCCTGCATGGTAATTCCGGGCAGATATCCCCTGCCTGACCAGCCAGTCCGCCAGGTCTTTGGTTTTTTTCCTGGTCCGGACATAAATAATAGCGGTGCCCGGCACATTTTTGAGGATCTGCAGCAGCTTGGCTTCCTTATTTTCCTCCGCAAATGCCGAATACGACAAGTTGGCCCGGGCAAAAGATTGTTTAAAAACCCTGGCACTGCGCATCTGAAGTTTATCCAGGATATCTGCGCGGACCTCCTCGGTAGCAGTTGCCGTAAGTGCCATCACCGGCACACCGGGGATCAGTTTACGAAAATCAGAGATCAGCAGGTAAGAAGGGCGGAAATCGTAACCCCAGGCAGAAATACAATGCGCTTCGTCAATGGCGAGCAGGCAAATATCCATCTGGCTGGCCCGCGCGATCATGATATCTGTCCTGAGCCGTTCGGGAGAAACGTAAAGGAATTTTGTATTTCCGTGAATGCAGTTGTCGAGGGTAATGTCTATTTCGTTCCGGCTCATCCCCGAATGAATGGCCGCGGCAGGAATATCGCGCCTTTTGAGCTGCTCCACCTGGTCTTTCATCAGGGCAATGAGCGGTGTAACCACAATGCAAACGCCTTCGGACGCCATTACAGGTACCTGGAAACAAATCGATTTTCCACCGCCGGTCGGGAGCAAAACCAGCGCATCGTTGCCGTTAAGTACTGTCTTGATCGCTTCCTCCTGAAACGGGCGGAAAGTATCGTAACCCCAATATTGCCGGAGGATGGACTGAAGATCAATCACCAGAGTTATGTTTGCAGTGTGTTGAAAAACCTTTGCAAAGTAATGTGATATCTGCCCAAAAAGTCCATTATTTGAAAAAACTTCGCACTACAAGATGCCATTGAATCCGATTCAAAATACAAATACATGAAGCTGCTTCTTTGGATATTTACCCTGAGTTTTATCCTCATCACTTTTCTGCCTCGCTCGCTCGACGATACCATGTTTATGGATGGCGTCACTTACGCGTCCATTTCTAGAAATATGGCGCTTGGCATCGGCTCATTCTGGATGCCCTTCTTCGCACATTCATTTTGGCTGCCCTACGCCAGCAGCACTTTTTTTTCGGACCATCCGCCCCTGATGTTCGGAATGCAGTCCATGCTTTTCAGGATCATGGGCGATACCACCGCTGTCGAAAACGTTTGGAACCTGATCATTCTAGCGTGTTCTGTTATTTTGATCATTGCGATATGGAATCAATTATTTGAAGAACTTCCAAAATACAAATCCTACTCCTGGCTCGCTGTACTGTGCTGGTACGCCATGACTATAGTGTATTATGGCATTCCTAACAACTTCCTGGACAGCACCATGGCTGTTTTTTGTTTGCTATCCTGCTATTTCCAATTGATTTTTATAAAAAGGAACACGGCTTCCTACCCATCTTATGTCTGGCTGATTTTAGCAGGATTATGCATTGTTTTTGCATTTCTGACCAAAGGCCCGGTCGGACTCTATCCACTTGCCTTTCCACTGATCTATGCATTCACAAACCAAATGTTTTCTATCGAATCCAGGTTTGCTCCCGGGATCGTAACCACTGCCCTGGCCGGGATTTTTATTCTCTGCCTTGCTGCCATACTGGCCTATCAGCCTGCGTATGATTTTCTTCGGGCCTACTTTCATGGCCAGGTAGTGCAGGCTTTATTACAAAAAAGAGAGAAGACAGGCACAGGCTGGACAGCTCATTTTGACCTTTTGAAAGAATTGCTGCACAACGTATATCCGCATTTGTGTGTTCTAGCCGGCTTGCATTTGCTAGCCTTATTTGGAGGGATCAAAACTGGTCTTTCGAGATCCGTTTTTCGAATTGGCCTGTTTACACTTTTAATTGGAATGTCGGGAATACTGCCTATGCTGATCAGCATTAAGCAATATCCGCATTATCTGCTCCCCGCATTGCCTTTTGTCGCCATGTTTTTTGCCTGCCTGCTGGTTGAAAAAGTGGATCAAATGATGTCTTTAACAAAAAGACTATGCATGGGCGGACTGTTTGCCGCCACAATGCTTTGCTGGGTATTGACCATTAAAATGGTTACCGATGAACGGCCCGATACCATGGCAGAAAATGCGAAAGAAATTCGAAAACACGTTCCCAGGGCAGCAACGATTGGAATATGTCATGATTTATATCAAAATGCGGATATACATGCCTATTTGCAACGATATCATTTGCTGTCGCTTTCCACAAACACGGGTGCGAACAAATTTGTGTTGGTGGACACGGCCTGCACTTGCCAGTTTGATCCCAAAAAAGATTCTACTATTACACTTACAGGCGGCTATTCTCTCGTTATCAGAAATGTTTTAAAGATCCCGGGTGCGGGTCCAAACCCATAAATAATCGACTGCATTTTAGACGTCGTCAAAAATGACCGAAAATATTAACTTTGGATTTTAGTAAATCTTAAATCACCTCCATGCGCACGCTTCTTTCATTTGTTGGTATCCTTTCATTATCTGGTTGTTCGGTCTCACACTATATCAAGAAAGAGTTAAAAAACTCCCCGGTTCTAAGTCAACAGCATACGGGTGTTTCCATTTCCAATCTGGGCGAAAAGCAAGCTCTCGCATCGTATCAGGACAACAAATATTTCACTCCTGCCTCCAATACCAAGCTATTCAGTTTTTATGCCGGGCTTTGTGCTCTGGGAGACTCAATACCTGGGCTGGAATATCTGGAATGGGGCGAATTGCTGATCATTCGCGGAACCGGCGACCCATCTTTGCTGCACCCCGACCTCCCGCATAGCAAGGTTTTCGATTTCCTGAAAAGCAGGAAAGAACCCATCTTCTTTACACCATATCATTTTGAAAATAAACGTTTCGGACCCGGCTGGGCCTGGGATGACTATAATGATTACTATCAGCCAGAGGTCACCCCCTTGCCCGTTTACGGAAACATTGCGCAATTCAGGGGTGAAGCTTCACAAAAATTCAACGTCCGCCCCAGGTTTTGGGAGAAATCAATGGAATTCGATACGACGGCCCAGGGTATCAAAAGGGAGGAATCGCAAAATGTATTTCACCACTCCCGTCTTGCTGTACCCCAGGGGCTTTTACAGGAAGTCCCGGTTCATATGACTAATCAGCTGGCACTCGATCTTTTGGGCGACACTTTAAAAAAGGAAATCAAGCTCATCAATATTCCGCTTGAAATAGAGGTGCAAAAAGTATACAGTATCCCGTCCGATTCACTTTACAGGCGGATGCTTTATGTGAGCGACAATATGCTCGCCGAACAACTGATGCTTCTTTACGCATCGGCAAACGGCCTTCCCTTAAATACCGAAAAGGCGATCGCACATATGATAGAGCATCATTTAAATGACTTACCCGATCGACCGGTGTGGAAAGACGGATCTGGTCTGAGCAGGTATAATTTATTCACCCCAAGAACCCTTGTCGCATTACTTCAGAAAATATATGCGAAAGTGCCGCGGGAAAGGCTGTTTGCCTTGTTGCCTTCGGGAGGGAAAACCGGCACGTTAACCAATCTTTTCAAAGCTGAAACCCCGTTCATTTTTGCTAAAACCGGGAGTCTGAGCAATGTATACAATCTGAGTGGTTTTTTGATCACTAAGAAAGGTAAGACGCTTGTATTCAGTTTCATGAATAACAATTATACAAGGCCTTCTTCGGAGATACGTAAGGAAGTGGAGCGGATACTTACCGGCGTGCATAACAAGTTCTGAATCATTCGGCTTCCTGCCAGGTTCGACCGGTACAATACACTTTATTTTTCCCGTTTTTGCGGACCAGCAGGTAAATATGGTAGAGGCCGGGCTCTACATTTGCTTCATGGAAACTGGCGTGTGCCCCTTTTGAAAAATACATCTGACGCCTCAGAGTGGTCTTTACAGGCACTGCCGACTGATTCTGCGGTGATGCATAAACGTGGCTGGACGATTTCAGTAGCACGTAAGCCCCGTCGGAATAGTCCCTTTCCGCCTTAAAAAAATCATTTTCAAAGTTTACCAGGATAAGGTTCCCCGATTTGATGACCATGTCGGGCTTGTACAAGCTGTCGCAAGCGATGTGATCAGAACCAATGCGGGGATTCCAACCTTCGGCAATAGGATCGGCGGAATTATAATACGACCGGATTTTTTCGTAGTGTTTCTGATCCATTGAAAACATTCTGACACCCAGCCAGTCTGCATTGTAACGCGCATTAAATTCCTGTACAATTGCCGCACGCCTATTGTTGACGGCTTCGGCAAAGTTGGTTTGCAAAATCAACAAATTGAGCACAATTGCCGCAAGCAATATCATTGGAGAAAGCTTTCTCGAAAAACCCGGTTCCACAACGGCCAGCCCCCCCAAATAAAACGCAATGCAAGATAATGTGGAATACATGCGGTAACGACCTTTGAACATCCCCTCAAAGGTGTCGGTAGGAATTCTTTTATAGGTAAGGGCCAATGCGGTAATGGCGACAAAAATTGCAATCCCCACTGCAAAAAGCGCCGTTTGATTGTTGTACCGGGATTTCAGCCAAACAGAATCCCAAAGCGGGCCATACTGTTTTCGATACAGAAAAAGAAAACCCAGGGAGAGGAGTATCCCCATCGCCGAGGCCAGATACAATAAATAATGAGGGGTCCCATAAGCAGTTAGTGTAGCAATAGACCCAATAAAGCCAAACAACCCAAAGAAACCATCCCTCACCTGCGTGGGATTGGAAAAATCGAGATTCTGAGTGATCGGGGTAAAATCAATAAAATAGACGATCGCGATGATGATGGTCACCATGGCGGTAATTACAAACTGTTTGCGGTAACCCATAAGCAAGTAAAGTAACCCGATTACAGGAAAAACCATCAATCCGTTTCCGTAAGTGAACGTGGCAGCGGCGGCGGCAAAGAGTGAGAAAGCTATCTTTTCAGGATGATATACCACCAAATAGAGAGCCGTCAACGCAAATAACAGCAAGCCGAAGTTACATAGCGAGCTTACCCCCCAAAAGATATTTTCGAAAGACTGGATATTGAACCAAAGCCAAATAATTGGCAGAAAATACCAGAACGAGCGGTTGAGCCGAAGGAAAGCCCTGTAAAAAACCACTGCGCACAATCCCCAGCATACGTTGGCGATGATCATGGGCCAAACGAGGTTTACCCTTCCAAAAATCCCATGCAAAATCAGTATTACAGAACGGGAAAAAACCAGGCGGTGTTCAGGAAAAAGCGTCGTCAACAGCTCCCAGCGGCGTAACAGGGATGCATGATCAAATTCGGGGATAATACCCAGGATCATGATGTCGTCAAATGCTACATAGTTTACGTTCAGCGCAACCGCCTCAAAAACCCATATATAGATTGCGACTGGAAGAACAAACAATATAATCGCAAGCCAGCTATTATTTCTGACGAACCTTAGGAGAGATAAATACATAGAAAGATAAATATACCCCGTTAATTTTCGGTTTCTTCCTCCACGGAAGCGCGGGGATCTTTGGTATAGTCGTAAAGAAGCTTGCCTTTATCGTCCCACTCCCGCAGCACAAAAGGCTCAAATTCTTCGTCCCAGCCTGTTTTGGGATACTGGATTTCTTTTTTACGCTGGCGGCGGAATTGATAATATTCAACCCAGCGGCCTACTTTTTTTCCTTCGTCATACTTTCCGTTCGCCATCAATTGACCCTCTTTATAGAAAGAAAGGTACTCTCCCTCTACTTCACCAAAGGAAACCGGCATTACTTCTTTGATTTGAGTATGTGCTGAATCATAATACGTGATGCGAGATTCGGCGGGAAAACCTCGATCCCAGATCGCTTTGTCAATGAGATTGTATTTGGTATCATATTTCACCCAACGGCCATCTTTCGCACCCATATAATAGTATCCTTCCTCGATCAGGTTCTCGCCACTGTACTTCTTATAAGACCCGTGAAGTGGCAATGCCTGCTGCGTCTCTTTAATCAGAGCCGAGCTTAATTTTTTTCCCTTCCTGTCGTACCAGCGTGTTTCGGTTGCCCTTACGTACGGATTCATGGGTTTGTATTCCTTCAAAACATGAAAAGATTCCACCGTAGCCCTATCACCGCTGCCATATTTTACAGACATTTCCTGCATCGGGATCCCTTGGTATTGGACTTTTGCAAGACGCGCCCGTTCCTTTTTTTGTTTACGGTCTTTCTTCTGACTCTTATATTCTTTTACACGAAGTCCAAGATCAGGTATTGTTTCGCCAAAGAGTGT
Source organism: Dyadobacter sp. HNCC25DJ185 (assembly GCF_056895195.1). Classification (NCBI taxonomy): domain Bacteria; kingdom Pseudomonadati; phylum Bacteroidota; class Cytophagia; order Cytophagales; family Spirosomataceae; genus Dyadobacter; species Dyadobacter sp. HNCC25DJ185. Next base: position 29,947 of record NZ_JBXHAR010000018.1, read on the forward strand.
AGAAAGGCTGGTCGACTTTCCGTTAGCGCCTGGTAAAGACGCACCAACCACAGGATCCAAACCAGAAACAAAGGATTTCAGGTCTTTAGACCTACTGACTGTATCCTTTTTTACCGTTTCCTTGGGAAGCCAGGAAGGCGCAGTGGTATTCTTTTGCTCAGATTGCGCAAAAACCGTTGCTGTCAGGCAAAATGAGAAGAAGGTACAAGCCAGATTAACTCTTTGCATGCGAATTGGATTTTTCTTAAGAGCAAGATTGTTACTTTTGTAACGAATTGGTTTTTTCTATATTGATTATCAAAGCACAAAATTAAACAAACCCTGTGGAAAAAAGTTCTAAAATTTATATCGCCGGACATCGTGGGATGGTTGGCTCTGCGATCCATCGAAAATTAGTACAGGAGGGATTTGACAATTTTATATTAAAAACATCTTCTGAATTGGATCTTAGAAATCAGGCTGATGTCAGATCCTTTTTTGAAACGGAAAAACCTGAATATATCTTCCTTTCGGCTGCCAAAGTAGGTGGTATTATGGCTAACAACATCTATCGTGCAGAATTTTTACACGATAACCTGCTGATCCAAAACAATGTAATCGACAGCGCATATCGCACCGGAGCAAAAAAATTGATGTTTCTGGGATCCAGCTGCATTTATCCAAAGCTTGCCCCTCAGCCTCTCCGGGAAGAATCCCTTTTAACGGGACTTCTGGAACCGACCAACGAACCTTATGCGATTGCTAAAATTGCGGGTATCAAAATGTGTGAGGCATATCGTTCTCAATATGGCTGCAACTTCATCTCTGTGATGCCTACCAATCTGTACGGTCCAAATGACAATTATGATCTGAATAATTCGCACGTCCTGCCGGCAATGATCCGTAAGTTTCATGAAGCGAAAGAAGAAAATAAGCCTTTTGTCGAACTCTGGGGCACCGGGTCGCCACTAAGAGAGTTTCTGCACGCTAATGATCTGGCCGATGCGTGTTATTTTCTGATGCAGAATTACAATGAACCAGGGTTTCTGAATGTGGGTGTCGGGTCCGACGTATCTATTAAATTTTTAGCGGAAATGATCCGGGAGATAACCGGATATCAGGGTACAATTCACTGGAATACCAGCAAGCCCGACGGCACCCCCCGTAAGCTCATGGATGTGAGCCGTCTCCACGATCTGGGCTGGAAACATCGCATTGAACTGGAGGAAGGAATAAAAATCACTTACCAGGATTTTTTACAAAAAATTGAAACTTATGCGGTTTAATTTTAATGGTATTAATGCGCTCCAATAGCCATTAGCCTAATATTTAAACACCAAAATCATTTTTGACCTACGATAATTCTTTTTTTTGACAAATTTCCAGTATAAAATTACACGATTCTTCGGGAAACTAATTAGTTTTGCAGCGTCCTAAAATGGACCTAATATAAACCTTAGTCATAGAGAAATGTCGGCCATTATTAAGTTAGACCAGATAGACCGTAAAGTACTGGAAATCTTACAAACGAATGCTAAAATAACCAACGCACAACTATCCAAAGAAATAGGCCTGTCTCCTGCGCCCACATTGGAACGTGTTAAGAAACTGGAACAATCCGGTATTATCAAGAGCTACCACGCACAACTGGAACCAGAAAAAGTAGGCTTGGGCGTTAGTACTTTTGTTCAGATCTCATTAGTTGGGCATCGGAAAGCGGTAACAGAATCTTTTGTTGAAAAAATTCACGCCATACCAGAAGTTATTGAATGCCACCACATTACTGGAACGGGCGACTTTTTATTGAGAGTTATTTCCAAGGATATCAGTACATATCAGAAACTGATGCTTGAAAAAATCAATGAAATTGAAGAGGTAGCCAGCACCCAGACGATGGTGATCCTGTCTACTTTTAAAGAAAGTAAAGTATTACCGATACCATAATGTAAAATTAGATGCCAAATAAAAAACCGTCCGAAGCAATTCAGGCGGTTTTTTATTTGGCATCCTCATGATAGGAGCTTACTGGTGCTGTTCCCTCAGCAAATCGTTAACGGTCTTTACAGGATTAAAAGTCAGCAAGGGCACTTCAACAAAAAGGGTGTTCCAATCGGCCATAGCGCCATTCCACAATCCGGGAAGTTCCTGTGCCTTTAAATCTCTTCCATCTTTCGATTTGGCTGTAATAAAGCCCGTCAGCGGATCTCTGAACTTCCTAAGGTCATACAATTCCCCTTTACTGTTTTTAACGCCGCAAACCAGGTCCACCGGGTTAAAATGGGTCGATTCTTTGAAAATTGTATTCTGCGTAACGTCATCGACATCTACCTGGGCTGATTCGACAATCTGCAGGGAAAAAGATTTGTCGGCGTTTTCTGCCCAAAACGGTCCCCCGCCAGGCTCACCCTGGTTTTTTACCATTCCGCAAGCACGCAACGGTCGGTCAAGTTTTTGGACAAAATATTCCTTCTTTTTTTCGTCGGACCAACTTTCGAATTCCGAGGGCGGAATAACGCATAATTCGTTTCTAAAAAAGGCGTCCAACTCTTCCAAAATAGACGCATCTGCTCCACTTTCGATTTCTGTCAGGTACCCAAAAATTCGTTTCTGATACTGCAACACAATTCCTGCCAATGCCTTTTTGTAAGTGATTGTATCTTCCTTAATGCGATCCGGAACCACATTGTCGATATTTTTAATAAAAATAATATCCGCATCCAGCTGGCTCAGGTTCTCCAGGAGCGCTCCATGCCCAGCCGGACGGAAAAGTAAACTGCCGTCTTTCTCACGGAAAGGCGAATTATCGGGGTTTACAGCAATGGTATCCGTTGAATTTTTTTGTTCTGAAAACGAAACAATGTATCTCACACCAAATTCGCTTTGGTAGGTTGGCAAAATTTCTACCACCAGTTTCTCAAATTTGTCACGATGATCGGGCGATACCGTGAAGTGGATCTGTACGTTTCCACCGGCATTGGCGTATTGGGCTCCTTCTACCAAATGCTCCTCCAATGGAGTACGCGACCTGTCCTCGTAGTTATGGAATTTAAGTAAGCCCTTTGGCAACTCACCATAGCCTAAGCCTTTGGCCGTCAGGAAATAAGCAGCAATTGTTTTTTCATCCGACGTTTCTATATTGTTACCGTCTGCTGCGAGGGAGGTTTTCAGATCGTCATAAAACGCAAAATCCCGAAGCTTCGCAAAAAATTCATCCACTGATTTATCTCTCTTGCCCTCTTCCAAAAACCCAAAAAGAGATTTAAACATACGTGTTGCCGCACCGGAGGCTGGAACAAACTTGAGCAGCGCTATTTCACCTTCCGCAGCTTTTTTATCAAAATCGTTAATGAGCTGGTTTATCTGTTCATCCGTAAGTCTTATAATACCATCACCTACCGTCGCAGCCTTGGATAATTGTAAAAACGGAAATCCCTTTTCAAAATAGCCAACTTGCTCTTGAACAGTATTGATGTCACTTCCTCTTTCATTTATCTGTATAATATCGTTATCTATGAACATACTCTAATTGTGTTATCAGTGAAGTTTCAGGGTAATGTTAATTATAGTAAAGCGGGGGAATAACCCACTATAACTATTCCTGAGGATTTATTTAATAATTCGCAGTTTCGCAAAACTCAGCAACAACGTTTTTTCTCCAGCAAGATCAAATTTCACTGTCGCCTTTCGGTCCGTACCGTTTACATCCATTTTGACCACCTCCCCAAACCCGAATTTTGAGTGTTCCACTTTGTCGCCTTCGATCAGGTCAGAAGTATCACTGGGAACAAAATCCGATGACGGTGTATGCGAAGATATCGGATTACTGGGTTTTGGTTCAACCGGCTTACGCTGAACTAGGTTTCGGGCAAAGGAAGTAATCGGGGGAGCTGTATCGCGATCGATGGCCGTCTGCACCATTTTGGAGACATTCAGAAAACGGTTATCTACTTCGAGCAAAAACCGGCTTGGCTCACACATTTTAATACGTCCCCATTGATATCTGCTCTCGGCATATGAAAACGTCAACTTTTTCTCAGCACGGGTGATAGCAACATAAAACAGCCGTCGCTCTTCTTCCAGGTCCTGCCTGCTTTCCAACATCATCTGGCTTGGAAAAAGATCCTCCTCTAAACCCACAATAAACACATTACGGAATTCCAGACCTTTTGCAGAGTGAATGGTCATCATCGTTACACGGTCGTTGTCGTTATTATCGTCGGGTTCGTCCGCATTGGTCAAGAGCGAAACAGACTGTAAAAATGCGCTTAATGTTTTATCCTCATTATCCTCGCTATCGACAAATTCCTTGATGCCGTTGAGCAATTCCTGTACGTTCTCGTAACGCGACAGCCCTTCAACCGTCTTATCCTCATACAATTCCTTTAAAATACCCGACACTTTGGCAATGTGGGCAGCAATTTCGTAGGCATCTCTGCCTTCCTCCACAAGTATCTTAAAGCTTTTGATAAGTGTAGCGAACTGCTCGATCGGTGCAATGGTGCGGCCGCTGGCATATTTTCCGATGCTGGCAACAACATCCCATATCGCGAGGTTATTTTCCGACGCGGTCACCGCAATTTTGGCTACCGTAGCATCACCAATTCCTCTTTTTGGAAGGTTAATAATCCTTTTAAATGCTTCCTCGTCACGCTGGTTTACAGTAAACCGCAGGTAAGCCAAAAGATCCTTGATTTCCTTTCTTTGGTAAAATGACTGTCCTCCGATGATACGGTACTTAATTCCGAGCTTCCGGAGCGCTTCCTCAAAAGACCGGGATTGGGCATTGGTTCGATAGAGGATTGCAAAGTTTTCGTTACGTAACGCCTTTTGCATTTTCTCTTCGAAAATCGCCGTGGCCACCAGTCGTCCTTCCTCATTGTCAGATCCAGCCTTAATGACGTCGATCAATGCCCCTTCCTCATTTTGCGTAAAGGTCTTTTTCTCCAGCTGCGACTTATTACGTGCAATTACAGAATTGGCTGCATTAACGATATTGCCTGTTGAACGGTAATTCTGTTCCAGCTTAATGGTTTGTACATCCGGAAAGTCTTTGGCAAAATTCAGGATATTCTCAATGTTCGCGCCTCGAAATGCGTAAATGCTCTGCGCATCATCACCTACTACCACTATATTCCTATGTACTGCGGATAGTTTCCGTGTAATCAGATATTGGGAAACGTTGGTATCCTGAAACTCATCCACCATTACATGCTGGAATTTGTGCTGATACTTATAGAGCACATCCGGAAAATCGCGAAAAAGGATATTGGTGTTAAAAAGCAGGTCATCGAAATCCATAGCATTCGCCTGAAAGCATCTGGTGACATAGGTTTTGTACAATCTTCCCACCTCTTTCATTTTCGCTGCATCGTCATCTGCCTGGATCACCTGGTTATTGATGTAATCATCGGCCGAAATGAGCCTGTTTTTCGCGCCGGAAATCCGGTTGAAGACGACGTTTGCCTTGTAAGTTTTGTCGTCGAGATTATATTCCTTTATGATACTTCTTAAAAGAGATTTGGAATCGTCCGTATCATAAATAGAAAAATCGCTGGTGTAACCGAGGTACCTGGCTTCAATTCTAAGGATTTTGGCGAAAACCGAGTGAAAAGTTCCCATCCAGATGTTACGCGCTTCTGTCCCAACAGCTCCTTCAATCCGCTGACGCATTTCACCCGATGCCTTATTGGTGAATGTCAGGGATAAAATCCGGAACGGATCTACGCCGTTTTCTATCAGTTTCGCGATACGATATGTCAAGACTCTTGTTTTGCCTGAACCGGCTCCGGCAATGATCATCAAAGGACCATTACCATATAAAACTGCCTCTCGCTGCGGTTCATTCAGAGTTGACAAGTAGTCATTCTGATTCGAAATTGTATGTTTTCCCAATGGATTGATTCTTATTGATAACGAAGTCAAAGTTAGGAAAAAGGATTTAAAGCCTCCCTTGAGAGTATGCGAACGCCTGGTCGTTTTACTCGATTAATAAAATATATGCGCTCCGCTCACAGGCTTATTGGTTATTATACACAATTTTACGCCCGTTTTCCAAGTCTGTGGATCACAATGAAATGTTAAACACTTATGGATATAGAAGATCAACCTCTGGATGTTCAATGGGAGCATTTACTAAGTAACCTGGAAGAATTGGTTGGGAAAAAACCGGCAGACCTCAATGGTGTCCTGTTTTTGATTGGTGTTCAGGAATTAGGGCAGGGGGCGAAAAGATTTACCAAAGAACAAAAGCAGGACTTAATGCATATCGGGATTTGTAAAGTGCTGAGCCTTTCTTCCTATTATATACTTGAATATATGGACAAAGATGGCTGGCCTCATTATAAGCTTAAGAGAGCACTGCCTCCAGGAGATGTTTTGAAGCAGGAGGCACTCCTCAAAATGCACGTGATAGAGTATTTCAAAAATTATTGATTTTTTTTCATGTCTTCCCTTTTGGTTTTCAGAGGCTTACAAAAAGCCGGA
>NZ_JBXHAR010000019.1:0-28630 GCF_056895195.1 Dyadobacter sp. HNCC25DJ185
TTTCGTCGACAATTCACAGCATTCTGTCGACGACCAGAACAAAAAGACCATTGCCCGGATTATCATCTCAAAAATGGTCCATCAATCACAAGATAACATGCCGGGTAAGACGATCATCAGCAGTGACTGGTACGCTGATCAACAGCTCATTATCACACAAATCAGTGGCGACGTAACAAAACAGGATGTGCTACATTGGGAGCAAACACTGTATGCTGCGCTGGACCGGGTGGCGGATTCGGGCGTTTTCAAGATCTTCGTAAACCTGCATGGTTTTAATGCGGTGAACCTGGATGTGCACAAATACTTTCGCAACATTGTTCCGGCTACGCTCGTGCGTTACGGCTGGAAAGTTGGCTACGTGGCAATGTTTCCCGAGGAGGCCGAAAAGTTGGTCATCACCAAGACCAGAAATATTCAATGCATCGCCGCCGCGCATTGCCATCAGGATGCAACAAAAATGGAGAAATACGAATCGTTGTACAGCAGTGAGAGAGAGCACTTTTTTACCGATGCCGGAGTGGCAGAGGCGTGGATACGGGGCTTGGCCAAAAGTATTTATTAAGCCTCTATCCAGAACTGTCGCATTTCGAGGTAGCGACCTTGCCAGCGCCGGACAAAAGGTGCGCCGATTCCATTGATGCCCTGAGCGCGACGGCGATGATGTCACCGTATGGTCTTTGTATTCGTTTGATTTGTCCATTTGCAGTTATACGTTACCTCGATACCTTAGAAGCTTCGCCGGAAATCGTTGTGAACAGGCTGTTTAAAGAGACAAATGAGACTTTCGGCTTATTGGCAGCATTAGATACCATCCCAATTTTTTGTCGGGAAGCTGGAAGTACAGGCACGACACGGATGGCTGGGAACTTACTGAATTCAACCTTAGGCCGGATGTAAGGGCATTGATATACTGACCGGAGTTCTTACTGGATCGACATTGGCACAGTCGAGGTAATCCTGTTCATTTCAATTACCTCTTTCCGCGACTTCTTTGGTGAGCCTTATACTGATGTGGCTGCTCTAATATTTTTTCATCTGCGATGTATCCTGCCAGTTTGTTAGCAAAGGTTTGAGCTCCAAGTTCACTGACATGACATACATCGCAAAAATACTTGCCTTCCTGAGGCAAATTCGCTGCCATGTCGAAATAATAAGTCCGGTTCTTCATAGCCAGATCGGTTAAAATCCGGTTATGTATAAAAATCCCATTTTTAACATTCTTCGCATCACCCCAGATCGATACCGAGCAGGCAAAATAGCAGCCGGCATAATGGGCCAAGTCCTCTTTCTTTCCTGTCAGCTCAATATTCTTCGGAAAATACGAAGCATATTTTAATAGGAGCAACTTATCACCCCTCTCCTTCGCTAAGGAAATGATTCCACTCAAATTCCTTTCGTAAGCAACCGCAGTTTTAATGTTGCTTCCATATTTTACCATTTCCGGAGCCACTTCCTCGCGACTAGCATAAGTACGCTGAAATAATACATCGCATAATGCACTCCACAAAATGTCACAAGCATAAGGGATGATTGTATAATTGATTTCCGGATGACTTTGAAGACGATAGATATCCTTATACCATTTTATATGACTATAATCTAAACGAAAATCCTCAGGAGGAATACAATTAGCACGATTCTCATTAATTGCTTCGTAGTAGATGACTAAATCAAAGCGATTATGATCAAATAATCTATATTTAATTAAATTGTCCAGCGAAGTATGTCCGGCAACTGCGGCATTGTAAAAAGCAAATTTCTTCTTTTTGCCGTACTTTCTTCTCAGAATTGTATCAAGGCGCATCTCTAAGCGCGACCAAGGCGTACTCACAACAGAACCGCCTAGAATGAGAATGTCATCAACATCATCATCATTACGGACATTTTTCGTTCCCAGTTTTTCCTTAATAATCGGATAAAATCCCGAATACATATAATCACCCGGATTAGTGAATGAATACCCATAAAAGCAGAATGTGGTACGAAACAAAAGCTCTGTAAACAGAAGCAAAATACAACATAAAATAGCCGAAAATATAACTTTTCGAGCATCCATATATTAATGTATATGTAATGAACACCAAACCAAGGCAAATAATAGCCTTTTTTTATTAAAAGCAAACACCCCCTCGTATCCCATTTAAAACGTGCTAGAAAATACATCACAAACACATGAAAAATGCTAACATTGCGCCATATATATCAAAGTTTGCGTATAAAAATAGTTGGCAGTCCACTTCAAAATCATCAATATGACCATTAAATAATTGAAAGCCGCCCCTGAATAATTCCAGTGCAACCCTTTATACATTCAAAGAAATTATAGCCACATTTTCACCATTCAGGCAGCTACTGGCCAATCAACTATACCCAATTAAAATATCGGTGACTTTGCGTATGGTTAGTGTGTAGTGGTTCTTCAGTTTCAAATGCCACTGCAAAGAACTTTCCCTCTCTCTGCTTGAACACGTTACACTGGGTAATGGAGCTCTTCGATAAGTTTGTCTGCAAAATCGGCTGAACTGGCGGCACACCGACGTTTATAGCGCTTGAGTACTTTAAGTCGAATGCCATCATCCGATGCTGTCTATTGATATTGACCAGCCCTGATTTTGAAAACGTCTAACTATACACGTTCCTCAGGAACAAGTTTGTCGTATAGGAATTGCGGGTTACTTTGTCCTGACTCGACAAATTGCTGCCCGCAGCACCCTAGCTTCCCATATTTGAATTCATCGCGGATTGTAAGCACTATTATTTCATCCTGAGCACTAAACTTCTGTCTTCCCGACCGGTCAGGGCGATCAGAAAGGTCGGGGAAATGCTCTTCACCCTGCCTCCTTAGCCGTGCGGCAGATCGCTACCGCTTTAAAGTAGATCAGGCAATCCCGCACCTGTGCGCGGCAACCGAGATACTTCCTGACTACTTTTAAAACCCAACACATTTTTCTCTGCTCACACCTTCAGATGTCCGATGCGATTCATTTTTCCTCACAACCCCGGTTATCGCGAGAGGAACTGCGAAAAAAAAGAACATTTATTTACCAACTTCTTACATACTTCGATGACCACATTATGACTCTTGAAGAAAACAAAAATGTCGGTGGCTGTAGTGAATGTTGTGAACCATCACAGTTAATGTATCGAACTCAAACCGAAGAATAATTCAAAATTGCCGAAGAATAACTCATTTAACGGCCACTCTTGTAACGACATACTTTTATAAACGTCAAATAAACCTATTATCTGGATATAATCATCTACAATCAATCTGATAGCTCATGCACAAATAGACAAATAGAACTGTCAGTTAAATCTATTAAACCCTGAACCACAATATATTAGTTATGATAAATTCGCTTAACTTAAAACAACGGCTATTTTCATTTCAATCACTCACGTTATTACTGGTATTGATAGCAGCTGTTTTGATCAATTATAATTATAGTAACCGATTAGATATCATTTCAGATGATGACGATTTATATTTTTCTTTCGGTATGATGCTGTTGCAGGGAAAATACCGGGGTGCTGATGATGGACCGCTTTATTATACCTTCCAATTACTTTTACAGCTTCTCACAAATGATGCCATCAAAACATTCTATATCAACTATATCATAACCTCAACCATTCCCTTCATACTATTTTATTTATTGCTTAGAGATCGAAACATCAATATTTGGATTGCCGCTATTGTTACAATCATGTTTATGTTTTCCCGCCTGAATTATCCTGTAACACCAAAGCTAACGCACTATGCGATTATCTTCTTGCTGCTGGGTCTTTTAGCATTTACTCGTTGCAAACAGCTTGTCCATAAATTATTTTCATGCTGTATGTTTGTTTTTCTGGCTTCCTACGCCAGGCCCGAGCTATATATTGCCTTCTTTCTTTTAGCTCTGATAACTGGATATGTTAGTCTCCGTGAAAGAAATTTGAAATATATCATTATTATCATATCCATTGCCATAATCTCCGGATACTTTTTAGGAACGCCGATTGGAGAGCGAGATAGAAGCTTCTGGACTTTTAAACATCACTTTTCTATTAATTACATTCAGGCTAATCCCCAACTTAATCTGTCACCGTGGAATCACTTTAACGAGATTACTACAATTGCTTTCGGCCATAAGCTGGTATCCATAAAAGACGCCATCATTAGCGATCCAGGTTTGGTGCTATGGCACATTAAGCTTAATATTATTAACTACCTAAAAATACTTCCAACTCATTTTGCAAGCATTATTTTTGATAATATCCAATTTCATTTTCGAAAATACGCCTTGCTATTTTTGGGATTATGGGTCGCTTTTCGAATAGATTATATCAAGACTTATAGGAACATAAAAGATACATTCCGAGAGAATTTATTTTTCATATTCATTTTCTTAGTGATTCTTGCTCCAACTTATATTTCTAACTTTTTCATTTATCCCAGGACACATTATATTCTTTATCATTTTTTTCTTTATTTATACTTGTTTTCACTATTGTGTAATAGTATATCTTATAAAAAAATTGCTGCAATTGAGAGCATATGGCCTGAGCATACGGTAGTTGCATTCAGTATTTTAGTAATTACACTCCTTTACATTCCTCAATACAAAGAAAGCATTCGCAACAAGCCACTACCATCAAAAGAATTTTCTTTAATGCTTAGGAGTTGCAAGTTGAAAGGGCATGTTTCAGTACTTGGCGGGGACGCACCGTTTTCCTATAACCGATTTGTAGGCCAAAATTGGTCTTTTAGCTATTATGATATTATCAGACCCGCACACTTTGATATTTGCCTTAACGAATACAAAATAAATTGTGTAATTATTAATGACAAAATGAATTCATATTTTGCAAAAGATCCAGCTTATAAACAATTTATTAGCAATCCTGAGTCCGAAGGGTTCAAACTTGTCAAAAAAACAGGAAGTCATCAGGTTTACGCTAAGCCCGAAATAATTTGATCTTGAAAATGTTACGAACGGCTCTTTACCAGGCGCTTACAAGAATTAAAATATAACATATGCATTTAGTCGGTCTGATGTTAGTGGTGCCCTGTTATACGAAGAAGTAATTATCCGTAAAACATATTAGATACTAAGAGACCAGTATTACGGTATCAAGGGCTGGGAACTTATCGCAGAAAACAGCAAATTTTGTTTTGTTGATAATCTTAGCTGGTCTCTTAGCCCCCCTAAATGTTTGGACAAAATTGTAAAAGCAGTTTAATTCATTTAGTTTAGGCTCAAACGAACGTTTACCTCCAATTCCCAATAGGTTTGAACCACGTTCCATTGCCACGAGCCCGTCGAAGAAAAAGAATAAAGCCCGGCTTTCGAATGGATCGCTTTGCATGGCTAAGGTCAAACTCACAGGCATAGCGTCCGATGACCGAAGACAGGAGTCACTGTACTAAAACGTATATCCCCCATCACTTTCTTTCAAAACCCTGCAAATTGTCTGTGTAGTAAACAAGTGCTTGCCTAGAGCCATAGCATTAAGATTTGAGATCTACCACACCAGCTTCCTTGCCAAATAATGCCAACACTTGATTGACTTTGTCTAGCCGAAGTATTTTCTTACCTTATTCTAGGTCGCTTATAAAGCAAAGATCGAAGCAAGCCTTAGTGGCCAGGTCCTCTTGCGTTAATTTCATCCGGCAGACACCGCACAAATCAAATGCACTCCTAAGCCTTCAACTTCACAGCCGGATTGAACCTGACGGCCTGAATGATTTGAAGACAAACGGTGACGGCGACGATCAGAATCGAGACGGCGGTTGCGATGGCGAAAGGCATGAGCGAAATGTCAATCCGGTAGGCAAAAGTTTTCAGCCAGTTGGTGGCGGCAAGGAAAGCAACCGGCCACGCAAACAGGTTGGCAATGAGCATAATGAAGAAAAAAGGCTTTCCCAATGTAACCATAAGCTGCCGACCTTTTGCACCAAACACTTTTCGGATAGCAATCTCCTTCACCCGCAGATGGATCGCCTGTGCTGCCGAAGCAAAAAAGCCCAGCGAGGCAATACACACCGCCAACATAGAGAAATAAGTTAGCACAGACTGCAATTGCTCCTGTTTCAAAAAAAGCTTTCCGTATAACTCATCCAGAAAATGATAGTTGAAATTGTCCGGATCCAGTTTGTTAATGCTGCCCCATTCACGGCCCAATGCAGCCAGCACCGGCCGCATCGCTCGGCTTTCAACACCTACCATAATTTGTGTTTTGGGTAAACCAAAAGGGTTATGCATCAGGTAAATCGCAGGCTGAACGAATGTTTCAAAACCGGATGCTTTGACATCACTAACGACACCCACAATGGTGTAATTCCCCGTACGGCCCTTAATCACCGCGCCGATCGGTTCTTTGAGGCCCAGCGCTTTTACGGCAGTCTGGTTGATAACCGCGCTGGCCGAATCCGCCCCGAAAGAAGAAGTGAAGCCTTTTCCCTCCTTCAACGCAATATTCAATGTTTCGAAATATTGATAACCAACCGAAACCGTCTGCAAAGCATAGGCTTTGCTCCCGACCATGTATTCGTAAGATGCGGGAATGATCCCGCCCGGCACATTGGAGGCAACCGTCACATTGCGGACGCCGGGGATGGCATGGATCCGCGAACTAACCGATTCGAATGTAGCCGGATCATTGTAAATACCCATGTTATCCACATACAAAACCTGCCGGGCTTCGAAGCCGGGATTGTCGGATTTCATAAAGCTGATTTGCTGGTTAATGATAATGAGCGTGATCACAAAACCGATGGCAAACGTGAATTGAAGCACAGGAATGAAGCCCTTTTTCCAGGAAAATGTTCCTTTTTCGAGCTGGTTGCCGCGCAGTATTTCCGAAGGCTTGAAGTTGGCCATCACCATGGCAGGATAAAGTCCGGAGAGTAAGGTGAGCGACACCAATGCAAGCAGCAGCTGCGCAGCTATGTCTATATTCAAGTTCAGAAGTGACAGCCGCACATCCAGCAACTGATTGAAATACGGCAGGCCGAGGCATACAAGCCCGAATGAGACGATCAATGCGAGCAGACATTGAAAGAAAATTTCCATTAAAAATTGGAGCATAATCTGCCGCTTGTTAATGCCGCTGACTTTCTTGATCCCCACTTCCTTGGACCGCCGGGCAGCCTGGGAAACATATAAATTGGTAAAATTGACACCGGTTACCACCAAAATAATGATCGCCAAAATGGAAAGGCCTTTCACGATCCGGTCGTTGCCACTGGAAGCATAGTGCGGCCTCAAATGCAGGTTTTTCAAAGGATCGAGATAGATAGCTGGGGCATCGGAATGGATAAGGGCTTGTTTGGCGACCAGGCTGGTGTCGGCCAGCGCGGCATCTTTATAAATCCGGTCGATCTTTTTGGAAAGTCGCGCAATATCCGTCCCGGGCTTTACGAGCACGTACGTTTCATAAATCTGGTTGGCGAAATTCTGATCCTTGCCTTGGGTGAGATCCTGACTAAATCCAATGCAGTCGAATTGGAAATTGGTATTGCCGGGCGCATCTTCGACCGTACCCGCTATCACCATCGGCATCCCCGACCGTGACATCATATGGACCGTTTTGTTACGGATGTCGCCTTCTTTTGGAAATAATACTTTGGCTGTCTGTTTTGAAAGCAATACAGTAGGCTCAGCATGGTCGGGGTTGAGCTGAAAGCCCGAAGGTTTGATCGCTAATATTCCGGCCAGGGAATAATCAGCGCCAACCCATTTTTTGACCAGGAATTTACCGGAGGGCGTAAAAAAGGGAAGCTGGAATAAAGCAGTGTTCATTCTTCCCGTCTCCTCAACTTCCGGGCAGGAGTTCCTGATAGCCGCGGCCAAACTGCCCGGTGTATACTGCGAAGGCCCATTAGGCAATTCGCGTTCAACCAGAAAAACCCGATCGATGTTCGGGTTTGACTGGTCATAGCTGGTTTCGTTGCCGACATAAAGTGAGACGAAACAGAAAGTGGCCAAGCCCAGCGACAGACCTATGATATTGAGCAGGTTATACCATTTTCCTTTCAAAAAGTTGCGCAAGGCAATGTTGAAGTGAAGTTTATTCATAGCGTTTTTGAGACTATTTGCGTGTTGCAATCACGACAGCCAAACATTGTATGCTAATGCATTATTTCAGACTGCCATAGTTTCAAAAAGGAGCTTTTCACGCGAAATACCCGCTTTTATTCTAAAATATTTAATATACTTATATATAGGCTTCGGTGTTAGCAAATTACAACAACCGCAGAAATCATCTGGCCGGGTATCCCGACGAAAGTACCCCCACGATACGCCGTCAGTGAAAGGCTATTTCACCGGCAATTTCAGAAAACGTCCCGGCCTGAAACTGGCAAGGGGCTGTCGTATGTAAAGCAAAAGCAAACGCGGAAATCGATTCTTCTTTTTGTGCGGGAGAAGAACAATGATGAATTCAATAATACGATTGCTTATGTCTTCCTGGGCCTGGCGGATTATATCGACCATTATGGAGCGAAACCGATGAGTATTAATTAAGAATTGCGCGAGTCAGCTCCGCATTATATCTGGAAGGATATGGCGAAGATGGCGGTTGGGTGAGGCGAGAATTTAGTCGATGCACATTTAGAACAAGTCTGGAGGTAACCCATTCTGTCTTTGAACACGATCCTGCCCAAAATTAGAACGATGACTTGCTGGACATCTTGCAAGCGTCACTTTACAACCTGATTTTTCATTAGGTTTGTAGTGTAAATCACTTTTTCGTTTTGTAGTGTGTAATAAGTTGCCGCTGTGGGATACTGAAAAACTTATGGAAACACAAAGACCGCATAACACATTGAATCCTAGGCCACTTTCTAGGCTTATAAATAACTCTGCCTTTAAGTCATTGGTAACAAACGATATGGCGGGAGCGTACGTGAAGAGAATGAAAAAATTACTTTCATGGGAAAGCATGGGAGCAAGTAAACCGGAAACAGTTAAAGATCTTATCCAGCATGCCTACCAGCATTTATTAGATGGTTACCGCTACGAATACCTTTACAAATCATCCCTGCTTAATGATTTTATTCTGAAAAATTATTCGCTGGACGATACAATCTTGCTGAATGAATTTAGAATCGGAAAGTCCAAAGCTGACGCTGTTCTAGTGAACGGTACGAATAAGGTATTTGAAATCAAGACAGAATTAGATTCCCCAGAGCGCTTAAACTCTCAAATTGCCGATTATTACAAAGCTTTTTCGGAAGTATATCTTATTACGCATTGTAGCGAAGTTGAAAAATACAAGCAGATATTACGGCCAGAAGTTGGAATACTTTCCTTTTCAAACGAAGGGAAAATAGATTTATATAGAAGCTCCGTCATCAATGAAAGTATGCTGGATTGTGCCGCAATGTTAAAATCGCTTCGCAAGCAGGAATATTTAGAGATGACAATGCTGACTTGTGGCCACATTCCTGATGTGTCTCCAGTCATGCTTTTTACCGCGTGCTTAGAATTGTTAAGACTATGTGAGCCGAAGGAAGTTCAAAAAAGGTATTTGGAGGTCATAAAAAAGCGAATAAACAAAAGCACCAATGAGATGATTTTGTCAGATGATTTGCCGGATTATATAAAATTTTCATGTTATCATCATAATTTAGATTCTAATTCTTACCTTACTTTGATAAAGCGGTTGAACAGTAAACTTTAAACCCTACCTATGTACTTTCCCTTTCTTCGTGGAAAACAATTTGAACTTCTGGCATTGAGAGAGCTGGTGAAACTACCTTTGGATCCAGCGAAGATATCGCCTATCATTGAGCCGGTAAAAAAGGATTTGAAAGGAATATCAACAGTTGTAGTTGCACTAGACAAACTGAATATTCAAATTCAGTTAATCGTCAACCCGGAACATGGAGATCTAAAAAATAAAAGCTCTGAAATTTTAGATTTCATTTCTAGACTTCAAGCCCAAGGGTTTAGGAACATAGTCCCTACCTTTTTAATTAATAGTGAAAAAGATTTTGGTTTCTTAAAATTGACAATCGCTGGAAATGGTTATGACCAATCGGGATACAGCGTAGTTCAATTGAACCAAATATCTTCGACGGCGCAACTTGCAGAGCTCGTCAATAATACATCGGCACAAAATATTTTTATTCAAATCAATCACATTTTTGGACTGAAAAGAAAATACAAAAAAGAGGTTGTGTCTTATTTAAATGATCCATTCGTAAAGCAGAAAAAAAATGCTGATTACGAGCATTACCCTGATGAGAATTTTTCAAACGATTACTATTATTTCAAAGAAGAGAATTACAAGGGCTACGCAGACTATCTTACAATTGGCGGGGAATATATCGAAGGAGGAATGCTTCCGTATGCAGTCGCAATACACCTTACATATAAAGATCCTGACAGCGAGGATATTAGAATTCATCACTTTCTGTCCAATAGCAATGACGGTATAGAAGATACTGCGGGTAAATTCTACGAGGCATTAACAAAGTTGGTAAATTTTGTTGATCATCATCGATTCGACTCTTTGGCCATTCGGCAGTTTAAAGATTATTACCACCGTCAAGCATTTCCCGGCTTGGGCATTATTAAAAAGCTCTCTATCATGCATCACATCGAGTTGGTGCAATCTCTGCTTTAATCATGTTTTGCAGTGCTAATTGTTTCACTGACCAAGCCTTAAAAGACTTTGTCGGTTCTATGTCGACCACCACGGGACTGTGTCAGTTTTCGAACTCGACTGCCGTCCCATTAATTCATTTGGGTCAACTTGCTGATAAGTTTGACAACTTGCTCTCCACATATGCATTGGTTTCGAGTTTTAACCCTGGTGATCCGCATGGCCAGCCGGTTATGCTTTTCGATCATTTACTATCATACTGGCCAAATCTATTTAATAGGGAATTATTAAATATCGCACAGTGTCAACTTTTATTGCAGAGTATAGCAAGAGAGTCAGCAAATTATAGCGGTAATCTATTTGTGGAACCGGTTTATTTTAACCCGATTTACAATGAAGATGCTCTTGAATTAGGTCTGAAGTGGGATGTTTTTGCTAGCGAGATAAAAAGCACAAATCGATTTTTCTTGACAGAAAAGATTGATACAGATACACTAGAGTCTGTATTTGCAAGACTCAACAAGACATATTTAACTGGCACCGTTTTTTACCGGGGCAGAATTTCGAACACATTGCTTCCAGTTAATAAAATGGGGAAACCACCTATGGAAAAGACAGGTGCGGGCAGAGCAAACCCTGTTGGTATTCCCTATCTATACATTTCAAGTGATCCAGAAACAACTCTGTATGAAACAAGAATAAGTCTACATGAAACCATTACCCTCGGAGATTTTGTCACTAATGCACCGGTAAGTGTGGTAAGCCTAAAAAATGTCGATGAATATGGTCCTTTTGAAATAGAAAATAAGGGTTTTACGATTGATGAATTCATAAGGGTTAAACCATATTTGCTAAAATTAGGATCTGAGCTATCTAAGCCAGTTAGAAAGCAGGATAGTGACCTAGATTATCTTCCGACACAGTTTTTGTGTGAATTTATAAAGTCGATTGGATTTGATGCGGTGGAATACAGAAGCGCAATGAACCCATCAGGATTTAATCTGGCTGTTTTCAACGACCATAAGCTGACTTGTACGACTACACAATATTACCGGGTTAACAAATTACAGTACACTTGGGAGCCGGCAACCGAAACCAGTTTGATGTAATATTCACGTTCTTCATTGCTTTTGCAACGCGAAAATATGACGTTATTATGCGTCCACGGTAATTCTCTCACCAGTGATGAGAGTTTTTCGTTTTCGTGGTAAGTCTCATAAAACTGCTTCATCCGCCAGAGGATTTTATCGCTAAAACCTTTAATATCAGGAGCATTTTCAGCAATGTAGCGCGATAGTTCTGTGACAACACCTTTGCCCCAAGCCTCGCTTTGCACTTTATGACTAATGGTTTTGCCGACCAACCAGTACAAATCAATCAATAATGTATTGATTTGGGAAAAGGCTTTCTGTCTCGCCGCTGGATATGGATTAATAGTTCATTGAACGTTTGCTGTCTGTCGGGCGCTCCTGGGTTACTCATTGTTTCAGGTCAATTATGTGCATTCAATTTAGAACGTTGCCCGCAGAATAATTTGCGAAATTATCCTTCGGTAGAGACGAATTCTGAATTTAGGTCTACATCAAAGTTATTATGGATTTCTCAATGCAAGATTATTTTCAATGGTTTTCGCAATTCTGGTAACAATGATTCGCTCACCCACCCATCCAAAATTTCCCCTATATTTGCCCCGCAAACTTTAATAAATTTTTATGAAACCATTTTTAAATGTCAGGCCAAAATGGCCTTGGAGGGGCATACGGGTGCAAGTCCCGAAACCTGACCGATGTGTTTCATTCGTTAAAGTTTGCGGTGACCTCTCCACTTTTCTCACTCTTTTCATGGTCATATGCAAACTTTAACGAATGAAGGAGGAATCGACTCGAATGCAAATTCAGTCAACGCAACGAATGATGCGCGTCACACATTAGATGTCGGCGCTCCGCTGACGCAATCGCAGGCAGATTTTCTGTATCATCGTTTCAGTATCTTCAAACTTTGCGTTTGCGCGGCGGTGCTGACCCGCAGGAGGTACATTCCGGTTTGTCTCTGAGCCATCGGGATGGTTTCATGATAGGTACCTGTTTCGGCGGTCACCACTTTATCCATGATCGTGCGGCCAGAGAGGTCCAGTAACTGCAGCCTCACTTTTTCTCCCCCGGCGCCTTCAATGTTAACGGAAAACTGATCATCGACCGGGTTAGGATAAGTAGTAGCGCTGAATGCAGGTTTCGCGGTTTCGTCTTCGATCGCATTTTCATCCATGTCCGTACCACCTACCCTGAACAAAGCTTCCTGGGTTGGCGAACCCGGAGTGTCAGGATGGAAAACGTTGTCAACAGATTTAACCAAAGCTCCGGAATTTCCGGCGGCTAAATACAGGCCATTGCCATAGGTAATGGTATTCAGGTGTTTATAGGTGTTTGATGCAGGATTTGACCACCATGTATTTGGTATATATCTTAAAATCTTACCATGGGTTCCGGTAAATACAAAATGGTTGTGGAAAATGACATCTGTAAAGTCGGTCTGGCCTATATTCATTGAGGGGGTTAGCGGTGTCCACTTCATGCCGTTTGGAGAGGTGAGGATGGTGTTGTTTTGTCCGGCCACAATCCATTGCTGGTGGCCAAACGCCACACCATTTAGATGGTTTGTGGTACCACTGTAACGATATGACCAGTTACTGCCATCCGGCGACGTGCCAATAAGACCGTACTGTCCGACGAGCACGAATAGTCCGTTTCCATAAGCCACGGTATTGATAGAGTAAAGCTGCTTATTAGTTGATTTCTTCCAGGTCTTTCCATCGTAAGACCACAGAATAAGGCCATGGAGCCCGACTGCCACGAATCTGCCATCGCCGAACGTGACGCCGATGAGATTTTGCCCAAACTCGACCTGGCGATAGGTCCAGTCTTTCCCATCCTCCGAAGTCTGGATCAAAGCATCGTCCCCTACGGCTACAAACAAACCATTTCCGAAAGCAACGTCATGAATGGATTTTGTGCCACCGACCAGCTTTACCGTTTGCCCGACCGTAAAGTTATTTCCATCTGCGGAGGCAATGGCGAGGTTGGTTTGTCCCAGCCCCGTCGCTCCATTATCCAGAGGCACACTTCCTACTGCTACAAAAGTACCGTTTCCATAGGCCGCCCCGGTAAGCTGCATCGTCCTGAAATTAGTGGTTTGTGAAGACCACGTATAGCCGTTGGTATTCGATGAACGGAACGTTCCCATACCTCCGACAGCCAGAAATGAATTTTGAAAATAGCGGACGCGGTTGAAATACCAGGCCGATCCAGTCGGCTTCGGCGCATCATTCCAGTATTCCCCGGTGGGAGACACCAGTGCCACATTTTTGTTGGAGCAAACAGCCACAAACCGACCATTCGACGGATTGCATTCGACACCGCTCAGCGACAACGTTTTGTCCTGGTTTGGAATGGCATTCCAGTATTTACCTTCCTTTGAATACAAAATAGTTCCCTTGTCACCCACGATCACAGAACTTCCGTTAGGGCGACCCGCTACTGCCCGCAACTCATTATTCGTGCCTGAGCTTTTTACGGACCAGTCTATGCCGTATGCAGAAGCTGTTTTGATCAATCCATTAGGTCCCACAGCAATAAAACTGTAATCCACATAAGCAACATCGTTCAGATTATCCAGGCCATTGTGCCGTTTTGTCCAGTTTTGGCCGTCCGGTGATGTCAGTAGTGCGCCTGCTGTGCCTACGATTACGAATGTTCCGTAACCGTAAGCGATACCCTTGAATTTCTGGGTGGTGCCCATCAATTTTTGGTTCCACGAAATCCCGTCCGTCGAAGTGGCGATCAGGCCCGAACTGCCGACTGCAACAAACAGGTTGTTGCCGAAAACAACACTGTATAAAGTGCCGCCAACGGCCAGGCCTGACTGTACCGTTTTCCAGGTTGCGCCGTCTGTTGAAGTGCGGACAATGTTATTTTCTCCCACTGCAACATATTTGCCCGCTCCGAATGCCACGTCATTAAGCTGTTGCTCCGGACTTATGGTTAATGCTGTCCACTGAGTTTGAGCATCCGCAGTGAATAATTTTAGTAATAAAAAAACGAATGTCAGTGTGTGAATGAAATAATGGAATGATCTGGTGGTAATGAGTTTTTTCATGACTAATAGATATTGAAATAATGGCTGAACTGCTCTTAGGGAACACAAACTGAAATGTCTGTTCCGGAAGGCAATGCAAACCTAGGGCCGATCAATGCCGGCAACAATTTTAGGGGGTACACAAAAGGTCGACAACCTTCAAATAGGAGGTATACAAAAGGTGAACTTGGGGGGAATTTGATTTGCAGCGGGAGACTCTGGCGGTGTAACCGATTGAGTGTGGACACAAAAAAGGCCCCGAAAGGGACCTTTTAAAGACCTGGGCGGCAGCCGCGCGGAGGGAGACGGGTCTCGAACTTTGCCTTTAATCGGCTCGTAATCAAAGTTTTGTCTCCTGTATTTGAGGTGAACTACACGAAAGACTCACTATTCTTTATACATATAGTACAACAGTATATTTGTTATGTATAATTCTTTTAGCGAAAATTGAGGTGTTTGAGTGGTGATTTTCGCTGATTTTTGAGTGCGTTTTCGGGTGGTTTTTGGTGTTCAAAGTTTGGAAACTGCCTGTGGTTTTTGGCGGTGGTTACTGCGATTTTGCTGAGCGAAGTTACAAAATTTTCGTGCCTCTTTGAAGGGCAATGACCTAGTCTTATATTTCCGTTAGGACAAAGCTACAACATATGCTCACCGAGAAGGATCTGTTAACTGACATTATTACCAACACGCCACCAGGCTCTATTTGGCATATCACAGAAGATTCATGGGAGCGGATTCCAGAAGTTTTCTCAGAGTACCAAATTCCTTATAGCGGCAATGGTTGGGATATCGAAATCAGTGGAAGTAACCGCGAAGATGTGATCAAGAAAATCAATGAGTTCGAAATTTATGACAAAATCGTTCATCAACGTCTTTTTTTAGAAGGAGAACTATTGTTCGAAAGTTATGACCACATGACTGGGTCTTACATCCGGCGTGACTTTCCTTCGTTTTCGGATCTTCTCGAAAAATATAGTGATTGCGAGTTTTACTTGGGTGAGCAGGTAGACCAGGCATAAAGCATCTATTAAAGACCGAGTCGTCCTAACCTCTTGCCAGCTCTTATGATGAATTATTGCGAATTTTTAGACCTATCAGTTAACCTGATCAGATATAAACTATCGTGCAACAGCAACTGCTATGCAAAAGTCGCAAGCAGAATACCAAAGCTCGACACGCGGCTGACAACGCTTTTATCCATACTAATTGTTTTCAAACACCTGCTGAAAGTGGCTGCGGTTGTTCCAAGGTATGTTGCGATGTAGTGATCGGGAATCCTTCTGAACAAGGATGAAGGCTGGCTGATGTAATGTGCAATTCTTTGCTCTACGGAAAGATATTTAAAGACTTTTACCCGATCGGTGAAGTTGATCAGGTGTTGTTCCAGCAATTGCACAGCCAAGCCCGCCATATAAGCATCCTCGGATACCAGTTTGCGGTATGCATCGTAGGAAATCGAGATTCCGGTAGTGTCTTCCAATGTCTCCAAAACATCATTTGATTCTTTTTGCATGAGGAAGCTCTCTGCAATACAAACAATATCTCCATCAGAAACAAGAAGTGACGTAATATCTTCCGATCCTCTCAGATAGTAAGTCCGCATCGCTCCTTTTTCGATGAAATAAAGGCATTTACTCACTTGGCCTACGTCTACCAGGACTCTTCCTTTTGGAATCATGAAACGTTTCATACTATCCTTAAAACGCTCCTTTACCTGATCGGATAGAATAAAGCTGGAAGCGTTTAATATCCGCTGCAATGGCTTCGTGTCGTCTGCGGGTTTCATAAATCAAAAGTTAGGCTTATGCTTTTAAGTCGCTATAACAATAGTGTCATCAAAATCTTGTCGCACGACAAGATGAATCTATGTTGTAGAACAAGTTACATCCGTGTCGTAAGACAAGTTATGCATAAATATCCTTTAAGTTACTTTGTGTTGTACAAAAAGAATATATCGTATAAAGTCCGTTATTCAGATCTACGCTAGAATGTATCGGATACTTTATCCAATTATTTTCTTTGAGTTGGCGGCATGCATCCCGAAAAAAAATTGCACCGAAACCGATAAGGACGGTGTAGTCACTCGGTTACTACATGTATGGAAATCCTCCATTTCAAAAGGCAAGCGCTTTGACCAGCGACTTATGTCAACTAATTACAACATATACTGTTTGAGGTAGCGAATTAATACAAATTCAATTTTAACATCTGACACTTACATTATGCAACGAATGATTTTTATACTCATGTCTTTTGGCTTTCTATATTTTACAGGAAATCATTCAGCTTCTGCCCAGACTATCCCGAAATACGAAATTCAAGTCGGTTACGGACCGTATGCAAGGGAACAGGTACTAGATGATTTAGTCGAACATTCGCTCCGGTCATCTTTTAATCAAATTCCCAAATGGGATTTTTCGAACTCTTATACCATCACATATCACTACCAGGGACGTCGCCGGATTGCCATTGGCCTGACGTCTGGCTTTTCCACCCATACGACATACAGGACTTATTATTCGGACTCGAAAAGCTTCTATAAACATTCAAGCTTTGTCACAGCCTTCGAAACAAAATTCACATATGTTGACAAATCATTTGTTCAGCTTTATGCTGTCACAGGCTTGGGGATATTGCTGGTGAGGACGAAGGATCAACGAATTCCAAATGCAATCAAAACTTATGGCTGGCCAACAACTCAACTGACTCCAATTGGGATCAGGTTTGGTAAGAAATTCGGAGGTTTTGCAGAAATGGGTTACGGATACAAAGGAATAGTCAATTTTGGTGTAAGTGCAAGGTTTTAATCTCAATTGAATTTACCCGAGCGTAATCGCCTATTCAAACTCGAAGCAAAAAATGACGGGGTTTACCCCCTTGGCTGCAATCCATAAGGCAGTTTAAGGAGCGGCTATAGCCGGGGGCGCCTAGCCGGGGTAAAGAGCGCCTAGGTTGCCCGGTGGATTTGCAGTGGTCACTTTTTGTTTTGTATCTACTAGAAAAGTATATGAGAAAATTTTTTGCTAAAAGAAATCAAGTAGTAAAGGAAACAGCTCAATCCTAACGAGTTCAGGCCGTTTTCCTAAATACAAATACCACCACAAATTATTTGCAATTTACATACTCCAAATTTAGGTCAGGGAAAGTATTCTCCTGCCAGCCGACATTTTGAACAGACACGGGGTACTTTGTGGAGCTATAATGTATAACTGCTATTTTCACTTTTCTGATTAGCTATTACCTTCACGACATTATGTCTTGAAAATGTAATGACTCCATTCCCTGAATCTGCTCCGAAATATGTTTTGATATCATAAATACCCGGATGTCCGTAAAAAGGATTGATCATTTTATCATACTGGTAAACATGCTCAACCGTTCTGTCGAAGGTAGTTGATCGAGGTGTTCGCTCATAGGATTCCAGCTTTTCCACACAATCCTGAAAATCGTAAGAATACGTTTCATATTTGTAGACTTCCCCCTTTTTGACATAGAACCAGTTGTAGTCCGTACCGCGGCCTTCCACATATGAGCATTTAACCACCTGGTCCTTTTCGTTATACTCAAAAATCCTGGCTTCTCAATGCGAGATCAAAGTGTATACCCCTTCATTATGCAATGTCCGGTTTTCTTTGAAAAGCCTCCCTTCGCTGTCATATTCGTATTGCGTGTCCACATGAATGCCTCTAACTTTTGTTAGTTTTCCGTCGGCGTCATATTCAAGTACACCTGTATATTCATTGCCATCAATTTTAAGTATTATTTTATTCACCCTTCCGCCTGTATACCCATATACCAAATTTTGAAATGGACCATATGAAACCTTGCTGATTCGGCAAGTATCTCCTTCACGTCCCACCACAATTGGCCCAGGCCCTGGATCCGATTTCCTTTTACACGATACGGCAAGTATAAAGCTTATGATCAGGACAAAGTATATTTTTGCATAAAAAAGCAGGTCTTGCGATGGCGTATGTAGTATAACGGTTATCAAAGAAATTCTGCTGATTAAACTACTTTGAACGGCCGCCGCTGCACGAAGAGAGACGAGTCTCAACAAGACACAAAAAATGCCCTGAAAATCCGGACCTTCATGTTTGGGAGGGAGACGGGTCTCGAACCTTTCCGTTAATCGGATCTCATCAAGGTTTTATCTCCTATATCTGAGGTTAACTACATGAAAGATTCACTATTTTTTATACATATAGTACAGCAGTATATTTGTTATATATAATTATTTCTGCGAAAATTGAGATGGTTAGGTCTGGATTTTCGCTGGTTTTGAGTGAGTTTTCGGGTATTTTTGGGTGTTCAAAGTTTGGAAAATGCCTGTTTTTGGGCGGTGGCAACTGCGATGTTGCTAGGGTACAGGTACAAAATTTCGCGGGCCTTTGAAAGCTGCAAGCATATACTAGAACTTGGACACTCTCGTTCTAAAACTACCCTTTCCAAAATGCTCAGTCCTCTCGCCTTGATTATCCGTTTCAATGGATTTGAATTCTATTTTTCCAAAAAGACTATCTCCAACAGAGTAATTCGTCTTATCCAAGGTTAGTTTTTGATAAACGATCATGTGTGTCGGCTCTGGTTCCCCTTCAATGATATTATCTGTGAAAACATACGCTTGCGTGTAAAATTTGCGGTCTTTATACCTAATGATAAAGCCATGTCCGGTGAAGCCGTTACCAATTCCAATGTTGATTGACAATGTATCTGACTTAAAAAAGTAGCCCCTACAATTGTTATACTTTGTGTAATGCGTGTCACTAAGGTCAATTCGTTTGCCAGAAAAGTACGAAACATTGCTTGTCCTTCTTGCGAGTGAATCTCGATCCTCGAGTGCTGAAAATATTTCCTTTTCCTTGTCAAGTTGTTTGTAAACCTGATCTTTGGGGAGAGTAGCATCGATGGTGGCGTCGTCCCATTTATCTGTGGTTTTGTGGTCCGAACAGTTAGAGAATACCCATAATATCCCCGCGAAGAAGAACACACCCGAAATTTTATTTTTTTGTGACCAGTGCATAAGTCGGTTTCTAGTTGGTAATTGGAATCGGAAGTGCACGATGCGTTCTGGTCAAATATATAAATAACTTGTATATAATAAAAAGCTTTGAGACTAATCTTCTCTTTGCCGAAACAATTATGTGACGGGCTTTAGGGCTGTGAGATTCGCGCTTAACTGCGAGTTGGCTTCATTTAACTATACAAGCCGAAGTCGACTTTCAGTTTCGACACAAGATCATGATTATACTGCGGACTCCAAATATCTGCAACACTGGCATTTGGAATATATCTCCGAACATCATCCTTGATTCGCTGGAAGTTAACCGAATCGATTTTCGCATTTAGAAATTCCCGAAACTCGGCTTCACTGATATTTTCCTGCTCCCAATCCCCACTGTCTTTGGCGTGTAATTTCTGAATTCATGTATGCGGATAAATGTCTGCAACCGTACTTTCAATTCTAGATTATTTAAAAAGAGAATCGAGGACTAAATAAAAACCTATAATCACCAACAATCCAGTCAACCAGAAGAAAGACAGATGCTGACGTTTTCCACTGATAGCCAATCTCTTATTTGCAGATAGAATTACTATTATACATATGATTAGCATTGGCACAACAATAATTCCTGATCCCGCTCTTAAAAATCCTATGCTAAATGTATAGACATGTCCGCCTTTGGATAAGTGTATTTTTTAGACAGAGTTAGTAATAATGGATCGCATTAAAGTAACTCTATCGCCCTCGTCTATTTTTGTAAAATTCGCTTCTTGTAACCGTGATGGGGGCCGCTTTCCGTTTCAATTTCATAAGTTTTATGAGTAGTATGTCGGCCAGCTTTATGATTTAGAATCAACCACTCCCACTTCTTTACCAAACAATACCAAAACCTGATTGATCTAGTCAAGTCGAAGCGTTTTCTTACCGTGCTCAAGATCCCGGATAAAACGCAAACCAACGCCAGCCTTAGAAGCAAGTTCCTCCTGCGTCAATCCAACCTTCTTGCGCCTTTCTTTTAAAAATACTGAGAAACTAGACATGTAATTATACCCTTTATGGTATAATTATAACGAATTATGTCATATTTTATCTGGTATAAATTTGATTGTGTTGGCTATGCGATATCCGATTATTAGTTAATCCAATAAATCGAATCCAACACATAGGCCCGCAAATAATGTTGATTATTATCAACATTATTTATATTTTGTTGGTAATAAACAACATTATGCAAACTAAAAAGCAAGTGTTACTGCCTAGGTTTCAGAAAATCTTGGAACAACTGGGTGAAAACATAAAATTAGCTCGCAAGCGGCGGAAGCTTACCACCATTCAGGTCTCTGAACGGGCTGGAATTGATCGTACTACTCTATACCATATTGAAAAGAGACATCCTAATGTTTCCATAGGGGCCTATTTTAACGTTTTACGGGTGTTGGATATGCATGAAGATTTTTTAAAACTGGCCTCAGATGACGAGCTGGGCAGGAAACTGCAAGATTTGGAGCTGCTCGGAAAATCTCACAAGCCATCGAAGGACTGATTTCTGGGCGGCCTCCGGTCTGGTTGGGAGACTCTTCAACAAGCTTATTCTTGAAAATTATATGAGGGCTTTTCTGGCTGAGCGAAATCAGATAATAAAAAAGGTAGCTGAGTCTGAATTGCGCAATCAGTTTATCTGATCTATCTTGTCTGTGGCAACATTGTCTTCCGGCAAACGACAAAATATTACTTTTGAATCCACCCTCCCATGCAGCAAGGCCTTTACGAGAATTTAATCACCAAGCTTATCGCTTCAAAGATTAGCTCCCTCGATAAACAACAATTCTTTGTAAAGGAAACACCTGTCGAAAAGAGCGAGGTCGCTCGCGTGCTTAGTCAGCATGTAAGTCGCCTTTTGAACTACGGTCTGAGCTTGCTTACGGGAGATGACAGTATTGAACGTCAAATCGAATTATCAAACAAGATCATCAGGGTGCTTCGAACTGAGTTGGATCATACAGATTTCGAGGATGATTTGGTTTCGATAAATGGGAAAATCCTGAATGCTGTATTCGCGAAAATGGATGCGCCTTTCTCCGATTTTGAAAAACATATCAAGGAAATAACCCCATTTACGGGTTTAGGACAAAGTGAGTTATTCACGGGTTCGAATGTCGGGCTGTCGCTTGAAAGTGAGTTGAAAAAAGAAATACTGTCTTCTGACAAGATATACTTCCTTGTTTCCTTCATTAAATGGTCGGGTATTAGAATCTTCCAGAAAGAACTAGAAGAATTTACCCGTCGAGGTAATTCCCTCAAAATAATCACGACCTCATATATGGGCGCGACTGATTTGAGAGCAGTAGAGTTTTTAGCCGGACTGCCCAATTCCGAAGTGAAGGTCTCATACAATACGGAAAATGAGCGGCTACACGCTAAATCTTATCTGTTTTTCCGAAATACCGGCTTCAATACGGGCTACATTGGCTCATCCAATATTTCGAGGAGCGCACTAACCAGTGGCTTGGAATGGAACTTGAAAGTAACTACTCAGGAAGTTGGTCACATCATAGACAAATTCGCGAAGACTTTTGAGACGTATTGGCTAGACGGAGAATTCGAATATTTCCGGTCAGGTGAACATTCCGAGAAGTTGAAAGTGGCCCTCGGAAGAGAGAAGAACAAAGGTCAAGTCGAAGGGACTTCTTTCTTTGATATAAAGCCCTTACCGTTTCAGGAGGAAATTTTAGAAAAGCTTCAAGTCGAGAGGCAAATTCATAATAGGAATAGAAACTTGATTGTTGCTGCGACCGGTACAGGAAAAACAGTAGTCTCGGCATTTGATTTCAAGAACTTTCTTAAAACCCAGCCTCATGCGAGACTGCTTTTCGTCGCACACAGAAAAGAGATACTTATTCAGGCTAGGGCAACCTTTGCGGGCATTCTACGTGACAACAACTTTGGTGACCTCTGGGTGGACGGCATCGAGCCAGACAATTATGATGTTGTGTTTGCGTCCGTGATGACTCTTGCAAATCGCATTCAGGAGCTAACACTTTCGGAAAGCTATTATGACTTCATTATCGTTGATGAAGTGCACCACATTGCCGCAAATAGCTATCGCCCAATTCTAAATAAATTTAAGCCGAAGGTGCTTCTTGGCTTGACCGCGACTCCCGAGCGTACTGACGGGGCTGATATTCTGGCGGATTTTTGTGATACAATTGCAGCCGAAATCAGATTGCCTGAGGCGATGAACAGGAAACTGCTTTGTCCATTTCAATATTTTGGAATTAGCGACAGTACAGATTTATCTAATGCAACCTGGCAGAATGGACGCTATCTCCCAAGCGAGCTGACGAGAATTTACACCCACAATGATCTCCGGGTAGGAGAAATAATTAATCATTGCAGAAACTATCTCACAGACTATGAGGATGTCAGGGCACTGGGTTTTTGTGTAACCCGGGAACATGCCATTTACATGGCAGAAAAGTTTTTATTAGCTGGGCTAAAAGCGGATTACCTTGTCAGCGGAGGCGACCGTGAAGAACTGAGATCCACCATCAAATCTAAATTGTTGCGAAAGGATATCAATTACCTCTTCGTGGTTGACATTTTCAATGAAGGTGTCGATATCCCAGAAATTGACACAGTGCTGTTTTTACGACCTACCGAAAGTTTGACGGTGTTTCTTCAACAACTTGGTAGGGGTTTGCGGCTGTCAGAAGGGAAGGAGTGCCTGACTATTCTTGACTTTGTTGGCAATGCCCGGCCGGAATACGATTTTGAAGGTAAGTTCAGGGCGCTCATCGGTAAAACCAATACTTCCACGCTGGAAGAGCTCGAACGCGATTTTCCACATCTGCCATTGGGATGCTCCATTGTTTTGGAAAAGAAGGCAAAGGAAATCATTCTAAAAAACATACGGTCGGCGACCCAGCTCAATACCAATCAGCTTGTTACCAAGATTGCCAATTTCCGGCATCAAACGACATTGCCTTTATCACTTAAAAACTTTGTCGCTTTCCATAACATTCCGCTGCAAGCGATTTACAAGCGAGCGACTTGGAGCAAACTCTGTCAATTGGCAAATCGGTTGGACGATCTGTCGCCAATCAATGAGGAGGAGACGAAGCGCACGATCCTGAAAAAATGGCTCTGCTGTAATTCATTCAGTTATTTGTCATTCATTCTGAGGATTGCGAAGCAGAAGTTTCAGGTAGATGTAAATGCACTGCCCGGTCATGAAAAATTAATGCTGACCATGCTTCACTATGACTTTTGGCAAAGCCCAGGCGGAGCAGAGGACCTATCGGCAAGTATTGCAAAAATTGGAAGAAATGAACAGCTAGTGAGTGAAATGGTCGAGTTGCTCGAACTGGTGATCGACAGAATTGCACACATCGAAACGGACGCTGATCTGCCTTTCGTTCAACCGCTCAAAGTACATAGCCGATATTCGAGAGAACAGATCTTGGCTGCTTTTGGCGAAAACACATTTGAAAGGAAATCTAGCAACCGCGAAGGGGTCGTAAACCTGGAAGCGAAGAATGCCGAGCTGCTGCTCATAACGCTGGAAAAGACTGAAGCAAATTACTCTCCGACCACATTGTATAACGATTACGCAGTCAGTGAAAAGATATTTCACTGGCAATCTCAGAACACCGCCCGGCCTGAAACCGGCAAGGGGCTGTCATATGTAAAGCAAAAGCAAACGGGGAAATCGATTCTTCTTTTTGTGCGGGAGAAGAACAATGATGAATTCAATAATACGATTGCCTATGTCTTCCTGGGCCTGGCGGATTATATCGACCATTATGGAGCGAAGCCGATGAGTATTAATTGGGCACTGCGCGATTCAGCTCCGCATTATATCTGGAAGGATATGGCGAAGATGGCGGTAGGGTGAGGTTGTTTTACCGTAACCAATGGTGCGTCGCTTAGCGTCTTTGTTAATTTTTTAAGACATAAATTTACCTTCGTCAAGATGTTGTTCTTATTCGTATTATCACAAACAAGTATGGATATACAACATTTCTAGAATCTATTCTATTTGTCTTGTTTTATCGGTAAATTTAGGTCAGAACCTTCTTGTGCTTTTCAATGAGTGACAATATATCACCAGTTGGCCAGCCAGCTACCAAATCGTCTACTTTACCAACGGAATTCGAACATTTCAATCGACTCGAATTTTATAAAGAAAATTACTACAAGGAAGTTGAAAGGCTTAGTAGGCTGACAAATGAGATCGCGTTGCAAGGCACAGTCTTGATTGCTTTAATTTCCGGTATATTTTATCTTCTAAATTCGTTTATAACAGTGATTCCGTTTGCTCTGCCATTCTTCCAAATAATTGTACTGGCAGAACTGGTTCCGATTACCCGGGCAGGATATTATCTCTTTCAAAGTTATTCTAAAGTAGCAAAAAAGGGCAGAGAATACCAGTACTTGCCGGAGCTAAATAAAATTGATAAATATTACGATGAGTGCAAGGGCATTTCAGATCAGCCACGGTTTGATCAATTCTTGAAGAAGAACTTTATCGAAATGTCCGATAAACTCTTTCTTAATAACAACGACAAATCTAAATGCTTAACAGACGCTTCGAAATGGTTAGCGGTATCCTTTGGAGGTGCTGGTATCATTGTATTAGTTTTTTTCCTAAATTCCATAGCCAACCCGTATTACACTGAATATCAAAACAAGGTAAAGAATGAGCGATCCACAGGAACAGCCAAGACAACCAGATCCAACCCCGGAGCCACAAAGAGAACCAATAGCACCAGAACCAGTAATCCTGATCGAAAGAAGCGAGAATTGGGGAGAACGCCAGACATGGACAAACCCAATCCCGTTGATCATCAAGGAGGAGTAAAAGCTGTCAAATAGTCAAATGTATAGTTGCATATCTAGTAGACAAGCAATAGTTGTCTTGTAATTTAGGATATGATCCAATGGCTTTTATACTGTGCTTAATCGGAGTCTGGGCGGTTAATTGCGCACTAAAAATATAAGCGGAGCTTGCTTCGGCTGTTTGCTCCTAAAAGACAAAGGCATCAAAAAGGCTGTCAAAAATTCCTGCCTAAGCGATTTTTGTCACCCGCAAAATTAGGTTAGTTCAGTCAAATTTGTGACGTAAAGCACCAAACTTCATTCGGATGAGCGGTGATAGAGCTTAGGCAAAGAGATTTACCTAAACCTGAAAACAACGACATTTCAATCAAGTTGATATTTCTTTTTGATCAACTTTTCAAAAGCGTCGTCTCGATGAATTTCATTCATAAAAGACCAACGATCGACCGTTTCGCCTTTCCAGTCATTTGCCAGGGTGTCAGTTGGTTTTAAGGTTATAAAGAAGATACCGTCTTTTCCAAACACGTTGCCGGGAATAATATGAACAGTCTCTAAGTCGATGGGCTTCCCAAATTCTTGTGGATAATTGATATTCACAAGAAAGTTATTGTGGTCTATGATATTAGCCATGATGTAATGTTTTTCCTAAAAAACACTACCAAGATCAAAATTGTTCAGTATTGATTATTTTTGATTGTTTCTCTTCGAAGGCGCAATGATGCTTTTCATCGAAATGCCGATCCAATAATGTTTTGTTGGCATAAACCAAGTGCTCACAGAACTGTTTCGAGAATGCTCCAATTAAAGGCTTACACTATCAGTGGATTAGGGTACGAAACCTAGTGAATAAGCTGCCAAGTTTCTTTATCTAGGACACTGTCTTTAATCAAGGTATAAATTTCACTGATATTCTTAATTCCCAGATAGTGCATACTATTGTTGGCGTCATACACTTCAAGTCTTCCATCCGCTGTTGGAAGCAAAAAGTACATAGAGGATTTGCTAGCCAATGCGAGCTGAGCATTG
Organism: Dyadobacter sp. HNCC25DJ185; assembly: GCF_056895195.1. Lineage (NCBI taxonomy): Bacteria > Pseudomonadati > Bacteroidota > Cytophagia > Cytophagales > Spirosomataceae > Dyadobacter > Dyadobacter sp. HNCC25DJ185. The sequence goes on from NZ_JBXHAR010000019.1 coordinate 26,600, forward strand.
TCAGCATTGAGCTCCAATCTGAAGCTTGGCTTATTCTCAATCTCCTTCCAATCACCTGCACTGGCCTTCACACTATTTTCGGATACAAAGACATAACTTAGGATTACTTGAAACGAATTTGGCGATTGTCCAAGAAGGTAACGGCTATGAAACCAGTATGGGTTTTTGGCGTTTGGCTCCCAAGATATCATTTTTCGAAAATCAGATATCTCGGCTTCATTAATAACTACAGGAATACTTGTTGGTAAAGAAGAAAAGAAATTATTCAACATTGTACCTAACTGACTAGCAATAACTTCAAAACCAGGCAGTCTTGATAAAATGAGTGTTCTATTCTCTTAGTTCCTACTCATGAGTCTATTCCGTGACTCTTGTATTGTTTCGAGTAAACTACCAAGCTGGTCTCCATTAGGTGATACGTTTAAGTCTCCTTCTTTTCTAAACATATTATCAAGCAACGTATGAAACTCTTTCGCATTTTGGGGAGCAATGTCTTGTTCGCTGCATCTAGCTGTAAGAGCACGTAAGGCAGCTATACGGTCTAGTGAAATATTTTCTGGATATACAACAAAGCGCCAATCGAGTGGTCTCTGAATTTGTGGCTTATTTGTTGGCTCTGATATCATCCAGATCAGTAATTGTGACATTAGATAAATGTCTAACCAGGGAGGCACTGTCTCTAAAAAATTCAGTGAGGGATCGGGGCTAAACTTGTTCGCAACAGCTTCATTTATATCAGTTAAACGTTCTTCTCCCGTAACGAATGCAATTCCAAAGTCAATTATTATAGGTTTTTCATCGATAACCACCAAATTTTTTGCCTTTATATCTCTATGTATTACGCCTTGTTCATGCAATGGAATAAGTCCCTCCGTAATTTGTTTTACAATTGTAATTGCCTTGTCGAATAGGTCATTTGGTTTGTCTTCAAACTTTTCTTTCTGTTGTCGCCAATATGTTTGAAATTGATTGCCCTTTCTACTAATATACCAATACTGATCGTCTGTTTCCGGCACAGCAAGAATCTCAATGATGTTGCTATGCTTTGTGGATACCAGAATATCTAGTTCTCTACGAAATCTTTGTATATCATTCGGTTTATTACTTTTAAGAAGGCGGAAGACTCCCAATGTTCCATCCTTTAAATTTTTAACTTCTAAAACTGATGCTTGGCCTCCACTCATGAAATTCCCGGACAATTCCCAATCTTTAATATCGTAATCTTTGAAGGCTTGTTCTATTATGCTTCTATTTTCGTCCATTGATAGTTATTGAATTAAATGCACTTATCTGACATAAATAAGTAAATTATTATCGAAACATAATGTTTGAGAGGATGTTAACAAACATTGCCATTATTATGGTCTTTCAAAATGTACTGGAACCCTTCATGGATTAATGCCTTATCATTTTCTACTCTTTCCGTTCAAAAAGTAGTTGCTCGGGAACTATGCATTTTCCTAATCCGCGACTTACCCCGGCACTCCCAAAAGTACCTATTGCAGATCAGAATATTCTCCTATATTTGCCCCGCAAACTTTACTAGATTACCTATGGGATTTTTACTTAAAATCAGGCCAAAATGGCCTTGGAGAGGCAAACGGGTGCAAGTCCCGAAGCCTGATCGAAAATTCCATTCGGTAGAGTTTGCGGTGACCTCTCCATTCTCTTTCCACATTTTTATCCATTTCAAATGCAAACTCTACCGAATGGAGAAGGAATCGACTCGAATGCAAATTCAGTCAACGCAACGAATGATGCACGTCACGCATTAGAAATCGGCGCTCCGCTGACGCAATCGCAGGCAGATTTTCTGTATATCGTCGATTGTCAGGGCTGTCGGGAATTATCCCAATCGCTCAAAATGATCCACGATCTGGCGCTTTATCACTCGGATATCCCGTTTGAGCAAGCTGGAAAAGTCCGCTCTTTTTGACCTGAAAGTACTTTGGGAAGGTCTCGAACAAATGGGCGCGAAAGCTTAGAAATTGGAGGACTGTTGGCGACAGTCCTTTTTTTGTCTTTCGTTAC
>NZ_JBXHAR010000020.1:0-22463 GCF_056895195.1 Dyadobacter sp. HNCC25DJ185
ATTTGCTACCAAAGTAGCCTTGATTCTATTCAAACGAGTATTTCTTACTCTTTTGGTCTATCTCATCATGTCAAAGAACAGTGCCAATCGCGATTTCTTTTCTTCTTTTCTCTCGCTCTGTTTGCGATTGGGATTGCAAAGGTAGAAAAAGATTTTTTACTTCCGAATTTAGATCGAAAAAAAACTTCAATTCACGTAAAGTTCTTGAAGTTTTTAAATTAATCTTGAAAATTATACAACTATTACTCCGATAAGAAGGGATATCTGTAGTCTGTCGGGGAATTCAATGTTTCCTTAATTGCCCTGGGGGACACCCAACGTAACAAATTCAAAACCGAGCCAGCTTTATCATTTGTTCCAGATCCACGGGCGCCGCCAAAAGGTTGCTGACCCACTACTGCACCAGTTGGTTTATCATTGACATAAAAGTTCCCGGCAGCGTTTACCAAATGTTGAGTAGCATAATGAACCGCATAACGGTCTCTGGCAAAAACGGCACCCGTCAAAGCATAAGGTGACGTTGAATCGATAATTGGTATTATTTCCTCAAAACCATCTTCATCATAAACATAAACAGTTAATACCGGACCGAATATCTCTTCACAAAGCGTCACATAGTCTGTTTTAAAGGCTTGAATAATGGTAGGCTGAATGAAATAACCTTTACTTTTATCGAACCCTCCTCCCGCAATAATTTCGGTGTCATTGCTCGTGTTGGCGCCTTCTATATAGGCAACTATTTTATCAAAAGACTTCTCATCTATCACTGCATTTACAAAATTGGAGAAGTCCTCCACTCCGCCCATTTTTATCTCCGCCAGATCTTTTACCATCAATGCCTTTACTTCCTCCCATAAATTAGAAGGAATATAAGCTCTTGATGCAGCGGAACACTTTTGCCCCTGATATTCAAAGGCACCCCTGATTAACCCTGTTGCAAGTGCCTTTGCATCAGCGGATTTATGTGCGAGAACAAAATCTTTGCCGCCTGTTTCTCCCACGATCCTCGGGAAAGATTTATAAAGCGAAATATTTTCTCCAATCGTTTTCCATATTGCTTGAAAGACCTTTGTGCTTCCGGTAAAATGAATACCAGAAAAATCAGGATGCTTAAAAATCACATCTCCTGCTACAGGCCCATCCACCAGGATCATATTGATCACCCCATCTGGCAGCCCTGCTTCACGAAAAACTTTCATGATTAAATTCGCAGAATAGACCTGAGTGAATGCTGGTTTCCATAAGACAACGTTACCCATCAACGCAGGTGCCGCAGGCAAATTTCCAGAAATTGCTGTGAAATTGAATGGTGTTATGGCAAATACAAATCCTTCCAGAGGTCTATACTCTATACGGTTCCATACCCCATCAGAAGATACGGGTTGCCCCTCATAAATCTCCCTCATAAAATTCACATTAAGCCGCAAGAAATCAATCATCTCGCACGCAGAGTCTATTTCCGCCTGATAAGCATTTTTTGACTGACCAAGCATTGTCGCAGCATTTATCTCTGCCCGATATGGACCGGCAATCAAGTCGGCTGCCTTTAGAAAAATGGCAGCTCGCTGTTCCCAATTTAGAGCTGACCATTTGGGCCGGGCACCAAGCGCTGCTTTTATTGCCTGTGTAACGTCATGAGCAGTTCCTTCATGAAAATACCCCAGCAGGTGCTGATGGTCATGTGGTGGCGTTATTTTCCGCTTATTTTGGGAGAAGATCTCTTGACCTCCTATATATTGTGGAATGTCAATTGTTTTGGCTCTTGCGGCTGCTAATGCCTCCTTTAACTCAGCTCTCTCGGCACTCTCTGGTGCATAACTCTTGACCGGCTCATTTCTGGCTGCTGGAACTTTAAAAATACCTATAGACATATATAAGATGTTTTGTTCTCTTAATTGTAATTTCTGTTTAACAAAATTCTGCCCCGATCTGTTAATTTTTATTCATTATTCATAAAAAGCCGCTTACATTTTCTCATGTCAGGTTTACGCTATCGATTTTAGTTAAATTTGCACTCCAATTTTGACTTTCATTATTTTCAAATGATGTTCTACAGTACCAAAACCACAAGCCTGAAGGCTTCCCTTGAAGAAGCAATTTTTACCAGCCTTCCTGCTGATAATGGCCTATACATGCCAGAATATATTCCGAAAGTATCCCAAAAATTCCTTGATAGCATCGAAAAAAGGACTTTTAAAGAAATTGCTGTTGAAGTCTCAGATACTTTATTTGGTGGCGAAATTACAAGAACTGAAATTGAAACTATCATTGAAAAGGCTTATGATTTTGAAGCTCCTGTCAAGCAGATTACAACAGATGATTATGTTCTAGAGCTCTTTCACGGGCCTTCTATGGCTTTTAAGGATTTTGGGGCACGCTTTATGGCGGCTATTATGTCTTATTTTTTAGCAAAGTCTCAAAGGGAAATCAGGATTTTAGTAGCAACTTCGGGCGATACCGGTGGAGCTGTTGCTCAGGGATTTCATAAAATACCCGGTATCTCGGTTACCATTCTGTATCCAAGCGGCAAAGTAAGCGATATTCAGGAAAAACAATTAACGACCCTTGGTCACAACATCACAGCTCTAGAAATTGACGGTACCTTTGACGATTGCCAGAAACTAGTGAAAGAAGCATTCCTGGACGCCGAATTGAATGCCAAACTGAACCTGGCTTCGGCCAACTCCATTAACATTGCAAGACTTATACCTCAGTCCTTTTATTTCTTCGCGGCTTATGCCCAATTAAAGAAATTGGATAAGCCTCTTGTTGTTTCTGTTCCAAGCGGCAATTTCGGTAATCTGAGTGCTGGCCTTCTCGCGCTTAGGATGGGACTTCCCATCGCGCATTTTATTGCCTCAACCAATTTGAACAACGCGGTTCCCCGCTATCTAGAAACAGGCGGCTATGACCCGCATCCGTCTGTCGAAACAATATCCAATGCTATGGACGTTGGTAGTCCTAGTAACTTTGTCCGCCTAACCCGATTTTTCAACGACGACTGGAAATCGGTGACGGAGAAAATTTCCGGCTTTTATTTTGACGATGAGCAAACACGAAAAGCAATGCGACAGGTTTATGGAAGCACTGGCTATGTCATGTGTCCGCATACTGCAGTGGCATATCTTGGATTGCAAGAGTATCGTAAAAAATATACGTCAGATTTTACGGGTCTTTTTCTCTCTACCGCGCATCCGGCCAAATTTCTTGATCTCGTTGAACAGACATTGGGGAAAAGCATCGAAGTACCTGATCAGCTGAAATCTTTGCTCGAAATTGAAAAAGTATCCATCAAAATGAAACCTGAATTTTTAGAGTTCAAAAACTTCTTGATGAGTTAGTTACATGTAATATAACTCAAATTGAAGCCTGTGAGGTTTCTCTGAAAAAAAATTAAGCTACTCAGGCACGCGAATACCTAAATGTAAAAGGGTTAAAAAGTCCATGACTCGTCAACCCCTTTACATTTTATACAGATAACCTTAGTTGATAACGTCACCGCGCAGAAGCCTGAATCTCTTTCGCGATTCCGCAACAAAAATACTGCCCGGGTATTTTTCCATCAATTCCTGATAGAGCTTCATTGCCTCACCTTTGTCATCCAACTTTTCCTGATACAGCTTCGCCATTTCGAATAACGCGTTGTCACCATATATGTCATGGCCAAATTTGGAATATAGCAATTTCAAATCTTCAAGCGCTTGCTGATTACTATCAAGTTTAATGTAAGTCCTTGCCCTTAGCCAAATGATCTCGTCAGTAAGGCTGTGGTTCTGATACCTCTGATAAAGGCTTTTTAGTGAGTCTATGGCTTCGAATTTTTTATTCTGGAAAAGTAGGAGTTCGACAGACGAATATTCCCTCATGGCTGTCTCAAAAGTATCCAGTCCAGTATTGTCCATGATCAACAACGAAAGTTCATTCGCGTCGTTTGCAATCTCACGTGAAGTCGCATGCTTTAAAATATCCAGGACCGCCTTTGCCAACAAGAATTCTCCTTTATAGTAGTGAAGCTTTGCATTTCTCAATTTTGCTTCATATCCCAAAATATCATCTTTTTGAGACTTCTCCACTTGTGAATACACCAGAGTCGCTTCCCATGGTTCGCCTTGCAGAAGATATATATCCCCGAGGTCGAGCTTGCATTTGTCCACAAAATTCTTCTCCTGCTTACCAGCCTCAATGGCTGTCTGAAGAATTTCTATTGCCTTTTTGAAATCGTCCAGATAAAAGGCATTGAGGATTGCCATGTTCCTGAGGGCCTCAATGGTACGAACGTTCACTCCCAGTTCGTCAACCAGCTGCTGGTATTGGCCGAGAAGTTTCTGTACTTCTGTGCGTTTAATTGGATAGGTGTTTTTGACTTGTTCTTCTCTCGCGAAAATCGCCATTCTTCTTGCCACCGGGTACAATTGGCCTTTAGGATATTCTTTTACCAAATGATCAAAGATCATCCCCGCGTTGGCGTAGTCAAGATTTTGCAATGCCAGCTGACCGAGATTATAAAGCCTTGCGCCATTGTGCTTGAACCTCTTGTCAAGCGATCGCTCCTGAATGAATGCTTTATAAAAGTCCTTCCTCTGTATCTGATACCAAATTAACAGTTCGTTATAAAAGCCTTCATTCGGAAACTTCTGAATCTTGTCATAAAGGACTTTTTCCAACAAAGTCTGCTCCTTTTCGTCCTTTGTAAAGTCCTGCAGCATATTCTGGACAACTTCGGTATTCTGGTATCGCATGCCATATGAAAGGAGCTCGTCGATCATTTTCTCGGGATCATTGAGGTCTCTGTAAACGCTTGCCAGCTCCAGCTGAAATATGTCATTCCGTTTGGCGGCGGCCCTTGCATCCAATAGAATATTCTTGGCCCATTCAGGCTGGTTAATGGCTCTGAACTCATCAGCCATATCCCTTTTAAGCTCCGTTCTCGTGCCGGACGAGGTAACGGACAGCTCATTCTTTTTGGCAGCCTCTTGAGTCTTCCCTTGCGCTTCCAGCAGTACTCCCCAATATAAGTAATACCAGCTGGCATTAGCAGCATCGTTCTTAATCTGCTTTTTGTAAAATTGCTCCGCATCCCCCCAGGCTTTCGTTTTGATAATACAGCTCGTATAATTCTTGAGAGACATCCGTTCAAACGACAATTTCAAAAGTGCGGAATAGTAGGTAAGGGCTTTGGCGCAGTCGCCGTTTTTGAAGTATTCTTCAGCCATTTCTTTCTCACTCTGGGCCAGCGCCCCGGCCCCCCCGGCGGAAACTAAAAAGTACAACAGAATCCATCTCAAAGACTTTTTCATAATAGATAAAAAAATTTCTTTTTAGTTATTACCATTATCTATTGCTGTGGATATGGGGAAAACTATAGTATCCACTGTAGATTAACACACTTATCCACATTTTGTGTATAACTATGTTCGATTATCAACATCAGAAAAATTTATTTTCAACAATCAACTGCCTGTATTACAAGTTAGCAATTTATTTCTAGAATGTATTTGTTGAAAAGTAGAGCCGGTAAGCCTCTATTTCGTATCCACATCTCCTTAAGTGTATCCACATGCTGTTAACTTCGGATTGGATGTGTTTTATCCACGCTGGGGTCAGAGATCAAAATTTATCCACATAAATGGCTGGTTATCCACAGAGATACGCACAAAATTGAGGGTGTTATAAACAAGAAATGAGAGTTATCGACATAGTTATCCACACTATATGGATAAATTAGTTGAGAATTTTACTTAGGGATTGTAATGTTAATGTCGTTCAGCTCAAAATTGGCCTTAAGAAGAATCTTGTCCTTGAGGTAGTAGATCGGTTCCGGCTGGAGATCTTTGTCCATTTCGCCAGTGTCCCACCTTTGGTTATTATTCAAGTCGATGATGATCCTTAGAAAGTATTTTCCCTGGGGAATATGACGGAATGTGTAGGGTGAGGAAGTTGCAAAGTCAACGACCTTGTATTGCTCGTCAACCAATTGGACAATAAAATGAGTAGTGGGCTCGCTGTTCACTACGCGACCTTTTATTTGCCCATAATCTTCTTCTTTTAAAACAGGATGTTTCAGTAAGGTTTTAGCAAGAGTATCGCCTTCAACGCTGATAATAGAGCCTTTTGGGATATCCCATTTGATGCTGTCTTTGGCAAATGATTTTGCATTGATGGTCAAAATATTGTGGTTTGGGTTCCAACTCCATTTGAATGCATTCAGGGGTTCATGGGTGAGGCTATCTGTGATAAGTGCGATTTTTTGGTCGTCTATAAACCGGATAGGCTTGCTTAAAACAATTTTATAAATGAATTCATTGGTGAGTGGTTTATTGGGTTCTGGCTGGGTGGTAAAGGTTAAGGGATCTCTTTGCCTCTCCTTCCCGCGCTGCGCCTGAAATGCTATCTTTTGCTCGAAATCTGTAACGGTTCCAAGCGAATCTGTGGCTGATAACTTAACCGAGGTAGAGTCGGGATGCGGTTCGACGTTAAAGAATTTGAGTGACCCGCCTGCTTCTAAAAGATAAGGAAGGGTGTCTTTATTCATGAATGTGACCGCGACTTTTTCAATTGGCTTGCTAAAGACAACCGAGTAATTATTCACTTTCGGGATTGTTCTCTGAATTTTAAGGGGCGTATTATCGGAAAGGAACATATTGAGGTTGTAAGAAACGGAGTCTGAACCGGCGTTGATCGGTTTGCTCAAAAAACCCATACGCTCGTCTTTCGCATTATAGAGCATGTTTCTGTTTTTGTCGTCAATTGCAATCAATTTATAGGTTCTCATCTGTATGTTTTCAATTGAAAAAATACCACTGCTGTCGGTTCTTGAAAAATAGTAGGGTTTCTGTTTGGCAATATTCAGGGTATCGCTAACATTATAAAGACCGACCAGCGCGTCGAAAATAGGTCTGTTTGTTTTTATATCTTTAAGTGTTCCGTAGACCCTTCCGGAGTCAAGCGAGTTGCCCGTACTGAACACCAGTTTTAAGTTTTTCGCCGGGTTTTTTTCCGCATAGTCTTTGATGCCGTCCCCGAAATTCAGCGTAAAGGTGGTGCTGTCTTTGAATGTATTTTTGAATGTAAGCAATACCGACATTCCATTTTGTTTATAAGAGTACGGGTTATCCGCTTCTGGGGTTATGACGAGCTTTTGGTTGATATTGTCAACAACTACATATTCGTCAAAGAAGAGCTCGATCTTTTTGCCTTTGAAGTTCAGGGTCTTATTGAGTGGATTACTTTCTACGAGATTTGGAGGGATCGAGTCTTTTTTTCCGCCAGTGGGCGAAACTTGCTGGGCACAGCGTTCGAAGATAAGCAGACATACAACTGCGAAAAATATAATCCTGAGCATTGTTCTATGTATTTAAAAAGCCCCCAATACACCGGTATTGAGGGCCGTTTGATGGCGTTAAAATTTATTTTTTCTTAATGACGTAGATAAGACTTGAAGTATTGACTGTTTTCTCTTTGCTCGATTTGCTCTTCCAGTTGGAGCGCAGGCCAGTTGCAATACTGTCTATCATATCCATTTTATTCTGTCTGTATTTTGTGCTGAGCATGCTTACATAAAAGGAGTCGAACCACATCGGAAGAACGTCAATTACTTCCAGATGATGTTTGCTTATCAGCTGTTTCATTGTATTTTTTGTAAAGTGATAAAGGTGCCTTGGCACGTCGTAAGCTGCCCAGAATCGTCCATACTTTTGTGCATCGAACGCGTCGGGATTCGGTACGGCTATAATGATGGTACCATTTTCGCTGAGGTGCTGAGTAAGCCAGTACAGGGTTTCATTGAGGCTGTGAACATGCTCGAGAACATGCCACAGCGTGATGATATCGAATAGTTCTGATTTTAAACTATCAACATAAATGCTATCGAACACATCGACACCTGCCTTTTTAAATGCTACTTTCCGGGCCTCAGGATCCGGTTCGGTGCCCAGAACTTTCCAGCCATCTTGGCGAGCGGCGCCGGCAAAATTGCCCGTTCCGGAGCCGATATCAAGAAGCTTTCCCTTAGAGTTGGACAGTTGATTGATCAGTTTAACTTTTTGAGTTACGGTGTAATTTCTTACAGACTTGTAGATTTTGCTTATCAAATCCTTGGCCTCATCATGGTGGGAAATATAGTCCTGTGACTGGTAGTAAGCACCTATGGAAGCTTCGTCGGGGCGTGGATTTGTAAATAAGAAATAACAGGAATTGCATTGCTGAATGGTGAATTCCTTGTGTGACACGGTATAATCTTCCACGTTCAGAAAATTACTGAAGCTGGATTTGTTGCAAACTGGGCAGTTCTGGAGTGTTTCTAATGACATTAGCGGCCGATAAAGAGCATTAATACAGAGATGTCGGAGGGACTTACCCCGCTGATTCTTGACGCTTGCCCGATGGTTGAGGGACGGGTTCTTTTCAATTTTTCCCGGCCTTCGTGGGAAAGGGAAGTCACAATATCGTAGTTGAAATTGTCAATGATATTCAGGTTCTCAAGCTTGTTCATTTTTTCTACCAGGAGCATTTCCTTCTCAATGTAGCTATCATATTTCAAGTTGATCTCAGCTTGTTGGACAGAATCTTCGCAGTATTTTTTGAGCAAGCTGGCTATCAGCGGGCTCGCCTTGACGAGTTGGTTAATTGAAATTTGAGGTCTTCTGAGTAATTGAGCAATGCTTGTTTTTTCCTTCAGGGGTGCGGTGCCTATTGATTCCAGAAAACTGTTTATTTCGTCGGGCGTAATTTTTGTGGTAGTGAGGGATTGAAGGATCTCCCCTACTTGCTCCTTTTTCAACAGTACATTGCGCAGCCTTTCATTACTCGCGAGCCCTATTTGATGACCTTTTTCCGTTAAGCGGATGTCGGCGTTATCTTGCCTTAAAAGAGTGCGGTATTCGGCGCGTGACGTGAACATCCGGTAAGGTTCCTCAGTACCTTTATTGATAAGATCGTCGATCAGAACGCCAATGTATGCTTCGGATCGTTTGAGTACAAATGGTCCGAGGTTGTTAACATTACGGTGCGCATTGATTCCAGCCATCAGGCCCTGACAGGCAGCTTCCTCGTAGCCGGTAGTCCCATTAATTTGCCCAGCGAAGAACAGGTTTGTGATTAAATGCGTTTCCAGCGTTGATTTGAGCTGCGTGGGAGGAAAGTAGTCATATTCGATCGCGTAGCCCGGACGGAACATTTTAGCATTTTCAAAGCCTGGTATCTTACGTAATGCCGCGTATTGCACGTCTTCGGGCAGAGAAGTTGAAAAGCCGTTGACGTAAACTTCAACTGTATCCCAGCCTTCGGGCTCCACAAAGATCTGATGACGATCTTTATCCGCAAACCGGTTGATTTTGTCTTCGACGGAGGGACAATATCGGGGTCCGAGTCCTTTAATCCTGCCGGAAAACATTGGAGATTTTTCAAAGCCAGTCCTGAGCAGATCGTGCACTTCGGTATTGGTGTAGGTGATCCAGCAGCTTCTCTGTTTGGTCAATGGCTTGGTATCGGAATATGAAAATTTTGCCGGGACTTCATCGCCGGGCTGTTCTTCCATTTTGGAATAGTCGAGTGAACGACCGTCAACCCGGGGAGGTGTACCTGTTTTCATCCGGCCGGCTTGAAAGCCTAGGGTAACAAGTTGCTCCGTGATTCCGGTCGCTGATTTCTCACCGGTGCGGCCTCCGCCAAAGTTTTTCTCGCCAATATGTATCAAGCCGTTTAAGAAAGTCCCGTTTGTAAGTACTACAGCTTTGGAACGAATTTCGATCCCGAGACTTGTTTTAACTCCACAGGCCTGGCCGTTTTCTACAATGATTTCCTTCGCAGTATCTTGCCAGAAATCAACGTTGGGGTTGTTTTCAAGGATACTCCTCCATTCTTGTGCGAAGAGGGCCCGGTCGCTTTGGCAGCGTGGACTCCACATGGCGGGTCCCTTGGATAAATTCAGCATTCGGAATTGGATCATGGTCTTGTCGCTTACAATTCCCGATTGTCCTCCAAGGGCATCAATTTCTCGGACGATTTGTCCCTTCGCAACACCGCCCATTGCCGGATTACACGACATCTGAGCGATGGTGTGCATGTTCATTGTAATCAGTAAAACGGACGAACCCATTGTCGCCGCTGCCGCCGCCGCCTCGCATCCCGCATGTCCTGCGCCTACTACAATGACGTCATATTCTTGAAACATATTCTATTCTATTAAATCACTTTAATTAAAGTGTTCCACGTGGAATGTTAATCAAAACTGTGTAAGGTACTCGTCCTCTTTGCTCCTCATGATCTGTTTTAGCTGATCGTCGGAGTCTTCGTAACCAACCAAATGTAGGAGACCATGAATCAACACTCTACGCATTTCGGTAGCAAAATCACTGTGAAACGTTTTTGCATTCTCCTCAACCCTTTCGACACTGATGTAGATATCCCCTTCAAGGACATTGTCTTCCTCACTGTTGTCAAACGTAATGATATCCGTAAAGTAGTTGTGATCAAGGTATTGTTTATTGATTTCCAGGAGATACTCGTCAGAACAAAAGATATAATTCAATGTCGAAATCTCGTAACCTTCTGATTTAGAGGTGTTTTTTATCCACTTTTTTGTTTTTAGAGGATTGGATATAGTGAAATCGATGTCTTCAGAGAAGAAATTGAGCATTTTATGGTTAATTAATTTGCAAACATACTAAGTATCTGATTAAGATAACGTTTGTCTTAAAAGCACTAAGGTTAACAACTTCATAAAAAGTGTTAACCTTAGGTTGAATTCAACAAAATGAATAAATAATCAGTTCTTCGCCTGGTATTTTCGGAAGTAAGTGTCCACTTCGCGTTTGTAGAACGGAGAAAACGTAGGCGGTATCGTGCGAAGCAGTTCAGTTTGCTTTTCCTTTTCGCGAATGTATTTCTCAAAAGCCGGAGGTGGTTGTCGTGGAAGTTGTTTGGCACTTTGAGCTTTGCGTTGCTCATCCTCGTCCTGCTCTTTCATTGCCTTCTCTGATTCCAATAGTCGTGTTGTAATTTCCTGATTGCGCTTAATCAGTTCCGGAGTAATCCGCTTGTTCACCAGGTCGGTTTCCGTTTCGTCCATCTTATCGGAAATTTCCTGTAGTTCTTTACCAAACTGTTTACCTGCCTCGGTACCTTTTTGTGAATCCATCAGATCCTGTATCATTTTACGAATGGCCGCCTGCTCAGCCGCCATTCGTGCAAGCTTCTCGGAGTTATTTCCCTGCCCTTCTTTTCCCTCGCCAAGCTGCTTGATCTGTCCGTTCAACTTTTCCTGCATTTCTCCCATACCAGGCGATTCGCCTTTCTGCTTGCCTTTTTTCCCTTTGCCACTTCCGGGCATAGCCATCGCCATTTGCTGTTGCATCTGGTTGAAAACATCACTCAGCATGAGCGCAAGATTATTCATCGAAGTCATTGCAAATTGCTGTTTGGCGGTAGCTGTATTGATCTGTCTGTCTTTGATGCTTTTCACACTTTCATTCATGTATGATTTCATGTCATTCAATTCACGGGTAATGAAAGACTGGATCTGCACTACCCGATTGGCCAAAGCATACAAACTATCCTCAACGACTTTTGCGTCGTCTTTCAGTTTCAGTTGCTGCTGCCCGAGTTTTATAAACCGAGGGTCCTGAAGACTAACGCCCCTGAAATCCTTCATAAGCGCTTCCTGGTCGAAGGAAAGCGTGATCAGGTTTTCGAGTATATCTCTTAATGCATCCATGTTTTCCTGCATTTGTTCCATTTCAGCAGCCTCCATAGCTTCTGACATGGACTGGGACATTTTCTTCATGGATTTAGCAGCATTTTTTTGCGACTGAGAAGCTTTGGAATTCTGTTGCTTGTCTAACTGCTGCTTACTCTGTTCCATCTGCTCAGAAGCGTTTTTTTGCTCCTCCTTCTGGGGATCGATGGGTTGTTCCAGCTCCTTGCTCATCTCTTCAATTTCCTCCGTGTTCTCCTGGGCTTTTTTGAAGTCCTCCTGGATTTTTTCCTGTTCCTTTTTTAGGTCTTCATTCTTTCCCTTTTTCTCGTCACCATTTTTATTTTTCTCGTTTTCCTGGGTCTTATCCGCCAAAGTCTCTTCTTTTTCTGCCAGATCGTTCAGCTTTTCAACGAGATTTTCCATTTTCTGCTCCATCTGCATTTGTTTGAAGAGCTTCATGGTGCGTTCCAATTCTTTTTCCAGGTTGTTTTCTTTATTACGCAACTTCTCCATCATGCTGGACAAACGCTCGCTCTGCTTTTGTTCGAGGAGTTTTTTTAACTCTTTATAAAGTTTATCAGTATCGTTGTCCATCAGATCGTTCATCAGTTTTTGCAACTGTTCGATCTTGCTTTGCAATTCAGGACTTTGCTGATTGAATTGTTTTGACTTTTCGTTCGAATTCTGATGTTTTTCCTGCAAAGCCTGGAGTTCCTTCATGAGTTCTTCGCGCTTGCGGAGTACCTCCTCAATCTGTTTTTGTTCTTTGAAATCCAGTTCTTTATTGCTTTTCAGTTTGTTATCCAGGTTATCCAGATCCTTCCGCAAGCTTTGGGCTTTCTTCATCGCCGATTGCATTTGCTTTTCTGTTTCCTGCTCGGATTTTTTGATTTCCGCTTCAAGCTGATCTTTCGAGGGGACCGTAAACTGAATCGACCGTGAACGTGCGCTCTTTGCTCCGTTCACGCCATCATTGTCCCAAACCTGAGCATAATATTCAATTTTATCACCAGGAGCCAGTTTAAGGCTATCTACATACCATTGAAAAAAGAAGCTCTGTGTATTGACGGTTTTGTTGAAGGGAATGGGAATGCTCTTGCCCTGTGACGAACTGTTTTCATTGGCGCGCTTAATAGAATAAAACATTTTGAGTTGCGAAAATCCATAGTCGTCACTAATGGAACCACCAAGTACCAGATAGTTATAAAGCGTTGTGTCCTGGAAATTTTCGAGGTTGAGTACCGGGAATTTGTCGGGAATAACATTGATAAAATAACCTATTTTATCTGCATTGGTGGTCTCTTCATTTTTTAAGGCAACCTGGTATTGAGAAGATTTGCGCACCGCTTTGCGCACCGCAAAATGCCCATTGCTTTCCTTAGCCTGATATAAAGCCGAATCGTTCTCAAAACGGATGGCAAGCGATTTGGTTGAATTGGTGTTAAAATTCCATTCAATGGTCGTTCCCTCCGGCACAGACAGGTTCCCTACGTTACTTAGGCCCTCGGAAGGCTTGTTGAGGTAGGCGGGATAATGCAGGTTAACATCGAATGAAAGCAGGGAAGGCCTCTCATTGACGACGACTTTGTATTCATCAGAGGCATATCCGGCTGCATCAAACGAAAAGGTGACGTCCCGTTGCAGATTTTTAAAGGTATATGAGAAATTTCGGTTGCCTTCCGGGGTAAGTTTAAATCTCGATCCATTTTGTACCAGGTAAACCGCGGCAGGCAATGCCTCCCCTTTTAACGCCAGCTTTAAAGTGAAATCTTCATTTCTGAAAGCTTTTAAGCTTTTGTTTTCAAGAATAAAAGAAAATGGCGCATAGGTGTAGTTTTTCTGAAAGTGGATGATGCGATCAGAACTTGATGAAAAGAAGGCTGGGTTAAAGAGCAGGATAACAGCAATGGCCGCCAGGGGATAAATGGCGTACTTAATGCGCTTCTTGTTTTCATTGAAGCGTATTGCATCAGAAAATCTCACGATAAGCAGTTGACCTGACTTTTGGCGAATACTAGCCTCAATCAGGTCCGATTGGGTCCCGGAAAGGCTTCTGAGCTGCAGGGTATTAACCAGCTTGTCCCCTATTTCCGGAAAGTACTGCCCGATTTGCAATGCGGCGTCTTCGTCAGATATTGGTTTTCTCAGTCCGGATAAATGAATGATCGGCTGGATAACCCATTGAAAAAAAGAAAACACAACGACGGCGAGAAATCCAAAGAAAAGCATCCCCCGGACCAGAGAGCTGAATCGTCCGAAGTATTCGATGGTGTTAAAAAAAAGGAAAACAGAAAGCAAAAGGCCCAAAGAGAATATGATGCCCTTTAACAACTGGTTTTGATAGTATTTTTGACGGTATTCCTGAATGCGGAGCAACAGGCCTTCCATTGCCGGAGTGAAAGGAGCCATAGGTGTTTTTTTTATATCTGTGAAGATTTCATAACGTATGCGCAAAACAAAAATTACCAAACATTTGCATACGCTTAAAACGAAGAAATGTAATCATTTTTTGCGTAAAAGTACAGTATCAACGGGCAGAAGAAGGCATTGTACGGAGGGAGCAGGTAAGATCGTAAACTATGGGGCTTAAATGAAAAAGACAACCCATAAAGAGTTGTCTCTAATTCTAAAAGAATCAAAAGGGATCAGATCGCAATTGTTTCCGGATAGTTCTTAACCTCTCTCACAAATGACTTGATATCTTGTTCCAGATTGGTACTTTCCATTAAAACACGGATAAAAGCACTTCCGATGATGGCGCCTGCCGAATGACTTGAAGCCTGTTTATAAGTCTCATGGTCTTTAATGCCAAAGCCAATCAGACGGGGATTTTTCAGATTCATGCTGTTCAGTCTTTCGAAGTAAGACTCCATATTAGCGTTAACCCCATTTTTTGAGCCTGTGACGCTCGCCGAAGATACCGTGTAGATAAAGCCTTCACTGACCTCATCAATTAATCTGATACGGGCTTCTGACGTCTGAGGTGTGATCAGAAAAATATTGAGTAAGCCGTAAGAGTCAAAAATGGATTTGTATTCATCCAGGTATACATCCATTGGCATATCAGGCAGAATAAGTCCATCTACGCCTACTTCTGCGCATTTGCGGCAGAAATTTTCAATTCCATATTGTAAAACGGGATTCGCATAACCCATCAGAAGAATCGGAACGGAGATGGTCTGGCGCATATCTTTCAATTGTTCGAACAATACCCGGACAGACATGCCATTTTCCAGAGCCTGATCATTGCTTTTCTGAATGGTTTCGCCGTCCGCAACCGGATCGGAATAAGGCATCCCAATCTCGACCAGGTCGGCTCCCCCGTCCTGCAATGCACGAAGAACCCGCATGGTATCGTTCAGCCCGGGAAATCCCGCCGTGAAGTAGATGTTCAGCAGCCCGCCGAACCGATCTTTTTCTGTGTCCTGAAAAAGCTTTGTAATCCGGTTCATTCTTGTGTCCAGTAATCAACAACCAATACTTTATCCAAATAAGGGCCCAATATTTTTCCAAATGCTTTGTGGTCGGGATGAGGAAGGTACACTTCGCGTGCTGCTTCGCTATCGAAAGTCACAAAAAATACATGGGTAAATCCCTGGGCCAAGCCTTCCGGGCTGTTATTGGTACCCCATTCTAAACTTTTTATTTCCTTGATTTTTGATGGAAGAGCGCGGAAGGCATCTTCGACTTCCTTTACCTGTGCCGGCGTTGCAGAATCTTTAAATTTAAACAGGACGACGTGACGTAACATTTTTTTAGGAGTCGGGTTTTCAGGTGAAACAAAAGCCATGGATCCGAAAAGGAGCATACCGGCCATCAAAAGGAGTTTAAAATTCATGTTTTTGAGATTACAGGTTAAAATGAACGATTGATAGAAAGTGCGGAAATAATTTTAACCTAAGCAGAACAATTGAGACATTCGCCCTCGTCGCTGAATTTCATTCTGTCGAATTCCCCAAGCTTTTCTTTAAGTTCAAGAATTTCGTCTTCCAGATCACATCTCTCGAAAAGAGACAATTCTCCGGAGTTAACTTTTCTTTCCAGTTCCTGGATTTTCAGTCTTAAGTCGAAAACCTCAGGCAATGTCAATGTAGCCATTTGAAGTAAATGATGAGGTGAAAGATTAGTCGATGTATTTCATGAAAGTAGCCATATCCTTATCGCCGCGGCCTGAAAGGTTCACAACCACGGTTTCATCCCTTGTGGCGCCCAACTGGCCCAGTACAGCCAACGCATGTGCAGACTCAAGGGCCGGAATGATGCCTTCGTAACGGGTAAGCTCAAATGCGGCCTGAACAGCTTCTTCGTCTGTGGCAGACATAAAAATGCCCCGGCCAGAGTCATATAAATAGGCATGCTGAGGTCCAATGCCGGGATAGTCGAGACCAGCGGATATGGAAAAAGGTTCCACGACTTGTCCGTCTTCCGTTTGCATCAGTATGGTACGGCTACCATGCAGGACGCCAGGCTTTCCCAATGCAGTCGTTGCAGCAGAATGTCCGGAGTTTACGCCCATTCCAGCGGCTTCAATGGCCACGAGCTTTACATTTTCTTCATGCAGAAAATGATAAAAAGCACCGGCAGCATTGCTTCCGCCGCCTACGCAAGCCAAAACGTAGTCCGGCGTTTCCTTACCGGTCTGCTCTTTTAGCTGCCATCTGATCTCTTCGGAAATGATAGATTGAAAGCGGGCAACCATGTCGGGATATGGATGCGGACCAACAACCGACCCGATAATGTAATGAGTGTCAACTGGATTATTTATCCAATGACGCATTGCTTCATTGGTAGCATCTTTTAATGTACGGGATCCGCAGGTGGCAGGGCGTACTTCAGCACCCAGCATTTTCATACGGGCTACATTAGGAGCCTGGCGCTCGATATCCAGTTCGCCCATATAAACAATGCATTCCAGATCCATTAACGCACACACTGTTGCAGTGGCTACTCCATGCTGGCCTGCGCCTGTTTCTGCTACGATGCGTTTTTTGCCAAGTCTCTGCGCCATTAGAATTTGCCCGATGGTGTTGTTCACCTTATGGGCGCCTGTATGGCAAAGATCTTCCCGCTTTAAAAAAACGTTGGTTTTATATTTTTCAGAAAGCCTTCCAGCTCTGTAAAGCGGTGTAGGCCGACCTACATAATTACGCAGCAGATCGCTATATTCTTTTTGAAAAGAAGGATCTGAAATAATCTGCAGATAGTTTTCACGAAGCTCTTCCACATTGGGGTACAACATTTCGGGGATAAAAGCACCACCAAAAGTCCCATAGTAACCCTTACTATCAACCTGATACGATCTCTTTTCTGTTACTATATCCATAAAAATCAGGCTTCCGCCTCTTCTTGTTTTTTTACTCTTATCAAACTGAACAACTCCTCTAACTTTGAAATATCCTTGATACCTGGTTCGGTTTCAAACTTGCTGTTGACATCAATACCGTAAATGGGAAGTGTTTTGGATAGGGTGATGATTTCTTCAATATTGTCGAGACCAATTCCGCCGCTCAAAAGAAAAGGTTTTTCATTGTCGTAACGCTTTAATAAATTCCAGTCAAACGAAGTTCCGTTCCCCCCCGGGTTTTCCCCTTTGGTATCGAACAGGAATAGGTCGCAAAAAGACTTATAATTATTGAGCATTGCGAAGTTGAACTGCTCGTTGATCGAAAAGGCTTTGATCACACTTACTCCTTTCTGGCGAATACTTCTGCAGATATCGGGCATTTCATTACCATGAAGCTGAGCATATTGCAGGTCATATTTTTTTACCGTGCTGAGAATATACCCAGGGCTTGCATTTACAAAAACCCCCACTTTCCTGATACCCTGAGGAATGCTCCTGATGTATTCTTGATTTAACCCTTCCCCAACAAAACGAGGCGATTTTTCGTAGAAAATGAACCCGATAAAGTTAGGCTGTAATGCAACTACCTTTTCAATGTTGTCTTGCTGGCGCAGTCCGCAAACTTTAATTTTCATAGACCCAGGGAATTTATATTGCTATGTTGAGTTAAGTCTTTCTGCAAATCTGCAAGTGCGGCTCCGGGATTTGCAGTCTTCATAAATGTTTCTCCGATCAAAAAACCTTTATAGCCGTGTTGATACAACTTCAAAATTGTACCAGCATCTTTCAAACCGCTTTCAGATATCTTAACAAAAGAATCAGGAATCTGTTCGCTAAGAGCAATTGATGTTTCTATAGAAGTTTCAAATGTTTTTAGATTGCGATTGTTAACACCCACGATATCAATATGATCTCCCAGGCTTATTTCTAATTCTTCTTTGTTATGAACTTCCAATAGCACTTCCAGCCCTAACAGATGGGCACGCTTACTTAAGGCGGCTATTTCTGAAGGGGCTAGACAGGCAGCTATGAGAAGAATGATATCTGCGCCAATGGCCTTAGCTTCAAACAGTTGATATTCATTAACTATAAAATCCTTTCTTAGGATGGGAACCTTCGGATTCGCTTCCCGGGCCTTCAAAAAATCAGAAAAGGATCCTCCGAAGAAATCATGGTCAGTAAGTACAGACAATCCGGCAGCTCCTGCATTTACATAATCCCTGGTTACAAGCTCTGGAAATACCTGATCATTAATGATCCCTTTTGATGGGGATTTACGTTTGAACTCGGAGATAATCCTGGGAAAGGAAGACGTTTTTAAAGCACGGGCAAGAGATGTGGTCTTACGGGTAAAGCCAGGTTCTTTTTCTAAAACCGAAACGGGCTTAACGGCTTTCGAGGTCTGAACCTCTTCTTTCTTGCGCGCAATGATCTTGTCTAAAATATTCATCGATTTAGGTCTCTGTAAATCAACCGGCAACCTTCGTTTTCGGGCTAATCTTCTATTAATGTTTTAAAACTTTTCAATGCTTGCTTACTCTCGAGAGATTCACGGGCAGCCTGGACAGAATCAGTCAGTGACATTGAAGGATTTGCACAATACAAAGCCATCGCTGCGTTGGCAAGCACTGCCTGTTTTTGGGCACTTGTAGCTTCGTCGTTCAGGACATTCATGAATATCCGCGCCGAATCTTCTACGGTTTTACCCCCAGAGAGGTCTTGAGCGCGCAAGGTTTGCAACCCTAGCTGTGAGGGAGTAAGTATCTGCTCAGAGTGAGCTGTAATGATCTTGAAAGCACCTGTTAATGACACTTCGTCGTATCCGTCTAACGTGTGGAGAACAAGAAATTGCTTGTCCGTTTGTTGGTAAAGATAAGCAAAAAGACGGGCCAATTCAAGACTAAACACCCCTACAAGCTGTTTTTTGGGCGAGACTGGATTGACCATCGGGCCAAGCATATTGAAAAAAGTTTTAATGCCTAATTCCTTCCGGACAGGCGCCACATTTTTCATCGCGGGATGAAATAACGGCGCGTGCAAAAAGCAAACGCCAGCTTTGTCAATTTTGCGTTCCAGATAATCTTTGTCATTCGTAAACTTTGCTCCAAGATATTCAAGAACCGTAGAGGATCCGCAGAGCGAAGAGACACCATGATTTCCATGTTTGGCAACCCTTTGCCCCGTCCCTGCCACCACAAAACAAGACAAAGTAGAAATGTTGAAAGTATCTTTACCGTCTCCGCCTGTACCGCAAACGTCTATAGGGTCATACTCAGACAGATCTACGGCGAGGCATAATTCCAGCATCGCATCCCGGAAACCTTCGAGTTCTTCAACGGTAATGCTTCTCATTGCATAAATCGTAAGAAAAGAGGCTATCTCAGAGTTTGAATATTTGCCGGTACTTATGTTGATCAGTACATTTTTGGCTTGCTCTTTACTCAGTACTTTATACTCAAAGAGGTGGCTAAGAATAGTTTTCATTATAAAATGGAAGGTCATTTGTTTTGAAACAAAAGCGGTTAATTTTCGATGGAGATGAGCGGATCAAATGTTCAGCCAGTTTTTCAGCATCTCTTTGCCATACTCCGTAAGTACCGATTCCGGGTGGAACTGCAATCCCTTCACGTCAAACTTTTTATGTGAGAGCCCCATAACCCTCCCTTTCTCGTCCAAGGCAGTGATGGTCAGATCATCGGTGAAAGATTCAGGAATAACAGTCCATGAATGATAACGGCCTACCTTTATCTGCGGGGGTAACCCCTGAAAAATTCTTTCGGTTGAATCAGTGACGAAAGCCGTGTCGCTTATACCGTGCAGTACATCTGTCATATTTTCGAGTGTTGCACCATACACTTCCCCGATTCCCTGGTGGCCCAAACAGATACCTAAAATGCTTTTTTGAGAACCGTATTCACGGATCAGATCGTGCATAATTCCAGCCTCAGATGGAATCCCGGGACCAGGGGACAGTAGTATTTTGTCGTATTTGGAGATATCCTCGAGGGCAATTTTATCATTGCGGAAAATGTCTACCTGATCATTCAACTCTCTCAATATGTAGACAAGGTTGTACGTGAATGAATCGTAGTTGTCCAGAACAAGAATTTTCATTATAACAAATAATTTCAGATTGATTTAAACGGCTACATTGTAATCCAGTACCAGCTCGTCTCCCGGTTTGCCTCTGATTCCCCAGTTTTGCATGGGCGTTTCCGTTAACGTGATCTCAATGTCATTCGAAGATATGGCCAGTTGAGCGTACAATCTATCGAAGATGAATTGATAAAGCGCCCTTTTAGCTTCCGGAGAGCGCCCCTCAAAAAGAGAAATTTCTATGATGGTGTATCGATCGCTTCTTCCTTCGGGATAGAAAAAATCGCTTTTTTCCAAATAGAAGAACCTGTGGGCTCTTTTATTTTTAGGATACTTAAACGCATCTGTAATACAGGAATGTAAAACATCGCTGAATTGTTCACGAATAGGATAAAGAGAGGACTTTAAGCCGTATATTTTGATCTGGGCCATCTTGGTTTTATATTTCTTCTGCAACTTTGATGGCTTGTCTCAAGGCAGCCAGCTTATTATTTATTTCTTGTAATTCGCTTTCCACGTCGGATTTTGCAACAACTCCCATTCCCGCCCTGAAAAACAGTGTATTGTCTTTGCTGAGGAACGTTCTTATGGCAATGGCGTGATTAAAATCACCATTGAAATCCATAAACCCAATTGCGCCGCCGTATATGCTTCGGTTGCTATTTTCCATCTGGTCAATGAGTTTCATTGCGTTGTGTTTTGGGGCACCGGAGAGGGTTCCGGCGGGAAAAGTATCCGCTACTAGCTGCAATGGATTAACGCCCTTGTTCATTTTCCCTACAACTTTGGAAACCAAATGTATAACATGGGAATAGTATTGGACTTCTTTATAGTTGGTTACTTTGACCTCATCGCAGCTACGGCTGAGGTCATTGCGGGCAAGATCAACCAGCATCACGTGTTCAGCTGTTTCCTTGGGATCATTTAAAAGTTGTTGAGCCGCTTCGGCGTCGGCCAGATCATCCCCCGTTCTTCTGAAAGTGCCTGCGATGGGATGTATTTCCGCCTGTCCATTTTTTATGAATATCTGTTTTTCGGGAGAAGAGCCGAAAATTTTATAGTTTCCATAATCAAAATAGAACAGGTAGGGAGAAGGATTTATAGAGCGCAGGGCCCGGTAGACATTAAACTCATCTCCCTGGAACGACCTGCTGAACCTACGAGAAGGAACAATTTGAAAGACATCTCCACGGAGACAGTGATCTATTCCTCTCTGAATCACTGCTCGCATTTCATCGTCGGTGACATTGGAAGTTTCTTCTGAAATAATTCGAAAATCATATTTGGGGAAGTTCCTGTTTTTGATCAGGATCTCGATTTGTTCAAAGCCATTATCATCCGATTCTTGACCATAGTGATGCTCGAAGATGTAAAGCTCGTTTTTGAAATGGTTTATGACGATGACGTAGCGGTAGGCTTGATAAAAGATTTGGTCTATTTCGGTTTCGGGGCTGGCTGGCTGTAACGCTATATCTTCGAAGTAAGTCACAGCGTCGTATGTCATATGGCCAAACAAACCATTGGTAACGAAGGGGAAAGTATTTTTTTCAGATATGAAGCTCTGAGCAAAACGATATAATGATTGAACAGCATCTTTTGGATCAGAAAGAGAGAAAGTGACATTTTTTCCGTCGGGAAATTCCTGTGTTACTACTCCTCCATTGAGTTTGAAAGATGCGACCGGGTTACAGCAGATGTATGTATACGAGTTTTCGTTGCCGTGGTAGTCAGAACTTTCCAGCAGAATGGTATTTACGAACCTGTCTCTTAGTTTTAGGTAAATTGAGACGGGGGTTAGAGTGTCCGCCAGCAATTTTTTGTGGCGAGTAATTATTTTGAAGGATGTAGTTTGGTTATTCATTTGTAAATAATGTAAAGTGCATAAAAAAACGGCTCGCTGTCAGATGAACAGCGAGCCGTTTGTAAAGTATATTATATACCAAAGCAATAGCTACTCGTCCATCTTTTTAAGACGTGCACGCCACCACCAACTAGTATTAAAAGATTTCATATTGATTATATCCGATGAAGGTTCACTGATGCAAATATATAAAAAGAAATTTTTATTTCATTTATTTCATAAAAATACAACGATAATAGGGTGCCCCAAGCTTTAGTCCGCTTCCTATCACCTTTGAGTAGCCTTGACTGGGCGTGACCGATCACGTCGAGCTTTCCAAGATCGTTGACGGTTCAGGCGCTTGCAAATCCAGTAAGATGACTCAATAAGCGGCAAGAAGCTCTCCAAAACGAACTGGTTTGATTAAAAACACAAACCTAGATAAATCCTATCCCCTCCACAAGTTTTTGATTTGATCCGACTAATCC
>NZ_JBXHAR010000021.1:0-21234 GCF_056895195.1 Dyadobacter sp. HNCC25DJ185
CCCAACCAAAACCCGGGCGGGCCCCCACATCATTTAGTCCCTGGCCCCGCCTCCCTTTTTTGATCAATTATTTCAGGGACTAAATAACCACATTAACTATACGTTTCGGCACCACCACCACTTTTTTCAGTGGCTTACCTTCCATCCACTTCTGAACGGTTTCATTAGCAAGTACCTCCTGCTCAATTTCCGAAGCCGGGGTATCCATAGGGAATGATAATGAAGCCCGCACTTTTCCATTAATCTGGATTGGGTACTCGAACACAGCATCCGTTACATGCTGCAACTCCCATTTTGGAAAAGCGGTTTTGGATACCATTCCCTTTTCATTCCCCAACGCGTCCCACAATTCCTCGGAAATGTGCGGCGCATAAGGTGATAACAGCACGACTAATTCCTGTAAGACTGATTTGCTATGACATTTCAGACTGCTCAACTCGTTCACGCAGATCATAAAAGCACTCACTGCCGTGTTGAATGAGAAGTTCTCAATATCCTCCTCGATCTTTTTGATCGTCTTATGCAGGATTTTCAGTTCTTCGGGCTTTGCAGGAACGTCTTTTACAATCCATTGGCCCATATCGCTGTAAAACAAACGCCAAAGTTTCCGCAGGAATTTGTAAGTACCGTCGATCCCGTTGGTATTCCATGGTTTGGCCTGATCCAGTGGCCCCAGGAACATTTCATATAAACGCAGGGTATCTGCACCATATCGTTCTACGATATCATCCGGATTCACGACATTAAATTTCGACTTGGACATTTTCTCCACTTCGACGCCGCAAATGTATTTGCCGTCCTCTAAAATGAATGAAGCATTTTCACCCGCAATATCGGGACGTGTGGCTTTGAATTTTTCAATATCCAGCACGTCGTTTTCGACAATATTCACGTCGACGTGCAATGAGGAAACCTCGTATTCAGATCTTAAACCTGCGCTTACAAATACTGGCTTAGTATAATCGTCGCCTTTTACCCGATACACAAAATTACTCCGCCCCTGGATCATTCCCTGATTGATCAGCTTTTTAAAAGGCTCTTCTTCCGGAACATAACCGCGGTCTTTCATGAATTTATTCCAGAAACGGCTATACAATAAATGCCCGGTAGCATGTTCCGTGCCTCCAATATACAAATCCACATTACGCCAGTAATCGATCGCCTTCTCGGATGCAAACTCTTCCTGATTTTGTGGGTCCATATAACGGTACCAATACCAGCTGCTACCTGCCCAACCGGGCATGGTGCTCAGTTCATAACCATTCCCCGATCCATGAGCCCAATCCTGCGCGCGGCCTAGTGGAGGCTCGCCATTTTCGGTTGGCAGATATTTATCCACTTCCGGCAAATTCAACGGCAGTTCACTCAAATCCAATAAGTAAGGCAAAGGCTGACCAGAACTGTCATTTTTATAAAAAACAGGAACCGGCTCGCCCCAATACCGTTGACGGCTGAAAACCGCATCACGCAAACGGTAATTGATTTTCCCCTTTCCAATCCCTTTCTCTTCCAGCCAGCCGATCAGCACTTTATTGGCTTCATGAAAAGTCAGTCCATTGATCATTCCCGAATTGATATACCTGCCGTCTTTGGTAGCGTCAGCTTGTATTTCAATATCTTTCTGGGAATCCAGGATAGGGATAATGGGCAGATCGAAATGTTTTGCAAAATTCCAGTCGCGCTGATCGCCCGAAGGGACGGCCATCACTGCACCCGTGCCGTACCCCGCCAAAACATAATCCGCAATGTAAACTGGCACTTTCTCCCCATTAAAAGGGTTGATCGCGTACGCCCCGGTAAACGCTCCCGAAACGGTCTTTACATCGGACATCCGGTCGCGTTCTGACTTTTTCTGTGTCGTCGTGATGTATGCATCAGTGTCCGCACGCTGACCTGGTGTGGTAATAACATCAACCAGTTCATGCTCAGGCGCAAGAACCATAAAAGTAACCCCATAAATGGTATCTACACGGGTCGTAAAAACTTCGATATTGTTTCCATGCCCGTCAATGGCAAATTTTACCAACGCGCCTACCGAGCGTCCGATCCAATTGCGCTGCTGCTCCTTCAGGGAATCGGTCCAGTCGACCGTGTCCAGGCCGTCCAGTAAACGTTGTGAATAAGCCGTGATGCGCATCATCCACTGGCGCATCAGCTTTTGGATCACCGGAAATCCACCGCGTTCGGACACCCCGTCTTTCACCTCATCATTGGACAACACAGACCCCAATCCGGGGCACCAGTTCACCGTCGCATCTGCCACGTAAGTAAGCCGGTATTTCAATGTGATCTTATATTGCTCTTCCTCGGACCAGGATTTCCATTCATCCGCAGAAAAAACAGGTGTATCTTCGTCATGGGGTGCATTTACACTTTGATTACCCTGACTGTCAAATTTTTCTGTTAAAGTTTCAATCGGCTCTGCTTTGTCCGTGTCGTTGTTATACCAGCTATTGAAAAGCTGGATAAAGATCCATTGCGTCCATTTATAATAGGTAGGGTCTGATGTCCTGACTTCCCGGCTCCAATCGTAGCTAAGCCCGAGATTTTTCAATTGCTCGATATACCGGGTAATGTTTTGCTCGGTGGTTACAGCAGGATGCTGGCCTGTCTGAATCGCATATTGTTCGGCTGGAAGACCAAAACTGTCGAACCCCATTGGATGAAGCACGTTGAAGCCTTTCAGTCTCTTGTATCTCGAATAAATATCCGAAGCGATATAACCCAGCGGATGGCCTACATGCAAACCCGCCCCTGAAGGGTAGGGAAACATATCCAACACATAATATTTGGGCAGTTCCGACTGGTTATGCACGTGAAATGTACCCCGCTCCTGCCAGTAATCCTGCCATTTCTTTTCTATTTCCCGATGATTATACTCGCTCATATGATTATTGATATTTAATTTTCCCTCCGAAATTTCGTACAAAATCGGAAGGTCAATCCTCCACGGACAGACGGTTTACAAAACCCAGTTAAAAAAAGAGACCGCAAAAATAGCCTTTTTGGGTTTATCAAGGACATCTGTGCCGCAATAACATTCAAATTCAAGCCACGAAACATGCTTTGTAGAATTGAATACCCATTTTAGCTATCAAAACAACTGTTTACACTCGGCACAGGTTTTTAAATAATCCTAATATTCATCAATACTTTAAAACTACGATTACTATGAAAAACATTATGATTGCGCTGTGTGCGATGATGATTGTGAGCTACTCGGCAACAGCTCAATACGATCCTGCCTTTCGGTTTGGCATCAAGGCTGGTGCGAACTTATCCAATATTAACGGCAGTAACGACTTGTCCCTTAACTCCCCTGAGACGGCTTTCAATTTCAAAGACAACGACAACAGATCGCTGGGGTTTGTGGGTGGGGTGTTCTTCCGCTTTGGAAAAACTTTCTACGTGCAGCCAGAATTTTTGCTTTCTCAAAAGGGCGGTAAGTTCAATGTGTACGAAGATGGCGTACAGAATGGTGGCGAAAAAGTAGACGTACGTTTCTCCAATCTGGACGTGCCAGTGCTATTTGGTGTCCGGATCGCGCGGTTCTTCCGTATCAATGTGGGACCTATGGCTTCATTGCGAATGACCAATAACGGAAAGATCAACGATTCCTTTAATGTGCTTACAGGGTCTAATTCCAGTGCAGAATTTAAAAACAGGGTTGCTTACGGCTACCAGGCCGGTGTAGGGTTTGACTTTGGCCGCCTAATGCTCGACGTCCGCTATGAAGGAAATTTCACCGAAATCGCGAACGTGAAGTTCAACAATTCGACAACGGCTTCGCAATTCGGGAAGAAAGGCAATTTGTTCCAGGCCACACTTGGTTTCTCCATTCTGTAACCATTCTCTGAAATTTGCCAAAGACGGAATCCATCGATGATGGATTCCGTCTTTGTTTTACAGGAACCAACAGTGAATTCGATCAGATGTCTACTTTTGCGTATCTTTATTTAAATTGCCTGGAAGCGAAACCCTATCCATCCAGGCCCATTCAACCCAGCAAAGTGGCAATAAACACAGACAATGTAAGACTGGTTTTCGGACTAAAATTAAAGCAGCTCCGGTTAGACAAGGGAATGTCGCTCAGCGAACTTTCCCAGAAATCCGGGTTGTCCATTTCTTATATCAATGAAATTGAAAAAGGAAAGAAATATCCGAAATCCGATAAAATACTTGCATTGGCGCAAGCCATCGATGTGGATTATGACACGCTCGTCTCGCTGAAACTCAGCAAAAGGCTGGAACCGATTTCCGATTTATTAAGCTCCAATGTGCTTACTGAGCTTCCATTGGAGCTTTTTGGCATCGACCCAGCCAACCTGCTCGAAATTCTGTCCGATGCTCCTATGAAAATCAGTGCCTTTGTGGGGACGCTGATTGAGATCGCCCGGAATTATAACATGTCGATCGAGAAATTCTATTTCTCGGCACTCCGCACCTACCAGGAGATGCACGACAACTATTTTGAGGATATCGAGCTGGAGGCAGAGCGGTTTTTAGAGGAAAACGGCGTGGAAGCGGAACGACTTTTGGATGAAAATTATCTTTCCGAAACACTGAAAATCCGCTACAACTACACCATCGAACAAATCAATGAAAGGGTTAATCCCGAATTTTCAAGTGTCCGCTCACTGACGATCACCAATGCCATCGGCAACAAATTGCTCGTCAATATGCATTTATCGTCCGTACAACGTGCATTTATTTACGGGCGCGAAATCGGTTATCTGTACTTAAATCTTAAAAACAGGCTGCATACCACTGCGCTCGTAGAAGCTGAGACTTTCGAGCAGCTTCTGAACAATTTCAGGGCTTCCTATTTTGCAAGCGCAATCATTATCAAAAGAAGTTTGCTTGTACCCGCTGTTTCTGATTTTTTCGGGCAAAAAACATGGCAGCCGGAAAAGCTGATTCAACTCATCCATCATTTCAATACCACACCTGAGTCTTTTTGCTACCGGCTCAGCAATATCTTGCCACGTTACTTCGGGATCAACCAGATTTTCTTTTCCCGTTTCAACAATTTCGTAGGGCAAAACCTCTTCGATATGACGAAAGAAATGCATATTTCCAGAAAGCATTACCCGCACACTGTGAAAGATGAACATTACTGCCGCCGTTGGGTCGCATTGACGATCCTGAATGATCTGGGGGAAATTATTCAAAACAAAGAACAGCCCCGAATACTCTGCAAAGCTCAAAAATCGACCTATATCGATACGAAAGACCAATACCTCGTGATCAGTTTTGCACAACCCATGTCGCCAACCCCAAATTTGAATGTAAGCGTGTCCATGGGCATTTATCTGGATGATCAGACGAAGGAGAAACTGGGCTTCCTGGATGATCCGAATCTGCATTCAAGGGAGGTGAACCAGACTTGTGAGCGGTGCTCCCTGTTTGATTGTCGGGAGCGTATCGCGGCCCCGATCATTCTTCAGAAAAAACATAAGAATGAAGAACTACGAAAAGCATTGAGAAGGATTATCCATTAATAGGGGTTTATGATGATTGGAGTGTCTTTATCAGATAAAACCAGAATAATTGGGGAGATTAAAAAATTCTTAGAAATTAATACTGTAAATTTTACATTTCAACGCTCAACTATCTTTGTATACTATTCGTAACAATTGCTATGCCTGGCACCTATGACTTTGAGGATCTCGTATTAAAGCTGTCAACGCCCTTTTACGTTGTACTCATTGCCCTGGAAGTGTTTCTTACCTACAGCAATCACCACTCAGAAGTTTCAGGCCGTCGCTCTTATTCGTTTCGCGACAGCTTCCATAACGCTGTACTGATGCTGGTCAATGGTGGTGTAGACCTGCTTTTCAGGGCTGTTTATGTGGGCATTTTAATCTGGTTTTATAACCTCGCCCTGGTTTCTCCGGTTGCAAACCCGTATATCTACTGGTTTTTACTGTTTTTGCTGGAAGATCTGGCTTTTTATACCTTACATTATGTGGACCACCACTGCAGGCTTTTTTGGGCTGTACATGTAACCCATCATTCTTCGGAGCATTTTAACCTGACCACCGGTTTCAGGTCGTCCGTTTTTCAGCCTTTGTACCGCTTCGTTTATTTCATACCGCTGGCACTGGCCGGTTTCGATCCTGCCGATATTATTGTAATGTATTCTATTACGCAGATCTATGGTATCATCGTCCATACAGAATACGTCAATAAACTGGGCTGGCTGGAATACATCCTGGTAACGCCGTCGCATCACCGGGTTCACCATGCGAGCAATGTGCAATATCTGGACAAGAATATGGGAATGTGCCTGATCGTCTGGGACCGGATTTTCGGGACTTTTCAGGAAGAAATCCCAACTGTACCTCCTAAATATGGCTTAACAAAGTCTATCGAAAATGAGGATCTTGTTGAGACTATTTTTCACGAATGGAAGGAAATAGGCAAGGATTTCAATCAGCCGGTTGATTTAAAAACCAAGGTCAAATATTTGCTGAAAGCGCCTGGCTGGTCGCCGGATGGTTCACGGAAGACCAGCAAAGATCTGCAGAAGGAGATTCAGGCTTAACCGGCTCATCCAAATTTCCTGTTCAGAACACCAAGATCCTCCTTCCGATCTACACACTTCCAAATTTCTCCTGTAAATACCCTTTACTACCGTTTACTCACTGTCACCTGCCCATCGCTCATTGCTTTCGTCTTAGGAAAGTCAACTGTCTATTCTTTGGATAATTTTCTCTTACATTAGAAATTTTCCATGCGCCAGAACAAAACAGTTGATTTGAATCGCATCAAATTCCTTGACGGCTTCCGATTTTTACTGGCCTTATGGGTTGTTGCCGGCCACTATTACAGGCATCTGGGAGGCCGTATGTTTTTCAAGCTGCCACCCGTCTTGTTAAAAACATTTGATAATCCCATTCTTGCGGTTTATGGGTTTATGATTATTACCGGGTTCCTGATGGCCTATAATTATATGGACAGAGAAAAAAAGGAGCCATCGGACCACATTGGAACATTCATTAAATTTTGGCTTAGAAGGTTTTTTAGGCTGTACCCGGTTTACATATTAACGTTATCGTTAGCATTCTTCAATTTTGTGAGCCTTGAGGAGCTTAACGAAAAGAATCTTATTTTTTTCCTGGGAAGAAGTCAAAGTCTCTGGGGCTTTGAACCTGACGGGCCACCTGGCCTGGCTGATTTGATCTCCCACATATTTTTGGTGCACGGCCTTTTTCCGTCTTTTCACTACACCATTCACATTGTTACCTGGAGCTTATCGCTGGAAATGCAGTTTTATTTTCTATTTCCGTTTGTATTTCTCTTTGCATTTGCTAATCCATATGTGATGCAAAAACGTTTGGTTATTTCCATACTGCTCTTCTGGGTTATTGCTATGACATCGCCGAGAGCAATTAATTTTGCAACGCATTATTTCGGGCTTCCAGACTTTAAACTGCCATCCATCCTAACCTGCTGCATGCCTCTATTCTTGCTGGGGATGATTTCGGCAGGTGTAAAATTAAAGAAATTGAATCCTGCTTATCTGACGATTGTCTTGTTTTCAATATGGCCCTTTCAACATGTGGTGATCAATCTCATTTCCTGCTTTTTTCTGACTTTCCTGTTTCTTGATGAACTACAATCGTTAATTCCAGGCTGGATGTTCAATGTGCTGAATTTTTTCAGGCGGCTTCTGTCAGGTAAACTTGCAGTCCGTGCTGCCGAACTATCCTACTCGTTATATCTTATACACACACTACTCATTGGCATATTATTGAGGCTTGTTATCCAAATTACCTCTGGAATGAATTTATCAAAGCTTACGATTGCTGCTTTGGCCTTTTGCCTGGTAATCATCGTCTGCCTGATGGTATGTTCACTGATATTTAAATTTATAGAGAAACCCTTTATTGAACTCGGCAAAAAGGTAGTCAAGAACATTTCAGAGGGGAAAACAGAAATACAAGTCCCGGAACAAAGCGCCTAAGACCCGAATACTTTTTTCAAATAAACCTGATCAATCTTGTGTGCTTCAATGGCATTCATCGTCCTTGGAGATGTTTTTTCAAGGCATTGTTCCAGAACAAGGTGTGGCTTGACATTCAGTTCGTTAAGCGATTTGGCAAGTCTCACATAGTCGATATCGCCTTCCCCAAAACTTTCCTGCCAGATTCCATCTTTTGATTGCCTTATGTGCAATTCGACAATCCGTTTGCCATATAGTTTCACTACATCGAATAGTGCGATCTGGGAATTGCCTGAACCTCTGTAAACCCAATGCACATCCAGACATAATGAAACGTTTTTCGGATCCGTTGCCAGGAGCATATGGTGAAATTCCCGTGCAGCGGCCCGCAATTCCACATCGTGGGTGTGATAGGCCAGTTTCATCCCCCTTTTTTTCAGCTCCGCACCAAGCTTATCCATATTTCTTGCCTGCTCAGTCAGCTCCGCATCCGACTTATTCTGATCACCCCCCCATTTGATTGGGCTAGGATTGGTAACAATAATCTTTGTATCCGCAGGCTTTAATGCATCGGCAATCGCCAAAACCGATTCTATTGATTTTGTAGCCTGATCCGCCTGGTATAATGAGGTATTAACATAAACCGACGGCATGGACAAGTTATATTTTTTGAGATACGGCAACAGCTTTCCTACTTCATCTGCTGCCGTAAATGCAGGCTCGTAGGCTTTCAAGCCAGTAGATGCATACTCCGACAATGATACATCCGGATTTGCACCCCAATCCCTGCCCTCCCTCGCGAAAAAAGTAATCCAGGAATATTGGTTACAGGAAACCGGCATGGTAGCCGCTTTGCTCTGGGTCCATGCTGGCTCCGCCAGAAGTGTCGCTCCGGCCGAAACGACTAGTGTATTAAGGAATTCACGACGGTTTGCTGACATTTTTTAGATAAATACTGGTCTATTGTTATCATACCAAAGATCAAAATCATCGAATGTTACCTGCTTGAATTCCCCAGGCTCCTTACCTTTGTATGATTAAAGGATAAATCCCTTTCCAATGCATCAAACACTTCAGCTTACTCTTGCGCCGGAAATCGCGCTGGACAACGAGAACTTTCGTCAGCATATTGTTAACAAACTACGTCTTCGCCAGGGCGACAACCCGGTTATCAGAAAAACGCGCCAGTCCATCGACGCAAGAAGTCGTCAGGTTAAGGTAAATGTCCAGGCGGAAATCTACATCAATGAGTTGCCCCCATCACTGATCAGTGCGAAGATTAATTATCAGGACGTGAGCAACCGGCCGAAGGCCATTATCATTGGCTGCGGCCCGGCGGGAATGTTCGCTGCGCTGCGCCTGATTGAGCTTGGGATCAAACCTGTCATTTTTGAAAGGGGGAAAGATGTCCGCGCACGTCGCAGGGACCTGGCTGCCATTAACAAGGACCATCTCGTCAATCCTGAATCCAATTATTGTTTTGGAGAAGGCGGGGCGGGGACTTACTCGGATGGAAAATTATATACCCGATCTAACAAGCGTGGAGACATCCGGCGGGTATTGGAGATATTTGTCCACCACGGGGCGAGCGAGCAGATCCTGATTGACACTCATCCGCATATTGGCACCAATAAGCTGCCGGTAGTCGTGTCCGAAATGCGGGAGAGTATCCTCAAAGCAGGAGGAGAAATTCACTTTGACAGCAAAGTAACCGACCTGATTGTCAACCAGGGGCAAATTAAAGGTGTTGTAACCAGCGATTTGCAGGAACATTTAGGTACTGGCGTAATCCTCGCAACGGGACATTCAGCCCGGGATATATATCAGCTGCTGCACGCCAAAAATATCCTGATCGAAAGCAAATCTTTTGCAATGGGCGTGCGCATTGAACACCCGCAAAACACAATTGACAAGATCCAGTATCATTGCGAAACAGACCGCGGCCCTTATCTCCCGGCAGCGTCTTACAGCCTGGTGACTCAAACGCGTTACAAAGGCATACAGCGTGGCGTCTTCTCATTTTGCATGTGCCCCGGCGGATTTATTGTTCCTGCGGCAACCGCTGCGGGAGAAGTGGTTGTAAATGGTATGTCGCCATCCCGTCGGGATTCGCCTTATGCCAATTCAGGACTAGTAGTTTCGGTCGAAAACGAAGATTTGGAGCCTTATAGAGAATTTGGCCCAATGGCTGGCTTGCAATTTCAGAAAGAAATAGAACAGGCTGCCTGTAAGCTTGCCGGTTCTACCCAAACTGCACCTGCTCAATTGGCAATTGATTTTGTGAAAAATAAAATGTCTTCTCAATTGAGAGAAACCTCCTATCAGCCTGGCCTTCAGTCCGTCGACCTGTACGAGGTTCTCCCTCCTAATATAGCTTTCCCTCTAAAAGAGTCCCTTTCGGATTTCAGCAGAAAAATGAGAGGGTACCTTTCTCCCGACGCACAATTGATTGGCGTAGAAAGCCGCACTTCTTCTCCGGTCAGAATACCCAGAGAACGAGACAGTTGCGAACATCCAGAGATAAAAGGGC
Source organism: Dyadobacter sp. HNCC25DJ185 (assembly GCF_056895195.1). Lineage (NCBI taxonomy): Bacteria > Pseudomonadati > Bacteroidota > Cytophagia > Cytophagales > Spirosomataceae > Dyadobacter > Dyadobacter sp. HNCC25DJ185. Next base: position 10,479 of record NZ_JBXHAR010000021.1, read on the forward strand.
TGTTTCCCTGCGGCGAAGGGGCCGGTTACGCGGGCGGCATTATGTCCGCTGCCATGGATGGCGAAAGATGCGCAGAACAGTTGGCGAAGCTCTGCATGGCTGCTTCAAAACAATAACTTACTATAAAAACAGGTAATTATTATATTTGTGTTATTCTACATTGGAATTTCACGAATAGACGTACCTATACCTGAAATATTCAGACTGAAATTCTTCTTTTCCAGTCTCGAACATTTGCCGGCCCACATTCACGTTCGAAATTCAGATGGAATTGCTAAATTCGAATAAAACGCGGTCCACTTAATGGAAAGTTTCGGAATGAAAACGAAAAACCTGCTATTGGCCGAAACACTGGCTGAGTAAAATAAAGACTGATAATCAAGTGACGAATTAAGTAAGCTGATGTGATAGGCAAATCGTTAAAAGAATGCGATATGAAAATTCAACAAGTCTGATCCGATCAAGCTGATTTGTATGCCGTAAGTGATTTAGGAGATACTATTTGAAATGCGCTGGCCTGGTTTGATCGTTTGGAAAACGAGATCATTGACTTGCTGAATGACTTTGAAGTAGGGCGCGCAGGGAAAGTATCCATTAGCAGGAAATAGGTGAAGATTGAAGTATCGAAAGCCTTTTCGGCTCTAAAAGGGAATTATATTACGTTAAAATATAGCTGCACCAATAAGTTTTAATACTCAACCACTAGATGGCCACACTAGCATCCTTTTCTTTGTTTACGGAACAATTGACAAAAAAACTGAAATACCCGCTTCCCGGTGAGTCGGCCCACCAGATCATGCAGGCTTCCACACGGCTTAGACTTACCTTCAAACCCAATGCACGTACCCGCAAGAGTGCTGTTCTGGTTTTGTTCTATCCGCACAAAAACGATATTTATTTTCCTCTCATCCTTCGTCCTGCTTACGACGGCGTACACTCCGGGCAAGTCGCATTTCCGGGTGGCCGTTATGAGCCGGGTGATAAGGATCTGGTACGTACAGCATTGAGAGAGGCACAGGAAGAAGTAGGCCTCCGTTTGAATGATGTCCAGATTCTGGGAATCCTAACTGAACTCTTTATACCAGCCAGCAATTTCTATGTTTTGCCGGTGGTTGCGTCCATGCCCTATCGCCCCGATTATTATCCCGATGCCCGTGAAGTCGAAGATATTTTCGAGATCAAACTGAAAGAGATTTCCGATGTGGACATCATCGGGTCCAGTGATATCCAAATACGTGGCGAACAGGTACATGCACCTCACTATATGATCCAGGGGTATAAAATCTGGGGTGCGACGGCCATGATGATCAGTGAGCTGCTGACCGTCCTCAATGCGTCGGCACCGGATTCGGAAAACTAAAAAGTATCGCTTTAATTGCTATATTAGCAGATAAATCAAACACATCTTTCGATCATTTTCGCCCTGTTTCGCTCCTCGGAACGGATCAGTTCTTCCGCGAAAGCCGGTGAGATTGATGCTTTAAATTTACTGAGTACTTAAAACCTGGTTCCTCCTTCATTTATGGACGAAAACGGAGCTACGCCTGACGTAGAAGATAGCGGATTGCATGATAAATTACCCATTTCGGGTTTGTATGAAAACTGGTTTCTTGATTATGCCTCATATGTAATTCTGGAACGCGCTGTTCCCGCCATTGAAGATGGCCTCAAACCCGTTCAGCGGCGCATTATGCATGCGCTCAACGAAATGGACGACGGTCGTTTCAATAAAGTAGCAAATGTGGTGGGATCTTCGATGCAATACCACCCGCATGGAGATGCGTCGATTTACGATGCAATTGTTAATATTGGCCAAAAGGAATTATTATTTGATACCCAGGGAAACTGGGGCGATATCCGCACGGGTGACAGCGCTGCAGCGGCCCGGTACATTGAAGTAAGGCTCTCCCGTTTTGCCAAAGAGATCGTTTTCAACGACGATACCACTGAATGGCAGCTTTCCTATGATGGCCGCAAACGCGAACCAGTTACGCTCCCCGTAAAATTTCCACTGTTATTGTCGCTTGGCGTTGAAGGGATCGCGGTTGGATTGTCTACCAAGATACTTCCCCACAATTTCTGCGAGCTGATCGAAGGCTCGATCAATATTTTGCAGGGGAAGGAAGTAATCATCTATCCTGATTTTTTGACCGGGGGACAGGTTGATGTATCCAACTACAATGACGGCCATCGTGGAGGAAAGGTACGCGTGCGTGCAAAAATTGAGGAAGAGGACAAAAAAATGCTGGTGATCCGTGACATTCCGTTTGGCACCACCACTACCTCACTGATCGATTCCATTATTAAAGCCAATGATGGGGGCAAGATCAAAATCAAAAAGGTTGTTGATAATACGGCCGCTGAAGTTGAAATCCAGGTGCATCTGGCCCCTGGGGTGTCGCCGGATATCACGATGGACGCTTTGTACGCTTTTACAGAATGCGAGGTTTCTATTTCCCCCAATGCCTGCATCATCATTGCCGACAAACCTCATTTTGTAGGCGTAACCGATATTTTGAAATACAACACCCAGCAAACTGTTCATTTATTGAACCGCGAGCTGGAAATAAAAAAGCTCGCTCTTTTAGAAAAGATCCTTTACGGTTCTCTTGAAAAGATATTCATCGAAAACCGCATTTACCGGGATATCGAGGAATGCGAAACTTTTGAGGCGGTAATCCGGACAATAGACAAAGGTCTTGAACCATACAAGGCCCAGTTTTACAGAGAAATTACGGATGATGATATCATCGAGCTAACCGAGATCAGGATCAAACGTATTTCCAAATACGACGGCTTCAAAGCCGACGAGCAGATGCGCAAATGGCAGGAAGACCTGGCCGAAACAGAGGATAACCTCGCCAATATTACCCGGTTCGCAGTCGACTATTTTAGGGATTTGCTCAAAAAATACGGAAAAGGAAGAGGAAGAAAAACGGAAATACGGGCGTTTAATCAGATATCCGCAAATATCGTTGCCGCAAATAACCAGAAGCTCTATGTAAACCGCGCGGAAGGATTTATAGGGTATGGTTTAAAAAAGGACGAGTATGTGATGGACTGTTCGGACATCGACGATGTGATCGTTTTCAAAAGCGACGGCAAGTGCTTGGTAATCAAGATTCAGGAGAAGGTTTTCGTTGGAAAGGACATCATCCATTGTTCTGTTTTTCTCAAAAACGACGAGCGCAAGGTTTATAATCTCGTATATCTGGATGGAAAAACGGGGGTTTCCTACATCAAAAGGTGCCAGATCACAGCGGTAACACGGGATCGAGAATATGATCTTTCACAAGGATCGCCCAAATCCAAAATCACCTACTTTACCGCTAACGATAATGGTGAGGCGGAGATCATTACTGTAAACCTGACAGCGCAAAGCAAGGCGAAAGTGAAACAGTTTGACTTCAATTTTGCTGAGTTACTGATCAAGAACAGGAGTGCGATGGGTAATATCCTGACCAAATACCCCGTCCGGAAAATTACGTTGAAACAGGCGGGACGCTCTACACTGGGAGGTGTAGATATGTGGTTTGATCCTACTATAGGCCGGCTTAACCGGGATGAACGGGGAGAGTATCTTGGAAATTTTGGCCCGTCGGACAGCATTCTCGTCATTTATAAAGACGGGAGTTATGAACTGACTAATTTTGATCTCACCAATCATTATGTCCCGAACGAAGTATTGCTTGTCAAAAAGTTTGAGCCAACGCTCCCAATCACTGCAGTTTACTTCGACGGCGCCCAAAAACAACATTTTATCAAGCGTTTCAACATTGAAACTTCGTCGCTTGACAAAAAATTCGTCTTCATCAGCGATTCTAAAAATAGTAAGTTGCTGTTAGCGAGTACGGATAAGCGCCCAAGACTGGAAATTGTTTTCCCCAAAACAGCCCAAAAAGAACAAACCAGCGTAACCTATATCATTGAGGAAATGGTTGAGATAAGAGGATGGCGGGCCATGGGAAGCAAATTGCCTAATGACAAGTTCAAAGACATCCACTGGCTACCTCCTGTCCCAGATCCGGTGGAAGAGAAAACAGAAGTCAATGCGGCTGTAAATGAAACGGAGGAGGACACGGAATTGTCTGATGATGTTTCTTCCGCGACTTTAGAGGAAAATACCGCTACCTTAACTGAAGAGACCATCGCGGAAGAAGATAACATCGAGCCGGAGACGGAGGATGAAGAGCAACAAAACGCTTCAAAATCTAAAAAAGATAGTAAAAAGGGCTCCGATTCTTCTAAAAGTCAGCTGGGGCTTTTTGAATAACTCAATTTTTTAAAACATTCAGTAACGATAAGCAACAGAAAGTGACAAAGCCTGCGTACAGTCAGTAAAAAAGACATCATGAAGTACGCAAAGGGACAAACGGACAGAAATTCAATCAATTCAGAAGGAAAGATCCGAAACAGAGGTGAAAAAGTTGATCAAAATCATATTGGCCTTATTGTTTGTCTGCATGGTTTTCATCTTGCTCTGTAACCTCTGGGTGGTGTATAATACACGTCAGTACAGTTATTTTTCCATCGAAAGTTTACCCTCCAATGATGTTGCACTGGTGTTAGGGACGAGCAGGAGTTCTGAAAAGGGGAAAGAAAATCTCTTTTTCAAATACCGGATGGAAGCAACAGCGCGCCTTTTCAAAGAAGGAAAAATCAAATACATTATTCTGAGCGGCAACAACGATTCACAATATTACAATGAGCCGCTCGATATGCAACGGGCATTGCTGAACCTTGGAATCCCTGAGAACGTGATGACTTTGGATTATGCTGGTTTCAGAACTTTTGATTCGATTATCCGGTGCAAAGAGGTTTTCAATCAGGATAATTTCACGATCATTTCACAAAATTTTCATAATGCTAGGGCATTGTATATTGCCCATAATGAAGGAATTAACGCTATTTCGTTCGCAGCGCAGGATGTACCCGACGGTTATTCGATCCGGACGCTGATCCGGGAATATCTGGCGCGCCCAAAAGCAGTTTTGGATGTCCATATCCTGCGACCGCCAGCTGATGTAACGTCCAATAGGGAGATCAGAAAAAAATGAGGAATAGTGATGAGGAAAAATTTACTTTGAAAGCGCCGGTTAAAAGGTCCGCTCTATTCCTGATAAGACTTTCCTTATTTTTATTTGCATTCATTTACTGCTTGAAGTCTTCCGGGCAAACCACTTACGTGATCAAAGGCAGGGTTACCGACGCAAGCACCGGTGATCCGATCCCATTTGCAAACCTTGGGATCAAGGCAACTACATTTGGCACCACCACCAACTTTGACGGATTTTACCAGCTGAGCTTTACCTTACCAGCGGATTCTATTCAGGCTACCTACGTGGGCTATGAGAGCAGGAGCCAGGTTATTAACCCGAATCTTGCTGAGCAGACTATTGATATCCAACTCCTTCCGGGGACCACTCAATTGAAGGAGGTGAAAATATTCGCCGGCGAAAACCCGGCATTTGCAATCATCCGTAAAATCGTTGCCAATAAGAACATAAATAATGCCGACAATCTGGATGCCTATGAATACGAGAGCTATAATAAGATCCAGATCGATATCGATAACCTCTCAGAAAAATTCAGGAGCAGGAAATCAGTCAAGAAAATGACCCGTATCCTTGACCAATACGATCAGGTAAAGGGTGAAAACGGGGAAACAATTATCCCGATCTTCATTTCTGAATCTGTCTCGAATGTTTTTTATCGTAAAAACCCCCGAAAAAAAAAGGAGGTTATCAACAAGACGAAAGTTTCCGGCGTCGGACTTACGGATGGGAGCCTGGTTTCTCAGCTCATCGGATCTTCCTTTCAGCAATATAATTTTTACAACAACTGGCTCAATATTCTTTCCAAAGACTTTGTGTCGCCCATTTCCGACAGCTGGAAATTATACTATGAATATTACCTGGCCGACAGTATCTACAATGGTACCACTTACGACTACCATATTGAATTCGAGCCTCGGCAAGAGCAGGACCTCGCGTTTACAGGGTCATTTTGGGTGGATGGGGCCACATTTGCATTAACCCAAATGGACGTCAGTGTCGGAAAAAAAGCGAATCTCAACTTTATCGAAAAGATAAAGATCCAACAGTCCTATGAGCTATTCCCAGATGAAAAAACCTGGATCCCTTTGAAAACCAGGGTACTGATTGATGTGGATGAACCTACCAAGCAAACCGCCGGGATGCTTCTGAAATTCTATTCGGCCAATTCCAAATACAAGATTAATGCACCTTATGACACCAAGTTTTACGACACTGCGATCGAATTGAAAGAGGATTATAAGGATTCCGATTCGACTTTCTGGATCAAAAGCCGTCCGGAAGCGTTGAGTTCGACGGAAAAATTGACCTTTCAACTGGTTGATTCCCTGAAAGTCCTGCCGGTCGTCAAAACCTACACCGAGATCCTGAATGTTTTTGTAAACGGTTATAAAAAAATCGATAAGTGGAATATCGATATAGGGCCTTATCTGTTTTTATACGCCAATAATGCAACTGAAGGCAACCGGTTCAGGCTAGGTTTCAGGACCGACCCGGGATTTAGCAGGAAATGGATTTTCAGCGGTTATGGTGCTTACGGAACCCGTGACAAAGCCTTCAAATATGGCGCAGGAATGGACTACATCATCGACCGGAAGCCGTGGACAATAGCTGGCATTTCCTATTCCAAAGACCTGGAAAGGCTGGGCGTTTCGGCGGAAACCATTGGGCCGAACACCATTTTTGGGGCATTCTCCCGTTTCGGCGCATTTCGCAGGCCCTATTGGCAGGAAGATATTTCGGCTTATTTCAAACGGGAAGTCGTTAAAGGCTTCACGGGCAGCATTCAGATCAGGCACCGGGCATTTCGTCCATTGTTTCCGTTTTCTTACAGGACTATTCCCGAAGCCGGAATCGAGTCGCCTCTGAAAAGCGCGTTTGATATTACGGAAATTAATCTTGAAACAAGGTTGGCAAACAAAGAAACTTTCCTGCAGAATGACAATGAAAGGATCAGTATGGGCAACGGGAACTCGCCGATTTTCACCCTCAGATATACGCTGGGCATCAAGAATCTCCTGGGAGGCGATTTCAATTACCAAAAGGTTTCGTTCAATATCAAACACAGTTTCAGGGCGGGCGTGATAGGTCGCACCTATTACAATGTCACCTTTGGCTATATCCCCTCCACCCTTCCCTATCCGCTTTTATATACGCCTTTAGGGAACGAATCCCTGTTCTATGTCGAAAATGCGTATAACCTCATGCGCTACTTTGAGTTCATCAGCGACAGGTATATTGCTGTAAGGCTCGAACATAATTTCGAAGGTTTGCTGCTCAACAGGATCCCCGCCATACGTAAATTGAAGTTGAGAATGCTGGCGACAGGGCGCGTATTCTATGGAAGCACAAGTGACGCCAATGTCGCGTTAACCACTACCACAGACGAGTCAGGCAATGAAATCCAGACTTTCAGCAAGCTGAAAGACAGGCCTTACCTGGAACTTGGTTACGGAATTGATAATATTTTTAAAGCAGGCCGTATTGATTTTATACACCGCCTAACCTATTTGAAGAATCCGAATGTTACTCCTTTTGCAGTAAAAATATCCTTCTGGTTTAATCTGTAACTTTCAGATGCTCCTGAGATCCTTTGCGGCGTAAGTCAGGAAAACTTGCTGACCTACTTCCAGGCTCAGTTTGTTGCGGTAAAAAGATAAGTTCTCTTTTCCATTGGAACAACGTATTTCCCAATGGTTGCCATGGAAACGGATGGCCTCCACTTTGCCTTCCCATTTACTTTTTTCAGAATACTTTGTAGGTTTTATTTTTTCAGGCCGGATAAAACAAGACTTCTTATCCTTCCCCGCTTCCACCCAGTTGATGTCGCCGGTCAATTCCGCGACATAACTATCTATGGGTTGATTATATACTTCCTGGGGCGTTCCGGTCTGAATGATCTTTCCATTCCGCAACACCGCGATCCGGTCCGACCAGGCCAGCGCATCCGACGCCTCGTGTGTAACAAAAATACAGCTCATTTTTTGCTGCCTGCGCAAGCCTTCAATAGCATCGCCCAAAACCCGCCTGTTATGATTATCCAAATGCGCAAACGGCTCGTCCAGCAGCAAGACATCCGGCTGTTCAGCCAATGCTTTCGCAATGGCCGTCCTTTGTTTTTCTCCACCGGAAAGTAATTTGGCTTTCTGATTTTTCACATATTCCAGACCGGCCATCGCCAGCAATTCCGACACCTTGTCCTTGCGGTACCCGGCGTCGTAAAACCGTAAAGAGTAAGCAATATTTTCCTCTACCGTCTGATTAGGAAAAAGCTCAAATTCCTGATGAATCAGTCTGATTGAATCGTGACCTGGAATCAACTCGCCACTAACCGGTTTTAGTTCTTCTTCATTAAAAAAGACTTTACCATGCTCCGCATCCACAAACCTTCCCAGAATGCGGAGCAAAGTGCTTTTCCCCGAGCCGCTTTCTCCCAGTATCCCCAACCATTCCCCGGTATGAAGGCGGACATCGATATCAGAAAGGATAAGATTCGTCCCAAATGATTTGGAAAGAGAAGCTGTTCGAAGAATCGTTCTCTTTTTCGCCATTATTCGGCCCAGATAACCTTATTTTCAATTGGGGTACGGCGGGCAGGAACTTCGGGGGCATCGTGATATCCCATAAAAAAGAGCCCAAGGCATTTTTGTGTGTCTTCGATTCCCAGAAATGCGCCCAATTCATTTAACACACCCGGGCTGCTCCAGTAAGAACCAATGCCGTAAGCAGTAGCTGTGAGCCACATATTTTGCACCGCACAGGCAACCGAGGCCGTTTCTTCCCACTCCGGAAGCTTATCGGGGTGAAGCGCTGCATTGATAACGATTACACAGTTGGATTTGAGGACTTTTTCACCAGCGGCATCATACCTGGCTTGTGAATATGACTCGGGAGGAGTTGTGGTACGGTATCTTTCAGAAAAAAAGCCAGCCAGTTTCTTTAAGCTTTCGCCCTTGAAAACAATGAAACGCCAAGGCTCGGTGAGTTTATGGGTTGGGGCATAATTGGCATTTTCAAGAATGTCGCTGATCACCTCATTCGGAATGTCTTTCTGAATATAGCTGGGGGGAAAAATACTGCGCCTGCTGCGAATGATTTTGTTTATTGTTTCAACTGATTGTGCCATTATTTGGTTATTGGAGATTTGTCAAAAAACAAAACTAGTGATATTTGACGCCAGATAGGCAAAAAAACGGAGCAGCATTGTCGTCTTGATGCGAAACGCGCCGTCATAATGGAAAATTACCAGCTTCCAGCGCTTCTTTGCCGTTAAACCATTATTTTAAGCCCGGCATTTTGAAAATGAACTAAATTCAGACCGAATTTATACCATCCCCAAACCTGACATCTATGCTTGTTACTACGACACCGAACATCGAAGGTAAGAAAATCACCAAGTACATCGGATTGGTCAATGGCGAGGCCATCATTGGGGCCAATTTTTTCAAAGATCTCATGGCGGGCATTCGGGATGTGGTAGGCGGTCGCTCGGGATCTTACGAACAGGGATTGAGGGAGGCTAAGAGCATCGCGATCCGTGAAATGATGGAGCAGGCGCAACGTTTGGGCGCCAATGCGGTAATAGGTGTTGATATAGACCTTGAGACAATCGGCGGGAACAGCTCTATGCTGATGGTGAGCGCCAATGGCACAGCCGTGTGTTACGAATAATCACAGTCAAAAAACCTGTCTGGCAATCTGAGCCACATTATCCGACTTCCCCATTGTATAAAAATGCAGGACAGGCACGCCGTAATTCAATAACTCCTTGCATTGGTGAATGCCCCATTCAATTCCAACCTGGCGCACGTCTTTATCAGAGGCACATTTTTCTACTTCTTTAACAAGGTCCTGGGGGAATTCGAGGTGGAAAATCTGTGCGAGAACAGAAAGTTGCTTGCGTGTCGCCAAAGGTTTTAGTCCCGGAATGATCGGCACGGTAATACCTTCTGCCCGGCACCTGTCGACGAAACGAAAGTACTTTTCGTTATCGAAGAACATCTGCGTTACAATATAATTAGCACCTAGGTCAATCTTCTGACGCAAATGGGCATAATCAGTATCGAAGCTAGTAGCATCAAAATGTTTCTCAGGATAACCTGCAACACCTATGCAAAAATCAGTGGGGAACATTTCGGTTTCGGCATTCAGCAGGACACCATGATTCATTGCGTTTACCTGCGCAACAAGCTCGGAAGCATAAGTATGTCCGCCTGCTTTGGGCTTGAAAATACCCGCAGATTTTTCGGGATCGCCTCTTAAAACCAGTACATTGTCAATACCAAGATAATGAAGGTCAATCAGAACATCCTCGGTTTCATCTTTTGTAAACCCCCCGCAGATCACATGCGGAACCGCATCGACATGGAAACGCTCCATGATCCTGGCGCAGATACCAACAGTTCCCGGCCTCTTCCTGATCGGGATCCGCTCAATAGTTCCGTCCGCCGCAACCCTGTCAATTAGCTCCTCCCGGTGATAGGTTACGTCTACAAATGGCGGATTGAATTCCATGAGAGGCTCAATTGAATTCAGCAGCTCATTGATATTCTGACCTTTCAGCGGTGGGATGATCTCGATCGAAAAGAGTGTCTTGCCTTCTGCCTGGCGAATGAACTCGGTAACTTTGGTCATGTACTGGAATGGTGTGTTCTAAAATGATTACAAATGAACACGATTTACGTAACCAAACCAATTGCAGG
>NZ_JBXHAR010000022.1:0-15611 GCF_056895195.1 Dyadobacter sp. HNCC25DJ185
ATAGGCCCTCAGGGTTTCCCGAGAGCCTTTCACTTATTATTTTCAAAAACTTATTGAATAACATCAAATCCGCAATAAGGGACCAAAACCGCAGGTACCTTAACCGTACCATCGGCCTGCTGATTATTTTCTAGCAAAGCTGCCACGATCCGCGGTAAGGCCAACGCGGAGCCGTTCAGGGTATGCAGCAACTGCGTTTTCTTTTCTGCGGTTTTATATCTCAATTTAAGCCGGTTAGCCTGATACGTTTCAAAATTGGAAACCGAGCTGCATTCCAGCCACCGCTCCTGGCCGGCAGACCACACTTCGAAATCATAGGTCAATGCGGACGTGAAACCCATATCACCACCACAAAGACGAAGGATACGATAAGGCAACTCCAGTTTTTCCAATAAGCTTTTAACATGGTTTACCATTTCGTCCAATGCTTTGTATGAATCCTCGGGTTTGTTGATCTGAACGATTTCCACCTTATCAAACTGGTGCAAACGGTTCAACCCCCGGACATGTGCTCCCCAACTTCCGGCTTCGCGACGAAAGCAAGGCGTATAAGCAACATTCTTAACAGGCAAATCGATTTCAGCGACAATTACATCACGGTACAAGTTGGTAACCGGAACCTCGGCGGTAGGGATCAGGTACAAATCGTCCGCAGCGTCGTGGTACATCTGGCCCTCCTTGTCGGGCAGCTGCCCTGTCGCAAAACCTGAGTCCGCATTCACTACGATAGGAGGTTGCACCTCTGTATAACCCGCCTTTCCTGCCTCATCGAGGAAGAAAGAGATCATAGCCCTTTGTAGCCGGGCGGCTTTGCCTTTATAAACCGGGAAACCTGCCCCGGTGATTTTGTTGCCCAATTCAAAATCAATGATAGGCGCCTGGTGTTGTCCCAGCTTTTTGATCAACTCCCAATGCGGCAATGCTCCTGCCGGCAAAACCGGCTTAATGCCCGCTTCCAAAACTGACACATTATCTTCCGCAGTCCTTCCTTCCGGCACGCTCTCGTGAGGAAGGTTGGGAAGTTTCACCAGTTCATCAAGCAGGGTTGCTTCAATCTGCTTATGCTGCTCGTCAAGGGCTTTCGAACGCTCTTTCAATACAGCCGTATCTGCTTTTGCTGCCTCGGCTTCTTCCTTTTGCCCGGCCTTCATCAGTGCACCAATTTCTTTTGCCTTATTATTGGACGCAGCCAAAGTGTCGTCCAGCTCCAATTGGATTTCTCGACGTTTCCGGTCCAGCGCAATGATACTGTCCACAGCTTGCCCGGCGTCTTTAAAATGCTTTTTTATGAGTCCTGCAATAGTCAGGTCGCGGTTTTCGCGGATGAAATTCGTTTGTAACATGGGGCTACTAGCTTTATAGCTATTCGTTTTGAAATATTTTCAGGGGGCTGTAAAAATGTCCTTCATGGCATCCTCATAATAGAAAAGGCGCTCATTCAAAACATTCAGGGCTTCTGCTTTGTATTTGGAATGGATCAGCAAAGACAGGTTGTGTTCCGAAGCGCCATACGAGATCATTCGTATAGGAATGTGTTTTAAGGCTTCCAGCACTTTCAATGCAATCCCTTCCTTGTCCGCGCTGAAATTTCCCACAATGCAAATGATATTCTGATCCCTGTCATGTTCTTCCAGATCAGCGAATTCCCTCAATTCAGCACTGATCTTATCCAGGTTTTCAGAGTTATCAATCGTGACGGACACCGACACTTCCGACGTCGTGATCATATCCACCGGTGTTTTGTATTTCTCAAAAACCTCAAAAACCCTGCGGAGAAACCCGTAAGCATTCAGCATACGGGTCGAATGGATGTATATAGCCGTAATATTGTCTTTTGCTGCAATCGCTTTGATCTCCCGGTCAGATGTCTGATTGGCGATCAGGGTCCCCGGGGCTTCGGGCTGCATGGTGTTTTTTAGGCGAACAGGTACGCCGCGCAACTTCGCCGGAGTAATTGTACTAGGGTGTAAAATTTTCGCACCAAAATAGGCAAGTTCAGCTGCCTCTTCAAACGTGAGTTCCCTGATCGGGAAAGTGCGTTTTACGATTCGGGGATCATTGTTATGCATGCCGTCAATGTCCGTCCATATCTGGATTTCATCCGCCCGGATCGCGCCGCCGATCAACGACGCCGTATAGTCCGATCCCCCGCGTTTGAGGTTGTCGACCTCTTCTCGGGGGTTACGGCAAATGAAACCTTGTGTAATGATGGTTTGCTTGTCTGTGTATTGGTTCAGGATTGTCACCAGTTTTTCTTCAATCGCCCCAAGCTCTGGCTCTCCGTCTGCATCGATACGCATAAAATCCAATGCAGAAAGTAAAACTGAGTTTTCGCCTTTTTCTTCAAGATAGGCCTGGAACATTTTGGTACTCAAAACCTCCCCTTCAGCAACAAGTTCCTTTTCCTGCTTAATGGTAAAAGGCTTGATCCCCACCAATGATTTGATATACCCAAATTCAGTATCAACGATCTCCTGGCCCTTTGCAAGCCCCTCGGAAGTCGAATACAGGTCTTTGATAAACAATCCGTAATGTGTCTTAAGATCTTCGATTTGAGATGCCGCTTTGGCATCGTCAAATGCCTTGGCTGCTTCTCCAATGGCAATCAATGCATTGGTTGAGCCAGATAGCGCCGACAACACCACGATTTTACGGTTGGGATCATTATTAAGGAGTTCGCGGATCGAGTGCATGCGTTCAGGTTTTCCTACTGAAGTGCCGCCAAATTTCCAGACTTGCATAGTTTAATTTTGAATGACCGGGTCGCCGGTGCGATGAATTTTAAATAAATATTTTTGATTACAGATAACCCTGCGCTATTTCAGAATAAAGGCCCAACATTTTAATCGCGGTCATGGCTGCTTCGTCTCCTTTATTTCCGTGAACTCCCCCGGCCCGTTCCAGGGCCTGCTCCATGGTATTTGGGGTTAATACGCCAAAAATCACCGGCTTTTCGGTCTTCAGACTAACATTTGTTAAACCCTGCGCTACCGCGTGGTTGATATAATCATTATGCTTCGTCTCGCCTTGGATTACTACGCCGAGAGCAATAACGGCATCAATGTCTCGTCGCTGCGCAAACCATAGTGAGCCGGTTGTCAGCTCAAAGCTTCCGGGGACATTTCCTCTTTCAATATTTTCAACCTTGGCGCCATACTGAACTAAAGTGTTATATGCACCTTCAAACAGTTTTTCTGTCACTTCCGAGTTCCACTCGGCAACCAATATGGCAAACTTCTTCGAGCTGATGTCAGGCAGCCCGTCGGTTTTGAATACACTTAAATTTTTATCTGCACTAGACATCGCAGTTTGTTTTATGGGTTCTTAGTTAAAAATTAGTCAATAAAAAAAGGATAAAACCTTTGTCGGCTTTATCCTTTTAGGAAACAGAAATGGTTAACCATTATTTGCCGACCTGTCCTTCCAATAGACCCATGTACTTCTTTGCGTTCACCACTTCCGAAGAAAGAGGGAACTCGTCAATAACACGTTTATAGGAAGCAATCGCGTCAGCAGGCTGGTTGGCCTTTTCCTGAGCGATAGCCAGTTTCATTAAATATACAGGTGTAAAATATTCATTTTTCTCGTAGTCAGCAGCTTTCTGATAGAAAGAAATTGCCTCCGCTGGTTGGTTTTTTTCCAGATAAGCATCCCCGATCAAAGATTGCGCACGGGCATGAACCAAAAGATCAGAAGAGCTGAATGACTGAAGGTGACTGATTGCCTCGTCGTATTTTCCTTGTTTCAGCAAAGCAACACCTGCATAGAAATTTGCGAGGTTGCTGGCATCAGTACCTTTATAGCTGTCCGCGATAGATAAAAGGCCTTCATTTCCCCCACTACCATTCAATGCTTTCTGCAATGAATCCGCCTCAAAATCGTAAACGACACTTGCAAGTGCATTCTGGGCAGCTCCTTCCTGGCTGTCTATATAAAAACGGTACCCGGCAAAAGCAACAATTGCAACCAAGATCGCCCCTCCAACACCTAACACTACCTTACGGTTTTTCAGGAAAAAAACCTCTGCTTTATTGATCTGGCCCGCTAATGCTTCCGGAGTTTCAATAATTTCAAGCCCGGATTGGTCCGTATTTTTCTTGCTCATATCAAATAATTCGAATTTGGAGTGCAAAGTTATGAAAACTTTGCTAAGTCAAAACAAGTTAGGTTACAATTCTTTGCTGCAACCTTCATATCTATAAAAAACAGAAAGTGCGCAGCAGATCTCTGCCGCGCACTTTTTTGAAAATTGAATACTATATATATAGTGGATATTGCTTCATCCAGCTATTAACCTCTTCCTTCACCGCAGCTATTTTGGCATCCTGGTCATGGTTCACTAAAACAGTATCAATCAAATCCACAATACGTTCCATATCTGACTCGACAAGTCCCCGGGTGGTCATCGCAGCCGTTCCGACACGGATACCCGAAGTAATCATCGGCGATTTATCATCAAAAGGGACCATATTTTTATTAATGGTAATATCCGCCTTGATCAATGTATTTTCGGCAAGTTTTCCGGTTAATCCTGATTCTTGTCCATTCTTGGTGCGCAAGTCGATCAGCATTAAGTGGTTGTCTGTTCCACCAGAGATAATGCGGTATCCTTTCTCCACAAATGCTTTTGCCATCGCCTGCGCATTTTTTGCTACCTGAGTCGCGTAATTGTAATACCCCTCACTTAGCGCTTCCCCAAATGCAACTGCCTTCGCTGCAATGATATGTTCCAGCGGTCCACCCTGTGTTCCCGGGAAAACGCCCGAGTCAAGAAGCGATGACATGGTACGAAGCTGGCCTTTGGGTGTTTTTATCCCAAAAGGGTTTTCAAAATCGTTGCGCATCATAATCACCCCACCTCGAGGTCCTCGCAATGTTTTGTGGGTAGTGGTGGTAACAATGTGGCAGTGATCAAACGGATCTTTCAAAAGGCCTTTGGCAATCAGGCCGGCTGGGTGAGAAATATCAGCCATTAACAATGCCCCTACCTGATCGGCTATTGAACGCAAACGCTCATAGTCCCAATCACGGCTGTAAGCCGAAGCACCGCAGATCAATAACTTTGGACGCTCCCGCAAAGCGGTTTCTTCCACCTTATCCCAATCGATCAGGCCGGTTTCGGCCTCAACGCCGTAGAAAACAGGTTTGAAATATTTTCCGGAGATATTTACCGGTGAGCCGTGCGTTAAGTGTCCTCCATGGGCCAGGTTAAAACCCATGATTTTGTCTCCCGGGTTCAGGCACGCCAGAAAAACAGCCGTATTGGCTTGTGCTCCCGAATGAGGCTGAACATTAGCCCAGGTTGCACCGAAAAGTTCTTTCAAACGGTCAATAGCGATCTGCTCGATTTCGTCGACAATCTCGCAACCGCCGTAATACCTTTTGCCGGGAAGCCCCTCAGCATATTTATTGGTCAGCACACTGCCAGACGCTTCCATTACCTGCCGGGAAGTAAAGTTTTCAGAAGCAATCAGCTCGATTCCAGACTCCTGGCGATACTTTTCTCTGTTGATCAGATCAAAAATAGTTGTGTCACGTTCAACGCTGGTGAGTGTAGACATGGGTGGTATCAGAAAAATGATGTGAAGTTTCGTAGAATAAGGCGCAAAAATACGAGCAATTCTCTTTCAATAAAATAATAACACTTACTTTATGTTAAAAGTCGGATCCTCGGCGCTTAGTAACCTATTACAATAGTCGTAATTTCTTTAAAAGCCGTATTTTATAAAACACTTATTTTTTAAATTATTTTAATAATATTCGTTTTGCCTTGTATTTTTGTGCCCGATTAGCGTGCGTGGTCGTACACTTCGTATAAAATCTGTTATTTCTCCAATTCTGTCGATTCTTGAACCTTAAATAATTCAAGCAGCTTATGAGCCAACAAACGGTGAGTTCTCAAACAATTTTGATGCAAGCATCCAGCAATGGAAAAGGTACTGCAGGTACTAAAGGTCAGCCAATCACCTACGAGAAAATACCTACACAAATCTTTGCCGATTCGAAAGAGGCTTCCAATGCTGTTGCCAAGGAAATTGCGGATTTAATCCGTCAAAAACAAAAAGAAGGTAAGCCATGCGTGTTAGGCCTTGCGACCGGTTCTTCGCCGAAGACCGTTTATGCAATTCTGGTCCGCATGCATAAAGAAGAAGGGTTAAGCTTTAAAAATGTTATTTCATTCAATCTGGATGAATATTATCAAATGGAGCCGGACTCGATTTACAGCTATCACCGCTTCATGAAAGAGCAGCTGTTCGATCACGTCGATATATCAAAAGAAAACTATTTTATCCCTGACGGTACTGTACCGCCCGCATTGCTGCGTGATTACTGTACTTCTTATGAAAACAAAATCAATGCCGTCGGCGGCCTGGATTTTCAATTATTGGGTATCGGTGGTAACGGGCACATTGGTTTCAATGAACCTGGTTCCCTGATAAACTCCCGTACGAGGCTGATTACCCTGGACCATTCAACACGTGCAGCTGCCGGAATGGAATTTGGCGGACTTCACAATGTTCCAAGAAAGGCTATTACACTTGGGGTGGCGCCGATATTAAATGCGCGCAGAGTGGTTCTTCTTGCTTGGGGGGAAAGAAAAGCATCCGTGATCCACGGTGCTGTGGAAGGACCTGTTACCGAGCTCAATCCTGCTTCATACCTGCAGGCGCATCCGGATGTGACGTTTGTTGTGGACGAAAGTGCCGCTTCCGAATTAACGCGGATCAAAACGCCCTGGGCAGTCGATTCAGTAGTATGGGACAATAAAATGATTAAGAAGGCTGTCACGCATTTGTCATTAACGCTTAAAAAACCAATTCTGAAGCTTACGGATAAAGACTATAATGACAATGGTATGAGCGATTTGCTGGCCCAATATGGAGCAGCTTATGAGATTAATATCAATGTCTTTAACCAACTACAGCATACCATTACGGGTTGGCCTGGAGGAAAGCCTAATGCAGATGATACCCATCGTCCTGAACGGGCACAGCCTTCCAAAAAACGCGTCTTGATTTTCAGCCCGCATCCTGATGATGACATTATCTCTATGGGTGGGACATTTCAGCGGCTGGTTGATCAGGGTCATGAAGTACATGTAGCTTACCAGACTTCTGGCAACATTGCCGTAGCGGATGATGAGGCCTTGCGTTTCATTGATTTTGTCGTTGACTTTAACAGGGGCTTCGGCATCGATAGCCCGGATGCTACCAAATTGTTTGCTGACGCAAAAGAATTTCTGAAACATACCAAGGATAGCGAAATCGATACGCCGGAGATTCGTAAGGTAAAGGGATTACTGAGAAGAGGCGAGGCGAAGGCAACTTGCCGGTTCGTCGGTGTCCCCACCAGCCAGGCACATTTCCTGGATATGCCTTTTTATGAAACCGGTACTGTACAGAAAAAGCCAATTGGAGAAGAAGATATTAAGATCATTGAGAACCTTATTGAAGAAATAAAACCACATCAAATATATGCTGCCGGCGACTTTGCTGATCCGCACGGAACGCACAAGGTATGCTGGGATGCCATTGAAGCCGCATTGCAACGATCTAGGCACAAAAATTTCATGAAAGATTGCTGGGTGTGGCTCTACCGGGGTGCTTGGGCAGAGTGGGACATCTATGAAATTGAAATGGCAGTTCCCATGAGTCCGGACCAGGTTTTAAAAAAACGTCAGGGAATTTTCAAACATCAATCCCAAAAGGACGGCGTCGTTTTCCAGGGCGAAGATTCCAGGGAGTTTTGGCAGAGGGCAGAAGAGCGGAACAGGGGAACAGCTATGCTTTACGATTCCCTTGGTCTCGCAGAATACGAAGCCATGGAAGCTTTCGTAAGATGGAAATTTTAAACAACATTGATAAAAGCAAAAGAGCCGGGAAAATTCCCGGCTCTTTTGCTTTTATAGCTTATGCAATTTTACAATTCCATGTCTATCCACATTCTTTGCGCCATTTTCTCTACCATCTTAACCACTCCCTGCACTGCCCCGAAAATAATGCACAAAGGCAAAATAACCGGAAGAAATATGAGCCACTGCAGGGCCATGTTGAAATTAAATCTTTTGAAAATTGGCGCTTTCATAACGAGATAGGTTAACAATTTCTGAGTTTAGTCTTACAAGTTATACAAATTATTTCTAGACAACAAAAATTCCAGACAGAATCGTTCAGACATTATTGAAAATTTCAATAATTAATATAATTATTTCAGAATCATAAAATAAAAATCGTGTTGCCTGGCAAGAGGCGATATCTAAATTACCCGGTCCTGTCAAAAAAAATTTTGTTTATTTGTTATAGTAAAATTAATAGCCACCCCTTATGCCGTCTTCCGACATCATCCATTTATTACCTGATTCCATAGCCAACCAAATTGCCGCAGGTGAGGTAGTGCAGCGCCCTGCGTCAGTTGTCAAAGAGCTATTGGAAAATGCGATCGATGCGAAAGCAACGCATATCCAAGTGATCCTAAGAGAGGCGGGTCGAACCCTGATCCAAATCATTGATAACGGCTCTGGTATGTCCGAAACCGATGCCAGAATGTGTTTTGAGCGACATGCAACTTCAAAGATCCGGCACTCCGAAGATCTATTCCGGATCAGAACCATGGGATTTCGCGGAGAGGCGCTGGCATCCATTGCTGCCGTGGCGCAGGTCGAATTGAGGACAAGGCAGGAATCAGACGAACTCGGCAGCTTGATTCGGATCGATGGGTCCGAAATAAAAACCCAGGAAGCAATCGCCACCCTAAAAGGTACCAATTTCTCGGTGAAGAACCTTTTTTTCAATGTCCCTGCCAGACGTAATTTTCTAAAATCCAATTCCGTGGAAATGCGCCATGTTTTGGACGAATTTCAGCGGGTTGCATTGTCGCACCCTGAAATTAGTTTCACGCTTCATCATAACGATACAGAGGTGTTCAATCTTCAGACAGGCAAGCTTGTTCGGAGGATTATCGACATATATGGTAAAAGCTACAGGGAACAATTGGCTTTTTGCCAAGAAGATACCTCTTATATTAATGTAAAAGGATACATAGGCAAACCGGAATTCGCCAGAAAGACCAGAGGTGAGCAATTCTTCTTTGTGAATGACAGGTATATTAAGCACAGCTACCTGCATCACGCAGTAATCAGTGCTTTCGATGGCACTATTCCGGAAGGCAGTCATCCTTTTTATGTGCTCTTCATTGAGATCGACCCGTCGCATATAGATATCAACATCCATCCGACGAAAACGGAGATTAAGTTTGACGACGAAAAGTCCGTTTATGCCATTGTGATGGCTGCTGTAAAAAAAGCAGTTGGCGTTTATAATTTATCACAATCCATTGATTTTGATGATAATATAAACTTCCTGAATCCCCCACCCGTCGATAATAACCTAATTCCTAGAACAGTTATGCCCGACTGGGCCGCTCAATCCAAGAAAGGTGAGAACGGGCCTTCCAGATCTAATCTTACCAATTGGAGCAAGTTGTTCGAAGGACTGCAAAATTCCGAAGATCGTAGCCGTGAGCTCGCGGCATTCGAGGTTGGTGCAACGACGGTTTCAAGGCCCGCTTATCAGGAGCAAGCCAAAACGGTTGCCAGTAAAATAAACAGGATGGCCTCCGAAGTGATTGCCGCACCTGAAAGCAATGCGGTTCTTTTTCAGCTTCACAACAGGTACATTCTGTCGCAGGTCAAGGAAGGAATTATGTTGATTGATCAGAAAGCGGCCTATGAAAGAATTCTATATGAACGATATCGTAAGATGCTTATTAACAGGAGCGGCGCGTGCCAGCAGTTACTTTTTCCCAAGAGAATCCGGCTGACCCACTCCGACATGCAACTGGTTCACGAGACAAAAAAGGAGATCCACAGTCTTGGATTTGAATTTGACGAATTTGGAACCAATGAGTTAATTATCCGCGGGATACCTGCCGACTTACCTGAGGAGAGCGAACAAGACCTTTTCGAAGAATTGGTTGAGCAGCTGAAACAAAGCTATTCAGACTTAAAATTGAACAAGCCTGAAAGTCTTTCACGTTCGTTGGCCAGGCGTTTTTCAGTAAGATATGCTGTGAAGCTCTCTTATGTGGAAATACATACTTTAATTGATCAGCTCTTCGCATCAAGCGACCCCAACCGGACACCTGGCGGAGAGGCCATAATTGTACTATTGACCATGGAAAAACTAGCAAGCATATTCAAGGGTTAAGAAACAAAAATCTAATACTTGCAGTTAGAGAATTTAAAATTTGATTTAAAACAATATGTTGTCCATCACCCCCACCGTCAGGAACTTACTTATTCTGAATATACTCTTTTACCTCGTCGATTCCAGTCTTTTTAATCTGAGTAAAGATTTTGCGCTTGTGTCGACCCTTTCGCCCGGATTTCATGTTTTTCAGTTTGTGACATACATGTTTTTGCACGGAGGCCTCGGACATTTGTTCAGCAACATGTTTGGTCTATTCATGTTTGGGCCGCTATTGGAAAGGATGTGGGGTCCCAAAAGGTTTTTATTCTTTTATTTTTTTACTGGTATAGGAGCAGGGTTACTCTTCTCAGGGATTGATTATTTTGAGAACAGTCAGGTGCGTCAGGCTGTTGAGATATTTACACAAAACCCTACACCCGATGGGCTCGTCGATTTTATGAGTAAACATGCAAGAGGGATTTACGAATCCAATCTTGATTTTTTGAATAAATTTGAGGAAAATCCAACCAATTCCAGCTATATTCAGGATAGTGTTAATTTTGTTAACAGTTATTACGAACGCTTGATAAATACCCCAATGGTAGGAGCATCCGGAGCAATTTTCGGTATTCTTATGGCGTTTGGGTTATTGTTTCCAAATACTGAGCTTTTCCTTCTTTTTGTTCCATTCCCGATAAAGGCCAAATATTTTGTGGCTTTTTATGGTTTGTATGAACTGTACTCAGGAATCCAAAATGCTCAGTCAGATAACGTTGCGCACTTCGCGCACATAGGAGGAATGCTATTTGCATATATATTGTTGCGTTACTGGGGTACGCAAAAAACAAATTTCTACTAAAAAGATGAGCAATATTTTTGACGACGTAAAAAGGGAATTCGCTAAGTCAGAGAATGCACTTGTAAAAATAATCCTGATAAACACTGCAGTATTTCTGACATTGCTGCTTTTGAAGATTGTCCTCACACTTTCCCAATCTTCCAATACCTATCTCACGGTACTCAATACCCTTCAGTTGCCCGCAGCGACAAACGAGTTTTTATACAAACCATGGACACTGATTACCTATTTTTTCACGCACGACGATATTTTTCATATTCTGTTTAACATGCTATTCCTCTATTGGTTTGGCAAGCTTGTAGATGAATACCTTGGGGCCAAGCGCGTAATCGCATTGTACTTGCTGGGAGGGATTGTGGGAGGACTGATCTATATAGTGCTCTATAATATATTACCCTATTTTCAAGCCCATATCGAAGGTTCCAGGATGTTAGGCGCATCTGCGGCTGCATTTTCCGTTGCAGTTGGCGCGTCCACTTTACTTCCCAATTATACCTTCAACCTTATTTTTCTTGGTCCGATCAGAATTAAGTTTATAGCGTTATTTTATATTATTCTTTCCCTTGCCCAGACAGTCGGTCCCAATGCCGGGGGAAATCTTGCTCATCTGGGAGGAGCATTCATTGGCTATATTTTCATAAAATCGCTTCAAAACGGAACGGATCTTGGCAAACCCATATATGCGGTACTGGCTGTCTGGTCCAGGTTATTCCGAAAACGGCCGTCCATGCAAGTTACTTATCGTGAGAGGCAGGTTTATCGCAGTACAAGTGTTTACTCTTCTTCCTCGTCATCAGGCACGATTGAAATGCCAGATCAAATGGAAATTGATTCCATCCTTGACAAAATTTCAAAATCAGGATATGAAAGTCTGACAAGAGAGGAAAAGCAAAAGCTCTTCAAGGC
This sequence comes from Dyadobacter sp. HNCC25DJ185, assembly GCF_056895195.1. Lineage (NCBI taxonomy): Bacteria > Pseudomonadati > Bacteroidota > Cytophagia > Cytophagales > Spirosomataceae > Dyadobacter > Dyadobacter sp. HNCC25DJ185. Next base: position 11,953 of record NZ_JBXHAR010000022.1, read on the forward strand.
CAGTCAGCGAAAATAAAAATCAGATTTAGTCCGTATTTGCTTAATTTTGTTATATTTTAAAAGCAAGCAATTGCTAATGATCTGATTTAATATCCTGCCGTATGCTTATAACTCCCGGAAAACTACTCGCTAAGATTGATTCTCCAGAGGACTTACGCAAACTGGATAGCTCTCAACTACCACAGGTTTGTAATGAGCTTCGACAGTTTATAATTGACAACGTTTCCGTCTACGGAGGACACTTTGGGGCAAGTCTTGGTGTCGTGGAATTGAGCGTTGCGCTGCACTACGTTTTCAATACACCTGACGACCAGTTGGTTTGGGACGTAGGTCATCAGGCGTATGGCCATAAAATTCTCACAGGCCGACGGGATAATTTCCATACTAACCGTACATATGGTGGATTGTCGGGCTTTCCCAAGCGAAAAGAAAGTATTTATGATGCTTTTGGAGTAGGCCACTCATCCACTTCGATTTCTTCTGCGCTTGGCATGGCCGTAGCTTCTGCCCTGGAAAAGAACTTTGAAAGACAACATATCGCGGTCATCGGCGATGGTGCAATGACTGCGGGATTGGCTTTTGAAGGCATGAATCACGCAGGTGCTACCGATTCTAACCTACTGATTATCTTGAATGATAATTGTATGGCCATAGATCCCAACGTTGGCGCACTTAAAGAATATTTGACTGATATTACGACATCCCAGACTTATAATAAATTCCGGGACGAGGTTTGGAACCTCCTAGGTAAGATGAGCAATTTCGGAAAAAGTGCTCAGGAAATTGTTTCCAAGGTGGAAACCGTGATGAAAACGGCAATCCTTCGTCAAAGTAACCTATTTGAATCACTTGGTTTAAGATATTTTGGTCCGATAGACGGCAATGATATAAGCCATTTAACGGAAGTTTTAAGTGATCTTAAAAGTATCCCGGGGCCAAAATTGTTGCACTGCCTGACCGTTAAAGGAAAAGGCTACGGGCCTGCCGAAAAAGACCAAACAATATGGCACGCGCCGGGAGTTTTTGACAAAATTACCGGAGAAATACAGAAGAAAAGCTACACCACTCCTCAGGCACCCAAATATCAGGATGTGTTTGGTCACACTATTGTCGAATTAGCTAAACAAAACTCGAAAATTGTTGGTATAACTCCTGCTATGCCATCGGGATCTTCTCTTAATATCATGATGGAGGCGATCCCTGAAAGATCATTTGATGTTGGCATTGCGGAACAGCACGCTGTAACTTTTTCAGCTGGAATGGCAACCCGTGGTGAGGTTGTATTTTGTAACATCTATTCGACCTTTATGCAGCGAGCCTACGATCAGGTAATCCATGATGTCTGTATTCAGGAGTTGCCCGTTATTTTTTGCCTGGATAGGGCTGGCTTAGTAGGTGCAGATGGTCCTACACACCATGGAGTATACGATATCGCCTTTATGCGATGCATTCCTAATATGGTTGTAGCATCTCCCATGAACGAGCAGGAGTTACGCAATATGATGTTCACAGCTCAGTTAGAATCGTTTCAATCTGGGAAACACGCCATCACAATTCGATATCCAAGAGGTTCAGGCGTTATGCCAAATTGGAGGACTGCTTTTGAGGAAATTATGATTGGTAAAGGGCGAAAAATTCTAGAAGGTTCAGATCTTGCTATTTTATCATTAGGACCAACAGGTAATTTTGCCGAACGGGCCTGTCATCAATTAGAAAAGGAGGGCATCTCCGTTGCTCTGTATGATATGCGATTTGCGAAGCCTTTGGATGAATCGTTACTACATGAAATTTTCGGTAGGTTCAATCAAGTAATTACCCTTGAAGATGGCTGCCTGCAAGGTGGCTTTGGCAGTGCTATAATCGAATTTATGGCAGATAATGGATACACCAGTGCTATCAAGAGACTTGGTATTCCCGATTCTATCATTGAACACGGAGAACCTCATGAATTATATGAAGAATGTGGAATTGATACAGCAGGAATTGTCAATGCTGTTTATAGTCTAATAAATAGAAATATTCGATATAAGCCTGTTACTTATTGAGGCATTAGAATAATCGATTCTGTTTTTCTTATACCTAATTTAGCCTTGTGGTATTTTAATATATCCATCTACCTACTCAAGTAGAGCGGACTTTACTTTCAATTCTCTCATATCGGATCAAGCAGAATTCTTGGTGGGAATTAAGGATAGAGTTTCGTAAGCCTGAACAAGAAGAATGGGATATCCCGAACACCTCTGGGTGATGACAGTGATATCTTGATCTTGGCATTGAAGGACTGGGCCGATGCATTTGTACTACGATTGTTGAAAAAGTTAAGAATGTCCAGATAATGCGTCTGCATGGATCTTGCGACAGTTTTGAAGGAGTCAAGCCCGCAATCTTCGACAACATTATACCATAGCGCCAGCCTTTTGAAGGCTTGTTCCTTTGATTTACAAGTCCTTAAAATCACCCCTAATCCTATTGCCAGCTTGTAGGCCTGCTCGATTACCGGATAGCATTCAAAGAGTAGCCTCGAACGTTGGACTTGCGAAGCAGTCCATTTGTCGTAGTACTTGAACAACAGATACCGGCTTCTGACCAACAACTGTCTGAGCGTGTCGCCTTAGCTAGAATTTCAGGTTGATAGGTTAAACTAGTCTGCTTGGCAGCTTCAATGGCCTGATTTTCATGATCCGACGCCGCCGATCTGTATTTGATCCTTACTTCCTGGACGGCATCATACACTAATTTCCGAACATGAAAACGGTCGATGACTTTTGATGCCTTTAGGAAGCAGCGGCTCACAATCTTTCCGCAGCCGCACATGCTGGCTGCCATGTCTAGCGTCACTTCTCCGACTTTTTTCACGGAGGCGTTTAGGGATTTTCCGCAAAATCTCTATCACTGATGCAGCTTGGGTACCCTTTACCATTGCTAGCAAAGAGCCTTTCCTGCCTTTTGCGGCCTTATTAGTTACTATCGTATACAGTTCGCCATTAGAAAGGGACGTCTCATCAATGCTTAGGTAAGGGCCGGTATTTTCAGGATATAAAAGCCAATCATCTGCGTGCTCACGCTGATTCCAGTCCTTGTAGTCACTGATGTGATCTTTATATTGTTGTTGGAGCTGCCGCGTCGGCGGTCCGATTCCCATCCAGATGGAAGTATTTACCTAGTTGGGAGCAACTGACAGGGTTATTATCAATACAACCCCGCCCGGCGGCCCGGTTTTAAAAAATCGGCGAACTCTTTGGTCATCCGAGTTCCCTGTTGCACCACATTCCAGTCCCTGCTGATAATTTCGCCTGTCTCCTTGACTTCCCACCGACGGCGCTTGATGCAGAGTGTAACGCTCTGGTTACGAATTGGAAAATCCTGAATGTATATCTCAGGTAAATAGCCTTTCGATTCTAATTTCTGGTCTTTGTATTCGGTAAGTGGAAGGTTCTTCTCTTCCAGATAGATGTGTAAACCCGGAATTGCTTCAGCGATTTTGGAAAGCTCGAAATATTCTAAAATTCCTTCGGGTAACAGGAAACGGACTAGGGCTAGGTAAGACTCTTGCAATGCATTCAATATTGATTCATTGCAAAAAAACTACTTTTTTAACTTCACCCCAATTTTTCGGACTGATCCCCCCATTTTGGGAATTTCAGAATAATATTGACAGC
>NZ_JBXHAR010000023.1:0-13743 GCF_056895195.1 Dyadobacter sp. HNCC25DJ185
GAATGGGGCAACGATCATTACTTCGCAGCTGCCGGTTGACAACTGGTACAACTTCATTGACGAACCAACGCTTGCCGATGCAATCATGGACAGATTGGCAGCTTCTGCCCATCGGATAGCCCTAACTGGAAAGTCTTTGAGGAAGAAGAAAAATCATTAAGTTTAATAAATTATCACTCTCGCTTAGTGTTAAAACAACCGGTTCTAACTGGCGTACTTTGCACCGGAATAAATGGGGTCATTTACAGCGGAATCGTGGGGTACTTTCGTCGGAATATCTACCAAGACTAGTCCGTTCGAAGACATTTGTGTTTGGTCGAAAAAAGTCGACAATGTTTGTACCTGTTCGAGAATTTTTGAAAATGTTCAAATTTGTTCGAAAGGTGATCGTACTATACATTCTCCGCATAACAACAAATAAAAGAAAGCTCATCTCCCATATTCAACTAAGTGTATAAGTTATTTATATATTTAGTTAAATAAAAATCGGTTTCTTTGCTATGAAATAACGAACTACAGCCATTATTATAGCTTTAACATTTTCCTGGGGCATATATCCTTTCATAGCCAGTTATGTTGAAGGAAGCGTGGATTACACCTAGGCTACACCTTATTAAAATTCGAAACCTTGACCGAGATTGAGGTAACTGTAGGTGCTGGTATGTTGATGCAAGAAGAATATTTTCACAGCGAACTGTTTAACATTTACAGCTAAAAATCCTCGAAATTGAACTGAATCTAAGGCAATATCCTGATTTCACCTACAACTTTTCCAAGACATTGTTGTTAGCGAGAGTCAAGCACTTGTATGCTAAAAGCAAGCTTAGGGCGCGCTTGCCAGGAGGAATCGAGCTAGTCCGATAAGATATTTGAACTAATTCCTTTAGCATGCCTAATTGAAATTCCCAAAGAGTAAAAGATGACGCGTATATAGAATGAATGTTTTCCACAATCCAATTTAGTGCGTGGATGAACCCGTCATTCACACCATCAACCTCAATTCGCTCCAAGCGAATGAGCTTGGTTCCGAGCTCCAAGTACCTCGGATTAGATCCGATATCAAAAAAGGCAACCTTACCATGATCTATTCCTGAAATGAAAACATGAGTGATTAATCGACAGATATCAGATGGCCAGAACGCATATCGAATACCTCCAGTATCTATCAGTACCGGTTTTTCGCCACGAACCATGATGTTATTTGAGTGTAAGTCCCCATGACATAACATCAACTTTTTTTTGAATTTATTGTCAAGTAGCGTCGTTCTGTCAAGATTTTCAAAAGTGCCAGATACAACAATTGATTTAATGTGGTTGATATTAAAAGGTTCTCCTATGTCTAACAATATCGGCGTTAATTCATTATAAGCTTGTCTGACTAGCAAAAACTTCGTATTCGAGAAATCCGAAAATATTTCGTCAAACTTTCCTTCTGAATGGGTATTCTGATGATAATGATCCTTAAGACTGTCATCGAAGAATAGGCGTTGTAAAAATTGTGAAATCACATCCTCAGTCTTTTTATTTGAAAGCCAGGAAAAAAGAGTTTCGCCTTCTTTTACCTCTTCTATGAGAATAGCAAACGCATCCCTGCTTTCGAAGGGAACACTTTCAATTGATATCCGAAGGTGTTGTGGAAAGAACTTATAAAGCTCCTCAGCTCTTTGATGCTCGCCCTTTAATTTCTCCTTTTCTTTTGATATTTTTAAAATGAAACTTCTCCCAGCGACTTTTACCCGAAAAACTGCCGCTCCGCTAAACCCGGCAGAAAGTCGCTGTAAGAAAAATTTGTCAGAAAGACTGAAATGCTGTTTTATTTTAAATAGTACTTCGTTCAAATTTAGAAGACCGACTGCGAGAATCTCCGCTTGAAGGAAAATGTCGTCAAAATCCGAATCGAATAGATCCTGGGGAACCATACTAGTCACGAATGATAGTATTCGTTCCGGTAACGAGTTTGTATCTTTGGCTATACGTTCACCGAGGATGAACTTGTATTTGCTGTAAAGCTCTTCAAACTTTATCACATGTCCACGAAAAAACGCTGATGTGTACAAAATCGTTGGAAGGTTTCTCTCTTCTTCTGCAATAACTTCTAAAACCTCTATTCCATCGTGGCTGCCGGTCGCGTCGTCATACATGTCAAGAATTAACAAGTCAAAATTTCTCCCTGATTGAATATGCTTGCACAACTCCCATCGGTCACCGTAGCACTCAAGTTGCATCTCTACCTGAATTCCCATTTCCTTGATTTGCCTGTTAAGCGATCGAAATTTTGATGTCATTTTTACTCTATCGCCATCATGATCATCGTAGTAGGCTACATTAAGAGTTTTCATAAATAGGAATTTTAAATGTAATAATGTATTGATCAGTCTCTAATCTAGTTTTGTGATCCAACGTGCCTCCATATCTCGCTAGGTCATTTGCGAACTGGCTGAGGCCGCCGTTTTTATTGAAAGTGGAAAATTGATTTGTGCCATTGTATCTTATTATTGTTACGATACAGGCATCTTCACGAGAAATTGTCACTTCCATGCTGACATTCTCTATCTTGACATGACTATTTAGTTTTTGCTGAATATTACTCTTTATATGTGTAATGTATGCCATAAGCTGGACGTTCGGGTAAAAAACATCGCAGTTACATTCGTCGATAACTCGTATGTCTACCGATTTGAAATCATGTGGTCGAAATATAGTCTGTATTGCTTTTTTGACGTTAGAAGGGAAATTCAGTGCAATTTCGAGAATTTTTGAATTCATTCCATCGTCTCCATCACTTGCGAAATCAATGAAGAGGTCATTGATAAAATCATAGTGCCGATGATATTCATCGGAAAATCGAGTTAGATCTAAGCAGTTATGTGAGATAGCGGCAATATATCTTCCAAATGTTCTTTTTACGTCTTCATACTTTGTAAGCTCTCCTTCAAGTCTTCTAAACAAATCTGACTCTAAAATATTTGGACTTAACCGTTCCAGAATCTCAATCAAATCTTCTTCGATAAATTTATAGGCATAGTGCCAATCTGATAAAACCACACTTTGTTTACTTTGGAAATCATTAAAATACTCTGAAGAGTATTGATTAGTAATGAAGTCAATCAGTGCATCCCCATTAATTCCTAGTTTTCTAAAATCTAATGCATGAAAATGTTTTGCAGGCTTTGGATGCCTTGTCTTGTTGTATTCGCCAAGAATCTCGGACTTAAGTTGTCTAATTATATCAATATCATTGGCAGTTTCACTTGTCCGTATTATTCTTTTTATTCTTTTGGTATTTTTAACATCAATTATCTTTAAAAAATTATTCTGCTCTATACTTAATGGCAATGATTTTCCATCCAGTGATCGGAAGCCAGAATCAATACCTTTAAAATAATTTATGCTTTTATTATAGCCATTTTTATGTAGTGAGCCAATATGGTAAAAAATATTTTGAAGAAGATTATTACTGAAACGACCGTCGGTTTGGCTCGCTTCAATCATTAATCCTATATTTTGACAAAACTTGAATTTATGCGAGGATCGGAGAACAGTAATAGCACAATATTTATAGCGTATTGCCATCCTTAGTTTACTAGAATTTGCATCGCGTAAATCTTGGAACTGATCTATCAAATCATCCACAGACATTACTGCAACCTTTTGAGCGAGTTCTGAGACAATCTCTCTGACCTGCCTGAAAACAAGTGGTTCGCGTTGAAACCAGTTCACTTCATTTGAGAGAAGATAAAGTAATGCATAAAGATCCGATTCTAAATTCCTAATTTGTAATTCTATTTGAGAGTGAATTCTGTATAGTAATAGATAGACCTGAATCCGGTATTGAGTGGACCCAAGAGCTTTGATGAACGTTTGTTTTAACTCATACATTTTCATTATTGATTCGCTTGACAGTTCGTAGGCTGTGTCACTAGAATCTAGATAAAAATCAGATGGGTGATCTCCCATGTCAGTCCTACTCCTAATTCTTAATCTATTTTTTCGATCATTTGTGAATTGATCCATATATGGAGTCTGTATTCTGAATGCGTCTAAGGCGCGTTCGTGTTCACAGATAGGACATGTCGCAGAATTATAGTAGCTAAATGGAAAATTATATAGGTCAATAATTTTCACTGTACATGTTTTGTAAATCGCAACATCTTTCGTTGATACTTTTAACTCAGTAGGAAATAATTCAGTTTGTTCAACAGAATACTCTTTTTTACTAGCCGATACTTCAACACGTAAGTCCTGTATTTTTTTGTAAAACTCAAAATCTCTATTTTGATATTGATTAAAGAAGATGCATATTAATATATGATCGGCATTTTTCACATACGATAGAAATTTGTTGATAGATTCGCCGGTCAATGTCCCAAAATCTAAGAAAACAATATTGTTATTCGATTGAATATTCCTTGGCTTATCAGTATTCCAAACAATCGCGCGAGAAGATATATTAAATGAATTCCGTAAATACTCAATACAAGGGTCGAGCGCAGTATTAGGATCTTTCCCAGATTCGGGTCGAATTATTACAAAATCGTCTTGTTTGATAAATCGACGCCAGTCCGAGATTCGTTTACGTGCATTTTCCCAAAGGAATGAGGTGGACTGCAAGATTTTCTCTTTGTTGAGATAAAAAGTGAAGTGTCGCCCACTATATTTACCGAAATGACTGTAGAATAAGGATTTTGTAGCAATTAGGTGTTGTTTTAGTGGTAACGGAAGTGAAATAGTTCTTTGCAACTCTGTTTGAGCGATGAGTGGCTCGTCTTCATAGTCAGGTCCCTTAAATGTTCGGCAGTTATTTAATACTATTGCCAGATCTTCAAAGTTATTGACGGAGCTTTCCCCTCGATAATCTTGCTCCTCGTTATTTCTTTGATATACACTCAATATCGGGGTTTCTTCCTCCCAAGTGTTAATCGCACTTATTGAACGATCTCTTAAATTAGCTAATCCTATTATGCATTTGGGAAAAGCAAGGTCACGTTTTACATATTTCACCAATCTACGGATTGTCTCAGAGGTTGATATGATAGAGGTTAATATAAAAACTTCATCATTAGCGTTAAACAAAGTGGATCTTCGAGGGACTAATGTATCTACGTCATCAAGTATATTTATTATATTTCTCTTCCCAATTCCCATCAGGTTTCCTAGTTCTAATGCTAGCGGTAATTGGACGGTGTGGTCGATTAAAATATAAACACTCTTGGTGTTAGACGCCCATGTATAATATTCAGATATTTTGAGATACATAACCAGGGCATACCCTATTATGTCGACCTTTTCTGCTAGTATATCTTTAACGTCATGCCAGTAGTTTACTACTTTGAGCTTTGGAGTACATAGTGGAGCCGACAACGCCGAACCTTTCACCATTTTCCGTTTGAGACGTTCTCTGAAGATGTCAGCTATGTTGCTGAAATTTATGTGTATATCCAGATTTGAGGATACTGTTATTAGAGAATCGTCATTTCTAAAATGAGATAAGACCTGATATTTTTCTTCTGGTTTCAGATTCCGAAAGCTTTCAAGATCATCAAGGCGTTTCTTTTCGCTCTGGTCATCAATGATTTCTTTTAGGATGGCAATAATTCTCTGACTACCCCCAAACCAAGCAATACTCTTTTTTTTTCCTATAACAAGAATAGGGTCATAGATTGCTTCAGAGTCTGATGAAATGGCCTCGGGGACACTGTGTTCTGTGAGATCCCTGAGTAGCATTTCATTAGTCGATTGGACAATTTCTTCAAGTGTAGACTTTCCAATATCGTCCGAGAAATGTACAACTATGCCATTAGGGTGCCTTACGTAGCTAAGGCTTTTTAATATTTCTCCAATGGAGTCTTGATGGCTTTGGATTGAGAACCCTGTCTTAGATTGCAGGATTAAAAGAATATTCGCATTCTCATTTTTTAGCTCGTCCTGATCTGCAATCCAATTGGTGAATTCGCCAATTGAGTCGCTGCATAGTTGTTGCGATAATATTATCCATTTGCGATTGATTGGCCGAGTTGTAAATGTGAAACTGAGTTTTGCAATTTCCTTGTGAGGACAAAGTTTAATGCTAACAAATGTTCCGGGGATATGTACATGTTTCTCTTTTATGCTATTGATCCATTTTGATGACGAGTAACCACCCTTCTGGTACCCGCCGTAGACGCCGGAAGTTCTTATAAAGAAAATGCCGTTATACTTGTTTACGATTCGATTGATTCTATATAAACCTTTGGTGCCTCTGATCTTTTCGTTAATTTTTCTCGTGGACCATTTTCCAAAAGACCATTTAAGTAATTCGATCTTGTCCATTTTACTACGGATGCTCAAATTTCTGGCCCCAGATGTTGCTATCCTATAGGCTTCATTCAGCTCGTTCGACACTAATCCTGTTCCAGAATCACCAAAATAGATCTCTATTAAATTTTTGATTTCATTTGACTGAAGCCAGGTCAAATATTCTTCTTCGATTTTATATCCCTGAGGCGATTCCGTTTTCGTGCCTTCGTTGTCTTTTATAAGTGTTCCTCTGGGCATAAGTCCAATCGAAAGAAGTGCATGACTGGCGGTCGAGTGTTCCCTCACGTTCTTAACTAGTTCCGATAGGATAACATTTTTTATCGACATCATATCGACTTGTTCAACTCCCCGATCTTCTTCGATTAGAACATTCTCTAGTACCTCCTCCAATTTTGAGTCGATAACCGGTCCGTCGGCCGCAGAAATCCAAGTTAATGGTAAAATATATTTATAGGCATAAGTGAAAGTGCTGGACCTCCGAGCCTTCAGCATTCTTTTTTCCGAAAAAGCATGCTGAAAGTTTTGAAGATTGTTTTCTACTAATTCGTCCGTAAAATTGTATAACTCAGTGATCGAGACAGGCGACGAATTGGCTAGATGCTTGCACAATACTGCCTCATCGAACTTAATTGTTTTTAAGAATGAGTTAGCTTCCTCTCTGGATCTTAATATTTTTAATTTCAGGTCTTGATCGAAGCCTGTACTTTGAGATTCAGCAAGTGACAGCCGAGTTGTTGGTAAAGCGATATAAATTGGAACACGCGATTTTTGAGCACTCTCAATAATAAGTGTTAGTTGTGCGGCCGCACTTATGTTAGCAAACCTTACTTGTGAGAGATCAAAAAAAAGTCCCCTTTCGCGCGCAGCTTCTGTCCATATACCATTTTGCATAGCGACTTTATCAAGCTCAAGGAGTTTTTTCTCAAGGTTCTTGGGGGTTAGATGAAATACGCTTCGCAGTAAATGAAGTGGCGTTTGTGATTTTTTTTCCATTTAAGTTGCAAGGGAGGGAGCTTTCATACAGTCTCATCTTAAGTACTTTTAGATTGGACTGTATACGTGTTTATGAGCTAGTGATTCATTTATTGCAAATATATTTATAGATATTCATTAGATAATACACGTAGAAATACGTGTTTTATACTAGTTTTCTGTTCAAGGTTATATTAAGGAGCATATTCCCGGCAATATGCGGCTCGATTGGCTCTTGCACTAATTCAATTCTGTTGTCAACGAGTAATTCATCCCACCTTCGGGTGGAGGTTTGATAGTATTTCGGCGTCGCTTGGGCAGTTACAAAGGAAAAGCACGGAGAAGTTCTATTTAAATTTTGTAAGCAAGCCATCACTTCTGTTCATAGTGAGCTAAGCAGCTAACCAAAATGCTCGACCAATGTTTTACTAAACAAAAACAGACTTTCAAGATGTTACACTTAAAAGCCTGTTATTCAATTTCTGAATGATACTAATCGAATTTACGATAACTCGCTAGGGTGCTTTGCTGAGAACGCACGCACCGTCACATCCCCTTCAACCGCTCCCGCAACCCCTTCATATCCTCGCTAATCTTCACATCCAATATCTAGCATAAATCATAGTCCGCTTCAAAGACCGATGCCCAAGCATCTTAGAAACCGTCTCAATCGGCACATTATTACTTAGCGTCACCGTCGTAGCGAAAGTGTGTCGCGCTATATGAAAAGTCAGCGTCTTCGAGATCCCGCACAGGTTAGCAATCTCCTTCAAATAAGCATTCATCTTCTGATTACTTAGCACCGGCAACACAACACCAGCAGCGCAGCATTGCGGATGATCCTTATACTTCTCAATAATTTCCAGCGCCGTATCCAGCAGCGGAATACGTGTAGGCGCATCCGTTTTCTGGCGGGTCGTATCAATCCACGGCTCACCGTCCATGCCGATGACAATGTCAGTCGTATTCAATTGCTTCACATCCACATAAGCTAGCCCAGTGTAGCAGCAGAACAGAAAGATGTCCCGCACCTGGCTAATTCTTTCGACTTCAAATACTTTTTCGGTGAGTCGTTTCAGTTCGTCCCTAGATAGCGGGTTCTTTACAACTTCTTTCTTGGTCAACTTGAAGCCTTGAAACGGATCCTTCTTCAACCACTTGTTATTAACGCAGATTAACACAACCTTTTTCAGATTGCTCATATATTTGATCGCAGAGTTATGGTTGCAACCTCGGGCGCTACGCAGCCAGAAATTGAATTCAGTAATAAATTCGTAATTCAAATCCCTGATCGCAATATCATCCTTCTTGTACTTCCACTTGATGAAGGAGGCGGTATGTTCCTTGGCGGTCTTATAGCGCTTTAAGGTGAGCGGAGCGAACTCTTGGCCGACCAGTGCTTCCATTTGCTCATTATGGCGCTGGAATACTTCAAGGATCGTGCGAGTCTCATTGCTCTTACCAAGCAGAACATTCTTCAATGCTTCGGCTGTTAATTCCTTGTCATCCTCGATCAAAATCTTTTTCGCTTGAAATACTTTTGAGCTCAGCATGTCTAGATAGGCATTGAGCGTGCGGGTGTCTTCTTTTTGGCCGGTGGCTCTACCCGCATCTGCATTCCATCTGGTAGGGCTCCAAAGTTGTTTTGTGGACATTTCGACGGGCTTGCCATCGACTGTAATTCTCAGGTAAACGTAACGTAAACCATCCTTCTGATTCTTGGCGTGTTTCAAATAGAAGAACAGGCCGAAAGTTTTTTCTAACATGACGCTAACATTTAAGTGGTTAAATATCGCGTTACCAGCCATTCCAGACAAGATGTTTACGGCGTAAACAGGTTGTCAATCAGAAACTTACGGGCATTTTCCAGCGTCTTTTTTCGTCAAGCGTTGAACTACACGAATGACGCTAGAAAACATGGGAATTTTTGCATTTTTTGATATGATCTGAAAAACAAAAATGCCCGCAAATCATTGATTTACAGGCATTTTGTTTGACTTTGAACAGTTTTCAAGGGAGGGAGACGGGTCTCGAACCCGCGACCTCTAGAACCACAATCTAGCGCTCTAACCGACTGAGCTACAACCTCCGTTCTGAGGGGGAAAACCCCTTTCGAGGACACAAAATTAGGAAAAGGTTTGAAGGTTGCAAGGCTAATCGTGCAATTTTTATCGACCTCCAAACCTTTTCGGATATTCTTAATCTTTATTTCGCCGCAACGTAAAGAGCGTCAGCAGCTTTCCAGTCTACTACACTCCAATATGCTTCGATGTAGTCAGGACGCTTGTTTTGGTATTTCAGGTAATATGCGTGCTCCCAGACATCCAGACCAATGATTGGCGTGCCTTTTACTTCGGCGATATCCATCAAAGGATTGTCCTGATTTGGCGTAGAAGTGATGGCAACACCGTCTCCCAATTTGATCAACCACGCCCAGCCTGAACCGAAACGGCCGATGGCTGCTTTTTTGAATTCATCTTTGAATGCTGAGAAAGAACCGAATTTTGCGTCGATTGCTTTGGCAAGTTCGCCGGTTGGTTCACCGCCGCCTGATGCAGAAAGGGATTTCCAGAAAAAGCTGTGGTTCCAATGTCCGCCACCGTTGTTGCGAACCGGTGCCGGTGCCTTGCTGATGTTTGCAATGATTTCTTCTATGGTTTTGCCTTCCAGCTCAGTTCCTGCTACTGCTGCATTCAGGTTGGTAACATAAGCCTGGTGGTGACGGTCGTGATGTATCTCCATGGTCAATGCATCGATATGCGGCTCCAATGCATTGTTTGCGTAAGGTAAGGGATCAAGTGTAAATGCCATTTTCAGTGTAGTTTAAAGATTTATAAAAAGTAGTCTATTGGTTGGCTAACAGCAGAAAAACGCTTTATGTTCTTAATTGCCTAAAAAATTTGAGCAGCAATTCCTGCGAATCCTCGGCCAAAATGCCATTTGTAAGTTGTGTTTTGGGGTGTAAAATGGGTTTTCCGAGCCTGGAAAAACCGCGCTTTTCATCACTGGCCCCAATCACCACCCGCTTCATTTGTGTCCAGTATAATGCGCCCGCGCACATCACGCAGGGTTCCAGGGTAACATACAGGGTGCAGTCGGTGAGGTACTTGGCGCCCAGGTGGTCCGAGGCAGCTGTGATGGCGATCATTTCGGCGTGGGCGGTGACGTCATGAAGCAGCTCGGTCTGGTTATAGCCTTTGCCGATGATCCTTTCGCCCATCACGACCAGCGCGCCCACCGGGATTTCGCCTTCATCGTAGGCCTTATGTGCCAGACGCAGGGCCTCTGCCATAAAGTAATTGTCAAGAATGTCGGCCTGGATATCCATTTATATGAGTTATAAAAAAACAGGACATCTGATGCGGTGCAGCAAATGTCCTGTTTGTGTTTTTGATCTTAAATCAAGGTTTCATGACCCTTTGTACTGCGTTCAGATTGCCGTTCCGGATGCGGATCAGGTACAAGCCCGAAGGATAGTTTTCAAAATTGACTTCGGTGATTTTTCCCTGGATCGCATTGGTATACTTCGAACGCCCGTTCAGGTCGATCACTTCGACATTGCTTTGCTTCGGAACGACTGTACCGGTTATTTCAATCAATACACGCGATTGGATCACTGTGGGATATACCTTCACCCAGTCAGCCGGTGCAGGAGGCTCAACGCCCAAAATCGGGTCTACCTGAACCCGCGCCGTTCCCACGCCACTTCCTGTTCCGCAGCCGTTGGTAACTTTGGTAATCGCATAGGTAGTAGTCGCCTTTGGGCTCACCTTAAACGTGTAAGGGGTTACGGAAGCCGTTATCAAAGAGTCTTTGGATCCGTTATTCAATGTGAATGTCCATGGGGACTTACCGGTTATGTCGACTTTCAGGTCCGCACTCTCTCCAACCAGGATGGTCTGAGTGCCGGATAAGGTGGCAACGGGAAGAGGACTGGCGATGATCGTGATGGCGCTTACACTGCCTTTTACCGTAAGATCAGGATTAGTCCCCGAACTGATCACTCTTACATAATAACTGCCTCCCTTGGTCGTGTCGGGGAAAGTGGCAGTAATTGAATTGGAGGTAGCCACCGAAGGTATCGTCCAGAACTGGGCATCTGCATTGACCGTCGCTATCTGTACTTTGAACGTATTTCCTGCAGGAAAATCACCCGATTGCTGAAACGGCACATTGAAAGTCTTCCCGGCACAAGCCTCCGCCACAGAAGGGTTACCGGAATTGATCGTGGGTACCCGAACGGTTATCACCGCGCTGCCGATCGGAATCCCCTTTCCGCACGCATTGGACACCTCTGTAACCAGGTAAGTGGTGGTAGTGATGGGCTTTACTTCTACCTGATGGTCAGCCTGGTCGGTAGTATCGGTGATACCGTTGGACAAAACATAACCCCATGGACCGTCACCTGTAAATTTGATATTAATGTTGGCCGATTTGCCCAAATCAATGGTCGCCGTTCCGGAAATGGTGGCGGAGGGCAGGGACTTGATATGGATTTTGATTTCTTCTTTTGGACTCTCGCATCCGTTCGCGCCGGTTTGGGTTACATAGAACGAGTAGTCCTGTACCTTTTCGGTGAATGGCGTAAAGGGGACACCCTGCCACTCTGTACTGTTCGCCTCGCGGTACCATTTCAACGTACTTCCCGTAGCATCCAGCCTCGGGGCTGTTTCGTTTTGGCAGTAAGCAAGGTAGGTGGTGGTGGTCGGCTTTGGCGTTGTATTGATTTTCACATCGATTTTCGCACGGTCGCTCACGCAGCCTTCGAGTGTTTGGGACACATAAAAGGAAGTAGTCCCTCCTTCTGCAGTCGAAGGCGTCGGCGCAGCTGCACTGGCGTTCCCACCGGTTTCACTCGTGTACCAGTTCAGCGTAGCATTGGCAACAGGTGTTGCCGATAGCGGGTTAGCCTGGATGAACTGGCAATATTCAATAGCAGTTTTTTCGATGGTCGGAAGGCCCGGTAAAGGTTTCACACGTACTTTCTGAATGGTGCGTGTCATACTTTCGCAGCCTATTGCTGTCTTCTGGGTAACGTAAAACGATGTTTCCCCAGGAGTTTTCGCATTGACGGTCGGCGTAGTGGCAGAAGCTGTGCCGCCTGTTGCAGCGGTATACCAATTAAGTGTATTTCCTTGTGCAGCTTTGGTCGGGAAGGTATAAGTGGAATCGGATTTAGATTGACAAAAAACATCAGAAAGTGCTGCAAGCGCTGCCGGGGTCGCATTGACGATTACGTCCTGCTTGGCACGCGGGCTTTCGCACGACAATGACCCGTAAGTATTAGATTGGGTCAGGTAGTACGATGTGGTTCCAGCGGTAGTTGTCAAAGGCGTCGGGCCGGTTGCCGAACCTGTTCCGCCTGTTTCGGCGGTATACCATTTATAAGTTCCTCCAGCAGGAGTTAATGGAGTTGCAGTTCCACCTACACAATATTGGACCGGTGTAATTGTCGGCGCAACCGGGGTATCTTTTACAACAACATCAATTTTGACACGCGCGCTTTCGCAGCCGGCTGCTGAGATTTGAGAAACGTAGTAGCTAAAAGTTCCGGCGGTGGTGGCATTAGGAATTAGAGTGGCTGATCCCGTCCCACCTGTGGCAGCCGTGTACCATTTAAGGGTATATGTGTTATTTGTTGCTGTAGCTGTCAATGCTGACGCTGTCGGCCCCTGACAGATATTCAACGGAGTCACTACTACGGGCAAAGGTAAAGTTGCAGGACAGGGCGCAACTGTTACCACTATCTGTGCTCTCGCACTTTCACAACCGCTTGCATTGGTTTGGGAGACATAATAGTTGGTAGTGCCGGGGGTTGCTGTCGAGGGAACTGGCGCACCAGCCAATGGCGATCCCCCGGTTGAAGTACTGTACCATTTCAAATTGGCACCAGTAGCGGTTAATGCTGTTGCAGTTTGACCTAGGAAATAATTTACATTAGCCACAGTTGGTGCTGAGGGCGGCGTACATGCGCTAACCGTGACAATGATTTCCGCTCTGGCACTTTCACAATTACCAACCGTTTGAGACACAAAATAACTTTTTGAGCCTACTGTCGCGGTTGAAGGTGTGGGTGCGCCGGCCAATGGCGACCCGCCGGTAGAGGCACTGTACCATTTTAAAGCAGTACCAACAGCCGTTAAAGGAGTAGCAGCATCCCCGACTGTATAATTTTTATTCGCGACCGTCGGAGCAGCAGGCGGTGTACATGCACTAACAGTTACCACGATTTCTGCGCGGGCACTTTCGCAGTTACCAATCGTTTGAGATACATAATAACTAGTAGATCCAGCCGATGTAGTTGAAGGAGTGGGGGCACCTCCTAAGGGCGACCCGCCGGTAGAGGTACTGTACCATTTCAATGCAGTACCAATAGCAGTCAAAGGCGTTGCAGCGTCGCCGACAGTGTAACTTTTATTGGAGACAGTCGGAGCGGCAGGTGGTGTACAAGCACTTACCGTAACTACAATTTCT
>NZ_JBXHAR010000024.1:0-8224 GCF_056895195.1 Dyadobacter sp. HNCC25DJ185
GGTTCTTCGTCACTTTTGATGATAAAACATAATTAAAAATTACACAATTATTTAGCTACATAGCCAACCTGGCTTTTGAATTCTACGCCAATTCTGCCCAAAAGCTTATAAATCTGCGAGCTTCTATATTGTGTGTTGTATTTCTTATTGATCCATTCAAGCAATAGTGGGCCAGACCAGCGCTTTTGAGCATAGCCAAACTCATCAGGAGGGCAATTCAAGACAACATGTCGAATATCTTCAAGGTCAGATAATGACAAAATTGACTTTCTGCCACGTCCTGGAAGGTCGTACAACCCTTCGATTCCTTCGTTTTCGAACCGGTGCACCCAATTGATGACTTGTTTAACGCTGACCCCATAGATTCTGGCAGCCTCCCGACTCGATATTCCGGTGGCTACTTGATAAACCATATTCAGTCGGGTTGCGACAGACAACAATGGGTCGCTGTGTAACAATGACCGAATATCTTCGGCTGCATATCCTTTAATTTTTAGTACCGGTTTGCCCTTAGCAGGTGGGTTGGCAGCTCCATAAGTGCAGCCACAGTGATCCGAATGATTAAATCGCTCCCGGTTGTCGATAGTATGATATGCTCTGGCATTATCGGGATAGATGATTGGGCTTTAAAAAAGGGCCGAACCTATGGTACGATCCTGGTGGACCTACATCAGAATAGGGTTATCGACTTATGGGAAGGGCGCAGTGCCGAATCGCTTGAAGCTTGGCTCAAACGACACCCGGAAGTGCATACTGTGGCCAGGGACAGAGCATCGGCCTATGCATTAGGTATTCGCAAAGGTGCCCCGCAGGCTAAGCAGGTGGCCGACCGCTTTCATTTGTTGGTTAACCTCAGAGAAGCACTCGATAGAGCAATGCAAAGACAAAGCGAAACGATCAAAAAATGTTTCGTAGCCTTTCATGACAAGCAAAAAGCACATAATCAATCCATTCCTCTTAACCATGAAACTGCAACCAGCAAGCGCATGCAAACTGAAAATTCTGAATTGTTTACGGGAAATGTCAACCCCCTTAGGCAGTTTAAATTTGAGCAAACCAAGAAACTCTATGCTCAGGGGCACAGTATGAACGCAATAGCTGCTCATCTAAAATCGAACAGGAAATCCATAGGGAGATATATCCATTTGGATGTCTTGCCAGGTCGGAATACCCCAACCACCTCTGAGCATTCGACCAATTTTGATCACTTCATTCCATACATCCAACAGAATTACGGGCCACAGACGACTTATAGGCAGCTTCTTGCAGACATGATAGCACAGGGCTTTAACGGCAAATACACCAGCTTTTGCGAAAGAATGAACCGGCTTGTAGCGCAAAACTTAGTGGGGCAGCCCCTGGATAAACCCCAAGCACTTGCCAGACAGCAAACCTGGTCAAGCACCAAGCTGGCCTTCATTGCCCTAACAGAGACATCCTTATTGCCAGCTAAAGATCTGGAATTCTTTACTTTTCTCTGCAAACACAGTGCTCCAATCCAGAAGGCCGCTGAACTTGCCCAACAATTCAAAGCACTCTTGGGTAAGCAGCACCATGGCAGTTTTGACGAATGGCTGGAAAGTGCCTCGCATCCCGACTCGCTTTTGAAAACTTTTGCAAAAGGCATCAAGAATGACCGTCATGCCGTTGAGCAAGCAATTAATTCTGATATCTCAAGCGGGAAAGTAGAAGGCCATATTAATAAGCTGAAAACAATCAAGAGATCTATGTACGGACGAGCCGGAATTGACCTGCTTACAAAAATGTTATTGGCCCAACATCGACAGACTCACCATCAAAAGTGAAGAAGAATCCAAGTTCGCCGGAATTTCCACTTCAACCTGTGTATCACCAGCACCATCACCCTTCGCAATCCATTCGCCATCAATACGTAATGCCAGATAGCAAATAGCCGTTTCACCAAAGTATTTATAGGTATCCTGCCAGTTTTCAGGACCAACCACCTCATCAAGACGCTTCATAACATCACGGGCATCAATATAAGCCAATGCCTGACCTTTGGTTTTATCCTGTGTTGTTGATCCAACACGCCAGGATGCCAGTTTTGGATCGAATGGCTCTTTGAGTTTTTGAAAGATTTCAGACACTTTTCATTCTCCGTCACGATAATTATTGTCAGCTAATCTCTTAATATCATCAGCGATATCACTTACAATTCTGATAAGATCAAGAACATCCCGGCTGTTTTTGTGTGCCACCTCGAGCTTCCAGGATAAGGTTACTAGTTCATTATACAGGTCTTTACTAATCATTTAAACTTCTCCTGTAAGAATGCTTTCAGTTGGTTGGACAGTTTACGGTTGGCATGGTGTGCCAGCCATAACCGGATTTGTTTCGGAATAGGTTTATGATTGTCGTTCATTGGAAGCTCTTTTGTTGCCTGAAATCAGTATATCAATTCATATACAGCCTTTCAAGCAGAAAATTGACTTGAAGAAAAAATATTTTCCTTGTCAGTTTACCAAACCTATGTTATACTGACAATACAGGTCTTTGGCCGTTCCGCCTGTAAGCTCCGCCCTGTTTCCTATGTTCTTGGGCAGTGTTGCCTAGAAAACGGCCATCCTTTCTTATGTGTCGTATGGCAATGAGCGTAGTTCTTTGAATTGCAATTAGCGTTGTACGGCACTTATGGACAGGCATCGAGGTCAGGTGGAGCTAGGCAGACCTGCAAAATCTAGACATTCTTGTCTACCATATGAAACGTAAACCTTCCCACACGCCGAGCCTCTTTGACCATATCCCGAAGCCCAAAGGTGGCTTAGATAGCCACGAATGCACTATCTGCGGGAAGCGTAGCGCAGGATGGGGTTTTCATGTTAAGCCAGATCCGCCTAAATGGTACTGTTTTGAGCACCGCCAGGAGGGCGACAAGTGCCTAAAAAACACATAATTGCATGTTATCTAACTTTTTATTTCATTGCGCTCAGCACTACCCCAAAAAAGACGATGAGATTAAGTAACCAAGAGCAAAACGAAATTAATTTTTGCAAGTTTCAGATCCAATGGAGAGAAACCGACATAAAAATCCACCGCCAAAAATTTGAAAATACGGAATGGAAATTGGAAGTCGGTACTACTAACTATGACCGTTTTTGGGAATTGGCCGACAAGATGAGCAGGATAGAGATGGAGATGGAAAAATATAGAAAAAGGTTAGTCGAACTAAACGAAAAATTAAAATTATGATACTTTGAATGTCAAATTTTTGATATTTTTAGCACCATGAGAAACTATTCATTATTCGCACACGCGCTGCACAGTCGCTTACAACTGATCCGGAACAAGCTGCAAGTAAATCCGAAGCTACCGCCCTCTGACATGGTCGCCAGCGACCTAAAATATTTCGAAAAAGCAGGACAATCAGTAACGCAACACCATGAGTGCCGGTGTAACCGAAGTGATTACCACGATGCAGCTGAGTTGTTCCTGATGACGATCGATCTGAACGAAGGTAAGGTTAAGGATCAACCAATGTGGCCAGGCACGAAAGGTGATCTCTGGATGGTTGAAGCGCGGGATGCAAGTGATAATTCATGGTATCCAATCTCAGAAGAAACCTTGGCAAACGGGATGTCTCGAAAAGTGAAGCCATTGACCCATAGTGAAGCCAATGCGCTTTTTGCCAAAATGTGTAAATTAGGTGGGCGCACCAATTTCCGAATAGCTGAGTATAAAGGTTAATTACTCATAGATGTACACGTTCCAAGAAATCCCAAAATTTAAGATCAAGGATTACATGCCTCACATTGGCTGGATCAAAGCTGGGTACAATCCATAT
Source organism: Dyadobacter sp. HNCC25DJ185 (assembly GCF_056895195.1). Taxonomy (NCBI): domain Bacteria; kingdom Pseudomonadati; phylum Bacteroidota; class Cytophagia; order Cytophagales; family Spirosomataceae; genus Dyadobacter; species Dyadobacter sp. HNCC25DJ185. The sequence goes on from NZ_JBXHAR010000024.1 coordinate 3,803, forward strand.
AAAATTTATAGCAAGGAAGGATCAGTAAACTATTTCCTACACGATGAGCAAACCGATCGGCTGTTTGAGTTTTCGACCGGTGGCGAGAAGCCTACGAGTAGGGAACAAGCGGATACTGTTATTGCTGCATATCTGGAAATATCTAATTGATTATCTCCTTTTAGAATTACTCTTATGTATATCTATTTTTCTGTTGTACATAAGCCTCTTTCATGAATTTGTTCTGCATGATCTCGTCTAGCATATCTTGTTCTTGCATGATGTTCTCGACCATCTAATTCATCATCATTAGTTATTCTAGTTATGTTTGCTTTGTTAGTTTGTAACAATACTATAACTTTGTTTCATGAGGTAATTACCTCAAAAGAAAATACCCCCCAAAGCTATGCGATGGAGGGCATTGAGTCCGAGTGATCCGTTTATTCAAGCAACTTTCTGAGGGAGGCAAGAATTGATAGGATCACAGCGATATAACCGAGGACTCGTTCGACTAAGGGTTTTCCGCCACCTGGTGGGGAACCCTTTCCTGTTTTCCTGGGCATGATGTAAAAATAACATTCTCTTAATTACATCCTTGTAATATGTAACACATAAATATTTCTTCTATTTTTTTTAAAAAAATTACGATTGTACTTTTTAAAGATTTTGGCATTTTATTCAAACGGCATTTTAGATATAAATATCTGATTAATAGGCAATTATAATATACTTAGAATTTCATTTTTATTATAACAGGATATGCAAAATTCCTAGTAATTCTTAGTAAATTCTAATTATTGTCTTAACAACAATATAGGCAAAGACAGCAAATTTTGATTAAATTTTACTTGACAAACAAAAACACAAAGATAGGATATGTGTAAAGGGGCAACGCTTTGCAAGGCGTGTCCTGTTATATCCTTCCCGGATAGGACGGCCCCACCTTTTTTATAGGGAAGGAACGGGAAGGCTCTCAATGGACTGGTATCCCTGGCACTATCGCCGGTATAAGGAAAAAACTCTGCATCTCACTGCGGAGCAGGACGGCATCTATCGCCGATTGATCGACTACTACATGGAAACCCGAAAACCGTTGCCAGACAATGACCTGGCTTTGGCTCGTATTGCGGGTGTGGATCTTGATTGCTTCAAGCTAGCTTCAAGCATAGTAAAAGCATTCTTCAAGCAGGAAAAGGGGGGTGTTTTAACCCATATTACCTGCAATGAAATGCTAGATGAGCAGGATAAACAGGTAAAATTTCATTCTGACCGTGCTAAGAAGGGTGCGGCGGCGAGACATAAAAAAGATAATGAAATCAATGAAAATCCTGCTTCAAGCAAACGAGAAGCACTGCTTCAGCTTGCTACAATAACAATAGACAGTAACAATACTAATACTAACGTATTAGTAAAAGCAGACCAGTTTTCTGAATTCTGGGATCTGTATCCAAGGCAAAGGAGAGGATCAAAGGACAAAGCTCTACTCGCCTACAAATCAGCCATCAAGCGTGGCAACACCGAACAACAAATCATCGAAGGAGTAAAAACTTATGCAACATCTTCAGACGTTACTCGAGGCTTTGCAAAAGGATGCGCAGCCTGGCTCAACGACGACGGATTTAACAACCAGTACCAGCCGGTGGGGGCACAGGGAGGGAGTACTCCCCGAAGAACTAGTGTGTTGATTATCAAGTTAACTAACTAAAAATTACCACTCAATAGTTTGAAATACAGTTTATTGTAGCTCTATTGATAGTATATCAATATGCGAATCGTGACACTAGCGGTTTCGATGCACTCGCGACTGCGGCAGCCAAAATTTCGCAAGGCATGGATCGAGAAGGTGAACGCCTCCGGAGAGAAAACCCAGTGCTTTACTTTCAGCGCCTTGCAGATCAGTCCAACGGAGGAAACGATATTGAGGGAAGCCTTAATGCGCCCAACACTGGAAAGCATGATGCCGCACCTCTTAGCATTGGCCACAGCCAAGAAAGTGGACCAGACCGAGATGAGCAGTGAAGCCTACTTGCGTATTGTCTTCGATGCTGTTAGTGATATGAGTGACTGCGCCCTGGCATTAGGTTTGCGGGATCTGAGAAATGGCACGAAAGCCCGTGGTTCCCACAGATTGCCACAATCCGCCACGAGGCTAAGTTTTACGACGACCACTACAATGATATGGCGAAAGCTTACCTGGGAGGTGAGTGATGTTTTGGCAACCGATCGAGACTGCTCCCAAAACGTTCAGTGCTATCTTGTTGAGAAGCAAGGATGGTAATACCATAGTTGGTCGTCGTAGCTTTTTTCCGCCATACGACCATTATCTTGATAACACTCATGGCATTTATGGTGTATTTCCAACCCACTGGATGCCACTCCCTGAGCCACCGGAGGACAGTAAATGATCCAGGTCGTCCCACCTATCTACGAAATTGAGCTTGATATCCCCATTTGGGGGTCAGTCGTGGCCTACGACGATACCGAGGTTTATTCCAATGCTTCGGTACAGCTGGACGATCAAGGTAGTCGTATTCGTGATATGCTGACATGGGTAACTCCTGTGGTTGACTTACCTGAACGTATAGGGCATAGTGTAAGCATCCAATCGGTTCCTATCACGGAAAGCGTAAATAATTGCTAAATGACGAAGAACTCAAAGCTGCCTTCATTGCCAAGAATGGCGTAACCAAGTGCCCCAGCGTCTGGAACTTCGGGGCGACACAATACCAGGAGCTAGTTGACGATAGCCCATTACCAGTTGATTATATGGGCGTTCATCAGATAGTTTATGACCGCAAACAGTACAGAAAGAGGAAGAAGTGATGTACGGGGATTGTATTGAAAGTCACACATTTGAAATCGTGCCGTTTTGTATTGGCGAAATGGTAACAAAAAAATGCAGCTCAATGTAGATGTTCGGACAGCTCACGATATCATTGCAAATCGCATGATTGTTGAGCTTAAAGCTTTGATGGCGGCAAGCGTATGAAGGAAGTTAAGGTTAAATACCTAACTCCAACCAAAAAGAATATGTTTAAATATGTATTCTTCCCCACGTGGCTGTTAAAAAAATATCCTTTGTCGTATCAGTATCACACACTAGCTGAAACGAAGATTTTCCCTGATGTTAAAATTCCTAAACACGAAGATTTCAGAAAGAGCTTCACTATTCAGACAATGGATATGCCAAACCTGTGGGCTAACCATTGATCTTCCGCCGCAAACCATCAACTGTCAAATTCGCCTGGCATCGTTACCCGGCACACCTCGAAAGCATACGCTGGTCTGAGGCTGATATCCAGTCTTACATCGTCTACAAGCTCAGGGAGTGGCAAGAGGTTGAGCCTGGGGTATTCGAGTTCGAGGCCGGCATGGAGGGTATCAAGCTCACGCCTTACGCTGCCAAGAAGGCCAAAGCTCTGGGAATGGGTAACGGCTTCACCGATCTGAAATTCTATCTACCAGGTGGTAGGATGTGTTTGATCGAGATTAAGGCAAAGAGGGGAGTGCTGACCGACAGCCAGGAGGAGCGGCATCCAAAGCTGGCAATGTTGGGGTTTAAGGTGCATGTTGTGAAAGCTAAGACACCTGCCGATGGTTGGTATCAATTATGTACAATTATAAATAAAACTATCATCTATATACGTAATCAATCAAACGAAACCTGATTGATTATTTTTTTTATAAAAAATATAAATAATCAAATCAAATCGAGCCTGAAAATTGAAAAAATCATCAAACTTAACGATGCAAAATCCTCAAATTATAGGATATTAAAAGATTAGATTACTTTTTTTTAGAACTAAGTAAGTTGCAATTCCAGTAGTCACAAGGAGATTGAGTAACCCGCCAAGGTTATTGAGGAAAGACACGGCTTTATCGAGAGTTTCGAAGTCCATAATGCGGGCGTATGATGTGCGTACAATGGAATTGTCAAAAAAGTTCCCTCCCTTGTTACGGAACTCCATTCTTATATTGCGTCAATAAAAAATGAATACAGAAATTTTGATTGTTTTGAAAATCCAGCTGTATGTCGTCATTATGGCATTGTCCTGCTTTTAGCCAATCAATCGCACCGCCATAATTTCCGCTTTTTGCCTTTTCAACTGCATTCACTAAACAATCACGACCCGTAATAACTCCCCTTGCAGATCCGTCGATAAGATAGAAAATACATTTTGCTTGTTTTGGCGGACCTGCTCCTATTAGCCATGCAATACCCCCTGAAATTTTTGCTTGGAGTTCCGGTGGCGTCGTAAAGGATAGGTCGGGTTGTGTGATGGCTGGCTTTAACTCCTCTTTCTTAGGCTCTATAGCTTTTTCAACCTCTTTTTTTTGTTCCTTTTGAATATGCTGAGAATATAGCCAGGCTCCAATGCCTAAAACAGCAATGCTCCATGTAAAAGTTATAATCAATCGAATTATATTGTATGCCTGTGCTCT
>NZ_JBXHAR010000025.1:0-3502 GCF_056895195.1 Dyadobacter sp. HNCC25DJ185
CTTGGCTTCAATATGCTCGCCATCCTAAGGCAAATTTACACTGGATAGGTAAATTCCATTTCAATAAACTAGATTCACAAATCAGCTCAGCACTCGGTTTCAAAGACTATGAAATCCGAATGAGCCGCCCGCTTTGCGCGTCTGGCCAGATGTACGATTGTAATACAATCGCCGGTTGCTGCGCACCCGATCTGGCCTTCCCCTCCAAAGTCGGTCCAGGTTTCTGATGGAGTTTTTAATGTTTGAAAGTGTAGATAGGATCGTGATGAAAGAAGAAAAATCGAACAAGACAAAGCTTGTAATCTTCCGGTTAACACCCAAAGAATACGCTAATCTGGAAGCCAAACGCAGCCGCACCACCTGCCGTAAATTGAGTGAATTTTTACGGCTCTTGATCTTCAACCGACCGGTAACTGTGATCGAAAGGAATGGTTCGCAAGATCAGATGATCGGCGAATTGTCGGAGCTGCGGGAAGAGCTAAACCGGCTTGGCAACAACTTCAACCAGGCGACCAAACGCCTCAATGCCGTCAACCAAATTTCAGAATTCAGAAACTGGATCGCCAGCTACGAAGCTGAAAGAACATCCCTGTTTTCAATCCTGGACAAGATCAAATCGCAAACCGATAAACTGGCAGATCGATGGTTGCAGTGATCCACTCTAGCAGTCGGCTTCGAGCTGTGCTGCAATACAATGAGAACAAGCTGGAACAGGGACATGCGGAATGCATTTCGGCTATCAACTATCCAAAGGATGCGGACGCCCTGAGTCTTGATCAAAAGCTAAACCGCATCCAGAGGCAACTCGCTTTGAACAAAAGGACAAAAGTCAACACGGTTCACGTGTCCCTGAACTTTGATCCATCGGAGAAGCTAAGCAAAGAAGAGCTTGCGGAGATCTCGAAAGCCTATTTAAAAGGTATTGGATTTGAGAAACAACCCGCCCTCGTATACGAGCACCGGGATGCCGGTCACCGGAGTGCCGGCCCAGCCACATGTGCATATTGTGACGACCAACATCAAAGCTGATGGCAGCCGGATCTCGCTGCACAACCTGGGCAAAAATCAATCGGAGAAAACCAGGAAGGAGATTGAGATAGATTTTGGATTGGTGAAGGCACAAGATCGAAAAGCCCAGGAGTTTACTTTGAAGCCGGTCAGCATCAAAGCAGAGTATGGAAAATCAGAAACCAAGAAGGCCATTGCCAATGTGCTCGACAAGGTTCTGAACGAATACAAGTTCACCACGATGGGTGAATTGAATGCAGCGCTCAACTATTATAATGTTGCTGCGGACATTGGCTCTGAGGGTTCGAGGATCAGAAAGAACAATGGCATCTTATACCGCGTGCTGGATAAAAACGGCAACCGGGTCGGGGTGCCCATCAAAGCAAGCGACTTTCATTTCAAGCCAACACATAGAAATCTGAAAGTGCGTTTTCTGTACAATGAGATGAATCCGAACCGTACGAAGGATTCGTTACGTGTTAAGAATAGTATAGATTTTACTTTGTATGGCAAACAAAACGTGTCATTGCCCAGGCTGATCAATATTCTTCAAAAAGACGGGATCGATACGGTAATCCGAAAAAATGAAGAAGGCCACTTGTACGGGATCACATATTTAGACCACCGTACTAAATGCGTTTTCAATGGAAGTGCATTGGGCAAGCAGTATAGCGCGAAGGGAATTACCGAGCGATGCATCGAGGATCCTTTTTCTCTTCATCAGCAAAAATCTCAAAGGATTGGGATGGATGTTGGTCAGGCTGCTAGTGCGGGTAATGTTTACCATGCCGGAAATGGTAGTTCGTTGGAGAATGATAAGTCTCTTAATTCTTTGTTGTCTCCCGTCAAGGATGGAGAGTACACGCCGCATCAGTTGAAGAAGCCGAGGCGGAAGAAGCAGAAAGGGTTTTCGATGGGATTTTGAGTTATTGAAGGAATGCGCTTGCACCACAGCGCAACGAAAGGTACAAGGCAAAAAGTGACGACTTCAAATCCATCGGCTATTTACCGCGGCTGGGCGCCCCCGGCTGTCGCCGCTCCTTAAACCGCCTTATGGATTTGCAGCCAAGGGGTGAACCTCGTCACTTTTTACTTTGAGTGAGAGTATGCGATTGCACTGAGGTAAAAAAAATAGTTTTAAATCAGGCGACAATCCGAAACAACTAAGGCACTGCCTTTCCATTCCCTGGCAACGCCCCGGTGACGGTTTGTTCCATAGCCATTTTTCTGAGCTACAACAAAAAAGGACTGTCGCCAACAGTCCCTTCAATCTCTAAACTTTCGCTACCATTTGTTCGAGGCCTTCCCAAGTACTTTCAGGTCAAATAGCGCAGACCTCTCGGCTGATCAAACGGGAAATCCAAGTGACACAGAGCCAGATCGACAAACTACCACAAGTTAGTTATTTTGAGCACATTATGTATATAGTAGCTACCAATGTCGTGTCAAACTGTCAATATGAATTATATAAATACTAATTTTGTTCGCTTAGTTAGAGCATTAACCGACAAATTTTTATCTTTGGAATATGTCACAAAAAGAATACACTGAATTCTCGGTTGCAATCAAAAAATATACCGCTAAGCTCTCTAGAGATAAGAGTGCTTCAAAGACTTTTTTAGTCAATACCGGTATTATTACTGAAAAAGGAAACCTAAGAGAGCCGTATAAAAACCTATGTATTCCACAAGATCAGGATTAGTACTTGCTTTCCATGGATGTGATGAAGTCGTAGTTTCAGATGTTTTAAATGGTAATTCTATTCTTCGGAATAGTACCAACAAGTATGATTGGCTAGGTCATGGAGTGTATTTCTGGGATAATAGCCCATCACGAGCTCTCGAATTTGCTCACTTTCTCAAAGACAATCCTGGCAAATCAAAGCAAAAGATAGAAAACCCAGCGGTGATAGGAGCAGTTATTAATTTAGGACACTGCCTGGATCTGCTGGATTATCAAAATTTAGCTTTTTTGAAGGATGCTCATGAATTACTAGTAGCCTCATACCTATCCCTAGGCCAAGATATGCCTGTTAACAGAAAAGGAAAGAGCGATAAAGACTTGCTTTTGAGAGAATTGGATTGTGCTGTTATCGAAACTTTACATCAGTTTCGAAAGCAAGAAAAAATGCGACCATTTGATTCTGTAAGAGGTGTTTTCTGGGAAGGAGATGAACTGTATAAGAATGCCGGATTTCGAGAAAAAGATCATATTCAAATTTGCATTAGAAACCCTAACTGTATAAAAGGTTACTTCTTACCACAAGAGCCAAATAATCGTTTTGCTTTAATCTGATAAATTACTTCTTATCGAAAAGGAACAAATCAGCTCACGAAAAACGATGGTATAGCTAAAAAATGCCATGTTATCTATGACAGGCCACTACCCAGCCCAATAGACGCACCACTGCTCGAGGCGGATATTACAGCGGCTGTAAGTGACTAGCAAACCACCTACTCTAGGGAAACCGGCGTAAAAATTGGTATGTAACGAA
>NZ_JBXHAR010000026.1:0-3109 GCF_056895195.1 Dyadobacter sp. HNCC25DJ185
TATAATGCAAAAAAGCATCCTTTTCGGGGATGCTTTTTGTTTTAAAGATTGTGGCGGCTACCTACTTTACCAGGTTTGACCCAAGTATCATCGGCGGTCCGGGGCTTAACTTCTCTGTTCGGGATGGGAAGAGGTGAACACCCGGCCAATAGCCACCAACAAGATTTTTGAGTAATCAATGTCATATTGGAAGTAGAAGAGAAAAAAATGAAGTGTAATGTGCAAGCTGTTGGGTAATTAGTACTGCTCGGCTGAATGTATTTCTACACATACACCTGCAGCCTATCAACGTCGTAGTCTACAACGACCCTTATGTGGAAGATTCATCTTCGGGCTAGTTTCGCACTTAGATGCTTTCAGCGCTTATCTATTCCCCACATAGCTACCCGGCCATGCTCCTGGCGGAACAACCGGTTCACCAGCGGTGGGTCCACCCCGGTCCTCTCGTACTAAGGGCAGCCCCCGTCAATCTTCCTACGCCCACCACAGATAGGGACCGAACTGTCTCACGACGTTCTGAACCCAGCTCGCGTGCCACTTTAATCGGCGAACAGCCGAACCCTTGGGACCTTCTCCAGCCCCAGGATGTGACGAGCCGACATCGAGGTGCCAAACCTCCCCGTCGATGTGAGCTCTTGGGGGAGATCAGCCTGTTATCCCCGGCGTACCTTTTATCCTTTGAGCGATGGCCCTTCCATACAGAACCACCGGATCACTATACCCTGGTTTCCCACCTGCTCGACCCGTCGGTCTCGCAGTCAAGCCTGCTTGTACTATTGCACTCCACACACGGTTACCAAGCGTGTTGAGCAGACCTTTGGAAGCCTCCGTTACACTTTTGGAGGCGACCACCCCAGTCAAACTACCCACCATGCACGGTCCTGCTCATTGAGCAGTTAGATCCCAGGCCAGCGAAGGGTGGTATTTCAACGTTGGCTCCTGAACGCCTGGCGACGCCCACTCACAGCCTCCCACCTATCCTACACATCCCTGACCCGAAAACAATGCAAAGCTATAGTAAAGGTGCACGGGGTCTTTCCGTCCCGTGGCGGGTAAGCGGCATCTTCACCGCTACTACAATTTCACCGAGCTCACGGCCGAGACAGTGCCCAGATCGTTACACCATTCGTGCAGGTCGGAACTTACCCGACAAGGAATTTCGCTACCTTAGGACCGTTATAGTTACGGCCGCCGTTTACTGGGGCTTCGATTCAATGCTTCTCTTGCGATGACATCCCCTCTTAACCTTCCAGCACCGGGCAGGTGTCAGGCCCTATACGTCAACTTTCGTTTTGGCAGAGCCCTGTGTTTTTGCTAAACAGTCGCCTGGGCCATTTCTCTGCGGCCTCTCTTTGCAGAGGAGGCTCCCCTTCTCCCGAAGTTACAGGGTTAATTTGCCGAGTTCCTTAGCCGTGATTCACTCGAGCACCTTAGAATATTCTTCTCGACTACCTGTGTCGGTTTACGGTACGGGTTGCGTACAGCTGATGTTTCAAAAGCTTTTCTTGGAAGCGTTTTCGTGTATTCGCATCGCCCGTAGGCTCCGCTCAACGCACTATTCCGTCAGTACGTATACACCACAATACTCCGTCACTCTTTCACACTGCATGCAAGGGCAGGAATATTAACCTGCTGTCCATCGGAGATCGCCTGTCGGCTATTCCTTAGGCCCCGCCTAACCCTCCGTTGATTAGCATAGCGGAGGAATCCTTAGTCTTTCGGTGTGCGGATTTCTCATCCGCATTATCGTTACTTATGCCTACATTTGCTTTTCCCACCAGTCCAGCACAGCTCACGCTGCACCTTCACCCCTGTGGGAATGCTCCCCTACCGATTGTATTACTACTATCGCATAGCTTCGGTAATATGCTTGATGCCCGTTTATTATCGATGCCCGCCCCGCTCGACCAGTGAGCTGTTACGCACTCTTTAAATGTATAGCTGCTTCCAAGCTAACATCCTGGCTGTCTCTGCAGTCGGACCCCCTTAGTTCAACTTAGCATATATTTTGGGACCTTAGCTGATGCTCTGGGTTGTTCCCCTCTCGGACTGGGACCTTAGCACCCCAGCCCTCACTGCCGTGTATATCATAGCCCATTCGGAGTTTGTCAGAATTTGGTAGGATTTGACTCCCCCTAGTCCTATCAGTAGCTCTACCTGACTATGACTCCACCACGACGCTGTTCCTAAAAACATTTCGGGGAGTACGAGCTATTTCTCAGTTTGATTGGCCTTTCACCCCTACCCACAACTCATCCGAAAACTTTTCAACGTTTACCGGTTCGGTCCTCCACGATGTGTTACCAGCGCTTCAACCTGGTCATGGGTAGATCACAAAGTTTCGCGTCTACAGCCACTGACTAATCGCCCTATTCAGACTCGCTTTCGCTTCGGCTCCTGTTCTTTAAAACATTAACCTTGCCAGTAACCGTAACTCGTAGGCTCATTATGCAAAAGGCACGACGTCACCCCTAAAGGCTCCGTCCGCTTGTAAGCGCATGGTTTCAAGTTCTATTTCACCCCGCTGCTCGCGGTACTTTTCACCTTTCCCTCACGGTACTCGTTCACTATCGGTCTCTCAGGAGTATTTAGCCTTGGCGGATGGTGCCGCCGGATTCAGAGGGGATTCCACCGGTCCCCACTTACTCAGGATACCCACTCAGACACTGCTCTTACCTGTACGGGATTCTCACCCTCTACGATTGGCCTTCCCATGCCATTCCAGTTCGATTCATGCCCACTTGGTGGGTCCTACAACCCCAACCTGGCCGTAACCAGCTTGGTTTGGGCTAATGCGCGTTCGCTCGCCACTACTTGCGCAATCACTATTGTTTTCTTCTCCTGCGGGTACTTAGATGTTTCAGTTCCCCGCGTTTGCCCCCCGTAGGGTAATGTAGCTTCACTACACTGGGTTGCCCCATTCGGATATCTACGGATCAATGCATATGTGCTGCTCCCCGTAGCTTTTCGCAGCTTATCACGTCCTTCTTCGCCTCTGAGAGCCTAGGTATCCCCCATGCGCCCTTAATTCGCTTGCGCGACTTCTCTTCTTCTCTTCTACTTCTCAATATGTCAATGAACTCGTCACCAGATCTATATCCGGTAAGGT
>NZ_JBXHAR010000027.1:0-2240 GCF_056895195.1 Dyadobacter sp. HNCC25DJ185
GTATCCGGCCTACCAAGCGCATATTTTCCGGCTAAGCGCTGATCGTTATTTTTGGCAGAAAACAATGATTTATGGATCTGTCAGAAAAGATGTTCGGATTAGTCCGGTTATGGCGTGAAAGTGGTCTTAGCCAGAGAGAATTTTGCAAACAACACCAAATCGGTGTGGCCAAACTTGGTTATTGGGTCGGAAAAGAGAAACAATCCGTTAATGGGGTTGGATTTTTAGAGCTATCTGCTCGGCATAGTACACCAAGTGTAGGTTATGAAGTTGTCTATCCCAATGGTGTGAGGGTGAGTTATCAGGGTAACGATCTTACTATACTTTCACAACTGATCCGGCTTTACTGATGTTTGGTCTGGGCTCATCCCACCAATATTTTCTTTATCGAGGGAGTTGCGATATGCGCAAGGGCTTCGATGGACTTTGTGGCATAGTAGACTCTGAGCTTGGTCGAGTGGCCACCAGTGGGGAAGTCTTCATCTTTGTCAACCGCAGGCGCACGCAGCTAAAAATGCTTAGATGGGAGCCCGGAGGCTTCATACTATATCATAAAAGACTTGAAAGTGGGACATTCCCATTACCCAAAAAGGTCTCCTCGGGTAGCATCTTCTGGGCAGATTTAGTTCTGATGATCGAGGGAATCCAGATACTAAAAAGCCGCCGAAGAAAGCGGTTTAATTTGCAGCAATAAGTCTCATTTTGCGCTCCAATGGCAGTTTTTTCGTACTTTTAAAGTATGCAAACGGCTCTGGAATCGCTGGAAAAAGAAGAGTTGATCGCCCTGGTCAAACAACGGGAGCAGGAGAACGCCTACCTGAAATCTCAGATAGAAACGTACCGACGGATGCAGTTTGGCCAGAAGCGCGAACGTTTCGAAGGTGACCCGGCACAGATTGCGCTTCCCTTTGAAGCCACTACCGAGCAGACTGCTGAGCAAGAAGAAATCCTGCAAGAAAAAATCAACTATATCCGTAAAAGGCCTAACCATAAGGGCCGTGCAGCACTGCCTTCTCATTTACCCGTCGAAGAGATCGAGATTTATCCTGCCGGTGATCTTTCAGAGATGGTATGTATCGGCAAGGAAGTTACCGAAGAGCTGGATTACGAACCCGCACGCTTTTTGATCAAAAGATACATACGCTACAAATATGCTCCCAAAAATGGTGAAGGGATCAGAATCGGCCAACTTCCGGAGCGGGTCATTGATAAAGGAATACCTTCTGCAGGGCTGCTGGCCAGCATAGTTACTGACAAATACGTAGACCATCTTCCACTTTACCGTCAGAAACAGCGCTTTGCCAGGGAAGATATCCAGATCGCATCTTCAACCCTTGAAGGATGGACCAAAGAAGCGCTGATCAAGCTGGAACCGCTTTATGAGCAACTGGTCTTTGATATGAAATCGAAGGGCTATTGGCAGGTGGATGAAAGTCCTATTAAAGTACTGGAAAGTGACAAGAAAGGCGCTTGCCATCAAGGATACTATTGGGTCTACCACAGCCCTTTGGATGGTGTCGTTCTCTTTGATTACCAACCGACAAGAGGCTCAGCAGGAGCGAAATCGATGTTGGAAAGCTTTAAGGGCTATCTACAGACGGATGGCTATGCAGTTTATGAAAAGCACGGAAAACGGAAAGATGTTATCCATCTTGCTTGCTGGGCGCATGCGCGAAGGGAATTTGAACGGGCCCTGGACAACGACAAAACCAGGGCGCAAAAAGCACTATCGATGATCCAGCAACTGTACGCTGTGGAGCGGAAAGCCCGCCAACTGATGCTGGATGCTATTGAAATCAAAGAGCTGCGGCTGAGAGAATCCCTTCCAGTTATCAACGAGCTGGGCAAATGGATCTTCGAACAAATTAAAAGTACGCTCCCGAAAAGCCAGATCGGAAAGGCGATGCAGTACAGTTACGGCCGTTGGGATGAACTCAGTGCCTACTTATACGACGGAAATCTGTTGATCGATAATAATCAAATTGAAAATTCTATACGCCCGTTGGCTCTGGGCCGGAAAAACTATTTATTCGCTGGCTCACACGAAGCAGCACAGCGGGCTGCTATGATCTACTCCTTCTTTGCTATCTGCAAAAAACACAACGTCAATCCCTACAATTGGCTAAAAAACACTCTACTAAACATCTCCACAATCAATCATAAAAACATCACTGACCTGTATCCGCAACACTTTAACAAGGTTCACCAACTAACAAATATGTAGTTGATAGGCCGGATAC
>NZ_JBXHAR010000028.1:0-2012 GCF_056895195.1 Dyadobacter sp. HNCC25DJ185
GATGATTCAAAATAGATGGTCAGCTCGTAATAGTACTGGCCTGCCGCGAGCTCTTTGCCGCCATTCGTTTTTCCGTTCCAATTGATGTTGACATCTTTGGTAGAGAATACCTGGGCCCCCCAGCGGTTGAAAGCTTTGAATTCGAGCGACTGTACAAAAGCGGGGCATTCGTAGGGCTGGAATACGTCGTTTTTCAAATCCCCGTTTGGGGTAAATACATTGGGCAGCACGTACATCGGGCAGTTGTCCTTGCATACGGTGTTGCTGGGGGCGCTTTCGGCCCCGAAGCGGTTGACAGCCGTTACATAGTAACATCCTGCAAAAGAGGTAAGGCCCTGATGGTCATAGGTGGTTGCCAGGGGTGCTGGTGGTATGGTGACAGTGGCAATCAGGCCTGGTGTGTCATCTTCATACCGGGCATAATATATTTTATATGCCGATACATTGGGGTCACAATCTTTTCCTCCTACCGACTGGGGGTAATTCCAGGAGAGGTGGTTGGTAAACCCAAGCAGGTCGCAGAATGCATCGGGGTGCGCACGTAGTGAATCACAGTTCAAGGGGTCCAAAGTAAGCACAGGCGGGCATGGCTTTGTAGTGTCTGAAGACGAGACGCAGAGTATCTGTGAGAAATTATAGAGCACGGCAGGCCTGATCTGGCTGTTGTTATAGGAACCCACGGTTTCGACCTTGTAGCAATAGGTTGAATCATCTACGATGGTGATGTTGAGCGTGCCGTCGGCAGCATACCTGTCGGTACCGTCATCGGTAAAAGTAAAAGTCTGTGGCCCCTGGACAGTGACCTCGGCAATGCGGTTGAAAGTCCCGGGTTTTGTTTTGTCCTCCCTGTATACCCTGTGAGTGCGGTTGGTATTGTCCCATGGGACCAAAGCCGACCAGTTGACCCTGACGCTCCCTGGCTGGGCAGCTCCCTGTTCGAGCCTGACGCTGCTTGCTGTTTTGGTCTCGTCGAGTTTGAGAAGCTGGCCTCCTTGTGTGTACCAGTATTCGAGCTTATAGTTATATGGGTAGACCAATGTGTTGAGGTTGCGGTCTACAAAGAAGGTATCGGCAACGCCCGCTTCCAGGTTGGTGTTGATGGTTGCGATCTGTGTGAATGCGGTACCATTCTGTCCTACTGCCCTGAAGAGGCGGTATTGTGCGGGCAGGCCTGAGGGTGCTGCGGGTTTTGTCCAGCGTACTGTGATGACCCCTTTTGCATTGTCTGTGGAATCGACAGTCACATTTGTAATAACGGGCATGAGCATGGGCAACTTCAAACAAAACTCTTCGGAGGCCAAACTTTCTCCTCCCCCGATCAGGCTCCCCGGCTCATTGATGTTGGTGCCTGGTCTGGGGAATTCGACGACCAGGCGGTAGCTATATGAAACACCAGGGCGCAGGCCGGCGCCATTGTTATTGTCCAGGTAAGTGGTCTGGTCTACATTGACCCTGCCGACTTCCTCATAGCCAGACCCTGCGGGCAGTCCTGTATCGCATACATCAATGGTTATATCTGTACACCCTTCTTTTCTGTATACGACGATTTTTGCGCCAGCGACCTGGCATTTATAGGCATCCCAGGTGAGCCTGTAGGCTACGCCAGCAGGGTCAGTAGCGGCCACTGCCCTGAGCCCGAGTGGCTGCGGGCCATATACACGGATGCTGAGGGTGGTCATATCGACGAGTTTCCTGAACAGGGAGGGGTTTTGGACTCCAGGCCCCGGGGCATCCTCTACTTTGAAGAGTACATCGTAAGGTTCCTGGCGGATGTGGTTACAGGACGTCTGCCAGATGAACTGTCCCAGGACCGTTCCCTGCGAGCCTTGCTGGGCGACATTGAATGTAGCCAGGGCTGGTGATACCAAAGTACTTTGGTATACGCCGCCTGTGGAAGTAAGGGTGAGCTTGTCGCCGTTTTTGTCCGTGGCCTTGACCTGCTGGTTGATGAGTGTTCCGGCCTCGACGCATATATCGGGCAGTGGGTCCATGAGCGGCCTGTCGTTCCGGGC
>NZ_JBXHAR010000029.1:0-2011 GCF_056895195.1 Dyadobacter sp. HNCC25DJ185
GCAGGAGCACCAGCTCAGTGTCAGGATAAAAGATAATGTCTTTATTTTGGCAAACTCTCCAAGGACATTGACCTGCGCCTCACCAGCTCGAGTGGCTTTTTCGGAAAATGTTGAGGCTTTGATTGGGGAACCAGAAGACAAGTCAGGCTGGAGTTTGGTTGTAGCGCCCAACCCAACCACAGGAAAGTTAACCGCGGACTTCGGAGCTGATCATCAGCAAAAAGCTACATTGTCTGTTATTAATGTTCTTGGCCGTGTGGTTTGGAAGCAAACAATTTCTGGGACGGGCGGAAGGTATCGACAAGTGCTTGATCTAAACGATCAAGCCGATGGCGTGTATATTTTCCAGTTACTTTTGGAGGGACACAAAGCGCAGACTAAGGCAGTTGTTCTATCTAAATAGTCGCTCCATTGGAAGTCAATGCAGGCTTACGGGCAGTTTCCACCCGGATGGCCCCATGGAATTTGATCAATCGAGCAGACCCAGACAAGACGTATATGATTGATCGATGATCAGTTTGCTCTGCCTGACTTTTTTGAAGAGCTCGCAGTTGCATGGGCCGTTTTCACTGGCTTTTCTCAGATAATATTCCGGATCCCAGCCTTGTTGTTTGGGCACCACACGATGGGCTTGTGGCATATGTTCTTTCAAAGCGGCCGCTACGCGGTAGTGAATCCATGGCTGCGGTAGCTCCTGTTGTGCAGGCAATCCGCTGGTTATCATATAGATCTCTACCATGTCTTCGCAAGAAGGGATCCTGACCTCGCCGATATAGCGGAACGGGGCGCTGTAAAAGTGCCAGTCTTCACCAATGACCAAATGATAGTTCTTTTGGACTTTGGCTTTGGTTCAGTGCCAAACCTGGTAGGGTGATTCCGGTAAGGGCTGAAGATGCAATACTCCCCAAAATTGAGGCCATCGGTTAAGTTTAGTAACTTGACATTAAACCGATAAGAAAATGAAACAGAGCCGAAGGAAATTCACAGCAAAATTCGGATCAAGCATAAAATCTGGGGGAACTTACGCATAAAGTTTCGAGAGCCTAAATAGGAAGAATGGAATATCCCTCACGCCTCTGGATGATGATCTAAATGCCTTGATTTTCGCGTTGAATGACTCTGCAGAAGCATTGGTACTCCTTTGTTGAAAAAGTTTAGGATGTCCAGATAGTGGGTCTGAATAGATCTAGCCATGGTTTTAAAGGAGTCCAAGCCACAATCCTCGACTGCATTGTACCACAATGCTAGTTTTTTGAATGCCTGCTCTTTTGATTTACACGCGCGAAAGATTGTTCCCAGCTCTGTTGCGAGCTTGTAAGCTTGCTCAATAAGCGGATACCGCTCGAAAAGCAGCCTGGAACGCTGAATCTGCGAAGCAGTCCATTTACCTTCTGGCTTGAAGAGTAGATACCGGCTTCTTACCAGTAATTGTTTTAACGTGTCACCATTGGCAAGAATTTTAGGTTCATGCGGCACACCCGCCTGCCTTGCTGCTTCAATAGCTTGATTTTCTTGATCCAAAGCCTGCCAGCGATGTTGTATCCTGATTTCTTGAACCGCATCAAAGGCTAGTTTCTGAACATGGAAGCGGTCGATAACCTTTGACGCCTTTGGGAAACATCGGCTAACTATCATTCCCATGTTGGCAGCCATATCAAGGGTGACTTCTCTTACTTTGCCACCAATGCGCTTTGGAATTTTTCTCAAAATCTCGATGACCGAGCTGGCTTGCGTACCTTTCACCATGGTTACCAATGACCCTTTACGCCCTTTGGCTCCCTTATTGGTCACAATCGTGTACAGCTCGCCATTGGAGAGCGAGGTTTCATCGATGCTTAGGTACGGCCCAACATTTTGCGGATATAAAAGCCAGTCTGCTGCATGCTCACGTTGGTCCCAGTCCTTATAATCGCTGATATGATTTTTAGCTGATATGATTTTTATACTGTTCTTGGAGCTGCCGCGTCGGCGGTCCGATTGCCGTCAAGATGAAAGTATTTCCCTAGTTGAG
>NZ_JBXHAR010000031.1:0-1423 GCF_056895195.1 Dyadobacter sp. HNCC25DJ185
CAAACTAAGAAACGACATGGCAGTAGTAGAATTCCCCCAGCTCATTGCGCGAGGCTGTGGCCTGGACGTACACAAAGATACAGTAGTTGCCACAATCAAAGGGACCGGTATCAAGGAAGAGACCCGCACCTTTGCCACTTTCACCAGGGATCTTGAAGAACTCTGTAAATGGCTTGAATCACACCATGTTACTCATATTGCCATGGAAAGCACGGGCGTTTATTGGCGGCCGGTGTATTATGTTTTGGAAGACCAATTCGAGATCATCCTGGTCAATGCCCGTCACATTAAGAACGTGCCCGGGCATAAGACCGATAAAAAGGATTCCGAATGGATCGCCAAGCTCTTGTTGAGCGGGCTGCTCAAAGACAGTTTTGTTCCCCAGGGCTGGGTGCGCGAGCTGAGGACATTGCTGCGGCATCGCAGGAAGCTGGTCAATGAGCGCAGCAAGGAAAAGAACCGTTTACAGAATATTTTGGAGGATGCCAACATCAAGCTCGGCAGCGTGGTCAGTGACATTTTTTCTAAAACGGGCCAGGGCATTATAAGCCTGCTACTGGAAGGCGTCACCGACCCGGTCGTATTGTCCAACCAGGCCAAGGGTTCGTTGGTAGGCAAAAAACAGGCTTTGGCACAGGCGCTTTATGGCCGCTTTTCAGCCCGGCACCGCTTTATGATTGGTTTGATCAAAGAAACCATGTCGGCACTCGATAAGCTGATCGGCCAGCTGGATGTGCAAATCGAATTCTGCCTGGAAGGCAAGCACGCCCAATTGGAACTGCTGCAAACGATCCCGGGCGTGTCCAGGCAATCCGCTGTGGGCATCATCTCGGAGATCGGCACGGAAATGTCCCAGTTTGTTTCAGACAAGCACCTGGCCTCCTGGGCAGGGGTATGCCCGGGCAACAACGAAAGCGCAGGCAAGGTCCGATCGGCAAGGGTCACCCACGGAAATACGTATTTGAAAACCACCCTGATCGAAGCATCCTGGGCGGCAAGCCATACGGCCAATACCTATCTATCCTTCAAATACCACAAGCTCTCTCAACGAAGGGGAAAGAAAAAGGCGGCCATGGCCATCGCACACCAAATACTGACAGCATCATACCATATCCTTCGGGACATGTTACCTTATAAAGAACCTGTCCTCAGGCAGGAAATCCTGATCGAAAGAAGGAAAGCTGAGATATTAAGGCTTGAAAACCGCGTCAAGAAGTTAAAAACATTAGCGTCCAAGTAAAGAAAGGTCGAGCCTTTTTTTGGTGGACTATACCCCGTAAACAAAACTGATAGCAGACGCTAAGCACCCACAGCTGTTGCCATAGAGCACGTAGAAAAAATTTTTCTCTAAAAGAGATGGCTTGGATGATTTGCTATCCCAGGATTGCTACGGGGAATCAGAGCGAGAAGACTTTCAGAAAAA
>NZ_JBXHAR010000032.1:0-896 GCF_056895195.1 Dyadobacter sp. HNCC25DJ185
CTCCGCCTTGCCAACGGAAAAGGAGTTTTGGTTCCTATTTCAATTCCACTACGGTACGATTGAGGCTCATGCGGCCGGATCCGAGGCTCAGGCGGTTACTGAAATTTCAATTCCACTACGGTACGATTGAGGCAGGAATGGACCCGCGTCCGCAAAGACATCGAATATTTATTTCAATTCCACTACGGTACGATTGAGGCCGGGACTGGTGGGGTCAGGTTTGTCAACTTTTTCACATTTCAATTCCACTACGGTACGATTGAGGCAATTACAATTTGTTTGAACGATATCAGGATCTGATATTTCAATTCCACTACGGTACGATTGAGGCCGGTCGGCGAGCAGTGGCAATTCGTGGGCGGGTTCTAATTTCAATTCCACTACGGTACGATTGAGGCTGCGTACGCTTTTGGTTCGTTGGTTAAATCTATCTCAATTTCAATTCCACTACGGTACGATTGAGGCTGATCAAAGTTTCTTGCGGATTGATCGCTTTCACTCATTTCAATTCCACTACGGTACGATTGAGGCGTTATCGTGATGACTGGACTATCTTCGGCGGCTTCTATTTCAATTCCACTACGGTACGATTGAGGCCGGCTCTCAGTTTTTCAGATTATGGTGTCAAAGTACTATTTCAATTCCACTACGGTACGATTGAGGCTCTGATTTAAACTTGTCACCCTCCTGGATATGGATGATTTCAATTCCACTACGGTACGATTGAGGCAAATCAACGACCAA
Source organism: Dyadobacter sp. HNCC25DJ185 (assembly GCF_056895195.1). NCBI lineage: Bacteria > Pseudomonadati > Bacteroidota > Cytophagia > Cytophagales > Spirosomataceae > Dyadobacter > Dyadobacter sp. HNCC25DJ185. The sequence continues at coordinate 745 of NZ_JBXHAR010000032.1, forward strand.
ATGTCAAAACCCTTCATTTTAATATTTCAATTCCACTACGGTACGATTGAGGCTGTAGCAGCAAATCCATGTCAAGGCGGTCTCTTTTAGATTTCAATTCCACTACGGTACGATTGAGGCAAATGCTGCGGTGCCAAGACTAACCGGTATTG
>NZ_JBXHAR010000033.1:0-837 GCF_056895195.1 Dyadobacter sp. HNCC25DJ185
GTTGGCTACAATGTTGGCCTTCACCGTAGTGCCTTCCAATAGTTCCAGCGACAGCTCTTTTTCAGGGTAATTCTTGTCCCAGGCCCACCCTTGAACCACGCTGCAGTCAACACTTTCAAAGGTCCCAGCATAGTCAGGGAGCTTAGCACAAGTTATTGTACGGGGAGAATTGACCAGGAAAAAACTCGTCCCCTTGATCCGGATACTCAGTGAATGTGCCTGACCGTCTTTCAGCGCAGTTGGTGTTACAATACTGAAACCATAGTTCCCTGTATTGGTAGCGGTCTTGATTTCATCTCGGTAAATATTGGCAACAGCTGTCGCAAATACCGTGCTCCCATCGAGAAATTCAACAGTCATCGTTTTTTCAGGATAATTTTTATCCCAGGCATACCCCTTGATCTGGTTGCAGTCCGCATACTCAAAACTGCCTGCATAGGAAGAAGGTACTGCGCAGGTCACTGTATTGGGCGAGCCGTTCAATACCACATCAGTCCCTTTCACACGTACACTCAATGAATGTGCCTGGCCATCTTTCAATGCATTGGGGTAAACAAAACTAAAACCATAATTCCCGGTGCCTGTGCCAGCGGCCTTCAAGTCGGCGCGGTAAATGTCGGCGGTATCCGTGGCGAGCACTGTGCTGCCTTCAACAAGTTCGATCACCAAAGCTCGGGCAGGATAATTCTGGTCCCAGGCCCACCCTTTGATCAAGCTGCAATCGGCTGTTTCCAAGCTACCTCCATAAAGGGACAGGGATGCACAAGTCATCGCACGGGGAGAGCCGGTCAGTATCGTATTGGTCCCCTTGATACGCACACTGAGCTGGTGCTCCTG
>NZ_JBXHAR010000034.1:0-712 GCF_056895195.1 Dyadobacter sp. HNCC25DJ185
GTCTTCGACGATGATCTGCATATCGCGGACGATCTGCCCTATGAGCACGCCATCGCGCCATTCTTCGACAATAAAAGCGACATTGTAATAACCCTTAGTGACGGGTGCGTCCCATACCAGGTCGCCAGTGATGCGGTCGAGGCTGAAAGTGGCCGGAGAGGCGCCTGCTTCTGTGCGGCCGGGTGCGCCGATCTGGTTGGGGTCAACATATTGTAAATTGATACCTGCGCCATTGACGCCACTCCTTTGCGGGATAAACAACCGGTAGGCGAGGCTGTCGCCGTCTGCGTCAAAGGCATTGGGGTTATGGATGTACCGCTGTCCCACCGCAGCCAGGTCAATGGGCGCATTCAGCAAGACGGGCGTTTGATTAGGTCCAAAGCTGGCATTGATTTCCAGGATGGTGCTGACGTAAAAGTTCAGGAGCTGGGTCGGTGGAGGCCCGATGTTTAGGATATTGTTGTTGCGGTTATCCTCTTCAAAGGAGATTCGATACGCGGCGGCTGACGGGAAAGTATAGTTGATAATGTAGGTATTACGGGTGGTATTGTTGCCGATATCGGGGGGATTTCTTTCAACACGCGGAGCTTTTAAAATTACAGGCTCCCCACTGGAATTGACATTCCCGATTGTAAAAGTGACATCATTTTGTGCGATAGCCGCGTCCCGACCATTTTGGATATCAAAATAAGCGGTCAGTTTGATTTCGTAA
>NZ_JBXHAR010000035.1:0-712 GCF_056895195.1 Dyadobacter sp. HNCC25DJ185
ATCGTCGACGATGATCTGCATATCACGGACGATCTGCCCTATGAGCACGCCATCGCGCCATTCTTCGACGATAAAAGCGACATTGTAATAACCCTTAGTGACGGGTGCGTCCCATACCAGGTCGCCAGTGATGCGGTCGAGGCTGAAAGTGGCCGGAGAGGCGCCTGCTTCTGTGCGACCGGGTGCGCCGATCTGGTTGGGGTCAACATATTGTAAATTGATACCAGCGCCATTGACGCCACTCCTTTGGGGGATAAACAACCGGTAGGCGAGGCTGTCGCCGTCTGCGTCAAAGGCATTGGGGTTATGGATGTACCGCTGACCCACCGCAGCCAGGTCAATGGGCGCATTCAGCAGGACGGGCGTTTGGTTAAGGCCAAAGCTGGCATTGATTTCCAGGATGGTGCTGACGTAAAAGTTCAGATTCTGAGTGGGCGGGGGGCCTATGTTGAGGATGTTGTTGTTGCGGTTATCCTCTTCAAAGGAGATCCTGTACTCGCCCGTTGAAGGGAAAGTGTAGTTGATGATATAAGTGTTACGGGTGGTATTATTGCCAATATTTGGTGGCGGGCTTTCAATACGTGGTGCTTCGAGGACCACAGGTTGACCCGTAGAGTTAACATTTCCGATGGTAAAGAATACGGTGTTCTGAGCGTTGGCGGCGCCTTCCCCATTTTGGATATCAAAATAGGCGGTCAGTTTGATTTCGTAG
>NZ_JBXHAR010000036.1:0-499 GCF_056895195.1 Dyadobacter sp. HNCC25DJ185
GCAAAGCGGTCGATTACTTCACCAAATACTGGTATGATTTCAATTCCACTACGGTACGATTGAGGCTACCATCAAGGTAATTGACACCGTCACGGGACTTTCATTTCAATTCCACTACGGTACGATTGAGGCCGGCGGAGTATCCCAGATTCAAATCGAGCAGGTCATATTTCAATTCCACTACGGTACGATTGAGGCAAAGGAGCTGCTTTACTCTCCTCTTCTGGTTACCAGATTTCAATTCCACTACGGTACGATTGAGGCCACCACATCGGTTGTCACCGTAATCCTGGTTAAGAGGATTTCAATTCCACTACGGTACGATTGAGGCATATCACGCAATACCGGCCAATACAAACACTAGATTATTTCAATTCCACTACGGTACGATTGAGGCCTACTCTGAATTGCTGGCTATTTATCCAGACCTTGTATTTCAATTCCACTACGGTACGATTGAGGCGATGTTACAAGTTTGGATTTAACACATACTAACAAA
>NZ_JBXHAR010000037.1:0-493 GCF_056895195.1 Dyadobacter sp. HNCC25DJ185
CCATATCTGTCTTCAAGGATATCGAGGAGCGCAATCCTGGCGTCATTTGTTAGCTGCTTTAAACCGAAGTCATCGAGTATAAGGAGCTTGTTCGCTGATATGGCCCTGATCCATTTCAGATAGGTGCCGTCGAGCCGGGCCTGCGCCAGGGCGTCCAGGAATTTGTTCATGCTGAAGTATTGTGTTCTTAGACCAAGAAGACACGCACTGCGGCCTAATGCGCAGGCCAGGAAGCTTTTACCACAACCAGTGGCACCAGTTATGAGGATATTTTCTCCCTTTTCGATAAACATCCCGTCCGATAGCCTAAGCACTTGCTCCCTTGTAACCCCTCTTTCTGGTGTGCACAGAATGTCTTCCGGAAGGGCATGATAGCGGAGTTTGCTGGCCTTCAGGTACTTCTGTGTCCGGGAATGTTCCCGGTATTCCACTTCGGCCTGCGTGATCATTGCTATCAGGGAATGTACTTCCACAAGCTCATGAACGGGAAGGG
>NZ_JBXHAR010000038.1:0-381 GCF_056895195.1 Dyadobacter sp. HNCC25DJ185
AGTAAGGCCTTAAATTCATATCCCGTCTGCTGGAATTTGAGCAGATAGGCGGCAATGGTTTTCCTAGAGATCTTGACTTCTTTTTCAATGGTACGCTGGGAAGCGCCCCGTTCAAGGAAAAGAAGTATCTGCCTGATTTTATGCATACTAAGAAGTTTATTGGCCATTCCAAGGAGGTTTAGGTAATCCTAAACCAAACTTAGGGCAAGCGGCATGTAAACTCTGCTTAGTGGTATACTTTGCTCCGGAATAAGTGGCGTAGTTTGTGTCGCTTCGGCGATCCGACGGAATGTCAGTCTTCACAAACTTTAATTATCATCAAAACGGAGTACTTTACTCCAGAATAATTGATAAGTACCTACTTCAATAGTGGGGTACTTT
>NZ_JBXHAR010000039.1:0-334 GCF_056895195.1 Dyadobacter sp. HNCC25DJ185
CCACAAGGCAATATCCAGACAGCAGGGCTGGGACCCGGAATACTATCTGAGAAAAGCCGCTGAAAACGGGCCTTGTACTTATGAGCTTTTCAAAAAAGTAATGGACAGCAAAATGATCATTGACCAGTCCTATTCTTCTTGTCTGGGCCTTCTAAGGCTGATAAAAGCCTACGGCGCCCTCCGGATGGAGAATGCCTGTAAGAGGGCTTTGACGGGCTATAAGTTCAGTTACACCGCCGTGAAAAACATCCTGGATAACAATATGGACATGGTCGGGGATGCCAATCATAAAGAGTACCGTATCCCTGAACATGCCAATTTAAGAGGAGCTTCT
>NZ_JBXHAR010000040.1:0-322 GCF_056895195.1 Dyadobacter sp. HNCC25DJ185
AGGTTTGTAAGGACGGGCAGCATACAAAGCGATATGGTTATGGTCTGCCCACTGTTCGAGCATATCGGTAAAGACCGGTTCATACCGGCAGCTTCGAGATACCCACTGCTTCATATTATCCGACTTGACAGCCAAGGGTACGCCTCCAAAGTAATCAAGCGCATTGTTGAGGGCGTTGACCACATGGACGAGCTTAGCATTTGGCAGAGCTTCCACATAGCCATATCCGCTGAAAGGCAGCACAGCAACAAAGACAGGGCAACCTATCAATTCGCCGGTTGAAGCGTCAACATAAGAAAGCTGGTCACCCGCAAAATCCACC
>NZ_JBXHAR010000041.1:0-320 GCF_056895195.1 Dyadobacter sp. HNCC25DJ185
CTGTTGGAGTATTTTACTCACGAGTTGAGAAGAACCGGTGTCACCCGTTTACTGCTATGGGAAGAATATATCAGGGAATATCCCTCGGGGCTTCAGTATTCCAGGTTCTGTGAGCTTTTAAAAGACCATATAAAAATGGGCAATGCTGCCATGCATTTTGAGCACTATCCTGCCAAGATGCTCCAAGTGGACTTTGCGGGCGACCAGCTTTCTTATGTTGACGTTTCAACGGGCGAATTGATAGGATGCCCTGTCTTTGTTGCTGTGCTTCCTTTCAGCGGATATGGCTATGTGGAAGCCCTGCCAAACGCTAAACTTGC
>NZ_JBXHAR010000042.1:0-288 GCF_056895195.1 Dyadobacter sp. HNCC25DJ185
TCACAAGGCAATATCCAGACAGCAGGGCTGGGACCCGGAATACTATCTGAGAAAAGCCGCTGAAAACGGACCTTGTACTTATGAGCTTTTCAAAAAAGTAATGGACAGCAAAATGATCATTTACCAGTCCTATTCATCTTGTCTGGGCCTTCTGAGGCTGATAAAAGCCTACGGTGCCCTCCGGATGGAGAATGCCTGTAAGAGGGCTTTGACAGGCTATAAATTCAGTTACACCGCTGTGAAAAACATCCTGGATAACAATATGGACATGGTCGGGGATGCCAATCA
>NZ_JBXHAR010000043.1:0-261 GCF_056895195.1 Dyadobacter sp. HNCC25DJ185
TAAAAAACAAAGCACCCCAACCACCATGAAAGGGTGGGTACAGCTCCTTAGGTGAGGCAACCTTTTTCTTTTTCGTTCCCAAATACTTCCTTTGTAGCCCGGGCCTATTCCGGGCTTATTTGTTCACGTTTACGATAAAATTTTTACTTTCGCGATCTTCGGCGGGGCGCACATTTTTAATATTTTTTTTCGTTTCGTTTAAACTAGCCGCCAGATACTCGATCGACGCTGCCAAACAAGTTCCTTAGCTCTATTTTAATC
>NZ_JBXHAR010000044.1:0-247 GCF_056895195.1 Dyadobacter sp. HNCC25DJ185
TGTAAATGACCCCATTTATTCCGGCGCAAAGTACGCCAGTTAGAACCGGCTGTTTTAACACTAAGTGAGAGTGATAATTTATTAAACTTAATGATTTTTCTTCTTCCTCAAAGACTTTCCAGTTAGGGCTATTCGGTGAGCAGAAGCTGCCAATCTGTCCATGATTGCATCGGCAAGCGTTGGTTCGTCAATGAAGTTGTACCAGTTGTCAACCGGCAGCTGCGAAGTAATGATTGTTGCCCCGTTT
>NZ_JBXHAR010000045.1:0-242 GCF_056895195.1 Dyadobacter sp. HNCC25DJ185
GAGATTCTGCTTTTGGTTTTATCTTTATCATATATATTTTAGGGCTTGTAGCTCAGGTGGTTAGAGCGCGACACTGATAATGTCGAGGTCCGTGGTTCGAGTCCACGCAGGCCCACGGATTACACAAGTTGATCGAGAAAATGTTCTTGATTTTTGTATAGAAAATTTTGGGGGATTAGCTCAGCTGGCTAGAGCACCTGCCTTGCACGCAGGGGGTCAACGGTTCGAATCCGTTATTCTCC
>NZ_JBXHAR010000046.1:0-238 GCF_056895195.1 Dyadobacter sp. HNCC25DJ185
GAATCAGGCATGTGTTCAGCAATGGTGGTATGCCCGTGGCTTTTATAGTTCCGGCTATGTAGCGCAATCCGTTGATTGTCAAAATAGATCTCGACTGTGTCTTCGCAGTAAGCAATGCGGACCTCTTTGCCAATGTAGCGGAACGGGACGCTATAAAAGTGCCAGTCTTCGCCGATGACCACGTGGTAATTCTTTTGGACTTTTGCTTTTGTATAGTGCCGGACTTGATAGGGCGATT
>NZ_JBXHAR010000047.1:0-238 GCF_056895195.1 Dyadobacter sp. HNCC25DJ185
GAATCAGGCATGTGTTCGGCAATAGTGGTATGCCCATGGCTTTTATAATTCCTGCTATGCAGTGCAATCCGTTGATTGTCAGAATAGATCTCGACTGTGTCTTCGCAGTAAGCAATGCGGACCTCTTTGCCGATGTAGCGGAATGGGACGCTATAAAAGTGCCAGTCTTCGCCGATGACCACGTGGTAGTTCTTTTGGACTTTGGCTTTGGTGTAGTGCCGGACTTGATAGGGCGATC
>NZ_JBXHAR010000048.1:0-233 GCF_056895195.1 Dyadobacter sp. HNCC25DJ185
TCCCACACCCAGCCCTTGATCGAAGTACATGCCGCACCGTCGAAACTGCCCTGGTAGGCTACGGGCTTGGCACACGTCAGGGATTTGGGCGAACCGCCCAACAATATGCTTGTACCCTTGATGCGGATACTCAACTGATGGGCCTGTGCGTCCTGAAGACCCACAGGAAGCGCAAAACTGAAACCGTATTTCCCTGTACCTGTACCATTGTCCAGTAGGTCCTGACGGAACGT
>NZ_JBXHAR010000049.1:0-221 GCF_056895195.1 Dyadobacter sp. HNCC25DJ185
AGTGCATGTACACCACCTGCTGCTCCAACTGTCTCCAATAAAAGTTACACTGTCGGCGACGCTGCAACGCCTTTAACAGCTACTGGCACTGCATTGAAATGGTACAGTGCCTCAACCGGCGGATCACCATTGGGAAGTGCGCCAACTCCTTCTACCGCATCGGCTGGTTCAACAAGCTATTTTGTATCTCAAACGGTTGGTAACTGCGAAAGTGCCCGCGC